>JAGHRD010000009.1:0-149174 GCA_017744045.1 Tropicibacter sp. R15_0 | reverse complement strand
ATACTTCAACTTGCCGAAGCTTCGATACAATCTATTCGGGTTTCTCTCTTTTCCCAGCCATCGCTGATCCTCCAATTTACGGGACAATCTATCCCAGTTGGCGGACCACTTTCAGGGGGCTACTCCAGTGGCTCCTCTCAGGTGCGCCAAGCTTTAGCAACGTTTGGCCCCAAAAAAATGTTGAGGCTTCTGCGATGCTTGCTCCCTCTTACACAACTTATGCTGCTTTTCCGGTCTCGTCAGAAACTGAGTGATCTTCAGCAATCCATTCACTGTCATTGCTTCCGATATTGAACTGGCCGGTGAGTTCCGCCATTCTGTCTGCATCTGCGTTCAACATCTGACCTGCGTCGGTTGTCTCTTCGACCATGGACGCGTTTTGCTGTGTGACGCGATCAAGTTGAGTGATGCCAAGGTTGATTTCATTCAAACCAGCGCTTTGTTCTGCGGTAACCTCTGCGATTCCAGAAACCAAGTTTGAGACTTGCGAGAAGCGTTCCAGAATAGATGTCAGCGCATCGCCGGTTTTGCCAACGAGTTCTACGCCGCGCTCGACATGTTCAGAGCTTTCATTGATGAGGTTCTTGATCTCTTTTGCGGATTCGGCGGATCGCTGAGCAAGTGCGCGCACTTCGGAGGCGACAACTGCAAAGCCTTTGCCGGATTCTCCGGCGCGTGCAGCCTCAACCCCGGCATTCAGTGCCAAAAGGTTGGTTTGGAACGCAATGTCATCAATGACATTGACGATCTGAGAAATTTGCCCGGAACTGCTGTCAATCTCGGTCATTGCTGCCACGGCTGAATTGACCACTTCGCCGCTTTCCTCGGCTTCGCGTTTGGCCTCTTGCATGGCCGTTTCGACGTTCTTGGCACTGTCGGCGGAACTGCGGACGCTGGCTGTCATTTCGTCGAGCGCTGCAGCTGTTTCTTCGAGAGTGGCTGCCTGGCTTTCGGTTCTGTGCGAAAGTTGCCTGGTGGCCTCGCCAATGCCCGCTGCGCCGGTGTGAATGCTTGAGACCGAGGACACAACTTCTGACAAGGCATGGCGCAAATTGTCCTGTGCGCTGTTAAAGTCATCCTTTAGCTTGCCATAGCCTTCGCTCATCGCTGCGTTGATCGGGCTGCTGAGATCGCCGGCGGACAGGCGTTCCAGCCCTTCACCAATGGCCGTCACGGCAGCTTTTTGCTCTGCGCTGCGGGCGGCACGTTCCTTTTCAGTGGCCTCGGCGAGTTCCTGTCTTTCAACCAGGCTGTTGCGGAAAATGGCCAAAGCCCTAGCAATGCGGTGGATCTCGTCCGAGGATTTTTCGAAACCTTTGACTTCTGCCAGATCACCTTCGGCCAAACGTTCCGTTGTGGCGCTGATTTTCCTAAGCGGGGACAGGATCAGGACACGAGTCAGCAGGATCGCGAGCAGCAGAATACCGGCTGAACCCGCCAACAGCATCTGAACCCATTGTTGGTTTTGATGAATGTCTTTGCTGATCCCGTGGGCCATTGTTGCAATGTCATCCATGCTTTGCTGGCCAATTTGCGCCGCAAAAGACGAGATTTCTTGCACAGCTTTTGCCGTCGCAACGGATTCCCGGCGCGCGGATGCTGTTGATTGCAGCGAGGCGGTTTTGAAGGCTGGTAAACCCTGTTTCGGATCTGCCAGCGCGATCAACCCTGACAGGTCTTTGAACAAAACCCCATCTTTGAAATCCAGGAACGTCTCCAACTCTGCAGAGGCGGCGGCGAGACCACCTGTTGCGGAATGTGTTTCGAACACGCCGGGCGCGACAACAACATTCAGGGCGGCCATCTGAAAGGCGCTGATGGCGGCGTTAATCTCAAGCAGCTTGTTCAGAAAGCCAACCTCGTTTGTCAGCAAGTTTTCAATGACCGTGCGATTGTCTGAACTGGCCTCTTCGGCGGCGATGATCAGGGTGAACACCATGTCATCAACGGCCGTTGAAAGCTCGACGTCGACATCCCGGCGTGCCGCCAGAACCGCAGATTGGTTTTGCGACAGCCGACTCTGTCCTTGTGCCATTGCTTTGGAGAAGACCTGTGCGGCCTCTTGCAGTTTGGACACGTCCAGAGTGACTTCTTCTGAGCTTTCAAGCGTTGCGATGATATCGCTTAGCCGTTCGTTGGCTGCGCGGGACAGGTCAGTCAGGATCGATCGTGTGCTGGAACTGGTCGAATTGCTAAGGGCAAAGGTTGTCCCGGACAAAAGATTGATTTCGGCGCGGGCCTCCAACAGGGATTGAAGGGCCGCGAATTTGTTGTCGACGAGATCGCTAAAGGTTGCGTCAATGCCTGAAATCGTCTTTTCACCACCAGTTTTTAGGTTCGTTGACGCTTCGACGGCCAGTTCATTCAACAATGTTTGCACCGCTGCACTTAGCTTTTGCATCTCAGCAATTTGCGCGCCAATCCATTGTTCATTGCGGAAATTCGCTTTGCGGGCGGTAATGAGCTCTTTGAGTGTGTTTTCGGCGTTCAAACGCTGTTCTTCGAGCTGTTCTTGCAGCTCCACAGGAAGTTGGGCAATCAGCTCTTGCAGTCTCAGAAGTGAACTTTCAGTGCCTTTTTCAACTTTCTCCATCGCGTTTTCGGAATCGACCAACAGGATCGAAGTCATGGAATCCTTGGTATCGCTGCTGGCGGATATCAGTTGTTTGCTGACCTCAAGCGCCGGAAGCTTTTCATCTGTCAAATGCCCCATGCCATCCGAAATTTGCCCAAAAACCAGAGAAACAAGAACACCAACGGATGCAGATGCGGCCCCCATGCAAAGCAGGATAAGGGTGATCTTGCTGCCGATGGAGGAAAAAAGTTTGAACTTGCGGTTTGGCTTGTTTGCGCGCTTTTTTGCCATGGTCCTGCTTCTCAATTTTTGGTCGTTTTGGGAATGGCGGCCAGCGGGTGTTAAACCGCTGACCGCAACTGCTCGTTAGGACGCGTCAGCAGAGGCGATGGGGGCGAAACCGCCATCCTTGGTGATGCGCGTCAAAAAGACGTCGTCCATGCCTTGGTTGTCACCAGGGCCGAACTCCATCTGAACACCGCCAAAATCGATGCTGCGCAGACCGGCCAGCGCCGTCATAAAGCTTTCACGTGTCAGGTCTTGGCCAGCTGCCTCAAGCGCTTTGATCGCCAAGCGGCCGGTCAAATACCCCTCGAGGGTAACAAAGCCTGGGGTAGCCTCAGGGTCTGCTGCTTTCAGTGCTTTGTGGTATTGCGCAACAACAGCGCGGGACCCGTCCCATGGAAAGGGAACAACCTGGCTGATGATGACACCTTCGCCATCTGGGCCCAGCTCTTTTGCCAGCGCGTCAGAGCCGACAAAAGAGATATTCACGAAGGTCGGATTGAATTTCATCTTACGTGACAGGCGAATGAATTCGGCGACCGGCTTGTAAGCGCCAACCATGACCACGGCATCGGGCTTGGCCTTTCGAATAGAAATCAGGGCCTTTTTCACGGCAACAGTGTTGCGGGTATAGGTCCCTTCAGCGGTGAGGGTCATGCCGCGGCGTTCAAGCGCAGCGGTGACACCGGCAAGGCCAACACGGCCAAACCCGTCATCCTGATAAAGCAGGGCAATATTCTTCATGCCTTGTTCGTCTACCAGATGTTTGATCCAGGCCTCAGTCTCAGCGAAATAGGTGGCGCGGACATTGAAAACATTGCCATGCTCAGCCTTGCGCAGGAAACCGGCACCGGTGAAGGGGCCGATAAAGGGCATATTGGCAGCTGTGGCCACTGGCTGGGTTGCCGCGGATGTCGGCGTGCCGACGGCCCCGATCAGGCCGATATGGTTATTCCCGGAAATGACATCCTGAACGTGTTGTACGGAACGATCGGGTTCATAGCCGTCATCCATGCTGTCCAGATTGATCATGCGGCCATGAACACCGCCTGCTGCGTTTGCCTCTTGAAATGCTGCCATCATCCCAAGGCGCATCCCTTGGCCAAGCGCGGCGGCCGGTCCTTCGAGTGCCGCGACCTGGGCAAAGGTCACTTCGGTGTCGGTGATGCCCTGGTCAGCATGTGCCAAGGCGGGAAGGCAAACCGCCAAGGCTGCCAAAAGGGTCGTCTTTGCTCGTTTCATTAAAGTTCTCCAAAGGTCGGACATGCGACCAATGTCGGAGAAGGGGTCTTAAGATTGACTGCACAGAGCCAAAATTTGTGCAAAAAAAGAAGTTAAATTTTGCGCTTTCCAGCTTTCTGACCTTTGACCTCGCAGGGGCTGGCACCAGAGTTGCCAACTAAAACGGTTTCTCTTTAAACTATGGTGCAATTCATCTGAGCCGCGAATGGGCTCTGATCTGTCACAATGCGTAGGTTTCATTTAACCAAAGGAGTTGTGACGTTTTTTGAACGGGTGGTTGGGGCGATGATTTCTCCTGAATATGTGCGCGAGATGGCGCGCTACAATCAGTGGCAAAACAAGCAGTTGCAGGCGATGATGTCTGGGCTGAATGATGATGTTCTGTATCAACACAGGGGCGCGTTCTTTGGTTCGATTATGGCCACAGCCAATCATCTGCTCTGGACAGATCAACTCTGGTTGTCGCGTTTCGGTGTGATGCCAGCACCTGAGGAGGATAGTGCGATGGGGGCAGAGCTGACGTCATCTTTTTCGGAATGGGAAATTATGCGGTTTCGGACCGATGTAGCGACACAACAATGGGCTGAAAAACTGCGCGCCATTGATCTGACCGGCGAGCTCAGCTGGTTTTCCTCTGTCTATGGACAGCGATTCTGTACCCCCAAATGGGTTTGCGTTACAAATATGTTCAATCACCAAACTCATCATCGCGGACAATTGCACATGATGTTGACCGCCATTGGCTGCGAGAGCATGGTGACTGATTTGTTCCTATTGCCGGAAGGTGCGTAGGGCCTTCCTACTCTGGCAGGACAAGCCCCCCAGACACCTATTTTCCTTCGAAAAAGCCGACCGAATTTCCGTCCAGGTCGATCGCGTAAAAGAACCGGCCAGCGGGCAGAGGTATGGGGTCGGAGACAACCTCACCACCAGCATCGCGCACGCGTTGCATGACCTCTTCCAATTTGCCATTGGCGGCCAGATGCAGGGTTGGCCCTGTTCCACGCGCCGGTGGAGTACCGGGATAGATGCTTAGAGCGATGCCCGTGGCGCTGTCTTTGACCTGAAAAACAGCCATCGGGTTTGGTCCGTCTTCGGTAATCGTGATCTCACCCTGGGTGACGGTTTGATAAAACGCCACCGCCTTGTCCAAATCCGTGACCGGCAATTCGCCCCAGACCAGAAAGTCCTTTGGTATCCAGCTCATATCGTCTCTCCTTTTGGTTTTCGACTTGCCTCACGGTTTGACACAGCTACCTGACAGGCTGTGTCAGTTTGGCGATATCGCGGGCTGGCTTGACCAGAATGAACAATGCCGCTTTCTTGCGACGGTGGATTGAGGAGCAGCACATGTTGGATGTCGATTTTGTCAGAAGCCGGTTTCCGGCCTTTCAGGAACCCAGTTTGCAAGGGCAGGCGTTTTTTGAAAACGCCGGTGGGTCCTATACCTGTCAGCATGTCATTGACCGGCTGACGCGGTTTTACCATCAACGCAAGGTGCAGCCCTATGCGCCCTATGCGGCCAGCCAATTGGGTGGGCAAGAAATGGATGAGGCGCGGCAGCGATTGGCGGCGCTGTTGGGGGTCGCCACGGATGAGCTGTCTTTCGGCCCGTCCACCACGCAGAATACCTATGTTTTGGCCCAGGCGTTTCGGCAAATGATGTCTCCGGGTGAGGCAATTATTGTTACGAACCAAGATCATGAAGCCAATAGCGGCCCGTGGCGGCGATTGGCCGAGGATGGGATTGAGATTCGCGAGTGGAAGGTCGACCCGGCTACTGGACGTTTGAACCCCGAAGAACTGGAAACTCTGCTGGATGAGTCCGTTCGGCTGGTCTGCTTTCCGCATTGTTCCAATGTCATCGCCGAGATCAATCCGGTCCAAGAGATCACCGCCTTGGCCCATGCTGCCGGGGCATTCACCTGTGTGGACGGTGTCAGCTATGCACCGCACGGGTTTCCCGATGTTGGGGCGCTGGGTGCGGATATCTATCTGTTTTCCGCCTACAAAACCTTTGGTCCACATCAGGGGATCATGACGATCAAGCGCAGCCTTGGCATGACCCTTCCCAACCAGGCGCATTATTTCAATGCGGACAGTCTATATAAACGTTTCACCCCGGCAGGGCCGGACCATGCCCAAGTGGCGGCCTCTGCCGGGATGGTGGATTACATCGAAGATCTGGCCGGACATCATGGCGTGGACCGGTCCAAAGTGCATGACCTGATGCGCGATCACGAAAGCGCCTTGTTGCAACCTTTGTTGGATTACCTAAAGGGGCGCAATGATCTGCGCCTTTTGGGGCCAGAGGAGGCAGCGGGCCGGGCACCCACAGTGGCCGTTTGCGCCAACCGACCGGGGCTCGAACTGGCCACCGAACTGGCAAACCATGGGATCATGGCCGGTGGCGGTGATTTTTATGCGGTTCGTGTGCTCGAGGCCCTTGGCATCAAGCCAGAGCATGGCGTTTTGCGGCTGTCCTTTACGCATTACACACATCAGGACGAAATCGAGCAGCTGATCAAAGCCTTGGATCAGGTGCTGTGACGGATCTCGAACCGCCTGTCATAGTTTGGTTTCGCCGGGATCTGAGGCTGCGCGATCACGCAGCCTTGACGGCGGCGGCGCAAACCGGGCGTCCTGTGATCCCGGTTTTTATCTATGATGAGGTTTTCGAAACGCTGGGCGCGGCGTCGAAATGGCGTCTCGAGCAGGCCTTGGCAATGTTTGGCAGTTCTTTGAAAAAGGTCGGGTCGCGTTTGATCCTGCAAAAAGGACCGGCTTTGACGGTCTTGCAAGATCTATTGGCCGAGACAGGCGCGACAACGGTCTATTGGCAACGCGCCTATGACCCTGACAGCGTGGCCCGAGATACGGGCGTCAAAGCGGCTCTCAAGGCCCGGGGCGTTGAGGCGAAAAGCTTTGCTGGTACGCTCTTACATGAACCTTGGACGGTGCAGACCGGGCAGGGGGGCGATTACAAGGTTTATTCTGCCTTTCGCCGCGCCGTGTGGCACCGACAGATTGCAGGCGAATTGTTGGATGTTCCGAAACTGTGCGCGCCAAATACCTGGCCTGCAAGCGCTGCGTTGGCGAGTTGGAGCCTGGCCAAACCGATGAATCGTGGTGCGCAGGTCTTGGCGCAGCATAATAGTGTCGGAGAGGCCAAAGCGCTGGCCACGCTCGATGACTTCACCACCAGCCGAATTGCAAGATATCAGGCCGAACGGGATTTGCCCACTTCGGATGCCTGTTCCGGCCTGTCGCCTTTCCTAACCTGGGGCGAGATCAGCATCGCGCGGTGTTGGGCGTCGGGCCAAAAGGCCGGGCAGCACGGGCGAGCCGGCGCAGACAAGTTCCTGAGCGAATTGTTATGGCGCGACTTTGCCGCCTATCTGATGTGGCATCACAAGGAGCTGGCCACGGTCGAGTGGCGTGCGGAATGGCAGAACTTTCCCTGGCTCAAAAACGCCGACCATCCGCATTTTCAGGCATGGATACGTGGGCGGACGGGCGTGCTCTTGGTCGATGCCGGGATGCGCGAGCTCTATGTCACCGGACAGATGCATAATCGTGTGCGCATGATTGTGGCGTCATATCTGACGAAACATCTGCAAATGGATTGGCGATTGGGGATGGATTGGTTTGCCGATTGCCTGACCGATTGGGATCCGGCCTCGAACGCGATGGGCTGGCAATGGGTGGCTGGATGTGGCCCCGACGCCTCGCCGTATTTCCGCGTCTTCAATCCCGAAACACAACGCCAAAAGTTTGATCCGCAGGAACACTACATAAGCCGGTGGTTGGCCGAGGGCAGATCAACACCAGAGCCAAGCGCGTTGTCCTATTTCAAAGCGGTCCCTAGAACGTGGCACCTATCCGCAGATGCGGACTATCCCGCGCCTATCGTTGGCCTGTCTGAGGGCCGCGCAGGAGCTTTGGCGCGATATGAAACCTGGAAAGACAGTCGCGAAAGCCAGTAATCGCCGCTTCGACGCCGCAATATCTTGCGTCCCATCCCCATTGGACGCTATGTTTTGTGGCATAACCGATAGCGAGACGTGATTATGCCCACTGCTGCCAAATTGTTTTCCGGTATTTGTTTGGCCGTGCTGGGCTATATCGTATCCGAGATCCTGAAAACACAACTGCCATCAGGCACGGCCTTTGGGCGGTTCTCGGAAATCAATTCGGTCATCGGGTTCATCTGCGGTTGGCTTGTCTTGGGATCACGCGCTGGGCGTGGTTTTGCTGCCGGCATTTCAAACGGGTTTACCGGAGTCGCCGCCCTGACTTTTTGGGGGCTGTTCGTTCAGTCTGTTTACGAGATGGTGCAGGAATCGATGAAGCACCGGTATGATGGTGTCGTTGAAGCCATTGCCGCAATTTTCGAAATCGGCGTGAAACTTGGTGAACACTTGATTAACGCCCCAGTTATCCTGACTTTGTTGGTTGGCGCTATAGCATCGGGCATGATTAGCGAAACTGTATCTCGCCACTGGAGATAACCCTGACTGATTTATTCCTTTACGGCACGTTGCGTTACGTGCCTCTGCTTTCTTTGGTTTTGGGACGTCCGTTTGAGACATTGAATGCGGCCGAGGCGACCTTGCCGGATCATGCGGTGCATTGGGCCAAGGATGAAGCCTTTCCCATGATCGTTTCCAAGCCCGGCGCAAAGGCCACAGGTCTATTGCTGCGCGACCTGAGTCGCGACGATCTGGACAGTCTGAATTATTACGAGGGCGGCTTTGCCTACGATCTGGTGCGCAAGACCGTTCAAACAGAGACCGGCCCGTGTGAGGCAGATGTCTATGTTCCGCAGGATGATCGTTGGGCGCTGGGCGATCTTTGGTCCTTGCAGGATTGGGCCGCGCGTTGGGGACAGATGACGCTGCGTGCCGCCCAAGAAGTGATGTCCCGCCGCGACCGGTTTTCAGCTAGCGACATTCAATCGCTTTTGCCGTTTTTCCGCGCCCGTGCCTGGGCGCAGGAACTGGCAGCGGAGGGCGCGCCGCAAACCGTGCGCAGCCAGATGAGCGCGCGCGATGTAACAATCACCAAGGAACGCCCGGGCTTTGACGGATTTTTTCGCCTCAAGGCCTTTGAGGCGACGCATAAACGGTTCGATGGCGGGCAAAGCAATGTCCTGCAACGCGAGACCTTTATGTCTTTTGATGTGACGCTTGTTCTGCCCTATGACCCGATCAATGATCAGGTTCTGCTGGTCGAACAATTGCGGCTGGGCACCTTTAACCGGGGTGATCCGGCCCCTTGGGTCCTCGAACCGATTGCCGGGCTGGTTGATGCGGGCGAAGACCCAAAACAGGCCGGCATTCGCGAGGCGCAGGAAGAAGCAGGCCTGGACCTGGCAGAATTGATAACCATGCCAAAGGTTTATGCGTCGCCCGGCTATTCGACGGAGTTCTTTCACTGCTATCTCGCGCTTTGTGATCTGACCGGGCGCGGACAGGGGCAGGGCGGTTTGGCTGAGGAAAACGAAGATATCCGCAGTCATGTGCTGTCCTTTGACCATGCGATGCGCCTTGTGGATAGCGGCGAGGTCAATGTTGCGCCCTTGGCGATGATGTTGCTCTGGCTTTATCGACAGCGTTCCACATTGCGTGCAAAAACAGGAACGATCTCGTGATTTCTGCGCCTTGAGTTCAGTGCGCGCGCGCCCTACACCTGTTTGGTAAACGTGACGAAAGGACTCGGCATGCGCATTGCCTCTGATTTGGCTCAGGCCATTGGAAACACCCCGCTTATCCGCCTCAACAAGGCGTCCGAAGAAACGGGGTGCGAGATTCTGGGCAAGGCGGAATTCATGAATCCGGGCCAATCGGTCAAGGACCGGGCCGCCCTGTTCATCATTCGCGATGCGGTTGCCAAGGGCCTGCTGAAACCCGGTGGCACCATTGTCGAAGGCACCGCGGGTAATACCGGGATTGGTCTGGCTCTGGTTGGAGCGTCGATGGGATTCAAAACCGTCATCGTGATCCCCGAAACCCAAAGCCAAGAGAAAAAGGATATGATCCGCCTTGCCGGCGCTGAGTTGGTTCAGGTTCCTGCGGCTCCTTATTCCAACCCCAACAACTATGTGCGTTATTCCGGCCGCCTGGCCGAGGAATTGGCCAAGACCGAACCCAATGGCGCAATCTGGGCCAATCAGTTCGACAATGTCGCCAACCGTCAGGCCCATGTGGAAACCACCGGCCCCGAGATCTGGGAGCAACTGGGCGGCAAGGTTGACGGGTTTGTCTGCGCGGTTGGATCGGGGGGCACTTTGGCCGGCGTCGCCGAAGCCTTGCAGCCCAAAGGGGTCAAGATTGCCATGGCTGACCCAGAAGGCGCGGGCCTGTTCAAAATCTATACCGGCGAAGAGAACCCGGGCAATTCGATCACCGAAGGGATCGGGCAGGGCCGTATCACCGCCAATCTCGAAGGGTTCAAACCGGATTTCACCTATCGCGTCCCGGACGCCGAAGCTTTGCCGGTTGTGTTTGATTTGCTGACCGATGAGGGGCTTTGCCTTGGCGGGTCCTCTGGTGTCAACGTTGCAGGTGCCATTCGCATGGCCAAGGAAATGGGGCCGGGCCATACCATTGTGACCATCCTTTGCGATTATGGCACGCGCTATCAGTCCAAGCTGTTCA
This sequence comes from Tropicibacter sp. R15_0, assembly GCA_017744045.1. GTDB lineage: Bacteria > Pseudomonadota > Alphaproteobacteria > Rhodobacterales > Rhodobacteraceae > Pelagimonas. Next base: position 138,413 of record JAGHRD010000009.1, on the reverse strand, counting down.
ACCCGGAATTCCTCAAGGACAAAGGCCTGCCGACCCCACCATGGTTGACCAAAGCTCCGGCCAGCATCCCCGGCGTTTTTGAAGACTGATGCCGATCCTGCGCCGCGTTCTAAGTTGGGCGCTTGTTGCCCTGATGTGCCTGGCTTTTCAGGCCTCTGCTCAGGATAACGGCCCCGATTACGCGGCCTGGGAACGTCTGGCCTCAGAGGTTGAGGCTGATCTGGAACTGGGGCAAGCCTCAGACTTGCGCCTGGAAAACCTGCGCAGCCAGGTTGCGATTTGGCGCGATAATTTCCTTGAGGCCAGCGAAGCCAATGCAGCGCGGATTGAAACGCTGCAATCTCAGCTGGATGCTTTGGGACCGGTGCCCGAAGAGGGGCAGGAAGAAGCCAGCGAGATCACGCAACGGCGTCAAGAGCTTACAGATCAGCTCGCGTTCCTGTCTGCGCCTGTCAAACAAGCAGACGAAGCTTATCGCCGGGCCAATGGTGTGATCGGCGAGATTGACGATATTATCCGGGCGCGTCAGGCGGATGCGTTGCTGGAGCTGGGGCCATCGCCTTTGAACCCCGCTCATTGGGGACAAGCCTGGGAGGATTTGCGGACCTCCTTGTCCAAATCCTGGGCAGAATTGGAGCGCCGCTGGGCCTCGGAGCTGTTGCGCAACAAAGCCAAAACGCAATTGCCCGCCATCATACTGCTGGCCGCTTTGGGTTTTGTCCTGTTGACACGAGGGCGTGGCTGGGCGCGCAGCCTGGCGCGTGGTGCCGACAAATTCAGTCGCAACCGCCGGGCGGTTTGGCGGTTTCTAATCTCGCTTGGGCAGATCCTACTGCCTATGGCCGGTATCTATGCCTTGACCCAAGCGGTTCTGGTCTCTGGACTGGCTGGCCCCCGTTGGAGCCTGTTCCTGGAAAGTCTGCCGGTTTGGGCGGCGGTGTTGCTGGGGATCCATTGGCTGGCGGAATGGGCCTTTAACGATGATGACAGCATCGCAGTCATGCCATTCGCGCCGGAAGAACGGGTCAAAGCCCGTTGGTTCTCGGACGTTTTGGCGGCGCTTTACGTGGCGCGCGGCCTTTTAGAAGTTCTCACCCAGCATGATCGTTTTTCTGCCGAGACTTTGTCAGTCGTTGAATACCCTCTGCTCTTGGTATCGGGCCTCTATCTGTTCCGGCTTGGGCGCGTGCGCAATGATGCGGCCATGGTGGGCAGTAAAGCCGCCAAAGAAGGGGATGCCGGGCTGTTCCGCTTGCGTTTTGCGAGGCTGCTGGGGCGCGCGGCGATGGTGTTGGGCGTTGTTGGCCCGGTTTTGGCGGCGATTGGCTATCTGCGCGTCGGCAGCGCGACGGTTTACCCGGCCATTGCCACACTGGCGGTTATTGGTGCCATCCTGGTTTTGCAGAGCTTTATCAACGATCTCTACGCGCTGATCACCCGCCAGCCCGAGGATCAGAACGAAAACGAAGGTCTGCTGCCGGTTCTGGCCGGGTTCATTCTGACCATTGCCTCACTGCCATTCCTGGCCTTGATCTGGGGTGCGCGTGAGGCGGACCTGACAGAGCTGTGGACGCGGTTCCGCGAAGGGTTCCAGATTGGCGAAACGCGCTTTTCGCCCAGCGATTTTCTGGTCGTCGTTGTGGTCTTTGTGCTGGGCTATATGCTGACACGGCTCTTGCAAGGGGCCTTGCGCAGTTCAGTGCTGCCACGGACGAAGATCGATCAAGGTGGACAAACCGCGATTGTGTCCGGGGTCGGCTATATCGGGATCTTTGTCGCGGCAATTGTGGCGATCACAATGGGCGGGCTTGACCTGTCTTCGCTGGCCATTGTCGCCGGTGCTTTGTCTGTTGGTATCGGTTTCGGGTTGCAAAACATCGTATCCAACTTTGTCTCGGGCATTATCCTGCTGATCGAACGCCCGATTTCCGAAGGCGACTGGATCGAGGTCAACGGTGTCCATGGCACCGTGCGCGATATCTCGGTACGCTCGACTCGCATCGAGACATTTGATCGCTACGATATGATCGTGCCCAATGCCGATCTGGTATCGGGCACCGTGTCGAACTACACCCGTGGCAATGTTCTGGGGCGGATCATTGTGCCGGTTGGCGTGGCCTATGGCACTGATACACGCCGGGTTGAAAAGATCCTGATGAATATCGCGCGGCACCACGACATGGTTCTGATGAACCCGGCCCCTTACGTGGTGTTTCGTGGATTTGGCGCGGATTCCTTGGATTTCGAAGTGCGGATGGTCCTGCGCGATGTGAACAAAGGCCTCAGCGTGCGAACTGAAATCAACCACCAGATCGCAGAACGCTTTACCGAAGAGGGGATCGAGATCCCGTTTGCGCAGCGCGATGTCTGGTTGCGCAACCCCGAAGCCCTGACAGGTCAGGCGAAAAAGGATGAAGGAGCCCCGGAATGACCCAGCTGTTATATCGCGAAGACGCCTATATCCGTGATGTCGCTGGCACGGTTAAGGCCCATACCGAAGAGGGTGGGGTAATCGTTGAACCTAACCTGTTTTATCCCACCGGCGGTGGACAGCCGGGTGATAGCGGTTGGCTGGAATGGGACGGGCTGCGCTTTCCCATCGCAACCGCCGTCAAGGGCGAACAGGGGGAAAGCGTGTTGGTGGCGGCGGAACCTTTGCCTTTGCCAGCCGTCGGAACCAAAGTTACTCAAGTTCTGGATTGGGAACGCCGTCACAAACACATGCGCGTGCATACGGCCCTGCATTTGCTGAGTGTCGTTATCCCCTTGCCAGTGACCGGCGGCGCGATCGGTGCGGGGACTGGGCGGTTGGATTTCAACATGCCCGAGGCACCACAGGATGTGACCAGCCTCGAGGACAGCCTGAACAAGCTAATCGACCGGGATCTTGAAGTCACCGAGGGCTGGATTTCAGACGCGGAACTGGATGCCAATCCCGGTCTGGTCAAAACCATGTCGGTTCAACCGCCACGCGGGGCAGGCAAAGTACGCCTTGTGCGGATTGGCAGCGGCACTGAACAGGTCGATTTGCAACCCTGCGGCGGCACCCATGTGGCGCGCACCGGCGAGATCGGCACGGTGCGCATCACCAAGGTTCAAAACAAAGGCAAGCAAAACCGCCGGGTCTCCATCACTTTGGAGTGATGGATTGCCTTTGGCTTAGGGTCAGGATGCATTGATTTGACGCCACTGGTTTACCTGATCTTGTTCCTGACAAGGCACATCGACGCAGAAATACTGGTTGTCTTTCAAGGTGATGTAACGCAGCTCAGGGGCAAGATCAGGTAAATCTTGCAGACGCAGGGAGCGCTGCAAAGCAGCGGCTTTTACCGCTTGCAATTGACCCCGCCAGTTCCTGCGCGTCCAAAACCCCTGCTTTATTGCTCTTCCTGCGCCAGTGACGCCAAATCAATGCATCCTGACCCTAGAGCGTTTCCAGTTTATTTTGGATCAGCTTTCGCTGCCTTTCGCCTTTGGCTCAAACGCAGTAAGCTGTTGCTTTGTTTCAACAAAAACTGGAAACGCTTTAGGTGGCGCAGATAGCCTGAACGGCCTGCGTGACAGCGTTTTGTGTTAGCTCCAGATCTTCTTGGGTAATGGCCAAGGAGGCGTATAACTTGCCCGGAGATTTGAACACGCCTTGGCTGCGCAAGGTATTGTTATATAGGTCGTTCCGACCGGGGTTGTCATGCTGTGCGCTGCGGTAATCGCGGCAATGCGCATCGGTGAAGTAAATGTCGAACAGGGTTTCATCACCGCAAATCTGATGGGGGATGCCGGCTTCGCGCAGCGCGGTACTCTGCATGTCCTGCAGGGTTTTTCCCGTCTCGCGCAGGCGCTCATAACTCCCCGCGCGTCCCAATACCTCCACCGTTTTCAGTCCCGCTGCCGCCGCAATCGGATTGCCCGACAGGGTGCCCAATTGCATCAGCCATTTGTCAGCCCCCACGATGGATTTGTCGAAATGCATCATGATCTCTGCACTGGCCCCAAGTGCTGCCAGAGGAAAACCCCCTCCAATGATTTTGCCCATGGTGCAGATATCCGGCACCACGCCATAGCGCTCTTGCGCTCCGCCAAAAGCCAGGCGGAACCCGGTGACGATCTCGTCAAAGATCAGCAGAACATGGTGCTTGTTGCAAAGGTTACGCAGCCCTTGCAGATAGCCAGGTTCGGTCGGAATGATGCGCTGCAAAGGTTCGACGATGATTGCGGCAATGTCATTGTGCTCGGCCAATAACGCTTCGACAGCGCCAAGGTCGTTATAGGGTGCAATCAGCATCTGATCGGCTACGCCCTGTGGGATGCCAGCACTGTCCGGCACCGCTTGGGGGAAGTTCACCCGCGCCTCGGGGGCGAGGCTCATTTGCGCCTCGGCGCTCATGCCGTGATAGCCGCCCTCGAATTTCAGGATCTTGTCACGCCCGGTATAGGCTCGGGCCAGCCGGATCGCATACATATCCGCCTCGCCGCCCGAGGCGACAAAACGTACCTGTTCGCAGCAAGGCACGGCGTTGACGATGGCCTCGGCCAGTTCGATGCCTTTGGAATTGTTCGCAAAAAACGTCATGCCTTTTGGCAGCTGTTCCAGCACGGCTTCCATGACCTCGGGATGTCCATGCCCGAGTAACATCGGGCCAGAGCCGATCAGGTAATCGACATATTCCGTGCCATCCTCGTCCCAGACACGGCTGCCCTGGCCATGAGAAATGATGATGCCCGGGTCAAAATTCCCGAAGCCACCGGCGGGCAGTACCGCCTGCGCGCGGGCGATCCATTCGGATTGAGAGGTGAGTTTTTGCATAAGTCAGGCCAGTTCAAGCAAGGGGGAGCCAAGAAGGTCCAAATCCGGGGAAACGCCAAGGCCTGGGCCTTCGGGCGGGGCGATGCGGCCATTTTTGCGGGTCGGGCAATCAGGCGCGACGCGCGGGCCAACGTAAGAGGACAGATCACAGGTGTTCAGCAAGGCATTGGGCGGGGTCGAAGCGGCGAAATGCAGCGCGGCGGCGGTGACAATGTCAGACCCCCAGGTGCATTCGGCGCAGATTTCAGCACCGAGATGAACCGTCAGATCACGGGCGCGGCGCATCGCAGAAAGACCGCCAAACTTGCTGAGTTTCAGCGCGACCGCATCCAGAACACCCAATTCGGCTGCCCTGACCAGCGAGGCGATGTCAAAAGCATTTTCGTCGATTTTCATTGGCAGACCCGTGGCTTGTCGCACGGCGGCACAGTCTTCGAGCGTTTTGCAAGGCTGTTCCAGCATAATGTCCAGATTCGCAACGGCCCGGCCTGTGCGGGTGGCCTGCAACTTGGTCGCGCCGCAATTCCAATCACCATAGACAAGCGGGCCTTCGCCTACCGCTTCGCGCACCTTGATCAGGCGTTCCGCATCGGCTTGCCAATCCTGATCGGCCCCCAGTTTGACCTGAAACTGTCGAATACCGGTCCCATAAGCCTCGCGCGCGATCCGCGCCATGTCATCTGGGGCAATGCATGTGATCGAATGATAGAGCGGCATATCAGCCTGCATGCGACCACCCAACAAAGCATAAAGCGGCTGATCAACAGCCTTGCCAAACAGATCCCACAGCGCCATGTCCACCAAAGATTTGGCATAGGAATGCCCCAGCAGGTAGTTGTCCAACCGGTGCATCAGGCTGTCTACCCCCAGCGGAGTTTGGCCAAGGAGCTCAGGAGCCATTTCGGTCAAGGCACTGGGAACCCCATCGGCAAAGGCGGGCAGATAATGCGGGATCGGGCAGACCTCACCCCAGCCCTTCAGCCCGGTATCGGTCTCAAGGCTGAGGATATGGGTTTTGACCGTGTCACAGGTCTTGCCCTCGGACATGTGATAGGCCTCGTGGCTGGTCAGGCCCAAGGACCAAAGAGAAATGCGGCTTATTTTCATGGGATTGCCGCATCTGTTCGAGGTTTCAGGCTTTGTGGGTCATAGGCTGGTTCGCTCAAGACCCGGGCGCGGCGGGGTTGGCCGTGAATGACAACCTCCAACGCGGTTCCAGTTGTTGCTGCGTGGGGTTTGACATAGGCAAAGGCCAGGATTTTGCCGACCGTCGGGCCAAAGGCAACCGAGGCTGTCGCCCCGACCACATCGCCATCCAACATGACCGCTTCGCCACCATGACCATCTGCCTTGCCATCCGGTTCGATTTCCAGATAGGCGCAGATCCAGGGCAGATCGGTGTTCAGGGTCTTGTCACGCCCCAGATAATCTTTGTCCTGACGGGCAAAGCGCAAGACGTCTGCTTCGGCAAGGGTGACCTCGTTGGTCAACTCTCCGGCCCCTTTAAAGCCCTTTTCCATCCGCATGGCATTCATTGCGAAAGAGCCATAGTCAGCAATGCCATGGGGTTCACCAGCCCCCCAAAGCGCGTTGTAGACATCCAGACAGGCGGCATTGGGCATGTGGAATTCCCAGCCCAATTCGCCGGCATAAGACATGCGTAAGGCCCATACCGAATGGCCCGCTACGGTGATTTCCTGAGCAGAGAGCCAGCGGAAGCCGACATTGGACAGGTCGGCATCTGTGCATTTTGCCAAGACGTCGCGCGCTAGGGGACCGTTCAGGGATAGGGCGCTCCAATCAGCAGAAAGTGCTGAAATTGTAACCTCTTCGCAATCACGTTGATGCGCGAGGTGATCCAACAAACGTTGCTCAAAGAAGGCTGCGCAGACCAGATAGAACCGATCGTCGCCCATGCGGACAATGGTTGTTTCCAACTCAATCCGCCCGGCGCGGTTCAACATATGGGTGAGCGTGATCGCCCCGATCTTTTGTGGCATGCGGTTGGCGGTCAAACGGTCCAGCAGCGCATAGGCACCGGGCCCTTGGACCATAACCTTGGTGAAGGCGGTGACATCCATGATCCCGACAGCCTCGCGCACCGCTTTGACCTCCGACGCGACCATGTCGTCCACCGGGGTGCGGTTAAAGGAATAATGATCCTCTTGTGCGATGCCTTTGGTGAAAAAGCGGGGGCGTTCAAAGCCATAGACCTCTTCATGCACGGCGCCTTTGGCTTTCAGCAGTTCATGCAAGGGTGAGGGTTTGATCGGACGCCCCGCCAAACGGTTGAAATGCGGGAACGGGATTTCGTGGCGCAGGCAATAATCCTCTTCGGCTTTCACAACCTGCCAGTCTTTGGTCGCGTAACTGCCAAAACGGCGCGGGTCGAAGTCGCGCATGGAGATGTCAGCTGACCCATGCACCATCCAGCGCGCCAATTCGCGGGTTAAGCCAGGCCCCCAGCCAATGCCGATTTGGGTGCCACAGCAGCACCAATAATTGCGCACGCCCGGGGCAGGGCCGATCAAGGGGTTGCCATCCGGCGGGTGGCTGATCGCGCCATGCACATCGCGCTGAATACCGAGTTCGGCAAAGACCGGCATGCGGTTCAGGCTTTCTTCAAGATAGGGCATGACCCGGTCATAATCTGCGTCAAACAGCCAGTTCTCATATTCCCAAGGGCAATGATCATGCCAGACGGAATTCGGGTTTTCCTTTTCGTAAATCCCGATCAAGCCGCGATTTTGCTCCATCCGGATATAGCCTGAGACCTTTTTGTCATCGCGGATGACCGGTAACTCACGCTCCAGCCCCTGAAATTCCGGCACAGGTTCGGTTACGAAATAATGGTGGGTCATCGAGGTCATGGGCAATTGAAGGCCGGACCATTCGCCCATCTGGCGCGCATAGGTCCCGCCCGCATTTACCACATGTTCGCAAGCGATCGTGCCGCGCTCTGTCTCAACCTGCCACTCACCCGAGGGCAGTTGCGTGATATTGGTGGCGCGGCACTGGCGGATGATCCGCACGCCTTTTTGCCGCGCGCCTGCCGCCATGGCCATGGTGACATTGGTCGGGTCAACATGCCCGTCATCCGGAGTGTGCAACGCGCCAAGAACCCCGTCGAGATTGTAAAACGGATGCTGTTTGGCAATCTCCTCGGGTCCGACAAGTTCGATATTAAAGCCAAGCGCCCGTCCGACGGATAGGGTGTGACGCAGCCAGTCCATTTCATCTTCGGTATAGGCTAGGCGGAACGAACCGCAGCCATGCCAGGTGACGGGCTGGCCTGTTTCGGCCTCTAACACCCCGGAATACAAGCCGATATTGTAATCAACACATTTGCCAAGACCAAAGGAACTGGTCGAATGGGTGATCTGCCCGGCTGCGTGCCAGGTGCTGCCCGACGTCAGCTCGGACTTTTCCAACAGAACCGTGTCTGCACCCCAGCCCTCATGGCCCAAATGGTAGGCAAGCCCCACCCCCATGACACCGCCGCCCACAATGACAACCCGTGCGGTGCTCGGAAATTCATTCGCCACGACAACATTCCTTTTCGAGTCGATTTACACTCGACAGGCTAAGCAAACAAAAATACCATCGTCAATCATGAATGGTACAAACATATCAAAATCGATTCTGGAGCGTCTGGCGGGCGAATTGCCCGAGCTGACGCCCGAAGCCCGCAAGGCCGCAACCTATGTGTTGGAAAACCCCCGCGATGTGGGCGTGTCCACGGTGCGTGAGATTGCTGAGGCTGCAAATGTGAAACCCAACACCGTGGTGCGCATGGCGCGACAGGTGGGGTTTGACGGTTATGAGGATTTTCGTGCGCCGTTCCGCGAGGCGATCAGGCGTGGCGCGGCCGATTTTCCGGATCGGGCCCGCTGGTTACAGGACATTTCCAAATCCGGGGATCTTGGTGGGCTTTACGCGGATATGGTGCGCGATGTGCTGGCCAATGTCGAAGCGACCTTTGCCGACATCTCAACAGACGCGTTGAAATCTGCGGCAGACGCAATCTGGAACGCGCGGCGCGTCTTTACGCTTGGTGTTGGGGTCAACAATTCGGTGGCGCGCAACTTTACCTATCTGGCCTCAACCGGGATGACCGAATTTCACGCCATCCCAAGGCCAGGATCGACCCCTGTGGATGATCTGGCCTGGGCCGATACGCGTGACGTTCTGATTGCGATCACCTGCAAACCCTACCGAACCGAAGTGGTCGAGGCCGTGAATATTGCGCGCGAACAGGGCATGACGATCATTGCCCTGTCCGACAGTCCTGCCAGTCCGATCATTCATGCGGCGGATCATGGCTTTGTTGTCTCTGTCGACACGCCGCAATTCTTCCCGTCCAGCGTCAGCATCATAGCCTTGCTTGAAACGCTGCTGTCTTTCGTCGTCGCCGTGGCGAGCGATGAAATCGTCGAACGGGTCGAGACCTTTCACAAGCGCCGCCATCAATTGGGGCTGTACCAAGCGGAGGAAAAATGAGCGACCCGATCACGTCTTTGGCAGCGCGGTATTACACCGATCCGCAGGTTTTCCGGTTAGAGACCGAGGGGCTTTTGGCCCGGACTTGGCAATTTGGTTGTCATGCATCTGACCTGACCAAGACCGGCGATTATGCCTGTTTTGAGATCGCGGGTGAAAGCCTGTTCGCCATCCGCGGACGTGATGACAAGATCCGGGTGTTCTACAATGTCTGCCAACACCGCGCCCATCAACTGGTCAGCGGCAAGGGGTCGACCCGCGTGGTGGTTTGCCCCTACCACGCCTGGACCTATGAATTGACCGGCGAATTGCGGGCAGGGCCGAATATCAAGGCGGTCGATGGGTTTGATAAATCCAAGATCTGCCTGACCGAAGTGCGCGCCGAAGAGTTCCTGGGCTTTGTCTTTGTCAATCTTGATCCCGATGCCGCGCCGATGGAGGAATGGTTTCCCAATGCGCGGGCCGAGCTCGAGGAATGGGTGCCCAATTGGGCCGAGTTGAAACCGTTGGAATGGGTGGAGATTCCGGAGAACTGCAACTGGAAGGTCTCGGTCGAGAACTATTCCGAATGTTACCACTGCTCCTTGAATCATCCGACCTTTGCCAATGGGGTGATCAAGCCGGAAACCTATGACATTCAACCCCAAGGCATGTGTCTGCGCCACACAACGCAATGCCAATCACTGAATCAGATGACTTATGACATCCATTCTGGCTTTGCCCATCAGAATGAGTATTCCAGTTGGTTCCTATGGCCGATGTTTTCTTTTCAGGTCTATCCCGGCAATGTGCTGAACACCTATCATTGGCGCGCTGTTGATGCCGATCATGTGGTGGTCTGGCGCGGTTGGTATTCGGTCGGTGGTGTCGACGATGCCAAGATCCGTCAATTGGCTGTGCAAGACCGGGAAACCACGGTTGAAGAAGATATTCACCTGGTGGAATCCGTGCAACGCGGTCTCGGCTCACGCGGATATGTGCCCGGGCCGCTGGTGATTGACCCTTGCGGCGGGGTGAACTCCGAACATCCGGTCATGCATTTGCAACGCTGGATGCGCGAGGCTGTGGACACTCCGCAGGCTTAAAGAATCTCAGAAGACATGAACGGACAGGCGATGAAGCCCTATTGGCAGAATTACATTGATGGCGCGTGGGTTGATGGCGGGGCAGGGCGGATCGATGTTATCGACCCTGCCACCGGCGAAAAACTGGCCGAGCACGCCTTGGCGGATGCGGGGGATGTTGATCGCGCTGTAATGGCGGCGCGCCGGGTGCATCTGTCAGGCGCTTTGTCTGACCTGCGCCCGGTGGAACGTGGCCGCATGGTGCAGGCCATGGGGCGCTATCTGCTGGAAAACATCAACGACATTGCGCGTGTCCTGACCCTGGAGCAGGGTAAGCCGCTCTGGGAATCCAGGATCGAGATTGAGGGGGCCGCGCGCTATTTCGAATATTACGGCAATCAGGCTGAAACGGTTGAGGGGCGCTCGATTCCGCTGGGCAAGGGCTATTTTGATTTCACCACTTACGAGCCCTTTGGGGTCTCTGCCCAGATCATCCCGTGGAATTACCCGGTGGAGATGACCGCGCGCTCTTTGTCGGCGGCCCTGGCCACGGGCAATGCCTGCGTGATCAAAACGCCCGAACTGACCCCGCTTACCAATGCCTGGTTCGCGCATGCTGCCGAAGCGGTTGGATTGCCAAGCGGGGCGGTCAATATCCTGTGTGGTTTGGGCCATGACGCAGGCGCGGCCCTGTCCGGCCATCCCATGGTCAACCAGATCGTCTTTACCGGTTCGGTGCCGACAGGTGTTGCCATTGCCACGGCGGCGGCGCGTAATGTTGTGCCGTGCGTGTTGGAACTGGGCGGGAAATCCGCTGCGATTGTGCACAATGATGCGGATTTGGATGCCTTTGAAAACGACGTGCGCTGGGGCATCTTTTTCAATGCAGGACAGGTGTGTTCTGCCATGAGCCGGGTGATTGTGCATGAAAGCGTGCATGACGACTTGGTCGACCGCATGGTTGGAGTGGCCAAATCCTTGACCGTAAAACCCGGCATTGAGCAGCCGGAGTTTGGGCCGACCATGGGGGCGATGGTGTCGGTTGGTCAAAGGGACCGGGCCGAGGCGATGGTGGTGCAAGCCGAAGCTGACGGGGCAAAGGTTGCGACGGGTGGTCGACGGCTCAACACGCCCGGTGCCTTTCTTGAGCCAACAATCCTGACAGAGGTCAGTCCAGATATGACCATCGCAAATGATGAAGTCTTCGGCCCGGTCCTGTCGGTGTTGAAATTCTCGTCAGATGATGAGGCGATCGAAATCGCCAATGGCACGCCCTATGGGCTGGTTGGCGGTGTCTTTACCCGCGATCTCGACCGCGCGACATCAGCAGCCCGCCAGATTCGCGCTGGTCAGGTCTTTGTCAACGAATGGTATGCAGGCGGGGTAGAAACACCCTTTGGCGGCTACGGCAAATCGGGTTATGGACGAGAGAAAGGGCGCGAGGCGCTGTGGAATTATGTGCAGACCAAAAACGTTGCCATCAAACTCAAGGGGTAAATCATGAGCACATTTGACGAGGATCTTTTCCTCAAAGGCCTGGAGCAACGCAAATCCACGCTGGGCGCGGAATATGTCGAAAAGAACCTGGCGGCGGCGGATGAGTTCACCCGCCCGTTCCAAGAGGCCATGACTGCCTGGTGTTGGGGCTTTGGCTGGGGGGATGATGTCATCGATGCCAAAACCCGGTCGATGATGAACCTTTCAATGATCGGGGCCTTGGGCAAAATGCATGAATGGGAAATTCACTGCCGGGGCGCGATCAATAATGGCGTCACCAAGGAAGAGGTGCGTGCGATCATTCATGTGATCGGCATCTATTGCGGGGTTCCGCAGGCCTTGGAGTGTTTCCGTGTGGCGAAGAAGGTCTTTGAAGACGGATAAAAAACCTAATTTTCGTCTTTCTTGAGCGGAACGCCATATAGTTCAAGCTTGTGACCCTTGAGCTTGTAACCCAATTTCGCAGCGATCTTTTCCTGCAGGGCTTCAATCTCGGGGTCAACGAATTCAATGACTTCACCGGAATTCATGTCGATCAGGTGATCGTGGTGCTCGCGCTCGGCATCTTCGTAGCGCGCGCGCCCATCGCCAAAATCCACCCGTTCCAGAATCCCAGCCTCTTCGAACAGTTTCACCGTCCGATAGACCGTTGCGATGGAAATCCCATCATCGCGAGCCGAGGCGCGGGCATAGAGTTCTTCGACATCCGGGTGATCTTTGGAGCTTTCCAGAACTTCGGCAATGATCCGGCGCTGGCCTGTCATGCGCAAACCCTTGGCGGCGCAACGCGCGATGATGGTGTCGGTCATTTGGTCCAGCCCCGGCTCGAAAATTTCGCCTCTCATAGGCAAAGTCGCGCCTCAGGCCAAGACCAAAGGCGCGCGCTGTGGATAAGTGTTTCAGTTGTAAAGCGGCTGCATGCCCATCTGCATATGCAGCATATTGACGGTGTTTTCATCCAATCCCATGGCCCCGGCAAGGTCGTGTAGATATTCCGCTTCGGCCTGGGTGTCGACCTTGATGGTCATGAGCGAGGCAGAATAAACCTGCATACGCTGGGCCTCGGGCGTGTCATTGGCCAAGGCTTCGGGATTGACCGGCCCGTCCAGTTGCGCCTGGACAAAGGCCATATCCTCAGGATCGGCATCCTCGCCGATTGTTTCCAGCAGCTTGGCTTTTTCCGCTTCGTCAATGCCGCCATCTGCCTTGGCGGCCTGGATCATGGCGCGCAACATCAGGCCGGCCATTTCTTCGCTTTCGGGCGTGGTGTCCTTGTTGTTGAAGGCATCCAACATGCTGGAAAGCCCGCCGCCCTGGGCCGCGGCCATGGCTCCGGCCAAGCCAGCCCCGCCGCCGCCCATGAGCGATGAAAGATCGAACCCACCGGTGACCTTGTCCATCATCTCGGCCATGGGGTTGCTGTCACCGCCCATCATCGCGCCAAGCCCGCCTTGCTGGAATTTCTCCATCATCTCCTGCATCGGGTTGCCAGCCCCGTCGGGCATTTGCCCTGACATCAATTGGCCCATCTGCGCTTGCATTTGCGAGGTTGGTTCCTGTCCCTTGATCTGGGCCCCGCCACCCATCAACCCGGCAAGGCCTGCGCCGCCTGACAGTTTGTCGACCCCGCGCGCTGCCGCATATCCCAAAGCCACCTTTGCCAGTGTTCCCATCAGACCCATGACACATTCCTTTCCCAGACTAACTGGGGACAGAGTGCCATGGGATGGGCAAAAGTGTAGGGGGAAATTTGTGGTGTTGCGGTTGCTGCGCTCAGGTGCCGCAGAAAGTGGCTTTGACTTCCTCTTCCGGGCGGGGCGGCGATTGCAGGTCGGAATGTGCCGGTTGTTCGTCAAAAGGGGTGGCGAGCACTTTGTTCAAACGATGGAACAGGCTGTCATCGCCTTCGACTGCGGCGGCAATCATTTCTTCGATCTGGTGATTGCGCGGAATAAAGGCCGGGTTGGCCAGGGTCATCACCGTGGTCGGGTCGGTTTCATTGGACAAACGGGCCTGCCAGCGCATGTGCCAGGCGTCATATCCGGCTTGGTCCGAGAATTCTTCGCGCGCGGACTCGGCGGTCAAGGCGCGGAATGTATTGGTGAAATCGGCCCGGTCCTGATGCATGAGCTTGAGCAGGTCGCTCACCAGCGCATCATCCTCGGGTTTGGGGGCCGCAATGCCGATCTTGGCGGCAAAGCGTGTCAGCCAGTTGTTACGGATCAACTCGGGCATGGCATTGATCTGCGCGGTGAACTGTTCAATCGCGGCATCGGTGTCAGGCATCAGCAGCACAAGCGACGTGGCCAACTGCGCCATGTTCCAAACGATGATATCGGCCTGGGCGCTATAGGCATAACGACCATGATGATCGATCGAGGAATAGCGGCCATGGGCGTCAAACCCATCCAGGAAGGCACAGGGCCCATAGTCGATGGTCTCACCCGAGAGCGTGCAATTGTCGGTGTTCATTACCCCATGGATGAACCCAAAGGACATCCAATGCGGGATCAGGGCCGCCTGACGGTCGATGACCATTTGCAAAAGATCGCCGGGGTCCTTGGCCGCGGGGTAGTGGCGCGCGATGGTGTAGTCGAACAGGGTCTGCAGGGATTGTACATCGCGGCGTGCGGCAAAGATCTGAAAGGTGCCCACCCGGATATGGCTTTGCGCCACACGGGTCAGAACCGCGCCGGGCAGGGGGCGTTCACGTATGACATCCTGACCAGTTCGCGTGGCGGCCAGGGCGCGGGTGGTCGGCACGCCAAGAGCATGCATGGCCTCGGACACCACATATTCGCGCAGGACCGGCCCCAACCAGGCCCGCCCATCGCCACGACGGCTATAGGGGGTTTGACCCGATCCTTTGAGCTGGATGTCACGCCGAACTCCATGTGTATCAACAATTTCGCCCAGCAAAACCGCGCGCCCGTCGCCCAGTTGCGGGTTGAACTGGCCAAATTGATGCCCGGCATAGAGTTGCGCGATGGGCTCGGCCCCCTCAGGCAGTGCATTCCCGGCCAAGGCGGCAATATCCTCGGCTGTGGGATGGCCCGTGATGCCAAGCTCTTTGGCCAGATCTTCATTGAACGCGATCAAAGAGGGTTTGGCGACCGGGATCGGAGCCTGGCGGCTGAAAAAGGCCTCGGGGAGGCGGGCATAGCTGTTGTCAAAAGGGATGTGCATGGTCATGGGCAATAGATAGGGCAGAGATGTGCCTTTGTCAGGGTGTTTGCAGGTCTTGACGCACTTGCATCAGAATTTTCCCAAGCTTGTTCAGCCCGTTCCCATCTGGCCCACAGCCCCAATAGGCATCCATGGGCGCATTTTCGATGATCTCGCGGTTGCCGGTCGACAAAAGCAAGTCGCGACAATGGTCATGTGTTTGGAACTTTGTCCGCACGGCGCTGAGCATGATGCCATCTTTGACCTCCTCCCAATCATCGCGCAGCGGCAGTGAGCGAGTCATGCCAAGCGCTTTGGCATCTTTGGGGCGATTGGAAAGGCGGATTTTGCGGCGATAGTCTTGATCCGCAAACTTCTGAGCTTGAAAGTAATGCTCAACAGTGGACCACCATGCGCCGTCCATGGCCACACCATAGGGGGCAAAGTTGGAGAATTCCGAATAGGCATCGGTCTGAGAATAGAAAAAGATTTTCTCGTTCTCAGACATAAGCTTACAGCTCTTTGCTCATCAGCACATATTTGTCGCGCTTCTGGAAATGGGCACGTCGGTAGAAGCGTTGCGTGGTCTCGTCCTCGCGGTCGACCTCAAGGTGGAGCGCGCGTACACCACCTTCGCCCAGGGCTTTGGCAATACCTGCCAAGGCCTCACCGCCCATGCCACGTTTGCGCACGGCGGGACGAATGAACAGCTCGTCGACAAAGGCATCCATGCCGCCAAACTCTAGCGACCAGCCAAAGGTGACGGCGATATATCCAACCGGGGCCTTGCGCGGGCCGATCAACCAGATGGCCCCATGGGGCGACCCGGCAAGCAGCGGCGCAACGGCGGCCGTCTGCTGCTCTTCGGTGGTGGCAAATCCCATCTCTTGGTGAAAGGCCGCGACGAGCGGCAAGAGTTTTGCCGCGTCCCCTTCGTTTGCCAGTTGCAGGGATTTCATAGCCGCGCCAGCCTTTGTGTGATCAAAGCAAAGAACCCATCCGCATCAAGATCCCCCATAAAGGTCGCGTTCTTGGGGCGATCCGTGACGCCCCACCAATCCGCAACGGTCATGCCGCGCGTGAGTTCGGACTGGGTTTCGATCTCAACATTGATGTGACGACCGGAAAAGAGGTCGGGGTTGATCACATAGGCGGTGACACAGGGATCATGCAGTGGTGCCCCGGCTGAGCCGTATTTTTCCTTGTCGAAACGTTCAAAGAAATCGGTCATCTCGGCGGTTGCGATCCCGGCCAGGTTGCCAAGCGCGCGAAACGCGTCATTGCGCGGCTTGGTCACCAGTGCCTTATGGGTGACATCCAGTGGCATCACGGTGATCGGCGCTCCGCACTTGAAAACGATCTCGGCGGCTTCGGGATCCACATAGATGTTAAACTCGGCTGCGGGCGTGATGTTGCCAACCTCGAAATAGGCCCCGCCCATCAGCACGATTTCCTGAATGCGATCGGCAATATCCGGGGCCTTTTGCAAAGCGGTGGCGATATTGGTCAGCGGGCCAAGAGGGCACAGGGTGACAGTGCCAGCGGGCTGTTCGCGCAGGGTGTCGATGATGAAATCAACCCCGTGTTTGTCCTGTACCGGCATGTGAGGCTCGGGCAGGTCCGGGCCATCCAGGCCGGTTTTACCGTGCACGTGCTCAGCCGTTACCAGGCTATGGGCGAGGGGGCGGTCACAGCCGGCGTAAATCGCCGTTTCGGGTTTACCGGCAAGCTCGCAGATTTTGCGCGCATTCAGCGTGGTCAGTTCCAGCGGCACATTGCCCGCCACGCTGACAATGCCAAGCACATCAATCTCTTCGGGAGAGGCCAGTGCCAGCAAAATGGCCACGGCATCGTCCTGCCCGGGATCCGTGTCGATGATGATCTTGCGCGGTTTTGTTGTTGTCATTGGGATTCACCTATTCTTTGGCAAGATTGGTTACATGACAGGTCCGCATGATCAAGCAAATGTCAGCGCTATCGGCGGAGGAAGCGCAGTCGGGCAATCAACAGCGTGGCAGTTCAGAAGGGAACGGAGCGTCACCTTTCCCCTAACTATGCTTTGGAATAGTTGATTTGGTCGTTCAAAAAGGTACTGAGTAAAAAATGGGCATAAGACTAATAAGATGCAAACACTGTAATCACGTAAACAAGTTTGGTGCGCGTACCTGCAGTTATTGTTTTAAGCCGACGTCGTTTCTGAACCGCATCCTGTTTTGGGTCATCCTTGCGGTCGGGTTGGGAATGGTCGTCTATTTGAACACTGACTGGATGGGGCGCTAACCTGTTACAGAAAAAAGGCGAGACAGTTGAGCCAGATGGTTCAGGCGGAGCAGCTGGCTCCGCCGAGAACACAGAATTTGGCGCAATGGGGGTGGTTCAGGGGAACGGCGCGTTCGGCGTCTTTCAGGGTTTCCCCCAATTCGAATTGCGGGTCATAGGGCAGCAAGGTACAAGCCAGAACCGTTGGTTTTTCTGCCCCTTTTCGTTTGACCACCATACGGGACGATGCACACATGACGCTTTCGGGGGACTTGTTGAGGATCGACCAGCACTCCGTGGTGATCTCGGGGACCTCAACAGTTTCGTCCATCTCGGGGAAGAGGACGGTCTGGCCTGGGTTGTAAGCATCGATATCGAACCCTTCGCTGAGGAATAGCGCGGCAAAGCCATCGCGCGCTTGCTTATCCGTTTCATCCCACATGCTGCGCCCGGCCACGGCCATCGGAATGCCCGCATCCCGCAACCAGCGCATACCAATAAGGGTTTTTTCAAAGGCACCGGTGCCACGTTCTTCGTCATGGAAACGCGCGCTGTGATGATCGACCGAGATGCGCAGGGTCAGTTTGCCGGGGTAGGCCGCATTCAAATCGCGCAAACCCTCTTGGACGCGGCGGCGCATCATCGGCAGCATGGCATTGGTCAGGATCAACACCTCATGGCCACGGTCCAGCGATACACGGGCCATGTCGATCATGTCCGGGTTCATAAAGGGTTCGCCGCCGGTGAACGCGATCTCACGCACGCCCCAATTACGATCCTGCAATTGGTCCAGATAGTCACTAACCTCATCCGTTGTCAGATAGACGAGCCGGTCATTGGTGGGCGAGCTTTCGATGTAGCAATTGGCGCAAGTGATGTTGCACAAGGTACCGGTATTGAACCACAGCGTTTGTGGATCGGTCAGGGCCACACGTGCGCGCTGATCCCCCTTGGCGGTGATGCCGGGATGTTCGAACTTTCCGATATTTGCCGTTGCGCTGTCTTTCATGGTCGTCCTCAACTCGCTGTTCCAACAGACCTATTGCGTCGATCACCGTGTGACCAGCCCATGAATATTTTGCTGACGCCATTGTGATGGATCAATTGGATGTTAGACTCTTGCGAAAAGATCGGGTAAACGCGCCGGTGAATGAACCCGTTAGCGCTAACGATCCTAAGAGGGGCCAGCCATGGTATCACGCGTCATTCCGGTCGAAAACTTCGACCTCGTTATTTTTGGGGCGACCGGCGATCTTGCCCGCCGCAAGATTCTCCCCGGTCTTTTCCGCCGCTATTGCGCCGGGCAAATCCCCGAAGGGTCCCAGATCATCGGGGCCGCGCGTTCTGATGAAGGGGATGAGGGGTTTCGCAAAACCGTTGCTGAAGCGATCCGCGAATTTGGCAGCGGCAGCCATTGCGAAGACGGCACCTTGGACCAGTTTCTTGAGTGCATCCACTACGAACGTGTGGACGCGATGGGACAGGCCGGGTGGCAGGAGCTCAAGGGGCGCTTGCGCGACAATGTGATCAAGGCGTTTTACTTTTCCGTCGCCCCCAGCCTGTTTGGGGCCCTTGCTGAGCGTTTGCGCAGCTTTGGCTTGGCGGATGATGACAGCCGCGTGGTTGTTGAAAAGCCCTTTGGCCACAATCTGGAAACCGCCCGCGCCCTAAACCAAACCCTGGCGCAGCATTTTGACGAACAGCAGATCTACCGGATTGATCATTATCTGGGAAAAGAGACGGTCCAGAACCTGATGGCGGTGCGTTTTGGCAATATGCTGTTCGAACCACTGTGGAATGCGCAATATGTCGATCATATCCAGATCACTGTGGCGGAAACCGTCGATGTTGGTGGGCGCGGGGGCTATTACGACAAGTCCGGTGCCATGCGGGATATGGTGCAAAACCACTTGATGCAGCTCTTGTGCCTGATCGCCATGGAACCGCCGGCGCGCTTTGAACCGGATGCGGTTCGGGATGAAAAGCTCAAGGTGATCCGTGCGCTGGATCCGGTGGATTACCACCACATCGTGCGCGGCCAATATGGGGCGGATGACAATCAGCCGGGTTATCGCGCCCATGTCGAGGACCCGCGGTCGCGCACCGAAAGCTTTGTGGCGCTGAAATGCCATATCTCCAATTGGCGCTGGGCGGGAACGCCGTTTTACTTGCGCACCGGTAAGAAGCTTAAGGCACGCACCAGTGAAATCGCCGTGGTGTTCAAGGACGCGCCGCATTCGATCTTTGGCACGGATGCTGGTCAACACCGCAACGTGCTTGTCATCCGCTTGCAACCCAATGAGGGCATGACACTGGATGTAACCATCAAGGAACCCGGGCCTGGGGGCATGCGTCTTTTGGATGTGCCCTTGGACATGAGCTTTGCTGAAGCGCTGGGCGCAGAAGCGGATGAGGTTCCAGATGCCTATGAGCGTTTGATCATGGATGTGATCCGTGGCAACCAGACCCTGTTTATGCGCGGTGACGAGGTCGAGGCCGCCTGGGCTTGGACAGATCCCATTATCGAGGGCTGGCAAAACCGGGGCGAAGTGCCCAAACCCTATGAACCAGGCTCTAGCGGACCTGAGGATGCCCTGATGTTGATGCATCGGGATGGGCGCAAATGGCGGGAGATCAAAGCGTGAGCTACGAATTCATCGAATACCCGGATCGCGATATGCTGGCCATTGATTTGGCCAACCAGTTGGCCACTGATCTGGAAGAGGCGTTGCTGCATGAGGATCGTGTGGCGATGGCCGTTCCCGGAGGAACCTCGCCCGGTTCAGTCTTTGACGATCTGTGCAATGCTGACCTTGATTGGACCCGTGTCGACGTCATGCTGAGCGATGAACGTTGGCTGCCCGAAGATCACGAGCGCTCCAACACCCGGCTGCTGCGTCAACGCCTGTTGGTTGAGCGTGCGGCCAAGGCGAATCTGTTGCCCATGTATGCGCCCAAACCCACACCAGAAGAGGTTCTGCCCGAGTTGGAAAGCATGATCGCGCCTGAACTGCCTTTGGCGGTTGTTCTTTTGGGGATGGGCGAGGACATGCACACAGCTTCGATTTTCCCCGAGGCTGATCGTCTAGAAGACGCCTTGTCGCCCAAGGCTCCGATCCTGCTTCCGATGCGCGCCCCCGGTGCGCCCGAGCCGCGCATCACCCTGTCGGCGCGTGTCCTTGACGGGGCTTTGCGCAAACATGTGTTGATCTTTGGGGCGGGCAAACGTGCCGCCCTGGAGAAAGCCAAGGGGCTATCGCCAGTCGAGGCCCCCATCAATGCCGTCTTGAACGGTGCCAAGGTTCATTGGGCGGAGTAACATCATGTGGATTGATCTAAAGAACCACGCCACGCGCATTGCGGATCGGCGTATCGAAGACCTGTTTGCAAATGACAGCCGCGCCCAAACCTATAGCACCACGGCGCTGGGCATGTTGTTTGACTATTCCAAAACCCAGATTGATGCCGAGGTTATGGACACGCTCATCGCCTTGGCCAAAGCGTCTGAGGTCGAAGCGCGGCGCGATGCCATGTTCCGCGGTGACAAGATCAACGAGACCGAAGGCCGCGCAGTGCTGCACACGGCTCTGCGCAACCTCGATGGCGGCGCGATTGAGGTCGAAGGGGCGGATGTGATGCCCGAGGTGTTGGGCACTTTGGACCGGATGGAGGCACTGGCCGAAGAGATCCGGGCGGGCGACATCACCGACGTCGTGAATATCGGGATTGGCGGTTCAGACCTTGGGCCGGTTATGGGCGTGCTGGCGCTTGCTCCGTATCATGACGGTCCGCGCTGCCACTTTGTGTCCAATGTGGATGGGGCGGATATCGCCGATACGCTGCGTGGCTGTGATCCGGAAAAGACGATGTTTATCGTCGCCTCCAAGACCTTTACCACCATCGAAACCATGACCAATGCCCGCACCGCCAAAGCGTGGCTGGCCGATAAGGGCGTGTCCGAAGAGGGACGCTTTGTTGCGCTGAGTTCCAATGTGGACGGGGCAGGGGCCTTTGGTATCCCGGCCGAGCGTGTCTTCGGGTTCGAAGATTGGGTTGGCGGTCGCTATTCCATGTGGGGCCCGATTGGCCTATCCATGATGATCGCCATTGGCGGCGCGGCCTTCAGGGCCTTTCTGCGTGGTGGTCAGGCCATGGATCGGCATTTCCAAGCCGCCGAGCTGCATGAAAACCTTCCGGTTCTGCTGGCTTTGGTCGGGATCTGGCACAATCAGGGCATGGGCTATGCCTCGCGCGCTGTGCTGCCCTATGACAATCGCCTGATGCGGCTGCCCGCCTATCTCCAGCAACTCGAGATGGAGAGCAATGGCAAAGGTGTCGCCATGGACGGATCCGATCTGGCGGTTCAATCGGGGCCGATTGTCTGGGGTGAACCGGGGACCAATGGTCAGCACGCCTTTTACCAGTTGATCCATCAGGGTACCGCCGTTGTCCCGTGCGAATTCCTTGTTGCAGCGCAGGGCCATGAAGAAGACCTCAAACACCATCATCAATTGCTGGTCGCAAACTGCTTTGCGCAATCAGAGGCCCTGATGCGTGGTCGGACCTTGGACGAGGCACGCGCCAAGGTGGCGGGCAAGTTCGAAGGTGATGAATTGGAACGCCAGGCGCGTCATCGCGTGTTCCCCGGAAACCGCCCGTCGACCACCTTGATCTATGATCAGCTGGACCCGGAAACCCTGGGCAAGATCATCGCGCTATATGAGCATCGCGTCTTTGTCGAAGGGGTGATCCTGGGGATCAATTCCTATGACCAATGGGGTGTTGAGCTGGGCAAAGAGTTGGCAACTGCGCTGGGCCCTGTGGTTTCGGGTGATGCGTCCGCCGCCGATAAAGACGGGTCGACGCAGCAGCTGGTTTCTTTCTTTCTCCGCCATAACGCGTAAACTGAAAGATAGAGGGCATAAATTGCGGCGGGCGGACCATGCCCGCCGCTTTGCGTTTTACGCCTCTTGCGGCTCGGCCTTGACCATGGCTCCGGCCAGCTTTTCGCTGACAAAGCCAAACAGATTACCCAGGATCAGCGAGGCGACGACCATTGCGGCGGCTTGGCCCGTGGCGGCAATGTCGCCGATTGCAACACCGGTCAACAGGCAGAAGGCCGCTGTCGATGCATAGCCGTAAACCGCCGCCGGGATCGTCGACAGAACCGGCAAATGCGCCCCAAGCACCAGGACAATCACGGACGCCCCGACCAAGAGCGACGTGACCTCGACCGATCCGCCAACTGTGCCGACGACAACCAGCGCGACCGTCGCAACCAGCGCCCCCCAAACATGGTTGATCGCGGATTTCGTCAACCCGTCTGATCCGCCACCGGTGTGATAAAAGCTCCCCCATCCGATGAACAGGGCCCAGACCTGAAGACCATAGCCGTTGCCCAAACACAGCCAGGTTGCAATGGCTGCCAACACGCCGATCGAGATCGCAAGTGCGTTGATTAGATTCATAGTTTCCTCCCATTTTTCCGGTCTCGCCAGAACAGCTTGACCGGCGCCGGAACGTTAGTTTCGGGGTCGCAATGGGGGTATGGTACTTTGGTTCATTCGACCCGAAAGGGCTTGACACCGCATGGCTGACCGCACCCAAACGGCCTTTGCCCAATAGGGGAAAGTCGTGACGTTTCAGAACCTTTAAGGCGATTCCCGGATGTGGTTTCTGGGAATATCGAAACCGGCTTCGGCCAATTCAAAACCTGAAAACTGAAACGCGGGTGAGACGGTACACCCCACCAAAGTCCAATCTCCCACGCTCTTGGCGGCCTGCCAATGACCAGTGGGAACGAGAATTTGCGGCTGTTGGTCTGATGAAAGGTCGGGTCCCAAGGTCAAATCCTGACGTGGGCCAGCCTCGCTTGCCGCCAGGGACAGCACCAGCGGCGCGCCAGCATAGTAATGCCAGATCTCTGCCGCATCCACCCGATGCCAATGGCTGCGCTCGTTGCCTTTCAGCAGGAAATAGATGCAGGTTCCGGCCGGTCGATCGTCGCCTGTCGCCTCGGCAAT
The DNA here is from genome assembly GCA_017744045.1 of Tropicibacter sp. R15_0. Lineage (GTDB taxonomy): Bacteria > Pseudomonadota > Alphaproteobacteria > Rhodobacterales > Rhodobacteraceae > Pelagimonas. The sequence goes on along the minus strand of JAGHRD010000009.1, from coordinate 115,101 downwards.
CCAGGTCTGGCGGTAATAGCCACCTTCGGGATGCGGGGCCAGTTTGAGCTTGGCAATGATATCATCCGCTGTCAGCACCGTGCGTTCCTCTCAGAGTTGGTTAACGAACCGGGGTCACCCTTTGCCGCATTCCTAACCGCTTCGAGCAGGAGGCACAAATGGCGGCACTCAAGAAAGATGTTCGGCAGATGGCCGAAGAGATCGTTGCCCGCGAGGGTGGCTATGTGAATGATCCAGACGATCCGGGTGGGGCGACCAAATACGGGGTCACGATCCACACCATGCGCAGGTTGGGCATTGACCTGGATGGTGACGGCAAGGTGACCCCCAATGATGTCAAACGTCTGAGCCGGAATCAGGCGGTGAATATCTTCCTGGAACACTATTTCATCCGCCCGCGCATCGCCGAGCTGCCCTCGGTGCTGCACAGCACGGTTTTTGACATGTATGTTAATGCAGGGGGCAATGCGGTGAAGATCTTGCAGCGCATGTTGCGCCAGATGGGCGAAGAGGTCAGCGTTGACGGGGCGATTGGCCCATTGACCATTGCCGCGACGGTGCGCGCCTATAACAAGGCCCCGGATCACATCGTTGACGCCTATGGGATCGCGCGGCGCAATTATTATTTTGGCATCGCGGATCGGCGTCCGGCCAGCCGCAAATATGCGCGCACGCGTGCCGGGGGCAAAGGCGGTTGGATCAAACGCGCCGAAGAGTTCATTTCGCCGAAATATCACCTGACCGAGGCGCAATTTGCTGCGCGGGTGGCGTCATGGGCCTGATCGAACGCTTGCTGGGATTGGTTTTTGGTGGCGGGCGCAATGTCGTTGCCGAAACCGCCGAAGTCTTTCGCGTGAATGCCGAGGCCGAGGCCGCGCGCAATCACGATTTGCGCAGCTCGGCCTTGCAGCAATTTGGCCAAGAGTTCCGCATTGTCCGGCGCAGCTGGTTTGATCGGTTCATGGATGCTCTGAACCGTGTGCCGCGCCCGGCCATGGCCTTGGGGACACTGGGTTTGTTTGTGGCCGCCATGGTGGATCCGGTGTGGTTTGCCGCGCGTATGGCCGGAATCGCCTTGGTGCCTGAGCCGCTTTGGTGGCTGCTCGGGGCGATTGTGTCATTCTACTTTGGCGCACGCCATCAGGCGAAAGGGCAGGAGTTCCGAAACCAACTGGCCGCGACCATGGCGGCTGTGCCTCAGGTGGTGCAAACGGTGCGCGAGGTGGAATCATTGCGCGACGTTACGCCAGAGCCGGTCGGGCAGGATGATGCCCAAGAGGACATCCCAGATGCTCAGTTTTCTGACAATCCCGCGCTGGCGGATTGGAACGCAAAGACCAAGTCGTAACTGCGCGCCCCCAAATGCGCGACAATGTGAACAGGTTGGCCTAACATAAGTCATTGGACGCTGAAATTGATGGGCGTATAAACATGCCCATGATTACAGAGCTCGGCCACTTCACCCTGATCCTCGCCTTCATGGTGTCCATCGTCCAGGCGGTGGTCCCTTTGATCGGTGCCCATAAACGTCTGCCCGGCTGGATGGCCGTCGCGGAACCCGCTGCCACCACGCAATTTGTGCTGGTGGCGGCGTCTTTTGCTGCCTTGACCTATGCCTTTGTGGTCTCGGATTTCTCGGTGCAACTGGTTTACGCCAACAGCCATTCTGAAAAGCCGATGCTTTACAAAATTAGCGGCGTTTGGGGCAATCATGAGGGGTCCTTGCTGCTTTGGGTCTTTATCCTGGCCCTGTTCGGGGCGATGGCGGCCTGGTTTGGCGACAATCTGCCACCGACATTGCGCGCGCGGGTTTTGGGGGTGCAAGCCTCGGTCGGGGCGGCGTTTTATGCCTTTATCCTGTTCACCTCGAACCCGTTCCTGCGACTTGAGGTCGTGCCTATGAACGGGCAGGATCTGAACCCGCTCCTGCAAGATCCGGGCCTCGCCTTCCATCCACCGTTTTTGTATCTGGGCTATGTCGGTCTTTCGATCTGCTTTAGCTTTGCGGTGGCGGCCTTGATTGAGGGTCGCGTTGATGCAGCCTGGGGGCGCTGGGTGCGTCCCTGGACGTTGATTTCCTGGGTCTTCCTGACAATCGGCATCGCGCTTGGCTCCTGGTGGGCCTATTACGAACTTGGCTGGGGCGGTTTCTGGTTCTGGGATCCGGTTGAAAACGCCTCCTTCATGCCCTGGCTCTTTGCGGCGGCCCTGCTGCATTCGGCAATTGTTGTGGAAAAACGCGAAAGCCTGAAGAGCTGGACCATTCTGCTGGCAATCATGGCGTTCAGCTTTTCCCTGATCGGCACCTTTATCGTGCGCTCCGGCGTTTTGACTTCGGTCCATGCCTTTGCCACCGATCCTGAGCGTGGGGTCTTTATTCTGGGCATTTTGGTCTTTTTCACAGGTGGTGCGCTGACCCTGTTTGCAGGCCGCGCCAGTGTGATGGAGGCCAAGGGCGTCTTTGGTGTGGTCAGCCGCGAAAGCGCGCTGGTGGCCAACAATATTCTACTGGCGGTGGCTAGCCTTGTGGTCTTTGTCGGGACCATGTGGCCGCTGGTGGCCGAGATGGCCTTTGCCCGCAAGCTGTCTGTTGGACCTCCCTTCTTTAACATGGCCTTTACACCCTTCATGGTGCTGCTGGGGCTGCTTTTGCCGGTTGGCGCGATGCTGAGCTGGAAGCGCGGGCGCGCCGACAAGGTTTTGCGCCAATTGGCTCCGGCTTTGATCCTGTCACTGGCCTTGGCCGGTCTGGTTTGGTCGATGCAAACCGGGCGCACGATGCTGGGGCCGGTTGGGGTGTTCCTTGGGGCCTGGCTGGTCTCCGGTTCGATCATTGATCTGATCTCCAAAACCGGGCGTAACCGCGACCTGTCTCGCCTGTTCCGTTTGCCACGCGCTGAGTGGGGCAAGGCGGTGGCCCATGGTGGGCTGGGCATCACCATGCTGGGAATCGCCGGTCTGATGGCCTGGGAGGAAGAGCGCGTGTTGGTCGCCCAAATCGATGAACCTTTCACCGTTGGGCAATTTGACTTTGTTTTGAAAGGAGTCGAAACCGTTCAGGGGCCGAACTATGTCTCGGACACGGCCGAGGTGGCCGTGCTGCGCGGTGGCCAAGAGATCGTGCGCGTCTTCCCTGAAAAACGCAACTATCCCGTGCAGCAAATGCCAACCACCGAAGCGGCGATCGATTACCGCTTTTTGCGCGATATCTATGTGGTGATTGGCGATGCCCAGAATGACGGCGGCTATGTCATGCGCATCTATATAAAACCGCTGGCCAACTGGATTTGGGCGGGCTGTATCCTGATGTCACTGGGGGGCTTGCTAAGCCTGTCTGACAGACGTTATCGCGTAGCCGCGGGCGCGCGCAAAGCCGCTCCGATCAAAGGGGTGCCTGCGGAATGACTGTTTTGCGTCTGTGGATCTCGGTCTTGTTGATGGTTTTGGCCGCGCCATTGGCGGCGGTGGAACCGGATGAAATGCTGGATGACCCGCTGCTGGAAAAGCGGGCGCGCCATATTTCGGACGGGTTGCGCTGCCTTGTTTGTCAGAATGAGAGCATTGATGAATCCAATGCATCGCTGGCCAAGGACCTGCGCATTCTGGTGCGGGAACGGCTGATCGAAGGCGATAGCGACAGTGAAGTGGTCGACTATATCGTTGCGCGCTATGGTGAATTTGTCTTGCTGCAGCCAACCACCGGCGGTTGGAACTGGGTGCTTTGGGCGACCGGGCCGATTGGCTTTCTTCTGGCGCTGCTGATTGCGGCGGGTTATTTGCGCGCGCGCTCCAAGGCTCCGGTGAAACCGGTTGAGGGCTTGAGCGCCGAAGAGCAGGCGCGTTTGGACGAGATCATGAAGGGCTGAATTGGCCTGAGGCGGGGAAGGGGCGCTGCCCCGCCCCGAGCGAGCTCGGGACTCCCCGGGATACTTTTGGCCCAAAGAAGCCTAGGCGTTGACCTGTTTGCCTGGAAGCGATAGCTCTGAGGCAAGGGTGACAGGGACCCTAGGCGCCGCCACTTGCTAAACCTGTTGTTTTCTTCTGCGTTTCCCTGATCTTTCGGGCGATACCACTGGACAAGGGCGGACCTCCTTCCCATGTCGGGTTTGGTATCGTCAGAACGGAGGACCCGATGAGTCGGGAGACGATTACACTCGAGATCAAGGATCTCACGCAATTTGCGCGCAGCTTGCGGGCGGAATTGCCCCATAAGCCCAGCCATGTCGAAACCTTGGGTCTGGTGGCCCGCGCGGCGGGGTATCGCAATTTTCAACATCTGCGCGCCCGCAATGCGCCAAAGCCTGTTGCCGATGACAAGCTGGTGGCGCGGGCCTTGGAGCATTTTGACGACAATGGATTTTTGAAACGCTGGCCCGGCAAGACGCGTATTCAGGCCTTGTGCCTGTGGGTCCTGTGGTCGCGTTTGCCAGCGCGTCAGGTGATGCGTGAGCGAGAGATCAGCCAAGCCATTGACGACATGACCTTGTTTCGTGATGCCGCGCAAATTCGGCGTGGCATGATCGAGCATCGCTTGGTGATGCGCAATCTGGACGGGTCGGCCTATGAGCGTATCGAACAGGTCCCACCGCCAGAAGCGCGCGCCCTAATCGCGCAATTGCCCTGAGCAGCATTGCTGACGCGGCGTTTCGCTTTGCCAATCCCGCGCCAGCAGTATTTGATGGGCGCAACAGGTTAACGGAGTTCTCATGAAATACGATGCGATCACCTATGTGGTTGAAGATGACATTGCGACGATCACGATCAATCGGCCCGATGTGATGAATGCGCTCAACACGCAGATGCGCGCCGAATTGGCGGATGCGTTTACACGCGGCGGCAAAGAGGCGCGGGTTGTGGTGCTCACCGGCAATGGCAAGGCGTTTTGTTCCGGGCAGGATCTGGGGGATGGCAAGAATGTTGCTCAGCTTGATTTGCAGCGGACGCTGAATGACGAATATGTGCCGATGCTGCGGGCGATCTATGAATGCCCGGTGCCGACCATCGCGGCGGTCAATGGTCCGGCTGCCGGGGCAGGGGCCAACCTGGCGCTTGCGGCGGATGTGGTGATCGCGACCGAAAGCGCCTATTTCCTGCAGGCCTTCAGCAAAATCGGGTTGATCCCGGATGCGGGTGGCACCTGGTTCCTACCGCGCCAGATTGGTCTGGCCAAGGCGATGGGCAAGGCGCTGTTTGCGGAAAAGATCAGCGCGCGTCAGGCGGATGATTGGGGCATGATCTGGGAGGCGGTCCCGGATGGTGAGTTCGAGATCATCTGGAAAGCCCGCGCAGCGCATCTGGCCAAGGGGCCAACCCAAGCCTATGCGCGGATCAAACAGGCCATGCGCGCCTCTTTTGACAATACGCTAGAGGATCAGCTGTCGCTTGAGGCGTCATTGCAAGGGCAGGCGGGCAAGACACGTGACTTTATGGAAGGGGTCATGGCGTTTCTGGACAAACGTGCGCCGGATTACGAAGGGCGCTGACACAGGCCTTATTGCAAAGAAAAAGGGGCGCGAGAATTTCGCGCCCCTTCTTTTTTCACCCCTATGACGACTAGACCATCGCGTCGGCCATATCATCGACCTGATCATCAGCGGTGGTCTGGTCATCCGCGACTGCCGCCGGATCTGCGTCTTTCATCAGATCATCATAGGTGACGTCATATTGGCCACAATTGCCGCCGGTTTCTGAGGCATAGCACAGATCGTCAACCGCGCCGGAGCCGGCCAGAGTGACCTGCATCGAGGCCACGCCATCAACGGCGATGTCGATGGTTTGCACCGAATTGTCACCCGCTGCCGGAATGGCGATGGAGTCGATCAGCTCGCCTTCGCTGTCATAAAGGTCGATCGCGCCGCCGTCTTCTTCGATGTCGAGCACGTTCAGGCTGACAACATCGCTGGGCGCTGCAAAGTCAAAGGTGATGGTGCCGCCGCCCGCATTGTCGTCAGGATCGGTCGCGTCATTGTCTTCGGAGATAATGATCGCATTGCCCTGAACGGCATAGCCGAGATCGCTGTCGCCACCGGTTGGGTTGGCCGTGTCAAAGATCATCGCGTCGTTTTCGCTGTCAGCGGCATCACCGGCACGCTGAGCGGTCACGGTAAAGCCGTCAAACTGCAGAGCGGCGGTGTCGCCCGCTGCGGCATCTTCGAAATCTTCGCAAGTGCCGTGTTCGTCGACGGGCACTTCGACTTCGGTCAATGTGCTGACCTCGACATTGTCGATAAAGATCTCTTCGTTACCCGCAGAGATGTCGGCATCCAAAACCAGCTGAACCGAGCTTGCGCCATCCAGTGCGCCGCCGGAATAGGTCAGGGTCTGGCTGTCGGCTGTGATGGTTTGGCCGGTTGTGTCGCCCACCAGCGCAGTGCCTTCGTCATTGACGACAAAGGTGTCCAGCAGAACCCATTCATTGCCATCAACCAGCGCCCAAACTTCGAGGCTGTCACCATAGCATCCGCCATTTTCGAAATACTCGGTATGTGGGGCACGGGCGTCAAAGGAGATTTCAGCGTCGCCGTTTACTTGTGCAGTTTCAAACCACAGGTTGCCATCGTGGCAGCCATTGGCCTCGGCTTCGCCATTGGTGGCCTGCCAGCCGCCATGCCATCCGCCGTTCCACGCCACGTTTTGTGCGTCTTGCAGGTTGGAAACGCCATCAAAATTCTCAGCCAGAACAACCTCTTCAACAGTCTCGGTGGTTGTTGCGCCGCTGTCATTGCCTTCGACAAGAACGGTTTCGCTGACCTCGACATTGTCGATAAAGATTTCTTCGTTATTGGCAGAGATGTCCGCGTCCAGAACCAGTTGAACCGAGCTTGCGCCATCCAATGCGCCGCCGGAATAGGTCAGGGTCTGGCTGTCGGCTGTGATGGTCTGGCCGGTTGTGTCGCCCACCAGCGCGGTGCCTTCGTCATTGACGACAAAGGTGTCCATCAGGACCCATTCATTGCCGTCAACCAGCGCCCAAACTTCGAGGCTGTCACCATAGCATCCGCCATTTTCGAAATACTCGGTGTGCGGCGCGCGGGCGTCAAAAGAGATTTCGGCATCGCCGTTCACATCCACCGGCTCGAACCAGATATTGCCGTCATGGCAGCCATTGGCCTCGAGTTCGCCATTGGTCGCCTGCCAGTAACCGCCATAAGAGACGATATCACTTTGCGAGGCGTAAGAGATGCCGTTGAAATCGTCGGAGGCCACGACGTTGGTCTCGTAAACAGCCGCCTGGTCATCGCCTGTATTTCCGATGCCACCGGTCAAGGCCATGCCGCCGCCATTATCGGTGTTTACAACCGCTGTCAGATTGGACAGGTCAATGCTGTCCGCAGTCAAGTTGGAGCCGCCACCGTCAATATAGAAGGTCAGTGTCGCCTCGTTCACGTCACCCTGCGAAGAATAGGGCGTGGTGCCGAATTCCAGACGCACGTCATAGGGTTCCTGAACCTGCGCGCCATTGTCCATCTGGTTCAAGGTGCCGGTCGCCACTGTAAAACCGGTGACGTTTTCACCGTTAGAGCCGATCGCCTCGTCATAATCGGGGTAGATTGTCAGCGCGCTGGCATCGACATCATCGGCAAGGTTGAAGAACAGCGCGTCAATATCCACGGCGTCCGGATCGGGCGCGACAACGCGCATAAAGAGATTGCCGTTATCTTCAATGATCTCGACACGAACCTGAGGGTCGCAACCCAAAAGGATCTCGGTGGTGTTTCCTGTGGACATGGTCAGCTCCTGAAAAAACGGGCAAACGTTAAAAATTTGACCAATTCATGCCGAAATCTGTCCTCAAACGCTCGAAATATGATGGAAACAATCCGTTTCAGCCATTTTGGTGCCACAATTGGTGATGGACCGCTAACGTTACGGGAACAGTAACTCGCAACCAATTGAATTGTTTCGATGAAAGGTGGCGGGATTCGGGCAAAGAAAAACCCGACCTTTCGCAAGGCCGGGCTCTGATTGGTTCGATTCGAAGGCGTCTAGCGCTTTTCGATATCCGTATAGTCACGCTCGGTCTCACCGAGATAAAGCTGACGCGGGCGACCGATTTTGTGGGCCGGATCGGACAGCTGCTCTTTCCACTGGGAGATCCAACCAACGGTCCGGCTCAGCGCAAAGATCGGTGTGAACATCGAGGTTGGGAAGCCCATCGCCTCGAGGATGATGCCCGAATAGAAGTCCACATTCGGGAACAGTTTCTTTTCGGCAAAGTAGGGATCGGCCAGCGCTTGCTGCTCAAGCTCCTTGGCGGTTGCCAGGATCGGGTTGTTTTCAACACCCAGCAGATCCAGAACCTCGTCAGCAGACTGTTTCATCACGGTCGCGCGTGGGTCAAAGTTCTTGTAGACGCGGTGACCAAAGCCCATCAGGCGGAACGGATCATTCTTGTCTTTGGCGCGGGCGATGAATTCCGGGATACGATCAGGTGACCCGATCTCCTTGAGCATCTCCAGGCACGCCTGGTTTGCACCACCATGGGCAGGGCCCCAGAGGCAGGCGATGCCCGCAGCGATACAGGCGAACGGGTTGGCACCAGAAGAGGAAGCCAGACGCACGGTCGAGGTCGAGGCGTTTTGTTCGTGATCGGCATGCAGGGTAAAGATACGGTCCATGGCGCGGGCCAGGATCGGATCAACCTGATATTCCTCAGCAGGAACCGCAAAGCACATATGCAGGAAGTTTGCCGCGTAATCGAGATCGTTGCGCGGATACACAAATGGCTGACCAATCGAATACTTATAGGCCATCGCAGCGATGGTTGGCATCTTGGCGATCAGACGGTGCGACGCGATCTCGCGCTGGCGCGGGTCAGAAATGTCGGTGGAGTCGTGATAGAAGGCCGACATCGCACCCACAACACCCACCATGGTGGCCATCGGATGCGCATCGCGACGGAACCCACGGAAGAAGTTGTGCATCTGTTCGTGGATCATGGTGTGGTTCGTGATGGTGTTCTCGAACTTTTCCAGATCGGCGGCGGTCGGCAGTTCACCGTAAAGCAGCAGGTAGCACACTTCGAGGTAATGCGATTTGCCAGCCAGCTGATCAATCGGATAACCGCGATGCAGCAGTTCGCCCTTGCCACCGTCAATAAAGGTGATGGTGCTGTCACAGCTCGCAGTGGAGGTGAAGCCCGGGTCATAGGTGAACACGCCCGCCTGGGCATACAATTTACGGATATCCAGCACATCAGGGCCGGCAGTCGGCGAATGGATTGGCAGGTCGTAGGATTCCCCATCAATCGTCAATGTCGCGGATTTTGTCGATTCAGCCATGCGTGTCTTCCCTTATTCTCGAACGAAGCGGGCCACGTCCTGCAGCCCGCAAGTGTTTTGTTCTTTGGGGAAGGCTGCGGCGAAATGCCCTCAGCTGTCTCCCCCAGTTGCGGCTTGGGTCAGCCGTTCCAGGCTCGTCTCCTTGCCAAGTACGAGCATCATGTCAAAAACGCTCGGTGTGGCAGCCCGGCCTGCTAGGGCCGCGCGCAGCGGTCCGGCCAGCTTGCCGAATTTCATGCCATTTTCCTCTGCGAAACGGTTCAGGACCGTTTCTAGGTCATCCCGCGACCAGCTAGCATTTTGCAGCTGCGGCGTCAATGAACTCAGTATACCACGGGATACACTATCGAGGTTTTTTGCGGCTTTTTCATCAGGAACAACCGCGCCATCAATCAAGGCAAAGTGAGCCTTTTCAATGAGTTCCGGGAAAGTCTTGGCCCGGTCTTTCAGGCAGTAAAGCGCGGCGTTCAGCCGCTGCGACTGAACGTCTGTCAGCTCCGGCAATCCCGCAACCGCACGATACATCACGATCTCTTGCAGCAATGCAGCATCGTCAGTGATCGCAATATGTTGGCCACAGATATTCTCCAGCTTCTTAAAGTCAAATCGGGCGGGTGATTTGCCGATTCCATCGGTCCCGAACCACTCCTTTGCCTGATCATCGGTAAAGAATTCGTCATCGCCATGGCTCCAGCCCAGACGCGCCAGGTAATTGCGCATGCCCGCCGCCGGGTAACCCATGGCCTGATATTCCTCGACACCCAGCGCGCCGTGACGCTTGGACAGTTTTTTGCCATCGGGCCCGTGAATCAGCGGGATATGGGCATAGACCGGCAGGTCCCATCCCATGGCCGTGTAGATGCCCATCTGGCGCGCGGCATTGTTCAGGTGATCATCCCCGCGTATGACATGGGTCACGCCCATGTCGTGATCATCCACCACCACAGCCAACATGTAGACGGGCGTAGCGTCGGAGCGTAACAGGATCATGTCATCAAGATTGGCATTCTTGATGCGCACCGAGCCCTGCACCTCGTCCTCGATCACAGTTTCGCCGTCCTGCGGGGTTTTCAGGCGCACCACAAAGGGGGCGTCGGGGAAGGTGCTGGGATCCGCATCGCGCCAGGGGCTCTTGAAATGGGTAGATGTCCCCTCGGCGCGGGCCTTTTCGCGAAAGGCTTCGATTTCTTCCTGTGTCGAGAAACATTTGTAAGCCGCACCTTTGGCGAGCAGCTCATTGGCGACCTCAACGTGACGATCTGCGCGGGCGAACTGGCTGACAGCCTCGCCATCATGGTCCAGCCCAAGCCAGTCCATACCTTTAAGGATCGCCTCTGTCGCTTCGGGGGTCGAACGGGCGCGGTCGGTATCCTCGATGCGCAGCAGGAACTTGCCGCCGCGACCGCGGGCATAAAGCCAGTTGAACAGTGCCGTGCGGGCACCACCGATATGAAGATAGCCCGTGGGCGAGGGGGCAAAACGGGTCACGACTTGCGTCATCTTGGTTAACCTTTTGCTAACAAGGAAAGGGGTAGCTTGGGCTGTTCCTTAAACACAGGTCCGCCCTTGGGCAAGTGGAGCCATGGTGCGGATCAACAAAGGTCTGGCATGAAGCACGCCTTTGACATGTTTGCGGGGGTGATGCTGGCGCAACGCGGTCACCTCTTTCCCTGGTCGCCGGTCTGTTTGGCCGTCGGCATTGGCTGCTATTTTGCCCTGCGGGTGGAGCCGCAGCTTTGGGTTCTGATCACATTTGCACTTTGCGGACTGGTCACGGTGCTGCTCAGCGCGCGCGTTGGTCCGGTTTTCGCCCCCTTGCTGAGCGCACTGGCGCTGTCGGCTGTCGGCTTTTCTCTGGCGGGTGCGCGGGCGCATATGGTTTCGGGTCCGGTTCTGGATTTTCGCTATTACGGCGCGATTGAGGGGCGAATTGTTGCCATTGACCGGTCCGGCTCGGACGCAGTGCGCCTGACTTTGGACCGTGTGGTTCTGGAACGCATGGATCCGGAAAAGACACCCGAACGGGTTCGTGTCTCTTTGCATGGTCAGCAAGGCTATATGGAGCCACGGCCCGGTGCCGTGGTGATCCTGACCGGGCATCTGTCACCCCCGGGTGGGTCGGTGGAACCTGGCGGGTTTGACTTTCGCCGTCACGCCTGGTTTTTGCGGCTCGGCGCGGTGGGCTATACCCGCACGCCGGTTTTGCTGCTCGAAGAGCCGGGGGCGGGGCAATGGTTGTTCAAGGCCCGCATGTGGCTGTCAGCCCGTGTTCAGGCGCAATTGCCCGGCGAAACCGGGGCCTTTGCCGCCGCCCTGATGACCGGCGACCGTTCGGGCATGGGGCAGGGCACCTTGCAGACGCTGCGCGAAACCAACCTCGCGCATTTGCTGGCCATCTCCGGCTTGCATATGGGGCTCTTGGCCGGGTTTGTCTTTGCAGCTGTGCGCTTTGGCCTGTTGCTGAACGGCCATGCGCGCCACAATTGGCCGGTGAAAAAGATTGCCGCTGCCGTGGCCCTGTTGGCCGCCCTTGGCTACCTGTCGCTAAGCGGGGGAAGTGTTGCCACGCAACGCGCCTTTATCATGGCCGCCGCCGCCCTGACCGCGATGATGCTGGACCGGCGGGCCTTGTCCTTACGCTCTGTGGCGATGGCTGCCTTGGTCGTTTTGGCCTTGCGACCCGAAGCTCTGGTGTCGCCGGGGTTCCAAATGTCCTTTGCCGCAACAACCGCCTTGGTGGCGGTGTTTGAGCAAGTCTCGCTTTGGCAGCAGGGGCGGCAGGTGCCGCGATGGTTAAACCCGGTTGTTGGGTTGGTCGTCTCCTCAGCGGTTGCCGGGGCTGCGACGGCCCCCGTGGCCATGGCCCATTTCAACATGTTGTCGCAATATGGATTGATCGCGAACCTGCTATCGGTGCCGGTGATGGGGGCCATCGTCGTGCCCCTGGCCGTTCTGGCCGCTCTGTTGATGCCGTTCGGGCTGGATTGGATCGCTTTGGCGATTATGGGGCTGGGCCTGGATTGGATCCTGGGTGTTGCAGACGTTATCGCATCCTGGGACGGTGCAACCCGTGCGATCATCGCCCCGGATTGGCAGGTTTTACCCTTACTTGCAGTCGGAGGCCTGATCCTCTGCCTATGGCGTGGAGGCGGAAGGGCAGTCGGTTTGGCTCCCATGATCCTTGCGGTCGTATTGTGGTCGCAGACGGATCGGCCCGTCTTGCTTGTATCCGATACCGGCACCTTGGTTGGTTTGATGACAGAGCAAGGCCGGGGATTGTCGCGCCCCAAAGGGGCTGGTTTTGTTGCGGAAAACTGGCTGGAAAATGACGGGTTTGGCGGCAGTCAACAGGAGGCCGCCCAAAGATGGCCCGGAACGGTTGAGGCCCGCATTGCGATGAGCGGATTGGGCGACCTCGAAGTGGTGCATTTACAAGGCAAACGCGCGGTCGGACGTTGGTCAAGCTGCCACAAGGGGCAGATCATCATCGCCAGCACACCAATCACGCTCTCCGGTGGCTGTCAGATCTTTGATCCGACAACATTGCGTAGCACCGGTTCGCTGGCCTTTTGGGCCAGCGACACCGGGATCAAGATGGTCACGGATCGCCAGATTTCAGGTCACCGCCTGTGGCACAGGATGCCAAAGGATGACTTTAAGCTGGCCTCTCAAACTCAATAGGTGCGGATCAGCCCGACCAATCGGCCCTGTACGCTGACCGATCCCTCGGGCAGGACGCGCGGTTCATAGGCAGGGTTTGCCGCCTCAAGCACGATCATACCACCGCGACGGCGAAAGCGTTTCAGCGTCGCCTCGTAGCCTTCGACCTGAGCCACCACAATGTCGCCCTCAGCCGCATCGCTGCTTTCACGAATGACAACAACATCGCCATCATTGATGCCAGCATCGATCATGGAATCGCCTTTGACCTCAAGCGCATAGTGCTTACCCGCGCCTTGTACCATCTGGCCGGGCACCATCACGCCGGGTGGCACATCATTGATCGCCTCGATCGGGCGACCGGCGGCGATGCGCCCCATCAGCGGCAGTTCAGCAATCGCCCCCTTGGAAATCTCAATCGCATTTGACGGTGTTTCAGGGCGATCCCCCTCAATCACCTGCGGGCGAAAGCCAGCGGGTGCCCCCCCCAGGCTTTCGGGCAGTTTCACAATCTCAATCGCGCGTGCCCGGTGGGCCAGGCGGCGAATGAAACCACGTTCCTCAAGGGCAGTAATCAACCGATGAATGCCGGATTTTGATCGCAGATCGAGCGCATCTTTCATCTCATCAAAACTGGGCGGTACGCCATCCTTGGCCAAACGCTTGTTGATAAAGTCCAAAAGGTCCAATTGCTTTTTCGTCAGCATGGTCTGCTCCCAACCTTGTGTCAGGTTTTGTTCTACCCCTGTTCTCGTTTTGTGTCAATGAGGCTGTGGATAATTCAATCACAGCGGGATGTAGTCGACGACGTCACCAACCTGGCGCTCAGGATCCTTTGGTGCGCGCACCAAAAGCGCGTTGGATTGACCCAAAACGCTGAGCAGGCTGGAATCCTGTCGCTCAAAGGCTGTCAGCCCTTCCGGTGTTACCTCGGCGCGCATGTAATGTTCACGCGGGCCATTGGCGGTGACGGGGGCGGCCAGTTTGGTCTGCAGACGTGGCGCAGGCGCGTTGCCCAGCCCGAGCATGGCACGGATCACCGGCGCGACAAAGACATGGCCGCAGACCATGGCCGAGACCGGATTACCGGGCAGGCCCATCATCATGGCGTTCCCCAAACGGCCCGACATCAGCGGTTTCCCGGGGCGCATGGCCACCTTGTAAAAGGCGCGCTCCATCCCAAGATCACCAGCCACCTTGGCGACCAGATCATGATCCCCGACCGAAGCCCCTCCGATGGTGATCACCAGATCGGCGTCATCAATCAGGCCAAACACGGTCTTCAGCGATGCCTCATTGTCGCGCGCAATCGGCAAGAGCCGGGGGTCCGCTCCAAGTTCGCAAAGCATGGCATGCAGGCCAAAGGTGTTTGAGGCGATGATTTGATCGGGGCCGGGGTCTTCGCCGGGCATGACCAACTCGTCACCGGTCGAGATCATAGCGACCTTGGGTTTCTTAGCAACGGTGACCGTCGGAATGTTCATGGCCGCCAGCAAAGCGACGTCATTCGCACCCAGCAGGCGCGGGGCGTCAACGATCTGACCATCCTGAAAATCACCACCGGCGGGGCGGATATTGGTGCCGTGCTCGGCCTCATTGATGGTGATGTGATCGCCCGAGCGGGTGACATCCTCCTGGATCGTCACATGGGTCGCGCCGACCGGAACGGGGGCCCCGGTGAAGATGCGCACGCAGGTTCCGGCGGTCGCCTCGCCATCAAAGCGATGCCCGGCAGCGGCTTCGCCAATGACCTCAAGCTTTTGTCCGACCTCTGGGTTGACCGTCGCATAGCCATCCATTGCCGAGGCCGCAAAAGGCGGTTGATCCCGCCGCGCCTGCACAGGTTTGACCATCACCCGCCCAGCCGCCTGAATCAGCGGCACCTCTTCCTGACCCAGCGGGCGGACAAGGGCAAAGAGGTGATCAAGCGCTTGGGAAACCGAAATCATTAAGTAGCTTTCTCAAGTTGTTCTTTTTCCCAGTCAGCAAAAGTTTGACCGGACACAGTTCTCCAAGCCGTTCTCCCGTTGGAAGATCGGCCTGCTACGATGGCAGCAGCTGCTGACGGGCTAGAAAAGGCAACATTCTCGGTAAGCACCCCTTGATCCAATTCGACCTTGATTATGCCTTTTGACACGAGCTCATCGTGCAATTTCCAATAATGAGTGTTGTGTTTACGGTCTCCCGCCCATTTGGCGCGTACGATTGACCCCTTTTGAACGATGAATTCATCCTCATCGACGAAAGCAGTTGCAGACAGATTGTTGCGTTTAACAGTAAACCTGAAAAAGAGGCGATCTTGGGAGCCGGTTTCGGCTTGTTGGTCCCTGGCGGTTTGGCGTGTTCTGGTTTGAAACAAGTCCACGCGGATTGCCGGTAAGACCATATGCAAAGTCTCTAGAAAACTCTCCATATTGGCGGTGGCGGCTTCATTCAAACTCGCTTTGGTAGGCACATTCTCGTTTTCAAGTGGGATATTTGCAGCGGCCAGCGCTTTTTCAACCAAGCAGCCTTCCATGTATTTTACATGAGCCTTGTGCAGCGCATCCCCAGCCGCAGTGATCAGGATAGCATCATCCCACCAGTCCTTTTTGGCGGCGTGATCCTTGAGACGTTCTGCCATGTTCTCAGTCTCGCCAATATAGGCGAGCGGGCCATCTTCATTTTGGCCGAGTAGAATATACACGCCGGTTTGGCGCGCTTCCTTTCTCTTTAACCCATCAGGTAGCTTGATCTTTGGAATGCGGAGCACATGGCCGGTCCAATTGAAAACCTCGGCCGTCAGCATCCCATCGGGACGACCATCAACAAAGAACAACTCAAGGGACCGACCGAAACTCATTTAATTATGCCTCGTAACGTCCTGACTTTCCGCCATCTTTCAGGATCACACGGGTGCCGCCGATCTCCATGGCTTTGTCCACGGCCTTGACCATGTCATAGACGGTCAGCGCGGCGACGGACACAGCGGTCAGCGCTTCCATCTCGACACCGGTTTGGCCGGTGGTTTTCACGGTCGCTTCGATACGGAGGCCGGGCAGGTCTGGGTCCTGGGTCAGGTCAACTGACACCTTGGTGACAGGCAGCGGGTGGCAGAGCGGGATCAGATCGGGGGTTTTCTTGGCCCCCATGATACCTGCCAGCCGGGCAACCCCGATCACGTCCCCCTTTTTGGCGCGCCCTTCTGTAATCAAATCAAAGGTTTCCGGGGCCATCTTGACCCAGCCTTCGGCGGTGGCAATGCGCGAGGTGACGGCCTTGTCAGAGACGTCGACCATATGGGCGTGGCCGTCTTCGTTGAAATGGGTCAGATCGCTCATGACGTCTCCTTAGGCGGGCACGGGGTTGGCAAGCAGGGTTTCGGTGGCGTTCCTGACATCCTCCTGACGCATCAGGCTTTCGCCGATCAGGAAGGTACGCGCGCCATGTGCGGCCATATCGGCCAGGTCAGCTGGGGTGTTCAGCCCGCTTTCCGAGATCAGCATACGGTCCGCAGGCACCATCTTGGACAATTCGCGCGTTGTGTCCAAAGTCGTCTCAAAGGTCTTGAGATTGCGGTTATTCACCCCGATCAGCTTGGATTTCAGGCGCAGGGCGCGGTCCATTTCCTCGGCATCATGGGTTTCGATCAATGCATCCATACCCCAGGAAAAGGCCGCATCCTCAAGCTCTTGCGCCTGGGCGTCGGAAACCGAGGCCATGATGATCAGGATACAATCCGCCCCAAGCGCGCGCGCCTCGGCGACCTGATAGGTGTCATACATGAATTCCTTGCGCAGGGCGGGCATGTTGGTGGCCTCGCGCGCTTTCACCAAAAATTCCTTGGCCCCTTGGAAAGATGGGGTGTCAGTCAGGACCGACAGGCAGGTCGCGCCGCCGTCCTCATAGGCTTTGGCCAGCTTGGCTGGCTCGAAATCAGCGCGGATCAGCCCTTTGGAAGGGGAGGCCTTCTTGACCTCGGAGATCAGCCCGTAACCGGTTTTTTCAGCAGCAAACAACCGATCCGCAAAACCCCGCACGGGTGAGGCATTGCGCGCGGCCTCTTCGACATCGGCCAAAGAACGGGCGGCTTTGTCAGCGGCCACCTCTTCGAGCTTATAGGCTTTGATCTTGTCAAGAATGGTGGTGCTCATGAGGTCGTCCAGTCGATTTCTGTCTGTCCATTGGCTTTAAGCCAGTCATTGACCTTGGAAAAGGGGCGCGAGCCGAAAAAGCCGCGCCGGGCGGACAAAGGCGAGGGATGCGCGGTTTTCAGGATCAGGTGATTGTCACCCTGGATATGCTTGGCAAAGCCCTGCGCATGGCCTCCCCAAAGCACAAAGGCGCGGGGGCGGTCAGAGAGGGTGTCGATGACCTGTTCGGTCAGCTTGGCCCAGCCGAGTTTCTGATGCGCATTGGCCTCGCCCGCCGGAACGGTCAGCGCGGTGTTGAGCAGCAGAACCCCTTGCTTGGCCCATCCACGCAGATCTCCGGTGATCGGCGCACCGCCCAGATCCTCGACCATTTCTTTGTAGATATTGTTGAGACTGCGCGGCAGTTTCACACCGGGTTCTACCGAAAAGGCCAAACCATGGGCATGGCCCGGTGTGGGGTATGGGTCTTGGCCCAAAATGACCACTTTGACGGCGTCGGGTGCGCAGGCGTCAAAGGCGGCAAAGACTTGCTGCTGCGGGGGAAGGATTTCGCGACTGTCCTGCGCCAGCTGTTCGGCGATGGAAGGCAAATCTTCTGTAAAGAACGGCAGATATGCCCAGTCTTTTGGAACGCGTAAATCCATGTCACCCTCAAACAGTGGCCCAAACCGTGGCGAGGCCCGCCATCAGGCGGGATGCGCGGGCATTAGGCGGCCTGCGTTGCCTTTGCCAGCGCGTTTATCTTGGCCTTGGCGGCACCGCTTTCGATGCTTTCGCGCGCCATTTCAACGCCTTGGCGCAGGTCATCTGCCTTGCCTGCCACGGTCAGAGCGGCGGCAGAGTTCAACAAAACCGCATCGCGATAGGCGCTGTGCTCACCGTCCAGAAGGGCGCGGAAGGCCACGGCGTTTTCCTCAGGCGTACCACCCAGAATATCCTCAAACGGATGTACCGGCAGACCAGCATCTTCGGGGTGCAGCTCGGTCTCTTTGATGCTGCCATCCTCTTCCAATGCGGCGACCCAGCTGATGCCGGATATGGCCAACTCATCCGTGCCGTCCGAACCATGCACCAGCCAGGCGCGTTCCGAGCCAAGCTGCCCCAGCGTTTCCGCCATGGGGCGGATCAGATCACGGGTAAAGGCCCCGGTCAGCTGGCGTTTTGCTCCGGCGGGGTTGGTCAGCGGTCCGAGAATGTTAAAGATCGTGCGGGTGCCCAGCTCCATACGCACCGGCATCACATGTTTCATAGCCGGATGGTGCATCGGGGCCATCATGAAGCAGATGCCAACCTCGGCCAGCGCCTTTTCCACCGCATCAGCCCCGATCATCACATTGATGCCCATCTGTCCCAAAGCATCCGCCGCGCCGGATTTTGAGGACAGGTTGCGGTTGCCATGTTTGGCCACGACCTGACCAGCCCCGGCCACGACAAAAGCCGTCGCGGTGGAGATATTTAACGTGCCTTTGCCGTCGCCTCCGGTGCCGACAATGTCCATCGCACCCTCGGGCGCAGCGACCTTGTTGCATTTGGCGCGCATCACGGCGGCGGCGGCGCTGTATTCATCGACGGTTTCACCACGCGTGCGCAATGCCATCAACAGCCCGGCGATCTGGGCCGGGGTGGCGTCGCCTTCGAACAGAACCGTAAAGGCGGCTTCGGCCTCTTCACGGGTCAAGGCGCGGTCAGCAGCGGCCCCGATCAGCGGTTTCAACAGGTCACTCATGCCGGTTCCTTTGCCAGATCGAGGAAGTTCTGCAGCATCGCATGCCCATGTTCCGAGCGGATCGATTCCGGATGGAACTGCACGCCCTGGATGGGCAGGCTCTCATGCTGAAGGCCCATGATCGTGCCATCCTCAAGCTCAGCGGTGACTTGCAGGCAGGACGGCAGATCATCGCGGCGTACGACCAGCGAATGATAGCGGGTGCCCAGCAGCGGCGAAGGCAGGCCTTTGAACACACCTTTGCCCTGGTGATGGATTTCGCCCATTTTGCCATGCACAATCTCGTCATGGCGCACCACGGTGCCACCAAAAGCCTGGCCAATGGTCTGATGTCCTAGACAAACCCCCATCAGGGGCGTGCCGGTTTCGGCTGCGGCTTGGGTCAGGGCCAGACAAATCCCGGCTTGATCCGGGTCACATGGGCCGGGGGAAAGCAGAATTGATGACGGTTTCAGCGCCATTGCCTCTTGAACGTTCAGGGCGTCGTTGCGGTGCACCACCACATCGGCCCCAAGTTCCCCAAGGTAATGAACAAGGTTGTAGGTAAAGCTGTCATAGTTATCTATCAGAAGAAGCATGATATTGCGCTCTTATGTCTGGCGGCTGGCCGCATGGTCGCGGTATACATGCACAGGCAGTCAGACCGGCGTCAAGGGGCGCAAAGGTGCGACCACAAGGCAAACAAGGGCGCAAAGCCGTATAAACGGGTGAGGAGTGGCACATGGCACGAGGATTTCTGAGCGGCGCGATCTGGGGCGTGGTGGTCTCTGGTGTCTCGGCTGGGGCGGTATCGGTTGCGATGGGGCCGCCGGATCGCCCTGATCCTGCGCAAGCCGTCGACAATGACGTGGCGGTCATTGCACCGGAACAGGTCGATGATGGTGCGACGCCTGACCCACAGCAGGGGACTGATGCGGACACCGCCAAGGAACCTGAAACAGCGGCTGTCATGGCACCCCCGGCCAAGGATCCCTTGCCGCAGACTCAGGATGTCGGTGCGGCACCCGCTGTGATGGCGGATGCGGCCAAGCCCGGGCGACGCCCGCAGGCCGAGACCGGATTTGAGGCCCCCAAAGCGCCGGGCGGTGCCTTGGATGCGCCCGATGGGCCATTTAGCGCAGAGGCGGATACGGATCTGCCACAACAGCCGGTGATTGGCGCAGCGCCGGATGCGCCAGTGGCTGCTGATCCTGCCTCGGAATCGGCTGAGGTCAGCGTGACCACCGATGCGCCGGTGCAACCCTTGGCACAGGCCGAAATTCCGGGCGCGCCGGTGGCCGAGGACAGCCTTGATATTTCTACCGACCCGGCTCAGCCGCCAATCCCTGCGGTGCCCGAAGCCGAAACAGCTTTGATCGTCGAAGAGGCTCCTGTCTCAGACGAACCTCAGCCTGAGGATGTCGCCGAACAAGCCCCCGCGCCAGAACTGGAACAGCCCGAAGCTGTACCGGAATTGGAAACCGCCGAGGCCCCGGTTGAACCTGAACCGGTTGCAGAGCCAGAGCCGCAAGAGGCCCCGGAACCGCAGCCCGAACCAGAGCCTGAGCAAGTTGCCGTCGCCACTCCGGAACCTGAATTTGAGAACAATCGCCCGAGCATTGGCAAACCGGCGGGGTCCTTCTTGGATCGCGATACAGGCGTGCAAACCTCGCGCCTGCCAAGCCTTGGCGCAGATGTCGCTGATACCACTGATAGTGCTCCAAAGACTGAAACACCGCTGAGCAAATTTGCCGCAAAGCCTGATCCGGCTCCGGCGGCGGATCTGCCACGCATTTCGGTCATCCTGATTGACGACAAGGTTGATACATGGGGCCCCGAGGCGCTCAAGACTCTGCCGATCCCGGTTAGTATCGCCATTCCACCCTCGCATCCTGAGGCCACCAAAACAGCCGAAGCCTATCGCAAGTTGGGTTTCGAAGTGCTGGCCATGGCCGACATCCCAGAGGGGGCCGAACCCTCGGATGTTGAGGTCACCCTGAGCGGCACTTTGCAAACCATCCCCGAAGCCGTTGCGATCCTCGAAGATCCGGACGGGGGCGTGCAATCAAGCCGCGCCGTGTCGAGCCAAACGGCGGCGTTCCTGGCCGAAAGCGGTCATGGCTTGGTCATGTTGCCCAAAGGTTTGAACACCGCGCAGCAATTGGCGGCCAAGGCAGGTGTGCCCTCGGCCAGCCTGTTCCGCGACATGGACAAGGACAATCAGGATGCCGCCCATGTGCGCCGTTCGCTCGATCAAGGGGCGTTTCGCGCCAAACAGCAGGGGGCGGTGATCATGCTGGGGCGCTTGCATGCCAATACGTTGTCGGGGCTGATCCAATGGGGCTTGCAGGACAAAAACGCCTCTATCGCGATTGTGCCGGTGTCGACCGTTTTGCAGGAAGCATCGCAAGAGTGATCTCAAACTGTGGCCGGTTCAGGGCGGGGTAAGACAGTACACCGCCCATTGCGAAGCTAAGGATCAGGATCAACAGGCGCGGAGCCATATCTGGTGTGAATATGCTAAAGCCGAAATAGACTTCGGGCGCGCCGATCAGGGCGCATGTCAGGAAAATATCGCAAGTGAAGGCACAGATGAGGCCGAAACTGATTTTCAGCGTTTTGGCTGCGACCGCGGCAGGGTGTTCGGAAATCAGCATCAGGACGGTAGCTGGACCAAAAAGAGCAAAGAAACAATAACTTGCAACTTTGGCCCAATATTGCCACCAAGGCAGGGAGAGCAGTTGCAGATAGATCGGCGTCACCTCATCTTCGTGATGCAAGATGATGTTCAACTCGCGCCAAAACGCATCGTC
This sequence comes from Tropicibacter sp. R15_0, assembly GCA_017744045.1. GTDB lineage: Bacteria > Pseudomonadota > Alphaproteobacteria > Rhodobacterales > Rhodobacteraceae > Pelagimonas. Next base: position 93,509 of record JAGHRD010000009.1, on the reverse strand, counting down.
CATGTGACCTAACCAAAGCGTGGCTGACGTATATTCCCCCAACATGACCCAGCCAAAGATCAGTGCCGCCGACAGGCTCAAGCCGAATGCGTGCCAATGCAGCCGATAGGTCGGAACCTGTTTTCGGATCAACCACCAAGGCAGCGTCAAGGCCACAGCCAAAGGCAAAGCGCAGGCCAGCCATAGCAAGGCAAGCAGGTTCAGCTCTTTCGGGTTCGCGAAAATGGCGATCCAGGCCAATCCCTGAAGCCAAAGGCCCAAGGCCAGTGGCAGGCCTGTCCAAAACAAAATCCAGGATCTCAGGTTTAACTTCGTCATGACTGTCCCTTTCTTTTGCGGGACAGGACACCATGGTTGGTTTGCAGGATTTGTGCAGTTTTTGACGGCGGCTTGAGGAGGTGCCGTTAAGTCGTTCAAAATTTTCGGAAAAGGGTGAGCAGTGATCATGAATATTTGAGCGATCTTAACCAAATTTTTGTTCACTCAACCCGTGCTTTTCACGGTGACGCATGCCTGGCTATATCTCAGAGTTCCAATATTACGGGGATACATCACAAGAGTTCATTGAGGTCGCCCTTCCCGAAGGGACCGACCCGTCTGGCTATTCCGTCTATATTTATGACGCCTTTGGCAACGCCCTTTACACTTTCCCGTTAGGGACCGCGACGGACACGGTGGCGAGCTATGATGTTTATGTCATTGACAGTTCCACCCTCGGATTTGACGATGGGGGAGCAGACCCGACAGGCAATCTTTACCCTGATGACGGCATCGCCTTGGTTGATGATACTGGAACGACCGTTCAGTTCATTTCCTATTGGGGCAATACCGTCACAGCGGTTGACGGCCCTGCGGCCGGCTTAACCAGCACCGATGTTGGCACTGCGGGCGTAGGCGAGTCCCTGCAGTCAGATGATCGCGGCAGCACGTATTACGTGCAGCCGATCACCAATGCTGGAACGATACCAGCTTGTTACGGGGCCGGTACGTTGATCTCGACACCTGCTGGACCTTGTCCCATCGAACAGTTGCAGCCGGGGGATCACGTGATCGGCGAGGCCGGGGAGCCGCTGCGCATTCGTCTGATCCGGCACAATGTTCAATCCTTTGACACCTGCCGCCTTGATCAAAGACCGGTGCGTATTGCCTCACATGCTTTTGGGCGGGATCGACCCTTTCAACCGCTTATCCTGTCCTCTCAACATCGCGTGGTTCTGGGCGGGCATGGGCAATTGCAAGACGGCGGGCATTCCCCTTGCTTTGTCCCGGCCAAGGCGCTGACCGAGCTCAAGAGCGTGCGCTTTATGGCGGGGCGGCGCAAGATGGATTGGTATCACATCCTTTTGGACAGGCATGCGGTGATCTGGGCCAATGGTGTCGCCTCCGAGAGCCTGTTACTGGGGCCGAGTATGCTGGCCGATTACAGCACCGCGCAGATGCGGCGGCTGTCCAATGCCACCCAACGACCCTTGTCTAGTTTGGAGGCGGATAGGCCGGCCTATCCCTGCCTGTCTTTGCGCCAAAGCCGCGCGCTGATCGCTGGTTTCAAGTTGCAGGGGAAACGCAGGCAGGTTCAAGCATCAGGCAAGGTATCGCGCTCCTCCAGCGTTTTGGCCCATTCGATGGCCCAAGGGCCCAAAGGCTGCAAGAGTGAGAACAGCGCCATTCCCGTATCGGTCAGGTGATAGCCGTTCCCGTCATGGGCGACGATTGCGCTGGCTTTGAGCTCTTTCAACCGGCGGTTCAAAACCGTGGGCGACACGCCTTCGCAGGCCGCTTGCAGGTCGCGGAACGTCTTGGGACCGTTGGACAATTGCCAAATCACCCCCAAGGCCCAGCTGCGCCCCAATAGGTCGAATAGCGCCATGATTGGCTTGCCGGTTTTTGAGCCACGGACAGGGGAGCCTGGGGTTGGGATTTTGTCGGGCATGAAAAATTCTCTTGCTATCTTTTTTGTAGCGGCCTAACGCTCGCCCACTTGCTATCGAAATGATAGCGAATTCGAGAGGGTGTTTCATGATTCTTTTTCCCGTTTTGGCCGCTTTGTCGGCGTCCTTTGGCTGGGCCTCCGGATCGGTCCTGGCGCATGATCCGGCCAAGCGGTTGGGCGCGTTTGAATTCACCCGCATCCAATTGGTGGCCTGTTCGGTGATCCTGGCGGTGATCTGCTCGGCTCTGGGTCTGTGGGGCAGCATCGATCTCTCACATTGGCCCGCCTTCGCGATCAGCATCCTGTTCGGCATCCTCTTGGGCAACCTTGCCATGATCGAGGCTTTGCGACGAGGCGGCCCCAGAGTGCTGGAACTCTTACTGACGATGAAAGCTCCGATCGTCGCGCTCATGGCGTATTTTTGGTTGGGCGAGGTGCTGAGTCTTTGGGATTGTATTGGGGCAGGGGTGACCTTGGCGGGCATCGCGCTGGCCATTATGAGCAGTGGGGGATCACGCGGATCAGTCGTGGATGGCGGAGGGCTCATAGCGGTAATCCTGCTCAGCCTGACCGCGGCCATATTGCAGGGCCTGGGTTTCTTGATCGTGAAACCTTCCTTGTTAGAGGGCGCAGCCCCCTTGGCTGTCAGTGCTGTGCGCTTGCTTGGGGCGGGTCTGTTGATCTCGGTTATCGCGCTTTGGCCAAGCCCGGCCTTGCAACCAAAGGAACGCCCAACTCCGACACTGGTTGGCGCAACGATTTTGCCGGGCTTTATCGGGTACGGGGTGTCATCGTCACTCTTGCTGCTCGCCATGGCCCATATGGAGGCCGGGATAGCTGTGACGCTAGGGTCTTTGTCACCGGTGATGGTGCTCCCGATCCTGTGGTTCAAAACGGGACACAGGCCAGATAAATTGGCCTGGATCGGGGCCATGCTCGCCGTTCTGGGCACCGCTTTGATTGCGCTTTAGCGCTTGGCCCAGCCCTGTAGGGTTGTCTCAAGATCGCCATAGCCGGACTTGCGATGTTCAAAGGCCAAGCCCATACGATCCGCATGTTGTTTGGCAAGATCGACCAGAGCCGGATCATCAAGTTGCGACAGGTAGACCAGAGTTTCGTAATTGCCGAAATACATGTCCCGCAGGTCTGGATGACGGTCGAGGCCAAGCGGTTTCCAGACGAAACTGTCGAACTGGCGCACAAGGAAATCGGTGAGATAAAAGGCCGTGACCTCATCGCGGTTCTCAAAGGCCGTAAGCCCGTCAAAGAACGCATAGCAATGGGGGCCGGGCACCATCTCAACCCCCAATTCCTCGCAGGCAGCTTGCAACAGCCCCCCCGTGCCGCAATCCGCATAAACCACATAGATCGTGGCATAGGCATCGCGATGCTTGGCGACCGCGTCGCGCACCGTATCGGTGATTTTCTCAGGATGTACATGCAGGATCGCGGGCAGGCAGGTGAGATCCATATGATCCCAGCCATTGCGCTGCTTAAGGTCAAGAATCTCGCGCGCCAAAGCCCCGCACGCCAAAAGCAGGACACGCCCATCGCCAGATGGGGCAAGACCGTCTTTGGTCAGGGCGGAATCGTCAGGGGTGGTTTGTGTCGTCATGGGTGACATGCGCCAGACCCCAACGGGCCAATAGCGCCAAGGCAAGAAGGACAGGAAGCACGTTCAAAACACCCCAGGTCGACATGGCCATCACCGTAACAGCCGCAGCGGCGATAACGGTCACGAGCAATAGCGCAAAGGATGTTACTGGCATTCGAGTCTCCTCTTCCGGGGCCAGTATGTCGCACATGGAGGTAAAGAAAAAGGCCTCATTTCAGGATTTTCTCCCCACGAGGCCTTGGATGGCCCCCGGGGCGGGGACCAGATGTTTTGATTTAGGCGGAAAGCTGGTTGTGTTTGCGCGTCATGAATTCCTTGGCGGTTTCCACGGCAACAGCGGCGTCACGGCAATAGGCGTCGGCCCCGATGGCCTTGCCAAATTCCTCGTTCAGAGGCGCACCGCCAACCAACACGACATAATCGTCGCGAATACCGGCCTCGACCATCGTGTCGATGACCACTTTCATATAAGGCATGGTGGTGGTCAGCAGGGCAGACATGCCCAGGATGTCAGGCTCTTCTTCCTTGATGGCATCCATATAGGCCTCAACCGCGTTGTTGATGCCCAGATCGACAACCTCAAAGCCTGCGCCTTCCATCATCATGGAAACCAGGTTTTTGCCGATGTCGTGGATGTCGCCTTTGACGGTGCCGATGACCATTTTGCCCATGCGCGGCGCGCCGGTTTCGGCCAGCAGCGGTTTGAGGATGGCCATGCCGCCCTTCATCGCGTTGGCGGCCAGCAGAACCTCGGGGACAAAGAGGATACCGTCGCGGAAATCAGCCCCGACGATGGTCATGCCACCCACCAGCGCTTCGGTCAGGATGCGATAGGGCTCCCACTTGCGCTCCAGCAGGATGCTGACGCCCTCTTCGATCTCTTCCTTGAGACCGTCATAGAGGTCGTCGAACATCTGTTGGACAAGTTCCTCGTCGTTCAGTTCGGACAGGATGATGTCGTCTTCTTCGTCGGACATTGGCGTTTCCTTCATGCTGGCAAGCCCAGGGTCGCTGTGGGGGCTGCACGTGTTCTTAGGGGACTATTCTTTGTTTTTTCCAAAAGACAAATGGCAGATTGCGACATAGGGCAATCTGGCAACGACCTTGGCTTCGACTTGGCCATTTGGTTTGGCCGATGATTGCGTTTGTTCTTGTTGTGTTCTAATTTGATCTCATGACACAGCCCAAACGCCCCGTTGCCCCCGATCTGCGCCGCGCGCGCGGCGCAACCAGCCGTGATTGCGGCCGTTTTGAACGGTTTAGCCGGTCGGACGAAAGTGATGGTTGGGACATTCCGGAAGAGGAAGTTCCGTTTCGCACCGAGGTCAGTGAAGAGCAGGCGCGCAGCATGATCAATTACGTGCGTTCGCCTGACCTGCCCTTTGACCGGTCGCTGAACCCGTATCGGGGCTGTGAACATGGCTGCATTTACTGTTTCGCCCGCCCGACCCATGCCTATCTGGGCCTGTCGCCGGGGTTGGATTTCGAAACGCGGTTGATTGCGCGCCCCAATGCGCCCGATGTGTTGGAGCGTGAGCTGCGCCGCAAATCCTACCGGGTGGCGACCTTGGCGATAGGGACGAATACAGATCCCTATCAGCCGGTTGAACGGGATCTTGGCCTGATGCGCGCCTGTCTTGAGGTCCTGCGCGACTATCGCCATCCGGTGGCGATTGTGACCAAAGGCGCGCTGATCGAACGCGACATCGACATTTTGTCGGACATGGCTGAATTGGGTCTTGTACGGGTTGGCGTTTCCGTCACCAGTCTGGATGCGCAGCTGAGCCGCAAAATGGAACCGCGCGCGCCGGTGCCGGCGCGTCGCTTGGCGATGATCCGACGGTTGAGCGAGGCCGGCATTCCGGTGCGCGTCATGGCCGCGCCCATGGTGCCTGCGCTGAGCGATCCGGAGCTGGAACATATCCTTGAGGCCGGGCGCGATGCGGGGGCGGATGCGGCGAGCTGGATCATGCTGCGCCTGCCTTTGGAGGTGGCCGAGCTCTGGCAAGACTGGCTGGCCGAGCACTACCCGGACAGGGCAGGGCGTATCATGGGCCATCTGCGTGACATGCATGATGGTGAGGTCTATTCCAGCCAGTGGCATCGCCGGATGCGCGGCACGGGCGTCTATGCCGAATTGGTGTCGCAACGGTTTCACCGTGCGACGCGCGCGCTTGGGCTGGTAGTGGAAACGCCACCGCTGCGGACGGACCTCTTTCATCGGCCCCTGCGCGCCGGAGATCAGATGCAGTTGCTGTGAGCGGGGCGCAACAAATTCCGTCGACGGAATTTGCAAATTCCATGGATGGAATTTGGATGGCGCGCACCGGTAGGCTACGTACCGGTTTCGAGTGTCTGGACCAGCATCACCGCAAGAGGCGCACAGGCTCTTGGTTGCTGAAAATGACCATCTGACCGGCATTCTCCACAGCGCGAAACCCGCGCCTGTCCAATTCTGCCAAGAACCTGTCACGTCCTACGATCCTGTCGATATCCGAAGATTGACGGCGCACAATTCCACCCTCTGCCGCCGCGCGGGCGGTAAAGATCGAGCGCATCCAGTCCTCGGGACGTTGGGTGATGGGTGGGCAGTTCATATATGACAACTGCCCAAACCACGGTTAGTCTTTGCTCAACAGCAATCGCAGCTCTTTTCGCCGCTTGAATCATCGCCTGATGAGCGTCGACGGCGGCTGCGCCGCGCCGGCGTTGCTGCAACGCCTCCGCCAACTTCGGTGCCGTCAGTTTCCGAACTGAATCCGCCGATCCGCTCGGCGATGAGTTCCAAGGTTGGGCTGTCGCCGCGTTCACTGTTCTCCAGAATGTCACGCATAGCACGCAGATGGCTGGGCAAAGTTCCACAGCAGCCACCAATAATACGAGCCCCAGCATCGCGTGCCAGAACCGCATAATCCGCCATCAATTCCGGTGTCCCGTTGTAGTGGATCGCGCCATCGACATATTGTGGGATGCCGGCATTGGCCTTGGCAATCAAGGGCACATTGCCTTCCTTCGAGGCGAACCCTTTCAAGGTGCGCAGCAGGTCAGATGCACCAACACCGCAATTGGCTCCAAAAGCGACCGGCTGGTTGGGCAGGCTGGCAACAAGATCAACCAACTGTACCGAAGTCACGCCCATCATGGTGCGCCCGGCAGAGTCGAAACTCATCGTTCCGCACCAAGGGGCGTCGATATTGGCAAAGGCTTCGGCAGCCGCACGGAATTCTTCAGGGGCCGAGATCGTCTCGACCCACAAAACATCTGCGCCGCCATCCATCAGGCCTTTGGCGGTCTCTTCGAACATTTCAACGGCGCTTTCATGGCTTAGTGAGCCCGCCGCGCCCATGATTTCACCGGTCGGGCCAACCGATCCGGCTACAATGATGTCGCGATCCGATTTGTCTGCAATTTCACGGCCCAGCTCGGCGGCCAGTTTAGAGAGCTCATAGGCGCGATGCCCGGCGTCATGCAGTTTCAGGCGCGAGGCATTTGCACCAAAAGAGTTGGTGAGAAACAGATCAGATCCTGCATCCACAGCATCCTGATGCAGCTTGCGGATCTTGTCCCGTTCGATTTCGTTCCAGAACTCAGGAGCGTCGCCGGATTGCAGCCCCATATTGAACAGGTTGGTACCGGTGGCTCCGTCGGTCAGGAGCCAATCTCGGGTTTCCAAAGCGCGACTCAGTGCGTTGCTCATGTGATATGCCTTTGTATGTTTGGGCGCGGTTTTTCACAAAGAGCAGGTTTAATCAAACTCATAATCTGCAAGATGGTTATGAGGGCGCTTTGTTTAAGGCTTTCAGCGATCCGTCACTAAAGCCCAAGAATTTCGTAACTGCGTTCAATGCCAACACTGATCTTGCCCCAATCAGAGGCTTTGACGCGCACCTGATGGGCGTCAAAGGCTGCTTTATCCGTAAACTCCTCGGCGACATCAAAACGGCCGGGCGTCGTGTCGGATTCTACAACGTCAAAGGACAAGCATCCCGGTTCCGCGCGTGTGAGTCGTATATGCTCGGGCAGGGCGCTGCGAATGCTGTCCAGCCGATCCTGGGGAACGGAAATGAAGCCTTTGAGAGTCACGGTCATAAGAAACACCTATTGCAACAGAAAATCTGGATCGCCCAGCCCGGTCAGTTGGCCGATTTCATAAACCGGCAGGCGCAGCAGGTTGAACCATATGGCCAGGGTTTCCCGTGTCAATGCACCCCTGTCGGGGGTGGTCAGGACTTGGCCGTCGCGGGCAGGTACGAGGTGAAGATCAGAGAGGCCCGCCCAGCGAAAAGACAGCCAGCTGCGCGGCAGATGATAGGCATCGGAGACCAGCAGCGATGATTGAGCATCCTCCATCAACTCTCTGGAAAAAATCGCATTTTGTAAGGTCGACCTTGCCAATGGGTCCGTTTTCATCGCCGAGGTAGGCACACCCATCTCGTGGGCAAGCGCCGCCATTTGATCCGCCACCGAGGCCGCCGAGGCATGGCCATTTGACCCGCTGAAGATGATCTTGGGGGCTTTGCCCGCCAAATACAGATCAGCACAGGTTTTCGCCCGATGGATCGAGCTGCCGATGATCACGCCGTTGGCCGGGTTTGCCCCGCCGCCGAGGCAAATGATGACATCGGCTTTGGGCGCGTCGGCAATATCGCTCCAGAGCGCCGGGCGGCTCCAGAGGTACGCGGCGCAATAGGTCGCAAGAAAAAGGCCGAGCCCGGTAAGGCTCAGCCTGATTGACCAGCGGATCATTCCCACTCGATGGTTCCCGGAGGTTTAGAGGTGATGTCATAGGTGCAGCGGTTGATGCCCTTGACTTCGTTGATAATACGCGTGGCAGTTTCGCCAAGGAATTCATGGCTGAAAGGATAGTAATCCGCTGTCATCCCATCGACAGACGTGACCGCGCGCAGGGCACAGGCATAGTCATAGGTGCGACCATCCCCCATCACGCCAACGGTGCGCACGGGCAGGATTGCCACAAAGGCCTGCCAGATCTCATCATAAAGACCGTGCTTGCGGATCTGATCGATATAGATCGCATCGGCCTCGCGCAGGATTTCCAGTTTTTCGCGGGTGATCTCGCCCGGGCAACGAATGGCCAGGCCGGGCCCGGGGAAGGGGTGGCGACCAATGAACGACGCCGGCAGACCCAGCTCGCGACCAAGGGCCCGCACCTCATCCTTAAAGAGCTCGCGCAGCGGTTCGACCAGTTTCAAACCCATCTTTTCAGGCAGGCCGCCGACATTGTGATGCGATTTGATCGTAACAGACGGACCACCGGAAAAGGACACGGATTCAATCACATCCGGGTAAAGCGTGCCTTGGGCCAGATATTCCGCCCCCTCGATCTGGTCGGCGTATTTCTGGAACACGTCGATGAACAGCTTACCGATGATCTTGCGCTTGGTTTCCGGGTCTGACTGGCCTTCCAGCTCGCCCAGGAACAGCTCGGTTTCGTCGGCGTGAATGACCTGCAGGTTCATGTTGTCGCGGAACATGCCGACAACTTCCTTGGCCTCATCCTTGCGCAGCAACCCGTGATCAACAAAAACACATGTCAGCTGATCGCCAATTGCTTCGTGGATCAAGGCCGCCGCGACCGAGCTGTCAACGCCCCCGGACAGGGCGCAGATGACCTTTTTGTCGCCAACCTGATCCCTGATCTTGGCGACCATCTCTTCGCGATAGGCCCCCATGGTCCAGTCACCTTTAAAGCCCGCGAGACGCACGAATTTCTCATAAAGCTTGGCCCCGTTGGGGGTGTGATGCACTTCGGGGTGAAATTGTACGGCGTAGAAATTGCGCGCTGTGTCAGCGGTGATCGCATAGGGCGCGTTGGGTGAGGTGCCATAGACCTCAAAACCCGGCGCGATGGCGCTGACATGGTCGCCATGGCTCATCCAGACCTGTTCGTCGCCTTCAACAAACCAGCCATCCAGCACGTTCAATTCACCCTTGGGCGTCACGAATGCGCGGCCAAATTCGGCGGTGCCATGGCCGCTTTCGACCTTACCGCCCAGTTGATGCATCATCACCTGCTGGCCATAGCAAATCCCGAGGATCGGCACACCCATCTCAAAGATCTCTTGCGGGGCGCGTGGGCTGCCCTCGCGTGTGACACTGTCAGGACCGCCAGAAAAGATGATCGCTTTGGGCGACATCTCGCGGACCATATCCATGGTCACACTCTGATAAGGGTGGATTTCGCAATAGACAGAAAGTTCCCGCAGGCGACGCGCAATCAGCTGCGTGACCTGAGAGCCAAAGTCGATGATCAGAAGCCGATCATGCCCGGAAGTGTTCGAGGTGCTGGTCATGCGTCCTGATAGGCGCAGGCCTGATAAAGTGCAATATGGACCGGTGCCCAATGCGTGCAAAAACACCGCCGCACCGGTGTTGTTTTTCCGACGTGATACCCGTCGATGCTACAAAAGGTCGATTAGCCCCTCGGGGTAAAGCGCGACTCGTTTGGCGCGAAACTTTTCCAGAGGAATCCATTTGGCATATTGCTCGCCGCTTTGCTCCTCTGAAAAGGCCAACAGGTCGGCCTCGTAAACTGCTGCTTCGGCAAAACGGGCGTGGTAGACAAAGACGATTTCATGGCCTTTGTCTCCGTGGTGTTCAAAATGGTTTTCGAGCACGCCAATCTGCTTCAGATCGGTGACGTCCTGAGCTGTTTCTTCCTTGATTTCGCGGATCAACGTCTCTTTGGCTGTTTCGCCAAATTCGACACCGCCGCCCAAGGGGCGCCAGCCTTTGATCTGGCCCTGATCGTCATGTACGGGGGCGGCCAGGATCTGCCCCTCGCGAGTGAAAATGCCAATGCTGATGACGCGGACTGTCTGACGGGGCCGCCAAGGGGCCGGGGCTTGGGAGACCTCGGGGCGTGGGCCGGTTGAGGGCGCGCCGCAACCGCAACCAGCCGAACAGGAATGATCATGTGCCATTGGGAACCCTCTGCCTTTTGCAGCGTTATGGCCTGCCCGTTACCTATGGCACAAGGGCCGCCGGTAAGTTTCCGGCAAGTTTAGTGCGCCCCGTGCAAAACGTTGACCATCCTGATCTGGCCGAGTCGGTTTTGGGCCCCAAAACCGGCGGGAATGTCGCATTTACGACCAGAGTGCCGCTAACCTGTGTGGGCAACGGACAGGATAGGGCTACCAAAATGAACAACCTAACCTGAAAACGGAACAAACCATGGCAGAACCAGCGCGCAGAAGGGGACGTGGCGGAGGCGGAGCCGCGCGTCGGGCGGAACGCACGGCGATCAGCATCGAGACGGCAAAATATATCGAACGCAACATCCCGAACTTCGAAGTCTTGACCGAAGAAGCGCTGGACATCATCGAGGCTAACGCTGAAACCGTTCTCGAAGAGATCGGGGTCAATTTCGTCGACAACCCTGCTGCGTTGGAACGTTGGCGTGAGGCCGGTGCGGATGTTCAGGGCGAACGTGTGCGTCTGCCCAAAGGCCTGGCGCGCAAGCTTTGCGCCACGGCCCCCAGCCAATACACCCAGCACGCGCGCAACCCGGAAAAGAGCGTTGTGGTCGGTGGTCGCAATCTGGTGCTTGCCCCAGTCTATGGCCCGCCTTTTGTCCGCGATATCGAGGGCGGTCGGCGCTATGCCACGATGGAAGATTTCCGCAAATTCGTAAAGCTGGGCTATATGTCGAAATGGCTGCACCATTCCGGCGGTACTGTGTGCGAACCCACCGACGTTGCGGTGAACAAACGACATCTGGACATGCTGCACGCCCATATGACCCTGTCGGATAAGCCGTTCATGGGCTCAGTCACCGCGCCAGAACGCGCGCAAGACAGCGTTGAGATGTGTGAGATTCTGTTCGGCAAAGACTTCGTTCAGGAAAACACCGTGATGACCTCGCTCATCAACATCAACTCGCCCATGCAATTTGATGACGTGATGATGGGCGCGCTCGAGGTCTATGCCAAGAACAATCAGGCCGCGATCATTTCGCCCTTTATCGTTGGCGGGGCGATGGCTCCGGTTTCGGTTGCGGGAACACTAACCCAGGTTCTGGCCGAGGTTCTGGCCGGGATCGCCTATAGCCAGCTCATCCGTCCCGGTGCGCCGGTGATCATGGGGGCCTTTGTGACTTCGATCGATATGGGCTCGGGTGCGCCGACCTTTGGCACGCCTGAGGCGGCTCATATCACTTACGGGGCCGGGCAATTGGCCCGCCGTTTAGGGCTGCCTTACCGGTCTGCCGGATCTTTTTGTGGTTCGAAACTGCCTGACGCACAGGCGGCCTATGAAACCTCGAACTCATTGAACATGGGCTTGTTGGCTGGTGTGAACTTCATGCTGCATTCTTGCGGCTGGCTCGAAGGTGGTCTGGTTTCCAGCTTTGAGAAATTCGTTATGGATGCCGATCAGCTGGGCACCTTGCATGGCTTGGCCAAAGGCGTGTCGGTTGACGAAAACGCCCAGGCGATGGATGCGATCCGCGAAGTGGGGCCGGGTGGCCATTACCTTGGCTGCGCCCATACGCAGGCCAATTTCAAGGATGCGTTCTGGAAAACCGACCTGCTGGATTACAAGCCGTTTGAAACCTGGTCCGAGGAAGGGTCCAAGGACACGGTTGCCCTGGCATCCGAGCGGGTGAAGTTCCTGTTGGACAATTACAAACAACCCTCCATGGATCCCGGCATCGCCGAGGCTTTGGCCGGCTATGTCGCCAACAAGAAAGCGTCGATGCCCGACAGCTTTACTTGATTGCTTAGGCTTCCGGCGGGTGCGCATGTTGTGCACCCGTCAAACCCTGTCACGCCCTCTCTGTCCGTCAGAGGGGGTGTTTCTTTTTGGGGTTAGCCGATCAGGCCGCCGGATTGGGTTTCGCGCAATACGCGTGCTTCGCCCATCATCGCGACCAAAACCTCGACATGGCGGCTGACGGAATAGCCCGAATCGTCTCCGGTACGTTTGTCGTTCAGATCCGCCTCAATTTCCATCAAACGCATTAACGCAGCACCGGGGCGTGGAAGGTTTCCATATCCTAACAAACGGTGAAGTTGTGGGTCCCGGCGATAATCCTGCGCGCCGATACGGGCGGCGCGGATCAAAAGGCGAGGGCGGCGCAAGTCTTTGAGAATGCTGAGAATATCTTTCATGTCTGCTCTCCGAGTTTTCGTGATTCCGCAAGAACATTCGCACAGGTTGTGGTGTGTTGCGTTGCGCACGGATACGGCGTTCGCAGGGGTTAGGAACGTTTATACTTTGGGCACAAAGATGGCTTTTATGCGGCTTTGTTAACCTCGCAGTAAGAGACACACGCCTAGGTTGCGACTTAATCCATGGGGATAAATCTGTGGAAAAAGGCAAGAAAGACGGGATAGCGCAAGATGAGCAATTTGAATGTAGATGGTGCAGTCAAGGTGTTACCCAATTGGGTGCCGGACGCGGCACGGGTCTACCTTGCGCATACGGAAAACGGGTGCACGATCCGCGAATTGGCGCGTCAGGCGGGGTGTCATGCCTCGACCGTGTTGCGCCAGGTTCGCCGGATTGAAACCCGGCGCGACGATCCACTGGTGGATGCCGCGCTCCGTCATCTTGGCCAAACGCCCCGGTCGACCCTGTCCGAAAACAAAGCCGCAGCGATCCATGTCGGAAAGGACAAGACAGAGATGAGCGCTGCCAAACCTATGCCCACCCCCCCGGATGAAACCACCCTGACCCGCGAAGCGCGGCGCGTGTTGCGTCGGTTGTGCGAAAGCGGGGCCGTTCTGGCGGTCGCCGCCGAGATGGAAAAGGCTGTCGTGGTGCGCGATACGGGCGAGGGCGGCAGCACCCGCACAGCCGTGGTGGATGCCCCCATCGCCGAAGCCATGGCGCTGCAAGACTGGATTGCCTGCGACGCGCCGGGGCGGATCTCACGCTATCGCATCACCTCGGCTGGGCGCGCCGCGCTTAGCCGTATGGTTGCGGAACAGGAAAACAAAGTGCGCGGTTTTGCCGAGGCGCAGGCCGGGTTTGACACCGGTCGCGAGGCTGAAGCGGCGTTGGAAGAGGTCGAACGTGACCCGCGCGCTCGCAAAGGCCGGTATCTGCTGGCCGAAAGCCCGCTGACGGCCTTGGCTCGACGCAAGGACAAGGATGGCACACCGTTCTTGTCTGATGTTCTGGTGGCGGCGGGGGAACGGCTGCGCGAAGATTTCGAACTGGCGCAGATGGGGCCACGCGTGGCGCAAAACTGGGATCAGTTCCTGACTGCCGGGGTGGAATCGGGCCATAAATCTGATGCAGGCCCAAATGCCGCGCAATCACGCCTTCAGGCGGCTCTCAAGGATCTGGGCCCGGGCCTTGGCGATGTGGCCTTGCGCTGCTGCTGCTACCTCGAGGGGTTGGAGACCACCGAAAAGCATTTGGGATGGTCGGCACGCTCGGGCAAGGTTGTTTTGCGCATCGCTCTGCAACGCTTGCGCCGCCATTACGAGGAGTTATCGGCCAAGGGGGGCGATCTCGTCGGCTAAGCGACCAAAAGAAAAAGGCCCGCCAAATTGGCGGGCCTTTTCAATAAGATCACAACCGAATTAAGCAGCGGAGGATGCAACGTCTTCCAGATGCTTCATCAGGTTTTCAGGCGCGGACACACCATAGGGGTCTTCGCCGTGGTTGTCCGACAGGCCGGGCTCTTCGAACCATGCTTCGACAACACCATCATTGACGATGGCCGCGTAACGCCAGGAACGCATGCCAAAGCCCAGGTTATCCTTGGCAACCAGCATGCCCATCTTGCGGGTGAACTCGCCGGAGCCGTCCGGGATCACGCCAACATTTTCCAGCTCCTGGTTTTTCGCCCAGGCGTTCATGACAAAGCTGTCATTCACGGACATGCAGTAAATCGCATCAATGCCCTTTTCAGCGAAATCGCCAAAGCCTTTTTCAAAGCCAGGCAGCTGGTAGGTGGAGCATGTCGGGGTGAATGCGCCAGGCAGCGAGAACAGGATGACGCGCTTGCCTTTGAAATAATCGGCAGTGGTCATGTCCTGCCAACGGAAGGGGTTTGGCCCTTCGATGGAGTCGTCGCGAACACGGGTGTGGAAGGTCACTTCGGGGAGGGTGAAGCCAGCTTTCATCGGGCACCTTTGTAAGTTTGGAACGTTTCTAAAGGCGGGCTACCCTGAGCCGGGCCGAGTCGCAAGGCAATTTGAGCGTTTAGCGATAACGCAATGATCACGCATGGCGGCCATTCGTCTCGGGCAAGGCTATTCGCCTATATAAAGGGCAGGTGCAGGGGGTACTAGCTACATTTGGGGATGCGCCGCTGATGTCTCAGCAAAGCTTCACTGGAAAAACCCCCTGCACCTCCTTATTAGTGACGTAACGTGAAACCTTCGCGGGGAAAAAAACATGCGTGATCTCAAAATCCCGTCCGAGCGCCATCCTGAGAAAGCTCATCGGCCGGACAATGCGCAACCAAAGAAACCGTCCTGGATCCGGGTCAAGGCACCTGGAGGGGAGGGGTATAACACGACGCGCAGGATCATGCGGGAACACAACCTGACCACGGTGTGCGAAGAGGCGGGTTGCCCCAATGCTGGCGAATGCTGGAGCCAGGGCCACGCCACCATGATGATCATGGGCGAAATCTGTACCCGTGGCTGCACTTTTTGCAATGTTGCGACTGGCAAACCAGACACCCTCGACGTTTTTGAACCGGGGCGCGTTGCGGATGCGGTTCAAAAACTGGGCTTGAACCACGTGGTGATCACATCCGTGGATCGCGACGACCTCAAAGATGGCGGGGCCGAGCATTTCGCCCAAACCATCCGCGCTGTGCGCCATCGCTCCCCCGGCACCACGATCGAGATTCTGACCCCGGATTTCCTGAAATGCGACGATGATGTGCTGGATATCGTTGTTGATGCGCGTCCGGATGTGTTCAATCACAATCTTGAAACCGTACCCGGTCTCTATCCAACCGTGCGCCCCGGCGCGCGCTATTTCCATTCGCTGCGCTTGCTGCAGCGGGTAAAGGAACGCGACCCTTCGATCTTTACCAAATCCGGCATCATGGTCGGCCTTGGCGAAGACAAACAGGGCGTGACACAGGTCATGGATGACATGCGCGCGGCGGATGTGGATTTCCTCACCATTGGGCAATATCTGCAACCGACACCGAAACACCATGTGGTCGACCGCTTTGTGACGCCGGATGAATTCAAAGCCTATGAAAAAGCCGCCTTTGGCAAAGGCTTTTTGATGGTCTCTGCCACACCGCTGACCCGGTCGAGCTATCACGCGGGGGATGATTTCGAACGCCTGCGTGCCGCCCGCGAAGAAAAACTGGGTCGCGTCTAGCGCCCCCAGCTTCTTCTTGGTCAAAATACTCCGGGGGAGTCGCCCTTAGGCGACGGGGGCAGCGCCCCCATCCCCGTTTGTAGCTGGCCCGTTAGTAGCTGGATGATCCAGATGTATCTGCCTTTGGCGCTGGCAGGGCTTTGACATAGGCCGCCACCGCTGCGCGATCCTCGGCGCTGAGATGGGCAAAATTGTCCACCACTTCTGCCATATGACCCCCAACCGAATCGTACTCAGGTGTGAAGCCTGATTCGAGATAATAGGCGACATCCTCAGCCGACCAGGTCAGCTTGTCCGGGGTCAGGGCAGGGATGGTGCCTTTGCCCGATGGGTTCGGCGCGCCTGCCATCCAGCGTGATGTATCCAAGCCACCCAAGGCGTTGCGAGGTGTATGGCATTCGGCGCAATGGGCCTGCGCTTCGACCAGGTAACGTCCGCGCTCCAGATCGGCCGGCACATCCATCACATAATCATCCGAGAAGAACAGCAGCTTCCAACCACCCAAAGACCGGCGGATGTTGAAAGGAAAACCGACATCATGTGGTTTTGACGGCGTCGCATCGGCGGGCAGGCTTTGCAGATAGGCAAAGAGATCCGCCACGTCCTGGTCTGTCATCTTGTTGTAAGCGTTGTAAGGGAAAGCGGGGTAGTAATGCTGCCCTTTGGGCGACACACCTTTCATCACCGCATTGGCAAGATCGATCACCTTCCAATCTCCGATTCCAGCGCTGGGGTCGGGGGAAATATTGGGGGCGTAGAATGTCCCAAAATCTGACGGAAAGGCCATGCCGCCAGCCAGAATCAATTTATCCTCTGCGCCGGGCACATGGTGGCAAGAGGCGCATCCCGAGGCTGTAAAAACTTTCTCCCCGGCAGCGACATCGCCGCTAAGGGAGGCGAAACGCTCTGGGGCAACCCGATCCGGGGCTGTCAGCCAGAGGCCCACCGCGACGCCGATAACCGCCGCCGCGACAAGCAATTTCAGAATGCGGCGCATTTATTTTGGAGCACGATAGGTGTCATGGCAGCCTTTGCAAGAACCGCCGATCGCACCCATGTTTGGCCCGATCTGCTCCTGACCCTGGCCGGCTGCTGCCTGCATTGCCTTGGCGGCTTCGCCAAAGGCGCCCCATTTGGCAACAACATCGTCGATATTGGCCCAAATTGCCGGCAAGGCGCGGGTGCCTTCGATGCTGTCCGCATCGGTCCCTTCGGGCCACAGCGCGGTTTGGTGAATCATCGACACGGCAACCAGGCTGTCTGCGGCGGCCTGAGCGGCCTCGGCGTTGTATTCAACCTGACCTTTGGCCATGCCACCCAGAATCCCGAGGTTCAGCGCCATGATGTTGAACTGACCCTGACGGGCTTTGACGGCTTGCGGCACTTCGGCCATGGCAGTCGTGGCGAGCGTGGCCAGAACGGCTACGGTGGCGAAAGACTTTTTCATTGGTATCTCCCTGATTTCAATGAGTCCCAGCATAATATGACTTGGCTATGTGACAATCCTATACTGTATCCCCTCACTTGACCGGGTGGTAATATTATGAGTGCTTTTGTGCTTGATTTTCTATTCTTAGGTGGATGACCCATGCGAATTTTGACCAGCTTGTTTTTCCTGCTGCCCGGTTTGGCCATGGCAGAGATGTCGCCCGAGCTCGCGGATGCGCGACAATCCTATTTGTCAGGGGATTACAGTGAGATATGGGGTGTTGTTCAGGCCGAGGCCGAGGCGGGCGACCCGGTTGCGCAGAACATGCTTGGGGCCGCTTTGACCGCGCATGATGGCTCTAAGGGGCTGGATTATGACCCCGAACAGGGCCTGGCCTGGTATGAAAAAGCGGCGGATCAGGGCTTTGACAAGGCGGTTTATAACATGGCCCTGTTTTGGCAAACCGATCACAAAGGATTTACCGCAGATTACAACCGCTCGCGTGCGCTGGCCGAAAAAGCCACCGAGATGGGCTATATCCACGCGCCGAATCTGATCGCCGACATGTTCTATACCGGCAAAGGGGGGCCGGTGGATCATGCCGCGGCCTTTGAACATTATTCCCGCGCGGCTGATATGGGCTCTTATATCGGGTTGCGCGCTGTGGGTTATGCCTATTTTCACGGCGAAGGAGTCGTGCGAGATGTGGAGCAAACCCGAGATTTCCTCGATCTCGCGGTGGCAGCTGGCGACACGCGCTCGATTCCCGATCTGGCTTATCTTTATGAGGGAGATCAGGGGATTCCAGCGGATCCGCTGCGCGCCTATACGCTTTATCGCTACGGGGTGGATCGCGGAAATGCCAAGGCGGCGTTCTGGCTGGCAAGCTTTTCCGTGGATGAGCGGTTTGAAGGCGTTTGGCGGGATGCAGTCAAGGGCTACGGCTATTGCCTGCATGCCCTGACACTGGGCTATGCGGCGGAGGGAGCCGAAGCGGAGTGTCAGGCGATGGCCGATGCTTTGGACGATAACGAAATCACCCGAGGAAAGGCTTTTGCGCAGTCGTTACAATAGCTTATCGCCGCTACGCAGATTGCTTTAACACCGATGGGTGATGGGCGCTGGCGGTGATGTCGACGCGATAGGTGCGCACCGTATGGATACTGTCGCGCAGAACGGAATTTCGCGTGCTGATGGCCTTGAGAACCGTTTCCATTTCTTCCTGAATGGCGGCGGTTTCTTCTAAAAGGGCATAGGTCGTCGCACCCTTGTCGCTTTGCCGTGCGGTTTCGATCAGGCCAATTGTACCGGTCATGCCGAGGCGATCCACATGCTCCAGCATCTTTTTGCAGAGCAGTTCAAACGCTTCGATCTCTCCGGTCATCTTGTCCAGACTTTGCGCGGCTTGTTCGGTGTATTCCGCGCTTTGCTGGTTGAGCAGCGTAATTTCCTGTGCGTGATTGATCTGGCTTTCCTGATCCGCCTCTTGTTGAAAGAGATGCGCCATTTCGGTTTGGATCAAGACAGTGGATTGCAGGAACAAGCTGGTATTGATCTGGTCAAAGACTTCATCCGCCATGACGATGAATTCTTCCATCTTCTCCTTGAGAAGCGCGCAGACCCGGGCGAAATCCTGTGAAATCACCTGAAACAGCTTGTGCTGCGTGGCGTGTTTTGACGATTGGATCGACAGGTTGATGGCAGAATTCTTGAGCTTGTCACACAGGCGCAGGATGCGGGCGGAATCGATCTGGTTCTGCTTGGCGGATTTGACGATTCGGTCTGTGGCAATGCCGAAACTGCTGTCTTCCCCGCTCAACGCCGCTTGGCGCGCGCTGAGTTCCTGAACTGACGCTTCGGCGAGGAAGGCTCCATAGCTGTTCCACCCCAGCTCGCCCAGCCGGGCCAGCAGCAAACTCGCGCTTTCCTCCGCCTCCAGCCCGTCCGTGCGTTCGCGCTGGCGCAGGCTGGCATATTCCTTTTCAACGGCACCAAACAGGGCGGTGGTGGGTTTCATACGCACCGAAAGATACCCGCCCTCGATCGGTGTCACAAAAGCAAACACCCAATAGAACTGACCAGTCTTGCTGCGATTTTTGACATAGGCACCAATGGGTTTGCCGGATTTGATCGTCTCCCACAGCAAATGGAACACAGCCTTGGGCATGTCGGGATAGCGGATGATCTTGTGCGGGGCATTTAGCAGGTCATCCCAAGCATAGCAGGACACCCGTTGGAACACAGAATTCCCGGCCTGAATGATGCCGCGATCATCGGTGCGGGAAAAGAACAGCTCGGCAAGATCAAAATGCGCTTCGAGCGCGTCAGAGTTGGACGCTGTCGGTTGGGACATCGGTTAGGCACCTTTGGCATAGTTGCCTATAATTTGAACCACGAAGCTTAAGATGCCGTAAGCGCGTTTTATTCACCGCCCTCAAAACGCACCTTGCCGATAAAGGCCAGGTTGCGGTTGCGTTGGGCAAAATCGATCCCGTAGCCCACGACAAATTCATCGGGAATTTCAAACCCGATCCAATCGGCGCGCACATCCACCTCGCGTCGGGTGGGTTTGTCGAGCAGGGCAATGGTGCGCAGACGTTTGGGGCTGCGGCTTTGCAGCAGGGAAATCACGTGGCTCAGCGTGTGACCTGTGTCAACGATATCTTCGACCAGCAGCACGTCGCGCCCTTCAATTGGGCCGCGCAAGTCTTTGAGAATACGCACTTCTCGGCTGCTTTCCATGGCATCGCCATAGGAGGACGCTTCGAGAAAATCGACCTCAACCGGCAGATCCAATTCGCGCACCAGATCTGCGATAAACACAAAGGATCCGCGCAACAGACCAACCACATACAGCTTATCCGTCTTGGAAAAGTCGCGTTTGATTTCGCGGCTGAGCTCTTCGATCCGGGCGGCAATGGCCTTGGCCGAGATCATTTCGTCTACGACATATGGACGCTCTGTCATGGCTGGACCCTTGTATTTTCCGAGCTGGCATACGACATGTGCCACGCTAACACGCGGCCCTCATTTGCCGTACCCAACCCCAGGCCAGAGAGCAAGATGCCATCCCATTCCGAGACAAAACGCCTCCCTTATACCGCTGCGCAAATGTATGATCTGGTCGGGGATGTGGCCAATTATCCGAAATTCCTGCCCTGGACCGCGGCGGCGCGCATCCGCTCGACCCAAGAGCGTGGGGATCACACGGAAATGCTGGCGGATCTGGTGATCAGTTTCAAAGTGTTCCGCGAACGTTTCGGCTCGCGCGTGCGCTTGTTCAGCGATGAGCAGCGGATCGAAACCGAGTATCTGGATGGGCCGTTCAAATACCTCGTGTCGAATTGGCGTTTTCAGGATGCCGAAGGGGGCGGCTGTGACATCTCTTTTGATGTCGATTTCGAATTCAAGAATGTGATCTTGCAAAAGGCCGCCGGGCTGTTCTTTTATGAAGCGATGCAACGTGTTGTGCGCGCCTTCGAGGACCGCGCGAAGGAGCTTTATGGATAACTGGCTAAGCCCGGCCCTGCGGGAACCGACCCAAGAGGCGCTGGAGATCATGCGCCTGTCCTTGGTCGATTGGTTGGCCTGCGGTCTGGCCGGGGTTGATGAGCCGGTTGCGCAACTGACCCGGGCGATGGTTCTTGACGAGAGCGGGGCGGAGCAATCTAGCCTGTTTGGCGGTGGCAAGGCCCCTGCGCGGGCGGCGGCTCTGGTCAACGGGGCCACCAGCCACGCGCTGGATTATGACGACACCCATTTCGCCCATATCGGCCACCCATCCGTCGCCGTGAACTCTGCCGTTTTGGCCGTGGCCGAACGGGAGGGCGCTGATTTTGACGCTTTCCTGCGGGCCTGCCTGGCGGGTTGCGAGGCGTCGATCCGGTTTGGCGTGCTGTTGGGGCGTGATCACTATCAGATTGGTTTTCATCAGACCGCAACGGCCGGGGCCTTTGGCGCGACGGTTGCCGCGGGATTGCTGCTGGGGCTGAGTGATGAGCAGATGCGCCACGCCTTGGGGCTGGTCAGCACCCGCGCTTCGGGGCTGAAATCTCAATTTGGCACCATGGGCAAACCCTATAATGCCGGTATCGCCGCAGCAAATGGGGTTGAAGCCGCCGATCTGGCGCGGCGCGGCTTTGTTTCCAACCCAGAGGCTCTGTTTGGGCAAAACGGGTTTGTCACGACGCATCATGGCCGGGGCGTTGAGGCGAGTACCGATGACTGGTTGATGGAACAGATCAGCCATAAGTTCCACGCCTGCTGCCACGGGCTGCACGCCACGCTTGAGGCGCTGACGATGTTGGACCCAGGGCCGGGCAAAGATATCCAGAAAATCGAGATCACGACACATCCGCGCTGGATGACCGTATGCAATCAGCAATCGCCGCAAACCGGGCTTGAGGCCAAATTCAGTTACCGCGCGGTGACGGCTTTGGCTTTGCTGGGGCATGATACGGCGTCTTTGGACAGCTATCGCGACGAGTTGATGCAAGATCCTGAGGTCTTGGCCCTGATGGACAAGGTCGCGGTGACATCAGAGCCAAGCCTGGCAGAGACAGAGGCGCGGGTGGTTGTGACAGGGCAGGGCGTGGCAAGCGCCACCTTTGATTTGAACACGCCGCTGTCCTTGCAAACCCGTTCGGACAAGATCCGGGCCAAAGCGCAGGTTCTGACCGGGGATGATCAGGTTTGGCAGGCGGTTCAGGTCCAGGACTTACCCAATATTGTTGGGCTTTTTAGATAACCTATCGGATTCGATAGGTTGCCCGACGCCTGGCTTCTTTATCTAATCAGCGTCAGGACAAGCCGTTTCGTGTTGTGAGTGCGCGCTTCGGTCAAGATTTAAGGTCCATTCTTTTTCAAGAGTCGCGGGCATGTCTTGGACATGCCCGTTTTTGCATCGTCAGTTGGAAAGTGACCTCGAGGGAGATCAAATCTGGATCAACCCATCCCGCACGGCAATCGCCACAGCTTGGTCGCGTGTCGAGGCCTGCAGTTTTTGGCGCGCGGTTTTGACATGGGTGCGCACCATGATCTCGGAAATCCCCATTTTCTCGGCCATGCGCGCATATTGAAACCCTGAGGCCAGCAGTTTCAGCACCTCGGTCTCGCGATGGGTCAGGGGGCTGTGTTCGATGAAATAGACCGGAGCGGTGGTTGTCTCATCCGGTCGCCCAAGAAAGGCACAGAGTGTTCCGGTCACGCGCTGCAAGTTCTGCGACAATTCCGGGCCTCCAAAGGTCAGCAAATCCCGATCCGCGAGCAAGACCGCCCCGGTGCGGGTATTGGGCTCAGTCGATTGAAAGGCCTGGCTGACCGCGCCGAAATAGCCAAGATCATGCAGGTCCTCATGCATCATCGCGGCCTTTTTCGATAGGGTTTCGCTTTGCCGCATTTGGCCAAAGTCATGGCGGCACAACTCATTTGTGCGCACACAATCATCAATGATCGAATCCGTCAGATAGTATTCGCTGGACATGTAATGGGCGAGGTAATCGGGGCACATGGTTGAACTCATCCATTTCAGCGCGCCGCTGGGATGATCCAATTCGCCATAGTTCAGATCCGCCCCCGCCACTTTGCGTGCAATCGATTTAGCCACATGCCATCGCTGATCGAACCCATCGCTGGCCATGAAACCGTCAATCATATCAATCAGATCGTTCAATTGAGACATCTGTGCGCCCCCTCCTGAACTAAATCTTTAGCAGATAATCGGGAAAATCCATAGCTTTACGCAGCGGAGCGTGTTGGGCTGCTTGTTTCCTTTTTGGAAACGCAAGGCACGTTGTTTCCATATCGAAAACAAAAACGGGCCCCGTTGGACGGGACCCGTAAGGCTGATTGCGAAAGCTGCGATATCAGCTGGAGTGATCGTAGGCGCGTTCGCCGTGCACCGAGAGATCCAGACCGTTGGTTTCGGTCTCGGCATCCACGCGCAGCGGGGTGATAGCTTTGACAACAAAGATCAGCACCACGGTCACCACCACGGTGAAGACACCAACAATCGCAAGGGAGCCGAGCTGTGCGGCCCAGGATCCGGCCCCAAAGACCGCGATCATGATGGTACCAAAGATGCCGCCGACACCGTGCACGGCGAATACGTCAAGCGTGTCGTCGATCTTGAGCACATTGCGCACCAGGGTCACAGCCTCTTGGCAGAGCACACCCGCGATGGCACCGATGGCCAGGGCTTCGATCGGGCCAACAAAGCCAGAGGCCGGGGTGATCGAGGCAAGGCCAGCAATGGTGCCGGTGACCAGACCAACCAAAGAGGCTTTGCCGTATTTGATCTTTTCCCACAGAGCCCAGGTCAGAGAGGCGGTGGCTGCCGAGATATGGGTTACGGTCAGCGCCAGCGCGGCACCACCGTCAGCAGCCAGTTGCGAGCCACCGTTGAAGCCAAACCAGCCGACCCAGAGCATCGCAGCACCAATCATCACGTAACCGGGGTTATGTGGCGGGGTTTTCTGGTTCTTGCGTGGGCCAAGGAAGACAGCAATCAGCAGCGCTGCGATCCCGGCGGTTTCGTGCACCACAATACCGCCAGCAAAGTCTTTGACGCCGTTATCGCCAAAGATGCCGCCATCGGCCAACATGCCGCCGCCCCAGATCCAATGCACGACAGGCGCGTAGCAGAGCAGCATCCAGAGTGCGGAAAACAGCAGGACAAAGCCAAAGCCGACACGCTCCACATAGGCCCCGACGATCAGCGCCGGGGTGATGATGGCAAAGGTCATTTGAAAGGCAAAGAACAGGATCTCGGGCAGGGTGCCAGACAGGCTGTCAACCGTGACACCGTTCAAAAAGGCCTTGTCCAACCCACCCCAATATCCGGTCTCGCCGCCGCCAAAGGCGATGGAATAGCCAAAGGCCAGCCACAAAACGCTCATCAAGCAGGCAATTGCATAGCAATGCATGAAGACGCTGAGCACATTCCGGGCACGTACAAGCCCGCCGTAAAACAGCGCCAGCCCCGGCAATGTCATAAAGAGCACCAGCGCTGTCGCGACGATGATCCAGGCGGTATCCGCTCCGTTCATAGGTTCTTCCTTCCCTTTGTCCCGTTTGGCAGAGGGTCAAAGCGGGATTCGGGTGGGGAAAAAAGCGGCAAGGGCGGTTTTGGCTGGTCAAAAAGCGTGCAATTTGCGAAGTGACTAAAAAATAAGCGGTGATTGCGTGCATGTGCTCAAAAAGAGGCAAAATGAAATTTTGCCTGCGCGTGCCGCGGGCGGGGCCAGGGGCGCTGCCCCTCTGCGCCAAAGGCGCATTCACCCCGGAGTATTTGGGCCAAGAAGAAACGCGAATTTTGATGCAGGTCTTATAGGGCGCGGAGGATGAGAGAGAGAGCGTGGTCTTTGGCTTTGTTACGCACCTGGGCGCGGCCAAGGGCTCCGAATTCGATTGTCTCAGTATGGGTGCCTTGAGCGGTTGCCAGAGCAAAACACACGCGCCCCTCTGGTTTGTGTTCGGACCCGCCAGGACCTGCAATGCCGCTGACGGCCACCGCGATATCCGCCTTTGCGGCATGCAGCGCGCCATTGGCCATTTCCCGTGCCACCTCTTCGCTGACCGCGCCAAAAGCCTGAAGCGTGTCGGGCAGGACGCCAAGCATGTCTTGTTTGGCGGTGTTGGAATAGGTGACAAAGCCACGTTCGAAAATGGCCGAGCTGCCGGCAATATCTGTGAGGGCCGCCGCAACCATGCCGCCGGTGCAGCTTTCGGCGCAGGTTACGGTTTTGCCTTGGGCTTTGGCGCGTTCCAGAATGCGGGGGGCGAGCGGGGCGGTCATGTCAGATCACCTCGTGATAGAGATAGGCCAGGCCCAAAACGCCGCCCGCCGCATAGATACCGGCGACCACATCATCCAGCATCACACCCAGAGGCGTGCCGAGTTCGTCCATGGCACCAATCCAATGGGGTTTGACGATGTCAAACAGGCGGAACAGGAGAAAGGCGGTGATCCAACCGGGCCAAAAGGTAAAGATCTCCATATCCAGATGTTCTGCCGCCAAGCTGACCGGAAAGAGAGCGATCCATTGGCCGACCAACTCGTCGATCACCACCCAGCTTGGGTCGTGATCTTTGGAGCTGCGTGCGCCTGAAGTGATGATTTTGGTTGCCCACCAGCCAATCACAAAGGCCACGACCGTCAGGGCGGCGAGCAAGTAAAAGCCGCCATAATAATGCACCAGCGCCGCCAAGGGCAGCGCGGCGGCGGACCCCCAGGTGCCGGGGGCTGGTTTCAGAAAACCGACATAGCCAAGGGAGCCGATGGCGCGCGCAAGGGCTCTCATGGTTTCACCAGAGTGGCTGTGGCGATGGCAGCGATGCCTTCTTCGCGGCCGGTAAAGCCGAGCTGTTCCGAGGTGGTGGCCTTGATCGATACCCGGTCAGGGGACAGCCCCATGATCCGCCCCATCTCGTCCATCATCGCCGCGGCGTGCGGGCCGACCTTGGGACGCTCGCAGATCAGGGTGCAATCCACGTTGGAAATCTCAAACCCGCGTTCTCGCGCCAGATCCACCGCATGTTTGAGGAAAATCTCGCTTGCCGCGCCTTTCCATTGCGGGTCAGAGGGCGGGAAGTGGCGGCCAATGTCACCTTCGGCCAGAGCGCCATAGATCGCGTCGGTCACCGCATGCATGCCCACATCGGCATCACTATGCCCCTTGAGCGCCTTGTTATGTGGGATCTTGACGCCGCACAAAATAACATGGTCGCCCTCTTCAAAGGCATGCACGTCAAACCCATTGCCCAACCGAATATCCACTGTGCTGCGCTCCTGCTTGGCCAAGATCTCTGCCGCCCGGTCGAAATCGCCGGGATTGGTGATTTTGAGGTTTTGCGCGTTGCCTTGCACAATGGCAACCTGCAAACCAGCCGCGCGCGCCACTTCGACATCATCGGCGGCGCTGCCGTGATGGGTGCGATGGGCGTTCAGAATGTCAGGATAGCGAAACCCTTGCGGCGTTTGAGCGCGATAGAGGCCCGTCCGGTCCTGGGTGCCGGTGACTTGGCCATCGGCTCCGGTCCACAGCGCGTCTGTGACCGCAAGGGCCGGGGCCGCGCCGGGATGTGTTTCCAGCGCTGCCAAAACCGACTCCGCCACGGACCAGGGGAGACAGGGGCGGGCGACATCGTGGATCAGCACGGTATCAGGGGGCGCATCGGCCAAAGCCTCAAGCCCGTTGCGCACGGAACCGGCGCGTTCCGAGGCCCCATGCAACAAAGTGACATCCAACCCTGTGGCCACCTCGCGCGCGATCTCTTCATCATCGGGATGAATGACCATGACCAGCCTGTCGAGATCGGAGAAAGCCTCAAGCGTCCAGCGCGCCACGGGTTTTCCGGCGATGATCTGCCATTGTTTGGGGGTCGGACCGCCCGCGCGCCGCCCCCGGCCTGCGGCAACGATGATAGCTGCTGTTTTCATGCGCACTCCTGATTGCAGGTTAGGTTTAGGCTGGCCTGTCTGCGACTGCAATCGGCCAAGACGTGTGATTAAAAATTAGGCAAGTGGCGCGAAATGCTGCGCTGCAATAGGTAAAAACGGCTTGAAATATTGTAGTGTACCGTCACAAGGGCTACTCCAGTAGCACTGCACAAGGATTAAGCGTTTGGGCTTTTCTCTCGGAAAACAAGACATTTTGACCCCAGTTATGTTGGCCCCTTTGGCGGGAATCACCGACTTGCCGTTTCGCAATCTGGTGTCCCGTTTTGGCGCTGGCCTTGTGGTGTCCGAGATGATCGCCAGTGGCGAATTCCTGACCGCACGCCCTGGCACGCGGGAAAAGGCCGAGCTTGGCGCGCAGATCGAAAACACGTCCGTCCAAATCGCCGGGCGCGAGGCAGAGGCCATGGCCGAAGCGGCGCGCATGGTCGCCGATATGGGCGCGCGCGTCATTGACATTAATATGGGCTGCCCGGCGAAAAAGGTCACCGGCGGCTGGTCGGGCTCTGCCCTGATGCAGGTGCCGGACCATGCGTTGAAATTGATCGAGGCGGTGGTCTCCGCTGTGGATCTGCCCGTGACATTGAAGACGCGGCTTGGCTGGGATGATGGGTC
Organism: Tropicibacter sp. R15_0; assembly: GCA_017744045.1. Taxonomy (GTDB): domain Bacteria; phylum Pseudomonadota; class Alphaproteobacteria; order Rhodobacterales; family Rhodobacteraceae; genus Pelagimonas. The sequence goes on along the minus strand of JAGHRD010000009.1, from coordinate 66,139 downwards.
AATCAACGCGCCCGAACTGGCGGCGCGCGCGGTTGGGGCTGGGGTGCAGATGGTGGTGATCCATGGTCGCACCCGCTGTCAGTTTTACAAGGGGCGTGCCAATTGGCAGGCGATCCGTGCCGTGCGCGACGCCATTGATGTGCCGCTGATTGCCAATGGCGATATTGTCGGCGCAGGCGCGGCCAATGCGGCTTTGCGCGCCTCGGGCGCGGATGGCGTCATGGTGGGGCGTGGGGCGCAAGGGGCCCCGTGGAAACTGGCGGAAATTTCCGCCGCACTTTATGGAACGCCAATGCCGCAAATTCCGCAGGGCTTTGCCTTTTATGACATGGTATCAGGGCATTACGAAGATATGCTAAGCTTTTACGGCGCGGTATTGGGCAACCGTGTCGCGCGCAAACATTTGGGCTGGTATATGGATCGCGCCGCAACGCCGCGCGCCTTGCGCCAGCGGGTTTTGACCGAAAAAGACCCCAAGCGTGTCTTGTCATTGTTACAAGACGCCGTAGCTCCGGAATGGGAGCAGGCGGCATGAGCAACTCAACAGATCCGATTTGGTCCTCGCTGCCGGTTCCGGCGGTTCTGATCGACCCTGATGAAAGGATTGGCGGGGTCAATCCCGCCGCCGAAGGCTTTATGAATTCTTCGGCGAAGTCGCTGTTGGGTCACCCGATCTGGGACCGTATTCATGTGGATGCGCCGCTTGAGGAAAGTTTTGCCCGGGCGCGGGATCATGGCACGGCGCTGTTTGTGAATGACGTTGATGTGGGCACCGGCAACCGCGCGCCTTTGGTTTGCAACCTTCAGATTGCGCCGCTGCAAGGGCAAGAAAACTGGATGATGATGCTGATTTCGCCGCGCGAATTGGCAGGGCGGATGACGCAGAACCATTCGGTGAAATCCGCTGCCAAATCCGCCATTGGCATGGCCGAGATGCTGGCCCATGAAATCAAGAACCCGTTGGCAGGGATCACCGGCGCGGCACAGCTTTTGTCGATGAATCTCCCGGCTGAGGATCTCGAATTCACCGATCTCATCGTCGAAGAAACCCGCCGCATCGTCAAATTGCTGGAGCAGGTCGAACAGTTCGGAAATCTCTCGGTGCCCGAACGGCGCGAGGTGAACATTCACGATGTGTTGGATCGTGCGCGCCGCTCGGCCTTGCTGGGCTTTGGCGGTCACATGTCGATCATCGAGGATTACGACCCCTCGCTGCCCATGGCGCTGGGTGACCCGGATCAACTGCTGCAAGTGGTGTTGAACCTGTTAAAGAACGCCTCAGAAGCGGCTGATTCCAAAGGTGGAACCATTCGTTTGCACACCTATTACGATCACAGTTTCCGCACCCGTCGCCCGGACGGGTCGGCGCAGGTTTTGCCACTTCAGATCGAGGTGATCGATGATGGCAAAGGCCTGCCGCCCGAGATTGCTTCGGACATCTTTGACCCGTTTGTCTCGGGCCGGGAAAACGGCACCGGGCTGGGCCTTGCCCTCGTGAGTAAGATTATTTCAGACCATGACGGTTGGATCTCGGTGGATAGCGTCCCCGGCCGCACCGTTTTTCGCATCTCGTTGCCACGCGCAACCGGAACCCCTGCAAAGGGCAAATCTAAGGAGATCAAGTGATGGATGGCACCGTCCTTGTCGCTGATGACGACCGCACAATTCGCACCGTTCTGACCCAGGCGCTGACCCGGGCGGGCTGTAAGGTGCATGCAACTTCAAGCTTGACCACGCTGATGCGCTGGGTGGGCGAGGGCAAGGGCGATGTGGTGATTTCCGATGTCGTCATGCCCGATGGCAACGGGTTGGAGATGCTGCCCAAGATCTCAGAAGATCGCCCCGGCCTACCGGTGATCGTGATCTCGGCGCAGAACACCATCATGACGGCCATTCAGGCGGCTGAGGCCGAGGCCTATGATTACCTGCCCAAACCGTTTGACCTGCCGGACCTGATGAAGCGCACGGCCAAGGCGCTGGACACCCGCAACCGCGCCCCGCGTCGCGAGGAGCCGGTGGCCAAGGCCGACGCGCCCGAAGAGCTGCCCTTGGTCGGGAAAACCCCGGTCATGCAGGCGCTGTACCGTTTGGTCGCGCGGGTGATGAATACCGATTTGCCGGTCTTGGTCACTGGTGAGAGCGGCACCGGGAAATCTGTGATTGCCAAGGCGTTGCACGATTTTTCGGATCGACGCAGCCTGCCATTTGTCACCGTCACCGGCGCGGATTTGACCGACCTTGATGGGCCGGCCCGTGTCCTGGCGCGGGTGCGCGGTGGTACGCTCTTGATCGATGAAATCGCTGATATTGACGACGAGGTGCAGGGCCGCATCGTGCGTATGATGGATGTGCCGGGCGATCACGTGCCGCGCTTTATCGCCTCGTCACAATATGACCCAACCGCCCTGATCGAAGAGGGCAAGGTGCGCAAGGATCTGTTCTATCGCCTTGATGGGGCCGCGATCGAAGTGCCGGGCTTGCGCGAACGGGTCGAGGATATCCCGCTGCTGGTTGACCACTTTCTGGCGCGGGCAGAGCGCGAAGGCGCGCCGCATCGCGTCATGTCCGAGGGGGCGACCGAACTGTTCCGCGTCTATTCCTGGCCGGGCAATGTGCGGCAATTGGAAAATGCCGTGCGCCGGTTAAGCCTGACCAGCCGCAATGAGGAAATCAGCCGCTCTGAGGTTGAGACCATTCTGGGCAACCAACCGGAAACCGGCCCGGTTCTGCGCGGTGGCGATGGTGATAAACTGGCCGACAGTGTCGCGCGCCATTTGCGCCGCTATTTCGACCTGCATGGCGCGATGCTGCCGCCTCCCGGCCTTTATGGCCGTATCCTGCGCGAGGTCGAGGCCCCGCTGATTGAGATCGCTTTGGAAGCGACCGGCGGGAATCAGGCGAAGTGTGCGGATTTGCTGGGCATCAACCGCAATACGCTGAGAAAGAAAATCACCGAACTCGATATTCACGTGACACGCCGCCGCAAATTGATGTAAAAGGGCCACATAACTGTGGCGCCAATGCTTGGCTGTGTTGGAAAGACCACAAAATATGGCGGTCGCTGGGGGAGGGAACCCAACCTCGGCACATCAGTAAGAGGTTTGGCTGTGGCCACACGGGCACGCTCCTGGAATTGGGCTCGGATTAGTCGTATGCGGCGGTCACGTCGCGCGCAGAACGCTTTGTCGTTGGCGATTGTAACGCTGGGCCCGCTTTTGGCGCTTGTCACCTTTCTGGTGATGGGGCCTTGGGACGCGCGGGCAAACTCGCTTAGCCTGCGCCTGATCATTCTTGCTGACCTGGTCTATGTGATGATCCTCGCCTCGATGGTTTTGGGGCGTGTGGCGCGCATGGTGGCGGCGCGGCGTGCCAAATCGGCGGGATCCCGCCTGCACCTTCGATTGACGGCGGCCTTTGCGCTGATGGCGCTGTTGCCGACGGTCACCGTGGCGGTTTTCGCGGTTCTGACCCTCAATATCGGCCTTGAGACCTGGTTTTCCAGCCGGGTGCAAAACGTGGTTGGCGCGTCGCTGGCGGCGGCTGAATCCTATAACGAAGAGCTGCGCAATGGCCTGTCCCAGGACGTCTGGGCGCTGGCGAGTTTTCTGGACGCCAAACAGCGCGGCCGCCCCTTTGCCGATAGCGGTGAGCTGCGCCAGGATCTCAGCCAGGGGCAGGGCCAGATCCAGCGCGGTCTGCGCGAGGCCTATGTGATCAACAGCGCCGGTGATATCCAAGTGCGCGGCGAACGCAGCTATCTTTTTGATTACGAACACCCCCCGCAATCGGCCTTTGATCTTCTGACCGAAGAGCCGGTCAGCTTTGTGCCGGATTGGGAGAACAACGAGATGCGCGCGCTGATACAGCTGCGCGCCTTTCCGGACAGCTATCTTTATGTCAGCCGCGAAGTTGACGGGGCACTGTTGCGACTATTGGATGAAACTCAGGAAACCGCGCGCTTCTATCAGCAACAGGAAACAGAACGCGGGCGGCGTTTGTTTGACTTTGCGCTGCTTTACCTTGGCTTTGCGGTCTTGCTGATCCTGGCGGCTACCTGGGCGGGGCTGTGGTTTGCCGAGCGTCTCAGCCGCCCGGTGGGGCGTCTGACCGGGGCGGCGCAGCGGGTTGGCACCGGGGATCTGGACGTTCAGGTCATCGAAGAAGAGGGCGATGACGAGATTTCGCAGCTTGGCCGTTATTTTAATCAGATGACCCGCCAGCTAAAGGGCCAGCGCGAGGAATTGCTAGAGAACACCCGCCAGATTGAACGCCGCCAACGTCTGTTTGACTCGGTCCTGACATCGGTGACCTCGGGCGTGGTCGGGTTGGATTCTGAGGGCAAGGTGACCTTTGTGAACCGTTCTGCCGAACGGCTGCTCGGGTGGCACGAAACCCACCGTGCTGACCCGATTGCGGTTGCTGTGCCGGAATTTGGCCCGCTCTTTGACCGTTTGCGCGGCGAAGGGCGCGAAATGGCGCAGGAGGAGGTCAAGGTCAGCCGCGAGGGGCGACTTGAGCACTTGCTGGTGCGCCTCTCGCGTCGTCGACGCAAGGATGGCAGCCTTGAAGGCTATGTGATTGCCTTTGATGACGTGACCAACCTGGTCAGCGCGCAGCGCATGGCGGCCTGGGGTGATGTCGCCCGTCGCATCGCGCATGAGATCAAGAACCCGCTGACCCCGATCCAGCTCTCGGCGGAACGCATTCGGCGCAAATTTGGCCGCAAGCTGGATGAAGAGGGCGCTGAACAGCTCGAGGATATGACCGATGTCATCATCCGGCAGACCGGGGATTTGCGCCGCATCGTCGATGAATTCTCGAAATTCGCTCGTATGCCGGAACCTGAGCGCAAACCCGAAGATATTGGTGACCTGCTGCGCGCGGCTGTGTTGTTGCAAGAGAATGGCCAACCGGATGTGACGTTCAAACGCGACATTGCCCGCGATCCGATGCCGGCTGATCTGGATGCCACGATGATTGGGCAGGCGTTGACCAACCTGATCAAGAATGCCGGCGAAGCGATCGAAAGCCTGCAACGTGATGGCGCACCTGAAGGGCATAGCCCAGAGATCCGCGTTTCGGCCAAGGTGACCGAGGATGACCGCGTCGACATTCGCATCATGGATAATGGTATCGGTCTGCCCGAAGACCGGGCGCGTCTGTTCGAACCTTATGTGACCACACGCGACGAGGGCACCGGCCTGGGCCTGCCCATCGTCAAGAAAATTATCGAAGAGCATGGCGGAACGCTGGCTCTGGAAAATGCGCCGGAATTTGTGCCCGGTGCCAATATCGGGGCGATGGCCGTGATCCACCTGCCGCTGAACAAGGCAGCCGAGGATGAGGCCCGCACCCGTTTGTTAGAGGGAGTTTGACCATGGGTTTGCTGAGGGACATGACATGAGCGATATTCTGATCGTCGATGACGAACGTGATATTCGGGAGCTGATCGGGGATATCCTCGAGGATGAAGGCTTTACCACGCGATTGGCCGGAAACAGTCAGGAGGCCATGGCGCAGATTGCCGATCAGCCGCCCGCGCTGCTGATCCTCGATATCTGGCTCAAAGACAGCAAGATGGATGGCATCGACATTCTGAAATGCGTCAAACGCGACTATCCCGAAGTGCCGGTGGTGATCATCTCCGGCCATGGCAATATCGAAATTGCCGTCGCCGCGATCAAACAGGGGGCGTATGACTTTATCGAAAAGCCCTTTAACATCGACCAATTGCTGGTTGTGATCCGCCGTGCGATGGAAACATCTTTGTTGCGGCGCGAGAATAGCAAGCTCAAGCAAGGTGACAGCAAACCGGCGGAAATGATCGGCGAAAGTGCGTCCTTTCGCGCGCTGGTCAGTCAACTCGACAAGGTCACCAAATCCAATGGCCGCGTCATGCTGACCGGCCCGGCGGGCAGCGGCAAGGAAGTGGCGGCGCGCTATGTGCATGCCAATTCCAACCGCGCCAATGCGCCCTTTGTCACCGTGAATTGCGCCGGGATGGAACCGGATGTGATGGAGGAGATCCTGTTCGGTCGTGAAGGTGGGCAGCGCGGTGTCGAACAGGGGTTGTTGGAACAGGCCCATGGCGGGGTGATCTATTTTGATGAGGTCGCCGATATGCCACTGGGCACGCAATCCAAGATCCTGCGTGTGCTGGTGGATCAGCAATTCACCCGCGTCGGTGGTTCGGACAAGGTCAAGGTGGATCTGCGGGTGATCAGCTCGACCAACCGTGATTTGCAGACCGAGATTGCGGCGGGAACCTTTCGCGAAGAGCTGTACCACCGTCTGAACGTGGTGCCGATTGCCGTGCCGTCGCTGGCCGAACGCCGCGAGGATATTCCGGTTCTGGCGCGTTTCTTTGTGGAACTCTGCAATCAGGCCCAAGGCCTGCCTCTGCGCGAGATTTCCCATGATGCCATTGCCTTGATGCAGACCATGACCTGGCCGGGTAATGTGCGCCAGCTCAAGAACCTAATGGAGCGGGTGTTGATCCTGGGCGATGGCACCGATCCGATCGAGGCGCGCGAATTGCCGCAAGAGACCGGCCCGGCGGCCTCCGATGATGGGCGCGTGGTGCTGTCCGGCACCTTGGCGACCTTGCCTTTGCGTGAGGCGCGTGAGGCCTTTGAACGCGAATATCTGCTGACCCAGATCAACCGCTTTGGCGGCAATATCTCACGCACGGCCTCCTTTGTTGGCATGGAACGCTCGGCCCTGCATCGCAAGTTGAAATCGTTGGGCGTTGTCACCTCGCAGAAATCAGGCGCGCGGGTTGCGCGGCTTGAGGAGGATGTGCAGGAAGCCTCGTAAGGTATTCAGATTGTGGAGTGTGTGATGCGTCAGTTGTTGTTGAGCGTCATTGTGGCGCTTGGCTTGGCGGGTTGTGGCGGGGCGCTGGTTGAACAGACGGTGCCGCAAACCTTGGCCTTTGCTCAGGTCGATGCCGAAGAGACCAAGATCGCTGAGCTGACCGAAATGCTCTTGCGCCTTGGACCCGGAGTCGACCCGGAAGAGGCGGCGCGCGTGGCGCGGATTGCTGTTGAAGAGCCTCTGGTCTGGGCCAAGCAATGGGGCGTCGTAGACGCGCCGATTATTCACAATATGCAGGTCAATAGCGGACGCAAGCCGCGCGGGCTGTGCAAACATTGGGCCGAAGACCTGCAGCAACGTTTGAAGCGTGAGAACCTGCAGAGCCTGGATTTGCATCGCGCCATTGCCAATTACGACAGCATTCTGATTGAGCATTCGACCTTGATTGTCTCTGCCAAAGGTGCCGCTTGGGATCAGGGGATTGTTGTTGATCCTTGGCGTTTGGGTCAGGGACAGTTGTATTTCACTCCGGTGAAAAAAGACCCGAAATATCGCTGGCTGGAACGATCACAGGTCTTTGCCATCAAACGTGAGCGCAAGGCGAGGAAGGCCGAACGCGAAGCGCGTTCAGGCCAGGGGTGACGCTGTTACATTATGCGCTTCCGCGCGCTTTTTTGATGCGTGTGGTGAGGTGACGGTCGAAAGCCAGAATGGTGGGGATGAGAGGTGTTTCAACTCTTGGTTCACCAAACCGGAAAAACGCTTTCCGGCTCTGATCCGTCTGTCACCTGATCCGGCTTTTCAAACCCGATCCCCTTGGATCAAGGAAATTGGACGCATCCCCGCCAAGGCGGGGCCCCTCGCCAAATTTTCTTGACCAAGCGGCTCTGGTTTGACGCAGGATCAACAGGCGACAGGTGGCTCCGAACCGGAAAGCGCGGGGCGCTCGGGTTGTTGACGAGCGGACAGCGCCATGTCATGCCAAGGGGCCAGGGGCGATCTAAGGGGCCAAGATGAAGGTCATCATATGTGGTGCGGGTCAGGTAGGGTGGCAAATTGCCAAACATCTGTCAGGTGAGCGCAACGATGTGACGGTGGTGGACAGCAATCCGGAACTGGTGCGCCGCGCCACAGATACGCTGGATGTGCAAGGGTTTGCCGGTTTTGCCAGCTATCCTGACATTCTCGACAAGGCCGGGGCGCGGGATGCGGATATGGTCATTGCCGCGACCCATTCCGACGAGGTTAACATGGTCACCTGTCAGGTGGCCCATTCGGTCTTTGAGGTGCCACGTAAGATTGCCCGGTTGCGGGCGCAAAGCTATCTGACGGCGATTTATTCCGACCTTTATCGGCGCGATCATTTGCCCATTGATGTGGTGATCTGCCCCGAACGCGAGGTGGCGGATGCGGCCTTGCAACGTCTGGCAGCACCGGCGGCCTTTGACACCGAGACATTTCTGGATGGCGGGGCGCAGCTATTGGGCTTGAGCCTGGACGAGGATTGCCCGGTGGTGAACACGCCTTTGCGCCAGTTGAGCGATCTGTTTTCCACCCTGCGGGCTGTTGTCGTGGGGGTGCGTCGCGACGGGACCTTGTTTGCGCCCGAGCCGCGGGACCAGCTATTCGTTGGCGATAGTTGCTATGTCATGGTGCATTCCGACGATATCTCGCGCACGCTCGAGATCTTTGGCAAGAGCGCGCGCAAACAGGAACGGGTGGTGATTGTTGGCGGCGGAAATGTCGGCCTGTCGGTTGCACGCGAGCTGGAAGCGGGCGAACGCCGGGTGCGTGCCAAAATGATCGAGCGCAATCGCAAATGCGCCGAACATGCCGCCGAGGAATTGGAGCGCACCATTGTGTTGCATGGCGACGGGATGGATGCGGCATTGTTGAGCGAGGCCGGGGTGGACCGGGCTGACGCGGCGCTGTGTGTGACAGATGATGACAAGGTCAACATGCTAGCGGCGGTGCGTGCCAAGGCGGCGGGTTGTCCGATGGTGATCGCTTTGATCAATGACCCGACGCTGGCCGCGCTGATGGATCCGCTGGGCATTGACGCCTATATCAACCCGCGCGCCACCACGGTCAGCTCTATCCTGCGCCATATCCGCCATGGTCGCGTTCAGGCGGTCTATTCCATCGGGGATGCCGAGGCGGAGGTGATTGAGGCCGAAGTCATGTCGACGTCACCCATTGCGGGCAGCAAATTGCGCGACATTGATTTCCCCGAAGGCGTGCTTGTCGGATCATTGCGCAAGGGCGACAAGGTGTTGCGCATCACCGGCGATCTGCAAGTGGACGAAGGCGACCAGATTGTGATCTTTGCGCTCAGCAAGGATGTCGCCGAAGTGGAGCGCCTGTTGCAAGTGTCGATCGACTTTTTCTAAGCGAAAGCGCCCCGGGCCATGAACGCGATCAAAAACCTGCCGTTCTTTTTGCTGATGCTTTTGGCGGCGTCTTTGTCGACACTGGTGCCGGCGATTTACGCGCTGTGGATCGAAGAGTTTCATGATGCGCGCAGCTTTTTCTATGCCGGTTTGATCGGGGTGATCCTGACCTCATTTGTGGGGCTGGCCCTGGCCACGCGCCCGCATAATGCCAGCGCCATGAGCCAGTTGGTGGCTTTGCTGGCCGGGTTTGCCCTGTTGCCGGTGATCCTGGCTGTGCCGTTTTATGAGGCGGTGCGCAACACCTCCTTTTCCAGCGCCTATTTCGAGATGGTGTCGGCCCTGACCACAACCGGCGCGACCCTGTTTGAGCCGGATCGCCTGTCAGGCCCGGAACATCTGTGGCGCGCGCAGGTTGGCTGGCTTGGTGGTTTGCTGATGTGGGTGTCGGCCTCGGCCATTCTGGCTCCCTTGGCCCTGGGCGGGTTCGAGGTGACAGCGGCAGGTGCCCCCGGTCAGGCCGTCGCGCAGGGGGCCGCACGTTCAGGGCGCGGAGATCCGGCGGCGCGCCTGCTGCGCAGCACGCAAGAGTTGTTCCCGGTCTATGCCGGGCTGACGCTGGCTTTGGCGGTTATGTTGCTTGTTTCGGGCGATCCGCCGCTGGTTGCGATCTGCCACGCCATGTCGGTGCTCGCGACCTCGGGCATTTCGCCCATTGGTGGGCTGGTGGACAGCCCGAGCGGGCTGCCTGGCGAGATGATCGTGTTTTGCTTTTTGTTCTTTGCCCTGTCGCGCCTGACCTTTTCGTCCGATACCGGGCAAAGCACGCGCACGGGTCTGCTCTATGATCCTGAATTCCGCATGGGGCTGGCCATCATCCTGATTGTGCCGCTGACCTTGTTCCTGCGCCATTGGCTGGCGGCCTTTGATGTCGGGGATGAGCGTAATTTTGCGGCAGGGCTGCGCGCTCTTTGGGGCGGTTTGTTCACCGGGCTGTCCTTTTTGACCACCACCGGGTTTGTCAGCGATGATTGGGCCTCGGCGCAGGGCTGGTCGGGCCTGTCGACACCGGGCATCATCCTAATGGCATTGGCCATTCTGGGGGGCGGGGTGGCGACAACGGCGGGCGGTGTGAAACTGCTGCGGGTCTTTGCGCTTTACGTGAATGGCGCGCGCGAGATCGAAAAGCTGATCCATCCCTCATCCATCGGGCGTTCCGGGCCGGTGATGCGGCGCATTCGCCGTGAAGGGGCCTTTATCGCCTGGGTTTTCTTTATGCTTTTTGCCGTGACTCTGGCCGGTTTGACCATGCTCCTCGGGCTTTATGGGCTGGATTTTGAGACCTCTGTCACCCTGACCGTGGCAAGCCTGGCCAATACCGGCCCGCTGATTCAGGTCGCACCGGCCGAAACCTTTGACCTTTTGGCGCTGGCCCCCACGGCCAAGCTTATTCTCTGTGCGGCTATGATCCTGGGACGGCTGGAATTACTGGCAATCATCGTGATGATCAGCCCAGATAGTTGGCGCGGATAGGACACGTTTTCGAAAACATCTATTTTTGCGCTGGAAACTCTGCGTTTGGCAAGACATACTCAGCCCAGAGGGACGGCCCGAAGTCCGGGCAAAAGCAAGAATAAAGGCAATTTCAATGGCTTCGGATAGACAGAACCTGCAGGACGCATTTCTTAACCATGTTCGCAAGACAAAGGTTCCGGTGACGGTGTTCCTGATCAACGGCGTCAAATTGCAGGGCGTAATCACTTGGTTCGACAATTTCTGCGTGCTTTTGCGCCGCGACGGACAGTCGCAGCTGGTCTACAAGCATGCGATTTCGACAATCATGCCGAGCCAGCCGATCAACCTCTATGATGGTGAAGACGCCTCTTGAAGGAACATGCACCGCATGTTACCCGCGCCTGGGTCCTGCATCCTGACATTAAAATCGACAGGGATCGCCGCGATGCGGAGATGGCCCTGGCCGAAGCCGTTTCTCTGGCCCGCGCGCTGCCTGAACTTGAGGTTGCGGGGGCCACTGTTGTGCCTTTGTCCAACCCGCAACCGGGGATGTTGTTTGGCTCGGGCAAGGTCGAAGAGCTTAAAGCCTTGCTCAAAGCCAATGACGTGGAACTGGTGCTGATCGACGGCCCGGTGACGCCTGTGCAGCAGCGCAATCTTGAAAAAGCCTGGAAGGTCAAATTGCTCGACCGCACCGGTTTGATCCTTGAGATTTTCAGCGACCGCGCCGCGACACGCGAAGGGGTGTTGCAGGTCGAAATGGCCGCCCTAAGCTATCAACGCACCCGTCTGGTGCGCGCCTGGACCCACCTGGAGCGTCAGCGGGGCGGTTTGGGTTTTGTCGGTGGTCCCGGTGAAACCCAGATCGAGGCCGACCGCCGTGCCATTGACGAACAACTGGTGCGCCTGCGCCGCCAGCTCGAAAAAGTGGTCAAAACTCGCGAGCTACACCGAAAGGCCCGCGCCAAAGTGCCGTTTCCGATTGTCGCCTTGGTTGGCTATACCAATGCCGGGAAATCCACACTTTTCAACCGCTTGACCGGGGCTGAGGTGATGGCCAAGGACATGCTCTTTGCCACGCTGGACCCGACCATGCGCTCAGTCCGTTTGCCCACAGGCGCGGATGTGATCCTGTCTGATACGGTGGGCTTTATTTCCGATCTGCCAACCGAGCTGGTGGCGGCGTTTCGCGCGACTTTGGAAGAGGTGCTGGCAGCGGATGTGATCGTGCATGTGCGCGACATCTCCCATCCCGAAACCGTGGAACAGGCGCGCGATGTTGAGGCGATCCTCGATAGTCTGGGCGTGGACGAGCAAACCCCAAAGATCGAGCTGTGGAACAAGATGGATCAGCTCGGCCCAGAAGAGGCCGAGGCGACGCGCGCGCGCACCGGGCGCGAGGAGCAGATCTTTGCGGTCTCGGCGCTGACGGGCGAGGGGCTGGATGATTTTCTGGCCGAAGTTACGCGGGCCTTGGGCGAAGAAAAGCGCATCGAAACCCTGCATCTGGGCTATGAAAAGGGCCGCGAACGCGCTTGGCTGTTTGAAAAGGGCCTGATCGAGGACGAGGCGCAGAAAGAAGACGGCTATCACCTGACGCTGCGCTGGTCTGCCAAGGATAAGGCCAGGTTCGAAAGCCTTTAACGCGCGCTTTCCCGCCGCAACCAATGCGCCAATTCCAAACGCTCCGCCTGTCGTTGTGACGGGTGTTCCGGGGTGTTTGCCCAAAGGCCAAGGGCAAAGCACTGCGTGAGAAACGCGCTGACCTCGGGGTCGATCTCTGCCGCGCCATAGCCCGCCCAAAGCCTGTCATAACAGGCGCGGCGCGCGGCATCGTCCGGAGCAAAGCGCAGCAGATCGAGCGCGAGGGAGAACAGATCGCGGCCCGGCTCATCCTCTTTGGCATTCTCGAAATCCAACCCCCAAAGGGTGTCATCCTTATTCAGGATCAGATTGCTGAGGGTGAGGTCGCGATGGGTGACAGCGCGCAGGCTTGGGCGTTTGCGCAAGGGCATGGCAAGGGTGGTCAGGCGCTCTGCCTCGGTGAGGAATGCACCTGCGTCGGGGATTGCGCGGTCACCGGAACTGACCTGCGCCATCAACCGTTCCAGCCAGGCCTTGTGACCGGCAGGTCGAAACCCGGCAGGGCGCAATGTGCTCTGATGATGCGCGCGACACCATTGCCCGGCGCGGCGGGCCAGCTCGTCCAGCCGATCCGGCTGGCCTCGCAACACATCCGCGACCGGTTTGCCAAGGGCTTGTGCCATAAGGAGCGCGCAATTCGCGGCGTCAAAGCCCAGCACAGGAACGGCGCGTTCACGCCCGTCTGACATCGCCTGTGCAACCTCGGCCTGACGTCGTGCCTGCGCTTGCGCCTTATCGGCATTGCCAGGCCCCCACACCTTGATCACCGCCGGTTCCGGGCCGCCGTGAACCACAAAGGGCGTGGCGCGCAGCGGTTTCACCAAGGGTTTCAGCGGCTCCAACTCACCGTGCCAATCCGGCCAGAACTGCGTTAACGCAGCTTCAGCGCGCTCATGTGCTTCAGCGCCGCTTAGATGCGTGGCCGCTGTCACGGCTTGACCAGCCGCGTGATCCCGACCGAGGCCGCCCGAGCCAAACCCACATCCAGCGACATCGGGATATACTCGCCGCGCCGCCAGAGCTGACCCAGATCCTCGTAATGGCGCGACAGGAAATGACCCGATTGCCCGGTGGAAATGATAAAGACCGAGCTGTCCGGATCAGCAAAATCATAAACCCCGCGATAGGCCCCGCCATGCACATTGGCAAAGGGTTCGGGATCAACACCAGAGGTGCGGCCACGCAGCAAAGTGTGATCGCCGCCCGAGGTCGATTGTTTGATATTCATAAAGAAGTGCAAGAGCGGCACTTCGCCCAGCGTGGCATGGCGATGGGTGGCGGAATGGGCATCCCCCCAGCGCAAGCTTTCCAACGCTGATCCGTGGTGTTCCTCAATCCAGATCAATGCATCGTCCAACGCGAGGCGTGAAATGTCCGAACAGCTTTCGACCTTGATCGAGCGGATCACGTCACACCATTTTGCCGCCCCATCGACATTGCGGAACACCCGTTCGATAAACAAGGGCTCCACATGGCGAAACCGATCCGCCAATTGCCCCAGATCATCGCGGATCAAACGCTCTTGCAGGGCGCGTAGCCAGGCGGCGTAGATCAGCGGCTCGGGCAGGTGCTCATTCATCTCACCGTTCCAATTGGCCAACAGGTCAAGCGCGCGTTGGCGTTGCCGTTCCGGCGTGCCTTCGGCGGCGGCCTCACCGGTGAACCACAGGTCCCGCCCGATCAGCGGCAAAAGCGTGCGGGCGGTGATCGAGACTGTATCAAGCTGAGCTTCGATAAAGCTGTCGCGGGTATGCACCTTGCGCCCCTGCATCAGGCCTTGCCAGCGCTGCACGCGCTGCGTGTCCCCCCAGTCATAGCTGACATGGTTGGGAAAGGGGGCGTCGATGCTTTTGTTATTGGTATTGCCGACAATCCCGCCTTGCGGAGCCAGAAACTCCGGGTTGGAGCTGTAGGGCAACATGCCTTGCCAGCGATTGGCGGCAATCCATCCGGGGCTGGGCAGGCGACCCCGGCTTTGATGGCCGGGATCACGGCGCGGCATGGCCCCGACCAGCTTCATTGCCACGCGCTCTTCATCAATCAGCACCAGGTTTTGTGACGGCGCGATATAGCTGCGCGACACATCCAGCGCGTTTTCGACCGAGGTGGCAGACATCAGCCCAATCGCCCCGCTCATCGAGGTGTCTTTGTCAGAAAGGGCGGTCCAGGACAGGCTGGCCACGTGGTTTTGCGGCAGGATCGACTCGATATCAAAGCTTGATCGCGGCAGCACCGGGCCATTATCGGTCCAGCGCAGGGTCAGGGTGATCGGGGCGGCGTCTTTGATATTAATGATTGTCTTGCGGGTGACAAAGGGTTTGAACCCGTCCGGCGTGCGATATTCCTCGGGATTGTCCGGGTTCAGCTCTTCGATATGCAGGTCCTGATCATCCATATAAGATGAGGTGATGCCCCAGGCGATTTTCTCGGAACGGCCCACCAGGATCGCCGGAATACCGGGGATGGTGCCGCCGATCACGCCGCCATCAGCCAATTGCAGCCGCGCCAGATACCAGATCGAGGGCGCGGTGAGTTCGAGATGCGGATCATTGGCCAGCAACGTGCCACGCCCGGCGCTGCGTTCCGGGGCGGCGGCCCAGGCGTTGGAGGCCCCGGCCAGCCCGCGCTCTGGGATGGTGCTCAGGAAATCAGGCATGACCTGATTGGCAGCAAAACGGGGCAGGGCACCGGGCACCAGATCGGCATATTTTGGCAGGGCGGCCACGCCCTGACCGGGGCTATCGGGCAGAATGTCGGACAGGCGCGCCGCGTCATCCAGCAAAAGCGAGGTACGGGCGCGCAGGATCTCTTCGCGCATATGGCCCGAGAGCTGCAGGGCCATCAGCTTGATCATCGCAATGGAATCGGCGGGCTGCCAGGGGGCAATCGGGGCCTCGAACAGGAACAGCTCTGGCGCGCCGCGCCCCAGCGACGATGAATTGATCTCATTGATCCGGGCATTGACCCCGGCGGAATAGGCCTCAAGCGCGTCCAATGTCGCCGCGTCCTGATGTTGCAGCGATTGCACCGCCAAAGGGTACAGGTCGAGCCGGCGCAGCATGGTGTCGATTTCGACGGTGCGCGTGCCAAAAATCTCGGACAGGCGACCCTGAACCGTGCGCCGCAAAACCGTCATTTGCCACAGACGATCCTGCGCATGGGCATAACCAAGCCCAAAGAACGCGTCGCGGTCAGAAAGGGCCATAATATGAGGCACGGCGGCATTGTCGCGCACGATCTCAATGTCGGCGGTGATGCCAGAGACCGGCAGGGTCTTGTCATAATCGGGCAGTGACCGAGAGGCGAGGTAATAGGTGATCAGGAGGCCAAGAACCACCAGCGAGACACAGAACACGCTGATCCGGAACAGCCATCGAAACACAAGCACCATTTTCCTTGTCCTCGCCTTGAGATAGTCGATACATCAGTTGAAGATGAGAATGGACCTATCCCTTGTCTTGCGGCTTGCCAAGTGGCTAGCCCATGGCGGGGCAAGGCAAAGGGAGTGAAGATATGGCGAAACTGGCGTTTTTGGGCCTCGGTGTGATGGGCTATCCGATGGCGGGGCATCTGGCCAAGGCCGGGCATGAGGTCTGTGTCTATAACCGCACCACGGCCAAGGCCGAGGCCTGGGCGGCAGAATTTGGCGGAGGTTTTGCGCCGACACCACGCGAGGCGGCTGAGGGTGCGGATATGGTCATGGCCTGTGTGGGCAATGATGACGACCTGCGCGGCGTCTGCCTTGGCGCGGATGGGGCCTTTGCCGGGATGGGCGAGGGGGCGATCTTTGTCGACCACACCACGGTGTCGGCCAAAGTCACCCGCGAGCTGCATGGCATCGGCGCAGAGGCCGGGATCGCCTTTGTCGACGCGCCGGTATCGGGCGGGCAGGCAGGGGCCGAAAACGGTCAGCTTGTGATCATGTGTGGCGGTGAGGCCGACATCTATGCGCGGGCTGAGCCGGTGATGAACGCCTATGCCAAGCTCTGCAAACGTCTGGGCGAAAGCGGTGCGGGGCAGCTCTGCAAAATGGTTAACCAGATTTGTATCGCGGGCCTGGTGCAGGGCCTGTCCGAAGGGCTGCATTTTGCTGAGAAGGCGGGGCTGGACGGGCGCGAAGTTGTCGAAGTCATCGGTGGCGGCGCTGCAGGCAGCTGGCAGATGGTCAACCGTTTTGAGACCATGATTGATGACGAGTTTGAGCATGGTTTTGCAGTGGATTGGATGCGCAAGGATCTTGGCATCTGTCTGGATACTGCGGATGAGACCGGGGCGTCGCTGCCGGTGACGGCGTTGGTCGATCAGTTCTATAAAGATGTGCAAAAGATGGGCGGCGGACGTTGGGACACGTCGAGCCTGTTCAAGCGTTTGCGCAAGATGGGGTGACATTGCCAAGGCACATCTCAAGGGGGCGTTTCCTAATGGTCTCGCGCTTCTGCGCGAGCCAACCCGATTGGCCCCCAACCTGTCCTTCCCCGCTGGGGAAGGAAGCAAGACGATCCCGACTCCGAAAATTGATCGCTTTGCGCCCCGCAGGCGCGACCAAATTCCATGCATGGAATTTGCAAATCTTTTTTAAAAGATTTGATGCATCCAGCTTGGATGTTTCACCTGAAATCACCGCTTCATTTGGCTTGGCGTGATTTTGCCCATTGTCTTTTCCACAGCCCTACCTTTATGTTGACCCTTGAGGTCGTGCCTTTTGCATTGACCCGAAGAGTTTCGCTGTTTGGGGTGTGATCAGCCAAGAGCTGCCCCCAATCCAGCCGATTAGGCCGCAAGGCCAAAGACCTGTGCCCAGACCGCCACGGCAATTGCCATGGGCGATGGGCCTCGAATGGGCGCAACCTGAATGAGCCGCAGACCGGACACCCGGCGAGCCGCCAAACAGGGAAGCGTCGGAGAAGAAACGCGATGAAGCGCGCGACAGATATGAGGCATCGGGCCGGGGCACATATGCCCCGCCATGCCCGCGCGCAGGCTATCGCCCTGACAAGACACGCATATCGAACCTCTGCTCCGCCCGGGATTCCCCCTGCGGGGCCTTCCTGTTTGGGCAGGGGGGGCAATGCGCGCATACGGATAACATGGCAAAGAAAATGCTCATTGATGCCACCCATGCCGAGGAAACTCGGGTTGTGGTGGTCGATGGAAACAAGGTCGAGGAATTCGACTTTGAATCGGAGAACAAGCGTCAGCTAGCAGGAAATATTTATCTGGCAAAAGTCACCCGTGTGGAGCCATCGCTCCAGGCGGCCTTCGTGGATTATGGTGGGAATCGCCACGGCTTTCTGGCCTTTTCCGAGATCCACCCGGATTACTATCAAATCCCGGTCGCAGACCGTCAGGCTCTGATGGAAGAAGAGGCCGCGCTGGCGGCTGCCGCTGCCGAGGAAGACGAAGAGCGCGAAAAGCCCAAGCGCTCGCGCTCGCGGTCCCGCCGCAAGCCCAAGACCGAGACTAAAGAGACCAAGGTCGCTGACGCTCCGGCAGAGGCTGCGCCAGTCGAAGAGGCTCCCAAACCCGCAGACACGCCACGCGAGATCAGCGGGATGGAAACCATCGATCTTGATGAGGGGGACGACACCGAAGCAGGCGAGCCTGGCGAAGGTCTGTCGCCGATGGAGACCGTTGCCGAAGCGCCGGTCGCTGAGCCCATCGATTCGGTCGAGGAAGTTCAGCCTGAGGCCGAGGAAATAGCCGAGGCAGAGGCTCCTACCGTGGATGAGAGCGTTGCAGAGCCGTCCGAGGACGTCGCCAAGGCCGAGGTAGATGCGCCCGAAGCTGCCGAAGCGGAAGAGGCACTCGTTGAGGCCGCTCCAGAGGTGGAAACTGCCGAAGCTGAAGCGGTGGATACCCCGGAAGAAACGAGCGAAGACACGGCAGGCGAGGAAGACGCCGCTCCGAAACGTCCTATCGCTGCGGATTCCGAGGATAAGCCGGTTGTCGTCAGCGCCGATCCAGAAGACCTGCCTGCAGGTGACGAGGCAGAGGCTCAGGCAGATGAGGGTGAGGCACCTGCCGCAGAAGATGCTGCTGAACCGGAAGCTGTTGAAGCTGGCGGTGAAGAAGTGTCGCCTGAATCTGACGCTGCTGAGCCAGCCGCAGAGGTCGAAGAAGCCGCCGAGCCGGTCGAGGCCGAAGCTACTGTTGCTGAAGAGGCACCCGAGGTAGAAGCCCCTGCCGAAGAAGACGCTCAGGCGGAGGCTCCGGAAGCAGAGATTGCAGAGACCTCAGATGACGCCCCAAAAGCGGCTGAAACTGCCGCAAAGGCGGATGCTGCTGAGGCCGACGCACAGGCTCAGGATGCGGAAAAAGCAGAGACAGCAGAGGCTGAGGCCAAGGCCGACGCCTCTGAGGACGACACCGACGAAGAAGACCAGCCCAAGGCCAAAGCCAAGGCGTCGGAACGCGATTCCTCCATCGAATCCGTTGCGGATGACGATACCGAAGAGGAAATTCGCCCGCGCCGCAAACCGCGCCCGCGTCGCTACAAGATCCAAGAGGTCATTAAGGTCCGCCAGATCATGCTGGTGCAGGTGGTCAAAGAGGAACGCGGCAATAAAGGCGCGGCTCTGACCACATATCTGTCACTGGCCGGTCGTTACTGTGTCTTGATGCCCAACACCGCCCGTGGCGGCGGCATCAGCCGTAAGATCACCAATGCCTCGGACCGCTCCAAGCTGAAATCCATCGCCAATGAGATCGACGTGCCCAAGGGCGCGGGCCTGATCATCCGCACAGCGGGGGCCAAGCGCACCAAGACCGAGATCAAGCGCGACTACGAATATCTGCAGCGCCTCTGGGAACAGATCCGCGAGCTGACGCTGAAATCCATCGCGCCGGCCAAGATCTATGAAGAGGGCGACCTGATCAAACGCTCGATCCGCGATCTCTATAATCGCGAGATTGACGAGGTCATGGTAGAGGGCGAACGCGGCTATCGCATCGCCAAGGACTTCATGAAAATGATCATGCCGTCCCATGCCAAAAACGTGAAGCATTACACCGAATCCATGCCACTTTTCGCGCGCTATCAGGTGGAAAGCTATCTCGGCGGCATGTTCAACCCGACAGTACAGTTGAAATCCGGCGGCTATATCGTGATCGGCGTGACCGAAGCGCTTGTGGCCATCGACGTGAACTCGGGTCGTGCGACCAAAGAGGGCAGTATCGAGGAAACCGCGCTCAAGACCAATCTGGAGGCCGCAGAAGAGGTGGCGCGCCAGCTGCGTCTGCGTGACCTTGCCGGTCTGATCGTCATCGACTTTATCGATATGGACGAGCGTAAGAACAACGCCGCCGTCGAAAAGCGCATCAAGGAGAAGCTCAAGACCGACCGTGCCCGCATTCAGGTGGGCCGCATCTCGGGCTTTGGTCTGATGGAAATGTCGCGTCAGCGTCTGCGCCCCGGTATGATCGAGGCGACCACACAGCCTTGCCCGCATTGTCACGGCACCGGTCTGATCCGTTCCGATGACAATATGGCTCTGCAGGTTCTGCGACAGATCGAAGAGGAAGGCACGCGCCGCCGCTCTCGTGAGGTGCTGGTGAAATGCCCTGTGGCCATCGCCAACTATCTGATGAACCAAAAGCGCGAACATATCGCCCAGATCGAGGCGCGCTATGGCATGTCGGTCCGGGTTGAGGGTGATCCGCATCTGGTTGCGCCTGATTTCTCAATCGAAAAGTTTAAGACCGCGACTCGCGTCGTGCCTGATGCTTCGGCTCCGGTCGTGTCGGTTGATACGTCGCTGATGGACATGATCGACGAAGAGGCCGAGGCCGAAGAGGCAGAAAAGCCCGAGCTCGAAGAGGCTTCGGAGGAGGATAAGCCCAAGAAGCGTCGTCGCCGTCGTCGTCGCCGTGGTGGCAAATCCCGCGAGGATGGGGCCGAGAACGGCGCAGACGATAAGGCCGACGAGTCTGGTGAGGCAGAGGCCAAACCCGAAGCTGAGGACGCCGACGCGTCAGAGGCCGCGGAGGACAAACCTGTTGAGGCCGCAGAGGGTGAAGAAAAGCCCAAGAAGCGCCGCTCACGCCGCTCGCGCTCGCGCAAGAAGTCGGATGAGGGGGCAGAGGCCGCCGAAGCGGCAGAGCCCAAAGAGGGCGAGGCGCAGGCTGAGGCTGCTCCTGCAAAGGGAGCCGAGGTAGAACCTGCAGCCGAGGCAGTGGCCGATGCGGAGCCAGCTGTTGTGACCGAAGCGCAGGAGGCTCCTGCCCAAGAGCCTGCCTCTGAAGAGGTTGTCGAAGCTGCAGAAACGGTCGAACCTGCCCCGGTTGAAGAGCCGAAAGCCGAAGAGCCAAAAGCAGAAGAGGCCCCGGCTGAGGATACACCCGACGACGAGGCCAAGGCCAAACCACGCCGCACACGCCGCAAAGCCGCGGATGTGATCGCCGAAGTGGTCGGCACGCCGGTCCCCGAAGCAGCGGCTGATGTGGCCGAGGCCGAATCAGTGGCTGCCGAGCCGGAACCGGTTGCCGCAGAGGCAAGCGAACCGGTCGCAGAACCTGCCGAGGCCACCACCGAAGACGCCAAGCCGAAACGACGCGGCTGGTGGTCCCTGGGACGCTGATCAAACAAGAAAACCCCCGGTCTTCGCGCCGGGGGTTTTTGTATGCGGAGGGGCCATGAGCCAGATCATCTTTCTCCACGGTGCCTCCAGCAGCGGCAAATCCACCCTCGCGCGGGCCTTGCAGGCAGAGCTGCCTGAGCCCTATTGGCACATGTCCATTGATCATTTGCGCGATGGCGGCACGCTGCCCATGACGCGCTTTCGCAGCCAAGACCTGGATTGGAAAACTCATCGCGCCAAGGTCTTTGACGGGTTCCATCGCTCAATTGCAGCGGTGGCCAGTGCCGGTAACAATGTGATCCTGGAACATATCCTCGACACGACCGGATGGCTGGAGCATTTGCGTGATTTGCTCGCCGGGCAAAAGGTTCTGTTTGTTGGCGTCCGGTGTCAGTTGGATGTGCTGAAAAGGCGGGAAAAGGTGCGGGGTGATCGCAAGATTGGCAGTGCGGAGCAGGACTTTCGCAACATAAACAAAGGGTTGCGCTATGATCTTGAGGTCGATGGGGCCGCTGATGTCAGTGTCAACTGCCAGGTCATCACCGAGGCGCTGAACACCCCGACCTAGCAAGGCCGCCTGTTTAAACCTTTCTGAGAACCCAAGCCATCACTTCGCCGTCTTCACGGCTTTCGACCAGTTCATGACCGCTTTCATTGCAATAATGCGGCATGTCGATCACCGCAGCCGGGTCATCGGTTTTCACCAGCAGCAAATCACCCGCCTCAAGGCTCTGCAACCGCTTGCGGGTTTTCAGAACGGGCAGGGGGCAGAGCAGCCCGAGACAGTCGAGTTCAATGATGTTTTCCGTCGTCATGACCCTCAGATAGCGCGGGTGTTACAAAAGGTCCACGCGGATGTGACCGCCTGTGCCAGTGACGCCCGCGCCGCGATGGCCTATGTCGGGAATATGTTTGGAATCGAAATCATCGACGCATCCTTGCTGCCCGCCATGTTCGTGGCGCTGCTGGCCGGTCTTTTGTCCTTTCTCAGCCCCTGCGTGCTGCCGGTTGTGCCGCCTTACCTTGCCTATATGAGCGGGGTGTCCATGGGTGACCTGGGGCAGAACAGCCGTCGGGCCATTGTGCCGGCCCTGTTCTTTGTGCTGGGCCTGTCGACGGTGTTTTTGATCCTGGGCATGGCGGCCTCGGCGGCGGGCATGGCCTTGTTGCAGTATCAGAGCTGGCTGAACACCGGGGCCGGGATCATCGTGATGATCTTTGGCGCGCATTTTGTCGGTATCTATCGGATCGGCTTCCTGGATCGCGAGGCGCGTCTGGATGCGGGTGATCGGGGCGGCAGTGCCTTTGGGGCCTATCTGCTGGGTTTGGCCTTTGCCTTTGGCTGGACGCCCTGCATTGGTCCGCAGCTGGGGTCGATCCTGACCTTGGCCGCCTCCGAAGGCTCAATCCTGCGCGGCACCTCGCTGTTGGCGGTCTATGCTCTGGGATTGTCGGTTCCCTTCCTGCTGGTCGCGGCCTTTCTGCATCGCCTGACCGGGGCGCTGAACTGGATGAAGCGCCATATGGAACAGATTGAGCGCGCCATGGGCCTGCTGCTTTGGACGATCGGTTTGCTGATGCTGACGGGCGGCTTTTCGGCCATGTCCTTCTGGCTGCTTGATACCTTCCCGTTTTTGGCGGCTCTGGGGTAAATCCAAACACCCAAGATTAACCTAAATCACGCTAAGCCGGGTCAATCAGATCCGGCTTTCCTCATTCATGTCTTACTCTTGCCGGAATGGCGCGTTAACCTTAACGCCGGAACAAGGTACAAGTGTATGGGCCCGCAGCAGACCTCAGATGATCACAGCGTGCGCAAGCGTCGGGTGTTTTACATCCCGGGCTATGACCCCATTCATCCACGCCGTTATCGCGAGCTCTATCGCAAAGAGGGCGCGGTACAGGCGCAGATTTCCGGCTATGAGATCGCGCTAAAGCCCAAATCCGGCGGGGCGGCCTATGGCTGGCATGTCGACGGTGTGATGGATGGCGCGCAGGTTGAGGCCGAGTTTGACGTGCTGGTCTGGTCCGACATTGTGCGCGACAGCATGTCCAACACCATTGCGGCGACCTATGGTCAGATGCTGCGCACGGCTTGGGAATATATCGCCACCGGCGCGCTTTGGCGCTTGATGCGGCTGCGCAAGGGGCCGGTGATTGCCGCGCTTTACCCGGTTGGGGCGTTGATCCTGCAGGCCTTGCTGGCACTGCTTGTGGCATGGTTTGTGGTTGGGCTTGTCAGTTTGACCACGCCTTGGCTGGGGGCGCTTGCGACCCTGCTGGGCTGGGCCTTGGGCATTGGCGCAGGCTATGCGCTGTTGCGCTGGTTCAAGGCCAAGGATGGCAAGACCTTCGTTTATTACCTGATGCATGACTATGCCTACTCCGCACGCTTTCGCGGGGCCAATCCTCCGGAGCTCGAGGGGCGGTTGACCGAGTTTGGTGAGGCGATTGCCGCAGCCCTGCAAAGTGACGTGAATGAGGTTCTTGTTGTCGGGCACAGCTCGGGCGCGCATCTGGCGGTTTCGGTTCTGGCCGATCTGATCCGAGCCGGACGCGTGCCCGCCGAGGGGCCGAAATTGGCGTTTCTCAGCCTGGGGCAGGTGGTGCCGATGGTGTCTTTCCTGCGTGATGCCAAACGTTTGCGCGCCGATTTGCATTACCTCAGCGCGCGGGATGAACTGGCTTGGGTCGATGTCACAGCGCCGGGCGACGGTTGCGCCTTTGCGCTGTGTGATCCGGTTTCGGTCTCTGGCGTCGCGCCCGAGAATAAGAAATGGCCGCTGGTGTTCTCAGCCCAATTCACCAAATCTCTCAGCCCCGCGCGTTGGAAGGAACTGCGTTGGCGGTTCTTCCGGCTGCATTTCCAATATCTCTGCGCCTTTGATAACCCGCTGGATTACGACTATTTCCAGATCACCGCCGGGCCGGTTCTGCTGCGCGACCGCTATGCAGATAGACCCCCATCGGCCAGCCGCATCGACCATGCGGTGTCGAAATTCAGGGATATGGCGGAATGACCGAACTGCCACCAAAACCCAAGGCGCGCGAGGGGCGGGTAAGCTTGCGCCAATATGCCAAGCT
This sequence comes from Tropicibacter sp. R15_0, assembly GCA_017744045.1. Lineage (GTDB taxonomy): Bacteria > Pseudomonadota > Alphaproteobacteria > Rhodobacterales > Rhodobacteraceae > Pelagimonas. The sequence continues at coordinate 42,114 of JAGHRD010000009.1, read as the reverse complement.
GTTTCGTCAGGATATCCTCAGCGCGCAACCGGCCAAGCTCTATCATGCTTGGATGGCCGAATTTCGCACGCCATTTTTCCGCTCTTTCCTGATAAACCAACCCGAACTGCTCAAAACCGTGCTCAAAGAGCGCCCGATGGATTTCCCCAAATCCGGGCGGATTTCCGAAGGTCTGCGGCCTTTGCTGGGGGAGTCGGTGTTCCTGACCAATGGCGAAACCTGGCTGCGCCAGCGTCGCATCATCGATCCGGCTTTTGAGGGCGGGCGGCTGCGCGACACCTATCCGGCCATGTGGCAGGCCAGCCTTGCGGCGCAAAAACGTCTGGCCGCGCAGGTCGGGCAAGAGGTCGAGATCGAAGAAATCGCCAGTCACGCTGCTGCCGATGTGATCTTTCGCACACTGTTTTCCATTCCGATCGAGGATGAGATTGCCAGCGAAGTCTTTCGCGAATTTCGCGCCTATCAGCGCAGCCAGCCGATCCTGAATGTCGCGGCCTTTCTGCCCCTGCCGCGCTGGATGCCACGGTTTTTCCGCCGCGATACCAAGGCCGCCGCCAAGCGTATTCGCGGGCTGATAAAGCAGTTGACTGACAAGCGTATGGCCGAGATCCAGGCAGGCACCGCGCCGGATGATCTGGCCACCAAGATCATGACCACCAAAGATCCTGAGACGGGCGAGACCTTTACCTCTGAGGAAATGGTCGATCAGGTGGCGATCTTTTTCCTGGCCGGTCACGAAACCAGCGCCAGCGCGCTGGCTTGGGCGCTCTACCTGATGGCGCTTTATCCCGATTGGCAGGAAAAACTGGCTGAGGAGGCGCAATCACTCGGCTTGTCCGGCGCGTTTTCCGAGGTTTCTAAACTGCGCCTGACCCGAGACGTATTCCGCGAAACCCTGCGCCTTTACCCCCCGGTCCCGATGATGGTGCGCGAGGCGACCTGTCCGGAACAGTTTCGCGACCGCAAGGTCCCTGTTGGCGCGCAAATCGTGCTCAGCCCCTGGCATTTGCATCGCCATGATCGCATCTGGTCGGACCCGGATGCCTTCAAACCCGAACGCTGGCAGGGCGAAGAGGCCAAGACCTGCGGGCGCGACGCCTATCTGCCATTCTCTGCCGGGCCGCGTGTCTGCACCGGGGCGGGCTTTGCCATGGTCGAAGGCGTGCTGTTACTGGCGGTGCTGTTGCGCGACCTCAGGGTCGAACGCGTTCCGGGCAAAGATCCGATCCCCGAAGCCCATCTAACCGTGCGCGCGCGGGATGGAATTGTGCTCAAGCTGCGCAAGCGGACAGCGGAAAATTAATTTCCTCACCAAATAAATCCTAACAGCGCGCGTTAGCGCTAAACCCCTGATCTCGCACTACCATATGGCGCAAGCCTCGGGTAAAGGAGGGCGCAAAGACGTTTTCCAGCGAGGACCAAACATGGCATTTGAGAAGCAATCGGAACAGATGGCCTCGGGCAAGGGCTTTATCGCCGCGCTTGACCAGTCGGGCGGCTCCACCCCCAAGGCCTTGGGCCTGTATGGTGTGACGGCCGACATGTATGATGGCGAAGAGGCCATGTTTGACGAGATCCACGCCATGCGTGCCCGCATCATCCTGGCCCCGGATTTCACCAATGAAAAAGTCATCGGCGCGATCCTGTTCGAACGCACCATGCGGGGCGAGATCAACGGCAAGCCAACAGCACAATTGCTGTGGGAAGATCGCGGCATCGTGCCTTTCCTCAAGATCGACAAAGGCCTTGAGGATCAGGCCAATGGCGTTCAGTTGATGAAGCCGATCCCGGGTCTGTCCGAAACTTTGGCCGATGCCAAGGGCTTTGGCATTTTTGGCACCAAAGAGCGTTCGGTCATCCACGAAGCCAATGCTGAAGGCATCAAGGCGGTAGTCGCGCAGCAGTTTGAGCTGGGCAAAGAGGTGGTCGCCGCCGGTCTGGTTCCAATCATCGAACCCGAGGTCAATATCAGCTCGCCCACCAAGGCCGAAGCCGAAGACATCCTGAAATCCGAAATCCTTGCGCAGCTGGATGCGTTGGAGGACGGGCAGGATGTGATGCTGAAACTGACCATCCCGACGCAGGACGGTCTGTATGACAAGCTGGCCGATCACCCCCGGGTTATGCGTGTTGTCGCCCTGTCAGGCGGTTATTCCACCGAAGAAGCCTGTGATCGCCTGTCGCGCCAGCCCAAGATGATCGCCTCTTTCAGCCGCGCGCTGACCGAAGGCCTGTCCAAACAGCAAAGCGAAGATGACTTCAACGCCGCGCTGGGTGGTAACATCACCAAGATCTTTAACGCCTCCTGATCGGCGTTACCTTTATGGCATCAAAGCCCCGGCCAATGGTCGGGGCTTTTGCTTTTTTACCGGTCCGATTATGCCTGAGACCAAGGGTAAGGTTCTCCGGACCGGGGTGAGGAATACCTCTATAGGAAGAGGGCGGGTTTCTAAGGTCGACGGTTGAATTTCCCGCTGAGTGATAAAAAATACCAATTTAAAGTCAGTGCTTTAAAGGAAAGTGTCGCAAAAAGTCATGTTTTCCACCAAGGAAAGCCCAAGCCAAAGCGTCTTATGTTTCGAAGCACGAACACGGTGCCAGACCAAGGTTGCCGTCAGCTTTCCCAACCGGGTGCAACGCCCGAAATTTGAACCGACTTTGACCAAGGAACATACCATGACCAATTTTGCAAAAACCGCCCTGACCGCATTGGCTCTGATCGCAGGTGGCACCGCTGCCCTCGCGACCCAAGGGGACAAGATCACCGCCATGGGCTATGGCCAGACCATCCATCACGCCAAGATGGTGACTATTCAGGTCTGGCAGCAGGCCGCGCATCAGTCTTATGGCTATGCCGACTGGAACACCGCCTATGTGAACGCGGTTGAGTGCTATCAGAACAACTATGCCCCGACGACTCAGAAATTCACCACGCTGCAGCGTGAAGTGATCAAAACCGGTGGTGACATCAACGCGCCGTATTCCTGCATCGTGTCGGGCTACCAAGAGGTGAAGCCCTATGGCGGGATCACCTCTTACAAGTACTAAGCCTTTGGAAAGGCCGGGCTTCGGCCCGGTCTCTTACTCACGCTTCTCGGCGGGCAACCCTTGTTGTGCCCGCCAATCTGCCAGGCCTTTGCCCGGTTCATCGACAAACAGCCCCGGCAGTATGATCAGTTGATCAATGCGATCAATTCTTAAGGACAGGAATTCTTCGGTGCTTTCACACCAGGAAATACAGGTCCAGACCCGCCCCCAATATTCCAGATGCAAGGGCCGCAGGATGTAGTCGCCCTGCGCACCGACAATCTTGATTTTTTGCTTGGCGCGAATGGCGGCGCGGATGGCCGGCATATGGGTAAAACCGCGCGCGGTCTCGGCAAAGCTGTCGGTGGCAAAGCCAAACGGGGCCGGGGCGGGGCCGGATTCTTCGGGCAGCACCGCGTCAATCTTGCCGGACAGGCTGCGCGCAGCATCGCTGATCTCATCCAGCCCGGATGCGCCCAGAGTCGCCAGCGCAAGGTGCAAGGCCTCCAGCTCTTGTTCGGTCAGGTTCAACGGGGGCAGGGTGATCGCGGCCCGCACCGTATAGCCATAGCCACGCGTGCCTTCGACAGGCACCCCAGATTCGGCCAGGGTCTCCATATCGCGGTAAATCGTGCGCACCGAGACCTCGAGATCCTGCGCCATTGCCTCAGCCGTGTGCAATTGCCCGTCTCGCAAGCGCTGCATCAGCGCATAAAGCCGGTCCGATCGCTTCATTGTTTCATCCGCTCCTGACAAAAACCTGACAACTGACAGTCTCATGACAAAACTCGTTTGGCAACGCGTCGCTTTGGCGCTTTTCCAGACGTTCTTGACGCATTAGATACGTCTTGTGGAATTTATCCGGGGCGGCAAAACGCTCATACGCCCCGCGACAAGGAGAAAGTCATGCTCAACAATATCGGCCTTCCCGGCCTTCTGCTGATCGCCGTCGTGGTTCTGGTTCTGTTTGGCCGCGGCAAAATCTCTTCGCTGATGGGCGAAGTGGGCAAGGGTATCACCGCCTTTAAAAAGGGTGTGGACGAGGGCAAGCAAGAGCTGGAAGACCAGGCCGCTGCTGATGCCAAAGACGTGACCCCAGAGGCAGAAACTGTCGAAGAAAAAGACAAAGCCTAAGCCAGCGGGGCACAGCGCATGTTTGATATCGGGTTCCCCGAATTGCTGGTCATTGGGATCGTGGCGCTGATCGTCGTCGGCCCCAAAGACCTGCCGGTCTTGTTCAAGAAAGCCGGTCAATTCGTTGGCAAGGCACGCGGCATGGCGCGCGAATTCAGCCGTGCCATGAATGACGCGGCTGATCAGGCGGGCGTGAAAGAGGCGCAGCAAGCCTTTAAAACCGCGACCAACCCGGTTGGCACAGCGATGGACGGGGTCAAGGACGCGGCCAAATCCATGGCCAATCCCCTGTCGTCGATCGATCCCGACAGCGAAACCGGCAAATTGTCCGCCGAACGCGAAGAAGCCCGCAAAAAGATCGAGGCCAACGCCGCCCGCGCCTCGGCGGATCGCTTGGCACGCGAGGCCGAAGCGGCCTCCAAACGGGCCAAAGAGCTTGAGGCCTCAATGAAACGCGACACCGGCGATGCGCCGGATGCTGACGGAGGGGACGCATGAGCGCCTCGCAAGACGACATCGAAGACAGCGCCGCCCCGCTGATCGAACACCTGGCAGAGCTGCGCACGCGCCTGATCCGCTCTGTCGGGGCGTTCATTGTGGGCATCGTGCTGGCCTTTGTGGTGGCAGAACCCATTCTGCAATTCCTGCTGCAACCGATCGAGGCCACCCTGCGCGAGCTGGGCGACCCGGCACCGACGCTGCAATATACCAGCCCGCAGGAATACCTGTTCACCTTGTTCCGCATCTCGATGGTGTTTGGCTTTGCACTGGCCTTTCCGGTGATTGGTCACCAGATGTGGCGCTTTGTGGCTCCGGGTCTGTACAAGAACGAAAAGAACGCCTTTTTGCCCTTCCTCATCGCCTCTCCGGTGATGTTCCTCTTGGGCGCTGCCTTTGCACATTTCGTCGTGACGCCGCTGGCGATGAACTTCTTCCTGGGCTTTGCCGATGTCAGTTCGATCTTTGCCAATCTCTTGGCGGGCACCGTTCAGGATGTGCCTGACACCACCGCCGTTGTGCCGGAAACCGACGAAGGGCTCAAGATCACCTTCTTTGGGAAGGTCAATGAAAGCCTAGATATCACGTTGAAATTCATCATGGCCTTTGGGTTGTGTTTCCAACTGCCTGTGCTTCTGACCCTGATGGGCAAGGCGGGCATGGTCAGCGCCGAAGGTCTGGGAAGCGTGCGCAAATACGCCATGGTTGCCATTCTGATTTTGGCGGCCTTGGTCACGCCTCCGGATGTTGTCACCCAGCTGATCCTGTTCACCGTGGTTTACGGTCTCTACGAACTCTCGATTTTCCTGGTGCGCATGGTTGAAAAGCGCCGCGAGGCGGATCTGCGCGCCCAAGGTCTGTGGTTCGAGGATGACGACGAAGAGGAAGAAGATCCTCTGATGGCCGAATTCGACAAGGATGAGGACGCCAAATAATGGATCCCCTCACGGACCCGATGGAACGCATTGCCGCGGCGCTGGAGCGTATGTCTCCAGCGCCGTTGGCCGCTCCGGACTTTGGTGCCGAAGCCTTTGTCTGGCACACAGATCCCGAACGGCTCGAGCCGGTCGCCAAAGTCTCACGGGTGGAAATTTCCCTGCTGGTTGGGGTGAACCGCTCTCGTGACACACTCCTGACAAACACCCTGCAATTCGCCAAGGGCCTACCGGCGAACAATGCCCTGCTATGGGGCGCGCGAGGCATGGGGAAATCCAGCCTTGTCAAAGCGGTACATGCCAAGGTTCGTGCAGAAGGCCATGATCTGAAACTGGTTGAATTGCAGCGCGAAGACCTGCCCACCGTGGCGCGCCTGATGGACATCCTGCGCGATGCTCCGCATCAATTCATCCTGTTCTGCGACGACCTCAGCTTTAGCCATGATGACCAGCACTACAAAAGCCTTAAAGCGGTGCTGGATGGTGGCGTGGCGGGGCGGCCGGATAATGTGGTGCTTTATGCCACATCGAACCGCCGCCACCTGATGCCGCGCGACATGATCGAAAATGAACGCTCAAGCGCCATCAACCCATCCGAGGCCGTCGAGGAAAAAGTCTCCCTCTCTGACCGGTTTGGATTGTGGCTTGGCTTCCATCCTTGCAGCCAGGACGAATACCTGGACATGATCCGCGGCTATTGCGCCGCCTACAAACTCAGCGTATCCGATAAAGAGTTGCAGGCCGATGCGATTGAATGGCAGGCAACGCGCGGTTCGCGCTCTGGCCGTGTCGCGTGGCAGTTTTTCACCGACCTTGCAGGTCGCAAGGGGATGTCTTTGGGCTGATCGTTTTTGATCGGGATTTCAGGCTTAGGGCCATATTTTGGACTATGATGTTTTGATTGTTGGTGGCGGGCCTGCGGGCCTGTCTTGCGCGGCGCAACTGCCCGTTGGAATGCGCTGCCTGATCGTACATCAAGACAAGGAAATCGGTCGTCCAGTACGCACCTCGGGCGGGTCTTGGGTCCGCGATCTGCAAAACATAGGTGTGCCGCCTGAGTTCTACCAAACCATCAACGAGATCGAGATTCGCTCGGACAACCAGCGCAGCCTGCATCATATGCAGGATCACAAGATGGCGGTGCTGGACATCACCGGTCTGTACCAATGGCTGGCCGGTCATGCCCGCCGCGCCGGGGCCGAAATCTGGACAGGTGCCAAATTTTTGACCACATCGCAGGGGGCTGATGGTTTTTTTACCTCTGATATCCGCCTGTCGGGGAATGAGAGCCGCAGCATTCGGTCGAAATATGTCGTGGATGCCTCGGGAACGCCGCGCGCGGTCATGCAATCGCTGGGATTGGGCGCGCGGGCGCAGCGGGTCGGCGTCGGAATCGAATATGAATACGAGATTGAAGAGGCGCAAAAGGACCGCGCCAGCCTCTTTGTCGGCGCGCCGGTTTTGCAGGGCTATGGCTGGATTTTTCCCGCGCCCAACAATCATATTCGGATCGGCGTCGGGGTGATCCAGCCAGACACCGATGTCTCACCGCGTGACATGATCGATCCGCTTTTGACGCCGGAATTTTTGCAAAGCTATGGGCTGAAACTGGGGGAGCGCCTTCAGGTCAACGCTGGGATCATCCCATCGGAACCCTATGAAAAGAAAGTCGTTTTCGGGCGGGCCATCCGTGTCGGAGATAGTGCCAATGTGGCGACCCCCACAGTGGGCGAAGGCATTCGTCTCGCCATCGAGCTGGGCGGTCATCTGGGGCAATGCCTGAAAGACTGTCATCTGATCGGTGCGGATTTTCCGCTCAAAGCCTATGAACGCCAGGCCACGCGCCGCTTTCACTGGCAGTACAAATTCGGCTTCTGGGCCAATCAGAAAATCGCCAGCTATGGCCCCGAGGATTGGGACAAATCCATCGCCCGCGTTGCCCGTCTGGACGAGGCGCAATTGGCCGCTTTGATCCGATGTGAGCTGACCCCAACACGCATGATCAGCGCCGCGTATAGCCAGGTGAAGTCCAAGCTTCAGCGCGCATAGGCGGGAAAGTGACATGGGGGTTGTGCGTCAGCGCACCTTTCACCCCCTGTGCAAACGCTTCGCTAACGGGCATTGTGTTAAGCAAGCATGAGAACCACTTAGGGAGCCATCTATGTCCCGACCCATCGTCGGCATTATCAGCAATTCCTATTTGCTGAACGACCAGTACCCGGCCCATGCGGGCGGCACCATGAATTCCGAAGCGATTGCAACCGTGTCAGGCTGTATGCCGATGCTGATCCCGGCGGATCCACGCTTTGTTTCGGTGGAGGAGTTGCTGGCGACATGTGATGGGTTTTTGCTGACCGGTGGGCGCCCCAATGTGCATCCCGAAGAATATGGTGAATCCTATACCGAGGCGCATGGGGCCATGGACCGGGCGCGTGACGCCATCACCTTGCCGCTGGTGCGTGCCTGCGTGGATCGGGGGCAGCCCTTCATGGGGATTTGCCGCGGCTTTCAAGAGGTCAATGTCGCCATGGGTGGCTCGCTCTATCCTGAAATCCGTGACCTGCCGGGGCGCGACAATCATCGCATGCCCCCCGATGGCACCTTGGAAGAGAAATTCGCCCTGCGCCATATCGTGAGCCTGCAAGAGGGCGGGCGGTTTCATAACCTCTTTGGGTCCACCGAAGTGCTGACCAACACCCTGCATGGCCAGGGCATCAAGACCCCCGGTGCCCGCGTGGTGATCGAAGGGCATGCACCCGACGGCACGCCCGAGGCGATCTATGTCAAAGATGCGCCGGGCTTTACCATGTCTGTGCAATGGCACCCGGAATGGGATGCGGCCAATGACCCGGTCTCGCGCCCGCTTTTCACGGCCTTTGGTCAGGCGGTTCAGGATTTCTCGGCCCATCGGGCCAAACCGTTGCGCCGCTCAGCGTGACACGGCCCTCATGGACATCGTCCGGGCGGCACCCAAGGAAATGAGTATTTGGACCAAGAAGAAGCGCAAACGGTTTGTGTTTCTTCTTGGCTAAAATACTCAATTCTACCTTGACATCACGCGGCCAGCGCGAGGTCCTGCACGGCCACAGACCGGATCCAGGCCTGTGCCTCGTGCTTTTTCAGACAGGTGCGGGCCGTGGGGCCAAAGCTGGCCGGATCGTCCCGCAGATGCGGGAAGTTGGCGAACAGGTCTTCGCGCGCCTCGGGGTGCAGCGCTTTGACCGCCTCTTGCCCGACAAAGAAGCTCTCGCTCGCCATGCCCTCGGCATAGATGATCTCGTGCTGATCCAGCATCAAGTGGATATAGGTCACCAGCTTGCCCTCAACCCGAGCCACCTCGGCCCCGTTTTCCAGATGGCGCGCGGCGGCAAAGACTTCGTCCGTGCCAAACATCAACTCAACCTGATACCCTTCCAGCAGCATCCGGTGTTGAGGGGAGACAAAGAGCGGGCGATCCCCGCCAAAAAGCGACGGGTCAATGCGCACCGGCGCGGTCTTGCCCCGGGCCAAAACAGTGCGCGACCCGGTCCAGCGCAAAGGCTGCAAGCCGTTGTCGCGGGTCACGATCATGTCACCCAGCTTCAGGGTCTCCACGGCGCGATAGCCTTTTGAGGTCAGGATGCGCGTGCCGGGGGTAAAGCAGATGATGTCATCAATATTGGAAAAGTTGACGATGGTGCCGTCATACATCTCGACCGTGCCGGACATCTCGCCGCCGACATTCGAGGTGATGTTGAGCGTGCCGCGATCCGCAAGCCCGGCCAAATCAAGAACGTCGCCACCGGTCTCGCCCGTGGTCAGGCCGTCGATGAAAATATCGTCGGACCCGTCTTCGGCCAGATCGACCAGGGTAAAGAGATCGTCGCCGTCGCCACCGCTCAGCGTGTCGCCCTGCGAGGCATAAAGCGTGTCATTGCCCGCGCCGCCCAGCAGGCTGTCCGCCCCAATGCCGCCGTCGAGCACATCATTATCGGCCCCGCCATCCAGCGTATCATTGCCCGCTTCGCCATAGATGCTGTCGTCACCCGTGCCGCCGAGTAGCGAGTCGTTGCCGCTGGCGATTGGCACCGCCTCAAAGGTCACATCCGTCAGATGAATGGCCTGTGTCAGGGTATCGCCATTGCCATAGCTGATCTGGATCTCGGCCACCGGACCGGCAATTTCGACCAGAACCGCACCATTGGCATCCGAGGCGCTGTCCAGCGCGGCCCCAGCGTTGATGGTATTGCCGCTGACGACATCGTCGCCCTGTGCGGTCAGGGTCACTGGCACCGGATTGCCATCGGCGTCAAAGGCCAGAACGGTGACCTGATCCAGATGGTTGCCGGCAAAGGCGTCAATATCGTTGATGTAAAAGGAAACGTTCTGAACTTCGTCTTCTACAGAAGAGCCCGCGCTGGCCCCAAAACTCATCGTGGTGGTGGAGGTCGCGCCATCGCCGTTACCAAACAGGTAGAGCGACGAGAATTGGTTAAAGCTGCCACCGGTGAACTGGGCATCATCGGTGTCGATCTGGAACAGCGGGTTGTTATTGCCGTCATTGGTAAAGGCCAGGGTGACGTCGATATCACCGGTATCCTGGGTAAAGCCGCCCGACACATCCGTGCCATTGCCGCCCTGCAGGTTCCAGTTCAGGTCCTGTGTGATGTTGGACGGAGTGTAGGTGCCGTAATCGCCATAGATTAGGTCATTGCCGTCACCACCATCAATGGTGTCATCGCCCATGCCACCAATCGCGGTGTCATTGCCGTCTCCGGCGCGAATATCGTCATTGATCGTGCCATTGCCATCGGGGCTTTCGCCATGGGTGTCGCTGTAATCGGGGTCGATCAGATCATCACCCGAGGTGCCCGCAACGATCCCATCCGCCGGGGATGAAACAACAGAGGAAGACGTCAGCGTATCAACAGGACCAAAGGAGGGCACGAAATAGGTGTTGCCATCGGTGCCCAGGTAATAGGTACCCGGTTCAACTTCGTTTGTGAAAGTAGTGCCTGACCAGGTGCCCGACCATTCCCATTGACCCGAGCCGATCACAGTATCGGTGGTGAATGTAATCAGGCTGCCGCTGATCACATCGCCATTGTCGAGGGTACTGTCCCCCAGAGATACAAGATACCCGTTTGGCATCGCACTGCTCCTGCTCGCGCCTGTCCTGGTGGCCCGGTTTTCGGGTCCGTTTCCAAGATGGATACAGTCCAGCCATGGCGGGGATGTGGGGCAATTGAGGCGAAACAGGGGAAAGTTTGAGAGGGATTTGACACAAATGCCAAAGGAAAGCCCGAGCCAATCGGCCCGGGCTATTCCAGAATTTACGTTGGAAATCAGATGTAAAAGTCGATGTCCTTGTTCAGCGGCAATTGCCTGATCCGCTGTCCTGTCAGGTCAAATATGGCGTTGGCAAGGGCAGGGGGCGCGGGTGGTGTGCCCGGTTCACCAATGCCGCTGATATGTTCCTGGGTTTCCAGAATGCGGACAGTGACCTTGGGCATTTGCGGCATGCGCAAGGGCTCGTAATCGGGGAAGTTCTGCTGTTCGACCGCACCATCAGCAAAGGTAATCTCTTCGCCCATTGCCGAAGAAAGCCCATAGACCATGCCGCCAAAAAGCTGCGCTTCGATAATGCTCGGGTCCAGCGCCACGCCGGGATCGGCGGCGATCCAGGCCTCGTTCAGGCGCACGGATCCGTCGACATCCTGCACCTCGATCACCATCGCGACGGGGGTGCCGAAACTATAGACCATGGCCACGCCACGGCCTATGCCCTCGGGTGTTGTGCCGGTCCAGCCCGACATCTCTTTGACGGCTTGCAAGACATTATAGGCCGGTTCCCATTCCGCGCGTGTCAGGGTCAGGCGGAAATCCAGCGGGTCCTGACCGGCCGCATGGGCCATTTCGTCGACAAAGCTTTCGATAAAGAACCCGTTGAAACTGGCCCCGACTGACCGCCAGGCCCCAAGCGGCGGTTTGGTATCGGCCTTGTAGCCGCGTGCGCGGTAATTGGGGAAACCATAGGGCTGGTTATAGGCCGTGTCGATGATCGTCCGGTCCGGACCACCGCCCCCCAATCCCAGCCAGCGTGACATGATCTGGTCCGACAGACTGGGGGCCGAGACCTGAACATCCAGCGCCACCGGCTGACCCTCATGAAGCCCGCCGCGCATCCGTGCGATGGCGGCCGGGCGGTAGAAGTCGTGGGTCATGTCCTCTTCGCGCGACCAGGTGACCTGAACTGGTGTACCGGGCACGGCCTTGGCGACGCGGGTGGCAAGGATGGCATAGTCAAACTCGCCCCGACGGCCAAAGGCTCCGCCCATCAACGTGGTTTCCACAACAACATCCTGCGCGGAAATCCCGGCCTCGTCGGCGCAGGCGCTTTGGACAAAGCTGGGCGATTGCGTGCCGGTCCAGATGCGCAGCTTGCTGCCGTCAATCCAGGCCGTGGCGTTCAAGGGTTCCATGCTGGCATGGGAGAGGAAGGGCACCCGATATTCCGCCGACAGGGTTTCGCTGCCCGCTGGCAATTGATCAACATCGCCATCGTCGCGAAAGGCCGAGTTGGGTTCCTGTTCAAAGGCGCTCTCGATCTTGGCGAAAATCTCATCGGAACTGGCCTCGTATTCGGCGGGCTCCCAGACAAAATCAATCGCGTCCAAGGCATGCATCGCCAGCCAGGTGTTGCTGGCAATCACCGCAACCCCATCGCCCATATCGACGATTTTCTCGACACCGGGCATGGATTTGGCAGCGCTGGCGTCAAAGCTTTTCATCCCGGCGCGTTTGGGGCTCATGCGCAATGAGGCGAATTTCATGCCGGGCAGGCGGGTATCAATGCCAAATTGCGCCGTGCCGGTGGATTTGCCCAGCATATCGATGCGGGGTTGCGATTTGCCGAGGATTTTCCATTCAGAGCGAGGTCTGAGGGTGACTTTTGGCGGATCGATCTTGGCCGCGTCCATGGCCAGATCGCTGTAGGACAGGGTGATGCCGCCCGGCGCTAGCACCTGACCGTTTTCCGTCTCAAGCTGCCTAATATCGACGCCCAACCGCTCTGCCGCCGCGGCCTTGAGCATCTCGCGTGCCGTCGCGCCCGAGACCCGCATCCGCTCATAACCATCACGCATTGAGGTCGACCCACCAGTGACCTGAAAGTTCAGCACTTTGCCAATCCGCCCCATGGCCTGCGCCATAAGGTGTTGAAAGGCGCTGTCATCATAGCCCTTGGTGTTCAGGCTTTCGCCCAGCATGGCGGTATTGAAATAGGCATGGGCCGGTTCGCCATGCAAGACGGTGACCTGATCCAGGGTGACATCCAGCTCTTCGGCCAACAACGCGGCCCAGGTGGTTTGCACCCCTTGCCCCATCTCCGCACGCGGCGCGATCAAAGTGACCCCATCCTGATTGATCAGAACAAAGGCGTTCAGCGCGGCCTCATCCGGTCCGGGTTTCAACGGGTTCGGCGCAGGTTTGGCCACATACCAGGTGCCAAGCGCGACCCCACCAGCAATGGCCAGCGACCCAAAGAGAAAACTGCGGCGGGCGATTTTTGCGATATTGGCCATGGGTCAGCCCTCCAGCCCGGCGGCGTCTTTGATGGCGGCGCGGATGCGCGGATAGGTGCCACACCGGCAAAGATTGCCCGCCATAGCCTCGTCAATATCTGCATCGCTTGGGGTGGGCGTGGTTTCCAGCAAGGCGGCGGCCTGCATGATCTGCCCGGACTGACAATAGCCGCATTGCGCCACCTGATGATCAACCCAGGCCTGTTGCAGGCGATGCATCATCTCGGGCGTGCCCAATCCTTCGATCGTGGTGACAGCCCCCTCCACATCCTCAAGCGCGACCTGACAGGAACGCACGGCCTCGCCGTCGATGTGAACGGTGCAAGCCCCGCAGGCCGCGACCCCGCAGCCAAATTTGGTGCCGGTCATATGAAGCTGGTCGCGCAAAACCCACAGCAAAGGCACCTCTCCGGGGAGGTCTATGTGATGCTCTGCGCCGTTGACGGTGATGGTTTTGGACATGGAACACTCCGCAATCTGACTTTCTGACATAAGTATTGAAAAGTGTCAGTTTGTCAAACCCCATTTACAAACCGGGGTAAAATTGTCAGACCGTCAGGATGGCAGAGATTTCGACCCTGGACAAAGAGCAGCAAAAGCAAGCGGCAATCCTGGATGCGGCCATGGGTGTTTTTGCGCAATATGGCTATCGCAAAACATCGATGGAGGATCTGGCCAAGGCGGCAGGCATGTCGCGCCCGGCGCTGTATCAGTATTTTCGCAACAAGGAGGATATTGCCTGCAGCCTGACCAAACTGTTTTACGACCGCTCGGCTGTGGCAATGCGGGCGGCGCTTGCGGTAGAGGGGCCGCTGGTTGAGGTGCTTGAACAGAGTTTTCGCGTCAAACTGGCTGGGGTTGAGGTGATTGCCAATTCGCCGCACGGCGATGAGTTGATGGAGCTCGGGAAATCCGTCTCGGCCGAGCAAATCAAAACCGGGGCCGCGCAGTTGGAGAGGATCTTTGCCGATTGGCTGGACCAGAAAGCCGGGCAGGGCGCGCTGGCCCTTGAGGGGACAGCACAAGACACGGCGCGCGTGATCTTTTCGGCGCTGGAAGGGTTAAAGAAGCCCCCCTTTGACCGGTTGGAACAGGACATCCCGGCAACCGCCCGGCTGTTTGCTCGGGCTTTGCAGGTTTAGTACTGTTATCAAAAGGTATGGCCCCGATGGGGCCATGCTTGATTTTGGCACCCGGACGCGCGCGGGGGCTGAAACGGGATGTCAGACCTCGCCGCCCGCGATGCGGATGTCCTGGCCATTGACGCTGTCGGAATTCGGCCCGCAGAGCCAAAGCGCCGCTTCGGCAACTTCTTCAGTGGTGATCAACCGACCATGCGGGTTCAGATCAACCATAAGCGCGCGGGCTTTGTCAGCATCCAACCCGGTGCGCTGCATGATCGAGGTGACATTGCGGGTTATGATGTCGGTTTCCACATAGGCCGGGCAAATGGCGTTGAACGTATAGGGTTTGGTGGCGAAATCCGCCGCCAGTGACCGGATCAGCCCAATCACCCCATGTTTGGAGGCACTATAGCAGGGGGCACCCTTGAGACCGCGCACACCGGCGATGGAACTGATGGCAATCACGCGGCCCCAATCGGTCTGCGACATGGATGTCAGGCTTTCGCGGATGGTCAGGAAGACACCATCGAGATTGGTGGCCATCATATTGCGCCAGGTGGCGAGTTCGGTTTTCAGGATCGATTTGCCCTCGGCAATCCCGGCATTTGGGACACAGATCTGGATGGGACCCCGGGCGGCCACTGCCTCTGCAATGCCATCGGTGATCGATGCCTCATTGGTGACGTCCATCACCAAGGGATGGATCCTGTCTGTGGCGGCCTGGTCCAGAACCTCGGCGCGTCGCCCGGTAATCGTGACCTCGGCCCCTTGGGCTGCCAGAGCCTGGGCAATCGCCAGACCGATGCCTGTGCCGCCGCCAGTGACGATGGCGTGTTTGTTGTTGAGCATGATGTCCTCCCTCGCGTTCAACCTATCGGCGGGGGTGAGAGAGGCAAGGGGACGCAGCTTTGGTGACGCAACGGATCTTGGCATTGTCATTCACACATGCGAATGTGTTTAAAATTTTGGGAGGATGATTGATGACTCGTAACTGCCTTGGTTTGACATTGGCGCTGGCATGTTCCAGCGGCCTGGCTTGGGCCAGCGAAGATATTGCTGATAAATACCCGCAATCCGAGCTTTATGACAAACCGGTGCAGGTTTTGCCGGGGGTCTATTCTGCAATCGGGGCGACCGCGCCGCCGACTTATGAGAATTCCGGCCACAATAACAATTTGTCCTTTGTGGTTACGGGCGATGGGGTTGTGGTGATCAATGGCGGGGCCTCGGTGCGCTTGGCGGCAGCCCTGCATGACGAGATCAAGGCGGTGACCGATCAGCCGGTCAAGCTGGTGATCAATGAGAACGGGCAGGGGCATGCCATGCTGGGCAATGCCTATTGGGCCGATCTGGGGGTGGATATCCTTGCCCATGTGGATGCGATCCATGAGGTGGAAGAGAATGGCGATTTCATCCTGCAAGGGATGGAGCGCTATAATCGCGACAAGGCAGAGGGCACGCGGGTTGTGACCGCCAATCTCAGTTTTGAGGACAAGCATGTGGTTGAGATGGGCGATATGGTGCTGGAGGTGCTGCATCTGGGGCCCGCCCATGGGCCGGGAGATACACAGGTCTGGATCCCGGCGCTGTCCCTGGTCATTGCGGGCGATATCGCCTTTCACGAACGCATGCCGCCGATCTTTGCCGATACCTGCACAAGCTGTTGGATCGAGACCTTTGACGGGCCATTTATGGAGCTGGGCGCAACCTATGTGATTCCCGGTCATGGGCATCCCACCAATATGGATCTGGTTGTGGCGGGAACCTCGGATTATCTGCGTGATCTGCGCGACAAGATTGGTGCGCATATCGACGCAGGCGGGGATTTGGCCGGGGCCTACTATGTCGATCAGAGCCGTTGGCGCCATATGGATACATTCGAAGAGTTGGCGACCAAGAATGCTGGTCGTGTCTTTGAAGAGATGGAATGGGAATAGGGGGCAAATAGGGGCGCTGCCCCGTCCCGAGCAGGCTCGGGACTCCCCGGGATATTTTTGGCCCAAAGAAACCATGGGGGAGCAATGTTGAAATGGGTGGATGTGCCGCCGGTCTGGTTGGCGGCGGGGCTGGGAGTGGCCTGGATGCAGAAAACCCATGCCGGTTTCGGCTTGGGTTTTGGGCCTATTTGGGCTGACTTACTGGGCGGATTGCTGGTTGGCGGCGGTGTGATCCTGATTGCGCTGGCGCTTTATGAAATGCGCCGCCACCGCACGACCTTTATGCCCCATGAGATGCCGGACCGGTTGGTCACCAGCGGGATTTTCAAACGTTCGCGCAATCCGATCTACCTTGGCGATGTCATGATCCTGACAGGGTTCATCCTCTATTGGGATGCTGTATTGGCGCTGCCCTTGATTCCGATCCTTGTCTGGATTCTGGAGCGGCGCTTTATCGTGCCTGAGGAGCAAAAACTACGACGAAAGTTTGTTGCCGATTTTTTACGCTACGCGCAACAAACGCGCCGATGGGTTTAATTTTTCCTTTGGGTATGCTTTACAGCGCCCACTGCCTGTCGCTGCAGAGCGGCATTACTGCCGGTGAAATGCGAATTAACGCCTCTCCAGGGGCGTAGGAGTACCTGAGAACAAAGGGGAATATCGTGAAGATAGGGACGCCGTTAGAGGTCGAAGCTGGTGAAAATCGCGTTGCGATGACACCGGATTCGGCGCGTCAATTACAGAAACTGGGATACGACTGTGTGATCCAATCCGGGGCTGGTGCCAAAGCCGGGTTTTCGGATGCGGATTATGCGGCGGCCGATGTTGAGGTTGTGGAGGGCGCAGAAGCGCTGTGGTCCACCGCCGATATTATCGCCAAGGTGCGTATCCCACAGGAAGAAGAGCTGGATCGGCTGACGTCTGACAAGACGCTGATCACCTTCTTTAATCCGGGTGGCAATGAGGCCGGTCTGGAAAAGGCCAAGGCTTCGGGCGCGAATGTGATCGCCATGGAAATGGTGCCACGTATCAGCCGCGCTCAGAAGATGGATGCGCTGAGCTCCATGGCCAATATTGCCGGTTACCGTGCGGTGATCGAAGCGGGCAACAACTTTGGTCGTTTCTTCACCGGTCAGGTGACAGCGGCGGGCAAGGTTCCCCCAGCCAAGGTTCTGGTTGTTGGGGCCGGTGTGGCCGGTCTGGCCGCCATTGGCACCTCCACATCCTTGGGTGCGATCACCTATGCGTTTGACGTGCGCCCCGAAGTGGCCGAGCAGGTCGAATCCATGGGTGCGGAATTTGTCTATCTCGACTTTGAGGAAGAGCAGCAGGATGGCGCGGCCACCGGCGGCTATGCCTCGGTCCAATCCGAAGAATTCCGCAATGCGCAGCTGGCCAAGTTCCGCGAACTGGCCCCTGAGGTTGACATCGTCATCACCACCGCTCTGATCCCCAACCGTCCAGCGCCCAAGCTCTGGACCGAGGATATGATCGCGGCGATGAAGCCGGGCTCGGTCATTGTTGACCTCGCCGCGGAACGTGGCGGCAATGCCGAAGGCACCGTGGCGGATGAGAAAGTTGTGACCGAAAATGGCGTGACCATCATTGGTTACACCGATTTCCCATCGCGCATGGCGACCCAGTCTTCGACTCTTTATGCGACGAACATTCGTCACATGATGACTGACCTGACCCCCGAGAAAGACGGTCAGATCAACCACAACATGGAAGATGACGTGATCCGCGGCGCGACCGTGACCCATCAGGGTGAGATCACTTTCCCACCGCCACCGCCAAAAGTCGCGGCCATCGCGGCCAAGCCTAAGGTCGTTGAGCCTGAGCTGACACCGGAAGAAAAGCGCGCCGCAGAAGTGGCGGCGTTCAAAGCACAAACCAAGCAGCAGGTGACCCTGTTGGTGGTGGGTGCTGCGCTGATCCTGGGTGTGGGTCTGGTGGCCCCGGCCTCGTTCATGCAGCACTTTATCGTGTTTGTTCTGTCGGTGTTTGTCGGCTTCCAGGTGATCTGGAACGTTTCTCATTCGCTTCATACGCCGCTGATGGCGGTGACCAATGCGATTTCCTCGATCATTATCTTGGGTGCCTTGCTGCAAATCGGTTCTGGCGGGGGCTTCCTCGTGGTGCTGCTGGCGGCGATTTCGGTCTTCTTTGCCGGGATCAACATCTTTGGCGGCTTCCTCGTGACACGGCGCATGCTCGCCATGTTCCAGAAATCCTAAGGAGTAGCGGATCATGGAATACGGTTTTACAACAGCGGCTTACGTGGTCGCAGCCGTTCTGTTCATCCTGTCGCTCGGCGGGTTGTCTGGACAAGAAAGCGCCAAGCGCGCGGTGTGGTATGGCATTTTCGGCATGGGGCTGGCGGTTCTTGCAACCCTGATCGGCCCCGGTGCTGGTCTGTGGTGGCTGTCGGTCATCCTGATCGCAGGCGGCGGTGCCATTGGCTATATGCTTGCGAAAAAGGTCGAAATGACCCAGATGCCAGAGCTGGTGGCCGGGATGCACGCTTTGGTTGGTCTGGCGGCGGTGTTCGTCGGCTATAATGCCGAACTGGTGATGAACAATGTCGCCGGTCTCGATCAGGCGGGCATTGATGCGCTCAAAGGCTTCTCGGCCAAAGTGGCGGCGAAATCCTCGGTTGAAATCGCCATCCTGCAGGTTGAGGTCTTCCTTGGCGTGTTCATTGGCGCGATCACCTTTACCGGGTCTGTCGTGGCCTATGGCAAATTGTCGGGCAAGCTGACCTCGGCGGCGACCAAACTGCCTGGCGGGCATTTCCTGAATGCAGGCGCCGGTCTGGTCTCCTTGCTGCTGCTGTTCATCTATATGGGCTCTGACGGCGGTTGGACCTTGCTGGTGATGTCGCTCTTGGCCTTCTTCATCGGCTACCACCTGATCATGGGTATTGGCGGTGCGGATATGCCTGTCGTTGTCTCCATGCTGAACAGCTATTCCGGCTGGGCAGCGGCGGCGATCGGCTTCTCGCTTGGCAATGACCTGTTGATCGTTGTGGGGGCTCTGGTGGGGTCCTCCGGTGCGATCCTCTCCTACATCATGTGTAAGGCGATGAACCGCTCGTTCATCAGCGTTATCCTGGGTGGCTTTGGTGGCGCGGCTGGTCCGGCCATGGAAGTTGAGGGTGAGCAGGTTGCCATCGACGCCGATGGGGTTTCCCAAGCTCTGGAAGACGCCGATAGCATCGTGATCATCCCGGGTTACGGTATGGCGGTGGCTCAGGCTCAGCAGAACGTGGCGGAACTGACCCGTCGCCTGCGTGCCAAGGGCAAAGAGGTGCGTTTCGCGATCCACCCGGTTGCGGGCCGTCTGCCGGGGCATATGAACGTGCTCTTGGCCGAAGCCAAAGTGCCTTATGACATCGTGCTGGAAATGGACGAGATCAATGATGACTTCCCGGATACGGATGTTGCCATCGTGATCGGCTCCAACGACATCGTGAACCCCGCCGCCCAGGAAGATCCGAACAGCCCAATCGCGGGCATGCCGGTTCTGGAATGCTGGAAGGCCAAGCAGGTGTTTGTGTCCAAGCGTGGCCAGGGCACCGGCTATTCCGGTATCGAAAACCCGCTCTTCTACAAAGAGAACACCCGCATGTATTACGGCGACGCCAAAGCGTCCCTGGATGAGCTGCTCAAGCGCATCGACTAAGGTCGCTCCAAAGGAAACAAGAAACGCCCCGGTTCGTCCGGGGCGTTTTTCTTTGTCATACTGGTAGACCTGTCAGGCCAGCGGGACGAGGTCGTAACCGGGAATTTCCTCAAAACCAGCCTCAGGCCGGCCCAGAAACTCTAGGGCCTCTGACTGGGTCTGAAACGCCGCTGCCCGCGCATTGCCCGGCTCAAGTTCGGACAAAGTGGCAAACATCCGCGCCATGCCAAAAAGCGCCGGGTCGGGCGCGAAAACAGCGATTTTTTTGAGACGACCGCTTTCCTTGCCTTCGGTATTCGCTGCGATCGCCAGTAGGCGCATCTTGTCGAAATTCAGGTTATGCCCGGTAATTCCGGACAGGTCGGCAAGCTCTGGCATGCCAACCTCATATTCCGGCAAACTGCGCATCCGCTGCAGCTCAGAGACAGCGGCTTCGGCCGTCTGTCGACCGGTAAAGCGCAGGAACACCAATTCCCCATTTGCGATGATGCGTGCTCGAACTTGAATAGGGTTTCCTCCCCGCTTGGTTTTTCTGAAACACGGCCAGCTTTGTCTAAACAAGTGGTTAACAAGACCGGAACACCAGCAGGCAGTACCTGATTGTTGCATCAAAGCCGTTTTGTATCAACAGCCTTGAACAGGCACCGCATATACCTTATGAAAATAGTATGAAATTAGTCAGGAGCAGCCCATGGTGTCCCGTCACGCCGCCCATGCCTATTGGTCCCGCCTTTGGGTGCAGCATATGGATGTCAGTTATGACCCACTGCTCGAGACCTTGCGCATCGTTGCCGCCCATCAGGCCGAGCACAAGATCACCACAAGCGATGAGCCGGTGGCCAAGCTCTTGATTGCCTTGCCGCGACTTTTGGCGCGCGCAACAGAATTCAACCCGCCCGGGCAAGCCGAGCGCAGTTTTGATGAAACGTGGCTGCTTGCCCTGTCCAGCGCCTTGCGCATGGCTGATGCGGATAATTACCGGTTCTTGCTGCTGTCTCGGATGGCAGCGCAAAACGCGTCCGAGTTTCATTTTCTGTTTCGCCAAGCCCTGACATTGCTGGACGAGGCTGGTTAGGGCAAAGGTTATCCTTCACCCACTTCCTTTAACATCTCAGGGCACAGGGCCAGCTCGGTCTCGATCCGCGCGCCTTTCTCAAGCGTGCGATGAACCGGGCATTTATCGGCAATTTCCAACAGGCGCGTGATCTGGTCCTGGGTCAGATTGCCCTCAAAGCAAATCCGCCGTTTGAACCGGTCCACCCGAGTGTCCTTGGCGGTTTCTGCGTCCTGTGCATGCACCTTGTCATGGGTCACATCCACCGCGATCCCCTCCAAAGGCCAGCCCTTGCGCCGCGCATACATGCGGATCGTCATCGAGGTACAGGCCCCAAGCCCGGCAGCGACAAAACCATAAGGCGACATGCCACGATTGGTCCCACCATAGGCCAACGGCTCATCCGCGACCGCGTGGTGATAGGGGCCGTTCTGGATATCCTGCAGGAACCCGTTTGGATCAGCTTCTTTGACCCGCACCACACCCTCGGGCGCGCCAATGGGCGGGGCAGGCGGGGTCAGCTTTAGATAGCGCCCAGCCCAGGCGGTGATCACTTCGGCGGCATATTCCGCATCTGACGGATCGGTGACCAGATGATCGGCATCGTCCAGAGTGACAAAGCTCTTTGGGTGCTTGGCCGCGGTAAAGATCTGTGTGGCATTCGAGATATCGACAATCTCGTCACGCGGGGCATGCAGCACCAGCAGGGCGCGTTTCATATTGGCGATGATCGGCCCCAGGGTCTCGGCCCGCACATCCTCGACAAACTCCTGACCCAGCGTGATGGGACGACCGCCCAGCAGAACCTCGGCCTTGCCCTTGGCAGCGATCTCATCCAATGCCTCGCCAAAGTTGTGGGTGACATGACCGGGATCAAAGGGCGCACCGATGGTGACCACCGCCTTGGCCGAGGCGATCTCGGGCGCGGCGCGCAGCACGGCGGCCCCACCCAATGAATGCCCGATCAGCAGGCTCGGGGCCATGCCGCGGCTCTCAAGATAGGCGCTGGCCGCCTTCAGATCCGCCACGTTCGAGGTAAAGGTGGTGTTGGCAAACTCACCCTCGCTATGACCGAGCCCGGTAAAGTCAAAGCGCAGGACAGCGATGCCCATAGCCGCCAGGCGCGCCGCGATCCGGCGCGCGGCGGGAATATCCTTGCCACAGGTGAAACAATGGGCAAACAGCGCCGTGGCCAGATGCGGGCCCTCGGGCAGGTCGAGCCGCGCCGCCAATGTGTCGCCGCCATGGCCCTGAAATGTGATGCGTTCGGTTGGCATGTCGTTTCCTTGGCTCGGCCCGCAAGCCGCGCTTTTGTTGATTGCGTCTGTGTCGTGTTGCCCTCAAACTGCGCGTCAATGCAGGCTGGCACAAGGTCTGTGACACTCCAATGACAGGAAGGTGAGCGGTTTGACCGTTTTGGTGAGCGCTGTTTCAGAGGGGACGCCCCCATGATATCAAATGGCAATCTCTACAATTTCGGCGAGGTTTTGTACAAATCGCCCCATGACATGGCAGAGCTGGCGCGGGTCGAGGCGCTGATCGTGACCCATGGCAAAGCCGCGTTTTCGCGTGATCCATTCATCGGCGGCCATATAACCGGATCGGCCTTTGTCCTGTCTCCTGACAGGCGGGCGGTGCTGATGACGCACCATGCTAAACTGGATCGCTGGCTGCAATTGGGCGGGCATTGCGACGGGATCTGTAATCCGCGCTTTGTGGCGATTAAGGAGGCCTATGAAGAGTCAGGGTTGTCGCGCATCGATCTGATAATAAATGATATTCTTGATGTCGATATCCACGCCATCCCAGCGCGAAAAGGTGAACCAGAACATCTGCACTATGACCTGCGTTATCTTATGCAAGCCTCTGATTTCGATGTGAAAATTTCGCATGAGTCAAAGGAGTTGAAATGGGTGTCTCTAAACGAGTTAGAGCGCTTGACCTCCTCGCAATCTGTTCTGAGAATGCGGGATAAGGTGCTGAAATTTATAGGTTAAGCCCGTGTCATTGATATTCCAAACATCAACGCCCTTTGACGTCTCCAATTCCAAACCGCTGCCAGGCATCGCGCCCCTGGCCGAAGAGGATTGGCTGCATGTTGATGAAAGCTTTGCAGAGCAGGTGGCGCTGAGGGCGAGGTTAATTCATGAGGAAGGTCAGAGGGTTATTGCGCAAACCTCAGGTTCTGAAGATGCCTGTCAGGAACTTTGTCAGTATGTCGAAACCAACCTGAAAGCCAAAGGCGGTCTCGCCTGGGATCGGTTTCAGGATGTCAGGTTAACTGACAGTCGTGACCCATTGGAATTAATAGGAAAAACTGTCCAAGAGGATATCTGTATCCTGCAAAAAGATCCGGATAATCCTGAGGGTGAGCATGTGATGACCGCCGCCATCCTGTGCTTTCCGGCCAGTTGGTTGCTCTCTGAGAAAATCAATCGCCCGCTGACCCATATCCATGGCACTGTCGACGATTACGATCCCAACATCGCCCGTCGGGTGCAGCGCTTGTTTGACGGGATACAGGTCGGGCGACCGCTATGGCGGTGGAACGCGCTTTGGAATGACACGGCTGACCTGTTTCAGCCGCGCTCCGTCCACGATCCGCGCCCGCCTGCTGATCCGGCAACTGCGCCATATCTGCGATGCGAACGGCAATGCCTGTTACGCTTGCCTGAAACCAAGGCGGTGGTGTTTTCCATCCACACCTACATGTTGCAGCGGCAGGATGCGCTGCTTCAATGGAGGAGCTGACGCATCACCAGGTTCAGGCGGTCCGTGTTGTAAAGAACGGTGAACAGCACCGTCACGGCCAGCACCTGTGACACCAGACGAAATTCCATGCCGCGATAGATGCCGATGATCGCCATGGCAACACCGACGGGCAGGGAGACGATGGCGACCATTGCCGCCATGAGCCAGCTCGCCGCGCTGAGGCGGGATTTCTCTGCCTCGCTCTCAACCTCATCAGCCTCAGCATAAACAGGGGCCTCAACGGGCTCTTCTGCCACGTCCTCTTGGTCATAGTGATAAAGCGAGTTCAGCACGTCCCGTTCCGTCATGGGATCGCCCAGAACCAGGGTTTCGTTTTCATGCTGGGGCAAGGGGGCGGGTTCGGGCAGCGGTGTTACCTCTTCAACCACTTGCTCCACTGGCTGAATTGGGGCGCGTTTGGGCGAGACATAGCTGCGCAGGCGGACAAAATCCTCGGCGTCCAAAAGCACGTCAGGCGAGTACCATTCGATAATATCGGCAGGCGAGGCCTTGAGCGCTTGCAAAACCGTGTCGGAGAGGATCTGCGCGGCGGCTTCGTCTTCGGTTGGCTGGCCTTGGCTGGTGACCACCTCGATCACCATGCGGGGGCCGTAATCGCTGTCTTCCTGAGGGTCGATGCGCATGCCAAAGACATTGCCATGCACCATGTTCTCGGTCGGGTCCAGACGTGTGCCGCCATTGGGGTGGGGATCCAGCCGCGCCAGCACGCGGCGGGCCGCGTTCAAATAAGGGCGTGGATCAAGATCCGATGCATCAGGCAAAATCAACCCGGCATATGGATATTCGGTGGCGTACATACTGTCCTCAAAGATCAATAGATTTATCTTGAGGACCGTTTATTCCACCCGACTTTGGTCATAATCGGGCGGAATAAAGATTTTAAGAGACTTTTAACGGTTCGCTTGTGCCCATTTGGTTAACGCAGGGTAAACGCGCCCGTCAGATCGGTTTAGCGGTCGATGCGAATGGCCGAGGCTGCGATGGCTTTTTGATAGACCGTCGCCGCGTTCCATTCATTCAGCACGCGAAAGTTCGGTTCGCCTTCTTGATAACCTTTGCCCGGTTTCCAGCCTTTCTGGCGCAGGAAATTCGCGGTCGAGGCCAGCGCATCTGCTTCGTTATAGAAATCGACGCGGCCATCGCCATTGCCGTCCACCCCGTAACGCATGGCATTGCCTGGCAGGAATTGTGTATGACCCAGCTCGCCGTGATACGCGCCTTTCTGGTTCGGGCTCAGCATGCCGCGATCTACCATTTTGAGCGCGGCGAGGGCGTGCGGGGTAAAGAAATCAGAGCGACGGCAGTCATAGGCCACGGTCAGGATCGACGACACAACGGTCGGGGCCTTTTTCGGCCACATGAACTTGCCATAGGCGGTTTCCATGCCGTGAATGGCGATCACAACACCGGCGGGCACGCCATAGCGTTTTTCCAGACCGGCATAGAATCCGGCATTGCGGGCCTTGCGTTTGCGCGCGCCCGAGGCAAAGCCATCAAGCGAGCCGAGGCGAATTTTTACAAATTTATCAAAGGAGTATTTCACACCCTTTTGACTGCGATCCGCCTTGATCGTGCCGTGGGAATAGCTGGCGCCCATCAACGCATCGATGCCGCGCTGTTTCACGCCTGCCGCTTGGGCTTCGCGGGCGAATTCCTTTTTCCAGGCGTTAAAGCCCGATCCGTCATTGCCGCAGCTCGCGGCCAGGGCAGGGCCAGCGCCCAACCCGGCGGTCAAAAGTGAAAGACAAAGGGCGGAAACGAAACGGCGCATCAGGCTCTCCGAAAATTGGAATAACTTCGTGGCGACGATAACCGGTTTCAAAGCGTTGGGCCAAGGGGGAATTCCTGACCCCATGCGGCGAAAACGCCCCTATACCGGGCCGGTTCCCTCGGCTTTGATGTCCGTGAGGGGAAATTTGGGGGTGGCGATGAAATTGGGCTTTGGCATGGGCTGGGTTGCGAAACTGGCCCAGACCCTATGCGCGTTGGCTGTGCTGTCCAGTTGCGCAAATTACCCGGTCATGACTGCCGGGCCAGAGACGGATGTGACATCGGTGGCCAAGACCTGCTGTATCGGCGTGGATCGCTATCCTGATCCGATCATTGCGATGATTGAGCCCAAGGCGGATCGCGCCTCGATCGTCAATGACGCCCATTACCTGCGCCAGCCTTATCTGAAGGACAAGCCGGAGGCCTGGGAGTTTGTCCAGCGCCACCTGCGCCCTATGGATATTCTGCTGACAAATGATCGCAGCCAGATCAACGGCTATTTCATTCCCGGCTATTTCAAGCATTCGCTGGTGTATCTTGGCACTGAAAAGCAGTTGCGCGCACATGGGTTGTGGCAGCTATCAGCGTTGGATCCGCATCGCGAAAAAATCCGCAATGGGCAGGTGTTTTACGAATCCACGCCGCCGCGGGTGATGTTTTCTCCGGTTGAGAACATCCTGGATGTGGACGGGGTTGGAGTGTTTCGCCCGAACCTGACTCAGGTCGAAAAACGTCAGGCCTTACAGGTGCTTATGGCGCAATGGGACAAGCCTTTTGATATGCATATGGATCTGCGCACGCAGGATTGTCTGTTTTGCGCCGAATTGGTGAACCTTGCCATGCCGGGGCTGAATTTGCCGCAACAACAGGCCTATGGGCGGAGCTTGATCGTGCCTGACGCCATCGCGGCGCATGGGCTTGTTGATCCGTCGTTGACGTTTATCGGTTTTGTCGCTGCGGGGCCAAATTGGGCGCGCAGCCTGACAAAGCAGGATCTGGCCGAGACGATCAAAAAGCACTGGCCGCGGCCAGAGACTAATTAATCTAATGCAGCGAGGATAATACCGGGCGGGCCGCTTGGGACAGGCGGTCAAACACGGAGCGGGGCGTTTTGACATGCTCTGGCTTGCTGCGCGGATTGGCTTGCAGTGAATGGGACGCCTGTCGGATCATGGCGCGCAGGTCTTCTTCGTCTGGCAGTTGGTCGGATGCGACGGGTTGAGGTTTTGGCTCTGGTTTGTGCTGTTTGAAACTATCCGCAAGCCCATCGACAAAGCGTTGGCGCGGGATGCGCACATCGCTGAGCGGCCAAGTCAGATAGGTGGCAGGCAGGTTCAGGCAAAGCGGAAACAGCAAAAATGCCAGATGCGCCAGCTTGGTTTCACGGGTGGTTTCCACATCTTTTGGCTTGTCCAGCACGCACACCGTCAGCTGCGTGTGCTTTTCGCCATAGATCACGTCCAGAACGGTGCAAAAGCGGTCACAGGTGATGACCAGCTTGTTTTGCTCGGATTCAACGGCGGCAACCACCTCTTTGACGCGCAACAGGGCTGTTGTCAGGATCTCCGACAATTTGGATAGGGAGACAAAGCGATCCTCGGTGAAGGTCAGGGTCGCCGTGGTGGCCATGTTGCGTTCCATGTCAGCGCTCTCTCAGGTTCAGGTGGTTGCCTGATTGACAGCTTGCGCGTCGAGATGGGCGGGTGTGAGGCGTGTTTGCAGCGACTAAGGCGGGGACAAGGCAAGCTTGCCTTCTGCCGGCCACAATTGCGCTGAATTTTGTTCAAAGCGTCACAATCGGGGCCAAATGCCACAGAAAAGCCAGGGATTGGCGGAAAGTTTCGTAAAATTGTTGGCAATAATGTGGCCAAAAACAAGGCGGCCGCCACAGGGATCAAGAAGGCGTAAAAGAAAAGGCACCCCAAAGGGTGCCTTTCCGTAAGGTTTTGGAAACCGCAGCTTAGCAGCTGTAGTACATGCCGAACTCAACAGGGTGCGGCGTGTGCTCGTAGGTTTCGATTTCTTCCATTTTGAGAGCGATATAGCCGTCGATCTGGTCTTTGGTGAACACGTCACCGGCCAGCAGGAAGTCATGATCCGCTTCCAGGCATTCCATGGCTTCACGCAGGGAGCCACAGACTGTCGGGATACCGGCCAGCTCTTCGGCAGGCAGATCATAGAGGTTTTTGTCCATGGCTTCGCCTGGATCGATCTTGTTCTTGATGCCGTCAAGACCAGCCATCAGCAGGGCTGCGAAGCACAGGTATGGGTTGGCTGCCGGATCAGGGAAACGAGCCTCGACACGCTTGGCCTTGGGGGATTCGGTCCACGGAATACGAACACAACCGGAACGGTTACGTGCGGAATAGGCGCGCAGAACGGGGGCTTCGAAGCCCGGGATCAGACGCTTGTAGGAGTTGGTGGACGGGTTGGTGAACGCGTTCAGGGTCTTGGCGTGCTTCAGGATACCACCGATGAAGTACAGCGCTTCCTGAGACAGGTCTGCGTATTTGTCACCTGCAAAGAGAGGCTTGCCGTCTTTCCAGATCGACATGTTCACGTGCATGCCGGTGCCGTTATCGCCTGCGATCGGCTTGGGCATAAAGGTTGCGGTCTTGCCATAGGCCTGCGCAACGTTGTGGATGACGTATTTGTACTTCTGCAGCTCGTCCGCTTGCTTGGTCAGGCTGTCAAAGATCAGGCCCAGCTCGTGCTGACAGGACGCCACTTCGTGGTGGTGCTTGTCGGTTTTCATGCCGAGGCGTTTCATGGTCGACAGCATTTCGGAACGGATGTCCTGCGCGTCATCGATTGGGTTGACGGGGAAGTAACCGCCTTTGACGCCCGGACGGTGGCCGGTGTTGCCCATTTCGTATTCGGTGTCGGTGTTCCAGGAGCCGTCGATGGCGTCGACTTCGTAGGACACTTTGTTGATCGAGTTCGAGAAACGAACATCGTCAAACAGGAAGAATTCTGCCTCTGGACCCATGTAAGCAACGTCACCGATGCCGGAGGATTTCAGATAGGCTTCGGCTTTCTGTGCTGTGCCGCGTGGGTCACGCTCATAGGCTTCGCCAGTGTCAGGCTCAACGATGGAGCAGTGAACACAGACGGTTTTTTCCGCATAGAACGGATCGATATAGGCGCTGTCGCAGTCGGGCATCAGTTTCATGTCAGATGCTTCGATGGATTTCCAGCCAGCGATGGAGGAACCGTCAAACATGAAGCCTTCTTCGAGGAAGTCTTCGTCGACCTGGTCCTCTTGAACGGTCACGTGCTGCAGTTTGCCGCGTGGATCTGTGAAACGGATGTCGACGTAAGCGACGTCCTCGTCCTTGATCAGTTTGAGCAAGTCTTTTGCGCTCATATCACTATTCCCTTGATTGCTTTATGCGTTACATGCGTCACCCGGCGAGGTACAAAATTTTGGGAAAATTTTGGGCGCGCGCCGGGAGGTTTGGTGTCTAGCTTTGACGGTCTTAAAGAGCGTCCGAGCCGGATTCGCCGGTGCGGATGCGGATGGCCTGCTCAACAGGGGAGACAAAAATCTTGCCGTCGCCGATTTTGTCGGTCTTTGCCGCATTGGTGATGGCGTCAATCGCCCCATCAACCTGATCGTCGTCCAGAACGATCTCGATTTTCACCTTGGGGAGGAAATCGACAACATATTCAGCACCGCGATAGAGTTCGGTGTGACCTTTCTGACGGCCAAACCCTTTGACCTCGACCACGCTCAGGCCCTGAATTCCTGCATCTTGCAAGGCTTCCTTAACCTCGTCGAGCTTAAACGGCTTAATGATCGCTTCGATCTTTTTCATGGCCTTGGCTCCTCTCTTTGAATCCCGTTTCTTGACGCTGAGGGAGACCACTTCTCATTGCCGGGGACAATCGGATAGGGTGACGCAGGACGAGGCAAAGGTGCTGAAAAATTCATCACGCCTATGATTTGGGCGAAATGCACAAAAAATAGACGAAATTGAATCGCGGATGATGAGAGCAGGTGTTTAAGGAATGACGGAACTCGTAACAGCGGCCCAAATGCGCGCCATCGAGCAAGCGGCGATCGAGAGCGGTGATGTCACCGGGCTGGAGTTGATGGAGCGCGCCGGGCAGGGCGTGGTTGAGGCGATTTTCGAGGAATGGCCGGAACTTGATACAGAGGTGCCCGATGCGCCTGCGGCGAGCGGGGAAGGGGGCGCTGCCCCCGCCGCCCAAGGGCGGCCCCCCCGGGATATTTCTGGCCCAAAGAAGCAAAGGGCGGTGGTACTCTGTGGACCGGGAAACAATGGTGGTGATGGGTTTGTTGTTGCGCGGTTGTTGAAGGCGAAAGGCTGGGAGGTGTCCGTTTGGGAGCTGGCAGCGCCGGGGGAAGGGGCACCGGATGCTGCGATCTGTCGTCAGGCCTGGCTCGAAGCGGGGGGCGCGATTTCAACCTGGGACGAGATTGAGCCTTTGGGTGCGCCGGATCTCTTGGTGGATGCGGTGTTTGGCACTGGGCTGACGCGGCCGATTCCGGTGGCGCTGGCCAATATGTTTCGATTGTTTCGGGATCGGTGGCATGCTGAGGCCAATTGGGACGATAGAATAATGCGTCAAGTGGCGGTGGATATTCCAAGTGGTCTGTCCTCTGATACTGGATGGGCCTTAAGGCCCGATGAGGACCCGCGCGAAAATCTACCTGATGGATGGCCGGACTTCATGGATTGGGTCTTTCCAACTGATCTGACCGTGACATTTCATAATGCCAAGCTGGGTCATTTCCTGAGGGCGGGTGGGACGCTTAGTCGGAAGTTGAGGATCAAGCCGCTGCACGGGCTGGGAGTGTTCGATGCTTCGGGTGGATTGCCGGTGTCTGTAGAGGGGCATGTTCGGTTGATTGAGCCGGTTTTTCATGGGCGTGAGGTGCCGGGGTATTTACACTTTTCCTTCCTGGAAAAGCATCTTGGTCACAAATTCGACCATGGCCATGCCCTTGTCATGTCTGGGCCTCCCGGCCAGGGTGGGGCGGCCAGGTTGGCGGCGCGCGGGGCGCTTAGGATTGGGGCTGGGCTGGTGACGGTTGGCTGTCCGTTGCGGGCGGTAACGGAACATGCGGTGCAGTTGACCGCCATTATGGTCAAGGGGCTGGATGGCACTCATGGGCTGGGCGAGATCCTTGAGGATAAACGGATCACCGGCCTTTGTCTTGGACCGGGATTGGGGCTGGGGCCCGCGACGGCGGATCTGGTGCGCATTGCGCTGGAAGCCAAGCGCGGTACGGTTCTGGATGCGGATGCGCTGTCGCGGTTTCAGCGTAAGCCTGACGTGCTCTTTGACATGTTGCATGACAATTGCGTGCTGACCCCGCATGGGGGTGAATTTGCCCGGCTATTCCCGGATCTGGCTGAAAGACTGGATGCGCAAGAAAACACCGGCACCTATTCCAAGGTCGATGCCACGCGTGAGGCTGCGAAACGCGCGGGCTGCGTGGTATTGTTCAAAGGGGCTGACACGGTGATTGCCGCGCCGGATGGGCGGTGTTCGATCAATGCCGCCGTGGGTGAGCGCGCGGTGCCCTGGCTGGCGACCGCTGGGGCAGGGGATGTGCTGGCCGGGATGATCACCGGCCTTTTGGCGCGCGGATTCGATGCGATGTCAGCGGCTGAGACCGTCGCTTGGCTGCATGTGGAGGCCGCGCGCAGCTTTGGCCCCGGATTGATAGCCGAGGATCTGCCCGAGGAATTGCCAAAGGTGTTTCGCGCGCTTGGGCTTTAGCTTTATAGCGTTTCGAGACAACGTTGAATCGCGGATACCTTGCTACGCTTTGCGTTCGCAGGCCATTTGCGATCCGTTTGCCTCAACCATTTCTCGAAACGCTTTAGGCCATTGCGGGTACCAAATTGGCTGAGGCAAGCTCTAACCCATCCGCATATAGGATCTGCGGGCTGTCAAAATGCAGCTCGAACAGGTCGAGGTCGAGCTGACCAGCGTCGCGGATAAATTCGCCATCGATCAAACGCTGCGCGGGAACCAGGGCCTGTGATGCACCGAACAAGGTGCCGGCGCGCCAGTCTCGCACCAGGATCTCTTGCCGTGCCAAGACAAGCGCGTCTTGCTCGGGGCGGGAGACACCCAAAGTGCCTTTCTGGATGGTGATTGTATCGACGCGGCGGCGATCGCGTTGGATGCGCGTCAGCGTGGCAACGCCACAATTGCGCGAGATCACCCGATCCCCCTCGTTCAAAAATTCAACCGGAAGAGCCCCGTCAAGCGTTAGCACCACCGTACCGGCGGGCAACGCATTAACAGCGTCTTCAGGCGCAATATGGCGCGCGGGGAATCCTGCCCCAGGAGCACGCCGGACCGTTTTCGGTTCCATTGGCGTTTGCCTCGTATGTTTTCTGCCTCTTTGTCGCCACAATATTGCAAGATCTGGTAAATGTCGCGCTTTTTCTGCAATTTGCTTTGTCGCAATTTTCCTCTCGCACTTGGCAAAAAGCTTTGCTAAACCCCGCCGGACTGGCGACCGGAAAACGAGTCACCAGACAGGATGCGGGTGTGGCGGAATTGGTAGACGCACCAGATTTAGGTTCTGGCGCCGCAAGGCGTGGGGGTTCAAGTCCCTCCACCCGCACCACTTCTTTCAAAAGGTCCCGAAAGCCCACTTAAAGCCTTGAACAGAAACGACATTTCTGGGGTTCTAGGTCCATTAATTCTGTCGTATGTGATGCGGTCTGCGAAGGCCAGTTTCAGGACTGCACGGCGTGCAAAAACAGAGCCTGAATCCCATAGTTTCAATGGGTTAGACAGGAATAGCAGCAGGGGTTCTAGTTTTTCTTCGAACGTTCCCGTGGGCACGATCTGATTGTCGCGTTTTTCTGCCAAAATCGCCTTTTCCTTTTCCATCTCAGCCAGTTTCGTCTCATAGGCCGCGATCACCTGCGTGTTGGTCGCGCCCATGATCCGGTTGAGCAGTGTTGCGGTTTCCTTCTCAATCGCTTTGATTTGACGCGTTGCGGCGGCGCGGATCGTCTTGGCTTGAGCGTCACGGGCATCCCACGCTTTGCGGAACATCGCGCGCGCCAGTGCGATCAGGCCGGGCGATGGCTGTAGGTCTTTGATCAATTTACCAACCTCGCCTTCCAGCACATCACGGCGGATCGATTTGCCGTAGTGGTCGCAGGTTTTCGTCTGACAGAGGTAATACGGATAGCGTTTGCCCATCTTGCCACGCGCCAGTGAAGAGCGCAGCGGCACGTTGCAGCCGCCACAGACAGCAATGCCACGCAGGGCGAATTCATCCCCGATGTTCTTGCGCTTTGGGGCATAGGCCGCGCCATCACGACGCTCTTGAACTTTTTCGAAGGTCTCAAGGGAAATCAACGGTTCGTGCTGCGCTTTCAGCCACTTGATTCCATAGGTCTCGGAACAAATGTGCCCGGTGTAAACCGGCTGGGTCAGAATATCGGTAACGCGCTGCTGCTTGATCTGCCCGTGTTTGTTGCGCGGAAAGTCGGGGAAACTCTCAAAGAAACGCATCACTTCGGCCTGTGTCTGGAAACGGCCACTGGCAAAGCCGTGAAAGGCCTCGCGGATGATGGAATCAAATGGCGGATTGGGAACCAGAACTTTTCCTCGACCGGGATGGGTCTCATAGCGATAGCCGATTGGCGGGTTGTGAATCCAAAAGCCGTTCTGCATCCGCGCTTTCATCTTCTGCCCCACCTGACGACCATTCTGCTTGCGCTCCAGCTCGCCCTGCGCGGCGATGATGGTTTCGATAAACTCGCCTTCGGGGCTGTCCTCTTCAAACTTGAAATTAAGGCATTCGATACTCGCACCGCGCTTGCGCAAGGCCTCGCGCAGGTCGAGATGGAAACGGGTGGAGCGCGCGAAGCGCTTCGGATCGTCGAAGATGACGACAAATTTTTCGTCCGGCTGCGCTTCGAGAAAGGAAAGCAACGCCACCATGCCGGGGCGTTTCATAAAGTCTAGACCACCGGATATGGTGTCAGGGAAAACGGCAACCACATCATACCCCTTGCTGCTTGCATATTCGCGACAGCGGGTTTCTTGGCCGGTCAATCCGTGGCCTTCGGTTTCCTGCGCGCGGGAACTGACGCGGCAGTAGATAACGGCTTTATCTGGGGAATTTTTCTGGTTCATAGCGCCTCCTTGTCTCTGTTCGTGTTCTGCAATTGTACCACATCTCGAGCCAGCGCGGCCTTGAGATCCAGGTTTTGCCCACAGGTTTCTTGCGGGGTTGCGTGCAATTCCCAGCCCAGATCGACAAAACCGAGAACGATGGACCACAGGGTTTCGATCATCTGACGTTTTTGATCGTCGCTGAGATCGCTCTCCTCAATGTAAGGCAGCCATTCCTGCCAGTCGCAGATCAGCGCGGGATTGGATGGTGGTGGGGTGTCGGGCATAAAGCCTCCTTTCGTGTATTCTCCTTTGTTGCGTTCGACACACTTCCGAACAAAAAGAGAACATTATTGCCATGCAAGCGCTTTTGAGACAAGGATTTTCTTCCTATTGGTGGCGTGACGACCTACCATCGTATGTCCTTGGCGGTGCGGTGACCGCCAAGGACGTGGCGCAGCCTCTAGCGGTCGCGAGAGCTGTCGCGGGTCATATCCGGCTCGGCTTGGGCGCGGCGCTGTTCCTTGAAGGCTTCGCGGTCCAGGTCGCGGACGTCGTGATGGGTGCGGCGGGCCAGTTCGGCGAGGCTCAGCATGTCTTTGCCGCGCAGGCTTGAGGTGTCCTGCAGATTGCCGTCCTTGTCCTTGTAGGTGCGCGCGACGGTGACGGTGTGGTAGGCTCCGGTCTCGCTCTCATTGCGCCAGATGGCGGCCTTGAGTGCGCCTTCGCGCAGAGTCTCAGTTGGGCGGTTGGTGTGATCGTCAGACATGGTCTGTCCTTTCTGTGGTTGGGGAGGGTTGGAAAGAGTTGCCGCGCGGTGCTGTTCGGCCGCCCAACGCCCGTTAAAGGCGCGGGCGTCGACCTCTGAGGTCAAATGCGGCGAGGGTTTCAGAAGCGGATGCGGCTGCTCTTGGGCCACCATAGACGGATCTTTTTGCGGAGGTGGTTTTGCGGCCTCATCCCGCGCATTGCTGTTGGCGGCGAACTGCCGCTGCAGACGCAGATGGCGCAGGCGCTGGATAAAGTCGCCTCCCGGCAGATCGGGTTGGGAATTGGCATAGGTGATGGGTGTTTTAGCCATTGTTTAACGCTCCACGTAAGACCAGACACCGCTGCGATATTGCGGATAATGCGCGTAGCTCTCTGGCACGGGTTCGGTGATGACGCGGCGGGTGCGTTTGCCCCAGAAGGTCTGAACCTGCACGCTGTCCAAAGGTGGATGGTAGGGGTTGGGGTGGTAGGTCAGACCGCGCACCTCCCAATACGGGCGACGGGTCAGTGGGATCGGATACGGCACGTCTTCATGGAAGAAGTAGGCCATATCCGATGGTGCATTCATCACCTCATCCACGGTCTGTAACTGGCGGTGCTGCTTGGCCTGATGCTCTGTGGCAAAGCTTTGGTGGGAGATTTCCAGGGCAGTGCGCAGCGGGTCGCCGCCATTGATCACCGAATGCAGCGCCGTGTTGCGCGCATGGGTCGCCCGTTCCTGCGCCAAGCGATCATCATAGACCAGCGTTTGGGAGCCACACATATCGGCGCAGCTCTTGGCGCTGCCCCAATCGCGCAGGGCGAACATCAGCTTGCCCGCCGCGCTGGACTTGATCTGCGCCTTGGCGTTTGGCCCCAGATTGTCCATCTGATCCTCTGTTTGAAATACAGCTATAGGTTGAATGCCGATTCCGGCACCGTAGGTGAACAGGCGGGGCACAAGGGGAAAGCCACCGCTTTCGCCGCCAAGCTGGCCGCATTCATCCAGTATGAAGGTGATGCGCCGCGCGGCGGGGGCGCGGGACTTGTAAAGCGTTGCCCCGACAAAGAAGGTCTTCAGAACAGGGCTCCAGGCCTGAAGGTATTCGGCGGGTGGGCAGACGTAGAATTGCCATGCTTGATTGTCGTCAACCAGATCGGACAACGACATCGTGTAAGGTGGCGAGACTGAGTCCATGAGAACTGGATCAGAGAGGCAGGCGACGGATTTGGACAACTCGCCCAAGATGCCGCGAAAGCCGCCGGTGGAATCTGCACGCGCTGTGGCGATCTCGGCTTCGATCTGGCGGACCTTGGAAAAGCGGGACTGGGACATCTGATAAGCAAGTTCGAGCCAGTCTTCGCCGCCAGCGATCAATGCATTCACCGCCTCATAAAGGGCGGGCCAGGTCACCACTTCCATGATTTCGGCGATGACCAGCGAAAGCGCCTCGCCAAACTCGCGGCAGCGCGGTGGGAAAAAATCGTCTTTTGAACCGGCGCGGGAGGGGGCGAGTTCTTCCCACAAAACTTTGGTATCCGAGACCAGCGTTGGACTATCGATGCGCAGATAATCCAGCGGGTTTACACGGTCTTGCGGCAAATCATGCAGACCCACCGGGTTCCAATAGGCGCAGAACTTGCCGTCTGCCGTCTGATCCTGGGAGAGATAGGCCCCTTCGCCCTTGGGATCGAGCATCATCAGCGTGTGCTTGCAGGTGCCGGACAGCAGGTTGCGGCAAATCACATCGCGCATTTTCCCCGCCCTGGCTCCGGCGACCAGACATAGCCCTGCTGGCCCGCTGAACCAAACCTCGCGTCCCTCAAAATAGCCAACAAAGAAGGACTCCGGGCGTTGCTCGAACAACCCGGCGCGGAGCAAGTCTTGGTAGGTGGCAAACCGGCTCGATCCGAACCGGTTTGCTTCGTTGTCTTGCCTGGGGTTCGAAGACCCGCCAGAGCGTGGAAAGAACGGGAAGGCCATCAGCGTCGCCCGCCAAAGAGCTGCGTCATCACCCCCATGACGAGGCTGACAAAGCCAACGCCAAGGCCCATTTTCACGCCAAAGAACATCAGCGGATAGGCCGCGATCTTGAGCAGCCAGTAGACAAAGGCGGCACCGGCCCCCTCATAACGGGCGTGAATGGCGCGCAGCAGCGGCTCTTCAAAATAGGACCAGAGATCCGGCGTCCAGAAGATTGACGCGTAAATTGCGATGAAGGTGGCGAGCCAACGTCCGCTGGTGGCGATCAGCGGGTTGGCCTTGCCATTCCCGCCGCCGCCCAATCCGAGAAGCCAGTTCATTTGATATCCTCCATTCTGTCGGTTGGAAATGTGATCGGTTGCCAGTCGCCCTCAGGCAGCGCAGGTCGGATGATCGGCGCGGCGCTGCTGGCCTCTTGCAATGTGGTGAGGGGCACGAAATCGCTCAGATGCTTGGCAAACGCGCCCTCGATACGGGTGTAGTTGTTGTATTCCGTGCCCTTGCGGTAGCTGTTGGTGACGCCAACAATGGCGAAGCTGGCCCCGCCATCGCGCGAGACGATCAGCGGGCCACCAGACCCGCCGGGCACGCCGTCGCAGCCCGTGGTGGCGATGGTGGCGGTGCTGTCGCCCGCCACATCGCCGGTATCTTCCCGCGCCGTGGCCTCGCAGCGAACCCCGAAGACATCATAGCGCGCAAATTTATCCGATGTGGTTCGGGCGGCGTAGAGCGGGTGCTGCGCATAGCTCGGCAGGTCCGCGTAGCGATAGGCCCCGATGCTCAGTAGAATCTGATCCTGTGCCCCGATCAGGTCGTCTGGCGTTTCTGCCACTGGCAGGATTTGGGCGGCTTCGCAGGCGGGCTGCGCCAGCTCGACAATGGCATAGTCCAGCCCGAGACGCGCACGCGGGGACATGCTGCCGGGATGGATGGCTTTGAACGCATAGGCCTGCCCGCAGGCCTCAAGGTAAATCCGCCCATCCGAGGGCGCAGGCGGCTTGTCAGTCAGCCCATATGGGCCTTCCCATTTGCCCGCATCGACAAAGACATGCGCGGTGCTCAGCACCAGATCTCGCGCAATCAATGCACCTGTGGCTTGCCCGCCGTGATCCCAAAACACCGCGCCTGTGCCGGACAATTGGCCTGTGAAGTCGCGATCCTCAAAGCCAAAGACATGGGGCACATAGACCAGCGGCGTGCGATCATCCCGCCCCGGAGCGGGCGCATAGGGGATGGCGAAGCTGGTCTGGGGTGCCGGAGGATGTCCCTCCGGCAGGTCTGGCGTTGGGGCTTCTGGCACTTGCGCAAAATGATCCAGCAGCCAGTCCGGCAGATCGATCTTTTCCATCGCTGTGATGAAGACCATCGCGCCACACAGCGTCGCGGCGACGGGGAGCGGCCAGTGGCCGAGAACTGACTCAAGCCTTGTCATTGGATTTGTCCTCTGCAGGTTTTTTGGAACCGCGCTTGCGGGCGGTGGTTTTGGGCTTGGGGAGCTTGGCGGCAGGCTTGCTCAGGCGCGGGCGTCCACGTTTGGGCGCTCCGGTCTCGGCCTCGATCCGGCGCTTGGATTCCGCTATCAGGTGCAGAAACTCCTCGACACGGGACAGATCCGTCAGGGTGATGTAACTCGGAAGCGGCTTCTCATTCTCATCACGGATTTTAAGTTTGAGCGAACGATACAAGGCCAGACGAAAGCCCACGCCAATCCAACCACAGAGGTCGAGCAGCAGCGCAGCCATGGTCAGCGCAGGCAGGCGGGTTGACGCAGCGAACAAACGTTCCGCCATGCTCAGCGTCACCTGTTCCGGCAGGTCCGGCGATTGCGCCTCAATCCGATCCGCTTCCGCCTGCAACTGAACCGCATAGCGGCGCATCTCGGCACTGATTTCAGCTATCCGTGCGCGAGATTGCGCCTTGGCCTGACTGCGCGCGGGCACACCTTCAGCGATGCTCTGCGCCGCCTGACGGATCACCCGCGCCGGATCAAGCGACAGCAGAGCGGGCATCTCTCCAATGGCCTGCGCTTCAAGGGTCTTGAGATGCGCACGTTTCTCCGCCGCGCTCATCTCTGTGTCGATCTGCGCGACTCGCAATTCGGCAATATGCGCGTTCAGGGCCGAGACATGGCCGTTGGCCTTCTGCAACATGGCCTCAAGAAGGTCAGCCGCCTGAACATATTTGATCACTGCAGCCGCGTAGGAGTTCGACACCGAGCCAACACCGGGTTCACCCGTTGGGCCGTTTCCCGCAATCTCGGCACTTTCCAGACCGCGCGCCTGTTCCGCACGATCCTCCAGCGCCGCGCGAATGACATTCAGCTCACCGACATAGGAGACAAAGCCCTGTCCGGCATTGCTCATCCGGTCGATACGTCCCTGCTGCGCAAGGTCCTCGCTGACCTCACCCGCCGTGGCGCTGAGATTGGCCGTGACCGACACCGCCGCGTAGCAGGAGAAACAGAGCGTTGCGACGACCCCAAATATCATCAGCGGATTTTTTGCTTCGATATATGGAATCTGCCATGTGCCAGCCCAGAAGATCCGAGCGATCATCCAAAGGCTGGTGCCCATCAGAGCGCAAAGCAGGAAGTCGTAAAGGTCGGGATCGGTGAACTGGCTCAGCAATCCGGCAGTGGAAATCACCGCCGAGATCAGCGCCAGCGCCGACAAGGCAGGCCATGCTTTGGCATCAAAAGCCTTGCACAAGGTCAGCAGAAAAGCCGCAGACCACAGCGGTCCAGGATCGTTATTATGAGGGGTCATAAGATGTCCTCCAAGATGACATCAGGCATGCCTCAGCCGTTCCCGCCGAACGGGGTCAGCGAGTTTTGAGCGCTAAGGCAGCGTGATGTGATGGGATTAGGCGGTGTGACCTGCGATGAGGCGAGTCACACCCGCGAGGTTAGATGATCTCTTCCGTCAAGGTGGTTTGGGCCGCGCACCCCCGACATCCGCCGGAGGCGCGAGGCGAGGTCAAATCACCGCAACAAGTGGCGGTAGAGTTTCGGAAATTTCAATCTCACATAGAGCGCAAGCCAGCGTACCTTATGTGGATCAATCCCCGGCTCGAGGGTCAAGAACTCCCCCACCCAGCGTTCTGATTTCCATTCGTTGTCAATTAACGGGTACGGGAGGTGTTCCGGTTGGGTCCAAAGTTCCACGCCTTCGCCATCAAGGTCGCGAAACATGTCTTGAAGTTCGTTCGGGAACTCGCGTTGGCTAATCCCCAAATTGGCGATGATAAGTTGTAGGCGGGCATGGAATACTGGGTCGCTAGTCTGTGCTACTGTATCGAGCAGAAGGCGTCGGGTCGTTTTAGTCATCGGTAAAGTTCCTTTTGGAAAAAGCTTGGGCCAATGCTAGGCTTGTTGAACGCTCCATCTGTTCGTCGCCAAATTGAGCTGGCGGTATTCGTCTAAGTTTTATCTTATCCATCTCGTACTCCTTTTTGGATTACGACGAATGGGCCCTTCGCCAAGCGCTTCTGAACATGGAGTGGCTCTCCGAGAACTCAGCGCTTGCTCGATTTAGAACACGTTGGTGACGCAAATCCTTCCGTTTAAGTGGCCGGAAACCTAACTCTACCGGGCGGAATGGGCGGAATTTGCGTAAGTACCTGATAAAGATCAGAAAAAACTTGTAATACGCATCGCTTTATTGATAAACTTACCTGTGAGCGACGGAATTAAGAAAGACAAATACGGCGGCTCCTACGAACGGCTTTTTATCACAGAGACTTATGTTCGACCGGGCGGCTTCATCTACAAAGAGACAACTTTGGACGGGGTTCTGCATGCGGGTCCGCTAAATGAGCCATCAGCCGCGACCTTCGATCCGGAAGGCAACCCAATCCACCACACTTGGCATAAAGCGGGTGTCGAACATAGGTTACACGGACCTTCTTCTGTTTCTTTCCATGACGGGACAAACAGACCAAAAACGGAGACCTTCAAAATTGAAGGTAAACCGCGCCCGTCATTAGACGGGCCTTGGATGTTGCGTCGAGATTTGGATGGCAGCCTTTGGCAAGAAGAATATGCTGACGGTACTGTGTTCGATTATGACGACGTTCAACCGTCGCTTGAACCTTGACGCAACCTTTGTCACCATCGCGTTGAAGCAGCGGTGATGATGTTATGTCTTTCAAGCACAATTTTACTTTGTTCGAATTCGAAATTCTTATCCGAAGAGAATTTGGGAAGACCGTCAAGGAAAGGAACAAAAAAGGGATCACGGCAGAAACCTATCAAGAAGAGGCTGGTCGTATTGCCTTGAACGCGCGCGAATACTTCTTCGAAGAGAAGAAAAATGCGGAAGAGAGAGCCAAAGAATTTCCGGGTTGGTTAGCAGATATAGAAGAATCCATCGGAGATTTCGATCAAACACTCTATACAAGAGCCCTTAAGTTCAACAACAACACGATTGATACTCTCAAAAGAACCAAAGCAGATGCAATGCATTCTGCGCTGGTTCTGCACTACCGATTACACATGTATTACAACGCAACAGACCGGCAGTTCGCTGACGATCTGGACAGGCAGGTGTTCGGAGGCAAGACGTTCGAGCAAGCTACCGGCAAGCCGGTTTTTACCTAAGAGCCGGACCATTACGAAGACCCTCCACCTATGTCGGCACCGATGTCGCATCCGCCATATATTGGAGCAAAGGCAGCCAAAGAGCTTTTAGCCGAAGGTGTGGATCAAAGCATTTGGCTCAACCCACACAATCACTTCACTATTCCGCTAGAAGGCCGCGAGGCGGAAATGAAACGACTGACACAATTTGCCGAGTCAGACGGGCCGTTTCGTGTCATGCCTGTCATTGCACCATCAGGGGCTGGAAAGACTCGGTTGATTTCAGAATGGATGAAACACTATTCGGCAAAGGCGAACCAATTCTCAAAATGGGAAGCCGGAATTCTGACTTCCGATTTGAATGTGGCAGCACGCGATCCAGAACCATGGAGCAACTGGGACATCAAGAAAGACACGCTGATCGTCATCGACTACACTTACGCATTTGACGAGGTGGTCAAGGCCATTGCCGAACGGGCTGTCAATCGGTCACACAGGCATGGGTTCAAGGTCCGATTAATCGTCATTGATCACGTGATGCCCAAAGTCCTTCATGAGGACTTCTTTTGGAGGGGGCTGGCTGGTGGTCCTCGGTCCTCGGACAGGTTTCAGGCAGATTTTCTGGAACGAGAATTGCGTCTCGAACCTGAAGACGACAACTCAGATATGCTGCGCAAGATCATTGCGGCTGCGG
The DNA here is from genome assembly GCA_017744045.1 of Tropicibacter sp. R15_0. Classification (GTDB taxonomy): domain Bacteria; phylum Pseudomonadota; class Alphaproteobacteria; order Rhodobacterales; family Rhodobacteraceae; genus Pelagimonas. The sequence continues at coordinate 489 of JAGHRD010000009.1, read as the reverse complement.
CAAAGGCCAGCGGCGTTGAGGCGAGTGATCGCGCTGTGTCCAATGCGCTTTCACATCTCGACAGGATGGCCATGGCGCAGGAACGGCGAGATGTGGTCCGCCATCCTTTGTTCGCCGCCTTGATGGGGCGCTCATTACGCGATCCCAAAGTGGACTTTTCGACATGGACGCGGCGTGATCTTGTCCTGCAATACTTTTCCGGGCAGGATCGGTTGCCCTGGGTTTCAGCCGACGGCAAAGCCTCAGAGACTGCCAGCGAAAAGGCGTTGCTCGGCCTACACGCTGGCGTGCCCCCATCGGGTGGTCCAGTTTGATTGTTAGTGCATCGTCGGCCTCTGGTCCATCGGAACGATGCTTTCTGTCGCGGGTGGGCGATAGCCTAATGCGCTGTGCGGCCTGACGGTGTTGTAGTGGATACGCCATTGCTCGATCAGGATTTGGGCTTCCTTCAGGGTGTAAAACATCTCGCCATTCAGGAGTTCGTCCCGG
>JAGHRD010000008.1:0-150748 GCA_017744045.1 Tropicibacter sp. R15_0 | reverse complement strand
GTCCACCGCGGTGGACACTAGGCGGTTTGCATAGCAGTTTTGGATAGACGCTTGATCAAAGCCACTGGATCAAACTGGTCTTGACGTTGGCCCAAGGTGATACTGTGAAAGTACGCTCCAAAATCCCTGATGCGTTGTCCAAGTTGTAGCATGATGAAGATCGCGCATGACGCTTTCTGAGCTCCTACTGCATTCTTGGCTTTCTCAAATGTTTCTGGGTGAATCCCCATCATGGGTGCAAGAGTTCGAGCATGGTTTTCAATGTCCAACCAGTCTCTAAGTCTCTCTGTGGAGAACGATGTCGCTTGATCGCAGACTGAGGTTAGCAAGTCTGGTTTCAGAGCTTCATTGCCTGTGTTGCTATCTAAATCTTTTTTTTCTTCTTCAGACATAGATTGGTGCCGGACAGTTTGTCCGTCATTGGCGGGCAACTCCACAGTTTCTGGTGGGTTATCTGGGGTATACAAAGTCTGGCATTCTTTGTCCGTGTCGGCGAGCAGCGCGTGGTATTCGGTAAGGCTCAGCTTCCTGCGTAGAGCTCTCCGTGCGTGGTTGATGAATGTGTTGCTGGGATCATGCTCTTCCAAATGGGCGAGCTTTGTCAGGATCTGTTTGCGGACAAATATCCGATCCCGCCGGTTATTTTCCATCTCATGTGCGATGGCGATAAGCTCGCTCGCACGTTGGAGGAGGGGGGTTAGAGACAGTCCATAGCTGATGCATTCCCCGCTGGATGAGCGAACGCGGTAGCGCTTTCTGTTCGAGCTGTCATTGCGTTTGATGAACCCGAGTTCGACGAAGCGGTTGATGTGCCTGCGGAGTGTCCGTTCGTCGATTCCGCCGACGCGCTGGCAAATCGAGTCGTTGGACGCGAAAACCGTTTCGCCATGGCCGGGCTTCAAGAAACTAAGCATGGCTTGAAGTGTTTGGATATGGCCAGGACGCAGACCGAATACGCTACGTGCATCTCTTAGTGCCCTGAAGATGGTCCAGATGTCGGTTTCAGCCGCAGAAATTGAGCCGCGTGATGCATCAGCATCAGCGGTTCTGATCGATAGTTTTGTAAATGCCATGGTTTCTTCACGACGACCGTTCGGCCCACAACTTCCCAGTCTCTTCCCGAGATTTCGCTCAGAAAAAGGCAATAAAAACCCGTCCACCGAATCGGTGACTCTTGACCGGTTTGCTGGAGGTTGCTACATCATGAGTGCTAATCGAATGATGAGGGCTCTCCAGGGGAAACTTTGGGGGGCTCTTTTCTTTCTGGTCTTCGCTTTTCTCCTCTGCTCGAGTTACTCTGTGTGGCTCGGGGCTTAGGACCCAGAGCCGCTCTCATTCCGCCACTGTTCGAAGAGCTTCAAAAGCGCTGCCTCCGCGCGCTCTTCGATCCATTGGCCGAATTCTGGGTTGTCCTTCTTGGTGATCTTGATAGCGATCGTTTTCTGGTCGACTGTCAGCGTTCCCACAGAGCTACCGTCCCCATCTTTGACAACGGACGTTAGGCTGCGGTTGGCTTGCTTCTTGTCGCTACGCGCCTTGTTCGAGCAAGCCGAGTAGACTGCCTGAAACTTATCCGCGCTTGGAGTGTCGTCGGGCAGGGCGGCGATCACCTCTTTGGCTGTGTTCACCAGATCTATCTTTTTCGACAAAGCGGCCAGGTCACCCCATTGCCGTCGTCCGATGCCATGTGCCGGCCCGATCAGCTGTACAAGCCCTTCTGGCAGTTGCTCTATGACGACGCGATGATTGGACACGCCCTGCCGTGTCAAGCCGAGAGCATCCTGAATGACGTTTGGCTTGTAACCTGATTCCTGCATCTCTTTGATAAAAAGAGATTTCTCAATGAAAGACGGGTCTAGTCGGAGGTTGTTCTCTTGGCCCTGTGCGATCAGAGATGCGTCGTCATCCAGGCTTCGAACGATCGCCTTGACCGTTCCGCCGACCATGCGGATCGCTGCGAGCCTGCGTCGTCCGTAGATGATACGGTATCTGTCCGGTTGCGCTGATGGACGGACCATAATTGGTACTTGTTGCCCATGCTTGCGAATGCTTTCGGCCAACTCATCAATACTGGAATCCTCCAGCACCAACCGATCGCGCAGACCATCCATGTCAATCTGATCGGGCTCGATGTCACGGATCGAATTCGCGGTAATCTCGCGCAAAGAGTCGCGCAATCCGCCAACAGATCCTGGCAGTTTTGCTGCTTTTGGCGGGGTAGGGGAGGGGGCCGCGCTCTCCTTCTCGTCCTTTGGAGGCTGATTGAAGATATTTCGGGCCATCAGCGACGCCCCCATGCCATTTGGATTGTCTGTTCCAACTCATCTCCAACGCCATTCACGCTGGTCAGAGCGCGATCAATCGTTTTTCTAATGAATTGGCTCGGATCAACTTCGTAGACGGTTTGCTGGGTCATACCGGCGTCCGAGATTGCTGTAGATTTCAGCATTGGCTCAGTCATGACCTGTCCGGCCAAGATCGATCTCAGGTAGCCCGCCATCTGGGTCTGAGGCCCGTCCGACGGCTCGTATCTCGTGATCAAGAACTTTACGAAGTCCCATGTAACGCGCCTGCCAATGGCTTCTTCGACAGCCTTTACCGTTTCCGAAGCAAGTTTCAGGAACTGGCTCATTGAAGCAATGTCGAGCATGCCAGGCACGACCGTTACTAGGAGTCCCGTCGAGGCTGCCAACGCCGTTAGGGTCAGAAAGCCAAGTTGAGGTGGGCAGTCGATCAGAACGATGTCGTAATTCGCCTCTACTTCCTCAAGCGCTAAGGCAAGACGCTCCGCAAATATGGGTTGCACCCGGCGGGCGAGGGCGTTTGCCGTCTCAGTTTCGTATTCCGAGAGCATCAGGCCCGCTGGGACCATATCGAGCTTATGGAAGTAGGTTTTTTGGATGACGGCTGAGAGCGGAACTTGTTCCTCATATCTCAGGGCATCATAGATTGTGCCGCCTTCGGCGAACTCGAGCTCTGGCCGAAAGCCGAAAAAGGTGGTCAAACTTGCCTGCGGATCGAGATCCAAGACCAACACTCGGTAACCTCGCAAAGCATACCGTTGTGCAAGATGGATCGTTGCTGTTGTTTTTGACGATCCGCCTTTGAAATTGACGACAGATATCACCTGGAGACGATCGCCTTCACGTCGACCGGGGCGGTAGCTTTCTGCGTTCTTTCCGGTGCGCCCCAGAATGTCGCGCAGCTTATCGATCTCTTGGGCTGTGTAGAACCGGTGTCCGCGGTTGTCTGTATGAACTTCCGGGAAGCTGCCGTCCTTGTGCCGGTTGCGCAGGTTAGATGTGCTAACGCGCAGGAGGCTGGCAACTTCGGTAGAACTGAATCGGCGCAGGGACTTTCGTTCTTCGGGCTCGAAAGCGATCTTCATCTGGCGATCCAAAGATTCAGCCAGATTGTCGGCAAATGCTCCGATGTCGGAAGAGCCTATGCCTTGCGCGTATCCAACGTTACGATCATCCATGTCCTGCCGCCCACTCTCGGCCTCTGTTGAGGCTCTTGGTCATTCTGACGGTGTACAGCGCGACTGACGCGTTTTACCGTCAGAATGGGAATGCCACGATCAAGTGAGTCCGGCAAGAAGAATCTAGATGTAGTGTGAAAGTTATCCACAGCACCAATACGTACAGTCACATCAAGATAACTGCAAGTTGTTGATTTTATGGTGATAAATCCAAAAGACCGTGCTTCAAGCCATTCATGGGGATTGTTTGGATGGTATTGGCTAAACCCATGCAACCAATGGCACAATTGACCTTCTGACGGTGTTTAGAGCGATAGATTCAGCTGTTTGAGCCTCTGCTAGTTACAGTTGGGAGTGAGCCGATTCTGATGAAATTAGGCCAAGCCGCTCCGCTCGTTCGAGCAACATTTTGACCGAAGACGGCTGCCAGCTGGCACGACCTCGAGGGGTCCGTTCGCGCATCGACTCTAGCCGATCGCAGATCGCCTGCAGCGTGATTTCGGGGTCCGCGCCTTTGATCGCTGCGACGATGGCCGGCAGGCGGTCATCGGTTTCGCGGCGTCCGGCGCGGCCAAGCACCTCGGCAGGAAGGAACCCGTCGCGCACATATGCCTTCACAGCGCGGAGCAGTCGGCCTTGTGTCCAATGGTGATCTGGGGGCAGGGGGGCATTGATAATTCGCAGCACGTCTTCCCAAGCCATATCGGGGCGCAGGCGGCGCACATGAGGCACCCAATCCTGCGCGGTCTCGTTCAGGCGTTCCATATAGCCGTCCTGCCGTGCCAGCCGCACCTTGCGCAGCGCGGCGGGATCCTTGGCGCGTAGCCCTGGGTTGCCGCCTACGCGCCCTTTGGCGCGCGCAGAGGCAAGCCCGGCCTTTGTGCGCTCGCGGATCAGAGCGCGTTCGAACTCAGCCGCAGCGCCCAGAACCTGCAACGTGAACTTGCCCTGGGGCGAGGCAGTGTCGATCGGGTCCTGGAGCGAGCGGAAGAACGCCCCCTTTCCCTCCAGTCTTTCGATCACCTCCAGCAAGTGCGACAGAGATCGCGCAAGCCGGTCGATCCGCACAACGACCAGCGTATCGCCGCTCTGGACGCGTTCGAGCACGCGTGCCAGCACCGGTCGCGCGCGATTGCCGCCCGAGGCGTGCTCTTCAAAGATCTCGGCGCATCCCGCAGACTGCAGGGCCTCAGACTGGGGCAGGGGGGTCTGATCCTCTGTGGAAACACGGGCGTAGCCTATCAGGGGCATGAAAACGGGCCGTTTGCAATTTTATGTATCATCAATAAACGACCGATTGTAAACGAGTGCAAGTAGATGCTCTCTCGTCGTGCTCGTCCAAAAACCCTTGGTTTCCTTGTGCTGAGGGCGATCTGAGAGGTTTCACCGGCAATCGCGCGCGCATACTATATAAAGAGCAAAGGCAACCGTCACAAAATCACTTGGGTAATGTGCAAAAGAACAGTATTTTGCATATATGAAGACCCAAGCATCGGCATTAAATGATGATTTCAATTACCCCCTCATCACCATCGAGGAGGATGAAGAGGCTCACGAAGAAGATCTCTGGTTTCTGCCGGGACCACTCGATGTAGAAACAGATGACCTGCCTCCCGGGCCACGAGCAGAACCGCCCGACACTGCTGTCATCGAAGACTGGGCAAAGGCAGAAAGCGTTCACGCTGCGCGACTGGCACGGGTCGCTGGACGTCTGGGTGCTCTGGATGACAGGCTGCTGCGTGGTCCGGAAGGCTGGCGGCATCGCCTAGCTCTTATCGAGGCAACGGAGCTCAGTTGGTTCTCAGGGGGTCGGGTGAGTTCTGATCGTCTGGCGCTCTGGATATCGATGCGGCTCTCGGGCGCACAGGATGACCCAAATGCCTTGGCAAGAGTTGGTTGGGCCGTTCGGCGCCTGACGGGCGGTCCCGGACCTATGGTTGACCTGGCCGCATTTCTGGATCGTCGCGATCCTGAGAACATTGACGAGAATGCTGAGCGCCTCAAAGATCGTGCGGTCGGATGGCTGGATGTCATGGCGGCTGCGGGCGACTTACATCCAATCACGCGGGCTTGCATGGGCTTTCACCTCTGGAGCCTGGCCGGCCTTGGACATCACAGCGACCAGATGGAAGCCGCCGTCACCGCGTCCAGGATCGCGGCCAGCGACGGAAGCGGCGCCATCTTCGCACCGCTCGCTATGGGCGGGGCAGGGGGGCTGCGTGTCTCGGGTTTACCAACCGAACGCTTGGTCCGCTGGTTGGATGGAATGAACGGCGCAATTCTAACGGCGATGCGAACACTTGACGATATCGAGGTTTGGACCGGGCGCGCAGAAAACGTCATGGCGAAGTTGTCGGGCCGCACGCCGACCGCCTTGCGAAAGGTCTTTTCCGAGTGGCCTTTGGTTTCCACCCCAATGGCAGAGGCCATGACCGGAGCCAGTCGCGCCGCCGTTCAGCGCAATCTGACGTGGATGGAGGCGAGCGGTTTGATCCGCGAAGTGACAGGGCAAGGGCGCTTTAGGATGTGGCGGATCGATACTTAGGTATTTTTCCAAGCCTTGCGCCTAGGGTCAGGACTCATAGCCAATAGATGACCAGCGCGGCGAGTGCGATTGCGGAGAGGAAGACCTTGGGGCATCTGTCGTATCGTGTGGCCACACGTCGCCAATCCTTCAGCCTGCCAAACATGATCTCAATCCGGTTGCGGCGCTTGTCGTATTTTACGGCTTTCTTGCGCTGTTTCCGACCTGGGATGCAGGATCTTATCCCTTTGTCTTTCAACGCTTCTCTGAACCAGTCGGCGTCATAGCCTCGATCCCCAAGCAACCATTCGACCTTGGGCAAGCTGCTCAGCAAGGCCCGTGCCCCGATGTAGTCGCTGACCTGTCCGGCGGTGACGAACAAGTTGAGTGGCCGCCCCTGACTGTCGCAGATGGCGTGCAACTTTGTGTTCATGCCGCCTTTGGTCCGACCGATCAGGCGTCCACGCCCCCCTTTTTTACGCCCATGCTGGTCGCTGTTCGGTGGGCCTTGAGATAGGTTGCATCGATCATCACGGTCTTCTCTTCGCCGTGGTTTGCCGCCAGACCGACCATCATCTGCGCAAAGATGCCTTTATCGCTCCAGCGCTTCCAACGATTGTAGAGCGTCTTGCGAGGACCGTACTCCCTCGGCGCATCATGCCACCGTAAACCATTGCGATTGATGAAGATAATCCCACTAAGCACGCGCCGATCATCAACGCGTGGTTTGCCGTGGGACTTTGGAAAATAGGGCTTCAAACGCGCCATCTGCGCATCGCTCAACCAGAAAAGATCAGACATGTTCACCGCTCGTTTTTCGAACCGTGAATCACGCCGCTAGACGGAAATCAATGGGTCCTGACCCTACGTCTTCAAGCCGAACTTGGGGCGCGTCATTCCTTCCGGGAAGCGGCGCGTATCCTGGAAACCTTTTTGCCTTGCGCGAAGCAGGTGCACACATCGGTGCGCAATCGACTGGGTAGAGTTGCCCGGGAGATCTGCGACAGCGAGCAGAACGAGCCGCTTGTTCCTCCATCCGCCGAAGCGGCGCCTGCGCTGACGGTTTTCCTGGACGGTGCGCATATCCGATGCAGGCCGGAATACCAGAAGCGACACCTCGATGTTGTGGTAGGCAAGATCGAAAGCCACGATAGGTGCCGTCGCTTCGGCTTGGTGCAACAGGCGGTCCTGTCACCTGCTCGTCAGCTTCGCCAGGACTAGAGGGCTCTCGGGTGGGATCAGGAACAAGCCGTCACGGTAATTTCGGACGGGGAACCAGCCCTGCCAAACCTCGTCCGCAATGCCGTCGGTGGGAAGGTCCGCCACATACTCGACTGGTGGCATATCTCGATGCGCATTCAGCATGTCGAGAACGCCGTAAAGGGCCTGCTGCAAAGCAGGAGTTTCTCCGGCATTCCAGTGCTGTTCAAACGTCCGGCCGAAACGCTGCGATGGTACCTTTGGCATGGAAAAGTTCTTACGGCCACGACCAGTCTGCAATGGTTGATGGTCGATTGCGCGCGGCTGGTTACGGAAGACCGCGTGGAAACTGAAGCGGCTCGGCGAGTGCAAGCTCGGTGCCGAGACCTCTATTCCTACCTTGCGAACAACATGGACAGCCTGACCGACTATGGTCGGCGGTACCGCACGGGTCTTCCGATTTCTTCATCCCGGGCTGAGGGCTGCGTGGACGACATCGGCAACACCCGCATGGGAAAGCGACGCCGCATGAGATGGTCACCCAAGGGAGCCCACCGCGTGGCTGTTGTCCGCGCCGCCGTTCTCGACGGTCGGCTTACCGGTGCATACCGCAGGGCTGCAGCCTGACCCCCAAGTTTTGCCCACTCCCCTGCGGCTGGCAGCACGCTAGGCGCACTCCCGCTCCATGGTCTAGGCCTTCAAGGCATGGACCGAGGCCCAACTGCTACGCATTCCCGGCAAGGGCGATCTCGCGAAGGCCTTCCGCTATGGTCGCAGCTGCTGGCCGTCATTCGAGCTCTTCCTTGGAGATGCCCGCGTCGGCATCGACGACAACACCGCCGAGCGCGTCATGCGCCCGATCAGCATCGGGCGAAAAAACTGGCTTTTTGCAGGCTCCGACAGCGGTGGCGAAACGCTGTCCCGGGCGATGTCCCTTGTCGAGACAGCCAAGATGAACGGCCACGATCCGCGAGCCTGGCTGGCCGAAATCCTCGACCGCATCCACAATCACATGACCAACCCGCTCAACGAACTGCTTTCATGGAACTGGACGCCGATGAACTGATCCGCGGTAACAACCGGGCGGTTACGTTTTTGGGGAAGTGATTACCTTTGAATCTTGAGGTCCGACTTCGCCTTTGCTAGGAATCGAACAACCATTAGAAAATTAGCAAAGTCGAAAGTGCAGATGTCTGGACCCCTTGATCAACTGAAGATTATAGAACTTGGTCACGTAATTGCCGGACCACTTGCGGCAGCTTTACTCTCGGATTTTGGTGCAGATGTCATCAAGATCGAAGCCCCCAACCGGACGGATATGATGCGCGACCTTGGACCCAAGGCAGAGGATGGGGTGGGCGTCTGGTGGAAGACTTTGGGCCGTAACAAGAAAACACTAGGCCTGGACTGGAAGTCCGACGAGGGCCGGGACATCCTGCGAAAGTTGGTCGAAGATGCCGACGTGCTGATCGAAAATTTCCGACCGGGTGTGCTGGAACGTGCCGGTGTTGGGCCAGACGTCTTGCACGATTGGAACCCGGACTTGGTTGTCTTGCGGGTTTCAGGTTACGGACAGGACGGTCCGATGCGCGACGTGCCAGCGTTTGGGCGTGCTGCAGAGGCCATGAGTGGATTAGCGCATCTGACCGGTTTTCCCGACGGGCCGCCGATGCACCCCGGCTTTCCGGCGGCCGACAGCACGACAGGGCTGATGGGCGCTTTGGGAATCATGATCGCGCTATTTGCTCGCGAAAAGGGCATTGCACGCGGTCAGGTCGTCGATCTTGCGGTGTTCGAGGCGTTGCTTCGGTTGATGGACTATCCTGTTCCCGCATTGACTGGCGCTAACCTCTCGCCGCGACGCAATGGGCTGCGCCAGCCGATGGACTTTGCTCCGGGGGGGATGTTCCGAACGTCCGATGGGGTGTGGCTGACCGTTTCGGCAGGGAGCGCGGAAACCGCGCAGCGCCTGTTGCGGGCGGTCGGAGGCGATGCCCTCGCCGATGACCCGCGGTTCGCGACATTGGGCGAGATGTCGCGGCACATGACGGTGGTCTTTGACGCGATCAATGATTTCGTCACGCAGCACACGGCTAAGGAAGTGGAAGCGGTATTCGCCCGCCATGATGCGGTTGCCTCGCGTGTGTTGAGCGTCGAAGAGATCATGACGAACGAGCAGATACGCCATCGTGGGGACATCGTGTCGGTCGACGGCGAACAGACCAAGGTCATCGGCCCGATCCCGCATCTAAGCGCCACACCTGGCGAAGTTCGCTGGCTGGGACGACCGCTTGGCGCGGACAGCCGAAGTATTCTGCGTGATCTTGGCTTTGACGATGATCGGATCATTGCCCTTTGTGAGGCAGGGCTCTTTAGTCTGGAAGAGAAGGGGACACCGTGACATTTCGAATGACGGACGATCAGAAGGAAATTCGCGACCAGATTCTGCGGATTTGTGCAAGGTTCGACGGCGACTACTGGCTGGACCGGGATCGTAACGGTGGTTTTCCCCATGATCTGCACAGGGCAATGGCCGATGGCGGCTGGCTGGGTATCGCCATGCCAGAAGCTGTCGGCGGCGCGGGTCTGGGGATCACCGAAGCGACCATCATGATGCAGGCAATTGCCGAGTCGGGGGCCGGCGCAAGCGGAGCCTCGGCCATCCACATGAACATTTTCGGGCTCAACCCGGTGGTGAAGTTTGGGACCGATGAGCAGCGCGCGCGTATGCTTGGCCCTCTAATAGCAGGCGATGAAAAGGCCTGTTTCGCCGTAACCGAACCGACGACCGGGTTGGACACCACAAAGCTGAAGACCATGGCGGTGCGGCAGGGGGACAGATATGTCGTGCACGGACAAAAAGTCTGGATTTCTACCGCGCAGGTGGCGGACAAGATGTTGCTTCTGGCCAGAACAACGCGGCTAGAGGATGTGAGCAGCCCGACCGAAGGGCTGAGCCTGTTCTATACAGATCTCGACCGAAATTTCGTTGACGTGCGAGAGATCGAAAAGATGGGTCGAAAGGCTGTCGATTCGAACGAAGTCTTCATCGATGGATTGCCGATTCCGGCTGAGGACCTGATCGGGGAGGAGGGCAAAGGCTTTAGGCAAATTTTGCACGGGTTGAATCCCGAACGCATCCTGGTGGCCGGTGAATGCATCGGTATTGCGCGCAACGCACTGGCGCGAGCGGCGCATTATGCAAACGAACGTGTGATTTTTGACCGCCCGATCGGCCAAAATCAGGGTGTTCAGCATCCACTCGCCAAAGCCTGGGCGCGAGTGGAATCTGCCAATCTCATGGTGATGCACGCTGCAGCCCTCTACGATGCGGGAGAACCCTGCGGCGTCGAGGCGAACGCCGCCAAGCTTTTGGCCGCCGACGCCGCGGTCGAGGCGACCGAAGCCGCGCAAATTACGTTTGGCGGATTCGGATATGCTAAGGAATATCACGTGGAGCGACTGGTACGTGAAGCTCTGCTGTTCCGCATCGTACCGGTGACACCGCAGATGCTTCTGTCGTTCATAGCAGAAAAAGCCCTTGGACTTCCAAAGTCTTACTGATCGGAGATAACGGGCGGGGCTGGTGGGAAAAGTTGTCTTGACCAATTTTCTAACATCCGTTAGATTACTGGCAGCTGCCCCTAATGGGGAATGGGAGGAGGCGTCATGAATAAGACGCAGTTTGGGTCTTCGAGGGAGGACCTATCAAAACGTGCAACCGTTTACGCAAGCGGTTTATTCACCGGCAAAGTCGTTGTGGTGACCGGGGCCGGAGGCGGATTGGGGCTGGCAATTGCGACCTTGTTCGCAAGGCTCGGGGCCAATCTGGCGATCAATGGACGCAACGAAGAGAAACTGGCTTTGGCCAAGGAGTTCCTTGAAAGTTTCGGGGGCGAAGTTTTCGCTGTGCCTATGACCATCCGGGAGCCTGAGCAGGTCGAGGATTTTGTCGCCAAGACGAACCAGGAGTTCGGGGCGATTGACGTATTGGTGAACAATGCTGGGGGTCAGTTTCCGCAAGCAGCGTTGGAGTTTAGTCCAAAGGGCTGGAATGCGGTCATAGACACCAACCTCAACGGTACGTGGTGGATGATGCAATCCACGGCGCGCCACTGGGTTGCCAAAAAGCAATCGGGTTCCATCGTCAACATCGTGGCCGATATCTGGCGCGGCATGCCCGGCATCGCGCATACCTGTGCGGCCCGGGCAGGGGTAGTTTACCTGTCCAAGTCGGTTGCGGTGGAGTGGGCCCCGCACGGTATCCGAGTGAACTGCGTGGCGCCGGGTTGCTGCGAAAGCAACGGTTTCGGGAACTACCCTCCGGAGGGTTCTGCGACCTTTCAGGACTCCAACCCGATGCGGCACGCCGGGGACGAATGGGATGTCGCGGAAGGGGTTGTCTATATGGCGGCCAATTCAGGAAAATTCGTAACCGGTGAAGTTCTGAACATCGACGGTGGGCAGCAATTGTGGGGGGATCCATGGCCAACGGGGCGACCTGACTACTTCCAGATTACCTGATGTTGGCCGTGAACCTTAGGGGGACAATGATATCTAGATGACGACTAAGATTAAAACAGCAATCGGAGCCGATGATGGGGCGATACTGGAGTGCAGCGGGGTCGAGCGACGGTTCGGCGGCATCGTCGCTGTCACCGGTGTGGACCTCGTCATTCGGCAGGGGGAAATCTTTGGACTTGTCGGCCCGAACGGCAGCGGCAAGACAACACTGACGAACGCAATTACCGGGTTCTACCCACCGAATGTGGGAACTGTCCGGTTAGCAGGAAAGGAAATCACGGGTACGGCACCTCACAAGGTTGCCAAGCTCGGCGTCGCCCGGACGTTCCAGAATCTTGCCTTGTTCAACGGGATGAGCGTTCTGGACAACATCCTGCTGGGGCGGCACATCCACATGAGCCCAGGCGTTCTGCGCACCGCGCTTTACTGGTGGGCAGCACAGCGTGAAGAAATCGAAAACCGCAAGATCGTCGAAGAGGTGATCGAGTTTCTACAACTCGAGAGCATCCGGCATGAGTTGGTCGATGGCCTTCCGATCGGGTTGAAAAAACGGGTCGAGCTGGCGCGGGCATTGGTGGCCGAGCCACAGATGCTGATTCTCGATGAACCGATGGCCGGCATGAACCAGGAAGAGAAAGGGTATATGTCCCGTTTCATTCTGGATGCCCGTGCCGAACGCGGCGTCAGCGTTCTGCTGATCGAACACCATATGGATGTCATCACCGGCATTTGTGATCGGATGCTGGCCCTGAATTATGGTGAAATGATCGCCAGTGGCATCCCCAAGGAGGTTGTGAAGGACCCGCGGGTCATCGAGGCATATATCGGAGGGTCGCATGACTGATTTGACGAAGAAACAGTCTTCGGGCGGCGACACGATCGGCGCAACTCTGGCGCGGAACGCCTCGAAACACGGTTCGGAAATCGCGCTTCGCGAAAAAGAGCGTGGGATCTGGAAGGAAACCACATGGGCGGAATACGCCGAAGAGGTGCTGGCCTGCGCGGCCGGGCTTGAGAAAATCGGCGTAACACCGGGCAAAGCGGTGCTTATCCTGGGCGACAACCGGGCGCGGCTGTATGGCGGAATGCTGGCTATTTCGTTGCTGGGTGCCTATGCAATGCCTGCCTATCCCGGCGCGACGCTCGAAGAACTCCGGCACTTTCTTGGCGAAGTCGAAATCGTCGCGGCCATCGCCGAAGATCAGGAACAGGTTGACAAGATCCTGGAACTGAAGGACGCGGGCGCCGAGGGGATCGACCACATCATTTATGACGAAGCGCGGGGCCTTGGTTTCTATGAGGTCGAAGGGCTGATGTCCTGGGATCACCTGATCGAAGTCGGTCAGCACGATCTGAATGAAGGCCCCGGCCTGCGCGAAGAGCTTTACGGTCGTGCGAAACCCGAAGATCCGGCCATCTTCATGCATTCGTCAGGGACCACGGGCAAGCCGAAAGGTATCGTTCTAAGTCAGAAAAATGTTCTTGCTGCCGCTAAGAATGGGCATGCAGCGGGTGCATTCGACGAAAACGAGGAAATCCTGGCCTATCTGCCGATGGCCTGGGTGGGCGATTTTGCCATTACCGTCGCGGCGGCCCTGCTTTGGCGGTTCACCGTGAACGTGCCGGAGCGTCAGGAAACGGTAGTGCGCGACATGCGCGAAATCGCTCCGACCTTCTATCTGGCGGCGCCAAGAAGCTGGGACCAGATGCTGACGACGATCCAGGTCGGTATCGAGAATTCGACCCCGGTCAAGAAATGGTTGTACCATTTCTTCATGGATCGGGCCATCGCAGCTGAAATGAACAAGCTGAATGGCAAAAGCGGCGGTGTACTTGAGCCATTGGGCCGGCTTCTGGGCGAGGTGATGGTTTTCGGACCGATCAAGGACCAGTTCGGTATGAGCCGCCTCAAGAATGCGTTCACCGGCGGTGAAGCGATCGGGGAAGACACCTTTGTGTTCTACCGCGCCCTGGGGATCAAGTTGCGTCAGCTCTACGGCCAGACCGAGAACAGCGCGATCAACGCGATTCAGGCTCCGGGCGAGGTCCGTCTTCATACGGTTGGCAAACCCGCGCCTGGCGTCGAGGTCAGCATTGCCGAAGACGGTGAGATCCTGGTGCGCTCGGACAGCGTGTTTGAAGGGTACTTCAACAAACCCGAAGCGACCGCCGAAGCCCTTGACGGCGGGTGGCTGCATACAGGTGATGCCGGCTATCTGGAGGACGACGGACACCTGGTTGTTCTGGGGCGTGTATCCGAGGTCATGCACACCGCCGACGGTGAACGTTACGTTCCAAACTACATCGAGAACCGGTTGAAATTCAGCCCGTATATCAAGGATGCGGCCGTGATTGGCGCCGGGCTGAAGGAACTGACGGCGATGGTCTGCGTGGATTTCGAGGCCGTGGGGCACTGGGCCGAAGTGAACGGCGTACCTTACGTGTCATATGCCGATCTTTCTCAGCGTGAAGAGGTCGCGACATTGCTTCGCGAGGCCTTCCAACGGGTCAACAAGGCCGTCACCGAACCGTTGCGCCTGCAACGCTTTGTCAGTCTGCCGAAAGAATTCGACCCGGACGATGGTGAAATCACGCGAACCCGAAAACTGCGGCGGAAGGTCGTTCAGGAACGCTATGCTGACGTGATCGCGGCGCTCTACGACGGTTCAAAAGAGGTCCATGTAAGCGCGCAGGTGACTTACGAGACCGGGGAAGTAGGGAAGGTCGAAAGAAGCCTTCCCATCAGGGAGGTATAAATGGACTGGGTCTTTCTATCAGAGCTTGCGATCAACGGAGCCTTGACGGGTCTGCTGTACTCGCTATTCGCCATCGGCCTTGTGCTGATTTACAAGGCATCTTCGGTGCCCAATCTGGCGCAGGGCGGGTTGACCATGGTCGGGGCCTATGTGGTCTTGGCGCTGGCACGCGACGTGGGTTTACCCTTGTGGCTGGCCATCCCTCTGGCTGCGGTTGTCATGTTCGGCCTTGGGTTCGGCATTGAGCGTGTTGCTTTGCGCCGTCTCGCAGGTCGGCCGGTTGTCATGATCTTGATGCTGACACTCGGCCTCGACATTTTCCTGCGGGGTACAACGCTTGCGATTTGGGGCGGGACGTCACGTTCGATGGAATTGGGCGTCAGCTATGATCCACTGTTTTTGGACGACATCTTCATCAGCCGCATCCATCTGGTTGGTGCCGGTGTTGCGCTCGCCTTGTTTGTCGCATTCATGCTGTTTTTCCGAACCCGGACCGGGATCAAGTTGCGGGCGATCGCGGATGATTACATGGCTTCGTGGTCGGTCGGCATCTCGGTTGAACGCGGAGTTGGCCTGTCCTGGGCGCTGGCATCCGTTGTTGCCGTCGCCGCGGGCGTTATCTGGGGCGAGATTCAGGGTGTCGATCAGGCGCTGTCGCTGTTGCTTCTCAAAGGTCTGACAGTTGCCGTTCTCGGTGGTCTCGACAGTATCCTTGGCGCCGTGATCGCAGGCATCATCCTGGGCGTCGTCGAAAACGTCGGCGCTGATTTCCTCGATCCGCTTGTCGGAGGCGGAAGCCGTGAGCTTATCGTCGCCGCTGTGCTCATTCTAACGGTCATGATCCGTCCGCATGGGCTGTTCGGTCGTCATGACATCGAAAGGGTGTAAGGCATGTTTTACAGACTTTCTGGCGTTCATCACGCCAACTACCTTTCGGATAGCCGGATCTTCAAGGTACCCGCTGACCGCAATCTGGCTGCATTCGTCCTCCTGATCGGCATTGCCGCGCCGTTCATCATACCGTCGCTTTATCTGAACAGTTACATGCTTCCCTGGCTGATCTGGACGGCCGCCGCTTTGGGGCTGAACTTGGTGACAGGTTGGGCCGGCCAACTGCACTTGGGCTATGCTGCGGTCATGGCCGTTGGAGCATATTCGTCTATCCACGCCGCGCGTTTCGGGGTGCCGTGGGAATTTGCCCTGATCATTGGCGGGTTGACGTCATCTGTGATCGGCAGCCTGTTCGCTTTTGCCGCTTTGCGGGTCAAGGGCCTCTATCTCGCTCTCACTACTCTCGCTATGCAATTCGTGATGGACTGGGTTCTGACCCACTCTCCGGCGATCTCTGGGGGCTCACACGCGTCGCTCCAGTCACCGACATTGGCGCTGCTCGGGCAAGAGATTACCACTGATACTGGCTTCTACTATGTCGCCTTCGGCTGGTGTGTGTTGGTGACGATCTTCATGCTTAATCTCAAGCGGACTGGACTCGGTCGCGCCTTGGTCGCTGTCCGGGAAAAAGACTTTGCGGCCGCGATCCTGGGTGTGAACAGTTTCTACTACAAAATCCTCGCATTCGCGACTTCTTCGTTCATCGCAGGCGTCAGCGGTGCGTTGCTTGTTGCCACCTTTTTCTTTCTCGCCGCACCCGAGCAATTCTCGGTTGCCGTTTCGATCCAGGTTCTCGCGATGGTGATTGTTGGCGGCCTTGGCAGCATTATCGGTTCCTATTTCGGTGTTGCCCTGATCCTTCTTGTTCCGGGTATCGTGAACGGTCTCGTCGTCACGCTGAGTGACGGGCTTGGCATGCAGATCAACGTTGAAACGCTCGCTCACATCCCGAACGCAGTCTATGGCGCACTGATCGTCATTATCCTTCTGATCGAACCGCTTGGTTTGGGAAAACTCTACGGCAACATCAGAGACTACCTGATGGTCTGGCCCTTCGATCAGTTCAAGAAATAAGGGAATTGACGATGCAAGAGAAAGTTGAAGCCCAGAACATTCTGTCCATGAACAGTGTCGAGGTGCTGTACGACAATGTAATGCTGGCGATCAAAGGTGTTTCGGTTCAGGTTCCTACAGGCGGGATGATCGCACTTTTGGGTTCTAACGGAGCGGGAAAAAGCACCACGTTGAAAGCGATCAGCGGTCTTTTGAAAGCCGAGCGCGGACGCATCAGCCGAGGTGAGATAACGTTCCAGGGAACGGACATTACCGAAGCGCTCGCGCAAAAACGCGTCGAGATGGGCATCTGTCATGTCATCGAAGGGCGGCGGGTCTTCGAACACCTGACCCCCGACGAGAACCTGACCGCCGCCGCGCCACGCGGAATGTCCCGATCAACGCTGAATGCGGAAAAGGACAAGATCTACGCCTATTTTCCACGGCTTGCCGAACGCAAAAATTCGCAAGCAGGCTATTTGTCGGGTGGTGAGCAACAGATGCTTGCCATTGGGCGGGCCCTCGTGACCCAGCCGAAGCTGTTGATGCTTGATGAACCAAGTCTCGGGCTTGCTCCGTTCCTGGTCGAGGAAATCTTTGGCATCCTGCAAAAGATCAATAAGGATGAGGGCCTGTCCGTCCTGCTGGTGGAACAGAACGCCCTGGCGGCTCTGGAGATCGTTTCGCAAGGGTATCTTATCGAAAACGGCCGCGTTGTCATGCACGGAACGGCCGAGGCACTCAAATCTAACTCCGACATTCAGGAGTTCTATTTGGGTGGTGGGGAAGGCACCGATTTTCACAACGTCAAGCACTACAGCCGACGCAAACGTTGGCTGAGCTAACGTACTATTCGGAAACTGTTCAGGGAGGAACAAATGAAGAAACTTACCAAAGCGCTGGCTGTATTTTCAATGGTTGGCGGGGCGCTGTTCGGCACCCAGGCGCTGGCCGAGCCATTCAAGATCGGCATCTGCTACGATCTCAGCAAAGCCTATACCTTTGCCACGCCGCAGGTTTCGCAGGCCGCGATGGACCTTGCCAAGCTCATCAACATGAAGGGCGGCATCGGTGGGGAACCGGTCGAAGTCATCGTGCGTGACCACGGGAACGAACCGCAGCGCGGAATCGAGTGCTACTCGAAACTCAGCCGCGAGGGCGTCTTTGTTTTCGATACCCTGTCCACTCCGGTGTCTCTGGCTATCCTGCCGCGGGCCATGGAAGACGGGCGTATCCTGATGCAGTCTCTTGTCGGGCGCGGCGATGCCGTTGATGGCACCGTCTTCGATTGGGTCTATCCGATCGGGCCGACCTATTGGGGACAGGCCGCCAACGATGTCGCCTACATCAAGCAATTGCATGACGGCGATCTGTCAGATGTGAAGGTCGGGTTTGTTTACTTCGATTATCCCTTCGGGCAGGAGCCGATCGAGATCCTGGAAACCCTGTCCGAGAAAGAGGGTTTCGAGCTTGAACTGTACCCCGTGCCACTGCCTGGCAGCGACCAGGCCGGCGTGTGGTCCAAGGTGCGCCGCGACAAGCCCGATCATGTGATCGTCTGGATGCTGGGCGGTGCCCATGTGGTTGCCTCGAAAGAGATGAAGCGCAATCGCATTCCGATGGACAAATACATCTCGGTCAACTGGCTGAACGAAGTCGATATCGCCAACATCGGTAAAGAGGCCGCCAAAGGTATCAAGCGCGGGACCAATGTCGTGGGCGGTCAGGATATTGCCCTGTATCAGGAAATCATGGCCGAGCTTTATGACAAGGGCGAGGGATCCGGCCCGATCGAGAAGACGCAG
Organism: Tropicibacter sp. R15_0; assembly: GCA_017744045.1. Lineage (GTDB taxonomy): Bacteria > Pseudomonadota > Alphaproteobacteria > Rhodobacterales > Rhodobacteraceae > Pelagimonas. Next base: position 132,514 of record JAGHRD010000008.1, on the reverse strand, counting down.
GACGTTTTCTACAACACCGGGCTGGCCATGTATTCGATCATGTTCGAAGCCGCGCGCAAGGCGGCGGAAGCCGAGGGGCTGCCGATCACTCCGACATCCTACAAGGCCGGACTGGAGTCGCTTGAGGGCTATGACGCGAACGGGCTGATGGCCCCCATTACGGTGACGGCCGAAGATCATGGCGGCGGAGGCAAGACCCGTATCGAAATGTGGGACGGAGAGACTTGGGTGCCGCAAACCGACTGGATCTCTGAGTACACGGACGTTGTGTGGGGTGTGGTTAAAGAGAGTTCCGCGAAATACGAGCAGTGAATGACTGATTGCAGGAAGTGTGACGCTACGCGGGGCGGCAGTGGCGGTTACGAAACGGTATCACCGCCCTACACTAAACCAACGGGAGAGAGATAACATGAAAGTCAAACAGCACATTAAGGCAGTGGCCGTTGCTACTGCACTGGCAGCAAGCGCGACTGTTGCGTCAGCGCAGGACAAGGAGCCTATCCGCTTCGGACTCTGCTTCGACCTTAGTAAATCCTACACGTTCATTTCACCGCAGGTGGCCCAGGCCGCGCAGGACCTGGCGATGTACACCAACGAAAATGGCGGTCTCGAAGGTCATCCGGTTGAAGTCATCATTCGCGATCACGGCAACGAACCGCAGCGCGGTGTGGAATGCTACGAGCAGCTCAAGCGCGAAGGCGTGTTCCTGTTCAACTTTCTGTCCACGCCGGTCACGAACGCGGTTCTGCCGCGTGCGATGAAGGACGGCAACGTGTTGATGCAGTCCTTTGTTGGCCGCGGTGACGCCGTGGACGGCGATGTATTCGAATGGGTTTTCCCGGTCGGTCCGACCTATTGGCAGCAGGCGGCAAATGACGTTGCCTTCATCAAAGGCCAGATGGGCGGTGACCTGAGCAACGCGAAGATCGGGTTCATCTATCTGGATTATCCCTTTGGCCAGGAACCGATCGAGATCCTGAAAACGCTTTCCGAAAAGGAAGGGTTCGAGCTGGAGCTGTATCCCGTGCCGCTTCCCGGGTCGGATCAGGCCGGCGCATGGAGCAAAATCCGCCGCGACAAGCCTGACTACGTGATCAGCTGGCTGCTGGCGGGCGGGCATGTGGTCGCCTCGAAGGAAATGCGCCGCAACCGTTTCCCGATCGACCGCTATCTGTCGGTGAACTGGCTGAACGAAGTCGATATCGCCAATATCGGCGCACAAGAGGCGAAAGGCATCCTGCGCGGGACCAACGTGGCCGGTGGCCAGGAAGTTCCGATCGTCAAGACGATGCTGGACACCTACTATGCCAATGGCAAGGGCAGCGGTCCCGAGAGCCTGGTGCGCGACGTGTACTACAACACGGGCATGGCGATCTACTCGGCCGGTTTCGAAGCCGCGCGGATCGCAATTACTGAAAACGGTTGGCCGATCACACCGGAAAGCATGAAGAATGCCTATGAATCGATCGAGAACTTCGATGGAAACGGCATCATGGCCCCGGTTACAGTGACCGACAAAGACCACGGTGGTGGCGGCAAGACTCGGGTCGAACAGTGGAATGGCGAAACCTGGGTTCCGCTGACCGACTGGAGCGCCGACTATCTCGACGTTGTTTGGGATGTCATCAAGCACAGCTCCGCGACGTTCACCGTCGAATAAGACAGAGCTTCCCCGCGGCAGACATGTCGCGGGGAAGCTTTCCGCAGTTAGATTGTCCCGAGAAAGCGAAGCAGGTATCATGAGCCCCATTGACGTGAAGATCGAAGACGGAATTGCGACCGTCTGTATCAACCGGCCCGAACGTAAAAACGCGCTTTCCGTGGCGGCGACGAACGGGCTGACCGATGCTTGGGAAAAGATCGAGGCGGATGACAGCGTTCGTGTGGCCATTCTGACTTCTGCCGATTGCGGCGTTTTCAGCGCCGGACTGGATCTGAAGGAAGCCACACAAATCGCACGCGACGAGGGTGTCGATATTCTGACCAAGATGCGCGACCCGTTTCACGAGACCATGCGCGCCTGCAAGAAACCGATCATCGCGGCGATGACAGGGTCGCTGATGGCGGGCGGCATGATGCTGACCTTGAATTGCGATCTGCGGGTCGGTCTCAAGGGGACCAAGGTCGGTATCACCGAAGTAAAGATCGGTCGTGGATCGCCTTGGGCATCGCCAGCATTGTCCATGCTGCCGCAGCCCATCCTTATGGAAATAGTTCTGACCGGCGACTTGATGCCGATCGAGCGCCTGCACGAATACGGGTTCACCAACTATATCGAAGACACTCCCGATGCTGTCCGCGCACGGGCCTTCGACCTTGCCAAACGCATTGCCAGCGCGGCCCCGCTGTCGGTTGTTGCCGCGAAAGGCAGTGTTCGCGCAACCATGGATCTGGGCTGTGCCGGTGGCCTGAAAGAGGGCAAGCGCCTGCACGAGGTGGTTTACGCCAGCAACGACGCGATTGAAGGCCCAAAGGCCTTTGCTGAAAAGCGAGCACCCGTCTGGACCGGGACCTGATGGAGACTTGAATGACTGAGCTTATTCGCCTGGACAGGGATGGCCCTGTCGGAATCCTGCGGTTTCTTCAGCCGACAAAACGCAACCCTTACAGCATCGGGTTCGTCGAAGAACTGGTGGCGCTTCTGCGCGAAGCCGAACGGGACGCTACGATCCGTGTCGTTGTCATGACCGGCGGCGATCATTTCAGCAGCGGCGGCGATCTTGTCGGGTTTCAGTCCGAGATCGCCAAAGGCGCGCGGGCGACGTCGGAAATGGTGGACCTGGTTCACGATGGCGGACGCGCGGCCTATCTGTTTCGCAAACCTCTGATTTCCGCGGTATGCGGCGTGGCTTTTGGCGCGGGCCTCAGCCTGGCCTTGTCGGCGGATATTGTCGTTGCCGCCGAAGATGCCCGGCTGTGCGAAGTATTTGCACGCGTCGGCGGTTGTCCCGACACGGGATCAAGCTGGCTGCTTCAGCAGCGCGCCGGTGCGGGCGTTGCCCGGATGCTTGTGCTCACGGGCCGTGAAATCGACGGGCGCACCGCCAGGGACCTGCGCGTTGTCGAAGAATGCGTGCCGGCCAACCAGGTCGAGGTACGGGCGCTGGAAATTGCCCGCGAGATTGCAACGCACCCGATGTTTGGCGTTCAGACCGCCAAGCGTGTGATGCGCGCCGCAGCCGAGTGCAGCTATCTCGAGGCGCTGGATATCGAGCGCGATGCCCAAAGCGTTTTGCTGTGCGCGCATGACTTTCCCGAGGCCATGAAAGCGTTTTCGGAAAAAAGAACTCCAGAATTCAAAGACCGTTAGCTCGGTTGAAACCTTATCGCAAAACTCAAGGAGACCCCGCCAATGAAGGTACTCGTGCCTGTGAAGCGCGTGATCGACTACAACGTGAAGGTTCGTGTCAAAGCGGACGGAAGCGGTGTCGATCTGGCCAACGTTAAGATGTCGATGAACCCTTTCGACGAAATCGCCGTCGAAGAGGCGATTCGCCTGAAAGAGGCCGGCAAGGCCGAAGAAATCGTCGTGGTTTCCATTGGCGTCAAACAGGCGCAGGAAACCCTGCGCACTGCGCTGGCCATGGGTGCGGATCGTGCCATTCTGGTGGTTGCCGCCGATGATGTGCACACCGACATCGAGCCGCTGGCCGTCGCGAAAATCCTGGCCAAGGTGGTCGAGGAAGAGCAGCCCGGTCTGGTTCTGGCGGGCAAACAGGCCATTGACAACGACATGAACGCCACCGGCCAGATGCTGTCGGCGATCCTCGGTTGGAGCCAGGCGACCTTTGCCTCGGAAATGGGCATCGATGGCGACAGTGCCGTCGTGACCCGCGAAGTTGACGGCGGCCTGCAGACCATCAAGGTCAAGATGCCTGCGATCGTCACTGTGGACCTGCGCCTGAACGAGCCGCGCTATGCGTCGCTGCCCAACATCATGAAGGCCAAGAAAAAGCCGCTGGATGAGAAAACCGCCGATGATTACGGCGTTGATGTCACGCCGCGTCTGGAAATCGTCAAAACCTCCGAGCCCGCGGCACGCGCGGCCGGTATCATGGTCGGCTCGGTGGACGAGCTGGTCGCAAAACTCAAAGAAGCGGGGGCTGTGTAATGGCTGTTCTTCTTCTCGCAGAAGTCACCAATGGTGAACTGGCAATCGACGCAACCGCCAAGGCCGTGACCGCGGCCAAGGCCCTGGGCGATGTGACCGTTCTGTGCGCGGGCGCCTCTGCTGCTGCCGCAGGCGACGCCGCCGCCATGATCGACGGTGTGGCTAAGGTTCTGGTCGCCGAAGACGCATCGCTGGGTCACCGCCTGGCCGAACCGACCGCCGCGCTGATCGCATCGCTGGCCGGTGACTATGAACATATCGTCGCCCCGGCCACCACGGACGCCAAGAACGTCATGCCGCGCGTTGCCGCGCTGCTGGACGTGATGGTCCTGTCGGACGTGTCCGGCGTTGTCGATGGCAACACGTTCGAGCGCCCGATCTATGCCGGGAACGCGATTCAGACCGTCAAATCGTCGGATGTGAAAAAGGTCATCACCTTCCGCACCTCGACCTTTGATGCCGCTGGCGAAGGCGGGTCTGCCTCGGTCGAAAGCATCGGCGCCGGGGACGACCCCGGCTTGTCGGAATGGGTCGAAGACAAGGTCGCCGCATCGGATCGTCCCGAACTGACCTCGGCCGGTGTGGTCGTGTCCGGCGGGCGCGGCGTTGGCTCCGAAGAGAACTTTGCCCTGATCGAGAAACTGGCCGACAAGCTGGGCGCCGCCGTTGGCGCATCCCGCGCCGCCGTCGACTCGGGCTTTGCACCGAACGACTGGCAGGTGGGTCAGACCGGCAAGGTCGTGGCACCGGATCTGTACATCGCCGCCGGCATATCGGGCGCGATCCAGCACTTGGCCGGGATGAAGGACAGCAAGATCATCGTCGCGATCAACAAGGACGAAGAAGCCCCGATCTTCCAGGTCGCCGACTTCGGACTGGTCGCCGACCTGTTCCAGGCCGTCCCCGAACTGACCGAGAAGCTGTAAGGGCCACGGCCCAACCCGCCAAAACGCATCAAAGGCCCGCCGAACCCCCGGCGGGCCTTTTTGGTACGAGCCGAATGGGCGGCGAGCGGATCGGACGGACCAGGATGCGCGCGGTCCTAAGCCTTGTGACGCCTCGTCAGAACGGCTCCGGTTCATTGTCAAGAAGCAAAACACTTGTTAGATTTTGGCTCAACACAAGCTTGAATCGATAGGAAAAATTCATGTCTCTGATCAAGAACTCCCCTAGCTGGGCAGTGGATGAACACAAGATGTTCGCCGATAGTACACGCAGGCTTTTCGATGCAGAGATGGCTCCGAAGATTGAAAAATGGACGGAACAGGGAATTGTTGACCGCGACTTCTGGAAAACAGTCGGTCAGCAGGGTGTCATGGGTGGCTCGATTGCCGAAGAATATGGTGGGTTCGGTGGCGGCATCGGGTTCGACGCGATTACCGTCTACGAGCAGGGGCGCACCGGTGATACGGGTTGGGGCTATGGGATCCAGTCCATCGTAATCCATTATCTCAACGCATATGGCAGTGAGGAACAGAAGAAAAAGTGGTTGCCGAAACTGGTCAGCGGCGACAGCGTTGCGGCGATTGCCATGACCGAGCCTGGAACGGGCTCTGACCTCCAGAACGTACAAACCTATGCGGAAAAGGATGGCAACCACTACAAGATCAACGGTTCGAAGATCTTTATCACAAATGGGCACACGGCGGATCTCGTTGTTGTCGTGGCAAAGACCGATCGCAACGCCGGCGCTAAGGGCGTTTCGTTGATCGTTCTGGAAACCGAGGGCGCCGAGGGCTTTCGCCGGGGACGGAACCTGAAGAAACTGGGCATGAAAGGTTCGGATACTGCTGAGCTGTTCTTCGAGGATGTGCGCGTGCCCACGGCGAACCTGCTTGGTCCGGAAGAGGGGCAGGGGTTCTACCAGCTGATGAAGCAGCTGCCTTGGGAGCGGCTGATGATCGGCATTACCGCGCTCGGTTTTATTGATTTTGCGATCGATGAAACGGTGAAATATGTTCAGGACCGCAAGGCATTTGGAAGCCGGATCATGGACTTCCAGAATACACGCTTCAAACTGGCGGAATGCAATACCAAGGCCGAATTGCTACGTTCCTTCGTAAATGACGGGCTCGCGCGTCTTGAAGCGGGCGAACTTGATGCGGCCACGGCTTCGATGGCGAAATGGTGGGGCAGCCAGACGCAGAACGAGGTCATGCATGAATGCCTGCAACTGCACGGCGGTTACGGTTTCATGATGGAATACCCCATCGCGCGACTTTATGCCGACAGCAGGGTCCAGATGATCTATGGCGGCACCAACGAGATCATGAAGGAACTGATCGCACGCTCGATGGATGTTTGATCCGTCCGGTGCCGGGTGGGGCTACTCCCTGCCCGGCCCCAGAATTTCGTCGCTGTGTTCCCCAAGTCGCGGGGCCGGGCGATGATCATGTCGCGCAGGGGTCGCCGAGAATCGTATCGGCGGGCGTGTCGTCCAGATCGCACCTTCGGTCGGGTGATCAATCCGTTGAAAGAACCCGGTTGCGGCAAGATGGGGATCGTTCGGCAAATCTGACAGGTTGCGCACTGGCATGGCGGGTATGTCGGCCTGCTCCATGAGGTCAAGCCACTCATCTGTGGTCCGGGTCAGCGCAATGTGCGCCACCATATCGTATACTGCGCCGATGTTGCGGCTACGGGCGTCCATGTCCGTGACCCAGACATGGTCGATCATGTCATTGCGCCCAACCGTCTTGAAAAACCGCGCCCATTGTACGTTGGTGTAAGGCAGAATTGTGATGTAGCCATCAGCGGTCTGAACTGGACGCCGGTGCGGAACCAGCATGCGGGCATAGCCGAAATCCTGCGGAAGCTCTTCAAAGGTGGCACCATCCATATGTTCGGCCAACAGGAAGGCGGCCAGCGTCTCAAACATCGGAACCTCGACATGCTGGGCCTCTCCAGTACGTTCGCGGTGGAATAGGGCACCCATCACGGCATAGGCAGCGGTGACCCCGCCAAGCTTGTCGGCGAGAATTGTCGGGGCATAGGCGGGCGGTGCCTCGGGGTCGCGAAGGGTCGCCAGGCTGGCCAATCCCGACACCGACTGGACGGAATCGTCGAATGCAGGCTTGGCGGCATAGGGCCCGTCCTGCCCGAAACCGGTGGCGGATACCGTGATCAGGTTCGGGTTTTCCTGGCGTAGAGTTTCGGGATCCAAAGACAATCTGGCCAGCGCCGCAGGCCGAATGCTCGAAATCATCACATCGGCATCGATGAGCAGTTTGCGCAACTGATCGCGACCGGTTTGCGTTTTTAGGTCCAGTACGACACTGCGCTTGTTACGGTTGGCCCCCAGAAAAGCGGCACCCATCAGCTTGTTGCGCGATGGCTGGACCTGGCGAAGAAGATCGCCCTCGGGGCCTTCCACCTTGATCACATCGGCCCCCAGATCGCCCAGCATCTGCGTCGCCAATGGTCCGAAAACCACAGAAGTCAGATCGACGATCTTCACGCCTTGAAGGATCCCCGGTTTGTTCTCAGCGGTCATTTGGTTGTCCACCCTTTTAGTTGCCCACCGTTTTTATGAACGACGGCCGAACTCGGCGCGAAGGGCTTTGCCTTGCGCATCGAAGGCCGGGCAGGGGCCCAGTGCCGTTTCGCCGAGGCTGCGCCGGATCGGGGGGGTCGGGACGTTGATTTCACCGGAAGGCGTGCGAATTACGGACCGGTCAAGCTGGGGGTGACCGGACAGGGTCGCCACGTCGTTCACCGCGCCCGAGGCAATGCCCGCAGCGTCAAGCCGCTTCAGCATCTCGGCGCGGTCATGCGAGGCGAACACGGCCTTGATGAGAACTTCGAGCGCGGGTTTGTTTTCAATTCGCGACGTGTTGTCATGGAACCGGGGGTCGGTTGCCAAAGCCGCATCGCCCAGTATGTGTTCACAGAACCGTTGCCATTCGCCGCTGTGCTGAACGGTAATGACGACAAGCTGACCGTCCTTGCATTCATAGGCCCCGTACGGGCAGATGACCGTGTGGTTCAGTCCGACACGAGGTGTCGGCTTGCCAAGGTAATCGTGATACAGCAGCGGAACCGACATCCAGTCGGCCATCACATCAAACATTGCCACGGAAACGCCGCTGCCCTTGCCGGTGCGATCACGCCCGACAAGTGCTTCGCAGATTCCAGCATGGGCTGTCATACCGGTGGCAATATCGCAGACCGACACGCCCACCCGTCCTGGTCCGTCGGGTGTACCGGTCACTGATGCCAGACCGCTCTCGCATTGCACCAGAAGGTCATAGGCCTTGGCGTCGCGCATCGGGCCGTCTTCGCCATATCCGGTGATGTCGCAGGTCACGAGACGCGGGAAGCTCTCTCGCAGAGTCGCGGAATCGAGCCCGAGCTTGGCCAGCGCGCCCGGCAGCAGGTTCTGAATAAACACATCTGCGTTTTCCAGCATCCTGAGCAGGATTTCACGGTCTTCGTCGGCTTTAATGTCCAAGGCGACCGATTCTTTGCCTCGGTTCAGCCATGTGAAATAGGCGCTTTCACCGTTGGCGGCGGTATCGTAGGCGCGGGCGAAATCGCCTGCGCCCTTGCGTTCGATCTTGATCACGCGCGCGCCGGCGTCGGCCAGCCGCGAGGAGCAAAAAGGCGCGGCGACTGCCTGTTCCAGCGCAACGACGAGTTTGCCGGAAAGGGGGGCTAAGTCTGAACCTGGCATGAGTTTCTCTCAATTGATCCTGAAAGGTTGACTAAATCTAACAATTGTTAGAAAGATTATCAATACGCTTAAACAATGACTGGGTCGCTTGAAGGAGAACACCTATGCAGGATGCCAAAGGACCAGACCAGCTTTTCCAACGCGCGCTGGCAGAGGGCGAGATTCTGCTGCCCAAGTGCGACGACTGCGGGGCCTATCACTTTTTCCCGCGAGTCCTGTGTCCACATTGTCATGGCACCGCGATTTCGTGGAAGCAGGCTGGCGGCAAGGGACGGGTCCACACCACAACAGTCGTGCGCCGAAAGCCCGAACGGGGCGGCGACTACAACGTATGCGTCGTCGAGCTGGACGAGGGTGTCCGGATGATGAGCCGGGTCGAGGGCATTGCCCCGGGTGAGGTCGTCATCGACATGCCTGTAACCGCATTCGTGGGCGAGGCCGAGGGTGTTCCGGCCGTGCTTTTCAAACCGTCGGAGGGATAGGCCATGACCACTGAACTTCGGGGAAAATCCGCCATCGTGGGAACCGGTCATGCCGGTTTCGGAGAGGCCCATGGCCTGACGGCCTATGATGTCATGGCGCAATCCGTGCTTGCGGCGCTTGGCGATGCCGGGCTGAAACTGTCCGACGTCGACGGGCTGTTCTGCACCATGATGGAAGACAGCATGCCGGCGCTTATGGCGGCGGAGTATCTGGGCATCCAGCCCCGGTTCATTGATGGCACGATGTCGGGCGGTTCGTCCTTCGTAAACTACCTGACGTCCGCGACCATGGCGCTGGACGCCGGTCTGTGTGATGTCGCGCTGATTGTTTATGGCTCCAACCAGCGCACCGCGTCGGGCAGACTGGTGACCGCTTCACGTCCGCCGGCCTACGAGGCGCCGTATAATCCGCGCTATCCGATCTCGGCCTATGCGATGGCGGCGGCGCGGCACATGCATGAATATGGTACCACCCGCGAACAGCTGGCCGACGTGGCCGTTGCCGCGCGGGCCTGGGCGCAGCGCAACCCCGAAGCGTTCGAGCGCGGCCCGCTGACCCGCGAGGACGTGTTGGGTGCGCGCATGGTGGGCGATCCATTGACCGTGCGCGACTGTTGTCTTGTCACCGACGGTGGCGGCGCGATCGTAATGGTCCGCGCGGACCGCGCCCGGGATTTCCCGAAGGCACCTGTCTATGTGCTGGGCAGTGCTGCGGCAAGCTCGCACCGGCAGATTTCCCAGATGAAGGATTTCACCGTGACCGCGGCCCGCGACTCGGGCGCGCGCGCCTTTGCGGCGGCCGGAGTGACCCCTGCGGATATCCAGGCGGTCGAGCTCTATGATGCCTTCACCATCAACACGATTTTGTTTCTCGAAGATCTTGGGTTCTGCGCGAAGGGCGAGGGAGGGGCCTTTGTCGAGGGCGGACGCATCGCGCCTGGCGGCGTGTTGCCGGTGAACACGAATGGCGGCGGCCTGTCCTGCGTGCACCCCGGGATGTACGGCATCTTCACAGTGATCGAGGCTGCTCGTCAGATCCGTGGCGACGCGCCGGGCATTCAGTTGAAGGATATCGACCTGGCGCTGGCGCATGGCAACGGCGGTGTGCTGTCCAGCCAGGTCACGGCGATACTTGGATCGCAAAACACGCTCTGACGGCAACTAAGGGAGGAAAGTAAATGCCATTGGATTTCGAGGCATTGTCGAACTGGGACTTTGAGGAAATCGAACAGACGCTGACCGAACGGGATACCATCCTGTATGCACTCGGCCTTGGGTTCGGCGAGGATCCGACCGACAAAAAGGAGCTGGCCTATGTCTATGAGGACGGGCTCAAGGCAGTTCCCTCGATGGCGGTCATTTTGGGGTATCCCGGCTTCTGGCTGCGCGATCCCAAGACCGGCGTAAACTGGCAGAAAGTGCTGCACGGCGAACAGTGGCTCGACATCTACAAGCCGCTGCCGACACATGGCCGGATTGTCGGCCGCAGCAAGATCGACTTCATCGCCGACAAGGGCGAGGGCAAGGGAGCCGTCATTTACCAAAGCCGTGATATTATCGACGCGGACAGCGGTGAAAAACTGGCGCGCGTGGCGATGTCGGCTTTCTGTCGCGGTGATGGGGGGTTCGGCGGTGAAAACCAGGCGGGTCCGGCACCCGCAGTGCTGCCTGATCGGGCGCCTGATCATGTATGTGATATCAATACCCTGCCGCGCCAAGCCCTTATTTATCGTCTCAGCGGTGATTTCAATCCGCTTCATGCTGACCCGGATGTTGCCCGTTCTGTCGGGTTCGACCGCCCGATCCTGCATGGTCTGGCGACCTATGGGCTGGCGGCCCGGGCGATTCTCAAGACGTTGCTGGACTATGATTCTGCCCGGCTTGTCGGTCTGGATGTTCGGTTCTCGGCGCCGGTCTATCCCGGCGAAACCGTGCGGTTCGAAATCTGGGAAGAGGACGGCGAGGCCCGGTTTCGAGCATCTATTCCGGCACGCGACGTGGTTGTTCTGAACAACGGCGCGGCGCGCTTCGCCTGAGGCAATGAAGATGGCTCAACCGCTCAAGGATATCCTGGTGCTGGATTTCAGCACACTTCTTCCCGGTCCGATGGCGACGCTCATGTTGTCCGAGGTCGGCGCCGAAGTGATCAAGTTCGAGCGTCCCGGAGTCGGCGAGGACGCGCGCCAAACCGAGCCCAAGATCGACGGAGAGAGCATCGGATTTGCCGTGTTGAACCACGACAAGCGATCGGTGGCCATCGACCTCAAGTCAAGGGGCGCAGTGGAACGTCTGCGCCCCTTGATCGAGAGGGCCGATGTTCTGGTAGAGCAGTTCCGTCCCGGAGTGATGGACCGGCTGGGGCTTGGTTATGAAGCGGTGCGAAAGATCAATCCCGGTCTCATCTATTGTTCGATCACCGGCTATGGCCAGACCGGACCAAAGGCCAGCTCCGCTGGCCACGACCTCAACTACGTCGGTGATGCGGGTATCCTGTCGCTCAGTCGCGGACCGGATGACCAGCCAACTGCCCCGTTCGGGCTGGTCGCCGATATCGGAGGCGGAACCTATCCTGCGGTGATGAATATCCTGCTGGCGCTGATTGCGCGGCAGGCAAGCGGGCAGGGAACGCATCTGGATATCGCAATGGCCGAGGGGGCGTTCGCCTTTGCCTATTGGGCACATGCCGAAGGTGTGATTGCCGGGCAGAACATCGAAAGCGGTGGCAGCCGTCTGACGGGTGGCCTGGCCCGGTATCGGCTTTATTCGGCTGCGGACGGGCGTCAGATCGCCGTCGGCGCGTTGGAAGAAAAGTTCTGGCAGTCGTTCTGCGATGTCATTGGTTTGCCGGTGGCCCTTCGCGATGACTGGTCCGATCCAAATGCCTGTGCCGCGGAGGTTGCACGTCGTCTGAGGGAACATCCCTCGACCCATTGGGAGCCTTTGCTGGCTGCGGCCGATTGCTGCTGTTCGGTCGTGAAAACGCCCGCCGAGGCGGCACATGACCCGCATTTCAAAGCGCGTGACGTGTTCGGGCGGACAGTAAAAATCTCCGGCCGGGACGCGCCTGCTTTGCCGCTGCCAATTGCGCCGGAGTTCCGTTCTTCGGGAAATTCGGTCGGAGTTGCAGCCACTCTGGGCGAAGACAATACGCGTTATGGCGTGGACCAACCAAAGACAGAGTAAATCCCGTTGACGGGCAGGATTTGAATCGGTAATCTAACATTTGTTAGAAAAGGGGGGCCAATGGACAAGCCTGACGATGACCTGCCGACTGAAGCTGAGCGTTATGTCATGCCATCGCGCTTTGTGGAAAGCGATAGCCTGGAAGTGCAAGGTTTCGTGACATCGGCTTTGCGTGATCTTCCTGTGGACGCAACCACTCGAGACAAGGCGATCCGCCTGTTCGAAGCGGTGCGCGACGATATTCGCTATGATCCTTATTGTTTTGCGCTGGATGAGGACTCTTACCGTGCCAGCCGTATCGCTGGCGCGGAAGCGGCGTTTTGCGTTCCCAAGGCAATTCTTCTGGCGGCTTGTTTGCGTTCTGTGGGTATCCCCGCCGCTCTGGGGTTCGCGGATGTGCGCAACCACCTGAATACACCCAAGTTGCAGGAGTTGATGGGGACCGATCTCTTTATCTACCACGGCTATGTTCAGTTGTGGTTGGGGAATGAGGCCTACAAGGTGACACCTGCATTCAACATGGAACTGTGTGAAAGATTCGGGGTCAAACCCCTGGTCTTCGACGGCTATAACGACGCGCTCTTTCATGAGTTCGACGAACAGAATCACCGACACATGGAATATGTAAACGACCGTGGTCTCTATTTCGACGCGCCGATGGGTGAGTTCCTGGTGGCGTTCAAGGAAACCTATCCGAAGCTGGAAGAATTCAACCGCATCCGGATATCCAAGGATGCGAGCGGATACGATGACGGTTTCGCAAAGGAGGGTGCCTCTTGAGGTATCTGGAAGACTTCTCGCCGGGCCAAGTCTATCGCTTTCGCAGCGCTCCGATGAGCGCGGATTCAATAAAGTCGTTTGCCAAGGAATGGGATCCGCAGCGGCTGCACACCGACGAAGACTATGCAACCGCCATACATGGCAGCCTGATCGCCTCGGGCTTTCAGACGATGCTGGAAGTGTTCAGGCCGGTCATGTCTGAAATGATGGTCGATGTCGCCAATATCGGTGGCATGGGCTTTGACAATCTGCGCTGGCTGCGGCCGGTGCGCCCGAACGAACCCCTTGATGTCGAACTGACGGTCAACGCGGTCACGCCGTCAAAAAGCAAGCCCGACAGAGGTGTTTTGCACTATACGCTCAGCGCCAAAAACCCTGCGGGCGAGGTCGTTTTTTCGACCGACACCCCCGTGATGATCCAGCGAAAACAAAATGACACAGACTGATATCCTTTCCAGCGAACAAGAAGACCTTCGCCTTTTGCGCGAGAGCGCGCGCACGTTGTTTGAACGGGCGGGCGGAAGTGACAGAGCCCGAAAACTTCGTGATGCCGGAGGCGGTTTCGATGCGGAGATGGTCCGGGAACTCGCCGAGGCCGGTGTTTTCGGCGTGGCGGTGCCCGAAGATCAGGGCGGGCTTGGCATGGGCCTAGCCGCCGGGGGTGTCATCGCCGAGGAAGTCGGCCGCGTGATTGCCCCGGAACCGGTCGTGTCGACGATCGGTCTGAGCCTCGGCCTTCTGCGCCGCCTTTGTCCTGATCATCCGAAGATGGCACAGCTCATCGGCGGCGAAATTTCATTGGCGGTTGCCTGGCAGGAACGCGGCCCCGACGGGGCGCCTGCCGATGCGACCTGCCGATACGCGGACGGAAAGCTGACCGGTGGCAAGGCCTGGGTCGTCGGTGCGATCGGTTCGCACGGGTTCCTTGTCGTGGCCGAACAGGATGATGGTCCGGTTCTGGTTCTGGCTGAGGCAGACGCGCAGGGGCTTGTCATCGACAAGCGGACGCAGGCGGATGGCAGCTCTCTGGGCGAGCTTTCGTTTTCGGGAACTCCGGCCGCGGAATTGGCCAGCAGCGGTGCGGTTCTCACTGCACTGGCCGAGGCTGTCGCCGATGCAACGGCGCTTGCCGCGGCCGAGCTTGTCGGCCTGAGCGAGCGCGCCTTCGAGATCACGCTCGACTACATCAAGACGCGGGAGCAGTTCGACAAGCCGATCGGATCATTCCAGGTCATCCAGCACCGTGCCGTCGACCTCAACGTGATGTGCGAGGTCGCGCAGGCCGGAGTGCGGGAGGCGCTTGCGCAGATGGACAGCGAAACCGATCCGAAGGTTCGGGCCCCGATTGCCAGCCGCGCCAAAGCGCGCGCCGTCACGGCCGCCAAGAAAATCACCCGCGACGCCATCCAGCTGCACGGGGCCGTCGGGTACACGGATGAGTTCGATATTGGGCTCTACCTGAACCGGGCGCTGGTGCTGTCGGCCTGGTTGGGCGACGATGCCTATCACAGGCGGATATGGTTCGAGGCACGCGAAGCAGAGGGGGCAGCACAATGACCGACTGGAACGCTATGACCGATGCAGAGTTCCGCAAAGAAGTGCGCCAGTTCTTCGAAGCGGAATATCCCGAGGAGCTGCGTCATCTGCCGCACCGCCCGAAGTTCGCCGAGATCGAACATTGGCACCGCAAGCTTCACGCCAAGGGCTGGGTTGCGCCAGCTTGGCCCGCTGAATTCGGCGGTATGGGCCTAAACGCTGCTAAGCTGCTGATCTTTTATGAAGAGCAGCAGCGCTGGGGAGTCAATCGCGGTCGCGACATGGGCGTGCAGATGGTCGGTCCCCTGATCATCAAATTCGGCACCCAGGAACAAAAAGACTACTGGCTGCCGCGTATCCTGAGTTGCGAAGACATCTGGTGCCAGGGATACTCGGAACCCGGCGCCGGGTCCGATCTGGCGAACCTGCGCACACGCGCAGAGATTGACGGGGACGACTTTGTCATCAACGGACAGAAGATCTGGACCACGATGGCGCATGACGCCACGCATATTTTCATGCTGGTGCGCACCGATCCGGATGCGCCCAAGAAACAACAAGGCATCAGTTTCCTGCTCGCTCCGATGGATCAGCCCGGAGTCGATGTACGCACCATCACGACCCTGTCGGGCGAGACCGAGTTTTGCGAGGTCTTCTTTGACAATGCACGGACGCCCCGCGAGAACCTCGTGGGCGAGCTGAACAAGGGTTGGACGATGGCCAAGGCGCTCTTGAGCTTCGAACGCATTTTCATCGGTTCGCCAAGTCTGGCCCAGAACGCTCTGGGACAGCTTGAAAGCTTTGCCCGTGGCCGTGGCGCGTTTGACGATCCGGTGTTCCGTGACCGCTTTGCCCAGGCGGCACTGGATGTGGAAGATCATGCCGCGCTTTATGCCCGTTT
This sequence comes from Tropicibacter sp. R15_0, assembly GCA_017744045.1. Classification (GTDB taxonomy): domain Bacteria; phylum Pseudomonadota; class Alphaproteobacteria; order Rhodobacterales; family Rhodobacteraceae; genus Pelagimonas. The sequence goes on along the minus strand of JAGHRD010000008.1, from coordinate 116,849 downwards.
TGCAGATCAGCTCAAACGTGGCGAAACGCTCGGTGCGGATGTGTCCATGCTGAAGATTTGGGTGACTGAATGCTTCCAGCGCATCACCGAACTGATGATCGAAGCAGCCGGTCCCGATGGCGGCTCCATCGGGCCGCTTCAGGTCGGCAACGTAAGTGTCGATGTTCTGGCGAGTTTCTACAAGGCCAGACCTACCACGATCTACGGTGGATCGAACGAAATCCAAAGAAACATCCTGTCCAAGGCCGTCCTGGGACTGCCTGGCTGACTCAATACCCCACGGAGGAAATAGAACCATGTCGGATCGTTATGCAAAATACGATAAACTGAAATTTGACTACCCGGCGGATCGCGTCCTGCGCATCACGTTCGACCGGCCCGAGACATTCAACTCGGTCGATGCCGAAACCCACACCCAGATGACGGACATGTGGATCGATATCGACCGTGACCCAGACATCAATTCGGTCATCGTGACCGGTGCGGGCAAGGCATTTTCCGCCGGGGGTGATTTCAGCCTGATCGAAAACATGATTGGCAATTCGCACGAGATCATGAAGACGTGGAAAGAAGCCAAGGATCTCGTCTATAACATCATCAACTGCAACAAGCCGATCATTTCCGCGATCAATGGCCCTGCGGCCGGCGCAGGCCTTGTGGTTGCCATCCTGGCCGACATCTCGATCGCCGGAAAGAGGGCCAAGATTGTCGATGGTCATCCCCGCCTTGGTGTTGCCGCCGGTGACGTCGCGGCGATTATCTGGCCGCTGCTGACCTCGATGGCCAAGGCGAAATACTATCTGATGACCTGCAAGCCGGTGTCGGGCGAAGAGGCCGAGCGTATCGGTCTGGTATCAATGTGCGTCGAGGATGACGAGCTGCAGCAGATCGCGCTGGATACAGCCGTCGAACTGGCCAACGGCTCGCAAAGCGCGATTCGCTGGACCAAGTATTCGCTGAACAACTGGCTGCGCCAGGCCGGGCCGATCTTTGATGCGTCGACCGCGCTGGAGATGCTTGGCTTCATGAGCGAGGACGTCAAGGAAGGTGTGTTGTCGCACCGCGAGAAGCGCGCGCCGAACTTCCGTAAGGACTGCCCGCTTTAACGCCCGATTGGACGAGGAGGCATGGAAATGTCTGATGATATCTACAAAGATATAGCTCAAGCCTATGCCGCTGCGGCCGAAAAAGCTCCTGGCCTGAAATCGCGATTTACGGCTGCCGGATTCGATCCGGCAGCTGTCACATCGGTGGCGGACCTCTCGCGTCTTCCAGTGATGAAAAAAGAAGAGCTTCTGAAGATCCAGCGCGAGAACCCGCCCTTTGGCGGGTTCCTGGCCTCGGATCTGAAGGATGTCGGGCGGATCTACGTGTCCCCCGGCCCGATTTTCGAACCGGCCCTTTCGGACGGTGGCGGCCACGGCCTTGACCGGCTGTTCAAGGCGGCAGGCGTGGGGCCGGGGGATATCATCCTGAACACCTGGATGTATCATCTGGTGCCCGCGGGGCTTTTGTTCGACGAAGCGGCACAGGCCGCAGGCGCCACGGTGATCCCCGGAGGCGTCGGCAATACGGAGCTTCAGGCACAGATCATCGCCGAAACCGGCGTGACTTCGATCTGCGCTTCGACCGCGTTTTTCCTGACGCTGGCGGACAAGGTGATCGAAACCTATGGCCGCGACGCATGGAAGGTGAAGACAGCCTTCCTCGGCGGTGAGATGGGCGACTGGATGGCCAAGCGCCGCCGGATCGAGGCCGAATACGGCGTGTCCACCTGGGCCGCCTATGCCACCGCCGATCTGGGCCTTGTCGCCTATGAGGATGGCGGCGAAGGCTACCTGGTTCATCCCGACCGCGTGGTGCAGATCTGCGATCCGGTCAGCGGCGAACAGGTCGCTCATGGCGAACCTGGCGAGGTTGTCGTGACCGCGCGCGATGCCACCTGGCCGATGATCCGGTTCGGCACCGGCGACAGCGCCTTTGCCCTGGAAAGCAACGCGGATGGCACCGTCAGCCGGATTTCAGCATTGCAGGGACGGGTCGGGGCAGCGGTCAAAGTGCGCGAGATTTTCGTTTATCCGCGCGTGGTCGAAGAAGTTGTCATCGGCACGCCGGGCGCAAAGGCCGCGCAGGCCGTGGTAACGCGCGAGAACGATCGCGACATGATCCGCCTCTCGCTTGTGCTGGAAGACGGTGCCGACGCTTCCGCCGCAGAAGCAGCCGCCGCTGATACCTTCAAACTGCATGCGCGAATTCGCGCCGACGAGGTGAGCATCGTTTCGGAACTACCCGAAAATGCAGAACTGATCGTCAACCAAAAGGACCGCTAAGATCGGGTCTCGATCATTCGCGACAACCGCAGAAACAGATGGGCGGCCGGGCAACTGGCCGCCCTCTTTCGTCAGGAACAGAGCGCATCTTTGGCGGCCTGGTATTCCCGGTCGAGACGGTCGACGTAGTCCGCCGTGGTCATCACCTCCTTCACCGCTCCGACCCCCTAACCGCTGCCCCAGATGTCACGCCAGGCCTTGGACGAGGGGAGGCAAAGGCCTCAACATCGAGCGCTGTGAGAAAAAGAGTTCTTTGCGGACATTGCGAAATGCACTCCTTGCTTTCGAATGCGTATCAACTCGCAATGACCGCCTTTACGGCCAAAGTGGGGTGGCGACATCGCTTACGATAGGCCGTCTGATCGGCTGGACCAAGGGCGGCATAAACACCAAGCTGCACGCCGTCACTGACGCCGATTGCCGCCCGATGCGGTTCGTCATGATTGCAGGCCAGGTCAGCGACTATACCGGTGCGGCGGCCCTGCTGGGCAGCCTGCCAAAGGATCTCGAACGCGAGCCACGACGAGGCAATCGAAGTGCCTGCACCAAAGCAACCCGCCCGCGGGATCCGGCTTCTTGAGCGAATTCGCTTGGCCGGAGGATACCCGTTACCGAAGTCCTGAGCCTAATTGCCAAGTCTCTCTGCGCGGCCTATCGGGTGTTAGAAATTTGATCAACAACTGAATCCGCAACGGCAGAAAACCGATCAGACAGCCGCGTACTCTGCGGAAAAGCTTCGAAGACCGTTTTCATCCTGACACCAGACTGTCCCGGAGGCGCCGGTCCCTTCATTGTGCAGTTGCAATTCGCAGGGCAGGGTGAGCGGCGCGAGTCCTCGGAACGAAAACCGGTAGGGCGATGTTTTCAACGCATCCGCCGCCAGATTCAGAAGCAGCGTGGCCTGCAATGGGCCATGCACAACAAGTCCGGAATAGGCTTCGGTTTCGGTGGCGTAGATGTGGTCATAGTGAATGCGATGGGCATTGAACGTCAGCGCCGAATAGCGAAACAGAAGAACAGGATCCGGTGTCAGCGTCGATCTAAGCGTGGTGGGGTCACCCGCGTCAGCTGCGCTCTCGCCCGTGCGGGGGGTGGAAATCTCACGATAAACGATCGATTGCTGCTCCCGGATACAAAGCCGGTTGCCACTCAGATACTCATGTTCGACGGTCACAAAGACCAATGGTCCACTACGGCCCTGCTTGGCCACAACATCCCTGATCGAAGAGTGTCGGGTGATGGTTTCGCCGATTGTCAGCGGCGCGATATGCGTAACATCGCCGCCCGCCCACATGCGGGCGGGCAGCGGAACAGGGGGCAGAAATCCACCCCTCGCGGCATGGCCGTCTGCTGAAAGGGCGGCAGCTGGCACGGTATCAAGGGCAATGCACCAATGAATTCCCAGCGGGACATCGCCCGCTCCGTCCCAAAGATGCGGACCGAGCGTGGCGCGGAATTTGTCGATCAGCCCCTGCGTCAGAACATCTTCCTTAGTCTCGGTGCGTCCCATCCAGGGCGCCAGCGCGTCAAGTTCAATCTCACCCATGTTTCTGGTCTTCAGAAGGATCGCGGCATGCCGAGGATATGTTCGCCGACATAGGACAGGATCAGGTTGGTCGAGATCGGGGCCACCTGATACAGCCGGGCCTCTCGGAACTTGCGTTCGACATCGTATTCCCGTGCGAAACCGAAGCCGCCATGGGTCTGAATGCAGGCATTGGCCGCTTCCCAGCTGGCCTCCGAAGCCAGCAGCTTGGCCATATTCGCCTGTGCTCCGCAATCCAGCCCAGCATCGAACCGCCTGCAGGCTTCAAAGCGCATCAGATTGGCGGCCTCGATGTTCACATAGGACCTGGCGATAGGGAATTGCACGCCCTGGTTCTGGCCGATGGGGCGGTCAAAGACCATGCGGTCGCCGGCATAGGTGCGGGCCTTGTCAACGAACCAGTATCCATCACCGATACATTCCGCCGCAATCAGGGTCCGTTCGGCATTCAGCCCGTCAAGAATATGGTAAAATCCGCGCCCCTCGGTCCCAATCAGGTTCTCGGCGGGGATTTCCAGGTTGTCGAAAAACACTTCATTGGTTTCGTGGCCGGGCATATTGGCGATGGGGCGGACCTCCATCCCGTTGCCGATCGCCTCTTTCAGATCGACCATGAAGATCGACAGGCCCTGCGATTTCTTCTTGACCTCGGCCAGCGGCGTGGTGCGCGCCAGCAGGATCATCAGGTCGGAATGCTGGATACGGCTGATCCAGACTTTCTGGCCGTTGATCACATAGCGGTCGCCCTTTTTCACCGCCGAGGTCTTCAGTTTGGTGGTGTCGGTGCCGGTGGTCGGTTCGGTCACGGCCATGGATTGCAGGCGCAATTCGCCGCTGGCGATGCCGGGCAGATATTTCTGTTTCTGCTCCTCCGAACCATGCCGCAGCAGCGTGCCCATATTGTACATCTGCCCGTGGCAATGGCCCGCGTTGCCGCCGCAGCGGTTCACCTCCTCCATGATGATCGAGGCTTCGGTCAACCCCAGGCCCGAGCCGCCGTATTCTTCTGGGATCATCGCGGCGAGCCAGCCCTCGCGGGTCAGCGCATCGACGAATTCCTCGGGGTAGGTTTCGCGGCGGTGATAGTCGGGCGGGAACTGCGCGCAAAGCGCGCGCATGGCGTCGCGCAGGTCGTTATGGCTGTCGGGGGCCGAGGTCTGCATCGCTTATGCCGCCCCCGGACCCGACGTTTCAAGAATTTCCTGCTCGGCACGCTGCCACAGCTCATAGGAAATCGGGTTTTCGCTCTCTTCGAGGATATGACCGACCAGCCCGATGGACCGCGCCATGACGCCAAAGCCGCGCACGATCTTCCAGGGAAAGCCGAATTCACAGCAGATCGCCCCGATCGCGCCGGTGGCGTTGATCGGCAGCATCTTACCCGATTTTTCTTCGGCAACGGCCTGAATCTTCTGGATCAACTCGATGTATTCACCGGACTTGCCGTTCTCGGCAGCGATCTGGAACAGGCGCGGGGTGCGCGGATCGACCGGTTTGTGCACCGGATGGCCCAGCCCCGGCACGATCATCCTGCGGGCGCGGAATTTTTCTACCGTCTCGACGGCCAGCGCATCCAGATCGACACCGGTGCCCAACTTGTCCTGTGGCAGTGCCTCGTAAAGCATTTTCGAGGCACCCTCCATAGAACCGACAAAGACGGTGCCCAGCCCACACAAGCCAGCCGCCACGGCCGCCTGAAGCGATTCCGGCGCCCCCATGTACGTCATCCGCGCCGCCAGGGCCGAGGGCGTGATACCATGTTCGACCAGGGTAATGACGATGGCGTTAAAGACGCGGCTTTCCTCGGGCGTGGCCTTGCGGCCCGTCAGTTGCAGGAACGCCAGATCGCCAAGGTTCATATGGCCCAGGATCTCGTTGGGCAGATCGAGCCCACGCACGCTGATCTTGTCAGAGGTGCTCCAGGCAATGTCAGAGCTGATTTTTTCTTTGCGTTTTCCCATCAGACCGGATCCCACGAAAAGACATCCGCCGAAACCTCGAGCGGCGTGAATTGCGATTTGAGCGCGGGAATGGCGCGCTCGGCGATTTCATCTGCGGTCCAGCCCTCGCCGGAATGAACCGAGCGCACCGGGCGGGGCTGGTTGAACAGGAAAATCTCGTTGTTGCGCACGGCAAAGATCTGTCCGCTGACGCCTTCGGCCCTGTCGGACATCAGGAAACAGGCCATCGGCGCCACTTTGGCGGGCGTCATCTGCTTGAGCTTTTCAACCCGCGCCTCCTGTTCGGGCGTGTCGGTCTTGATCGAGGAAATCATCCGGCTCCAGGCGAAGGGCGCGATGCAGTTCGACCGCACGTTCCAGCGTTTCAGGTCAAGCGCGACCGATTTCGAGAAGGCCGCGATGCCCAGCTTTGCCGCCGAGTAATTCGCCTGCGCCAGATTGCCGATCAGCCCCGAGGTCGAGGTCATATGCACCAGCGCGCCGCCCTCCTGTTCGCGGAAATAATCGGCCGCCGCGCGGCTGGTGTTGAAGGCGCCATAAAGATGAACCTTCACCACCGCGTCGAAATCCTCGTAGGTCATTTTGTGGAAGAACCCGTCGCGCAGGATGCCGGCGTTGTTCACCACCGCGTCGATGCGGCCGAATTCCTTGACACCCGCCGAGATCATCGCGCGCGCGGCGTCCGGATCGGTGACGTTGCCGCCATCGGCGATCGCATCGCCGCCCGCCGCCCTGATCTCGGCAACAACCTTCTGCGCCGCGCTTTCGGTCTGGCCCGTGCCTTTCAGCGACGCCCCCAGATCGTTAACCACAACAGCAGCGCCTTCCGCGGCTGCCATCAAGGCGATGTCGCGCCCGATCCCACCGCCGGCCCCGGTGACCAGAACCACCTTTCCGTCAAGTGCTTTTGCCATCTTCTTCCCTCCTCAGCCCGCCTTGCGGTATTTGTCCAACCCGCCGGTATGCATGACCCGGCCCATGAGCGGCACGCCGATGATCTCTTCCGCTTTGACCGCCGCTGCGATCAGCTTGTCCAGATCAATGCCGGTTTCGATGCCCAGTTCGTGACACATGAACACTGCATCCTCGGTGCAGACATTTCCTGCGGCCCGCGCGTGGCCGTGGCCCGCGAAAGGACAGCCGCCAAGACCGGCGACCGAGCTTTCGAACATGTCCACGCCCATCGACAGGGCCGCATAAACGTTGGCGATCCCCAGCCCACGTGTGTCATGGATGTGCATACCGATGCGCGCCTCGGGCGCCAATTCGCGCAGGGCGCCGATCATGCGTTTGACCGCCTCGGGGTTTCCCCAGCCCATTGTGTCGGCGATCACAAGGATCGGCACGGGGATGTCCTCTTCCTCGCACAGCTGAAGGATAAAGCGGAAATCGTCCAAGATGCGTTCTTGGGGGATGGGGCCTTCGAGGTTGCAGCCGAAGGCGGTCATCACATAGGCCGCGTCGACCGTATATCCTTCTTCCTTGTAAAGACGAACCCAGTCGCGTTGCTTCTCCCGCATTTCCGCAGAGGTACTATTGTTGTTCGACTTTGCGAATGCTTCGGAAGGATAGAACAGCAGACGCGGGTCGATATCGACCTCATGCGCGGTCAGGGCCTTGCGAAACCCATTGTCGTTCAGCCACAGCGATGTGTAGTTCACGCCCGGCTTGCGCTTGATACGCTGAAACAACTCCCCGGTGTCTGCCATCTGCGGGACGTATTTCGGGCTGACGAAACTGCCAACCTGAATGCGCTTCAGACCCGTTTCGCTGAGCATGTCAATCAGTTCGATCCGCTCTTCGATCGGATAAATCTTTTTTTCGATCTGAAAACCCTCACGCGGGCCTTCTTCACGAAATTCTACGAATTTGGGAAAGTCGTTCATTTCATCACTCCTCGGATGGCAGAATCTCGGCGATGACCTGGCCGCGATCGACCATGTCCCCATTCGAGACGGATATATTGCTGGCGATCCCGGCCGCGGCCGCCAGGATCGAGATTTCGAGTTTCATGGATTCCATGACCGCAACCACGTCGCCTTCGGCCACGCTCTGACCATCGGAGACCTTGATTTCGACAATCATGCCGGTCAGCGGAGAGGTCACGGCGCGATCCGCCGCGGCATCACCACCAGCAAAGGCAAGGGGCGCGGCGGGGCGGAAGACCAGGCGGCCTTCGGGCGTGTCCAGTTCGATCACGCCCGCGTGCAGGCGCGCGTCGATCAGGTGGACGGTGTCGCCTTCGCCGACACGCCAACGGCCCGGCGTCAGTTCACGTGCCGACAGTGTCAGCGCCTCGCCGTTTTCCAGACGGACGGTGTATTCGGCGCCCGGTTTGACAGGGCCGATGCGCAGTTCTTCGGATACCTCGTCAGAATCGGTGAGCGTCACGCTTTGCCCTGCTTCCATCGCATCGCCGCCCAGGCCAAGCCGCCAGCCGGTAAAGGCATCGCGGTTGGTCCAGGGATTGGCGTTTGTGTCACTGCGCGACTGGGTCACGAATAGAATGGCAGCGGTCGATTTCCACAGATCGGGGCGGGTCAGGCCGGGTGCTTGTGTCAACTCATCCAGCCTGCCGTCGATCCAGCGGGTATGCACCTGCATCCGTTCGAATTCATGGTTTCGCGCCAGCGCCGTCAGAAAGGCGCGATTGGTCTCGACGCCTTCGACCGCGACATGATCAAGCGCCGTGGCCAGACGTGCCAATGCGGTTTCCCGGTCGGGCGCGTGCACGATCAGCTTGGCGATCATCGGGTCGTAATAAGGCGTGACCGCATCGCCTTCCTCGACGCCGCTGTCGATGCGCAGGCCCGACGGCAGGCTGAGCGTGGTGAGCGTACCCGTCGACGGGGCGAATTGCATCGCCGGGTCTTCGGCGTAAAGCCGCACCTCGACCGCGTGGCCGTTGATCGTCAGATCGTCCTGCACCAGTCCAAGGCCCGCGCCTTCGGCAATCCGCAGGTGAAGCGCGACAAGGTCCAGCCCGGTGATCGCTTCGGTGACGGGATGTTCCACCTGAATGCGCGGGTTCACCTCAAGGAAGAAATACTCGTCCCCCGCGACCAGAAACTCGACCGTGCCGAGCCCGCGATAGTCCAGCGTTTCACCAAGGCGCACCGCGTCGCGCGCGATGTCGTCCATAAGCGTCCGGGGCAGACCCCAGGCCGGGGCTTCCTCGATGACCTTCTGGTGGCGGCGCTGAAGCGTGCAATCGCGTTCGAACAGATGCACCACATGGCCCTTGCCGTCACCTGCGATCTGCACTTCAACATGGCGCGCCTCGGGCAGGAAACGCTCCAACAGCACCCCTTCGGAGCCGAAGGTGGATTTTGCTTCGCGCAGCGCGCCTTCGATGTCCTCGACCAGCGTGGTTTCGTCGGTGACGAGCCGTTGCCCTCGCCCACCACCGCCGCCGACAGCCTTGAGCAGCACCGGCAGGCCCATTTGGCGCACCTCCTCGGCAATCTGCTCGGGATCGGACCGCGCACCTTCGGCGCCCGAAATCACCGGGACGCTGGCCGCCACGGCGGCCTCTTTGGCGCTGGCCTTGTCGCCGAAACGTTCAAGCGTTTCCGGCGTCGGCCCCATGAAGATCATGCCGGCGGCTTCGACCGCGCGGGCAAAATCGGGGTTTTCGGCCAGAAAGCCGTAACCGGGATGGATCGCATCCGCGCCCACCGATTGCGCAGCGGCAATCACCGCGTCGATTTTCAGATAGCTCTCGGATGCAGGCCCGGCACCGATACAGACAGATTTGCCGATCTCGCGGACATGCAGGGCATTGGCATCGGCCTGCGAATGCACGCCGACAGGGGTGATACCGCTGGCCCGCGCGGTGCGCGCGATCCGGCAGGCAATTTCGCCGCGGTTGGCGATCAGAAGCGTTTTGATTTTCACGGTTCGCTCCTCACATCCTGAACACGCCGAAGTTGGTATCGACCTTGGGTCTGCGCGATGTCACATCCAGCATCAGCGCCATGACGTCACGGGTCTCACAGGGCTCGATCACGCTGTCGATCCAGAGGTTGGAAGCAAAATTATAGGCTCCCTGAAAATCTTCGTATTCCTTGCGGATCGGTGCCTTGAAGGCTTCCTCCTCCTCGGGGGTCCAGCTTTTGCCTTCGCGTTCGTTGATCTGCGCGCGGACCTGAGCCAGCACGCTGGCGGCCTGTTCCGGCCCCATGATTGCCGACCGTCCCGTCGGCCAGGCGAACATTGCGTCCGGCTGGAACGGGCGGCCCAGCATCGCCAGGTATCCGGCCCCGTAAGAGCCACCGGTGATGATTGTGAATTTCGGCACCCGGGCCGAAGACATGGCCGTGATCATCTTGGCGCCAGCCTTGGCAATGCCCATCTGCTCGACCTCGCGGCCCACCATGAAGCCGTTCACATCGGCCAGGAACAGCAGCGGAATATCACGCTGGACGCAGAGATTGATGAAATGCGTCGCCTTCAGCGCGGCTTCGACGAAAAGCACGCCTGTATTGGCGATGATCCCGACCTCGTGGCCGTGGATGCGCCCCCAGCCGGTCATGATCGTGTCGCCATAAAGCGGCTTGAATTCGTGAAAATCGCTCTCATCGACCAACCGAGCCACGATTTCGCGGTTGTCGGTCGGCACCTTGGGGTCGCGGCTGATGAGTCCATAAATCTCTTCGACCGGGTAGGCGGGCGCACGGGGCGCTTCGGGCGTCTTGCGGGGTTGGGGTTTTTCGCCAAGATGGCTGACAATTTCGCGCGTGATGGCCAGAGCGTGGGCGTCATCTTCGGCCAAATGGTCTGTCACACCGGAGACGGACGAATGCATCTTGCCGCCACCCAGTTCTTCGGCTTCGACCTTTTCGCCGGTTGCGGCAAAGGTCAATTCCGGTCCGCCTAGATACATAAAGCCCTGACCGCGCACGATCACCACTTCGTCACAGAGCGCGGGGATATAGGCACCACCCGCGGTGCAGGGCCCCATGACCACGGCGATTTGCGGCACACCATCGCCAGACATGCCGATCTGTTGGTGAAAGATGGAGCCGAACTGGCCTTCGTCGGGGAAAAGGTTGGCCTGGTCGGGCAGGAAGGCACCGCCGGAGTCCACGAGGGTGATGACGGGCAGGCGGTTTTTCCAGGCAATTTTCTGTGCCCGGACGTGTTTGCGGCAGGTGATCCCGAAATAGGTGCCGCCCTTTACGGTGGCATCATTGGCGATGATCATGCACTGACGGCCTTCGATCACGCCAATACCGGTGATGATGCCGGCGCCGGGTGGAACTCCCTTGTGCATATTCAGTCCGGCCAACTCGCCGAGTTCCAGAAATGGTGTGCCCGGGTCGATCAGCCGTTCGATCCGTTCGCGCGGCAGGATTTTGCCTTTGTCCACATGACGTTTGCGCGCCATTTCGGGGCCGCCGACGCGCTGTAAGAGCCGGAGGGCATGTAGTTCATCGACCTTTTCGCGGTAAGACACGTCGTTGGCGCGGAAGTCGTCCGACGCGGTGTCGAGAAGGGATTTCATTCTAGTCATGGCAGGTCTGGATATTTCCTGAGAACGAAGGCGACCTTGGCGGCGCCAGGTTTTTCGAAAGTGTCGGCCGCAACCAGGTGAACGTCGGCCTTGAAGACCAAGGATTCGCGCAGGCGCTGCTCGATTTTCTTTTTGAGGGTGACGTCATCGGCCGGATCGCGATTGGGGCCGCGTTCGACAATCACCGTCAGCGCGCCCTGCGTGGTGTGGCCCTCGAAATCGGCCACGATGCGCATGACGCCATTGGTGTCCGGCACCATTTCGGTAATGACGCTGTTGATCGCCGACGGGAAGACATTGGCCCCCCGGACGATCAGCATGTCGTCGGTCCGGCCGGTGCAGCGGATCTTCGGCCCGGTGCGGCCGCAGGAGCATTCGGTATCGATCACTTCGATATAATCGCCTGACCGGAACCGCACGAGCGGGCTCGCCTGGCGGCCGAGCGCGGTATAGACCATCTCGCCCTCGGCACCTTTTTCCCAGGGGATGATTTCGCCGCTTTCGGGGTCGAGCAATTCGGTGATGATATAGTCCATGTTGACCATGTGCATACCCGACTGGGCGTCGCACTCGGCCCAGTATGTCACGCCCAGATCGGTGCCGCCCAGCATCTCGGTGCATTTCGCACCCCAGGCCTTTTCGATCTTTGCCCGAATTGCGGGAATGCCGCCGCCGGGTTCGCCGCCGACGATCACGCGCTCGATACCCAGTTCGCTGGCCTTGCATCCCAGCACCTCGGGAGCCTTTTCGGCCAGGTGCAGAACAAAGTTCGGGGCGCCGACCACGCAACGCGGCCGCGTGTCTGCGCAGGCGCGCAGCAGACGTTCTGCACCGCCATCCGCCCCCACCGGCACATCGATCGTGCCCATGTACTGCAATCCCTGCATCACCGGGATGCCGCCGACAAAGCCCTTGGCGAGCGAAAACGCGTGCAGCACCATGTCGCCCGGCCGCACCCCGTTGGCAAAGAAACAGCGTGCCGTCATCTCGTGCCACATTTCGGCGTCGGATTCGGTCAGGGCCACATATGAGGGGCTGCCGGTCGTGCCCGACGAGGCCTGCATCTGGATGATCTCGTACATGGGCGCGGCGCGGTGTTTGCCGAACGGCGGTTCGGCGGCCAGGCTTTCGCGGATCTCGGTCTTGTAGGTATAGGGCAGTTTCTGCAGGTCTTCGATGGTGCGGATATCGTCGAATTCCACACCGGCTTTCGCGAACTTCTCCTGATAGAAAGTCGAGTTTGCCTTGAGATAGGCCATCTGATCGCGCAGCCGCTCTTCCTGAATACGGCGCACCTCGTCGAGCGGCGTGCCCTCGATCGCGTGCCAGAAGCGATCATTTACCTTGTCGGCGGCATCTTCCCGCCGGAAGCGCATTCCAAATTGCATGTCGTTCTCCGTTCCAAGCCATGGCGATCAATAGGATCGTGGCAGGCCCATGACCTTTTCGCCGATAAAGCTCAGGCACAGTTCGCGGTTCACCGGCGCTGTGCGCAGCAGGCGGACCAGCGGGTACATTTCGTAAAGTCCCGTATCTTCGGTAAAGCCCGATCCACCATGCGCCTGAAGCGCCGCGTCGACCGCTTCGATCCCGGCTTCGGCGGCGGCATATTTCGCCATGTTCGACGACGCACCGGCAGGCAGCTTGTTGTCGAACTCCCATGCCGCGCGCCGGGTCATCAGACTGGCCATTTCGACTGCCGTATGCGCCTTGGCCATCGGATGCTGCACGCCCTGGTGCGCACCGATGGGTTGGCCGAACACATTGCGCTCGGAGGCATAGGCCACGCCCTTGTTCAGGGCGAACCGGCCGATGCCGCAGCACAAGGCGGCCAGGATGATGCGCTCGGGGTTGAGGCTGTCGAACAGGATCGAGAACCCTTCGTCCACCTCGCCGACCACATCCTCGGGGCCGAGATCCACATCGTCGAAGAACAGTGTCCACTGCTCCTCGGGCAGGGGGATCGAGATCTTCACCCGCTGCTTGTCGACGCCTTTTTTATTCAGATCCACGGCGAACAGGGTAAAGCCGTCGGTCTTGCGGCTGACCTCGGTATGCGGTTTGGTCCGCGCCACCACGAGGCAGTAGTCGGCCACTTCGGCCCCGGTGATGAAGGTCTTTTCGCCCGACAGGCTGAACCGGTTGCCTCGACGCTTGGCCAGCGTAGTGGCCTTCATCGTGTTCGACCCGGCCCCCGGTTCGGTGATCGCGAAACAGAACTGGATATCACCGCGGCAGGCAGCCGGCAGCAGTTCTTTCTTGTGGAACTCGCTCCCGTGGCTGGCGATATGGGCCAGCGACATGGTCGGCCCGACCACCATCATCAAAAGCGGAATGCCGTGATTGGCGGTGCCCTCCATGAACAGGGCCATTTCGGTCATGCCAAGGCCCGCGCCGCCATATTCCTCGGGCACCATGATGCCGAGGAAGCCGTCATCGGCGATCTGGCGGAACATTTCGTGCGGAAACTCGTGCTTGCGTGCGTGTCTCAGCCAGTAATCGTTATCGAACTTCTGCGCCAGCTGGCCGCCATAGTCGTAAATCTGGCGTTGTTCGTCGTTCAAAATGAAATCCATGTTTCGTCCTCAAGCCTTGAATTCGGGGGCGCGCCGGTTCTCGAATGCGTCGAGGCCCTCGGCCACGTCATCGCTGGGCAGTGCGCGCACGGCGGCATCGCGCTCAAGCCGCATCTGCTGGTCGATACCAAGGTCCGCGCCTTCGCGCGCCAACCGCTTCATCTCGGCGATGCCGGGACGTGAACGGGTGGCGATTTTCTCGCAGTATTCCAGCGAGATCTTGTGCAGATCCGCATCCGGCACGATGTAGTTGACCAATCCGGCCTCTTTGGCCTCGTCCGACTTGAGCCAGCGGGCCGAGAACATCAGGTCGAGCGCCCTGCGCTGCCCCATCAACCGTGTCAACCGCTGCGAGCCACCCCAACCGGGAATCAGCCCGAATTGCGCGTGCTGATCGCCAAACTGGGCGCTTTCGGCCGCAAAGCACACATCGCATGCCAGCATCAGTTCGATCCCGCCGGCCAGACACAACCCCTGCACTGCCACCACGACAGGGAGGGAGGAGGTTTCGAGCGCACGCAGGTTGTTCATGCCAAAGGCGATGAAATGGTCCAGCGCGGCGGGATCGTTCAATTTACCTTTCACTTCCACCAGATCGGCGCCGGTGCAAAAGTTCTTGCCTTGTGCCCGGATCAGGATCGCCCGAATAGCGGGGTTCGCCTCGAATTCCGACCGCGCAGCAGAAATGCGCTCATGCACCTCAAGTGATAGGCAATTGAATTTCTCGGGGCGGGCCAGTTCGATGATGCCGGTGTTGCCCTCGGAAGTGACGAGGATGGGGTCGCTCATTTCGAGGCTCCCTTCGCCTTCTTGTCATACTGCAGCGCCATGCGACCGACCTTCTCGCGGGCGATCACCAGCTTCTGGATCTGCGCGGTGCCGTCACCGATCTGCAAGCCGAGCACATCGTTGTAGCGCTGGTGGTGGGGCAGGTCGGTGGTGTAGCCGTAATGTCCGTGCAGGATCAGGCACTGGTGCAGGATCTCGCAGGCGGTTTTGGGCAGGTACCATTTGCACATGGCGGCCTGAGAGGTGTGGGGCAGGCCACGGTCGCGCAGGTCCAGCGTGTAATAGCAAAGCTGGCGCATCATGGTCAGTTGGGTCTCGGCCTCGGCCAAGGGAAAGCTGACACCCTGATACTGCACGATCGGGGCTCCGAATGCCTCGCGCTCCTGAACGTAGGCCCAGGTTTCATCCACCGACGCTTGCGCGGCCCCCAGGCACTCCAGCCCGATCAGTGCGCGGGAATAGTCGAAGCCCGCCATGATCGTGCCAAAGGCACGGTCCTGTTCCGCCATCATGTTTTCAGCCGGCACGAAAACATCGTCAAAGAAAACCGAGCCGCGCCCGACAGGCTTGGTGCCGATGTCGTCAAAATGGGTGCGCTTGATGCCTTCCTGGTTCAGATCGACGAAAAAGGCGCTGACCCCGCGTGAGCCGCCGTCAGGATCGCCGGTACGGGCAAAGACGACCGCCGCATCCGCCTGACTGGCAAAACTCATGGATGTCTTTTCACCGTTCAGCCGCCAGCCGTTGCCGGATTTCTCGGCCCTCAGAATCAGGTTCGCCGCATCCGAACCGCCGCGCGGCTCTGTCAGGCCCAGGCCAATGACCGCATCACCCGAAACAACCTTGGGCACCCATTCCGACGCGATGTCCTTGGAGGCATGTTTGGCAACCATTCCGCCCATGAGAGAGCCCAGAAGCTGCACGTAACTTGCGTTGAAATCGGCATAGGCGATCTCTTCGACGATCAGCCCTGACGTGACAGAGCTTTCGCCGAGACCCCCGAATTCCTCGGGCAGATCGGCCCCGATCAGCCCCAGTGCGCCCATCTCCTTGATCAGCGCACGGTCGAATGTATGGCCGCTGGCGCGTTCTTGATATGTGGGCGCAAGCCTTTCAGTTGCGAAGCGCTTTGCGGTCTCGCGAAACGCCTTCTGATCGTCTGTAGGCTGGAATTGCATCGGTGCTCCTCCCCGTGAGCGAAAATCTTCTTTCCAAAAATCTAACAAATGTTAGAATGTATATCAAGTGCAGTTTTGAGGAGGAGAACCAAAGTGAAAAATAGACCAGATGGAAGCTTTGAAACCATGCTCTCGCCCATCCGCGCAGGCCAGCATACATTGCGAAATCGTGTCATCATGGGGTCGATGCACACGCGGTTGGAAACCGAGCCTGACGGCATAGCCAAACAGGTCGCTTTTTACTCTGAGCGGGCGCGGGGGGAGGCGGCGATTCTGGTCACCGGCGGATTTTCGCCCAATGCCGAGGGCATATTCGATCCAGAAGGTCCGAGAATCGATGACCCGGAAGAAGCGCTTGACCTGCGCCCGATCTGCGAGGCGGTGCAGGCCGAAGGCAGCCTGATCTGCGCGCAACTCCTCCACGCCGGGCGCTATGCCAAGATCGAAGGGTGTGTGGCCCCGTCGCCGATCCGCGCCCCGATCAACCGTTTCACCCCGCGTGATATGACCGAAGCCGACATTCTCCGTACCATCGAGGATTTTGCCGTGGCGGCCGCCAATGCGCTGGCCGCAGGCTTTGATGGCGTCGAGATCATGGGGTCCGAGGGATACCTGATCAACGAATTCACCGTCACCCACACCAACAAGCGCCAAGACGACTGGGGCGGCAGCGCCGCGAACCGCCACCGATTCCCGGTCGATATCGTGCGCGCGGTGCGCGAACGTTGCGGCCCCGACTTTCTGGTCATCTACCGGATTTCGGCGGCCGATCTGGTCGAGGGCGGCGCGCCCGCCGATGAAATTGCCGCACTGGCCCGCAAGATCGAGGCTGCAGGTGCGGATATCCTGAACACCGGCATCGGCTGGCACGAGGCCCGCGTGCCGACGATCGCCTATCCGGTGCCGCGCGGTGCCTGGCGCAAGGCGGCAGCCAACGTCAAAGCGGCGGTATCGATCCCGGTAGTTGCCTCGAACCGGATCAACACACCCCAGCTTGCCGAAGACATACTTGCCTCTGGCGATGCGGACATGATCTCGATGGCGCGACCGTTTCTTGCCGATCCGCATTTCGTGAAAAAGGCGCGCGAGGGCCGCGCAGACGAGATCAACACCTGCATTGCCTGCAACCAGGCCTGCCTGGATTTCATTTTTTCGGACCGGCCGGTCGGATGTCTGGTCAATCCAAGGGCCGGGCGCGAAACCGAATTCCAGGATACGCCAACCGACGCGCCAAAGAAAGTGGCCGTCGTCGGCGGTGGTGCCGCTGGTATGGCCACAGCCGCCGAGGCGGCGCGGCTGGGCCACGATGTCACCCTGTTCGAAACGCAGGACAAATTGGGCGGTCAGCTGAATCTGGCCCGCGCCGCACCAGGCAAGGACGAATTCGACGAAACCCTGCGGTATTATGCCGGTCAGATGCAGAAACACGGGGTCACGCAGCGTCTGGGACAGCGGGCAGAGGCGAGCGATCTTGAGGGATTTGACCATGTGGTCATCGCCACCGGGGTCACGCCGCGTATTCCCGACCTGCCGGGTATCGACCATCCCAGCGTCGCGACTTATGCCGAAATTCTGTCCGGCGACCGCGTGGCGGGCGACCGTATCGTAGTGATGGGGGCAGGGGGCATCGGTCATGATGTGGCCGAGTTCTTGGTGACCGAACCCGCCGAGACCGCCAACTCCGACGTCTTTTGCGAAACCTGGGGTGTGGACCCCGAATTTGTCTCCTCAGGTGCCCTGGCGGGAGACCCTCTGGCACCCAAACCGTCGCGCCGCAAGGTCGTCATGCTGCAACGCAAGGCAGCCAAACCGGGGGCGGGGCTCGGTGTTTCGACAGGGTGGATCCTGCGCAACGCGCTGCGCAAACATGGGGTCGAGGCAATGGGCGGCGTGACCTATGAACATATCGACGATGCGGGACTGCATATCGTCGCGGACGGAATGCCAAAGGTCATCGCAGCCGATACAATTGTGCTGTGCACCGGTCAGGAACCAGAACGGGTCCTGGCCCAAGAGCTTGCCGCGCGCGGCGTCCTGGTTACGATGATCGGCGGGGCAAAGGAGGCCGCGGAACTGGATGCGCTGCGCGCCATTGATGAGGGCGTGCGCCTGGCGCAGGGTCTCTGAACCGAGGCTCGGGCAAGGGGGAAACTATGCTGACCGACGTCATCCGCGCGGGGCGCGCTGATCTGTATTCGATCTTTCGAACCCGCGCACATGACTGCGCCCGCGCCCTCGCCATCGAGGACGGCAGCAGGAAACTGACCTATGCAGAACTGCTGGAGCGGGTCGATCGTCTGGCGGCTGTCTTTCTGGCACGAGGCGTGGCGCCCGGAGACAGGATCGCGATCCTGTCGCATAACCGCTCAGAATACCTGGAGGTCGAACTTGCAGCGGCGGGAATCGGCGCAATTGTCGCTTGCCTGAACTGGCGGCTTGCCCCCGATGAACTGTGGCACTGCATCGATCTGGTCGAGCCGGTGCTCGCGGTTGTCGAACCGGAACTTTCAGAAGCGTATCGCGCCGTCGCGTCGACACCCTGTCTGACCGTCGGGCCAGACCTGGAAACGGCCATTGCCGGGGCCGGGCCGGACCCGCGCACCGGAACCATGGTCGACGACCCCGAGGCCGGTCTGACGATCCTCTATACCTCGGGGACCACGGGCCTGCCCAAGGGGGCGCTTATCAGCCACCGCGCGCATATCGCCCGATCCATGGTTTTTGCGGCCCAGCTGGCGCTGGATCCCGGCGACGGGTTCATCGCCTGGGCGCCGATGTTCCACATGGCCTCCACCGATCATGCGCTGGCAACGATCCTGCGGGGAGGGACCGTGGTGATGGTGGACGGGCTGCAGCCCGCCGTCATCAACGAGGCGCTGTCACGCCACAGGATCGGCTGGTTCGTGATGATGCCCGGGGCACTGGAGGCTTTTATTAACGAACGGCACGCCAACCCTTTGCCGCTGAAGGGGATCAAGGTTTGCGGGGCAATGGCCGATCTGGTGCCGCCACATCAGATCGCGGAACTGACCGGTCTTCTGGACACGCCTTACCTGAATTCCTTCGGGGCGACCGAAACCGGCCTGCCGCCGGGAACCGCCGATCTGATCGCGCCGGGTGTGACCCCGGACCGGCTGTCCAAGCGCATCAGCGCCTTTTGCGAGGTGCGGCTGGTCGATCCCGACGACCGCGAAGTCCCCGATGGAACGCCGGGCGAAATGGCGCTTCGGGGTCCGACGCTGTTTTCCGGGTACTGGAACGCCGACGACACCAACGCCCGTGACTTTCGCAACGGCTTTTTCCACATGGGCGATCTGTTCCGGCGCCATGCGGACGGCACCGTCGACTTTGTGGATCGGGCGAAATACTTGATTAAGACGGGCGGCGAGAACGTCTATCCTGCGGAAATCGAGCGTGTGCTTCTATCTCATCCCGATGTGATCGATGCTGCCGTGGTCAGGGCCTTCGACGCGAAATGGGGGGAAAGCCCGGTGGCCTTTGTTGCCTGTGGCGATGACGGGCCGGATGCCGAGGCGCTGCTGAACTTGTGCCGCGAAAGCCTGGCTGGCTATAAGCGACCACGCGAAATTTGCTTCATCGCGTTCGAGGATTTTCCCAGATCGACCAGTGGCAAGATCCAGCGGCATATCCTCGAAGCCCGGCTCGCAGATTAATTTTCGCTCCGGCCCGATCGTCAGCCAGCCACGCCGGTTCGCCCCACCAGCGCCATGAGCGTTCCGGTCATCGTTGCGACGAGCTTTTCATCCTGGCCCTTCACGGCATAGGCACGCGCCTCGCATATCGTCAGCGTCCTGCCTGGTTTCACCACGTCAGCGACGAAGCGAAACCGTTCGCCGTCCGCCGGGTTGAGTAGGTTGATCTTGAATTCGGCCGTCAACACTGCCGCGTCCGCGGGCATCAGCGAAAAGGCCGCGTATCCGCAGGCGCTGTCCAGCGCTGTCGACACGATTCCGGCATGCAAAAACCCATGCTGCTGGGTCAGGGCAACCTGATGTGCCATTTCCAGAACGATGCGGCCGGGTAACAACTCGGCAATGCTGATCCCCAACGTGTTCATCACCTTCTGGCGATCGAAACTGTTGCGCACGCGTGCGTCATAGTCGGGGTTTTTCGGTTTGAATTGTGTCATGGCGGGTCTTCCTCTTCGATTTCATTCGTCAATGACCAATCTTAGGCGGTCTTTGAGGCGCGTATCTTGTAGCGAAAGGTCAAAACGACGCGGAATAGACAGAGCGCGCAACGCGCCGGGCGGTTTGCCGGCGAAGATCCGGCAAGCGGCGGACAAATGAGATTGATCGTAATATCCGGTGTTCAGCGCCAGATCGCTCAGTGGCAGGGTCTTTGACGCAAGCTGCCCGAGAGCAAGGCGAAAGCGCCGCGAGGCCGCAAGCCGCCGCCGCGACACGCCGGTTTCCGCCCGCACCTTTCGACGTTTGGTCCGGTCGCTGTAAGCTCCGGTTGGTGCGGCAAAGCTCAGGTCTTTCGCAAGACCGTCAAGCACCGCGATGAGTGCGGGCAGGTCATCGTCACTCGTCCGTACGCGGCCCAGTTCCAAGGCCAACGTGTCCAGCATTTTCGGTTCGGGCAGACACTCCGGCCGTGGCGACAGCCGCAGCCCGGCCACGATGCCGCAAAACGGCCTTGGTCGGGGCGTGAAACCGGGGCGCGGCGGTGCCAGCGAGACACGCGTACCGCCATCGGCGTCGTCGCGCGTCATCGACAGGGTAAAGAGATCGGTCGCGAACCGCCCGCTTCCGCAACCACTCAGCACACCTGTATCGCGGAACACGAACAGATGGTCGATCTGTTTGGCCGCTTCCAGAGGCGGCGCCAGTTCGAGATAAAGCGGCGCCGCCATCAGGTTACTTTACGAAAGCAGCCCGGTTTTCGGCGACGAAATCGGCAAATCGACGCGCCGGGCGTCCCAGCACGTCGCTGACCGTAGTTTCTATGCCGGCAAGATAGCCCTTGGGCGCGATGGAAGCCAATTCGACCATGGCCCCGGCGACCTCGTCCTGCATTCCGCCAGCCACCATGCCCGCCTTGGCATCCTCGGCCGACAGGGGGGCGCAGGTGACAGCGCGCCCGGTCACCTCGGACAGAAGCGCTGCGATGTCCTCTCCGGCAAGAGCTTCGGGCCCAGTCAGACCAAGACCCTTGCCTTCGTACCCCGGAGCGGTCAGCGCCTCGGCGGCGACATCCGCGATGTCGCGGGCGTCGATCCAGGCCACAGGGCCGCCCAGATCGTCATAGTACACGGCGTCCTTTGAAATGTTGCCGGCCTGCCACAGCAGGTTCTGCATGAAATAGGTCGGCTGGACAAAGGTCCAGTCAAGGCCGCTTTGCTTCAGCAGTTCCTGGGTTTCGGAATGCCACTTTCCAAAGGTCAGCCCCGCCTTGGGCGACGCGCCAAGCCCCGTGGCCACAACGATATGGCGCACGCCCGCGGCCTTGGCTGCCTCGATCACGTTCGCCTTCCACTGGCGCATGTTCAGATGGGCAGGCGTGACCAGGTATATCTTTTCTGCCCCGTCACAGGCCCGCGCCAGCGCGGCAGGGTCCGTGAAATCCGCGACGACCGCCTCGCATGCTTTGGCCTTTAGCGCGTCTAACTTTGAAAGGTCGCTGGTGACAGCGCGCACGGTCGCGCCTTTTGCCAGAAGCGTATCGACGAGGGGCGCGCCAGTCGTGCCCGTGGCTCCGAAAACAGTGATCATGACTTTTCCTTTTGCAGGTCTGCGAGGGGCTGAATGGTTTCCGGGTTGCTGATCGACGACAGATCGCCCGGATCTTCACCGAGAAAGGCGGCGCGCACGACACGGCGCATGGTTTTCATGCTGCGGGTCTTGGGCAACGCTTCGACAAAGTGGATCTCGCGTGGGCGGAAGGGTTTCGAGACGATCTCTCCGACCCGATCCTTGAGCCGGTTCACGAGCTCCGCGTCCGGCGACACATTTGGTGCCGCTACGCAGACGCAGACGACGGCCACGCCCTTGATGTCATCAGGTGCCGCGATGGCAGCGGCGTCCACCACCTCTCCGGTTTCGGTAAGGGCCGCCTCGATTTCGGGCGGGCCGATGCGTTTGCCGGCGATGTTCAGCGTGTCGTCCGACCGGCCCAGGATATACCATGTCCCGTCCGGATCGCAGCGCACCCAGTCGCCGTGCCGCCAGAGGCCGGGGAAGGTGGACCAGTAGGTTTCAAGGTAGCGATCGCGGTCCCCCCAGATGGCCGGGGTCAGACCCAGAGGCGGCTGGGTCACGACCAGTTCCCCGACCTCGCCCGGTGCGGCTTCGCTGCCGTCCTGGCGCAGAACCTTGGCCCCGACACCCAGGGCCTGGTTCGAAAATCCGCCGGGCTTGAGCTCGTGCAGCACGGTCGAGGTCAGGATCGCGCCAAAAAGCTCGGTCCCGCCCGAGATGTTCAGCGGCACGGCGCGGCGGCGACAGATGTGATCGAGCTGCCAGAGCCAGGCTTCGTCGGTCCAGGGTTCACCGGTCGAGGCGACAATGCGCAGGGGCGACAAGTCGTAGCCCGACAAAGGTTCAATATCCTGAGTCATGAACTGCCGTACCAGAGTCGGGGCCACGCCGAGATGCGTGACCTCCATATCGGACGCAAGACGCAGCAGCCTGAAGGGATCGCCGGGCATTGATGGTGCGCCCTCGGCCAGCACCAGGGTCGAACCGGACAAGAGCACCGACAAAAGGGTGAGCGGTCCCATGACCCACCCCATGTCGGTCATCCAGAGGTGCCGGTCATCCCGTTTCATGTCGAGGCAAAGCAGGAAATCGGCCGTGGCCTTGGCCTGCACGCCCAAATGGGTATGCACGACACCCTTGGGCCGCCCGGTGGTGCCCGATGTATAGGCGATCAGAAAGGTGTCATCGGCCTTGACCGGAACGGCGGCAAACTCCGGACTGGCCCGCCCCACTGTTTCGGCCCAGTCCAGATCGCGGGCCGGATCGGCCATCGCACCGCCGAACCGTCGCAGGCTGATCACGGTATGAACCGATGGCACGTCGGTCAAAGCCTGGGCAAGGGTCGCTTCCATCCAGACCGGCTTGCCTCGCCGGGGTGTGGCATCCGCCGTCAACACCGCCACGGCATCCGCGTCGTTCAGGCGCGATACGATGGCATGGGGCGCAAAGCCGGAAAACAGCGGCACGGCAACCGCGCCCAGCCGGGCAATACCCAGAAGCGCGGCCTCGATTTCGGGGATCATCGGCATATAGATGCCCACCGCCTGACCCGGCTTTACACCGCGCGCGGCAAGGGTCGAGGCGACGCGGGAGGCTTCGGCGGCAAGGTCGCAATAGCTCCAGCGGCGGCGGCTTCCGTCTTCGCCGACCCAGTCGATTGCGGTCTTGTCGCCCAAACCCGCGGCAATTCGGGCGTCAAGACAAGTTACCGTCAGATTCAACGTACCTTCCACGGCCCATCTGATCGATTCAGGCCCTGTGGAGATATCTCGCAACCGGGTGTAGGGCCGCGCGAACCGTATCCCGCCATGGTCGATGATCCGGCCCCAGAACCAGTCTGGGTCTTCATTCGAACGGCGGACGAGCTCCTCGTAACTGTGAATGCCACAGTCCTTCAGAAATGCGGTCAGCGTGCTTGTCCGCTGGATTTCAGAGCCTGGCTGAAACATTCGCAACCTTTCTAGAATGAAAAAGGGCCGCACATAAGGCGCGGCCAGTCGGGGAGGTAACTCTTGGCACGGTTTGGCAGCAACGCCTGGTGTCCGGCGCTACTGCCATGGCTTCAACCGTGCATGGACAGGCCGCCCGAAACCGAAATCACCTGGCCGGTAATGAACCCTGCGTCGTCCGACGACAGGAAGCAGATGATGCCAGGGTAATCCGTCGGCTGCGCAAGACGCTTCATCGGAATCGCCCGCTTGAGACCTTCGGCGATCTTTTGACCGGCCTCGCCCTCGGCAACCTGAGCGAACAGCGGCGTATCGGTCGGGCCGGGGGCGACCGCATTCAATTGAATACCTTTACGCGCCAGTTCGCGCGCTACGGTTTTGGTGAACGAGATGATGCCACCCTTGCAGGCCGAATACACGGCTTCGCCGGATGATCCGACGCGTCCGGCGTCGGACGCGATGTTGACCACACGGCCGCCGCCGTTCTTGACCATGCCCGGAAGCACCGCGTGATGCATATTCAGCGGACCGTAAAGATTTATGTCGATGACCTTTTTCCAAAGGTCGGGATCGGTGTCGAGGAACGGTTTGATCACGTCCCAGCCCGCGTTGTTCACCAGCACATCAATCGGTCCGCCGGATTCGAACTCGGCGACGGCCTTGTCGACCTGTGCGCGATCGGTGATATCCGCCTGAAATGCAGTCGCTTTTCCGCCGGATTCAGTGATTAGTTTGGCGGTTTCATCCGCTCCGGCTTTGTTCAGATCGAAAACGGCGACTTCGGCACCCTCCGCGCCGAACCGTTCGCAAACCGCTCGGCCAATGCCGCTCCCACCGCCGGTCACGACGACCCGTTTTCCACTCAACCCTCGCATGTGGAGGTCCTCCTCTTCCGTTGCACCTTGAAAAGAGCTTGATTCGACACTCTCTCCGATGTAATCTAACAGTTGTTAGATTAATTGCAATGGACAGCCTCATCTACGACAAGTATCGACACTGGATGGCACGACAGATTGAAGATACCAGGATAGTGAATGACGATCTAAGCAAGTCGGAGAGGACCCGCGAAGCCATACTCGCTGCGGCCGCGCGACTTTTTCGGTATGAAGGCTATCACGCAACGACTATGCGCGACATCGCGCAGGAAGCTGGCATTGAGGCCGGCAGCATTTATTATCATTTTCAATCCAAGGACCAGATTCTGAGCGAAGTTCTCGATCTTGGCGTCCGTCAACTATATCAGGCGGTCAGTGAAATTGTTCGGTCGGCACCGACAAGTTCGGAGGATTTTCGCAAGACTTTCGAAGTGCTGATTGAAACACACCTTACCTACCTATTGACCGACAGCGACTTTACGTCAGCCAATATTCGGAACTATCCGATGTTGTCGGACGAAACACGCACCCCGCATCGCGAATTGCGTGCATCATATGCGGGTGCCTGGGGCAAATTCCTGAATGACGCCAAACGCGCCGGCCACCTTCGAAGCGACATATCCACTGCTGTGATCCGCCAGTTCATCCTAAGTGCCATGAACTGGACCGTAGAATGGTACGATGTCGACAAGTATCCGGTGCGCATCCTCGCGGAACGAATGAGTAAGCTGATACTTGACGGAATGTGTCTGCATTGTAAGGCGGATACCGAAGGCTTGAAGCAGTGCCCCGCCACACACGTCAAAACTCCGGACCCCGACGGCAAGGCGGCTAAGACCCGTGCAGAAATCCTGACGGCCGCGGCGCGCGTTCTGAGGGACAATGGCTACAAGGCGACGACGCTCAGGAAGATCGCGGAAGAAGCGAACATGAAGGCGGGCAGCGTCTATTACCACTTCGATTCCAAGGATGCAATCGTTGACGAAGTTCTAAACGCCGGACTGAAGGACTTGCTATCAGGTGTCGAAAGCGCCGTGCGGAAATTCGATGCCCCGTACGATCATCACGCCAGGATAGCGACTGCAATCTGGGCGCACCTGGATTTCCTCTTCAAGGCAAGCGAATTCACTTCGGCGAATATCAGAAGCTATGGAATGCTCCCCAATCATTTCAGGGAGAGGCACAGGGGTATTCGCCATGAATATGGAGAACTCTGGGACGGGGTACTCCGTGACGCTCAGGACGACGGTGCCATACGGTCAGATATCAAGATCGTCCCCTTGCGCCAAGTGATGTTGGGTGCCTTAAACTGGACGGTGGAATGGTTCGACCCGAACAAGGCAGGAGTGGAAGGATATCTATCACTGCCTGAATTCTCCAGCATGCTCATCAATCTGCTATTGGAAGGCATTTGTAACCGGGAAGCGACCCCGTCCACAGGACAAGGTAGCCCTGAAAGCGGTTGCCCCGGTCAGACCAGAAGGAAGTGATACAGCCCTTCGGCAACCGCCTTTTCCCGATCCGTCTGCCAGCTGAGCACGCTGACGCTTGCCATCCGCTTGCCTTTGCGCGTGACGTTAGCGCGCGCAAAAAGCGGTCCCTTCACACCGGGTCTGAGGTAATCGACGGTCAGGTTGATCGGCTTGGCCGGGAAGTCGGCGAAATCGGGCTGTACCGCGATGGCGGCAGTGGCCTCCATAAAACTCGCGATTATGCCGCCATGGTAGTACTCCATGATCGGGTTACCGATATGGCGGTCATCAAAGGTCATTTCCGCCTCAGCATGGAGACTGTCTAGACGTCTGACCTCAAAGTTGAGAAATCGGAAGAACGGCACCCGGGATACATTGGCATTGACAGTTTGCACGTCCATCACGAGGTTTTTCCTTTTGTCATTGCGTCAAACAGGCTGGTTTCGCCGCGCGTCAATGCAAACGAGGCGGTTCCCCTGGCTATTTCAGCATCCTCATGGCCCGCGAACCAGACGCTGCCGGAATTGAAGGCGATGTGGCGGGTCTTGCGAAAACAATACGCTTGAACGATGACATCCGCGCGCGAACGGGCCGGGCGCAGGTAATCAACTCTCAGGTCAAGAGTGGCCATGGTACTGACGCCTTCGATGGCAACAAAGTTCGCCAGCCCAAAGACACTGTCCAGAAGTGCCGTCAGGATACCACCGTGGAGCAGCGATTGTTCCGCATCGACGCAAAAGTCCGGATTGAACGGCATCCTAACGCGAACGCCTTCGGTCGAGACCTCTTCGATCTCAAGCGCCATATGCGTAATCAGACCCTTGCCGCGCGCATTCCACATCTGCGCGATTTGCTCCATCTTCTTTTGGGTGATGTCAGACATGCGATCTTTTCCTTAACGTCCCGTGAAGTTGGGTTTTCGTTTCTCGATGAACGCAGCAACAGCCTCGTGATGGTCTTCGGTCTGATGCATGAGCGCCTGATAGGCCGCTGCGGAATTCAGGAAATCCGGCAGGTCCATCCGTTCGGCATTGCGCATCAGACGCTTGGCGACCCGCACCGCGCGCGGCGGTTTCGCGGCGATGACAGCGGCCCGTTCGCGGGCCCGTTCCATCAATTTTTCATGAGGCACAAGTTCAAGCACCATACCAAGCTCCAGCGCTTCCTTGGCCTCGACCATGCGCCCTGAGAAGGTCAGATCGGCGGCCTTCTGGTGGCCCAGACGACGCAACAGGAACCAGCTGCCCGCATCGCCCGGAATGATTCCGAGATTCAGAAACACCTCGCCGAACCTTGCTTTTTCCGACGCGATGCGCATGTCGCACATCATGGTCAGGTCGCACCCCGCGCCCACCGCCGGGCCGTTGACTGCGGCGATCGTCGGAATATCCATGTTGTAGAGCGCAAGCGGCAGCCGCTGCACCCCATCAACATAACTCTGCGCCGCCGCCAGCGGCTCCTTGCGGAACACGCTGTCGGGATCGTTCATCTCCTTGATGTCCCCGCCTGCACAAAAGGCCGGGTCGGCCCCGGTCAGGATCATCACGCTGACCTGAGGATCGGCCTGCACCTTGGCGAAGGTCTCCAGAAGGGCAGCGATCATGTCGTTGCCGGTGACCGGGTTGCGCCGCTCGGGGTCGTTCAGCGTAACCGTAGCGATCCTGTCGGAAATCTCCAGAAGGACGGGCTGTTTATTCATTCTTGCCATCTCCCCGTTCGCGTTTCTCGAACATCGCGGGGTTGATCATGTCCCGCGCGTCATGACCCATATGCAAGGTTTCACCGCCGTCTACATAAATGTCTTCTCCGGTGATGAAACCGCCAAGTTTCGAGGCCAGGAAAATGATCGTGCCTGCGATGTCCTCGGCCGCCCCCATCCGGTTTAGCACCGAGCGGTTCAGCTTTTTCCACTGTTCCGGCGGAATCGGATAGCGGCCAAGCGCATCGGTCTTGATCGTGCCCGGCGCGACACAGTTCAGCCGGATGCCGTACTCGCCCCATTCGGCGGCCAGCGTTTTCATCATGCCCGTCACACCGGCGCGGGCGGCGACGGTGTGTGTAAAGCCGGTAAGCGCGGTGCGCGCAGAGATGGCGGTGACAAACACAACCGATCCACCATTGTCGTACATGAAGTGATCCGCCGCTGCCCGGGTCATCTGCCAAGATCCGATCAGGTTGTTGCGGATCACGGCTTCGAAGCCCTTGTTGGTGATATCGCGGGCGGCCGCGATATACTGGCCGCCGGCATTGTTCACCAAAACATCCAACTGCCCATAGTGGTCCTTGATCCGCCCCATCGCAGCTTCGATACTGTCTTCGTCGCGGGTGTCTCCGGGCACGACAAAGGCCTCGCCCCCCGCCGCCCGGATCATTTCGGCGGTCTCTTCCAGCGGCTCTTCGCGGCGCGCGAACAGCGCAAGCCTTGCCCCGCAAGCGGCCATTTCGATCGCCGTCGCCCGGCCCATTCCAGATCCGGACCCCGTGACCAGGGCAACTTGACCCGCCATGAGATCCGACGCGTAACGCCTTGATTTCGCTTCGCTCATGTTCCGCCCCTAGTTCTTCAGCAATTCGCCAGAGATGATGAGTTTGCGAACCTCCTGGGTGCCTGCGCCGACCTCAAGCACGCGACCGGTCCGGTATAGCCGGTTCACTTCTGTATCACGCATGTAACCCGAGCCGCCGTGAATCTGGACAGCTTTGTCCAGCACGAAGGATGTCGCCTCAGCGGCCTTGTAGATCGCCGCAGCGGTGAGCTTGTGTATTTCGCCGCGCCCGCCTTCGCCCTCTTCGAGGCCTTCACACATGGCAGCGGTGCGCAAGGACAGGCTCCGCGCGGCCTCGATCTGCGTATACATGTCGGCCAGCATCGCCTGAACCATCTGAAAACTGGCGATCGGTTTGCCGAATTGCTGGCGTGTCTTGGCGTAATCGATGGAAATATCCAGCGCCCGCTGCGCAATGCCCAGAGCGTTGAAACAGACGATGGCACGTTCCAGATCAAGTCCGGACATGGTAACGGCAACCCCGCCATCCAGCTTGCCGACCATGTTTCTGGCCGGAACACGGCAATCTTCGAATACCAGTTCGCCCGTCGGCGAGCCCCGGAATCCCATCTTGTTCAGCTTCTGCGCCACCTTGAAACCGGGCGTGTCGGTTTCCACGATAAAGGCGGAAATGCCCTTGGCCCCTTTTTCGGGCGATGTCTTGGCATAGACCAGCACCAGATCGGCAATCGGCCCATTGGTGATGTAGATCTTGGCGCCGTTCAGGATGTAGTCGTCGCCATCCTTTTTGGCCGTGGTCCGCATCGAGCCAAGCGCATCAGACCCCGCGCCGGGTTCGGTCAGACCCAGGGCACCCACCAGCGTGCCGTCGCACAGACCTGGCAGGTATTTTCGGCGCAACTCGTCATTGGCGTTGCGATAGATATTATTGACGCAGAGGTTGTCGTGCGCCACATGGGTCAGTCCGATGGCCGCCGAGGCGCGCGACATTTCCTCGGTGATGATACAGGCCGAGGTAAAATCGAGCCCGGCACCGCCGAATTCCGTCGGCACGTTCAGTCCCAGGTAGCCCATTTCGCCCAGCTTGGGGAAAACCGAAGACGGCAGGTCATCAGTATCGTCCATTTCCGCATTCAGATGGTGGAATTCGGACATGAAGAACTTGCCGGCCTGATCGGCCAGGGCCTGCTGTTCGTCCGTCATGAAATGTGTTGGCAGAGCGGTGTCGTTGCGCAGTTGCTTGTTCATTGTCTCGTCCCCCTCAGGCGCGCAAAAGTTCTTCGGCAATGATGATCTTGCGGACTTCGCTTGTTCCCGCGCCGATCTCCAACAATTTGTTGGCGCGGAACAGCCGGTTGATCTCGGTGTCCTGCATGTAGCCAGAGCCACCATGAATATGACAGGCTTCGGTCACCGCCTTGTTGAATGCCTCGCCTGCGTAAAGACAGGCCGCCGCGGTCAGTTTGTGGATTTCGCCACGGCCCCCGGCCCCTTTTGGTAGGCCCGTACAGGCGGCCAGTGCCCGATAACCGAATGCGCGCGCGGTTTCGACCTCGGTGTAGATCTCGGCCAGTTTCGACTGCATCATCTGGAAACTTGCAATCGGTTTGCCGAATTGTTCGCGAATCTTGGCGTATTCCAGCCCTAGTTCCAGGGCGCGTTCGGCCATGCCAACGCAGACTGAGGCAACCATAGCACGCTCCAGATCCAACCCGCTCATTACCACCGAAACGCCGGTGTTTTCCGGTCCAACCATGGCGGATGCGGGTACGCGGCAATCCTCAAACACCAGTTCTCCGGTTGGCGAGCCGCGAAAGCCCATTTTGTCAAGCTTTTGCGCCACCTTGAAACCGGGATTGTCCGTCTCGATGATGAAAGCAGAAATGCCCTTGGCGCCCTTCGACTTGTCGGTTTTGGCATAAAGCAGGATCACATCGGCAATGGGGCCGTTGGTGATGTAAATCTTCGAGCCGTTGATGACATAATCATCACCGTCGCGGCGGGCAGTGGTGGCCATGGATCCGAGCGCATCGGATCCCGCACCCGGTTCGGTCAGGCCCAAAGCACCGACGAGCTCGCCCGAGCAAAGGCCCGGCACGTATTTCTTCACCTGCTCTTCGGAGCCGTTGCGCAGCAGGTTATTCAGGCACAGGTTGTCATGCGCCCCGTGCGAGAGGCCCACAGCCGGATTCCACTTCGAAATCACCTCGGACACCAGCGCCTGGGTGAACTCGTTCTGCCCCGATCCGCCCAGCTCCTCCGGCGCGGTAATCCCCAGCAGGCCCAGCTCGCCCATCTGCTTGAACAGATCATCGGGCCACCATTCCTCGTCATCCATGCGCGCCTGCAGCGGGTGCAGCACCTCGCGCGATACCCGATCCACGTGATCGACGATCTGGCGTTGCTCATCAGTCAAAGAATAGTTCGCCCTGATGGCTTCCAGATCAGCCGCGATAGCCTCACTTTGAGTGGTCATATCATCCTCCCGAAAAATGTCGTCCGCAGTGTTGACCAAAATCAAACATATGTTAGAAAATAGATCAAGCCAAGCTTTTGACGACCTGACGTAAGAAAGCGCGGTGTCCTGAATACAGGGGGGGAGCTTCGGAAATGACTGAGAGCGTTGTTCAATCGCAGGCGCTCGGCAAAGAAGTGCGTATCACGATTCGACGTCCTGACAATCGAAATGCCCTCAACCGTGAGGTCGCAGACGGGATCATGGCCGCCATATGTGCTGCCGAGAGGGACAGCGATTGCCGCGTGATCGTTCTGACCGGCGAGGGCGAGCGCGCCTTCTGTGCCGGGGGCGACATCAAGGCGGGGGCGGATGGCGGCCCGTTTGTTCAGGATCCGGCGGACCCGGATCATTTTGCCGGAAGGTTGTTCGAGACGATACAGGCGTGCCGAAAGCCAATGATCGCGCGCATCAATGGCGTCGCGATGGGGGCGGGAGCGGGCATCATCTGTGCCTGCGATCTGGCTGTGATGGCGGATCATGCCCGCATCGGAACGCCGGAAGTGAAGGTGGGTCTGTTTCCCATGACGATCGTGCCACCCATGATGCGCGTGCTGCCCCGGCGGAGGCTGATGGAGATGTTCATCACCGGCGTTCCTCTGACGGCCGAGGAAGCCCTGCAGTTCAATCTGGTCAACTATGTGACCGATGCCGCGGGGCTGGACGACAAGGTTGCAGAACTGGTTGCCCAGATCGCCGCGCAGTCGCCGAGCGCGATCCGGCTGGGAAAATACGCCTGTCACGCGATGGAGGACATGACCTATCCGCAGCAGATGCGGTTTGCAGAAACACTGTTACCGCGTGTGGCGCAGACCGAAGACGCGCGCGAAGGCTTTGATGCCTTTATTGAGAAGCGCAAACCCGAATGGACGGGCCGCTGATCAAACGGGGAGGAGATGAATATGTCGGAACGAAAGCTGCGCATCGGATGCGCGTCGGGCTTCTGGGGCGATACGCCGGAAGCGATCGGTCAACTGGTCTCAAAGGGCGAGATCGACTATCTGGTGTTTGACTATCTGGCAGAGGTGACAATGTCGCTGATGGCGCGGGCCCGCGCCAAAGCGCCCGAGTCGGGCTATGCGCCGGACTTCGTCAAGGCGCTGGCACCCTGGTTGTCGGATATCAAGGCAAAAGGGATCAAGGTCGTTGCCAATGCAGGGGGCGTGAACCCGCGTGGCTGCAGCGATGCGCTTGCCAAAGCCGCCGCCCAGGCCGGGATCGATCTGTCCATCGGAGTCGTGCTAGGCGATGACCTGTTGCCTAGGGCCGATGAAATTCGCAAAAACGGTCAGACGGAAATGTTCTCGGGTGTCGCATTTCCAGATGATATCTGGAGCATGAATGCCTATCTGGGTGCCCGCCCCATCGCTGCCGCGCTGGATGCCGGGGCCGACATCGTGATCACCGGACGCTGCGCCGACAGCGCGGTCGCGCTTGGTCCCCTGATGCATGAATACGGTTGGGGCGACGATGACTGGGACAAGCTCAGCCAGGGATCGCTGGCCGGCCACCTGATCGAATGCGGCCCCCAGGGAACCGGCGGCAACTTCACCGACTGGCAGGACGTGCCGGGTTGGGACAATATGGGCATGCCCATCGTCGAGGTGTCCGAAGACGGCAGTTTCATCATGACCAAGACGCCTGACACCGGCGGGCTGGTCGTGCCCGGGTCAGTCGGAGAGCAAATGCTCTATGAAATCGGGGACCCGCGCGCCTACCTGTTGCCCGACGTGATCTGCGACTGGTCCGGGGTCACCCTGGAACAGGTCGGACCCGACCGGGTGCTGGTCAAGGGCGGCAGGGGGCTTGGGCGCACCGACAGCTACAAGGTGTCGGCGACCCATGCCGATGGCTGGCGCGCGGTCTCTACCCTGACACTGGCCGCGATTGACGCACCCGCCAAGGCCGAACGTGTGGCCGAGGCGATCCTGACCCGCTGTCGCCGGATTTTCCGCGACCGCAACATGGGAGATTTCCGGCAGGTCAGCGTCGAGGTGCTGGGAGCCGAGGCGGCCTATGGCGCAAATGCGCGCGCCCGGACCCGCGAGGTGGTGCTCAAGATCGGCGCGGTCCATGACGATCGCGCCGCGCTGAACATCTTTGCCGGCGAAATCGCACCGATGGCGATTTCGACCGCGCAGGGTCTGACCGGGTTCTTCGCCGGACGGCCAAAGGTGCAGCCGGTGGTCCGTCTATTTTCCTTCCTTCAGAGCAAGGCCGAGACCCCCGTCGCGGTCGAGGTCGACGGCAAGGATGTGCCCGTGAGCGTGGCCGCCACGCCAGTCCACCTTGATCCGCCTGCCGCACCGCCCGCAGATAGCCGCGAGCCCGGTCCGGACGTTGTCAAGGTCCGCCTCGTCGATCTGGCCTGGGGCCGCTCGGGCGACAAGGGGGACATCGCCAATATCGGCATCCTCGCGCGCAAGCCGGACTACCTGCCATATATCCGCTCGGCTCTCAGCGAAGAGGTGGTGAAGGACTATTTCGCCCATGTCTGCGACGGCAGGGTAGAACGGTTCGACTTGCCTGGAAGCCATTCGCTGAATTTCCTGTTGCATGAATCGCTTGGCGGTGGCGGCATCGCCTCGGTCCGCATAGACCCGCAGGGCAAAGGGTTCGCGCAGATGCTGCTTGATATCGAAATTCCCGTGCCAGCCGATCTGGCCGCACGTGACGGACTGAATGCCGCGGCCCGGAACTAAGAGGACGACACCATGACCATTTCGAAACTCCTGGTCGCCAATCGGGGCGAGATCGCGGCGCGCGTGTTGCGCACCGCCAAGGCCCGCGGGCTTGCGACGGCCGTGTTGCGTCATGTCGCCGAGCAAGAGGGGCCGGCGCATCTGATCGCAGATGAGGTCGTGATGATCGACGGCCCGACGCCCGTGGCCGCCTATCTCGATATTCCTCAGATCGTCGAAGCCGCCAAAGAGATCGGCGCGGACGCGGTTCATCCCGGCTATGGCTTTCTGTCAGAGAATGCCGGTTTTGTCGCGGCGCTGGAAAAAGCCGGAGTGACCTTTGTCGGCCCGACGTCCGAGGTCATCGACCTGATGGGGGACAAGGTCCGCGCCCGCGCCTTTGTCGAGGAACGCGGGTTTCCCGTCGCCCCCTCGGCGATCGAGGATGATGATCCGGCGAGCTTTGTCGAACGCGCCCGCGCCGTTGGCTATCCGCTGCTCATCAAGCCCTCGGCCGGCGGTGGCGGCAAGGGCATGCGCGTCGTACGCGAGGACAGCACGCTGGAGACCGAAATCGAAACCGCGCGCCGCGAAGGCGAACGGTATTTCGGTGACGGCCGCCTGTTTGTCGAACGTTACATCGAACGCCCGCGCCATATCGAGGTGCAGGTGATGGGCGACGGGCAAGGCAACGTGGTCCATTTCTGGGAACGCGAATGTTCGATCCAGCGCCGGTTCCAGAAGATTATCGAGGAAACGCCCTCACCGGCGCTGACCCCCGAGCAACGGGATGAGATCTGCGAGACCGCTGCCGGAATTGCCCGCGCCGTCAAATACCGCGGGGCAGGGACCGTTGAATTCATCTATGCGCAGGACGGGGCCTTTTATTTCCTGGAAATGAACACCCGCCTTCAGGTCGAACATCCGGTGACCGAGATGGTAACCGGCTTTGATCTGGTTGCCGAGCAGCTGCGTGTCGCGGCGGGCGACGGGCTGAGCGCCGTGCAGGCGGATATTCCACAGAACGGTAATTCGATCGAACTGCGCATCTGTGCCGAGGACGCGACGGCCGATTTCCGGCCCGCGATCGGCGATATCCTGCTGCTGGACGAACCCCAGGGCGAGGGTGTCCGCGTAGACAGCGGCATTCTGGACGGCGGCAAGGTAACGACCGACTTCGACCCGATGCTGTCCAAGCTGATCGTACATGGCCCGGATCGCGCGCAGGCCATCGCCCGTGCCCGGAGCGCGGTGCAAAGCTATGTGATTCTCGGGGTAACGACCAACACTGGTTACCTGGATGCAATCCTTGCACATCCGGATTTCGCCTCTGGTGACGTTTCAACTGGCTTCTTGGCTGAACAATCCGAAACGCTGACCGCGCCGGGCGAAGATGTCTCTGACTTGCTGATAGCGGCGGCGGCCCTATCGGACGAGCGCCTGGTGAGTGACGTAATGCAGATACCGGAAATGTACCGCAAGATGGGCGGGTGGAGAAACTGATGCAACGGATTTTTCAGATCGACGGAGAAGAGACTGATTGCTGGCTGGGTCATGATGGCAGCCGGTTCGTGCTCAATACCCCCACTGGCGCTGTTGCCTGCCAATTGGACCCGACGGGTCTGCCGGGCGGTTACAAGCTGCGGGCCAAGGGTGTTGTGCGCGAATTGCGACTGGCCGTGGGGCCGGAAGCAACTTTTGTGCACATGGACGGGCGAACCTACGAAGTCGGGCGGGTTGATCCCGCCGAACGCCTGGCCGGAAGCGACGGTGGCGCGAGCGACGACCGATTGGTGGCGCCCATGCCGGGTGTCGTGGTGTCGGTTGCGGTTAAACCCGGCGATGCGGTTGAAGAAGGCCAGCCGCTTCTGGTGATCGAAAGCATGAAGTTGGAAACCACGCTGACGGCGCCGCGCGACGGGGTCGTTGCCGAGATGCCATTCGCCGAAGGCGACAGTTTTGGTCTGAAAGACATCCTGGCCCAATTGGCTCCGGAGGAGGAGTGACCATGCGCAGAATTGAAAGTCAGATCGACACCAATGCCGCCGACTACAAGGCAAATTTCGCCGCCATGTCTGAACGGCTGAAGGAATTCCACGCTCGCCAGCACGCGGCGCGTTTCGAACGTCCGCAACGCGATATCGACCGCCTCGCCCGCCAGAACAAACTGGGCGTGCGCGAGCGGTTGAAACTGCTGCTGGACCCCGGCACTCCGTTTTTGGAATTTTCAACCCTGGCGGCCTGTCGTGAATATGACGGGGTGGTGCCCGGCGCAGGCGTGGTTACGGGGATCGGCATCGTGCAAGGCCGCGAGGTCGCCATTCATGCCAATGATGCCAGCGTCAAGGGCGGTGCCTGGTATCCGCATACCGTGAAAAAGGTCGTGCGTCTTCTGGATGTCGCGCTGGAAAACCGTCTGCCGGTCATCCATATCTGCGACAGCGCGGGCGGTTTCCTGCCGCTGCAGCACGGGGTGTTTCCCGACCGGTATCTGGGCGGGCGGGTGTTCCGCAACCAGGTCAAGCTGAGCCAGGCCAATATCCCGCAGATTGCCGTGGTCGGCGGACACTGCACGGCTGGCGGTGCCTATGTGCCGACGCTGAGCGACTACAACATCATCATCGAAGGCACAGGCGCGATTTTCCTTGGCGGTCCCCCGCTGGTCAAGGCGGCTACCGGCGAAGAGGTCGGTGTTCAGGAGCTTGGCGGCGCGGTCATGCACACCTCGGTATCGGGCACCGGCGACTATCGCGCCGCGACCGAACAACACGCCTTTTCACTGGCGCGCGAGATTGTCAGCCAATGGATGCGCACCCCGAAAACGATCATCGAAACCGCCGCTTTTGAAGAGCCATACTACGACCCCAAGGAGCTTTATGGGATCATCCCCAAGGACCGGAAAACCCAGTTTGATATGCGCGAGGTTCTGGCGCGGATCGTCGATGGCTCGCGCTTTCACGAATACCAGCCCGACTATGGCACCACGATGGTTTGCGGCTTTGCCCATATCTGGGGTTACAAGGTCGGCATCCTTGCCAACAACGGGGTGCTGTTCAACGACAGTTCGCTCAAGGCAGCGCATTTCATGCAGTTGTGCAACCAGAACCGCACGCCTCTGGTCTTTTTCCAGAACATCACCGGCTATATGGTGGGCCGCGAATACGAAGAACGCGGCATCGCCAAGGACGGTGCCAAGATGCTGATGGCGCAGGGCGGTTCGGTCGTGCCGAAGTTTACCGTGATCGCCAATGCCTCGTACGGGGCAGGCAATTACGGCATGTGCGGGCGGGCCTGGGATGCGCGCACGCTGTTTATGTGGCCGCAAGCCGAGATCGGCGTGATGGGGGCGGATCAGGCCGCAAATACCATGGCGGACGTCAAGATTCGGCAGCTTCAGCGCGAAGGCAAAGAGCTGACCGAAGAAGAAATCGCCGCGATCCGCGAACCGGTGCTGGAAAAATACAAGCGCGATGTCGAGGCTTATACCTCGACCTCGGAATTGTGGGACGACGGCATCCTCGATCCGGCGGACACACGCAACGCGCTTGGCATGTCGATTTCTGCCTCGCTCAATGCACCGATCGACGATCCGCACTACGGGATCTTCCGTCTGTAAAGGCTTGAGGGACGGCACACCGGGTCGGGGAGTGCCGTTCCGCGTCAAGGCGCTTCCATCTGGCGCTTTCGGAATCTGAAGTAGTCCTGACCTGTCCGGTTCCCGGACAGGTCAGGACGATGTCCGCCGCGCCTCCTGAATGGAGACGACGTCAGAGGCCGCCATGCCGGGCCGGTCTGCCTCGACCGCCTTCAGCGGCTCGACCGGCGTCAATCCGGCCAGACAATCGCGCGCAAGTTGCTGGTATTCCGCGGTGCCGCGCGTTTTCCACGCGATTTCTTTCTCGCTGACCTCGCGGATCACCTTTGCCGGCGATCCCACCACCATCGAACGCGGCGGAATCACGGTTTCGCCACGCACAAACGCCTGCGCGCCGACAATCGATTCCGCCCCAAGCTCTACACCATCCATAATGACGGAATTCATTCCGACCAGAGCGTTCCGGCCCACTGTGCAACCGTGCAGGATCGCGCCATGGCCGATGTGGCCGTCGCTTTCCACCACGGCGTCGCGGCCGGGAAAGGAATGGATGATGCAATTGTCCTGAACATTGGCTCCATCCCCGATCACGATCCTGCCGAAATCGCCCCGCAAGCTTGCTCCGGGGCCGATGTAGCATCCATGACCCAAGATGACATTTCCGATCAGAACGGCCTGGGGGTGGACATATGTATCCTCGGGCACGACGGGTATAAAACCCTTGAACTCATAACAGTATGCCATTCCGACCACCTTTCGTAAGCTGAGTGCTAAACGCTTGTCAGCGGTTGCGCCGGGACCAGAATCCCTCAATTGTGCCGCCGATCAGGGCGTGTGGCCCGAAAACAAACACAAGTTAGAAAATAGCGCAAGCTCCCTACGTCACAGCTTGGCGATATTGACACTTCCCAAGGTTGGGATTTAAAATCTAACAAATGGTAGAAAATAGGCTGGCGGACCGATTAGGGTGGCCTGACCGAACTTGGGAGAGAGAGAAATGACAGACAAAGCCTATGTTGCAGGCGTTGGGATGGTCCCGTTCCAGAAGCCGGGAAAATCCGAAAGCTACGATGTGATGGCGACCGCTGCGACCCGGTCCGCTCTGGCAGACGCGGGGTTGGATTATGATAAAGTCCAACAGGCCTATGTGGGCTATGTCTATGGCGACAGCACCTGCGGTCAGCGCGCCCTGTACCATGTCGGAATGACAGGCATCCCGGTTCTGAATGTGAACAACAACTGCTCGACCGGATCGTCCGCCCTGTTCCTGGCCAGGCAGGCAGTTGAAAGCGGCGCGGTCGAATGTGCTCTGGCACTTGGGTTCGAACAGATGCAGCCCGGCGCAATCGGTGCGATGTTCCATGACCGGGTCAGCCCGTTTGCGGCATTCGACAGTGAAACCGACGAACTGGTTGGCAGTGCCGAGATCCCGCTGGCGCTGCGGTACTTCGGCGGTGCGGGCAAGGCGCATATGGACGAGTTCGGCACCCCCCTGGAAACCTTCGCAAAAATCCGCGCCAAGGCCAGCCGACATGCTGCGAAGAATCCGGTTGCCCTGTTCCGGCAGGAGGTGACGGCGGAAGACGTCATGGCCGCCCAGGTCGTCTGGCCCGGCGTCATGACCAAGCTCATGGCCTGTCCGCCAACCTGTGGCGCGGCCGCCGCGATCATTTGTTCCAAGAAATTCGCCGACAAGCACGGACTGGACAGTTCGGTTCGGATCGCGGCGCAGGCCATGACGACGGACGGCCCGGAAACTTTCGAAGCCCATGACATGCGCGAAGTGGTCGGCTTTTCGATGGCCAAGCGCGCCGCCGATCAGGTTTACGAGGACGCGGGCATCGGGCCCGAGGACGTGGATGTGGTCGAACTGCACGACTGTTTCGCCCACAACGAGCTTATCACCTATGAGGCGCTTGGCCTTTGCGGTCGCGGCGAAGCGGCGAAATTCGTTGATGATGGCGACAACACCTACGGCGGAAAATACGTGACCAACCCGTCGGGCGGTCTTTTGTCCAAAGGCCATCCGCTTGGGGCGACCGGCCTAGCGCAATGTACCGAGCTCGTTCAGCAGCTTCGCGGCCAGGCAGATGCGCGCCAAGTTGATGGCGCACGTCTGGCGCTTCAGCACAATCTGGGCCTCGGCGGGGCCTGCGTCACCACGCTTTATGAAAAAGCCTGATAGCGCCTTTCGGGAGGAATCAATATGACTGGAAAACTCGACGGGCGCGTGGCGCTGGTCTCGGGCTCGGGCCGGGGCATTGGCCGCGAAATCGCTCTCAAACTGGCCTCGGAAGGGGCCCGGCTGGTGATCAACGATCTGGATGCGGATCCGGCCAGTGAAACCGCCGAGGCGGTGCGCGCAACGGGAGCCGAGGCCGTGGTCTGTGCCGGCAGCGTCACCGAGGACGGTTTTGCCGAACGGTTCATCAAGACCGGCATGGACAGCTTTGGCGGGCTGGACATCATCGTGAACAATGCCGGCTATACTTGGGACAGCGTCGTTCAGAAAATGACCGACGAACAATGGCAGGCGATCATCGACGTTCACCTGACGGCCCCCTTCAGGATCCTGCGCGCCGCGCAGCCGGTGATCAGCGCCAAGGCCAAGGAAGAGGCCGCCGCCGGACAGGAAGTGTTCCGCAAGGTGGTCAACATCTCGTCCATCGCAGGGACCGGCGGCAATGCTGGCCAGATCAACTATTCCGCCGCCAAGGCCGGCATTCTGGGTGTCACCCGGACGATGGCCAAGGAATGGGGCCGCTACAAGGTCAACGTCAATGCCGTGGCTTTCGGCCCGATCCGCACCCGCCTGACCGAGGGCAGCGCCGACGGAGACAGCACGATCCAGGTCGAGGAAAAAGAGATCAAGGTCGGCGTGAATCCCGACCTTCTGACCCAGATGGAGCGCATGATCCCGCTGGGCCGGGTCGGCACGCCGGAAGAGGCAGCCGGTGCCGTCTATCTGTTCTGTGCACCCGAATCGAACTTCATTTCCGGGCAGCACATCATCTGCGGCGGCGGTTTCGTGATCTAAAGCATTTGCCCGGACCCGATAACGGGGTCCGGGCAAGCACATTGTTGTCTGGGCGGCCTCTTGGCGGTCGCCCATGCGGAATTTCCCGCAAACTCTAATCTGGCACGATTACGACGATTGACTCACTTGCGCTATTAACCTAACAGTCGTTAGTTAGGCGTTGGGGCGAAACGAAGGTCTATGGCACAAAGCACTGCAAGCAAAGTCAACGAGACATCGCGCAGCTCGGTTGGACGGGACGGGGTGCTGGACATTGCCGCGCGGCTTTTCCGCGAACAAGGCTATGGGTCCGTTTCGCTCCGAAAAATTGCCGAGGCCGCCGGGATCAAGGCGGGTAGCATATACTATCATTTCGGTTCCAAGGACGAGATCGTCGCGGCCGTTCTTGATGCAGGGATTCGAGTCGTTCACGCGAGCATGAGAGACGCCATCACCGACCTTCGGGCCGATACCGACGGCGAAACGGTACTGCGCGCCGCGATCCGGGCGCATCTGCGCGCGCTTCTTGATGTGAGCGATTATACATCGGCGAATGTGCGTATTTTCGGGCAGGTGCCGCAATCCGTCCGGGATGCCAACTTGCCCACGCGAAGGGCCTATGAGGCAGAGTGGGACAGTCTTCTGTCCCAGCTTAAGAAAGACGGCACGCTGAAGCAAGACGTCGATATCCGTCGCCTGCGCCTGATGCTGATCGGTACATTGAACGCCACGCTCGATTGGTTCGACCCGGACCGCGGTAGCGCCGATGCGTTGTCACGCACCTATGCCGATGTGTTCCTCAACGGGATACTTCAAAGACAGGATACCTGACTTCATGGCACGTCTTGAAACAGCGGTGCTGACCGCATCAGAGACCTACACCCGCAACCACGCCGCACAAAGCGAGCGCGTCGAAACGCTGCGTGCGCGGATCGCCGAAGCAACGGCTGGCGGCCGCCCCGACATGGTCGCGCGGCATCGCAAGCGCAGCAAGCTGTTGGTCCGCGAACGGATCGACCTGCTGGTGGATCCGGGCACTGCGTTTCTTGAGCTGTCGTCGCTTGCCGCCTACGGTCAATACGGGGGCGAGGTGCCCGGTGCGGGGATCGTGACCGGTATCGGGATCGTCCACGGGCTGCCCTGCGTTGTGATCGCCAACGATGCGACAGTGAAGGGTGGGTCTTTCTATCACGAAACCGTGCAGAAACACATCCGCGCCCAGGAAATCGCAGCCGAGAACCGGCTGCCCTGCCTCTATCTGGTGGATTGCGGCGGTGCCTATCTGCCAGAGCAGGACCGGGTTTTCCCCGATGCCCGCCATTTCGGCAATTCCTTTTATCGTCAAACCAACATGTCCGCGAGCGGCCTGCCGCAGATCTCGGCGGTCTTTGGAGGCTGCACGGCCGGTGGGGCCTATATCCCGGCCCTGTCGGACGAAGTCATCATGGTACGCGGCAACGCACGCATCCATCTGGGCGGCCCCTCGATCGTCAAGGTGGCGATCAACGAAGAGGTTGATGGAGAAACATTGGGGGGGGCCGAGATGCATTCGCGCGTCTCCGGTGTGTCTGACCATCTGGCCGAGGACGAGTATCATGCGCTCGCTCTGATGCGCGACATCGTATCCGAACTGGGCCTGTCGCGCCCGATGGGTCCCGATGCAACCTGCGCGCCGCCGGCGCGCAACCCAGAGGAACTGCTTGGCGTCATCAGCGCCGATCGCAAACAGCCCTATGACATGCGCGAGGTTCTGCTGCGCATGATCGACGCCGGCGAATTCCGCGAATTCAAGCCCGGATGGGGTGAGACGCTGGTCTGTGGCACAGCGTGCATCCATGGATACCGGGTTGGCATTCTGGCCAACAACGGTGCGCTTTTGTCCGCAAGTTCGCTGAAGGGCGCGCAATTCGTGTCGATGTGCGATCAACGCAACATCCCGCTTTTGTTCCTGCACAACATCTCGGGCTTCATGGTTGGCACCGACGCTGAACGCGGCGGCATAGCCAAGGACAGCGCCAAGCTGGTCTATGCCATGTCGGTGGCCAAGGTGCCGCGCCTGTCGGTGCTGCTGGGTGGCTCTTACGGGGCGGGCAACTACGGCATGTGCGGACGTGGCTTCGCCCCGAATTTTCTCTTTGCCTGGCCCACTGCGGAACTGGCCACCATGTCTGCCGACATCGCCACAAATGTGATGCTGGAACTGCGCCGCCAGAAAGAGGGCGACCCGGGCAAGATGGAGGCCGACATGAAGCTGATCGAGGAGCAGGTTCGGGCCCAGTACGGTGAACAGTCCGATCCCTATTATGCCACCTCGCGGCTTTGGGATGACGGGCTGATCGAACCCGCGCAAACCCGCGATATCCTTGGCCTGTGCCTGGCCATCGTGACATCGGTGCCCGAAGCCGGTCGCCATACGCCTGTATTCAGAATGTGAGGCTTCAAGTTGACCAATACCTACAACACGATCCTTGTCGAAACCGATGCGCGCGGCGTCGCCACGCTGACGCTCAACCGCCCCGACAAACACAATGCGCTGAATGGCGAATTGATCGCAGAGCTATACGATGCCGCCGAAAAGCTGGCTGCAGATGACGATGTGCGTATTGTGGTCCTGACCGGCGCGGGCAAGAGCTTCTGCGCGGGCGGCGATTTCAACTGGTTCGCCTCTAATGTCGAGAAAACCCGTAGTGAAAGGGTCGCACAAAGCGCCACGCTGGCGCGGCTGTTGCGCCGTCTTGACACGCTGCCCAAACCCTTGATCGGGAGGATCAACGGCCCGGCTTACGGTGGCGGTGTCGGCATGATCTCCGTCTGCGACTACACCATCGGCGCCGAAGGCGCGCGCTTCGGTCTGACCGAGGTCAAACTGGGCCTTCTGCCCGCGAATATATCGCCTTACGTGGTGGCCCGCATCGGCAAGGTGCATTCGCGTGAGACCATGCTGTCGGGGGCGTTGTTCGACACCGCCCGCGCCGAGCGGATCGGTCTGTTGACCGAGGTTGTCGCGCCGGGCGACCTGGACGCCAC
Organism: Tropicibacter sp. R15_0; assembly: GCA_017744045.1. Classification (GTDB taxonomy): domain Bacteria; phylum Pseudomonadota; class Alphaproteobacteria; order Rhodobacterales; family Rhodobacteraceae; genus Pelagimonas. The sequence continues at coordinate 73,594 of JAGHRD010000008.1, read as the reverse complement.
GGTGAACCGGGTGGTGCATGATCACCTTCAGGCCGCGCCGGGTGCGGTGGCCGATACCAAGGCGCTGATCGCCTATGTCGCGTCCCACGATCTGGAGACCAACATGATCTACACCGCCGACCGGCTGGCCGATGCGTGGGAGACGGAGGAAGGTATCGAAGGCATCAACAGTTTCATCAACAAGGGCGTTCCGTCATGGCGGGTGAAATGAGCTTCACCCGCGTTCTGATCGCCAACCGGGGCGAGATTGCCCGGCGCATCCAGCGCGGGTGCCGCAAACTGGGGCTGGAAAGCGTAGCGGTGTTTTCGGACGCGGACCGCGACGCGCCCTTCGTGGCCGAGGCCGATCATGCCGTCTGCATCGGCGGGGCCGCCCCGTCGGACAGCTATTTGAACGTCGCGGCCATCCTTGAGGCCGCGCGGGCGACGGGCGCGGATGCGGTGCACCCGGGCTATGGTTTTCTGTCTGAGAATGCCGGTTTCGCGGCGGCGGTCGAGGCGGCGGGCCTTGTGTTCATCGGGCCGGAACCCGACGCTATCGCGCGGATGGGCTCCAAGATCGAGGCCAAGGCTGCCGCCGAAGCCGCAGGCGTGCCCGTCCTGCCCGGCTATCGCGGCGAGGATCAGTCCGACGCGCGCCTGCTGCAAGAGGCCGAGGCGCTTGGCACCCCCTTTCTGGTCAAGGCCAGCGCCGGCGGCGGCGGACGCGGGATGCGGCTGGTCTCCGATCTGGGCGACGCACCCGAAGCGATTGCATCTGCCCGGGCCGAAGCGCAGAGCGCCTTCGACGATCCGGCGGTGTTCCTCGAACGCTATGCACCCCGTGCCCGCCACGTCGAAGTGCAGGTTCTGGGCGACACTCACGGCACCGTGCTGCATCTGGGCGACCGCGATTGTTCGCTGCAACGCAACCACCAAAAGCTGATCGAAGAAGCCCCCGCCGCCGATCTTCCCGAGGCTGTGCGCGACCGCATGCGTGCGGCAGCGGTGCGGTTGGCGCAGGCGATCGGCTATCGCTCCGCCGGGACGGTGGAATACCTCTATGACCCCGGGCGCGGTGAATACTACTTTCTGGAAATGAATACCCGGTTGCAGGTGGAACACCCCGTGACCGAGGCGATCACCGGCATCGATCTGGTCGAATGGCAGTTGCGCATCGCGCGGGGCGAGCCGCTGGCGCTGACGCAAGGCGATGTGCAGTTTGACGGGCACGCCATTGAAATCCGCATCGCCGCCGAAAACCCGGCCGAGAATTTCCGCCCCGAAACGGGCGAGATCAGCCTTTGGGCTCCGCCCGCCGGCGTGCGGCTCGATACCGGGGTCGAGGCAGGCTCGGTCGTCAGCCACCATTACGATTCGATGATTGCCAAGCTGATCGTCCACGCGCCGGATCGGGCCGGTGCGATCCGCCGGGCGGTTGTCGCAATGGATGCCTTTGCAGTCGGTGGCGTCGGTCTGAACCTGGCCTATCAGCGCGCGTTGCTGACACACCCGGATTTTGAGGCGTTCCGGCACCATACCTCAGGCCTGCCCGAGATGTTTCCAGGCGGCTGGACTGAACCGTCCGCTGATCCCCGGGACATGGCCCTTGCCGCGATGGCGCTGCATCTGCATCTCGCCCCGGCGGGCGCGTCGCCCTGGGAAAGCCTGGGGTCATGGCGGCTCACGGCCCCTGCGGGGTGGCCCGGTGCAGCATCCTATTGGGAGACGACAAAAGACGACCCGATCCGCGTAAACGGCTCCGGGTCGGTGTTGACAGCCGTACAGCCGGACGGCCAGACCATCACGGTCGAGAGTGCCGCCTTAACAGGATGCCGTCTGAGCGGACGCATCGACGGGGTTCCGTTTTCGCGCACCGCCTATGTCGCGCGCGCGCCGGGTCACTGGCGGGTGCACCTGCAAACCCCTGCCGGAATGACCGCGACAGACCTGCGCACGCTGGAAGACCAGCATCTGCAACGTGCCACCGGTGGATCTGGCGGCGCTGACCTGTTGTCCGCACCCATGCCCGGCGCCGTTGCCGAGGTGCGCGTCGCACTCGGCGACCGCGTCAAAGCCGGTGACACGCTGGTGGTGCTTGAGGCCATGAAGCTGTTGCAAAGCCTGCCCGCGCCGGTCGCGGGCGTGGTGACGGAAATCTATTGTGCACCGGCCGACACGGTTGCCGGGCACGCCCCACTTATCAAACTCGATCCAGAGGAAAACACATGACCAGACAAGACAACATCACCGCGGCCTCCGGCCTGTTCAACGAAGACCTCGAGATGATCCGCAACCAGCTGCGCCGGTTCATCGAAACCGAGGTGACCGCCAAGGCCGAGGCCTGGGAAGAGGAGGGCATGGTGCCCCGCGACGTGCTGCGCCGGATGGGTGATCTCGGCGTTCTGGGGATGCGCTATGACGAACAGTATGGCGGCGCGGGGCTGGACGTGATGTCCAGCGTGGTTTTGGCCGAAGAGGTCGGGCGATCCACCTTCGGCGGATTCTCGGCCACGGTTCTGGTCCACACCGACATGGCGTCGCCGCATCTGGAAAACGCCGGCACGCCCGAACAGAAGGCGCGCTGGATGCCGTCGATCGTCTCGGGCGAAATGATCACCGCCGTTGCTGTGACCGAACCGGGCGCGGGCTCGGACGTGGCGGGCATGCGCTCCCGCGCGGTGCGGGACGGGTCGGATTGGGTGCTGAACGGCACCAAGATGTTCATCACCAACGGCGTGCATGGCGATCTCTACTTTGTCGGTGCCAAGACCGATCCCGATGCCAAGGGGTCGCGCGGGATCACCATGTTTGCGGTCGAAAAAGGCACGCCGGGCTTTTCGGTCGGACGGGCGTTGAACAAGACCGGCTGGCTGTGCTCGGACACTGCCGAACTGATCTTCGAAGATGTCCGCATCCCGGCCGAAAACGTCTTGGGCGAGGTCAACCGCGGCTTCTATTCGGTAATGAAGAACTTCCAGAACGAACGCATTGTGCTGGGTGCGATGGCATGTGCCGAAGCGCAAACCGCGCTCGACATGACCGTGGATTATGTCAAGCAGCGCAAAGCCTTTGGCGGCGTTCTGTGGGACAAGCAGGCCGTGCGCCAACGGCTGGCCGACAGCCAGACGCGGATCGCGGCAGGACGTCAGCTGGTCTATCACGCCGCCAGTCTGGATGCCGCGGGCGGTGACTGCGTGAAAGAGGTCTCGATGGTCAAAGCCTATTGCGGCGAACTGGTGAACAGCGTGCTTTATGACTGCGTCCAGTTTCACGGCGGCATGGGTTATATGCGCGAAACACCGGTGGAACGCATGTCACGCGATGCCCGTGTGCAGGCCATCGGCGGCGGGGCGAGCGAAGTCATGTTGGAAGAAGTCGCCAAGCGCATGTGAGCTTACTATCCAAAAAAATAACAATCTTCAGAAACAAGGACGAAAAAGATGAATCTGGAAACCACTCAAAGCCAAACACTCGCAAAACTTGCCCAAGAGATCTCGATAATACTCGTCGGCACAATTCTTCTGACACTATCCGCCAAAATCGTGGTGCCGTTCTACCCCGTACCTATGTCTACACAGACCCTGGTTGTCTTGGGTCTGGGTCTTTTCCTGGGGCCGGTGCGTAGTAGTCTTGTTGTTGTGGCATACCTTTTTGAAGGTCTGCTTGGCCTGCCGGTCTTCGCAGGCACGCCTCCGGCTCCGGCAGGACTGGCATATATCGCGGGTCCCACAGGCGGATACCTGGTAGGCTTCGCACTTGCAGCGGCGGCTGCCGGTTGGGTTGTTCAAGCACTGCAAGGACTTTGGCCTTCATTCAGAGCATCTGTCGCGGTCTTTTTGGGCTCGATACTCATGTATTGCGCAGGGCTGTTCTGGTTGGGTGGCTTTGTCGGTTTTGGCGAGAAATTGCTGAACGCCGGGCTTTACCCGTTCCTTCTCGGGGATCTGACTAAGGCGACAATTGCTGTAGTTCTGTATTCTGCTTACCATAATCGCCGCGCTGTGTGACTGCCAGCCCAAGACTGTATCAGACTGTTTCAGTCTCATACGGTCTTGGTCCAATAAAAGTTGAAATGGTCCGATGCCAGATTTGACAGGCACCGGACGCCAGCCTGAGGTTTCCGACTCCATGCGAGAGCAATGCGGAAAACTGTGCGAACAGGGTTGTTCGCAATCAATACCTGGTCGCACACAATGAAAAGAAGCAGCATGTTTTTCTCAGAGCCGGAGCCTTGCCGCGCGAAGGGAGTCGAATTGGCCCCTGGAATTCTGAGGATCGTCGCGAACAACCCCGGAAAGATGACCTACCACGGGACAAATAGCTACATCATTGATACGCCTGATGGTCGGTTCATAATCGACCCCGGCCCAGCAGAAGACCGTGCGCATTTCGAGGCAATCGTCGAAAGTTTGGGGGCCAAACCATCCGGGATTCTGCTCACACACCACCATTCTGATCATTTTGGAGCCGCCCCAGCCCTGCGCGAAAGGACAGAGGCGCCTGTTTATGTCTCACGGGCATTCCCTGACGATGCATTTCGACCTGACCGGTTTCTGGAGGACGGACAGGTCATCGCCGGTCTTACCGTCCTGCACACACCCGGTCACGCGAGCGATCACCTTTGTTTCGCGAGACCTGACGGAGTGCTCTTCACGGGCGACCACGTTATGAGTTGGAACAGTTCGATCGTCAGCCCCCCTGACGGAAACATGCACGACTACTGCGCGCGGCTACAGCGGCTGATTGAGCGCGAAGATAGGATCTACTTTCCGGGGCACGGACCTATACTCCGGGATCCGCAACCTTACGTCAAACGGTTGCTCTCCAACCGTATGCGTCGCGAGGCGGAGATCCTCGCCCACCTCTCAAACACCCCGGATTCGGTCCAGAATATCGCCACTTCCGTCTACCAGAAAACCGACCCCCATATCGCAATGGCCGCAGAACGAAACGTTGCGGCGCATCTGGACAAGCTGTTGTCTGAGTCGCGGGTGGTACAAGATGGCGGGATTTGGAAATTAACATAAACTTCATTATGCGGCTTAATATTTTGCGTTGCGATAGTATATTATCGTATGTATGCTGAACTCCTCTCACGGAGGTCCCCCAGTATGCGCCATTTACTCAAGAAGCTCCTCCCCTCGGTCGCAGTCGCTTTGGCCGCGACAAGCTTTTCGCTGCCGGCACCCGCCCGCGCGCAGACCTACCCGATCGATTGCGCGATCCTCTTGTGCCTGTCTGGCGGCTGGCCCGCTTCCGTCCCTTGCGCCCGAGCCCGCGCCGAGTTCATCCGGCGGATTACGCCTTGGCCAGTGGAACCGCCGCTGCAAATCTGGCGCTGTCCCATGGGCGCGTCCTATGAGAGCGATCGGCAATCAAACAACGCTGACCGCATAATTGAAGCCTTGTACCGGACCGACAACCGTCGACCGCTCCAATCCTTGCCAGTAGATAATCTCGTTCCCACAGACTTCACCCTTCGGCTTGTTCAGGACCGCGCGGACATCGATATCAGCGGGCCAGAGTTCAATTTCGTGCGGTCCATCCGCGTCTTCGATGTACGGTATGCACGACAGCACGAGTCCGGGCGCGATGGGGATTGTAACCGAAGCGCGACCGTGGTCCTCGGCACCTACGGGACCCAAGGCGATTTCTCATGGCAGCGATCTTCCATAACTGCCCTGCCCGAGGCCCATGTGGGACTTGAACGTTGGGGCCAGAATTGCCCGGGTATCTATCACCGATCTGTCTTCGTCGATTGGCGTGACTATGAGGGCAACTACGGCTTCGAACAGGTGAACTACTAGCGCTGACAAAGACAGCTTTGCCATCATGCTGCGAGAATTTTAGCGTGCTGAGTTGTTCAAATACCGGCCCTTCGCTGCTTTCGGTGCGTTTGTCCGGAGAGCGGACTAAGCACCATTTCGCTGCGGCTGCGCCAGTGGCCGCTTCAGCTCAATCCGAAAAAACGGTTAAACCTAGAGAACCCACAAGGGAATGCTTTCCCCCGCTGCAGGCTACATCACTCACCGCTGTATCAATTGCGGCGCATCGGCATCCCCAAGGGCCATTTCGGGCAGCCAAGTGATAAGCTGAGGAAACGAGATCAGCGCCGCGATCAATGCAATCTCAATGGCAACAAGGGGTACCGCTCCGCGATAGATATCAGACAGATTGATACCCTTCGGTGCGGCCATCTTGGCAAAGAACAGGGCATAACCGAAAGGGGGCGTCAGAAAAGACGTCTGCAACGCCAAGGCTATCAGGCCAGCGATCCAGATTTGTGCAAAGTAGGCAGAGCCGACGTGATCTGCGAAGTCGAGCTCTGAAATAATCGGCATCAGTACGGGTACAAAGACCAGCAGCACCTCGATCCAGTCAAAAACAAACCCAAGTATGATGATCACGCCAAGGAGCATGGCCAACAGTTCCCACCGGGTGAGATCGAATGCGGATATCCAGTCGAAGATCACATTTGGTCCACCAACGAGGTGGAAACTGAGCGAAAACACCGATGCGCCAAGTACGATGAAGAAGACCATCGACGTCATCGTGCTTGTCTGCACCGTGACAGAGTTTAACGACGAGAAAGACAGACGCTTTCGCGCCAGAGCAACCAAAAGCGCGCCAAAAACCCCTACTCCAGCCGCCTCTGTTAGTGTCGCAAAGCCCAGAATGATGCTGAGCGGAATGGATGCGATGACCGCGACAGACGCGAGTACAAACAAGAGGTCTGACACAAGATTGGTCTTGGGTGTGTCCAGCGGGATTTCGACCGTTTTTCTCAAGGTGACCGCAAAGTAGACCGCGAAGGCCATGACCATCAGAAGCACAGGTACGATGAGGGCCACATACATCAATCCGATGCGCAGATAGAACACGTTCGAGATGAAGAACAGCATCACGGCTGGCGGGAACACGACACCCAATGCTCCAGAAGCTGCGACAGCGCCTCCTGCGGTTCGCGGTGCGTAGCCCGACGCCATCATCGGGGCATAGGCCACCAACGCCACAGTTATGACGGAAGCACCGATCACCCCGGCGGCGGGCGCAAGAACGAGGCCGATCAGCAAAGTCGCAATGGCGTAGCGACCGGGAACGCCTGTCAGAAGACGCCCCAGCAAGCGAAACATGGTTTCGGCAATCCCGCTGGCATTCAGGATCAGGCCAAGAAAAATCAACATTGGAACGCTGGTGAATTGGACTGATTCATTGGTCAGTACACCACGGGCCCGCAGGTAGATCAGCCCCAGATGCTGAAAATCAGTGATCCCCACCCAAACCGCAGCGACAAACCCCAAGAAGCCTGTCCCCGCGAGCACCAGCGCCACCGGAAAGCCACTGAAAACCCCAATCGCCATCACGACAAGCATGGCAACCGTGAGGACCTCATTCACCATTGTGCAGGCCGCTTGCTTGTTCCGGTGCACCTTGCGCACGTCTCCCTGTCAGAAAGGCGATGTTGCGAAGGGCTACGATCATCCCGGCAAGAGCCAGCAAGATGGGGCCGATGACCCCGGTGATGCGTTGTGCCCACAACTGGGTTTCCGCGTATTTCGTGGTGCGCATCAAACCGTCCCATCCGTAGTAGGTCAGGATGGCGGCGAGCGGCAGAAGGACAAAAAGGCCGCCAATCAGTTCGATCCAAGCAATGCGGCGGGCGGACCAATGTCTGCGAAGAACATCAACGCGCACGTGACCGTCGCGCAGATAGGTATACCCAAAGGTCAAGAAAATTAGGATGAACAGCAGTGACGTGGACAGGTCCGGCAAATAGCTCGACACGCCAAGTTGTAGCTTGCGATCCAGCATCTGAAGCGCGCCATAAGCAGCAATCGAAACAACTGTCAGCCACGCAGTCACGACGCCGATGCCGCGAATGCCACGGTCAATCCAATCCAAAAATCTCAAGCCGAATTCCCTCCCAAAGTTCTTTGCCTGTTAGCTGTTATCCCCCCGTGACATCTCCCTTGCGATTGTCTTGTTCCCGATTTTCCGGCCTAACTTTCGAGGTGCGAAAGCTGTCCCAGAACAGCAATGCTGCCCCACAAAAGATCGCCACGTCAGCCAAGTTGAAGGACGGCCAGTGGTATGACCTGTAATGGAAGTCGAGAAAGTCAGGGACGGCCTGATAGCGCAGACGGTCAAGGATATTGCCAAGCGCGCCTCCGATGATCAGACCGAGCGCCGCACCTGTCAGCCTGTCCGGAGCCTTCCACAGCCAGATCAGCAGCCATGCCACGACCACGGCAGCAAGTGCGACCAGACCCCACCAGGGTACGACCCCGCCGAGCATACCGAAGCTGACCCCATCGTTCAAAACCCGCACGAGGTTGAGAAAGGGCAGAACCTCGACCCCGTTCTCAAGCGCCGGGGAGTTCAGGGCAAGAGCCTTGGTGCCCTGATCAACACCAAACGCGGCGATGGCGCAAAGCCCACCGAGAACGCGGCTGTTCATGCCACCGCCTTCAGATCGGCCCGCGCGTCGCGGATGATCGCCCATGACGAGTGCAGGAACAGTCCGGCGATCCCGAAGGCTACGATGAGATCGGGCCATGCGCTGCCTAGCCAAACCACCAGCCCGGCGGCGATAACGACTGCGGCGTTGCCGATGGCGTCGTTGCGCGAGAACAGCCAGACAGCGCGCATGTTCGCGTCGCCCTTGCGGTACCGCAGCAACGGCAGCACGGAGATGACATTTATCACAAGAGCAATCAGGCCCAGAATCCCCATCAAAGTGGCGTCTGGGGTTGTCGGCTCGAATGCCCTTATGATGGTCGTGCCAAAGACTCCAAGACCAAGCAGGCCGAGGAAGATGCCCTGGATCAGAGCCGACCGCGCTCGCCAAGCGAGGCTCCAGCCGATGGCCAACAGGCCGAGGAAGGTGATTGCGCCGTCGCCGATGAAATCCAACGCGTCGGCCTTCACGGCCTGTGACCCGGCAATGAACCCGCCGATCATTTCAAGAACGCCATAACCAACATTCAGGATCACAACGATCCAGAGCGCGCGGCGATAGCCAGGGTCCTGATGGGCCGCACCTTGCTGAATATCTTCGTCGCTCTCGATGCGGTCAAACCCATACCCTGTTGTCTCGACGGCTTTTTCAATTTCCGGCAAGCGCGCTTCGGGAGCTGTCAAAGTCATTATGTGCGTTGCAGTAGACACTTTCACGGCGTCAGGCGCGATACCTGCAGATTGCGCCGCCCGCTCGATCTGGGCGGCATCCTTGGCGCAATCCATACCGGAAACGCGGTAACGGAAGGATGGGATATCTGCCGCCGAACCGGTGCTATCAGCGTTGGCCATGATCGCAGTTCTCCTGCTAAAGTGGATCAAAGGATAATATATCAGTGAGCAATGATATGACGCAGATCGTTGTGGACCGCAAGGTCGGTACCATTGAACAACGCGCAAAACTATTTCGCGGCTTTGCCGACCCAAGCCGCTTGTCTATTCTCGGCGCGCTGTGCGGGGAGCCGCTGGTTGTTCACGAACTCGTCGAGCGTACGGGACTATCACAACCAAACGTATCCAACCACTTGCGATGCTTGTTGGAGTGCGGGCTAGTTAACAGCGACCGAGATGGGCGCTTCATCCGCTACCGTATCAGTAGCGCACGTATCGCAACGCTGTTGAGCGATGTGGACGCACTTCTCGATGTGGTCGCAGGGGGCGTTGAGGCCTGCGACAACTATCGCGGGAGATAAGCAGCCACTAAGCGATGAAATAGACTAGGACAGAGCTAAAGGACGACTGATATTGATGTAACGCGCCGTCAAATTATTATAGCCGCTGTAGGTCTTACCAGCATTGCACCCTTCGCCGCGATTGCGCAGGGAGCTCCGTCGATCCACGTTCTTAAGGACCCGAATTGCAGCTGTTGCCGGGTTTGGGCTGATATTCTTCGGGCTGAAGGCTTCCGTGTGACCGAGGAGCGCAGCTTTGGAACACTGCTGGTCCGACACAAGTTGGACAATGGCATCCCCCAAGAGATGATATCGTGCCACACAGGCGAGATCGAAGGCTATATGATCGAGGGCCATGTGCCCGCAGCAGACATTCGTCGCCTTCTGGACGAACGCCGAGACGCAGTCGGTCTCGCCGTTCCCGGCATGCCCTATGGATCACACGGAATGGGGCCAGAAGATCAGCGTGAAGCCTACGATGTATTTCTGATCCGGCGCGACGGTAACACCGAAGTGTTCACGAGTTACGAAGCAGCCTGACGGCAATTTCATTGATCGGAAACCATAAGGAGAAGACTATGAAGCAGCATAAATCACGCTATTTTGGTAAGGTTGCGGTGTGTATGATCTCTGCTACTGTAGCCTTCGCACAGCAGCAGCGAGGCGATTGGGTGGGGTCACGGGCCAATGGGACCGAACCACATGTGGTCTGAACGCATGCCTGGCTGGGGACACGGCAACATGGGTCCGGGCCAGCAATAGCGCATGCAACGACATTGGACTTACATGAACGAGTGCGTGCCCGCAGCTCATCGGGGCGCTCGGAGCACTATTCGCGCGACGCCTGAAGTTATCGCGGAAGGCCAGACGCTATACACAGCGAACTGCGCAAGTTGTCATGGAGCCGAGGGTCTCGGGGATGGTGAGGCCGGTCGGTCTCTCGTGCCTTCTCCGGCTCTCCTTAGATGGTTTGTTCAGATGCCGATGTCGGGAGACGAGTATCTGCTCTGGGCAATTTCTGAGGGCGGTCAGCGCTTCGGAACAGAAATGCCAGCCTTCAGGGAAGCGCTGACTGAAGAAGAAATCTGGAAAATCATCGCATACATGCGTGCGGGGTTCCCGTGATACCGCGCACCGCGAACACTTTGTAGAGCTTTTGGCGGTGCTTCCAAAAATACACAATTTCGCCGATCACCACCAAAACTGACATTGGTGGAGCGCGCAGCATCGCTCACTCTGGGCTCCTTCGAGACCTTCGCTGCCATCAGCTCAAATGACCGGTACGCTCGCAGACCCTTTCCATCAATATGAACTGGCGGCTGCGTGAGAATCCTATCCACTGTCACTTTTTCGAATCCGCGTGAGCGCATCGAAGTCGATTTCTTGCTTCTGTTCGTCACTTATATCCGGCCGGGTTTCCGATACCGGCTGGGGCCCTTGGACGTCCCACATCACCGCATGTGAGCCTGTACTCCAGCGATAAACCCAACCAACAACACTGCACCCATCGGTCCCGATCAGATTGGCGATCGCGACGCCCTCACCCTATCATCGTTCACTGTTTACTAACTTCCTGCACTGTGGCGCTGCAAACTGCGGTGTGAGGTTGCAGAGCGTTCACTACGACCGCGCGCCGGACTTCGTTGATTTTGGCTACCTGGTCCTCGATGAGGGAATGATCATCAGACCGAGAAAATGGGTTCCCGCGTTCTCAACAATTCATTGGCTTCAAATCCTGTGGTCGGGCTCCGTGGCGGCTTCGACAATCGACAGGACTTCATCTTTGTCAAAACCAATGACCCTCGCCAGAACTGTAAACTCCACGACGTCGATACGACGCTCGCCACTTTCGAGACGTGCCACAAACGACTGGTGGCGTTTGAGCTTCGCCGCCAACTGCTGCTGGCTGAGACCCGCATTCTGACGTGCATCAACCAACGCACGGACGAGCGCCAACTGGCCATTTGTTCTGATTGTCTTTGCCACGCGTCACATACCTTTTGTGACGTCGCTAGCGGATGAAATCTGTTATCTAAAAAGTAGATATATGAGGGTGTTATCGGCGTCTGGTTTCCATGGGCTGCAAGTCTGATGCTCCCGAGGTTGCCCATCAATCCCCTACCAATTGCAGGAACCGGCCATAGTCCTCGCTGACTTCGCGCGCTTCCTCGAAGGCGCGGGCGCGTTCGCTGTCGAGGCAACGGAAGTAGCTCTGGATATCCTGGATATAGTCTTCGAAGTCCCCGCGGATGATATCCGCATAGTCCCGCGCGGCCTGCGAATCGCTTGGCAGGAAAGGACGGGATGGCGCAAAGCAGGATTCCGCCAAAACCGGCCCGGGAACGCAGATCAGAAGGGCCATAGCTTGCAATGGGAGCAGGCATATCAACCTTGGGTTTCTCAAACCTGTTATCTCCTTGATCGCGGACACTGGCCGTGACTAGTGTTTGCGTAACCAAACTACAGCAAAAGCACGATATTACATCTTGCGGTTGATAATATACTATCGTAACTCTGGGCTTCAAGTAGGAATGCCTGGGGTCGCGCCATTGGAGAAAGCGTGAGCCGGGCCATGAACTGGGATATCGAAGCACCAAATGTGGTTACGGAAGCCAGGTTCCGCGAACTCGTGGAAAGCGGCTATAGCGCAGAAATCCTGTGCCAAGCGTCGGCACACAAGAAAGGCCCCAGCTATTACGGGGTCTGGATCATGCGCGTTGTCTCTGATGATGGCGTGGAAAAGCTCCTCGTCACCGCCCGTACGCGGACGACCTACAACGATATCAAGATCCGCGAGTTCAAGACGATCTCCGGCGTGGTGTCATTCTTCATTGGCCTTGGCTTTGCGCATGTCGACCTGCCGCTTGAGGCGGGGACAAGCCGTACGCACAAATTCGCCCCGCCAGACAAAGTCCCATCAGACAAGGGCGCTGACACCTAGCCTCGTCTGTCTCTGGCTGGTCGCAGCACCTGCCTCCGCACAGATGGTCCTGGTCATGGAGAGCGACGGCTCCCTGATCCCGTCCCGCTCCCAAAGCAGCTTTGCCCGAAACTACAATGACGGGATTGGTCAGGGTTCGGCCTCCGATGGGATCGCGATCTTCGGCGAGGTAGAGGCCGAGCAAGAGGGCGTCCAAGTCGCGGCCCTTGCCCGCCCAACTCCCCTGCCCCGCGCCGATGTCCTCTCCGGGATTCAGACCACGGCCTTGCGCTATGCCGGCCATCCCGGCCTGCGTCGCGCGGGGCTTTCCGTGACGGATTGGCTGGCTCTCTTTCGGGCCAATATCGAGGTTGAGAGCGCCTACCGGCAGGATGCGATTTCAAATGCAGGTGCTATTGGCCTTGGTCAATTGATGCCTGCGACGGCGCGCGATCTCGGCGTCGATCCGCGTGATCCGCTGCAGAACCTCGACGGGTCCGCCCGCTATCTTGCGATGATGCTGGAGACGTTCGGCGATCCGCATCTTGCCCTCGCAGCGTACAACGCCGGGCCAGACGCTGTGCGCCAGTACGGCGGCATTCCCCCTTACCGAGAAACCCAAAACCACGTGGCCCGTGTCATGGCCGTCGTGGCCCGATTGGAAGGATCAGATTCATGAAGCACATATCTAACCTGTTTATTGCGTCGCTCGCGCTCTTCCTGCTCGTTGCAGAGCCTGCGCTTGCGCAAAGCATCGATCTCTCGCCGATCCAGAGCCTGTTGCAGGGCATCGTTGATGCGCTGACCGGCCCGCTCGGTGTGGTGATCGCGACGCTTGCCGTGCTGGGCGTTTTCTTGAGCTGGTTCTTCAACATCATCGATCTGCGCCAGGCCCTCTGGGTCCTCGTCGGGATCGCCGGTGTTGCTGCCGCCCCCACCATTGTTGCCGCGGTCTTTGCCGGTGGCTGAGCGCTCGCCCCTCTTTCTGGGTCTCGTGCGCCCGCCCAAGCTTTTGGGCCTGCCCATCATGTATGCGATGGTCTGGCTCTTTGGCTCGGTGCTCTTGTTCGTCTGGATCCAGCACATCGCGGTGCTGGGCGTGGCCGCCCTGCTCTATCCCGTGCTTTGGAAGGCCGCGGACTGGGACCCGCGCTTCATCGACGTGATGATGACGGCACTGCAGGAAACCCCACCAACGCGGAACCGCTCCATCCATGGCGGGGACAGCTATGCTCCGTGATGAAGCCTGTGATGCTGCGCTCGATCCCCGCACGATGACGCCCGAATGGTATGCACGCGAGACCCGCCTTGCGCATATGCTGCCGTACGTCAGCCAGGTCGATGACCGGACCGTGCGGACGCGGGTCAACGAGCTTTTCCAGTGCATTCGGCTCGACGGGGTCAACAGCTACACCACGGATGATGCCTGTCTCGACAAGGTGACCGCGCTTTTTGCCCGGATCATCGCGCAGCTGGGGCCGGAGTTCAGCTACTACGTCCACAAGGTCTCGAAGGCGATCACGCCGGACCTCGAGCCCGTGCGCGAGGACAGTTTTGCTGGAGAAGTTGACCGGCTCTGGCGCAAGAAACTCGAGACCAGCGGGCTGCGCGACAAGACGCTGACGCTCACGGTCATCCATCGCCCGCCCCCGAAAAGCGTCCTGCCGTTCCTGAACCGCAGCGCACCGGATCGGCTGAAGGAGGCAACTGAGAAACGCCTTCGCCGATTGGGCGAGGCCGTGAGCGTGTTCGTGTCAGGCCTGACGGAGCTGAATCCGCGTGTGCTTTCGGCCAAGTCCGGCGAGTTGATCGGCTTTCTGGGGGCCCTCAACACTGGCCAGGAACTGCCGCTTTATCCGGCCAATACCTATGGTTTCCTGTCCTTCAACGTCGCCAACACGCGAGTGACGTTTCAAGGCGATCACTTCGAACTCTCCGAAGGCGTCGTGGGACACCGCTTTGGGAAGAGTTTCACCATCGGGGAATATTCCGAGGCAACCTCCTGCACCATGTTCGACATGCTGAACCTGCCTGTCGACATGATCGTCACGCATTCCTTCACGCCGATCAATTCGAACCTCATGGCGGGTCGGATCAAGCGGCAAAAGCGCCAGATGCAGGCGAGCCAGGACGCGGCGCTCTCGCTGATGGAAGCCCTCGACATCGCCGCCGATGATCTTGAGGCCAAGCGACAAAGCTTCGGTGAACACCACATGATCGCAACGATCTTCTGCGACACGCTCGACGAGCTACAGACACTCAGCGCCGAAATCGTGAACGCCGCCGCCGCCGAGGGCGTGAAGATGATCGGCGAGCGGGTTGCGGCCAAGGCCCACTACCTCAGCCAGCATCCTGGCAACCAGCCTAAGCGCGTGCGCGCCAGCGCGATCACCAATCGCAACTTTGCGGATTTCGCGGCGTTTCATCGGACGCAGCTTGGCAAGCCTGCTCAGAAATCCCCTTGGGGCAAGATCATCACCTATCTGCCCACACCCGAGCAGAGCGCCTATCGGTTTTCATATCACGAGCAAGGCAGCCCCGACAAAGAACCCACCAGCGGGCATACGCTGATCATGGGACGGCCTGGGTCTGGCAAGTCGGTCCTCTCGGCATTCCTCATGACCCAGGCCCGTCGAGCAGGGGCGCGGATCTTCGTCTTCGATTACCGTCTCGGTATGGAGATGGCGGTCCGCGCCAATGGCGGACGCTATGCGTCCCTGAAAGCGGGGCAACCCACAGGCCTCAACCCGCTCTGGACCGAGACCGATGCGCGCGGCACGGCATGGCTCTCGGACTGGCTCGCCACCCTGCTCTATCGCGCAGACAAGCCGCTCACGCCTGCCCAGACCAACCGCATCCAAGAGGTCGTGCGCCAGAACGCGCAGGCGACGAATCCCGGCTTGCGGAACTGGCGGGATTTCGCATCGCTATTCGTCTCCACCGATGATGGTGGCGATCTGCATCAGCGCCTGCTCGAATGGACCGAAGAGGGCCGTTACGGCTGGATATTCGGACAGACTCTGGAAGACACCTTCTCGCTCAAAGGCGATGTGGTGGGCTTCGATCTCACCGGCATACTCGACAGCGAGGCCGAGAAGGAACGCATGGCCGTTCTCTCTTATCTCTTCCGCCGGGTCGAGCGTGAGATCGAAGATCGCCGCCCAACGATCATCGTGATCGACGAGGCCTGGAAGGCGCTGGACAACGCCTATTTCGCGGAGCGGCTCTCGAACTGGCTGGTGACCGCGCGGAAGCAAAACACCGTCGCGGTGATGATGACGCAATACGCCAGTCAGCTCGAGCGCACCCGGACCGGCAAGACGATTGTCGAGGCCGTACCGACGCAGATTCTGCTTCCTAACATCCGCGCCCATGCGGCCGATTACGCGATGCTGAACCTCTATGAGAAGGAACTCGACGTGCTTCTCAACACCGGCAGCGACAGCCGCCTTGCGCTCATCCGAGACGACCAGGGCTCCATCGTGGTCGATGCCGATCTGAGCGCCCTCGGGCCCAATCTCACCATCCTCGGCGGCATGGAGAAAGGTGAGGCGCTGGTCGGCGCCGATTACCGCGACCGCCCCGACTTCTGGAGGCTTTCATGATCCGTGTTCTTTTCGCCTTGGCCGCGCTCGGCGCTTTGGCCTCCTGCGCCCAGTACCAGGAACCGCAGGCCAATTGCTTCACTTTCATGGCCTCGACGGCCCCCGTCGCGCCAGATTGCACCTTCACGCCCCTCGGCGCATCGGATGGTGACGTTGAGGTCTAAGCTGCCCCATATCCTCGCGCTTTGCTTGCTGCCCGGTCTCGCCTTGTCCCAAGGTGTGCCGACCAATGACAGCGGGCTGACCGCGCGCGATATCGTCGAAACAGGCGATCGCGAGGCCGACCTCGCCATTCAAGCGGACAAGCTTGCTGTACGCGAACTCATTGCCGAGATCGAACGGGAGCAGCTGGAAACCCTGCAACGCATCCTCGATGCCCAGACAAGTTTTGGCGGTCAAGGCCTGCCGGCCATGGTCTCCGGGCTGGAAAGTGGCAGCGGCGATCCGGCGCGGTCCGTCGAGGCGGTCTATGGCACGGGTGAGATCGATCCCAATCCCGGCGGCGCGCAGATGTTCGGGGATGCCTCGGAAAACATCGAGCAGCTCATCATTCGCGTCGCCCAGGAGACCAGCGGCTTTGCGGGAGTTGGCCGCGCGGGCCTCTCGCCGGTTCAATGGCGGGCACTGTTGCAAGCGCTTATATGGCAGGAAAGCCGGTTCACCATCGGCGCGCGGTCGCCGGTCGGCGCCTTTGGCCTTACCCAGATCATGCCAGGCACCGCCAGTGACCTCGGCATCAACCCGGAATACTATGACAGCCCCTACCTGCAGGTGCATGGCGGCGCGCGCTATCTCGCGGCCCAGCTCAACACCTTCGACGGCAATATCATCAACGCGCTCGCGGCCTACAACGCCGGACCCGGCCGCGTGTTTGAATATGGGGGCGTGCCGCCCTTTGCCGAGACCCAGCACTATGTCCAGGTCATCCCCGAACGCTACAATCTCTACCTAAGCCGCATCGGCGGGATCGAAGCGCTCGGCACGATTGATCCCGCGTTACTGGCCAATGCCAACCTCTCGATCACCGGGCATGGCGCGGCCTATTATGGCAACAACGCGCCAGCCGCGATCCGGCAGGCCACGCTGCGTATTACGGACATCGTCGAGCAGATCTCTGAAACCGAAGACGTGCAGGAAAGCATCGCGCTCAACACCTATGCCCGCGCCGAACTCGTGCGTCTCGTCGCGGCCCGCATCCGGCTACAGGCCGCGCGCACCCGCGTGCTTTCTGCCGAAGAGCTGGCCCAGGCCAGCGCCCGCTTGGCCGAGGGCGCGTTCATGGAATTCACGATCAGGGAGATAGACCGATGAGAGATTTACTCGTGAGGACGGCCTTGGCCACGACGCTTGGAATTGGCCTGCATCTCGGCACCCTGTCCCCTGCCCTGGCGCAAGGCGTGCCCGTCGTCGATACCCAGAACATCGCACAAAACATCCAGCAGCTGCGGCAGATGATCGAAGACGAGATCCTGCAAAACGAGCAGCTGACGCAGCTCCGCGAACAGCTTGCGACACTCACGGAACAACTTGGCGAATTGCAACGCACCTACGAAGCCCTAACGCGCCTTGCCGAGCTGCCGGAAATCATCCGCACCGAAATGGAAGACGAGCTGAACGGCCTGCTCGACCAGGAGTTCGGGGACATCCTCGCCACCATCGAAGCCATCAAGACGGGTGACTTCTCCGGCCTGTCCGGCTCCGGCGCGGGCGAGATCGAAACCCAGATGGACCGGGTCCTGGCCGATCTCGGCTTTGACGACGATACGCTTTCGGAAATGGCCACAAGCGGCAATCCCGGGGCCAATCGCGTGGCGACGCAAGCCACGACCGGCGCGCTCGTCTCGGCGGCGGCCCAGAACAGCTATGAAGACGCAGGGCAAGCGCTGGAGCGTGTCGACCGGCTCGTCGGGCTGATCGATGACATGGATGAACTCAAGGAAAGCATCGATCTCAACACGCGAGTGACCGCGGAACTGGCGATCGCGCTCGTCGCCATGTGGCAGCTTGAAGCGGTGCAAACCGTGGGTGACGGCACCGGCGGCGTGATCGATGCCGCCACCATCGCAGAGGAGCAGCGCTTCATGGACTTTACGCTGCCAGACCTGCGCGCAGACTGATTCAGGGGTTTGACGCGTGGCGAGTGAACAGGAAATCATCGAAGAGGAGCTGGTCTATGGTGCGCTGCGCCGCGAACGGCTCTGGCAGCGCCTTGGGCTCATCGGGCTCATCTTCGGCATCCTCGGATGCCTGAGCGCGGCGGCTGTCGCAATCCTCGATGTCGATCCGCCGCCCGTGGTTGTTCCTTACGATCCCGAGACAGGCTTTGCCCTGCCCGAAGCCTCTGTAGGTGCAACTTCGGTCACAGCCAACCAGGCCATCATCGAGGCGGAAGTCTTCCGCTACGTAACTGACCGCGAGGTCTACAACCAACTCGACAATGATCTGCGCATCCGCAGTGTGCTGCGTCGCTCGGACGGTGCGGCCGAAAGTGGGTTGCGCCAGATCTGGAACAGCGCCAACGAGAGTTACCCGCCGACGGTCTATGGCCCGAATGCCCGGCTCGACGTCGAGATCCTCAGCATCAACCGGATCGGCACCAATCGCGCCACGGTCCGCCTGCGCAAGCGCCTGACATCCATCAACGGCGTCCAGACCGGCCTCTTCACCGCCACGCTGCTCTTCGAGTTCCGCCCCGAGACCAGCCGCTCCATCGATGAGGTCTGGACCAACCCCTTCGGCTTCACCGTGCTCGAATATTCCATCCGCTCCGACAGATTGGAGAACTAGTTTGATCAGTAAGTTCTTAGTTGCTGGCCTATTTTCCCTGCTGCCAGTCCTTGCCTTCGCGGAAGCCATCCCGCGCGGTGGCCCCAATGACAGCCGCGTGCGCTTGGCTACCTATCAGGAAGGTCAGGTCTATCGCCTCAACGTCTCGCTCACCCATGTGACCACGATCGAGTTTGGCGAGGGAGAAAGCATCCGCTCAATCATCGCAGGGGACACGGAGGGCTTCGAGATCGACGGCGTTCCGGGCGGGCAAGCCTTCGCGATCAAGCCCGTCGCGCGCGGTGTCCATACCAACGTGACCGTCTATACCAACCGCCGCAGCTACTACTTCAACGTCCAGGAGACCCGCAGCCCGACCTTCTACGTGGTCCAGTTCCGCTACCCCGAAGACAATGCACGGCCCACACGTGCCATCGCGGCCCAAGCCCCTAACCACAATTACGGTGCCAGTGCGCGCACCGAGTTCACCCCGACGCGCGTCTGGGATGATGGGACCTTCACGTATTTCGAGTTCCCGCGGAACGCGCCGGTGCCCGCAATCTTTCGCTACGCCAATGGCCGAGAACGGACGGCCAACACGCAAGCGACCGAGGACGGCGTGATCCGGGTCTCCGGGGTGAACAGGCAATGGGTGCTGCGGATTGGGGAGGAGGTGGTCTGTATCGAGGCCACACCAACGGCGGGGGTCGGATCATGAGCGACACCGGAAACGCGGACCTCGAGAAACGCCTCGCTGCTCTCGAGCAAGGCAAAGGCGCAGGTTCGCCCCCTGCCCCACGGCGCCCACCGCTGCTCGCACTGGTCGTCGTCCTCGTGATCGGTGCCGGCGGTGCATTGCTCTATCTCCTGTCCCAACCCGAGGAAGAAGAAGCTCTGCCTACGGCCACGCCAGACGTGTTCCAGAACGAAGGCGACGGGTTCGGTGCCATCGAAACCCTCCCTCCACCGGAGCCCGAAGTCGTTCTGGTCGCACCTGAACCGGTGGAACCGAACGCCGAGCTTTTAGCGCAACTCGCCGCCCTTCAGGCCCAGATCGAAGAATTGCGCAGCGCGCCCGAACCGGTAGTAGAGGAAGATACCGCAGCCGCTGAAGCCATTGATGCGCTGACAGCGCAGATAGCCGCCCTGCAAGCTGCGTCGGAAGCCGCGCAACAGCAGTTTCGCGATGAGCTTACGGCGCGCGACCGCGAACTGGAGCAACTCCGGATGGATCTCGAACTCGCGCAGCTTGAGGCCAACCGCCCCCTGCCCGCACCCATCGGCCCAACCGAAGACGAACTGCGCGCGCGGGAAGAAGAACGGCTCCGCCGCGAGGAGGAAGCACGGCGGCTGGCGGAACTCGAACGCCGCGCGGCTGAGGAACGCGCATTCCAGGAGCGCCGCATCACCTCGCCGACGATCGCTTTTGGAGGTGCATCCGGTGCGAATGAGACGGCACTGACCAAACGCACCTTCGGGGACGTGACGGATTTCGTGCTGAACGGCGCACTGCCCACGTCCGTGACGCAGGCAGAAGTCATCGCCAACCCGTCCAACACCATCATCCAGGGCACAATGATTCAGGCCGTCATGGAAACTGCCCTTGACAGCTCCCTGCCCGGCCAGACCCGTGCCGTGGTGTCCGAGGATGTCTACAGCGTCGATGGCGCGCGCCTCCTTATCCCGCGCGGGGCCCGTCTCATCGGGCGCTATCGTTCGGGGGTCGATATCGCGCAGCGCCGGGTCACCATCGCCTGGGACCGGATCATGCTACCCGACAACCAGACGATCCAGATCAGCTCTTTCGGGGGTGACGAATTGGGCCGCTCCGGCGTGACCGGCTTTGTCGACACGCGCTTCGATGAGCGTTTCGGCTCAGCGGCGTTGATATCGCTGATCTCCGCCGCGCCAAGCGCTGCTGCTGCAAACGTCCAGGATGAGACCGCCGCGGACGTGCTCGAAGACGTGGGCGATGATCTGGCCGATGCCACGGACAGCGTCATAGGCGACTACCTCTCCATCGGCCCCGTCATCTATGTCGACCAAGGGGCCCGCGTCACGGTGATGGTCGACCGCGATCTGGAGATATTCTGAGTCCATGTCGCTGAGCTATCTCGAAACCTCCCTCGACAGGATCGACGCCGCCGCTCGCGACGATGTCATCGAGATCTGCATCAACCCCGATGGCAGCTGCTGGGGCGAGTTCCAGGGCGATCACTCCATGCGAGAACTGGAACGGCAGCTAACCGCAACGGAAGTGAAGGACCTCGGCAACCAGATCGCCTCCTCCGCCAACACCACAATGAGCAAAGACCGCCCGATCGTCTCGGTCTCGATCACCTACAAGGGCCGCCCGATCCGGGCACAGGTCATCACCCCGCCTGCCGTGCTCTCGGCGATGTCGATCAGCCTTCGGTTTTTTTCAAGCCTGCCGCTCGATGGCATCGCGCTCGACTTTCTGTATGGCAAAGAACGCAAGCTCGAAGAACTGCGTCTCGAGAAGACGCGGGAACTGCGCGACGTTGTGGCCGCGGGCGTGATCGACGATGCGCTGGCCTTTTGCGTCGACAACAAGCTTAACATGATCGTCTCTGGCGGCACCTCCACCGGCAAGACCGTGGCTGCGCGCAAGATCCTCTCGCACGTGCCATCCGAGGAACGCATCGTCACCATCGAGGAAGCCGCCGAGCTTCTGCCGACCCAGCCCAATGCCGTGACCCTCATCGCCAATCGCGATGCGGAGTTCCAGACCGCCGATGTGCTGCTCACCGCAACGTTGCGCATGCGCCCCGACCGGATCATCCTGGGCGAGGTGCGCGGCAAGGAGGCCATGACCTTCCTCGAGGCGATCAACACTGGCCATGGCGGCTCAATGACCACGCTGCACGCAGAAACCCCGCAACTTGCCGTGCAGCGTCTGGCCATCGCCGCGCTCAAGACCGAGATCCCCATGACCTATGCCGACATGATCCAGTACATCGAGAACTCCATCGACGTAATCATCCAGGCCGGTCGCCACGACGGCAAACGCGGCATCACTGAATTCTACCTCCCCGGCGCAACCGAGATCGGAGCTTCCCAATGAAGACCTTTGAATATGACATCCTGACCTTCCCGATGAGCCGCAAGACAGGTGAATTTGAGATGAAAAACGTTCTGAATGCCCGAGGCGCAGAGGGATGGGAAGTCGTGTCGTTCACTTCATCGGAATACGCTAACGTTGGCTACACGGTATTTTTGAAGCGGGAAACGACTGCGGCCGAGGCAAAGGCATGAATTCGGCGCGGCTAACTCTTGCGCTAATCGCGCTGGCCGTGAGCCTACTGGCTGTCCCCGCCTTGGCAGAGCGCAATATGGTGCCGACCCTCGATCGCAGCTTCGACGTCTGTGCAGACCGGCCCACCGAGCCTGCCTGGATGCATGAGATCCCCCTGCGCCAAGCCTATCAGCGGGTTCTGGTTCAGGACATCTATCGCGCCCAGAATCTCGAGCGGGTCGTTGAGATCGGCAACTGCGACTGCGCGACCCGGTTCCCGTCCTGGGACGCTGCAGAAGCGGTATTTCGGGAGAGATACGCCAGCGACGAACGATGGGAAATGCTGGAAGCCTCGGACGCCTACAACAGTCGTGCCAACGACGTTCGCCTCGCGGCCAAAGCGATCTGCGAAGCCGCAGGTAACTGGTGAGGCTGATCCCAGATGAGCGTCGTCACCTACTTCGTTGAAACCTCCCAGGGCTACCTCGACACCGCGGCGGAAACCCAGTTCGGGTCGGTCGCGGCGACAGTCGGCACGCTTCTGGTGCTGGGAACAACTCTGGTGGTGATCCTCGTCTTCCTGAACATGATCTACCAGTATAAGGCGATGGACGGGCGCACGGCCTTTTGGCTCGCAGTCAAGATCGGGTTGATCGGAATATTTGCGACCAATTGGGTGCAGTTCAACGCGCTTTCCGCCGCTATCCTTGCAGGGATCGACAGCATTGCGGGGGCGCTCGTGGCTTCGGTCGGTGGTGGAACTCCCGGTCCTTCTGGAACTTTCGCCGAAGAATTCGACCGGTTGATCGCCGAGTTGGGGGACTATCTGAACGCTGCCGGGTCCGAGCTGAACTGGATGGCCGGCGCCATGCTCGACATCGTCGGTGTCCTGCTGCTTTCCATCCTCGGCGGGCTCGCCGCCTTCATCCTCGTGGCCTCCCGACTGATGATCGCGCTTCTGATCGGGATCGCGCCGGTCATGATATTCCTGACACTCTTCGAGGTGACCAAAGACTACTTCGCGCGCTGGCTGTCGGCGCTGGTTTCCTTTGCGCTCTACCCCATCGTCGTCGCCGGCGTGTTCGCGACGATCACAGGCGTCTCCTCCGCACTCATCGGCGAGCTTGGCGACCCGGAGGGAGCCTCAAACATCGGCGCGCTCATTCCCTTCTTCATGATGGTGCTCATGGCCAAGGGCTTCATCATCGCAACGCCCTTCATCGTTCGCGCGATCTCCGGCAACATCATGATGCCCGCCCTCTCCGGTGGTCTCGGCGGCGGCTACAGCTTTGCCCGCGCCGCAAGGGGCAGCAAGCAGGCCTACAATCGCTACCTGATCGGTGGGGCAAGTGGCGCAGAATACGCAGCCCTCAGGGCGCGGCAGTTCTTCGGCGTGCAGCAGATGCCCGTGAGGCAAGGCATGGGGCAGACGGGTTCCGCAGGAGGCACAGGATCCGCAGACTCGGGGTCAAAAATGCTGGCGCAGCTGGCGAGACTGGGTCGACTTGGCCGACGGTGACGGCCCTTAGCCGACCTTCAGGCATCCCGTAGCGAACGTCGGGTGGGAGCCTATTCTGTTGAAAAACTCACCCTTGATCGAGGCCGAAGTCACTGATTCAATTTCCATATTGAACGGGGGATTGAGTGATGATGGGACCGAGACAAGAAGCGCAGGCGGCTTTGTTTTACGAGTTTTCGCTGGAAGATCATGTGCCTCAAGCCCACCTGTTGCGCTCGATTGATCGGTTTGTCGATCTGAGTGGCATTCGCACCCATCTTGCGGAGTTCTACAGCCACACGGGCCGCCCTTCTGTCGACCCTGAACTCCTGATCCGCATGCTTCTGGTGGGGTATTGCTTTGGCATCCGCTCCGAACGCCGCCTGTGCGAGGAAGTGCATCTGAACCTGGCCTATCGATGGTTCTGTCGGCTCGACCTCAATGACCGCGTGCCCGACCATTCGACCTTCTCGAAAAACCGACATGGGCGGTTTCGGGAGAGCGAACTGCTGCGCCATTTGTTTGAGACGACTGTTACCCGTTGCATCGCAGAGGGTCTCGTGAGCGGCCAACGTATGGCCATCGACGCCAGTCTGATCGAGGCTGACGCCAACAAGCAGAACTCGACACCGAAGGAAGAATGGGACGCGACAACCATTGATCCCATGGATGCACCACGCGCCGTTCGAGAGTATCTCGACACATTGGATGAGGCGGCCTTTGGCGCTGCCAGCAATGTGCAGCCGAAGTTCACATCACATTCCGACCCCGCCAGTCAATGGACGGCAGCCCGCAAAGGTCCTGCATTCTTCAGCTATTCCGACAATTATCTGATCGATACGGATTATGGGGTCATCGTCGACGTCGAGGCCACACGATCCATTCGGCAGGCCGAGGTTGGGTCCACCAAAACAATGCTCAGGCGCGTGAAAGACAGGTTTGATCTGCACCCGGAGCGCCTGATCGCAGATACCGCCTATGGCACCGGGCCGATGTTGGGCTGGCTTGTCGAACGCAAGATCGCCCCACACATTCCTGTCTTTGACAAGTCCAGCCGCAGCGATGGCACATGGACGCGTGCTGACTTCGAATGGGATGCAGAGAACGATCAATACATCTGTCCGGAGGGGCACGCGCTGAAGCAGTTCCGTCGCAACTATTCCGACCCGAACCGAGGACCCACCGGCAAAGGCACAGCCCGCTATCGCGCATTGAAACTGACCTGCCAGGCCTGCCCATCAAAGGCCAAATGCTGCCCGAATGCCGACGCTCGCAAGATCACACGTGAAGAACACGAAGACGCACGTCAAGTCGCTCGCGACATCGCCAAGACCCGCCAATACGAGATCTCAATGAAGCTCCGAAAGAAGGTCGAGATGCTCTTCGCTCACCTCAAACGCATTCTCGGCCTCGGGCGGCTCCGATTACGCGGACCATGCGGTGCAAATGACGAATTCCTCCTCGCCGCAACCGCCCAAAACCTCCGCAAACTGGCAAAGATCTTTCCCGCACCGCAGCAAACGCGCAAAGCCTGATAGAAAAGGCGCTCGCGCTATGTTCAGCACCGCGCTTTCTGCGTCAGCAACACGTTGTTTTTCCACAGAATCAGCCCAAAGTGAACAATGCTGCATCGCGTTCCAATGTAGGCTCTCATAGCCGAGGATGAAAAAGTGACAAAATCAAACCGAGTTTCGCCAAGGGTTTGTGGCAGAGTATCGACACCGGTAAGATCCAAAATGCTTGTAAAATTGGCCTGTGATCTGTCAGATGCCAGCGGCAGAAGGAGAGCCATCCCTTCACGAGGACTTGATCATCGCTCATAAATGAGGCCTTGAACCTATAGTGGCTTGAGGTTCTACAAGGCACTCGAGGCATCCAAGCCGCGGCTGGAGGTGCACAAACAATTTCTTTGGAGTAGGACCTATGCTGACCCGGCGCCATTTCATTTCCACGTCCACTGCGATGTTTTCGTTACCGATCGCGGGACCGGCTTTGGCCAGTAGCTGGCCAACGACCGGCCAAAAAGCGTCGTGGGATTCTCAGGTAACGCCCAGCAACTATGACCCGGCGACATCCAATCCGTGGGGGCTGCATCCCCGTTTCTTGCCGCAACGTGTTGCTGCGAAAGATGGCCTTGTGCCAGGTGACATCCATGTCGATGCAGTCGCCCGCTATCTCTATCACATTGAAGAAGGTGGTACAGCGATGCGGTATGGAGTGGCGATCGCGCGTGGAAATCTCTACGAACCAGGAACCTACACCATTCGGCGAAAGGTCGAATGGCCACACTGGACCCCAACAGCGTCAATGATCGAACGAAATCCGGAAAACGCAGAATTTGCGGATGGGATGGAGCCGGGGCCGAAGAATGCACTCGGGTCACGTGCTCTTTATCTCTACGTTGGCAACCGAGACACTTACCTTCGCATCCACGGGACACCTAAACCTTGGTCGATTGGCGGTCGAGCGAGTTCTGGCTGCGTCCGGATGGTCATGGCACATATCAATGATCTCTATTCAAACGTCGCCATAGGGTCGACCGTATACCTGTATTCTGCCGAACAGAGTGTTGTTTCGGACAGCTAGTGCAGGATTGTGACGCGTTGATCTTCGCTCCGGCCCTCAACGTGGGCCGGAGATGTCAGGAAGATCGTTACGTTTACCGAGCAACACAAATCGGGTTGCCACCAGCGGTTCTGAGGGGAAGCAAGGTCTTTTCTACGGGTCCGTTGTGTTCATACCAGTAGCATCCGTCTTCTTCGCGGAGCCGGGCTGTTGCAAGGTTTTGACTTGGATCAGCCAGTTCCACGATAGCCTCTGGCACGTTTCCGATTTTTTGGGATCCGTTCTGATCTGTCGTCGCGCATGCGCCAAGCAGCAGTACCCCAAGTAGCGGTAGTCCGATCGGTCCGGCAAATTGCTGAGTCTTCATAAATTCCTTGTCGCCTTTCTTCGTTGATTGCGTGTCCGCCGATTGGTTTTATACTCGCGCGCCCCTTGGCAGCCGAAAACTATATACGAAACAAAATACCTCTTGAACCTCTAGCGACTGTAGGAGTTATGGTCCAGCCAAGCAATGATTCTGGAGATGCCGAATGGCCGCCAAAACTGAAACTGTGGTATCTGAAGTACACCCAACTGATAGAGCCAAGTCAGAAACATGTGCAAGTGAACATGCCTGCTGTGGAGGAAGCCATTCACACGAAGAGTTTGGTCCCGTGCCACAAGATGGAGCGGGCCGGAGTTTTCAGGTCAGCGGTCTTGATTGCGCAGAAGAAGTGGCGATCCTCAACAAGGTCGTTGGACCGAAAGTCGGCGGGGCGGAGCACCTGGCATTCGATGTCATCAACGGACGCATGATCATACTCCACAGCGCTGCCGCAGTGTCGGATGGAGAGATCACTCAACTGGTTGCGACCACGGGTATGAGCGCAAAACCCTGGGATGCCGAGAACGCTTCGGAGGATCAAGCTGCGCATCTTGCCCGTCAGCGCCTGTTCACAATGCTGAGCGGAGGCTTTTGGGCGGCAGGATTTCTGTATCACATCGCAGAAACCGGGATGGGCGGTGCGATCGGTCTCTTTTCCGGCCATGGAGAAGCAGTGATGCCTTTGGTCGAAGCGGGGCTTTTTGCTATCGCGATCCTGGCTGGCGTTTGGCTTGTCGCCCCGAAGGCGTGGTCATCCGCGCGGCGCGTATCGCCCGACATGAACCTCTTGATGGTGGTCGCTGTGGCCGGGGCTATCGGCCTTGGCGAGTTTTTCGAGGCGGCAACGGTCGCGTTCTTCTTCTCTCTCTCGCTGTACCTTGAAAGCTGGAGTGTCGGGCGGGCGCGGAACGCTGTCTCGGCTTTGCTCGACCTAGCGCCACCTACTGCAAGGGTTGTCTACGAAGATGGTTCTGAAGCAGATGTTCCGGCGTCAGCCGTCGCCATCGATGCACATTTCGTGGTGCGTGGCGGGGACCGCATTCCATTGGACGGGCAAGTGATCGAAGGCGCCGGGGCCGTTGATCAAGCCCCGATCACTGGCGAAAGCGCATTGGTGCCGAAGGAGCCGGGTGACGAGGTCTATGCGGGCACGATCAATGGCGAGGGCACGCTGACGGTACGCGCGACCAGGGCGGCCTCCGACACGGTGCTCGCCAAGATCATCCGCATGGTAGGCGACGCCCACACCCGCCGCGCGCCCGTGGAGCAATGGGTGGCGAAATTTGCGCGCGTCTATACGCCCATCGTGATGGCGCTCGCCATTGCCGTCGCGATGCTGCCACCGCTCGTATTTGGTGGAGCCTGGGATGACTGGTTCTACAACGCCCTCGTCCTTCTGGTGATCGCCTGCCCTTGTGCGCTGGTCATTTCGACGCCCGTGTCCATCGTCGCCGCGCTCACAGCCTCGGCCCGCGCCGGGGTGCTGATCAAGGGCGGTGCTTATGTCGAAGCTCCGGGACGCACTTCAGCCTTGGCCATGGACAAGACCGGTACGATCACCATCGGCGAGCCTGAAGTTGCTGCAATGTATCCGCTAGGGAATGCGTCGACGCAGGATCTGATGGGCGTAGCGGCGGCGCTTGAAGCGCGATCCTCCCACCCGTTAGCGCGCGCTATCCTTGTACGTGCAGAAGTCGACGGCCTTGATGTATCCGCGGCGGACGATACGCGGACCGTACCGGGGCGTGGGCTTGAAGGCAGGGTACAGGATCGGGCGGTCTGGCTCGGCTCTGACCGGTTCGCCGAGGAAAAAGGGCTTGGAAGTGCCATTCCGACAGACCTTCGGCACCGTATCGAAGTTGCCGGTAGTACGTTGGTGGCTGTTGGTGATGCAAATGGGGTGATGGGTATTCTGGAACTGCGCGACCGCATCCGCCCCGACGCCAAGGGAATCGTGGCTCGTCTGCATGCGCAGGGCGTGAAAACCATCGTCATGCTGACGGGCGACAATGAACGCACCGCGCGCGCGGTCGCGACAGAGGTCGGCATCGACGAGGTGCGCGCGGAGCTTCTGCCCGAGGACAAGGTGACGGCCATCGAAGACCTGGTCGAAGCGCACGATATGGTGGCCATGATTGGCGATGGCGTAAACGATGCCCCCGCCATGGCGCGGGCCCACTATGCTATCGCCATGGGCGCGGTTGGTTCCGACGCGGCCATCGAGACGGCGGACATTGCCTTGATGACTGATGACATTGGCAGGGTGCCCTGGCTCATAGGCCATTCCCGCCGTGCGATGTCGATCATCCGTCAAAACATCGCAACCTCGCTGGCAACCAAGGCCGTTTTCGTGGTGGCGACAGCGTTTGGGATGGCATCGATGTGGGGGGCCATTGCCGCAGATGTTGGCGTGTCACTGCTGGTTGTCGCAAATGCGCTCAGGCTGTTAAACGGACACCACGCGGAGACTCCGCCCAAAGGCGGTGACCGCGTCGGCGACAGACTGGCCGAAGGTGCTTTGGCGCACGGCCATTGAACGGGCTGGCACAGCACGCTAGTGTCAAGTTTGAAAAACCTCATGAAAGAGGCATTGAGCAGTGAATTTTCGAGTTACACGTCGCACAATCCTCCTGGGAGCTCTGGCGACAATTCTTTCTGGATGTGCAAACAAATTCCGCACTTACAGGGGGCCGGAGGTGACCCGGGTGCGGGTCTACAAGGGGCAGCGCATGATTGTCCTTGATGGACCAGAGGGTGTTTTGCGCACTATCCCAATGGGCCTTGGCTTTGCGCCTGAGGGTCACAAGCAATTCGAAGGGGACGGGCGCACGCCAGAAGGATCATACGTGATTGACAGGCGAAATCCCGAAAGCCTGTTTCATCTTTCCATCGGGATCTCGTACCCGAACGAGGCGGATATCGCATACGCAAAGGCTCAGGGCCGTTCCCCTGGTGGAGATATTTTCATCCATGGGGGGCCGCGCCCTGGCATTGACCCGACAAACAAGCGCGACTGGACGGCCGGATGCATTGCCGTTTCGGATCGGGAGATAGAAGATATCTATGCAATGGTGAAGAACGGGACACCTATTGATATCTACTCATAACCGAATTTGTCTGGAAACGGTGGCGGCTGTGCTTCTCAAAAAAACTGTTGTCGGTGCGGCAGACTGACAGTTTCAAGGTAGACTGATCAAACCGAAGAACACAGGTAATGAGCAAGATAGGCGAACCCCAGTTCAGTGGGTCTGGCGAACGATGAATGGTAGGGAAAGCTCTTCGAATGGCACTACGAAACTGAAAACGCTGCGAAATCTGAATTTTCCGACCTTCCTTGATCAAAATCGTCACGAAAACCGCTTTTGTAAAACCGAATTTAGACCTTCGAACAGCAGCACAAGAGCGATGATGGCAAGCGTGACAGTTGCAGCTTTGTCGTATTGGAACGAACGCACGTAAGTCTGAACGTACAGACCGATGCCCCCGGCGCCAACGATACCTAAGATCAAGCTTTCGCGGAGGTTCAGTTCAAAGCGGAAGACAGTGTCGCGGAGCACAACTGGTGCCATCTGTGGCCAGATCGCCCACCGCAATAATTGCGCTCGGCTGGCACCTGCGCTTTCCAATGCAGCAAGTGGTGCGGCACCGACATTGTCGATTGCTTCAGCATAGAATTTGGCCAGCATGCCGGTGGCATGAAAAGTGATTGCAAGAATACCGGGCAGTGGGCCCAGCCCGACTGCCCCCACCATCAGCATCGCCACCAAGATCAGCGGAATCGACCGGATCACTGCCAGCAGCGCACGTACCGGGCGCCAGATGGCTGCGGGTACAAGGGTCTCAGACGCAAGTACAGCCAGCCCCGCCGACAGGACGACCGCAAACAGCGTCCCAAGAATGGCGATTCTCAGTGTCTCGGTTAGGCCTGTAAGGACTTCCGGCCAGACAGAAAGGTCCGGTGGTATCATCCGGCCTAGAAATTCTGCTAGCCTCGGACCCGCTCCGGGCAGTTTTTCCAAGCCGATGTCAGCGTTTCCTGCAGCCCACAGCACAGCAAGCCCGAGTACCATCCAAACCAAGATCCGGCTCATCAGCTCACCACCCGCAATCCGTCACCAGGTACTGTTCCATGGTACAAATCGCTGATGTCATCGTTGCCGACCATCGCGGAGGGCTTGTCAAACAGCACCGCGCCCGCGCGCAATCCAACGATACGGTCGGCAAAGCGCCGCGAAAGCTCTGGCTGATGCGAACTGAAGACTACAGCGATGCCGCGATTTCGCGCTGTGTTGGTGATCAGTTCCAGAATGCGTTCGGCGTGGGCTGGATCGAGGTTGCTGACCGGTTCATCCGCCAGTATCAACTCAGGCTCCTGCGCCAGGCAGCGGGCGATGGCCACTCGCTGGCGCTGACCACCTGAAAGCTGATCTGCACGGCGCTGTGCCAACTCCGTTAGGCCGGTGTCCTCCAGCGCGATGGTCGTCTTGAGGTGATCCTGCGCACCGTATCGCCCCCAAAGCGACGGCCAGAGGCGCATTCGCCCCAGCCGCCCGTTCATCGCATTCTGGTAAACGCTCTGCCGGTCAACCAGGGCGAACTCCTGAAAGATGAAGCCAGTCTCTAGCCGGGTTTTTCGTTCTGGTGCCCGATCATTTGGAAGCCGGTTGCCCAGTACCTCAGCCCGACCGCGCCATCCCCGGACCCGCCCATCCAGCAAGGCCAGCAGGGTCGACTTGCCGGCGCCCGAAGGCCCCAGCAAGGCCACACATTCCCCCGGTGCCACCTGCAGCGACACATCCTGCAGGGCCTCAGCGTCGTCAAAGCAATGCGACACAGCATGGAGGGCAAGCGCTTGGGTCATTTTAGATAGCCGTAACGGCGTGCCATCTGCCTGACCCCGTCATAGACCTTGGGATCTGCTGCCACATAGCCGTCTGGGCCGTAGAGATAGGCCAGCAAATACTGGTTCTCAGCCTGGTTCAGGCGCAGCATGGCATCCACGAAGCGGGCCTGCAAGGCCGCATCTAGACCAGGCCGGGCAATGATGGCATGGCTGGGGATCTGCGCGCTTTCGCCCAGCACCCTGACCTCGGCCTGCTGCTCAGGCGTCAGATAAAGATCGGCATACTGGCTGGCACCCGCAGCATCCACTAACCCGTTGGCCATAGCCTGCATTGCCTGCTGATAACCACCGGCAAAGAACTTCTGGCCAAAGAACCGGTCCGCATCGCCTGCATCCGCAACGAGTCCTTCGCGCACAAACAGGTCGAGCGGATAGAGATAGCCGGACTCCGACACCGGATCGGCAAAGGCAATGTCACGGCCCTGCAGGTCGGCCAGCGTCTCGATGCCGCTGTCCTTGCGCACAAACACCCGGCCCGAATAGCTCGGCTGGCCGCGGTAAACCTCGGACAGAAGTGGCACCGCCCCGATCTGGTCTTCTGCCAGCACAAAGGGCAAGGCACCCATGAAGGAGATATCGGCATCACCATTGCGCAATGCCTCAACTGCCGCAGCATGATCAAAGGTAACAAAGCCGGTGACTGGAACCTCCAACTGCTGGGACAGCCAGGCAGTGATCGCCTCGATATCCCCCAACAGCTTCTCTGGGTTTTCTTGCGGAATGAAGGCGAGTTTCAGTGCCTCTTCCGCAGAGGCAGTTGCTGGCACTGTTAGGGCGGCAGCGACAGTGGTCAAAAAGGTACGGCGCGACAGCATCAGAACATCCTCTCATCAATCTCGGCTTGCATGGTTTTGAAAGCGTCCCACTGGAGGCTCGCCTCAGCCCAGTCGCCAGCGGCGCTGGCATCGCCAACTGCCTGAAGAATTGCGGCAAATCGGTAGATTTCTGGCTTAGCGTTTTGATTGATCATAACGCTCGCATCTGCCGCCAGATCCGGTGCAACAGTATCAATCAATACGGCGATGTTCTCCGCATCCCGCATCGGGATCAGTGTGTCCAGCGTCGAAGCAAAAGTGGTAAGCTCTTCCCACGACAGGCGGAACACGCTGTCTCGGCCTTCAAAGCGCTGGTAGGGCTCCTCACCATCTCCTACCGCGCGCAGATAGGCAGTTAAATCGGCGCGCTGTTCCGCATCCAAGCCCAGATCCTTGGTATCGTTGAACCAGTCTACAACCCCCGCTAGGGTCGCCAGCGATCCGTCATGCATGTAGGGCGCGGTGAAGTTGACATTGCGCAATGTGGGCGTTTCGAATGGGGTTGCGGTGCCGCCCGGGAACGGCGGCTCGGCCGAGCCAATGTCATAGGTCTGCCCATCTCGGAAAAACCGGTCCGGGGTGTGGCAGGAGGCGCAGGACCTGTCGCCAAGCCCGGCAAATTCGGTATTGAACAGTACCTCACCGCGTTTCGCAGCCTCAGAGGCCTTGTCAGTCAGCCGCCCGGCCTCGTCTATCTGTGGGTTGGGCAGAAAGTCAAAGGCGCGCAAGTAGGCGACCATCGCATCGAGTTGGAACGGCGTTGGCTCCGCTCCGGCAAACTCGGTCACGATCACATTGCGTACAAAACTGCGCAGGCTCGGCTCGCGCCCATCACGCCCGTAAGGCGCTGTAAAGCGGATGCCTCGCATTGACGGCGTATCCAGGTGATCGTCTTCCCGGTCATTGAACATCGGATTGAAGAAGGAGCTGTCCACATCCATCCCGCCAGCATGGCTAGAGAGGCCGGGGATAAAGAAATCCCGGTTCACATCGGACCGGTTGTGGCAAGTTGAACAGGCAATGCCCAGGTCACGTGCTGGGGAACCAAAGATTTCAGGGCTGTCGAACAGCATGTCGCCATAGGCCACAAGCGGCAGGTTGGCCTCATCCTCGCCAGCCTCTTCAAACTGGAGCACCAGCCGGGGTAGCTCGCGCTGATCAGCAATATTGGAGCCCGGTGGGAGTGTGGCGGGCAACACTACCGGCGTACCGGAGCGCACTGCGCTCTCCGGTGCCGGGGTCAGCTTGCCACGTTCGACAAAAACGGAGGGCAGATAGTTTGTCTCAATGTACTCCACGATAACTTTTTGCGCCTCAGCAAATCGCGCCACATTCGGGTCTTGAGCGCCATTGTTCAAAATACCGGTGCTACCCAGAGAAGAATTCAGAACCAGCCAGGCGCGACCTAGGTCGTGTGCGGCCTGCTTGTCCGCCGCCAGGATGCCGTCCTCGAACGCGCGGTACAAGGCCGCAGACTGCGCAACCTCAAATGCGGCTTCAGGCTGGCCAAGTGTCGCCTCGGCTGCCTCTAGGTGCTGCAGAATACCTTTGGCCAATGCCGTTGTAATGGCAGCAAACAGGGCCTGTCGGTCTTCCGCAGCCAGCGCTGCACGAATGTTCTGGGCGTCGCTATCCGATACCCGTGACAGTGCCTCCACCGCAACTGCGCTGCCGGGTGCCGGAGCAGTCCAATTGTTTTCAATCTTCTCCCAGGGAACGGGTGTCAAGTTCGCCATGAATAGGCTCAGCCGGTAGGCTGCGGCCCGAGGTGCCCAAGGGGCTTCTTCAATGGCAGTGGCCCCCACACTAAGCGGAAGCAGGCCAATCAAGGCAGATGCAATCAGGTGTTTCATGGTTCAGTCTATAATTATTAGCCTTGGCTAAGTTTTGTAGAAAAGTCTATGTCATTGTCAAGGCCCGCGTCGCTGGTGCATACACAATAAGGCGCGGCAAGCAGGGTTCCGCACCAGCAATAGACACCGAGAGCAGAATGACCGATCAGAAACCACAACTATTCGGACGTAAACCTGACGACCAGGTGAGCGGTTTCGAGGCAGCCCGCGCCGCCCGACAAAGCGAAGTTGTGGAGGATTATGTCGAGCTGATCGCGGAGCTGATTCACCAGAACGGTTCAGCGAGGCCCGTGGAGATTGCCGAGCGGCTCGGCGTGACCCAGCCCACTGTGTCCAAGAACCTGACCCGGCTTAAACGCGAGGGCTTCATTGTGCAGGAACCTTACCGATCAATACGCCTAACGGATGCTGGGCGGCGATTGGCCGAGGCTTGTCGAAAGCGGCACCGAATTGTTGTGGAGTTCCTTATCGCCCTGGGTATTTCCAAAGACGTGGCCGAGCACGATGCTGAAGGTATCGAGCATCATGTAAGCGAAGAGACGCTTCGCGTATTCAAGGATTTTTCACAGAGTAAAATGAGCCGATAGCGAGTTGGTTCATGCTATTGCCATTTGCCATAATGATGCGCTCAGGGGAGGATTGCATTCGATCCTGACATGCAAACCATGGCAATGCAGGGGCGCAAGGCCCCTGCGACCGAAGTTCAGTCAAGATCTGAGTTTTGCTCAGGAGCCGTCATCGTCTGCTTGAACGATTAGTTTGGCCTCGACGGGCAAGCCCCCAACCATTAGCGGGCTGTGGCTGTTGCCATTGAGGGAAACTTTTATCTCAACGTCGCCATCCGGCAGTGATGGGAGGTGTATCCAGTTGGCATAAAGGCGCCCCAGCTTTTCGCCGTTGATATAGACATGCGCGTGACCTTCACCAAGTATTTCCTCAGTAGAGGCATTCTCAGGAGAAAATCGGAAGTTTTGCGGTGTCACGTGCAAGTTCCAACCTGCCATCGGATCTTTAATCATCTTGATCGCCACGCTGGGGGCATTGCTGTCGGCCGGTAAGTTAGTGACAGCAGAGTGGTCATGGGCTGCCATCTCCGCATTGCTACCATGTTGAGACGGGTCAGCATGGTCGTGGCTGTCAAAGGTGCTGCCGCTGCCGGCCGCGATCACAAAGCCGACGCCGCCGCCAAAAATCAGCCCGATGGCGAAGAGAGCGAGTGAACGGGACATTTTGTCCTCCTCAATAAATGAAAGCTCCCGCCGGCGGTGACCGGCGGGAAAGCAATAGAGGAAAGGAATCAGGCGGCGGCGTTCGCGCGTTTGCCTTCAGCCTGCCAGAAGTATCCGGCAAAGCTTCCCAGCAACACCCAAGCGGCCATGCCGATGCCAAAGGCTCGGGCGGCAAATAGCGCGCCGATCTCGGTCGGAACCGGGCCAGCGAAGGTGTCGGGTTCAGGCGCACCGACGACGTGAGGCGCTATCAGCAGTCCAGCGGCGATCAGATAGCTCACCAAGTTGCCTCCAAAGGCGATCAACCACATGGCGACGCCAGCTGTGGCAACAGTAGCAGTCCACCATACTTGGCGCACACCGACATCTGCTGCGGCTACGCCTGGCACTTCAGGCGCCAGCGACAAGCCAGGCGCAAAGTGGAAGGCAACAAAGCCAGCCAAGCCCCAAAGCAAACCGGTGCGACCGTTAATCTCACGACCCTGTTGTTCGGCAATCGACATAAGCGCCACAAGGGCCAATGCATAGCCAGTATACGTCAGCATCGTGAAGATGATGCTTAGGCCGTCGCGCACCGGCTCGGCGAACATGCCGGGCAACTCGGGATGCGCAGTCACAGGATCAGCGCCAAAATGCACCAAATCGCCACCCTCATAAAGTTCGGCGTGGAGAAGTACAGGCTGCACGAAATAAAGCTGCAGCAAGGCGGCAATCAGCCCCGCTGCAGCACCAGCGAACAACGCGCTGGTCAGAATACGACTGAACATGGTCTTAGTGGCAGGGAAAGCCAGTTGCGTGGCGCACATCGTGAGCAGCGTCATGCAGGCCAGAAGCTTGAGCATGGCCGGTCACAGTAACAACACCCAAACCCAGAATAAGGGCGAACACTGCGGGCAGAATGGTTGATCCTACAGCGGATGCTTTGATAGCGTTTGTCGTCATTTTAGTCCTCCTTGCCGTCACACCCGACGGCGCAAGTTACGTTCAATATACGGCCGGTCTCCTGACTCGCGGGTCGATGCCGTCTTCCCCCTTCCCAGCACTCTCGCACCAGTGGAAATGGAAGGTAGCTCGCCGCTCACAGTCGCGGGGGCGGTT
The DNA here is from genome assembly GCA_017744045.1 of Tropicibacter sp. R15_0. Lineage (GTDB taxonomy): Bacteria > Pseudomonadota > Alphaproteobacteria > Rhodobacterales > Rhodobacteraceae > Pelagimonas. Next base: position 37,051 of record JAGHRD010000008.1, on the reverse strand, counting down.
GAGGTTTCGGTGCCGCGATTTGGTCCACCGTCCTCATTCCCGTTTCAGCTCTAATGCATTTGCACCTTTGAGCACCGTAATGACTGTTTCTGTCCGATTAGGCGGTAGCAGGTCAAGTACGAAACCGGCATGCCTAAGTTCCGCAGCGCCAAATTGATTTGAAATCTGCTGCTGTCAACACTGTACTGAATGCAATAATTCACCGCAGGAGCTACTAATATCGTGGTGCGGGTGGTTTACTGCACATCTGCGGGAATGCGAGCAATAGCCTTGAAACGCAGCTTTCCAAGTGGCCTTGCATCCGCGAAGTTACCGTCTGGGCTTTCCTGATACATCCGGATGAATGTCAGGATGTCCGGCAGGTCTTGAGCAGTTATCTCACCGAAAAGATAAGCAGTCTTGTCGTTCTGTCGGACTGCAAGCGTTTGTGGTCGCATGCAGCCGGACATGCAATCGACGTGCTGCAATTTTGCCTTCACATTCGCTGCCTTTAGCGTTGATACCACTTGATCATACAGGGTTGGATCCGCGTCACGGCAGGTTCGGCATAAAGTAAGCGTTGGTAGGTGCATGCGCCGAGCAAGTCCTTTTTTGAGCAACCTTCTTTATGATTCAATATCTGCGGGTGGTTACTGGTTCGATTTCGAAACTTGGTTTTGTCGCGGTGCCTTTAGAAAAGTCAATACTTGAGCGATCGGCAAGCTCGCCGGAGTAGGCACCTACAATGCCAACATAGATTATTCAGACTTGTGGCACGAGAAATTTTTCTTGTCCGGCAAATCGAGGAAACAGTTGCTCAGGCAAAAAATCCGCCGAATGAAACTTGGGGCAATGTCTTCAATGATCGCCCTCGAAGTGCCTCTGGATCACTGGTACCACCAGCAGTAATCCGGCACCTCCGACAATGAATACGTCTGCCATGTTGAAAGTCGGCCAGTGTGCAGATCCAATGAAAAAATCAAGGAAGTCTGTTACGGCTCCATAATGGATGCGATCAACGACATTGCCGAGCGCGCCACCTATGATCGCCCCATACGCAATCGCTTCTATACTGCTCTCTGTGCGAAGCATCATGATCAGGAGCCAGGCACAAATGATAAGCGCAAGAAGCAAGAGGCCCCACCAGGGGGCGCCACCCAAAAGCCCGAAGGTTACGCCATCATTGCGATGGAACGTGAGATTAAGCCCGGGAAAGACAGCGATCCCGTCTTTTAGGGTATCGGCGCTCGCGACAACCCAGGCTTTTGTTACCTGATCAGTGGCGACGGCGCCGACGACAGCTAGTATGCCGAGTACTTGTGTTTTGTTGACTGTCAACATGTTGCAACGTAACTACTTTGGATACCATTGGCCGGTCTGCGCTGAAGCGGCTGAATAGGTTAGCTAGATTGGGGAAAGGACTTCCATAATTCGGCTCGGTTACCCTGCTGGGTAGCTCGAAAATATTTCGGTCGAGCCGTCTTTCTGGATCAAGAAGACGTCGTAGGCATCGCGTTCGTCTTCCGGCCCCATCCCTGGCGAACCATAGGGCATTCCGGGGACTGCGAGACCGACCGCATCGGGGCGTTCGTTCAGAAGGCGGCGGATGTCGGCTGCAGGCACATGTCCCTCGATCACGTAACCGTCCACGAGCCCAGTGTGACAGGAGACCATGCGCTGCGGCACTCCGTTGTCGAGTTTGAAGCGCACGAGAAGGCCGCCGAACATGTCCTGGCCTATTGGTGCGAAGCCGTTCTCCTCAAGATGATTCATCCAGGACAGACAGCAACCGCATCCATTGGTCTTGCGGACGTCTATTGGGGTTGCCTCCGCGAGGGCCTGCGCCGCCGGTAACAGGGCGAGTGTGATGGCAAGAGCTTGGATCATGCGTCTCATGGGTCAGAGCCTTTCGGTTGTCGTTTCGGCAATGTCGCTGCCGAGGTTTTCATTCAGAAGCGCCCGCGCCTCGACCAGACGCAAAAGCGCGGCTGTATCATCCGCTTCGCTCTCAGCCGCTTCGGCAAGTCTGTCGTCAGAGAGGGGGTCAGTAGGGCGTCCATCCACGAGGACTTCGTAGTGCAGGTTCGGGCCCGTCGCCGTGCCAGTCGCGCCGACGCGACCGATCACATCTCCCGCCGCAACGCATTGGCCTTGTGCCAGGCCCTCGGGCACAGCGCTGAGATGCGCATAGCGTGTCATTGTGTCTGAGCCGTGGGCGATTTCGACCACGCGACCATAGCCGCCCCGCCAGCCGATGAAGCTGATCCGTCCCGGTGCTGTCGCTTGAACCGGCGTTCCGCTTGCCGTCGCGAAATCGACACCTGTGTGCATCCGGACATTGCCGTAGACCGGGTGCGTACGGCGGCCAAATACCGAGCTTAATCGCGCCCCTTCGACAGGCTGTGCAAAAACGCGGAGAACCGTGCCATTGACGTAAATCGTTGCCCGATCGCTACCGCTTACCGGCCAGACAACTTCATAAAGTGCGCCGCCGATCTCCAGCGATGCAAAGGTAAGTTCCGGCTGACCAATTCTGTCTTCGCCAACACGGGCCTCGCGCCACAGTAGCCGAAGCGTTTCTCCGCCGGTCACCTCACGACGGAAGTCGACGATTCCACCCAGCATCTGTGCCAAATCGACAGCGAAGCGGGCAGGCATCTCGGCTTCTTCCAGCGCGGCAAAAAGCGAGCTGTCGATCACCGCTTCGCCCGCCGATGTTATGAAGTCGGGAGCCGGGGTCACGACCTGCGTGGCCAACTCTTCGCCAAAGATCGCCTCGATCCGCACACCGTCCTCGACGGAGAGCGCGACGCTGCGCGGGCTGCCGTCCATCGTCGAGACAACGGTGACCGAATGCCCAGGCCTAAGTCGCCTCAGATCATATTCCGCGCCGAGGGCCAGAGCGACCTCGGCACGGTCAGTCGCTGAGAGACCTGCTTCTTCAAGAACGGTGTCGAGCGTCTCGCCGGTTGCGATATCGCGTGACCAGTTGGAGAGCGGAGGTTCTATCGTCGGTAAGAGAGTATCGGCGCTCGCAACCTCCAGACGTGGCATGGACTGGAGTGGTATTGCGGGCTCCACACGTGTTTGTGCGACCTGCGGTGTTTCCGTTTCAATAGAAGTGGGAAGCGGGAGTTGAGGTGGCGACCAAGTGGTTGCAGCTGCCAGACCGGGAGGGATCGGATCCTTCGACCAGATGCCCGATATTGCCAACCCGCCCACCGACAGCACCGATACGAATGCGAAACCTGCCGCGATTGTTCTAATTCTCATGTTGCCCCCCAGTTTCTCTATTGAGCGCACGCCGGATTTTCGGCACTGCGAATTCCCTCGGCTCGTGATAGTCGATCATGGTGCTGAACCGGCCTTTCGCGTCGAAAAGGAAAACGCTGGCAGTGTGGTTCATGGTGTAGTCGCCACCTTCGGTCGGCACCCGCCCATAGCGTGCGCGGAAGCCCTGTGCTGCGCGCGCAATTTCCTCTTCCGGGCCAGTCCACCCGCGGATCGACGGATGGAAATAGCCGACATACTCGGCCATTGCCTCGACAGTATCCCGCTCTGGATCGACGGTGATGAACACCACGTTCATTCCCTCCGCCTCTTCGCCCAGGTCATCAAGCCAGCCGGAAATATCCGACAGAGTCGTCGGACAAACGTCCGGGCAATAGGTGAAGCCGAAGAAGACCATTGACGGGCTGCCGATAAGGTTTTCGGGTCCAACCTCGTTACCTTCGTGATCTGTCAGGCGGAATTCCATTTCAGATAGGGCAACCGGGCGCAACCCCGCTTGTTCGGGCGCGCCGGGGCCATCGACCTGCCACCACCCAACAACAAGTGTCAGGATGATCGCCGCGATGCCAGCGAAGGCATACTTGAGGATCGACCGTCGGGTCATTAGCTCTCGGGACCGCGCGCTGCAATACCTAGAATTGGAACCTCGACCACGATCTCACCACCGTCCGAGAAGTCGAGCGTCAAGGAAAAGCTTTCGCCCTTGGCCATCGGTCGCTGCAAGCGCATCAGCATGGCGTGAAGGCCACCCGGTTCCAGAGACACAGATTCACCCGGCGCAATCTCGATCTCGCCTGCAGGTGCCATTGAGCTAACACCATCGGCATTTGTGGATGTCTGGTGAATATCAGGCATCATCGCCAAATCCGTGCGGAGGCCAGTAAGTATCACAGCCTCGTCGCCTGTATTGCGGATTGTCATATACGCGACACCCGGACGGTTTACGCCGATTGACGCGCGCGCCCAGGCATCTTCGACGACAACGTCTTCCGAACCAGCTTCTACCGGGGTCGCTGTGCTTGATGCGAACATGCTTGCGGCCATCAGGCCATAGAGTACTGTCTTCACTTTGCGGTTCCCTTTTTGACCACTAGCTGCCAACTGCAGCTACTTCGGCGTCAACCTGTTGTCTCAATTCGTCCATTCCAAACGGATCTAGCGGCTTGCCATTGATGTAGAACGTTGGGGTCTGGCGAACGCCCATTGTTTCTACGTCCGCTTTGTCCTGATTGACGATTGCCACGATATCGGGTGATTTCATCTGCTCTATCGCAAGTTCGAGATCGAGCCCGGCTCCGGCCGCGATCTTTCCCAGCTTTTGTTGATCAAACGCCCCATGCGCCGCCCACGCGTCTTGATAAGCCATTAGAGCATTTAGCACCTGTTCGAACTTGCCCTGCATCCGGGCCGCTTCTAGCAACTTGACGGCTATATCCGAAATCGGTCCGTGAAACGGGGTGTATCGTATGACAACACGCACGGCTTCGGGATTTTTGTCCAAAATATCTTTTACGACGGGGTGAAATGCGCGACAGGCCTCGCAGGCTGGATCGAGGAACTCAACGATGGTCACGGGGGCTTCAGCGGGCCCCAAAACAGGCGAATATGGTCGCATCAAAGCGTCCGCCAACTCTGGCGCGACAACCGCACGTTCAGATGACGGTTTTGGTTGGTTTACATACCACGCGGCCCCACCAAAACCGGCAGCACCCATTGCGAGAACGGAAATAATCAACCCGCGTCGGTTCATGATTTTTTCTCCTTGAGAGATAGGACTGAAAGCGCACCAATAAGCGCAAATGTAACAACGGCCATCAGCGGAATGGGGATGCCTAACACCAACTGGTTGTCGTCAGTGCAAGAGGGCCCCGTCGCAGTACAAGGTTGGACGCGTTCAGGTATGATCCCGACATATAACCCCATATGCCAAGCAGCCACTGCTGCGCCACCAAGTGCGAGTACGACACCGTACCGACCAACACGCGGATCTTGCCACCATAGTCCCAGCCCAAGAATTATCGCCAGTGGAAACATGAAGGCGCGCTGGAACCAGCAAAGAACACAAGGTGTCTGCCCCAGCACTTCGCCAATGAACAGAACAGCAAGCGAGGCGATGAGGGCGATCACCCAAGCCAGCCCGAGGGCAGTTTCTCCGTATAATCGGTTCATTTGGGTCAGAGCCTCTCTCTTAGATCGGTAAGTATCTCTTCGGCAGAGGTGCCATAAGCCCAAGAGTCGGTGAAGCGCGCCTTTGGATCGAAGAGGAATAGATGCGATGTGTGGCCCATTGTGTAGCCATTTGGTGCTGAGGCCTCCTCGATCCGCTCATAGAAGATCGGAAAGGTCTCGGACGTCTCAGCAATCTGCTCCGGCGTGCCGGTCAGCCCAATGATGCCTGCATTGAACAAGGGCACATACTCGGCCAGCGCAGCGGGTGTGTCGCGTTCAGGATCAATCGAGATGAAGATAGGCTGTATTTTCTCTGCATCTGTTCCTAGGTCTTCCATGACGGCGGCAACTTCGGCGAGCGTCGTTGGGCATACATCTGGGCAGTTGGCAAAGCCAAAAAAGACAAGCATCCACCGCCCGGCAAAGTACTCATCCGTCTGCACCAATCCACGATGATCGGTCAGTTCGAAATCGGCGTAAAACGCAGGGTTAGAGGCATTAGCGTCGGTATCGGTCGAAGGTTCGAAATACTGGAATGCCGCAAAGGCAAGAAGCGCTGTGCCTGCCAGACCCCACAATAGTCTCTGAATAACTGAAAGACGCACGTTATTTCGCCCGTTTGATTCTCGGTTTTGAGCCGGTTTACATCCTCTAGCTACTGTAGGTTCAAGTGGTTTTCTAAAGAGCGCGCCAGAGATCGCCAAAACGTGATTTCCGCGGTTGCGCCATGAGTGAGATAAATCTACATTCACTAGAGGATTAACGGGGTTTCGACATGCTCACAATTGGGACTCTTGCGAAGAGGACCGGCACCAAGGTTCAGACGATCCGCTACTATGAGCAGATTGGATTGATGCCGGAACCTGGTCGGACTGAAGGCGGGCAACGTCGCTATGGTGACGCTGAACTTGATCGCCTCGCATTCATCCGGCACAGCAGACAGTTGGGATTTCCGCTCGACGCGATCCGGGAGTTGCTTGATTTGTCCGACGCGCCGGACCGGCCCTGTCACGAAGCCGATGAGATCGCACGCCGACAATTGAAGCTCGTTGAGCAGAGAATGGAGCGCTTGAAAGCGTTGCGCGCGGAATTGAAACGCATGGTCAAGGAATGTAGTGGCGGCAACGCATCGCAATGCCGCGTCCTTGAAGTGCTAAGAGACCATTCGGAGTGTCTGACCGAGCACGATCAAATTGGGGTGTGAGTGAGCACAGAAAACTATTCGAAGTTTTTGCTTGAACCTACAGCGACTGTAGCAATTATCTCTGTACTCGAAAGATTCGAGGAGCCCCATCGTGGCACATAATGACCCTTTATTGACCGCAACCCCGATCCTGGATTTTGGGGCGGCGCCCATAGCGGAGCTCATCGCTGCAAGGGGTTGGCGTGATCTGTCCGACACCGACAAGATTGGCGCGATCTATGACTATATCCGCAACGAGATCGCCTTCGGCTACAACCGCGCCGACGACATTCCAGCGTCCGAGGTGCTGTCTGATGGCTATGGTCAGTGCAATACGAAGGGCACGCTCCTTATGGCGCTCCTTCGGGGTGTGGGCATAAAGTGCAGAATCCACGGGTTCACGATCCACAAGGGCCTTCAGCGCGGTGTTGTGCCGGAGCTGGTCTACCCGATTGCGCCGGAAGAGATCCTGCATTCGTGGATCGAGGTCGCACTGGACGGCAAGTGGATCAATCTCGAAGGCTTCATTCTCGACAGCGCGTTCCTGAAGGTTCTGCAATCGTCGTTTACCGACCGCGAGAGTCTGTGCGGTTACGGTGCTGGGACGGATTGCCTCAACGCGCCGCCTGTCGAGTGGACAGGGCAGGACACATATATCCAGGATACCGGGATCGTGCAGGATTTCGGAACGTTCGACACGCCCGACGCTTTCTATGCAGAGCATGAGCAGAAATTCGGGCGTTTGCGCGGATGGCTCTATCGGAACATCATCCGGCACTGGATGAATGCGCGTGTGCGGGCCTTCCGCGCAGGCCGTCTGAAACCCGACGCCTCAATTGCGCACCAGCATGAGGGAGAGACCCGTGCCGCATGATCACCATGGTCACAGCCATGCCCATCTGGACCCGTCCAGCGGGGATCGCCGGGTAGCAATTGCGATTTGGGCGAACGGTCTTCTGACGGTTGCGCAGATCGTCGGCGGCATCTTCGCAGGGTCTCTCGCCCTGATCGCGGATGCGCTGCATAACTTCTCGGACATGGCCGCGCTTGTCATTGCCTTTGCGGCCCGCAAGATCGCGCGGCGGCCCGCTGATGAGCGAATGACCTTCGGCTATGGCCGGATCGAGACCGTGGCGGCCTTGATCAACTACACGACGCTGATCGTGATCGGGCTCTATCTGATCTATGAAGGCGGCATGCGCCTTATCGAGCCGCCTGAGGTGAAAGGGTGGACAGTCGTCATCATCGCGGGACTGGCACTGGTGGTTGATGCCCTGACGGCGGGGTTGACCTATTCCATGCAGAAGGGCAGCCAGAACATCCGCGCCTTGTTCCTCCACAACCTCTCCGACGCTTTGGCTTCAGTCGCTGTGATTGTCGGTGGCACGCTGATCATCCTCTATGACATGCGTTGGGTTGATCCTGCGATCACGATTGGTATCGCGCTCTATATTCTGTACCTGGCCTTCGCTGAGATTGGTGGCCCGATCCGGACGCTGATGCTTGGCAGCCCGCCGGACATTGATGGAGGTGACGTGGTGGCCGTTTTGCGCCAAACAGAGGGCGTTAGCGACGTCCACCATGTGCACTTGTGGCAGATGGAAGAGAATGCTCCAGCGCTCGATGCGCATGTCGTCGTCGAAGATGTTGCATGGGGCCAGTTGGAGCAGATCAAGGCAGAGCTAAAGACGCAAATTGGCGCTGAGTTTGGGATTGATCATTCCACGCTGGAATTTGAGCGTAATGAAGCTTGTGACGTCGAGGCGCCGCTGTTTGGACATGACAAGCACCAGATCGAATAGCTTAGGTGATATGCATGATTGATATCTTTGGGGCGGCACCTAGGACGACGTGGAAGCAGACCTTGTTGCTGCTGCAGCGAAAGGGCACTTTGTCCGCGTAGCAGACCTTGGCGCCAAGTGCAGTGAATGACCGCTTCCCGCCCTCTATGACCGTCAGACCATGCCCACCGCCCTACCGGTGAATTGGCTTTTTGCCACCCTCCTCCTGCAGCATCGCTTCCATATCGTCCAAGCCATCAACGGCAGAGCGCATCTGCGCGTCATCATCCACCCCCACTGTCTCGGCATCCGCGACCAGGCCCTCAAAATCCATCTCCATCTGTCGCTGTTCCTCGGCGATCACAGCTTGAACGACAGGCGCGGTCTTCTTTGGAGCGACATCAGTTTTCCCTGACGGTTTGCCATCAGCAGCCTGGCGTACACCCTCCGCGTCGGCCCCGGGTCCGCTTGACCCGTTCGGTGGCGGTGTCATCGGCATGGCGCGCATACTCGGCGGCAGATTGCCCTGCGGCCCCCCTCCCCCAGGCTGCGGAAACGGCAACTCGCCCGTCTGAGCCGCGTGGATCGCCTTGAACAGCCGATCATCAAAATACTGGATCCGTTTTGCGCGGACCGGCATTTGCGCATCGATCACCATGACGATCTCGTCGAGCGGCAGGCGGCGCGCCTCATCTTCGGGGAGCAGCGAGCTTTCTTCCGTTCGGGTCGACTGGCTGCGGCCCTCGAAGGGGTTCTTGCCGATAGACTGCGAGCGGGTGACCACGGTTTTCGTGGTCTTGCCGACAGCCTTGCTCAGCTCCTCGACGGTTTTTTCGTCGGAGGGCGTCAAGTAGAGCTTTACACCAGCGTTGCCTTGCAGGGCACGGCGGGTGTTCTCACCATAGATTTCATCGAGGGCGGGGATGGTCTGGGTGACCACTGCCAGGTGGCCGCGATAGGTCCGCAGGGTTTCGATGCTCTCGACCACGATGGGCATCTTCCCCAAACGGTTGAACTCGTCGAGCATGATCATCACGGGCCACGGCTCATCCGGCCCGGGGTCCTTTTCCTGCATGGCGGAGAGAAGATCGGAGAAGAAGAGGCGGATCAGGGGCGCCAGTGGCTTCACCATCAACGGCTGGACAACGAGATAGACCGAGAAGGGCTTCTTGCGGATCGTGCGGAAATCAAAGTCCGACACCGCCGTCGCTTCATCAATGGCTGGGTTCTGCCATTGATCGAGCCCCGAGGTCATCAAAAGCGAAACGTAGGAGGTCAGCGTGTCGTTGTTGGTTGAGGCAAGCCGCGTGAAGATCAGCTTGGCGGCCCTGTTCTCCACCTCATGACCCCGTGCGAAATACTCCTTTTGCTTGTTCCCGCCCGAGGCGGCGATGCGGTAGATCTCGCCCAAGGTCGGACGCTTGCGCTGGAAGGCCAAGAGCCCTGCCGCCACGAAGAGATCGATCCCGCCTTTGAGAAGGCCCTGCACCCGGTCATTGTCGCTCTGCAGGAACAGCGTCGCGAGGAGCTGCAATTCCATTTGCTGGCGCGCGGGGTCTTTCAGTTCGAAGATGCGCAGGAGCGGATTGTAGCGATGCGTGCGCTTGCCCTCCCAATCGGTAGGGGCAAAGCGATAGACCTTGTCACCTTGGGCGGCGCGGTGCCGGGCCGTGGCCTCGAAACACTCGCCCTTCACATCGAGCGTCACGGCGGAGCCTTGCCAGGTCAGCAGGTTCGGAATGACAAAGCCCGTGGTCTTGCCGCGACCCGTGGGGGCCACGATCAGCGCGTGTGGGAAGACCTTCGAGCAGATGTACTTCGCGCGGGATTTAGGAGAGCCGAGTTTGCCGAGGATGAACCCGGTCCCGGGGGCCCCGAAGAAGCCATTGGCCTTCATCTCGCGCGCGGTCTGCCAATGGGTCTGGCCAAAGCGTGTCAGGGCGGACCCTGACAGGGCGAGGCTCAGCATCATGCCGGCGGCGGCAAAGCTGCCGATGATCAGATGGATGAGCTGGGCATCCTCGGGGCGGCGATCGAGAATCGCCAGATAGTTCTGCGCGATATAAGCAAAGTCGAACTCGGCCCCGAAGCCGAGATCCTGGTAGGTCAGCACCGCCGAGGCGATGGTGTAGCCTATCGCGGCGGTCACCAGCGTCACGAGCAAGACACCCGTGGCGATCCGCACCTTTCCCATGGAGGCGCTCAATGGACCTGACCCCTCTCGGTTTCGCCATCCACGTCTGTCGCGCGGTGTTTTTCGTATTCGGCGTCGGCGAGATCATCGACCACTTGGCGCAGGGCCTCGGTGTTGGCCGTCGCGGCATCCGATTGCAGGTAGACCTTGGCCACATAGAGCCGGTCGAGACGGTCCTCGAGAACCTTGTCCAGCGCATCGGCATCGCCGGAAGTGAGCCGGCCCAATTGGCGGTCGTCTAGCACCCGCGCGATCTCCTCGCGGAAAGCGTCCCGCTCCGCCTCGGTCTCGAAGGGCGCGGACAACTCTCCCGCCCGCTCATGATCCAGGACACGCACAATCTCGTCTGCGATGCGGTCGGAACGTTCAGACAGCGGCGCAGTTTCATCGCGAGCCGCGAGAACTTCGTCGCGGGTGGCAACCCCAAGCCCCTCGCGCATCACGGTTTCGCGGCGGACCTGATTGATTGCCTCCGTGTCGCGTATCTCGGCGACGGCCGCATAGGTCGCGCCGAGCCCACGGGTGAGGTGGGACGGCATGTCCGGATAGCGCGCGCGCAAGTCATCTGCGACAGCATCCGCAACGGACGTGCGGAGGTCGCGTACCTCCATGATCCGGTCGACCTCGCGGGTGATCTCGCTGGCGCGGGCCACATCGGTGATGGTCTCCTTGTAGGGCTCAGACCGGTCGATCACATCGCCAGGCCGTGCGAGCAGTTCCGGATGTGCTTCGAGATACGTGCGCTGCTCCGTCTCGATCCGGCGCTCCGCCCTTGAGACAACCTCCCGCTCCCGGTCGTCGATCTGCTGCGCTGTCAGACCCTCCGTGCGCATCTCCTGACGGATTGTCCCTTCCATCTCCCGGACCGCGTCCTCCTGATAGTGGAACCGCTCGCTGACCGGTTCGGCTTCCACAACGCCGTCCCGGCGCAGCACGTTTTCCCGCTCCAAAAGCGTGCCAAGTTCGACGTGCACATCGTTGAGAATATCGCGCGCCTGTTCCAGATCGGCGCGGCGTTCAAGGTTCAGATCGCGCGCCTCAGCCACTTTGGAGAGATCATTGGCGATCCATTGATGCTCGAGCGCTGCATTTGAGGCGCCCGTCTCGATCCGGGCCACCACTTCCGATGTGCTGATCCCCGTGCCGTGTAGTGCCGCGTCAATGCGCGATCTCAGATCGGGCTCGGCCAGTCGCTCGCGCTGGCTGGCGTCAATATTGGCCTCGGAATAGATCCCGCCCTCCGAGGGCGCGTCTGAGAGCGAACCCGAGCGCAGCCCCAAGGGCTGCATGTGCTGGACCTGCGTCTGGATCTCGATGAGGCGTTTTTCCAGCACGGGACGTTCCGCGTCAGACTTCTCGGCGATCATGCCCTGCACCCGCGCGAGCTTTTCCGCATAGAGGCTTCTCAGATCCTCGAAGCTTTGATCCTCGGCCATATACACATCTCCTGTTCGGTCCACCTGCCCGCCATGCGCCAGCACCTCGCCCGCGCGGAAGAGTGCCGCGGCAATGTCTTCGCGGGCCCCGCGGACCTCGGAGGTCTCCCGGGAGGCCTCCACGGCAAGCGAATGGTAGACGGTTCTGGTGTTGGCGATCTCCGCCAGCGTCCGGGTCAAGTCGGCCCCCACGCGTTCGCGCTCGCGGGGTGCGCGACCCTCTTCTTTCGCCGCATAAACCTCGCGGGTAGGGGCTGGGTAATGCACAACCCCGCGATCCACCCGGCGCGTGGCTTCCAGCCGCACGCCGTACTTCTCCGCCTCCTCGACCATGGCGAGGCGGAAATCATCATAGTTGAAGCGATGATTGCGCCCCAGAAAGAAGAACTCGCCTTCCTGCGAGCGACGGTTCAGCACCAGATGCGCATGCGGGTGATCGCGGTCCTCATGCACCGCGATGATGTAGTCGAAATGCCCCGCGTCGGTCTGGAAGAACCGCTCGGCCACGTCCGTCGCAATGTCGCGCACATCCTCCCCACGCGTGCCCACGGGGAAGGACATGAGCATGTGGGTGGTCTGTCCGAGCCTGGGCTTGAAGCCCGCATCCCACCGCTTGGCAAAGCGCTCCGTCAGGTCCTTGATGTCACCCGCCTCGAGCTTCGTCTTGCCATCCAGGAACCCGCTACTGTCCACGATATGGGTGGACTTGGTGGTGAGGTAATCGAGCTGGTTTGCGAGCTGCGATTTGGTATGCGTGCCCCCACCCCGGATCGCCTTGAAGACCGCTGGCCGATGCCCTGCTGCCGCGCGCGAAAGCTGGCTCTGCTTGGCGACATGCAGCCCCTGCATCGAGCCTCGGATTCGGCTCCAGCCGTCCCGGAAGACCTCGCCAGTGACGGTATGGACGGCATCATTCAGCCGCATGGGCAAACTCCCTCAGCGCGGCCGTAGCCTCCAGCTGCATCGCGTCGCGACGACGGCGCAGGAGCAGATCGATCTCGTCAGCAGAATCCAGGATGAACCGCGCCAGCCCGCGCATCTGCGCAAGCCGCAATTCGGTGAACTCCGAGCCGCCCCCCCTGCCCCTGCCGATTGGCCTGAGTCATCTGCTTGGCGATCTGCGCGACCCCATTGCCGACCTCGTGCAGAGAGGCCCTGTAGCGCGCCATCTCTGCTGCCATCTGCGCATCCGGAACGAACACCCCGCCTGCCGCCTGAATGAGCCGCCGCAGCCCCTCGGCCCGGCTCTCGATCCCGGCGGCGGCCAGCACCTCGTCGAGCGCCGCAAGCTCCGCAGCGGTGACCTTCACACTGACCGCCGAGACCGGGATCGCGGCATCCGTCTGGCGCTCGGCATCGGCTTTCAGGACGTAGCGCACGGCCCGCGACGTAACCCCAAAACGCTCCGCAAGTTCAGACGTCGACACACCCTCCGCGGCCTCGCGAACGATCTGCATTTTCTCGATCTCTGTCAGGCGTTTTGTTCGGGACATGCGGAAGAAAGACCCCCTATTTCCTGCCACCTTCCACCAAGGCTGCCCCACCTTACGATAATATACCAAGATGTCAATTATATACTGCCGTCGCATTCAGGCTCAGGCAGCCTTGGTGTCCGCTTCCCCCGCGGCCCGCAGGGACGCGGCTCTGCCGACCTCACCACCAGGCGACACCTGTCCTAGGGGTCCGGTCCGCCAGCCCCGCCCGAGGCTCTGGCCGAACACGCATGTGTTCGGACGGAACCGCGGGCGGGCGCAAACCCCACCGACAGGGCGGACAGGCAGGGTCAAGGAGGGCCAGATTTGGGTTCCCAAATCTCTGCCGCAAAAACCGGGAGGCCCTGGCCGATAGGTTTTTGTGGATGGCCCCCTTGAGGCTGACTGGCCGGTCTGTCGCGGCCTGGTCATTCCGGGCGGAGTGCGTCCGTTGAACGCGCAAGGACCAGCATCCCTCGAACAGGGATCGGGCCGCCCCAAGATCGTCCTGGGGCGGCCCATCCTCGTCAGAGGATTTAGTCCTGGGGATCTTTCGCGCTCGGCGGGAACATCACCAGCTCCGAGACCGCGACCGGAAAATCGAGCTTGAGGCTGAAGAACTCCGAGCCATCCCCGTTGCGGGTGTTGCGGAACATGGCGCCCACGCGTTGAAAGCGGGTGCGCTCCTGGCCATCGGTATCGGTGAACTTAACGGGGACGGTGGCGACGTAGTGGTTGGTCATTTGGGTTACTCCTTGTTGCGATGGGGATCACCCAGCACGGGGGCAAGAGGCCCGGTCGCAAGCGCAAATGCGGAGGGTCCGCGGCTCCGCCGTGGAAGCCGTATTTGTGCTTGCCGAAGCGTGAGCAGAGGGCACGAACGGGCCGACCCCGTGCGATCCACATGCATAGCAAAAAGGAGGGACCCGATTGACCTGTGCCATCACGCAGTCGCCACCATCCGCGTCCACGTCCTGCCGAACCTGGCCGGGGTGCTGATGACGCCCGCCCGCGTGGATGCGATGTTCCGCGACACCACCCGAGGGTCGAGCAGGGCTTCAGCCTCAAGTGCGACGTCTCGACCCCTCGCGTCTTGCGCTGCTGACGATGTGCTAGGTGCGCACCATCCCCAGCCCGTACCGATGCGGATGGGCCGAACTCTGACGGGCTGGGTAGAGGGATGACGGTGCTGGACGCCGTGAGATGCAGATCAAGTGTGACCGATCGCACGCGCCATGAGATATGACGAAAGGACCGCCCGAAGGCGACCCGGTTATGGCCATCACGCGCCCAAGCTGTCGAGCATCCCCCTGGTATCAGGCATTCGCTTCAGCGAGTTGCCGATGTGCTCCCGCCAGCGCGGCCCAACCTCCATTGCGGTGGCATAGGCCCGAGCCAGATCATCGGGCCGGTCCTCGGCCATCGCTTCGATAAGGAAAGCCGCCTGCTCGCGGTCCTTCGCGGATTTCAGGCTCCCTGCCCCATCGCGGCGCCGGTCGGCAATGATCAGTTTGTGGATCGCATAGCGCTCCGGGCGGGGCACCTGCACCAGAACGCCGGATCTATAGATCGCCGCCGCGTGGATCGGCTCAGCGATCAGGAAGTTGAGATAGTTCAATCCTTGGGCGTTCACGCCCAATGCTGGCAGATCACGGAGGGTCTCATCTCCGAACGCCGGTGTGAGAAACTCGACCAACTGGCCGCTGCCACCCTGGGCCCATCGCCATGTCCGACCTTGGTCAAGAGATGGCAGAGGATCGAATTTGAGCGCCGAGAACGTCTCGGCAAGACCCGGGTCGACCTGATCCTGCAAGGCAACGCTGAGCTTTTCGAACTGCGCGATGTCGATGTCGCCAGTATTGGCCATACCGCCAATTGGCAGACGGATACCAAGCTCGCCTTCATAGAGGCGAAATGCATTGGTTCCGACGATGGTGCCACCCAACCGGAAGGTTCCGGCTGCGGCCATTGCCGACAGGATGGAACCGGTCGCACGGTCGATGGGCGTCATGCCTTCCGCACGCAAGAGCCGGACAAGCCGCGACCGTTCCACCTTCCGATCCTTGGCCGCCCGGCGCAGCTCTTCGATCCGGTCGATGCGCGCGCGCGTCTCGTCGCTGTCTTCGCCGATATAAATGAACCGCATCTCCGTCCCGACACGGCGCGCGGCATACCAATAGGCCTTAACCCCACGCTCCTTCAGCGTGGGCTTGCCTTCGACACCGGACAAGGCGTCGTCCTTCAAAAGTCGCACCAGGTCGGTATAGGCGCTCATCGCGATGCTGCTGAGGGGAGTCATGCCAATCATTTCCAAGTTTTGCTTGGCATACTTATACCTATCAAAACAGGAAATTGCTAGGCAAAGTGATTTGGAGAACGTCCACACCCATAAGAAACGACGAAAGGGCCGCCCGAAGGCGACCCTCTCTCTTCAATCCTGCGACGCCTTCTTCGCCGGGTCCGCAACCCGCATGACCGTCAGGCCTTTCGCTTCCGCCTTCTGCCCGAGGTTCAGCGCGACCCCGTTGCCGCCGAAGAGTACAACCCCCGTCGCCGCGAACTTGTCGTCCAGCATTTCGTCGTTGCACTTGAACGGTGCCGCCCGCCCGTGCGCGGACCAGCGCGGATCGAAGCGCGCCTGCGCTATCCCGCGTGCCCGGGCCCACCGAGCCGCAATCATCTCCGCCCCGTGCTTGCCACCCTTGTGGCAGAGGAAGATCTCCTGGTTGCGGTTCTGCTTGATCCGTTCGCGAACCTTGTCGAGCGTGTTGAAGATCACATCGACATCTGTCCAGTCGGTGGCTCCTGAGACGATCAGGGGCACCCCCTCGACTTTCGACTTCTCGGCGGTTTCACGGTCGTGCTGCTCCAGGAGCTGCCGTGCCTCGAAGACCGCCCCGGTCTCTTGCGCCCTGACGCTTGCGCGCGACCCGGCTGCCGGGATGAAGGCGTGGCCAGTTTCGATCTCGTAGCATTCCGCCGCCGCCTCGCTCATCACCTCGATTGCGCTGACGATCTCGCGCAGCTGCAGAAAGCGCGCCTGCGCCTCTTCGAGCGCGGTCTCGGCGATCTCCGATCCGTCATGGGATTTTGCCAGCGCGCCGATCTTGTCGGCGGTGCGGTCGACCTCCTTGCCGAGCGCCACCTTGCGGCGCTGGAGGATCGTCGCGAGCCCATGGGCCAGCGGTTCGATTTCCGCTTCGAGCCCGGTCCCGCGCAACTGACCAAGCAGAGCCTCGAAGCTCTCACGGATGACGCGGTCGGTCAGGATGTGATCTTCCGGGATCGGAAGCTGTGCGTCCTTCTCGGTCAGCCCGAAAAGCTCGATCGTCTCGTAGGTGTTTGCGGTGTCGTAAGCCATGTCTGGTCTCCAGTGTTCGGTTGCAAGGCCACCACGTGAGTGTGGGGGCATGGCCGAATGCCTGGTTTCCGAATCTGCCCGGGTCAGGGACGGCGCAGCCGCCGGCTTGCCGGGCGCAAAAGTTTTCTGCGCGCGGCACCCGACACATGCGCGCGCTGACGCACGGGTTCACCCCAAGCCACCGGCCCCGCCCTCGCCGAAAAGTTTTGCGATCCTTGACGCGGGCTGATTTGGGGGCCATCCGGAGGATATGCTTCCGCACTCATGTGTGTGTGTTTTGACGGTAGGTTTGCCCGACCCGAGCAGGCAAACGGCCCGACCGGACGCGAAAGACGGATGGAGCGGCGGGATCGTTTTGGCCTCGGGCCAAAACAGACCAGAGCGCAATCCGGCGGAGCGGCCGGAGAGGGACGTGCTCGCGAGGCGGGCAAACCGGGATGCCAGGCGCGACGCCGCGGTGAGGCCGCATGGCCGAATGCGCGACGGACCGAAGGGCCGTTCTCCCCTGCGACACGCGAAGCCGAGCAGGGGAGGCCGCAAGGCCTAGCCCAAGGTTGACGTGCAGGCGACCACGCCGCCAGCTATACAAAGTATCTACTCCAGCATTCGACGTGATGGGCGGAACGCGGGCTTTTGCTCCAAGTGCCAGATGACTTGGTAGTTTCCTCTTAAGCAGACCTCGCTTCACCGCGCTAACGAGATAAAAGTCCCAAATGCGGCTACTTAGGCTTTTTCTTGAGGTTTAGGTTCACAGAATTGCATGAACACCGAAGTCCTTCGGGAGAAGTGCCTTTGGGAGTAATGTACAGCCATGATCCACAGTCATCGCATTGTGCGCATGCCAGCAAATCCTTAAACGCATTTACAATAGGCATAAAGTCGTTGGGACTAAAATTGGCCCACTCGTTGAAATGTACGGCCTTATTGACGGTCCAGTCTTCTTCGCCCTTGTGAGTATTGGCTTCCTTGAGACGTTGCCTGCGAGCCTGCGCTTTGGACTTTTGGTCCTCGTTGCCCCAGGATTGCGCCGAGTCGACGGCTTTTCCTAGGAGATCTGACAATCTAGAAAAGGCGCTCGGTAATAGCCCCCCTAGATCGTAGCTGTTATCCGCCCTGAAGACCGTTTGCGCCCCCAGTTGATCCGCAAGTAGTCGCGCTACAAACTCCATGTGACGCCGCAAAATCGGAGCCGCAACTTCGACCTTACCCTTAGTCAAAGCTGCATCAATTTCTGCCCAAATCTCTGGATTTGATTCCACCAACGGACCAGTGTCCACAGACCAACTATCAAAAGCCATAGATGTTTTTCGGGTCACTAGATTTGCCGAACGCATCTGCTCTGCCCAAACTTTGTCATGGGTGGCAATTACGAACTGCGTGTTTGGGAATTCTGCCATCAAAAGTTTGCAAAATTGGTAGCGATGGTCTGCATCGACAGACATCACAACATCATCGAGCAGCGCAACGGTAAAACGGTCACCCAATAGCCGCTTCATCAATGCTAGGTATAGGCATACACCCATGCCATCTTGATGACCTTCGCTATGAAAAGCACCTGGTGGGAAAAGTCCCCGCTCGTAGAAATTCACATCAAAATCGAGACGCCCTTCAGTTGCTTTAAAGCGCGCGACAAATTTTTGCTCATCGCCGTCATTTAAAAGCCGATAAAACTTGCTGAAATCATCTTCGACGGCCTCGTAAAGCTCGTCAAGTTCCGACTCCATCGCTGCGCACCAAGCGTCATATGCGACTTTGCTGGCGTCTCGTGCCTTTTGGGAAGCTGTCTCGGTAAGACGTGCTGCTTTGTAGTCCTTGAACCGCTGTTCAGCATTGATCAGATAGCTCTGTGCGGCCAACGAAGCTGATTGATCAGGCTTCGCGCGAATAGCGCTCACAAAGTCCGCCAGTTTGGCCCGAAAGCCTTCCGGTATGGCTGGCCATCCATTGGCCAAGCGATCCTTCAACTCCAAGATTGTTGCGAAAGACTTTAGTTGTTCCTGAAAAAACGCCAAGTCTTTGCCCCATGCGACGACGCTGGACAGCATTTCAACTGCGTTCTCAATCTTGGCAATACGGTGAGTTTCGAGCAGCAGCGCCTTCAAGTTCCCCACTTCATTCGAAAGCGATGATGCATGTTCAACGAGCTTTTGCTTGAGCTCTCCTGCCGCTTGCGATTTCCGCTGCTTGGCGTGTAAATGCGAAAGAAGATGTGCTTCATCCGGCCATTCATGATCGCACATCGGACATGACGGGCCGTCCACCAGCTTTAATCCACTTTCCACCAAATCGCGTTGTTGCAACGAAACAAGGAGCTGTGCGTCGTTTTCAAGTTGCTCTATCTGATCGACAAGAGCTTCTGCATCCGGCGACGGAGATTGTCCAAGCTCGACGAGCTTTTTGTTAAGCTTGTCCAGTTCGATCAGTGCTGCGGATTTATTGAGCGATTGTTCACCAGCAGGCTCTGCCAAGCCTTTGTCGATGATTGTATCAGCTGTTATGGTGTCGTGGATTTCTAGTCCTAGCAGCTGGCGCTTTGCATTGACGGCTTTGAGCATCTCAGCTGCAGACAACGACGTGATGCCTAGGTGCTGCAACAGTGTATTTCTTTTGTCCTGCGTATCCTTTTCCGCCGCAATCGCTGCCCGGTTGAGCTTGCCGTATGCTGTGTTCAGTGCCGAACGGGTCTGACCCAACTCATCGATCTTTAGAATCTCTTGAATCTGTGCAGATCGCTTCGTTGGTTCGACCAAGATGAATTTCAGAATTTCTCTTCTCGCCAAAGTGATTTCGGGATGCTGAGAAACTTCGTCCAGAATCTCCACGATGTCCGGATCGTTCGGTTCGATACTTGGCTTCTTGGGGGCAGAGACTTTGCGAGTGAGCTTGGCTTTTTTGCCAAGCGTCGGGAAGGATACTTCCAGCTCTACAAATGCGGCATCTGGGAATTTGATGTGATCTACATGTGGACCATGATCTGCTAGTGAGAGCCCTTTGGTTCCGGTTCCGGTCAATCTGCCAATTTGACCAGTTAGTGCAAATTCGATGGCGTCAATGACCCCACTTTTTCCCGAGCCGTTCGGACCGGATATCGCGAAGGTCTTCTCAGCCAAGTTGATGTCCAACTTACGAATTCCACGAAATTCCTCGATGTGCGCTGAAATGATCTTGATCACAGAACTTCCCCTCCGTCTGGAAGAGTGAAAATCTCGGCTAGATCGTCGGCCTTAATTTTCCGACCTTCTTTCAAGAGCGCTTCAAGCTTTTGTGTTTTGGATGCATCAAAATTTTCATCATTCGAAAGTGTCTCGAGGAATTTGTTTGCGACTGAATCCTGAAGCGACGCCATTTTGCACCATATCTAAATAACTGGTTCCACTTTAGGCTGAGCACCGCCCTGCGGAAAGAGGTCTCTTGCAGGAAGGTGAGGGATTACTGCCGAAGGTTCAACCAGCGCCGATTTTTGGGGGTTAGGAGCTGGGACATATGCAATGGCCGCTTTGAGGAAACTGCACTGCAGCATCTCGGCGTTTACGAATGACAGCACCGGGTCGACCACGTCGGGCGTACGGCTTCAGTCCAGATCGACACCGCCGAGGCGCGGCACATGGACATGCGTCCGGACAAGGGCTGCAGCGGCCGCGCCCGCGATGGCGCTGAAGAGATGCGCCTCCCACGAGACGCCGGGTTGGCCCGGAAGAACGCCCCAGAGAATTGAGCCATAGAGGACACCGACCACCAGTGCCGCGCCCAGCGTGATCAATGAGCGATCCACGAAGCCGCGCGCGACGAGGAAGCCAAACCAGCCGAAGACCAACCCTGACGCACCGATATGGATGGCGGAGCTTCCGAACAGCCAGACGAGTCCGCCGCCGAGGCCGATCACCACTGCGTTCACCGGCAGCAAGGCCCTCGTGGTCGTGGCCACCAGCAGCCCACCCATCACCAGGAGCGGCGGCGTATTGGCCATCAGGTGTGCGAAACTTCCATGCAGGAGGGGCATGGCGATGACGCCATCCAATCCGCTGACGTGCCGGGGGATCAGGCCGAAGGCCGGGTTCAAGCCGTAACCGATGATCCAATTGAGGAGGTGAATCGCCCAGAGCAGTGCGACAAAAGCGACAAGCGCCGCGGCGCGCCGGAAGAAGGCGCGCATGTGATCCCGGTTCATCATGTTGGCGACAGTAGACGTCCCCACAGCACCTTCAACGGCTTTCGCACGCTGCACAGGGTGCCACCTCCAGGAAAGGGGGTTTGAGGCGGCCAACCTCGGTACGGCTCAAGCCAAGAGAATGGCTCGGATCTTACACGGTGTTTCCCGGACGAAAGGGCTGCGGTTCACGCTCGGGACGCTTCAGGGCTTCGGCGTATTTGCTCGCATTGTCATCGATCGTGTTGTGCCAAAGCTTCGAGACGAAGGCCCGGGCGTCTTGGACTGTCATGTCTTTCAGCGAAGAGGACAGCGCCATGAAAAGCTCATCCTCGCTAATCGCAGCGGCGCGGTGCATGGCATCCGCGTAAAATGACGGGTCGTTGAGAACCTGCTCGCGCAGCGGCATCCGCGCGAGGTTCTCCTCCGGGATCGCCATGAAGATCGTGTCCTGAACTTCGGTCAGATACGCACGCCGCGATGTGGACACCGGCTTTCCCGCCGCCTTGGCGTCCAGATATGCCTGCCTTGTCCTGTCGAGCTTCGACCTTGCATGGGTCATGATGACATCACGCTGTCGTTCAGGCAGCGCAGATCCGGTGCAACGCACGATATGAGCAAGAAGCTCTTCAACCTCGGCGTCTACATCAAAGCTCTCGAACCACGGAGCTTTTCCCAGTCTCGCCACCATGTGCCTACCCTCGTCCTCTCAATAATATATTATCGTATATCATATTCAGCAGATCGCAAGCAGATGTGTGCGTCGGACCGCCAGACATGGAAAAAGGGGAACCGTGGTCCCACGGCTCCCCTTTCGGTTCGTATCGTTTTATCTCGCACGCCGATTAGGCGACCAACGACAGCCCCGTGCCTGCATCCTGCGGCTGCTCACCGCTGTCGATGAACGGGATGATCGAGAAGGTCTGCCCACCGCGCTGTTCTTCGTTCTGCACGGCGTTCACGCGCAGGTCGCCATCGGGCGTGTTGATCAGCAGCGACAGGTAGTCATTGCCCGTGCGGCTGCTTTTCGCCATCCAGGCCGAGCCGACGCGGATCGGTGTGCCCCGGGGCGAGCTGACCTCGATCCGGTAATCGGGGTGAGTCTCCTCGGATTTATAGCTGTTCTCGATCAGCATGAATTCCAGATCGAACATCATGTTGGCGATGTAGCCGGTGAAGGCGTTGTCGGCGTCCATAGCGGTGAGCTCGCCCGAGATCGAGCCGGATTTCATCAGGCCG
This sequence comes from Tropicibacter sp. R15_0, assembly GCA_017744045.1. Classification (GTDB taxonomy): domain Bacteria; phylum Pseudomonadota; class Alphaproteobacteria; order Rhodobacterales; family Rhodobacteraceae; genus Pelagimonas. The sequence goes on along the minus strand of JAGHRD010000008.1, from coordinate 14,799 downwards.
TTCGAGACCAGCGGGATGATCTCGAATTCGCCGCTCTGGGCCGCGCGCGCCTCTTTCGTCTGCACCGCATTGACCCGGAACGGGCCCAAGCCGACATCGATCTGCATCGAGATGTAAGGGTTTCCGCTGGTATTGCCGGTCTCGTTCCAGGCCGTGCCGATGCGCACCTTGCGGCCTGATTTGTTGACTGCCGTTACGTCAAAATCCGGGCTGCGTTCGGACATCTTCGGGCGGTTTTCAAGCTGGATGGCGATATCGAAACGTGTCGAATGGATCATGCCGGTGTACTGAGCGGCTGCGGTCTCGACGTTGCGGGTGAGGGTTCCTGCGAACATGGGATGGTTCCTTTTGGATTGGCCGGTGCCTGACGTTTTTGCCAACGCATCCGGGATTGCTTTCTCGACCCCTTGAGGGATCACAAATCAGAAAGCCTGCTTTCCTTTCAGCCCCGCCCACGGGTCAAAGCTGCCGTCCGAGTGGGAATGCCCCCGCGCCTCCGGGTGCTACGCCCCTCCCCTGCCCGTCTGGTCTTGATTGGTTGCCCGGATTTTCTGCGGCGTCCTTCGATTGCGCGACGAAAAACTCCGTTTCTTTTCCGTTCAACCGGTGCCCGCCCCGGTCGGTCAGACCGATGCAGCTACCATTCGGCACATAGGTGATGAGGTACTGACCGAGCCGGTCCTTGTGGACGACGTAGCCGGTATTGGCCCAATGCACGGTCTGGCCCGCATCGACGGCCGCCTTGATATCATTGAGTGTCATGCGATCCTCCTCAAGAAGAATGGTGGGGAAACGACGCAAGAAGCCCGATCTTCCAACCGGGCTTCCATACAGTATTCGTTTGGCAAACGGCCGAGAGCTGTCAGGCGCTTTGCGTGGCCCGCGTCGCGCGCGCCGCCATCCAATCTTTCAGGCCAAGAACCGTTCGTCCGGCGGCGACCTCGGAGGCCCAGGCAACCCTTGGGTCGCCGCAGGGCTCATCGCCGGAATGCCGGTCGATGTGGCCATTGGCCATCCATGGCTCAGGCTGTATCCGTCGCAGCCAGTCCGCCATGCTCGGGATGCGGCCCTGGCAGTCTTCACGGATATGCTGCTCGCCGATCCAGCGCACGGGGATGTCGCGGCCCGCACTATTGGTCAGTGTCAGGCCAAAAACCCGTTCGGCCTCAAAAAGGCCTTGCGCATGGTGACGCATGGCTCTGTGCGTGAAGAGCGCGAGGTGCTCTTTGGAAGCGTCGAACCAGTCGTGGACGGCTTGATAGTCGGACGGCACCCCGCCGAATTTCCGGGCAGAGCTTTCGGCATGATGAAGCGGATGGGCCATCTCACAGCCCCTCGTCATAGCTGTGCGAGCATTCGACATAGCGGTCGGCATGATCCAAGGTGACACTGTCGGCGGTGATGTCCCAGGTCAGCGTGCCGTAGCCGCCCTCGTTGTTTTCGAACCCCGGGTGATGGTGATAGGCGAGCGACCAGGCGAAGTCGCCAACCTCTGTGGCAAGCGGCTCCGGCAGTTGGACCTCTGCAGGCTGCACCGTCACATCCTCGACATTGCCGGAGTCGCCATAGCCTTCGTATTCGACAGCGACCTCGCTGATGCCAAGCGCACGTAGTTGCGCGAGCAGCTCCACTCTGGATGCCTTCAAGGTGGTTTCGCGCTCTGCACGCCACTGAGCCGCCATTGCGGCATAGTCGATCTGGGGATTGGTCATGGGTCTGTCCTCTTATCTGAATTTGGGGGGGCCGGGCCTGGCATTGGTCAGCGCGCGCCCGGAAAGCGCAGATCGGCCAAATCCCATCCACGCCGCCCGACCGGAAGCTCGCTTTGACTTTTCAGGCGGCTTGTTCTGCCACCTTGGCGACTCGCTGCCCCACGATCCGGGCCAGAATGCTTCCCGTGTCGATCCCGTCCCCATGCGGCAGGAACACACGCAACTGGAAGGCGATGATCTCGGTGAAGCAGCCGAGCGCCTTGAGGCCATCGATCATGCCCCGATCCGCACCGCCCAACTCAAGGCGCATCTCGCCTGCGACCCGGCGACGGGTCAGGGTCAGACCCCGGCCCAGATCGACAGGTGCGGTGGTGCCGAGGGCGGCGGTCAACATCTCCTGTGGCGTTTGCGGATTGGAGACGAGGAAGCGGGCGCGCAGCGAGGCCGCCCCTTCCTCACTCAGCGTCCGCCCGATCATGGCCGTCGCCCCGTCTGGCGTGACACGGTAGATCCGCTCATTGGTGGTCGGAATGTCCTTCCAGATCGGCAGCAGCAGCCCGGTCAGCAGGTAGAGCTTGGTCGTGGTGGTTTTTGGCAGGGACGCAGCCTCGGCCTCCCAAATCTGCGCAAATTCGGGCCTGTCGATCTCTTCCCAAGCCGAGGACTCAAACCGTGCCTCTTCGAGATAGCTCGACCCGTTTGGCCGCACCGCCTTGCGCATCAGCGTGACAATGTCCTCGTCATACATCTGCATGGGCCGCGCCGAGATGAGCGCCGCGCGACCGGAGGCGCGATTCACCATCGGCAGCTTGTCGGGATTGCGCGATATGGCCTCTTCGGCGACCAGGACATACACTGGGTCCGTCACCTCAAGTCCGATAATCCGCGTCACGGCGCCGGATTTCGGGCAGGTCCAGAGATCCTCGGTGGAGACCTGCTCGATCTTTTCGCCACGTAGGGTTTCCACGCCGAGATCGAGCGTGCCCGCCGCGCGCGCCCGCTCAGACTGATCGGCAATCCGGCGCATGAACTCGGCAAAGAGCGCGTTCTGCATGTGGATGGGAAGGGCAAGCACCCGGTTGAGAAACCGCTGGATCGGGGGAAGCTCTTCGAGCAGCACCCCGTCCTTGTCGATCAGCCGCAGGGCCGTCCAGTCGGTGAAGCTCTCGTAGCTCATCGCCTCGGCGCGCCCGGCGGCAAGATCGGCGAAATACCCACGCAGCGCCGCTCGCGCGATCGGGCTTTCGAGATTGTCCTCCTCGCGGAACATGCCTTGCGAGCCGGTCTCGCGCTGGCCCTTGGTCAAGGCCCCCAGCTGGTCGAGGCGCTTGGCTATAGTCGAGGTGAAACGCTTTTCGCCATGCACATCCGAGGTGCAGACCCGGAAGAAGGGCGCGCTGACTTGGGCAGAGCGATGCGTGCGGCCGAGCCCCTGGATGGCCGCATCGGCGCGCCAGCCGGGCTCCAGCAGGTAGTGCCGCCGCCGTTTCTGGTTCTTCGCCGTTTGCGCCGCATGATACGACCGGCCCGTACCGCCCGCATCGGAGAAGATAAGGATATCCTTATCACCGTCCATGAAGGCTTGGGTTTCGGATGAATTGCTGCTGGCGGCGCGCTTTTCGATGAAGAGATGACCATCCTCGGCCTTGAGGGGTCGGATGGACCGCCCCGTGACTTCTGCCACGGCCTCGTCGCCAAAGGCCCAGAGGATCTGATCCAGCGCCGAGGGGATCGGCGCCAGCGTCATCAACTCCATCATGGCCGCGTCACGCAGAGCGAGCGCCTCGCGCGAGACGACCAGCGCGCCAGTTTCATCCCGAAGCGGCTCAGCCACCATGTTGCCGTCGATCTCCACGAGCTTTTGGGCATGGATCGGAAAAGCCTGTTCGAGGTAGGCGAGAACATAGTCGCGTGGCGTCAAGGCACCCTCGACGAGTTCATCCTCCGGGTCCATCGTCTCAAGCCGACGCTTCAACAGGCTCTCACCCGTCGAGACCACCTGGATGACGCAAGCCTTGCCTGCCGCCAGATCGTCCGCGATGGCGTGGATGATGGTCGGGGCCTTCATGCCCATCAGCAGATGATTGAAGAAACGCTGCTTTGTGCTCTCGAAGCGGGACTTGGCCGAGGCGCGTGCTGCCGAGGCATTGGTCTCTCCCGAGGCATCGTTGACGCCGGTGGCTGTCAAAGCGGCTTCGAGATTGTGGTGGATTGTGCGAAAGGCTCCCGCATAGGCGTCGTAGATCTCGATCTGGGCCGGGGTGAGCGCGTGTTCGAGCACGTCATACTCCACGCCATCGAAGCTGAGGGCGCGGGCCGTGTAGAGGCCGAGCGTCTTGAGATCGCGCGCGACCACCTCCATGGCGGCGACACCGCCAGCTTCCATCGCAGAAACGAAGCTCTCGCGGCTTGGGAAGGGGTATTCCGGCCCCTGCCCCCAGAGACCAAGACGCGCGGCATAGGCCAGGTTGTGCACGCTCGTGGCACCCGTGGCCGAAATGTAGAAGACGCGAGCGCGGGGTGCTGCCAGTTGCAGCCGCAGGCCTGCAAGGCCCTGCTGGGAGGGTTTGACCCCCCTGCCCTGCTCGGACCCGGCCGCGTTCTGCATGGCATGGGCCTCATCAAAGGCCAGTACGCCGTCGAAGTCTTCGCCCATCCAGTCGAGGGTCTGGCTCAGTCGCGTGGTGCCACATTTGCCCGCGGACCGCAGCGTGGCGTAGGTGACGAAGAGGATACCGTCGCCCATCGGGACGGGCTGATCCGGTTTCCATTTTGAGAGCGGCTGGATGTCGGCTGGCGAGCCGCCGAGATCGGTCCAGTCGCGGATGGCGTCCTCGATGAGCGTGGCGGATTTGGAAACCCAGATCGCCTTTCTGCGCCCGGCCAGCCAGTTCACGAGAATGAGCCCCGCGCATTCGCGCCCCTTGCCGCAACCGGTGCCGTCGCCGAGGAAATAGCCAAGGCGATAGGCACGTGCGTCTGGATCATCATCGGCGCGCGTCAGCTTGGTCTGGTCGTCATCGATGGTAAACCGACCGGGCAGGTCGCGCCCATGGGCGTCATGCGCCATGATGATGGTTTCCAGCTGCGCCTCGGAGAGGTGACCCTCCTCGACCAACCGTGCGGGCAGGCGCAAGTCATCACTGCCCGTGTTTGAGGGCATGGGCGGGGCAACCGAGGCCATGGCGATGCTCTCGACGAGCGGCGTGGGATGTTCTTGCGCACCCGCGATCTCGATCCGCTGCGGACGGTAGCGCGCATAGATGTCCGAGATGGGCGTGTTGTCGCGCGGGATATCGAGGCTCTTGAAAGTGAGCGGGACAACGGCATTGGCCCGAGATTTGGAGGCGGCGACAGGCGCTGCAGCGGTCTTGCGCGGGGCAGATGATGGAACGATCGGTCGCGCATGAGGGATCGCTTCAACCCGTTGGACGGGGCGCATCTCGGGCCGGGTCGCGGCAACTGCGTCGACAAAAGGAAGGGCTTCATCCAAGTCCCGGACACTGGCGCGGATCATTTCGCCGTCCTCCTGCACCTTGTCGAAGACCATCAGCTGGGTTTCGACAGAGGTGCCGAGCTTGCGATAGACCTGTCCCGGCATCGTCAGCGCCAATCGCGGCGTCAGGAGACCGCAGGCGCGGGACCAATGCGCGGCATCGCGTTCGGGCGTGAATCCCGGCGGCATGATCGCCACCAGCCGCCCGCCGGGTGCCAGGCGCTTTGCAGCCGCGATGAGATGCTTGGCGGCGATGTGCTTGTCTCGGGAGCGATCGACCGAGGAGGCGAAGGGCGGGTTCATCACCACGACCTCGGGTAGAACCGGCGTCTGCAGCAGATCATCGATATGCTCGCCGTCATGGCCTGTGACCTCGCCGCCGAAAACCGCGCGCAGGAGGCGCTGGCGAAAGGGGTCGATCTCGTTGAGCAGAAGCGTGGCACCGGCCCGGGCGGCGAAAGCAGCCAGGGCACCGGTGCCAGCCGAGGGCTCCAGAACGGTCTCGCCCTTGCGGATCGCCGCGGCCCGCAAAACCAGCGCCGCGAATGGCAGCGGCGTGGAAAACTGCTGTAGCCGGATCTGCTGCTCTGACCGGCGGGTTTCCGTCAGGAGCCGTGAGGCAAGTAGCCTTGCAGCGGCGGTGTCACCTGCCGCGCCGTTCCCACGCAGCAGCACCTGGACAGCCGCTGCCTGCATCATGTCATAGGCCATGCGCCAGTCCCAGGCGCCACCGGCATCGCTGCCATGAAACGCCTCGCGCATGATACGCGCGAGCGCTGAACTGCGCAGGGGCTGGTCATCGACCTCCGTGCCGATTTGCGCGAGGGCAGAGGCGAGATCGGCTTCGGAGATTGCGAGAGCCGGGTTGGCCGTTCTGGGTTTGGACATGGGGATTTTCCTTTGGATCAGGGTCTGAGTTCCAAAGGACAAAAAGCCCGCTTTCGCTTTTCAGGGTGACGTAGTCAGACCGCGCCGACCTCAAAGGCTTGGTCAGGACTTGGGTTCGACCTGCCGCTTCGCATCAATCAATGCCTGTGCGGCCTGCATCACCTGAACCTGAGATGTTCCCGAGCGTGCATCCTCCAGCGCGGCCTGCACCTGCGCGCAAAACCACGTGTCATAAGAATTCGCTTCAGCGGCCACGGAAATGCTCCTCGAGCCCGATATCCAGCAGCTTGCCGAGGTCATCGGGCATGTCTGCAACGCGCACAGCAATTGGGAAACGGTGCCCCGTCAGGTCAGGCGCGCATTGCTCCTCTAGACCGAGGTGCTGCCTATCCTTTTCCGTCTCATTCATTGTGCTTTCTCCGACCGCATTATCAGCCGATGCTACATCTTCGAGCGTGGCGTCGTAAATGATAATGCCAAAGGGTCATAGCAAGCTGGCCCACTTACCGATCGGGCACCGCTTCAAGGGATTTCTCGAACCGCTTGCCTGCCGCTGCAGCTTCTTTCAAGAGCGCGTCGAAATTGTCAGGTGGGTTGCCATCTTCCAGCATCCCTTTGAACGTCGCATAGGCATCCGTCTTGCTGCCATAGGCGCGCAGGGTCTTGTCGTCGTTCACCCATGCCACCACGATGACCTTCGCATCGCTGTTGAACCGGTAGAACAGCCGATACTGCTGGAAGAATTTCGCCCGGAACCAGTGCTTGCGGTGATCGCCGAGTGTGCCGCCTTGCCGGAAGGCGGCGGCACCCGGATCTGCAGGTATGGCCTCGGTGACCAGCTTGAAGATGGCGGCCAGCCGTTTCGTCGGGTTTTTCTTGTGCCAGGTCTTGGGATCGCGAGCCTTACGCGCCTCTACCTCCTCGACCAGCCCTTCGAGCTGGTCCAGAAAGAGTGGGTGCGCATAAATCGACCATCCATTCACGACAAGGGGCGCTTGGGCGGGCACGCTATCGCCGCTCATTCATCCTCGAGCGATAGCGGCGCATCGAGATCGACATCAACGTCTCCGACCAGTGCTGCAAGACGGTCATGCAAAGCCCCATCGAAAGCCCGAATGCGGTCCGGATGCGCCTTGATATCGGCCTCGACAAAATCGAGAAAGGCTCCGAGCACGGGATCTTCCTCGTCGCTGCGCACGGGCTCGATATAGACCCTGCCACTCGGCTCGGTGCAGTAACGAATCTGGTCGCCCTTGCCCAGCTTGAGCTGTTTGCGCACACCCGCCGGCACGGTCGTCTGATACCGATCCGTGAGTTTCGAGACATCTTGTGCGAGGGCTGTCATGGCAGTCTCCTGAAGAAAAGGGGCTTTGCTGCCCGCGATAGGTAATGCATTTGCATTGCCTTGTCAAGACAAGCCGCAGCATCTGCTGTCGCCGGGCAGGTCGATGAACCGTCCGGCGCAGGACCTAATTTCGCCCCGCCAGGAACTCCGCCAGCACCGGGCTAGCCGCACCTTTCGTGGAGCTGAGCAGCTCCGAGCCCGCAAGCGAGGCCTTCGACAGGCGTACGAGCCCACCAGTTTCCTCGATGCGGTAGCAGCGGCGCTTTTGCCGCCCACGCCTGTAGTGGGTCGCGGTGACAATCTGGCAGGTACTGCCATCGGTGAGCGTCACAGGGGTGGCGAGCTTGATCTTGTCGCCTTCCTCGTAGTCCGGGATCGCAGCCCAGTCCTGGCAGCGCTGGCGCCAGGCATGAGCATAGCTGTCTGGGTCTTTCAGCTCGGACAGCAGGGCCAATAGGCTCAGTGGCGCGCGGGATTCGACCGGTCCCGCGCTTTCCTCCATGTCCTTGTAGCCCCAGCAGCCGTCATCATATCGGGTAAGGAATACGGCGGCGAAAGTGATGGAGCCATCCGCATCGGTGACATAGGTCGTGTCTTCGACAGGGGTGCCGTCGATATTTGTGACCTTTGCCGCCGCGTACCAAGTCGAACCCACCTTGCAGGCTTTGACCAGTTCCGTCTTGCGCCTTTCGCCCTCGAAGGTGCACAGCCGAGCAATCTCCGCTTTCTCATCCGCGTAGGTCTGGACGCGGCCGTCGGTGTAGAAGAGCCAACCCATCACGCCGCCCTCCGGTCATCGATTTCCATCAGCGCATCGAGCGGCACGCGGTAGGGCTGCATGGCGTCAAAATCCTCGCAATTGCCACAGTTCTGCACGATCGCAAAGGTGTCGCAGGCATCCTTGAGGATGACCCTGAAGGTGCCACCGAGGCCCGAGGGCACTTCGTAGGTCCCGCCGATGAGATAGTCCGAGGCCCGGCGCACGAAGACGCGGATGCTGTGGCCATCGGTGGCGAGCCGGATGGCCCCTCGCCCCCGGTCGATGAGCACCTGCACGTCATCCAGGATGTCGGTGTAAAACTGGCCGGTCAGATCGCGAAACGCCATGCGGCGCTGCGCCATCCAGTCGGTGTCCCGAAACGGGTTCATGCCGTCGGCGAAGGCGAAGGAGGGATCGGCCTGCTCGGTGGTAACGATACGGGTGGTCGTGCCATCGATGCCGTTTGAGCGCAGATGCACACCATTGCCGACGATGAGGATCAGGGCCGGCCTGTCCACGGGCCCGTTCCAGTTGGGCAGGAAGGTCTTGCAGGCACGCGCATGTGCGATTTGCGCCGCAACAGCGGAGGCAGAGAACTTGAGAATAGCCATGGGGATGTCTTTCTGTTCGGTTTGGAAGGGTCGACCCGCGCGGGCGGCATGGTCCACGCGCGGGTCGCGTGAGGACTCAGGCCGCTTGCGCGATGTCGCCGTCAGGCTCCGGGGTTTCCGCCGCGGGCTCCGCCTCATCACAGGCGACACCGGCTGTCTGCATCATGGGCGGGCACCAGGCGGCCACGGCAGCGCGCTGCGCGTCCGTGAGCGTGGCGAAGGGCTCGGCGAAGAGCTTGTCACAAAAGGCGACGATCTCCTTCTTGCTCGACGAGGCCAGCGTCACCGCCTCCTGGGCGAGACCCAGATCCTCGCCGAGGATCTTCAGGAGCCAAGCCTTCTTGAAGCGGTTGAAGAGCGCCGCATTCGGCGTCCAGTGGGAGCGGATGTCGGGCATGATCTCGATCTCGAACGCATGCATCAGGCTGTCGCGCTGGCGGTCCCGCGCGAAGCAGGACTGCGTGGTGCTGGCCGTGGCATAGGCCACGAGCTTGGCCTTTTCGCCTGCCTCCAGCGCGCGAAACGCCGCGAACTGATCGGCGGGCGCGCGGGTGTCATCGAGCCAGGAGAGGTCCAGCGCCTCATGCGCCGCCGCCACCTGCTCGAGCGAGGTTGCGTCGATCTCGTCCATCTTGGCATGGCTGCGGTATTCCTTGCGGGCATCGATCTTGATCGCCTGCGTGACACTCATGCCGCTGGCCAGAACGTCGCTCACCAGCTTGAAGAGCGTCAGATCGAGCGTAGCTTCCGGATGCAGCGCCATCGCGGCCCCAAGCGCCATGGCTCGCTCGGTCTTGAGGTCCTCAGCCAGTGAGGCCGGATAGGTGATTTCGCCGGCGTCTGGGGCCTCCTCCCCGGTCGGGCTAGCCGAGGAGCCGCGCGCGCCCTCCTTTTTGACGGTGTCTTCCGGGCGGACGAGGCCAACATGGAGGGTCACCTGCCCGCCCGACCAGGACGCGATTACCCCAGACCGCGCGAGGTCCTCGGCGCTGTAGGCCTCCTGCAGGTCGCGGGCTTCCTCTTCCAAGGCGTCCACGCGCTCGTAAAGCGCGTTGTAGGCACCGTCCTCGAGCCCCTCATCCTCCATCTCGAGCTGCAGTTTCTCAAGCTCGGCGGTGATCTCATCGATGCGCTTTTGCGCAGCCTCATCAGGCTCGATCGGGCCGGGATAAACGCGGCCGTAGTCGGCCATGGTCGCGTAATCATAGCGGACCATGGCATCGGCCCAGGCAAAGCCCAGCTTTATGCGGGCCTCTTCGGCGGCGGCACCGAGCTTCTCGAGCAGGATGGTCTCGACCAGCGCGGCGTCTTCGAGCACGGAATGCTCTTCCAGAAGGTCAGCGGCGACAGCGCCGCCCCGCGCCTCGTAGTCCGCGCGCACGAAGGCCCCGATATCGTCACTGACCTGCACGCCGCGGGATTTGAGCGCCTGGCGGACCGTATAGGCCTGCAGGTAGCTATCTTCCTTGGTGAGCGCCTCGAAGACTTCGCGCTGCACCTCCTGGCTCGGATGCTCCGCAAAGGCCTTCATCGTGTCGAGCGTGATCGTCTTGGCCCGGGCCGCGGCGCGGATGTCGGGGTGGATTAGGCCATAGCGCAACCGGCCTTTCACGGCCGCCACCGTGGTGCCGAAGGTCTTTGCGATCGTCTCGGGCGTCTGGTCGTCGACCTCCATCATCCGCGCGAAAGCCTCGAACTCGTCGATGGCATTCATCGGCGCCTGGGTGATGTTCTCGGCGAGCGACAGGGCAGTGGTGACGTCGCAATCCTCCGGCACGAGGCGGCACTCGACCTTGGTCTTGGCGGTGAAGCCCTTCGCGGCCTTGTCCGCGACCAGCTCCTTCAGCGCGGCATGGCGCCGGCCACCGGCGAGGACGGCGTACTTGCCGTCGAGCTTCTGGACAAGAAGCGGCTGGAGCAGGCCCAGCACAGCGATGCTCGCCTTCAGATGCGCGATGTTCTCGGGCTCATAAGTTTCCGGGGAGTTGCTGCGCACGTTGGCGGGATGCGGGACCAGATCGCCGATGGCGACGGTGAGGGGGGCAAAACTTGTGGTCATGGGATATCCTTCCAGATGGGTTAGGTGTGGCCCGCGCCTCTACGCGCGGGACCAATCCCCGGCTTCGGGGATCACCACGAAAAAAGGCCCGCTTTGCCTTTTTTGGGGGCAGCGGGCCTTAGTCGTCTGAGATGTCACGGGGAGGCGTCCCTTGCCCTTCTACCAGTCGCGCGCCAGCATGACGGTCAGTACGCGCATTGTGGTCACGGGATTGCCCGGGGTCTCGGCCCCGTAGCGGAAATCCGAATCCGCTTCATAGAGATCGATTTTCCAGAACACGGTCTCGCCCCGGATCTCGACCGCCCCGAAATCATGCCATCCCTCGGGATCATTGTCCTGCTCAAAGGTGGTAAACTCACCGGTGGCTTTCACCGCCTCGGCCATAAAGCCGTCACCGGCCTCCATGAGCGAGCGGGTGACATGCATCCGGCCTTGGATGGGCTGCGCGGGCGGCACTCCAAGGCACGCGAGCTTGCGGAACGCGTCGTTCTGCGCGGCGATCACACTCGGATCCGGGCATTCTGTCTGGGGCTGTGCAGTGATGGTCATAGGGCTCTCCTTTGAGAAGTTGAAACACCCTTCCCAAAGCCTGCTTTTTCTTTTCTGCTTGTCGGAAGGACCGAAGCAGAAGGTGCCCTACCCGAACAGCCCCTTGGGTCTGTAATTCGAGTTGGGGATGGTTTCGATCCAGCCGCCTTGTTCTTTAATGCTCTCGAGCGCTGCCGAGAACGGATAAGCGCCCTCGGACTGGCTCCACCAATAGGCACCGCGCTTGAAGGTGATGATCTTGCGGCGGCCGTCGTTGAAGCAGGCCACCCGCAGCGTTTTGGGTTCCTTACGTGACATAGGAATCTCCGTTCTCCATGTGGTCAGGCGGCCTCGGCGCTGCGCCCTGCCCTGCCCATCTCCGATCTGGCGATCAGATAGTCGCAGGCGCGCTGCGCATCCGCGGCGTGCTTGAAGATCGCACCCTTGTCCGACCGAAGAACGCGCAACCAGTTGTGGAGGTAGGCGGCATTCATCTCGAGCGTATGCGCCGTGAAGCCGAGCGTCTGACCCAGGAACACCGAGGTCAATTCCGCGACGATCTCCTCGCGCGCATAGGACGTGTTGCCAAACTTCGAGAACCCGAAATCACGGTTCAGTCGATGGGGGGCTTTCGTGGCATGGGCCAGCTCATGGGCCCAGACCCCGTAGAAATTGCGCGGGTCCTGGAACCGCGTGATGGATGGCATGTAAACCTTGTCCACGGGGGGCAAATAGTACGCCTCCGTGCCCGTGAAGACGGTTGTGATGTCGATGGCGTCGAAAAACGCCTGCATGTGCGGGATGGGCTCGGACGGCGGATGCTCGGGCACGGGCTCCGGATCGGGGAAGAAGCTGTCGGGCAAGCCCTCGATCTGGCAGGCATTGAACACGCGGTAGGATTTCTGAAAGCGAAAGATGCGGGCTTCCTCGGAGTGATCATCCCCGTCGCTGCGGTCACGCTCATCGCCGCCCGCGTCTTTCCGGCTTTGACCGTAATAGACGACGACAGAGGATTTCTCACCCTTGCGGACCTTTGCGTCCAACGCATTGGCCTGCGGCAACGTCATCCAGAAGGGAGAGCTGTGGCCCGCCATCACGGTCCGCATCGTCAGCAGGAAGTTGTTCACCCCCTGGTAGGGTTCGCCGCCCACGCGCAGGGGGCGTGAGCTGCCGCCTGCGGTCCAGGGCTTGCGCCACGGCAGGACGCCGCGCTCGATGATGCGGATGATTTCGTTTGTGATGACCTCGGAGGCATCGAATTTGGGCGTGGGGGATCGGGCCATGGCTGGCCTCCTTTCGAATGTTTGTGAGAGGGAGTGGTGATCAGATTGACTGACGGGGCCGCGGATCGTTGACGATCCTCGCGCCGAGCCGCTCGACCGTGTCGATGTAGGTGGTCAGCGAGACGCACCTGCCGGCACCTGAAAGGTCAGGATCGACAGATCTGTCCCGCGCCACCCGCGGCAAGTTCGCGAATGCGATAACATCGGTGACGGGTCGGATATCGATGAACGGGGTCCCTCGTGCGACCGCAAGAGCGGCCAAGGGAAAGCGTTCGATCGGCGCGAAAGTCGACACTGTGGTCCAGCCGAGATGAAGGAACGTCCCACCCTCCCCGCAGATCACATGCGCGTTTGGCAATAATGCCGCCTGCCTGAGGTAGCCAAGATCGCGCAGGACGGTCTCGCGCTCGAGTTGCCGCGATAGCGCCGTCTGGCCAGTTCTGCGCAGCTCTCTATGCCGCCACCAGGAGGCGGCGGTTGTGCGGAGCACGCGCAAGACACCTGTTTCCATTAGAATGCCCTTCATTAGGAAAGACAGACCGGAATCCGGTCCGGACCCATCCGAGGGACCCCAAAGGCCCTCATCCGTCAGTCACAAAACCCGAAGGACACTTTTACTTTTCAGCAGCCAACTGGTCCGGGGTAACGGCCGAGGGTCCGACACCACCGCGGACCCCAGTGACGGCATGCAGTAAGTGGCGGTTTCGATCCAAGATCGGCAAGCCATATCGGCAACTCCGGCCCGACTGCTGCAGTCTTTCTCATATTATCAATAGCTTATCTGACGTTCTCGATCGGCAAAAGCGCTCCAACGGTGACCTCTCAGGCCCAAAGATCAGGATTTGCTTCGTTCAGAGCACTGCAGCGTTACGGATAAGCACGGGAAACGAAGGCGCAGCGCCTCCTGTCAGCTTGAATTTCAGCGATGTTGCCGCTATATACCGTCAGTATCACCGTAGGAGCATAGATCATGCACATCACGAACTTTGCTGAAGCTGGGCAATTCGAACCGCGCAAGATCGCCGCGGTGCTACGCACATCAGCAGAAGAGATCGCATTGACCGTCGGCTTGGGCAAAGACGCGTTGCAGAGGCGAGCCCGCATCGGTTCGGACAAGACGCAGCGCCGCCTGCGCGAATTGGTAGAGGTGCTGAACAAAGTTGAGCCCCGCTTCGGCTCGGAACTGATGGCCTATGCATGGTACCGGTCAGAGCCCCTGCCCGGCTTTGATGGCCGGACAGCCATGCAGCTGGTGCAGGAAGGCAAAGCTCAGCAAGTTCTGGAATACATCGATGCGGTCGATGCGGGCGTCTTTGCCTGATGCCGCTGAAAGATGGACGCTACACAGGGCCACTCTATCGCGCCCTGAACCCGGTCTATGCGCGTGAACCTCTGTCCGGACGAGGCGCTGAACTCTATGGAGGGCGCTTTAACGCCAAGGGCACCCCTGCCCTCTACACCTCGCTGGATCCCGCGACCGCTCTTAGAGAAGCCAACCAGGTAGGCAGCCTGCAACCCACGATCCTGGTGTCCTACAAAGCCGACCTTGGGCCTATTTTCGATACCCGCGATCAGGACAAGCTCGAACGGTATGGTGTGACCGAGGCGATGCTTGCCGACTCTGCATGGCGCATGAAGATGCTCGATGGCCAATTGGTACCGACACAGGAGCTAGCACGCGCCCTTATAGCAGATCGGTTTGCGGGGCTTCTGATCCAAAGCTTTGCGAAGGGTGCGTCATCAACGGACTTCAACATCGTCCTGTGGGCCTGGACTGCCAACAAGGGTTCTTTGGAAGTGGTGGATGACGAAAAGCGGCTGTCGCGCATGTGAGTTGTGAGACTTGGTGCCGGATCTGTCCACCGCGGTGGACATCGGCGGGTCGGAGGTACATGGATTGACTGTGTAGTATCGCCCTAGTGGAATTTGGCTCTGTCGCTTTGATGCATGTGGCGAGACCGCGCGTCATTGGACTAGTTGATGGCCAGACGTCCACCGCGGTGGACACTAGGCGGTTTGCATAGCAGTTTTGGATAGACGCTTGATCAAAGCCACTGGATCAAACTGGTCTTGACGTTGGCCCAAGGTGATACTGTGAAAGTACGCTCCAAAATCCC
>JAGHRD010000007.1:0-174545 GCA_017744045.1 Tropicibacter sp. R15_0 | reverse complement strand
TGCGCCATCGATAGAACGTCTGCTGCGTCACGCCGATCTGGCGCACCGCCTCGGCTATCGTCGCGCCTTGCCCCTGTAATACTTCAACTTGCCGAAGCTTCGATACAATCTCTTCGGGTTTCTCTCTCTTCCCAGCCATCGCTGATCCTCCAATTTACGGGACAATCTATCCCAGTTGGCGGACCACTTTCAGGGGGCTACTCCACTTCGACGTGTCTCTTCCGATTGAGGACGTTCTTGGCCCCAGCTTTTCAAACTCAGTCGAGGGCGTGCGTCGTCTCGGTAGCGTTAAGAACTCTACGGGTGTAGAATTAGTCAATTTCGAAGGTGGCCACGTCACCGCTGTCTTTAGGCTGTCTCCGTCTGGCGAACCTTCGCTTATTACACTTTTCCCTTCAGGAGCAAAAAAATGATCGATCCAAGAACGAAGGCATGGTTAGACGACATGTTCATTTATGGTGGAGCCAATGTGTACGGGCCAAGCCAATTGAAAGAAGAGATCGACGCAGCAGGCGAGTGGGCCAATCGTTTTCGAGCGAATTTCGAGCATGTCATGAAGGATAGAACGCTGACAGCTGAGGAATATGAGGCGAGAACTGAGATTAGCTTCGACACCGATTCAGAGATGTTCGAGTATATGGGCAAGCTCCATCAGTACTTGTTCAACAATGGGGTCCATCCCTAGACGTAGCCTAATTGTCGATTGGGGAAACACATGACCCAAGTTGATCTGAGAACCCAAGCTTGGATGAAAGATATTGCGCTGTATTGTGGCGCAAATACAAACGATCCTGCCAGACTGAAGGAAGTTTCTGCTGAACGTACTGAGTGGTCAGATCGCTTGAAGCGAAACTTTGAGCATGTTCTCGCGGAAAGAAACGTGACCGCCGTAGACTACGAGAACCAAACAGATGTCAGTTTCGATTCTGATGCAGACCTGCACGCTTACCTGCTTCGACTATACGACTATCTTTATAGATCAGGCCCGTTCCCCGACTTGATTTGATCTCTCCTTGTAGGCAAATTGCGCTAAAAGCCGTAGCCAAGTGGGGTTACCACCTTTGATGGTGCCCAAGAGGGTGCGGTCGCATTCTAGGTGCAAAAATTCGACCTATGTTCGAGGGCCAAAAGAGCAGGGATCATAATTATTTCGGATTGGGACATTCCAGAGTATCAAGAGTTGGAAGACTTAGCTTGGGACAGAATGGAAGTCGGCGATTTGCGCGGAGCGACCGACGCCGCGCTCAGAGCAATTAAGTTAGAACCCGATACAATTGACAGCTATGTCATTCTCGCTCAAGCCGCAGGAGTACTAGGGCAAAAGCAGGCTTATGCCCGAGAAGCCGTCCGTCTTGGCGAAATCGAGTTCAAGGACGAAATCGCCTCTGCACCCTCGGAGGACTTCCCATTTTGGAGTGTCACAAAAACAAGACCGTACATGCGTGGCCTTCATACGCTGGCGCTTGCGCTTTGGGAAGATGGCAGAAGCAGCGCAAGAGATGAAGCGATTGAGATTGCTCAAAAAATGCTCCGTATATGCCCAAACGATAATATTGGCGTGAGGTTCCTGCTACCCGAATGGTACGCTTGGCAAAGCAAATGGTCGTTAGGGCGGAGTCTTTTGTCTGAGTTTCGGGATGAATGTCGGACGGAGATGAATATGTGGGCCGCACTTTATGCATTCCAAGACGATGATCTTGATGTTGCGCAGGACATGGTAACGAAGGCCAGACAAACAAACACGCATATTGTCGGACAGCTTCTCTTAAAGCGACACCCAAAACGGAGCGAGGCGGCGTGGGTGGCCCAAGGCTCGATTGAAGAGGCGAAGGCGTATTCAAACCAAGCCTATGACCTTTGGCGATCAATGGATGGTGGAGTTGAGTGGTTGTCTCAATTTCCGCGCCGCTAAGCTCTGCACGTAAAGTTTTTCCTAGTTTGCGCCAAAACCAAATTGCGAAAACTGAATTTTGCTTTGTGGACCTCTTGAGAGCTTGGGGTATCGTTAGGGTAGCAGTAGCCGTGTGCTTGAATGATCTGGCGCGAGACGGATTGAGATGATCTGCCAAGCGCAAAGGTTAAGGTTTTCAATCGGCTACGTGACGGGTTGAGCAAACCTGAAACAGCGTACGCGGAGCACAAGGCTAATTGAAAATCCTCGTGCCGGTGGTTCGATTCCGCCCCGTACACCACAAAAAACCAAGAAAACAAATACTTATTGGATAGTTAGCTCGAGCGCACTGCCCGAAAATCAGCTTACACATATCTTACACAAAGCGACACAGGCTTGGTGTAAGGTTCAAATGACCGAGAAACACACGATCTTGGGCGGCAAAGTCCACGTCTACAAGCGCCCCGAAAGCCATATTTGGCAGTGTTCGGCCTACCTGGATGGCCGAAGTCGCCGACCAAGCACCAAGGAATCAAGCCTGCCACGCGCCAAGGAGGTTGCTGAGGACTGGTACTTGGAACTGCGCGCGAAAAAAGCCAGAGGAGAACTGCTGTCTGAGAAGACGTTTGCGCAGGCCGCAGAGCGGTTTGTGAAAGAGTATGAAATCATGACCGAGGGCGAGCGGAACGAGGTCTATTTGCGTGGCCACAAGGCGCGCCTCAAAAACCATCTGGTTCCCTATTTTGGCAAGATGGGGCTTTCGCAGGTTACCGCTGGGGCCTTGCAGGATTATCGGATTTTTCGGCGAAACGATGATCCGAACTTCAAGCCACCAGCCAAATCCACAATGCACCAAGAAATTGTAACGCTTAGGCAGGTGCTGAAAACGGCCGTCCGGCATGGCTGGCTGGCCGGTCTGCCTGATCTATCCGAACCTTTTCGGAAGGTTGCAAAAGTCACTCACAGGGCGTGGTCTTCTCCTGACGAGTACCGTACCCTCTACCGAGCGACGCGCGAAAACATCAAACGCGCGGGAAATTCCTATCATCGGGGTCTTGCCGAGCAACTGCACGACAAAATCCTGTTTATGGCCAATACCGGTATTCGTCCTGACGAAGCCAACTGGCTTGAATACTGGGATGTCGAGATCGTCGAAGATGACGCCACCGGCGAGACGATCCTCGAAATCGAAGTGCACGGCAAGCGCGGTCTGGGCTACTGTAAAAGCACCAACGGTGCGGTCACGATGCGCTGTCACCCACTTGTTCAATGTCGAAAGGCCAACACCCAAATCCGATGCCACCTGCTTGCGTGTCAGCCCGCTGGTCAACGCAATACGCACCGCGTCAGCCCGCAATCCGTCCGTTTCAATCCCATAGTTTGTCTCCTTTGCTGCAATAAATGCTATCAAAGAAGCGGCATAAAGCCGCGACACGTCCATTTGCGCGTATCGCTCCTAAAGCGTGTCGGACGGTTTCTCGGAGATGTCGCGCGTAACTGCGACCACCATCTTACCGTGAGCGAGGCCATCATTTACTTCAGCACACTTCTTCCCCACGAGTGCCACGAGTTCTTCGAAGTTAACCACTTTGCCGGCGACAGTCTTTCGGAATGCGCTTATTTTGACCTTCTTCGTTTTCTTGTCTTTCTCAACCTTTCTTGGGCGTGCCGCATTGCGCCGAATGGGGTATTCATCTATCGAAATGACCCCACATGGCTTCCGGGCTGTGTTTTCAACGATTGCCAATGAATCCGGCCTTTGGCACGCGGACGCCATTGAACGCGCGCTTGCTCACGTGGACGACAAAGATGTTCGCCGCGCATATATACTTGGGGAACGCAACCTTGGCCTTCTGTTTCTCGGCGCGGTGAAAGATGTTGTTGCGAACGAGCACCATAGACATTGTAGTTAGTTGCGCTGACATGTGTCAGCGATAGACCCGGTGATTGCGCTGTCCCCAGTCCGTAAGAAGGTCTGCCATAATGGTTCGGAACTGAGTTTCCGCCAGTTCGGGCAGGATGGGTGCGACATCGCTTTCTCCGAACACTCCGACGACATCACCGACAGCGACATTCTTGATGCCGGTCACATCCGCCACGATCGCATTCATGGAAATCTTTCCCAGAACGGGTGCCAGTCTGTCCCGGATTACGACAACGCTGTCCTCCTGCGCAACGCGCCGGAACCCGTTTTCGTAGCCAATCGAAATACAGGCTACCTGGGAATCCCTATCCAGACGACACGCTCGGTCATAGCCGAGTGTCATCCCCTGCGGATAGTCCTGCAGGCTGACGATTCGGGCCTCAAGATCCATCGTGGGTCGAAATCCCAGATCGGGTTTCAGGATCCCATAAAGTATCGCGCCACAGCGATACATGTTAGTCTCAATATCCACGTCTGAAATCAGCGTAAGAGAGCTGCCTGCATGAACCAGCGTCTCACTGCGTTTGAGATCGCTGTTTTCAAAGACCCAAGCGGCCTGTTGCTGAAACTGATCCGCGTTTTGCTTGAGATGCGCAGGGTCATTGGATGGAAAATGCGAACAGATCCCATGAATCTCAGACCCTAGAGTAGCAAGGATTTCGTGGCATGTGCTCTGCCCGTCCGCCGTCGAAATCTCCAGCGCGTCGCGCGACATGCCCGCTGTATTCAACGCAAGATGGGCACCGGTTCGCAGTTTTCCCGCATCCCTAAGGGCACGAAGCTGCTGCGCGGTGGCGACTGAGGCAACTTGCTCTTCGATACGATCATCCAGCGCGCTCTCGATTTCCTGCAGTGTCGCTGAGCGCAAACGGATCAGCGTGCCATCGAACCCTGCGTCGCGAACAGCACGCGCTTCGGCATTAGATGTGATGCCGACTGTCTCTACCCCCTGTTCCCGTATCAGAGGTACGATCTGGCCGATACCATGCCCATAGGCGTCAGCCTTCAGTACGGCACAGAATTTGCGTCCCTCAGGAACAAGCCTCAACGCAAGCTCCAGATTTCGCGAAATCCGGTCGCGGTGAATGGTGCACCAGGATGCGGGGTTTGCGTCGCGCATGGTTACTGCGCCTCGAATCCCAGCAAGTCCTGCACAATTCGACAGAACATATCCACCGCGACAGGGATTAGGGCATCGGGGAAATCATAGTCGGGATTGTGAAGCTGGGGGTGATGTTCGCCAGCCCCGAGGTAGAGCAACGCAGCTTTGGCTCCATCGTCGCCAAACCGCCCGAAATCCTCGGACCAGCGCATGGGCGTCGGCATCTCGAAGCAGCGCAGCCCCAAGGATCTGGCCGCGGTGCGGGCAATGCCGGTGGCCTCGGCATCATTCACCACGGCCCGAAATACATCATGCCACAGGATATCGACAGAAAGCCCCTGAGCATGTTTCTCGACCCTGTGCAGCGCCTCTTGCATCACTGCCTCCATACGCTCATTGGTCATCGACCTCAGGGTCACGCGCAACTCACCATCCGCGGGGGCGATGCCAAAGGTTGGTTCGCCCAGACTTGCATGAGTCAAAGTCGCCAGCGAGAACGCCTCATCCCAGATGGTGCCGCAGCTCAGTTCCGGTAGGCTAGCCATCAAGGCCGCCATGGCTGGTCCGGGCGACACGCCGTCCTCGGGCGCCGCGGCGTGCGAGCTTTTGCCTTCAAGAACAATCTGCATGCCGCGCGAAGCACAATTGCTTGGCCCTTCACGCAGTCCCACCTCGCCCAGAGGGCGGCCGGGGACATTGTGATAGGCAAAGGCAAACTCGGGCCGAATTTCTGGCCAGCGCGGATCGTCAACCACCGCCAGCGCGCCTGCGCCGGTTTCTTCGGCGGGCTGGAACAGCAGGATGACGCGACCCTTTTGCGGACGCGTGGCAAGCCGCATCGCGACCCCCAGCATCGACACCATGTGGCCATCATGGCCGCAAAGGTGTCCTTTTCCGGGGATGGCCGACTTATACGGTAGGTCTGAAATTTCGCGGAGGGGCAGACCATCAAGCTCGCACCGCAAAAGAACCGTCGGGCCGTCCTCTTGGCTGGCAAACTCAGCGGCTACACCGTGCCCGCCCAGCCCCTGCCAAAGCCGATCAGCGCCAAGAGCGGTGAGTTCAGCGGCGATGCGCTTCGCAGTCTGCGCCTCTTCGCCGGAAACCTCGGGTGATTGGTGCAATTCGTGGCGCCGGGCCACAAGATAATCCAACTGTTCAGAAGAAAGAGCCTGCATCTTTGTCACCTCAGAAAATTTCGACCAGAGCAGCGGCACCTTGTCCGCCGCCAACACACATGGTCACCACCCCCCATTTAGCACCGCGTCGGCGCCCTTCCAACAGGATGTGTCCCACCATGCGCGCGCCGGACATGCCATAGGGGTGGCCGATGGAAATGGCCCCGCCGTTGACGTTTAACCGATCGTCAGGAATGCCCAAGCGATCGCGGCAATAAAGCAGCTGCGCGGCAAAGGCTTCGTTGATTTCCCACAGATCAATATCCGCGATGCGCAGCCCGTTGCGCTCCAAAAGGCGAGGCACCGCGACGACAGGGCCAATGCCCATTTCGTCAGGCGCGACACCAGCCACGGCAAATCCACGCAAGGCGCCGAGCGGCACAAGTCCCCTGCGGCTGGCCTCATCAGCCGCCATCACAACAAGCGCGGCGGCACCATCCGAAAGCTGGCTGGCATTGCCCGCGGTGACAGTCATGCCGTCACCACGCACGGCGGCAAGACTGGACAACCCTTCTGCCGTTGTGCCCGGGCGGTTGCATTCGTCGGCGGTCAGCGTGACGGTTTCGTCGCGGGTTTCTTTGGTGGCCTTGTCCGTGACGGACTTCGTGGCCGTGACTGGAACGATTTCATCATCAAAGAGACCATCAGCTTGCGCTTTGGCCGTACGGATCTGGCTTTGCAGGGCATAGGCGTCTTGCGCCGTGCGGCTCACACCATAGCGTTCCGCCATCACTTCGGCCGTATCCAACATGGACATATAATAGTCATCTTGGACTTTTGGGTCGCGGTAGCGATACGCGTTCCAATGCGCATTCTGCACCAGCGAGATACTTTCCAGCCCACCGGCCAGCGCTACGTCTACCCCCTCGCTCTGCACCATATGCGAGGCGATGGCGATGGCGTTCAGACCCGAGGCGCATTGCCGATCCACGGTGGCACCCGCGATGCTGTCGGGCAGGCCCGCGGCTTGCACAATGTGACGCGCGACATTGACACCGGACGACCCCTGCGTGAGCGCAGATCCGAACACAGCCTCTTCCACCTCCCCACCGCTCAGGCGCGCGCGGTCCAGCGCGGCCTTGACCGCCGGGGCGGCAAGACTGGGCGCTTCGAGGTTGTTGAACGCACCGCGATAAGCTTTGCCAATCGGCGTACGTGCGTATGAGACGATAACAGCCTGTCGCATGGGCAAATCCTCAGATGTGTTCGACGCCGCACCAGTCGGCGATAAACATGGCCGTGGCCTTGGTCACGCGGCGCATGCTTTCCAGGTCGACGCGCTCGTTGAAGCCGTGGATGGCTTCGGCGCGCGGGCCATAGACCAGCGCGGGCGTGTCGGCATAAAGGCCAAAGAACCGAGCGTCGGTTGTGGCGGTGATGGCTTCGCGCACGAGGTCTTCGCCAGTGGCGGATCGGTGCGCATTTTCCAGCGCCGCAATTGCCGAAGTGGCCTTGGCTGAACTGTCCTGTGACAGGGCGTACCCTTCGGCATGAAACCCGTGATAGACAATCTCGGGCAGAGAGTTGCGCAGGAAATCGTTCTGCCGTGCCGCTTCCAGAATGACCTGCTCGATTTCAGCCTTTGCGGCCTCGATGGACTGTCCGGGGAACAACCCCATGCGCACGTCAAACACACACCATGCCGGAACCGAGCTGGTCCAGTCGCCGCCTTCGATCTTGCCGACATTCAGGTTCAGCGCGTGGTCCATATGCGCGTAGTCGCTGGTCCGGTTTTCCGCCGCGTTCCAGCGGTGCTCCATGTCATGCAGCGCCGTGATCAGAGGAACGGCCGCTTCAATCGCATTGGCACCGCTACCGGCATAGGCCACATGGGTGGGCAAGCCCTTGAGATGAACCCGGAACCACAGGACACCCAGCTGCGCTGTGACCAAGTGTTCCGAAAACGGCTCAGGGATCAGCGCGGCATCCGCCTTGTAGCCCCGTGCAAGGCAGGCCAGCGCACCATTGCCGGTGCACTCTTCCTCGACCACCGATTGGTAGAACACGTCCGCTGCGGGCGCGAGCCCGCAGGCCGACAGTGCATCAAGCGCGAAGAGGTTCGAGGCCAGCCCGGCCTTCATGTCGCCGCCTCCGCGGCCATAGAGCCAGCCGTCCTTAACACTTGGTTCGAAGGGCGGGGTATCCCACATGTCCAGCGGTCCGGTGGGCACCACGTCGATATGCCCGTTCAGGATCAACGAGCGACCCGTCCCTGTTTTGGAACGGTGCGTGCCCACAACATTCACGGCATCCTCATAAGGGCCAAGTACCGGAGAGAACCCAGGCAGGTGCTGGATCTCGGCAATGTCGATCTGCCACTGATCCAGCTCATAGCCCCGGGCAGACAGTTCCCTAGCCATGAACGCCTGAGCCGATTGTTCATTCCCTCTGGTCGACGGATGTGCGGTGAGTTCCGCCAGAAACGCGACCTGTCGGTCAAACGCGGCGTCAACGGCATTGCACAATTGGGTGTTGAGTTCGGTCTGCATCACAATCTCAGAAAACGGGTAGAGTGGTGTCGGGTACGATCAGAGGTGCCCCGGTTGCCTCACGGACCTCGGCTAGGCTGACGCCTTCGGCAATTTCCGCGAGTGCATAGCCTGCTGGCGTGATGTCCATGACCGCCATCTCGGTGAAGATGCGCGACACACAACTCCGCGCCGTCAGCGGCAGGGTGCATTTATCCTTAAGCTTGGGGTTGCCCGCGCGATCCGTATGGGTGGTCAGGACCACAACCCGGCGCGCCTTTTGCGCCAGCTCGATACCTCCGCCGACACCGGGGCTGAACTTGCCCGGGATTTTCCAGTTGGCCAGATCACCTGTGGCGCTGACTTCAAACGCACCAAGCATGGTCAGATCCAGACGGCCGGAACGCACAATCGCAAAGCTGGCCGCGCTGTCAAGAAACGCCGAACCGGGCACGGTTGAGACATAGGACCCGCCTGCATCGATCAGGTTCCGGTTGGCCCGATCCGGTGGCAAAGTGGGGCCTATGCCGGCTAATCCGTTTTCCGTATGCAGACAAACAGGGAAATCAGCCGGGAGATGGTCAACAACCCTAGTCGGCAGACCAATGCCCAGATTGACAACCATTCCCGGTGCTATCTCGCGTGTGGCGCGGGCGATCATGCGGCTTTTAGCGCTGGACAACGGCGTATTCCTTGGAAAGCGCACCCAATTCGGTGACGTGATCTACAAACACACCGCTGGTGTGGACAGCATCTGCTTGCAGCGCACCCAAAGGTGTGACGGTTTCAGCCTCGGCAATCACGCGGGTCGCAGCCATGGCCATAAGCGGATTGAAGTTCCGCGCGGTCGCGACATAGGCCAAGTTGCCAAAGGTATCGGCCCGGTCGGCATGGATGAGTGCGACATCAGCGCGCAACGCCGTTTCGACAAGGTGCGGTTTACCGTCCACCTCGATTAGCTGCTTTCCATCTGCCAGTTCAGTGCCGATCCCGATATCGCTCAGCACAGCTCCAATCCCGGCACCTCCTGCACGGATGCGCTCAGCGAGGATACCTTGGGCATTGAACTCGACCTTGATCTGGCCGCGGTTCATCAGGTCGATGGCATGGCTGTTCAGTCCCAGATGGGTGGTAATCAGGCGCGCCACCTGACTGCTTTGCAGCAAGTGGTCGATGCCCATACCCGGCTCATTTGCGTCGTTCTTGATCAGCGTCAGATCGCGGGCTCCATGATCCACCAGTGCATGAATCAGCGCCATCGGCGTGCCCGGCACACCAAAGCCGCCGACCATGACTGTATCGCCGTCTTTGATATGGGCCACGGCTGCCGCCATGCCACAGCGTTTGTCCGGCAGTCTCATGCATCCACCTCCAGAGGCAGGCCAACCTCGGCAGCCAACGCGTCCAGCGCGTCGCGTAGAATGGACATCAGCTCCGCGATCTGTGCCTCGGTAATGATCAGCGGCGGTGCGATCAGGAAATGGTCCCCGGCTGTCCCGCCGCGGGTACGGCGTGAATAGATGATCAACCCACGCTCATAGGCCAGTTCGACCAGGCGGTCATAGGCGTTCAGGGCGGGATCTAGCGGTTCCATCGTGTCACGGTCTGAAACAAGTTCGAACGCGGTCAACAATCCCTTGCCCCGCACGTCACCAATAAAAGGATAGCGATCCATCAGCGCGTGCAGCTCAGACATCAAGACCTCGCCCATGGCGGCGGCATTGGCGATCAGGTTCTGGTCTTCCAGCTCTTCCAGCACCGCCAGCCCGGCAGCGCAAGCCAGAGGGTTGCCCGCATAGGTGAACCCATGGGCAAAACCCCCGGCATCCAGGATCGGTTCGACCAGACGCGAACCGGCAACAACGGCGCCCAACGGTGCATAACCCGCGCCAAAACCTTTTGAGAGCGCCACGATATCCGGAGTGATCCCCCAGTGTTCCGCCGCAAGAAACTTGCCCGTGCGGCCCGCACCGGTCATGACCTCGTCATAGATCAGCAGTACACTGAATTCGTCGCATATCTCGCGGATGCGACCATAATAGCTGTCAGGTGCGACCAGAGCGCCAGTGGACGCCCCGCCAACGGGTTCCATGAGAAACGCCAACACGCTGTCCGGCCCTTCAGCAAGGATTTTGTCGCGCAGAAGCTCGGCGTATTTCAGCCCGCGCGTGTCCTCGCTCAGATTGTCGCGGTCGAGATAAGTGGCCGGGGCGGCGATCTTGGGCATGCCCTCCAACATCGGTGCGAAGGGCTCGCGCAGCGGGTCATAGCCGGTCAGATCCAACGCGCCAAATGTGCAGCCGTGATAGGATGGAAAGCGCGAAATCACCTTGTAGCGCCCGGTTTGTCCTTGCGTAACTGCATATTGCCGCGCCAGTTTCACGGCGCTTTCCACGGCCTCGGAACCACCCGAGACAAAGAACACCCGGTCCAGCCCGTCAGGCGTCACATCGACGGTCTTGGCGGCCAGATCCTCGGACGGGTGGGTGCGGAAATGCAGCCGATAGCCAAAGGTGGCTTTGTCCATCTGCGCCTTGATCTTGTTCAGCACGCGCGGGTTCGAATGGCCGATATTGGACACCATCGCCCCCGAAGAGCCGTCGATATAGCGTTTGCCGCTTTCGTCGAACAGATAGATGCCCTCCCCACGGTCCAGGAACGGGCGTGGGTTGCGGCTTTGGTAGAACAGGTAACTTTCGTCGCTCACGATGCACCTTCAATGTGTTTGCGCAAGAATTCGCGGGTTCTGTCCTGGGTCGGGTTCCTGAAAAGAACGCTGGGCGGGCCTTCTTCCACCACGACGCCCTTGTCCATGAACAGCACGCGGTCACAGACCGAGGCTGCGAAATCCATCTCGTGGGTGACGATGATCATGGTCATGTGCTCTTCTGCGAGCTTTTTCATCACCATATTGACCTCTTCCACCAACTCGGGGTCGAGCGCCGAAGTGGCCTCGTCAAACAGCATGAGCTTCGGTTTCATCGCCAAGGCTCGGGCTATAGCAACACGCTGTTTCTGACCGCCAGACAGCTGCGAGGGGTAATAGTCGATCCGCTCCAGCATCCCGACCTTGTCCAGTTGCTCCTCGGCCAGCTTGTCGGCGTCGGCCTGAGACAGGCCCTTGAGCATTTTCGGCGCCATAGTGACGTTTTCACGCGCGGTCATATGGGGAAACAGGTTGAAGTGCTGAAACACCATACCGACATGCTGGCGCATTTCGTTGATGTGCTTTTCATATTGGCGATGTGGCAGGGTCTTGTTCACCTGCACACCATCCAACCAGATTTCCCCGCCGGTCAGCGGATCGAGATCATTGATCGCGCGCAGCAGTGTGGATTTACCCGAGCCGGACGATCCGATGATCCCAACAATCTGGCCACGTTCCACGTTCAGGCTGATGTCTTTGAGCACTTCAAGCGTGCCAAAGGATTTTTGGGCGTGACGGATTTCGACAAAGTGTGTCTGTTCGCTCATGGTTGGACTCTTTGGTCAGCGCGAGATGGAAATGCGGCGCTCGATCTTGCGCTGCACCCACTCCATGCAAAGGTTGATGACATAGTAGAAAGCGGCGGCGAGGATGTAGAACTCGAACGGACGATAGGTCTTGCCGATCACGCGTTGTGCCGACAGCGTGAGTTCGCTGACCCCGATGACGGAAACCAGGGCGCTGTCTTTCAAAAGCGCGATCATGTTGTTGCCTATCGGGGGAATGACAGCGCGCACCGCTTGCGGGATCACAACCTTGCGCAAAGCCTGCCCGCGGCTGCACCCCAATGTGCGGGCGGCTTCCATCTGGCCTTTGTCTACCGCAAGAATGGCGGTCTGGATGAGTTCGGAATTATAGACGGCAAAGTGCAGCCCCAAGCCGATGATCCCGGCGACAAAGGCGGGCAGGTCAATGCCGATTTGCACCAGCCCGAAATAGATCAGGAACAGTTGCAACAACAGCGGCGTGCCCATGAACACCCATTCGACCAGCCGGAACGGCTGCCGAATGATCCAGGGGGCGTAAAGGGCGATCACGGCAAAAACGATACCGCCGACAAAGCTCAGCAAGGCAGCGGCAACTGTAATACCTAGGGTCCAGCCGGCACCTAGCAGGATGATGTCCATGTATTTGGGAATAATCGAAAAATCGAGGCCCATTTGTCTGTCCTTTTCCGATCAGGTGATCTGTACTTTGCGATCCAGCCAGGCAACACCACGGCCAGTCACATAGATGATGATCATGTAGAGAACCCCTGCGAGCAGGAACATTTCGAAGGGCTTGTAGGTCGAGCCGATATAGCGCTGCGCAGTGTAGGTCAGTTCGACAACTGCGATGGCAGCCACAAGCGCGGTTGCCTTGATCAGCATATTCAGGTTCACGCCTAACGGGCGCACCATCAGGCGCGCGGCCTGAGGCAAGATCACCTTGTAGGTCGCCTGCCAACTGCTAAGCCCCAATGTGCGGGCGGCTTCGCGTTGCCCCTTGTCAATTGCGATGATTGCTCCTCGGATGGTTTCTGTCATGTAGGCACCAGCATTGATACCCAGGCCGATCACGCCCGCTTCAAAGGCATCCAGTTGAATTCCGATCTGAGGTCCGCCGAAGTAGAGAATGAAGAGTTGGATCAACGCAGGCGTGCCGCGAAAAACGCTTACATAAGCCGCGCCCAGAAACCGAAGGAGAGCAAACCGCGAGAGCCGTGCCGCCGCCCCAAGCGTGCCGCAGATCAATCCAAGGATCGCTGTCAGAACCGACAAGACAATGGTGACCCACGCGGCCTCCAGAAAGAAGGGATAGACCTTCAACATCAGGTCAACGTCCATCTGTCACTCCTTTTGGGTATCCGACCCGAGTTGTCCGGACGGCGCAAAGGCTGCCTCGGCACATGTTGCTTAAAGTATCGGATAACTTTGGTGCCCGTGGAAGGGGCAGTAAAGGGTCATCGACCCCTTAACCGCCACCACGATGAAGATCCCCGCCGCTGCCGGATGGCGGGGAATGAACTCTTAGCGAATGTCTGCGCCAATCCATTTTTCAGCAATGGTCAGATAGGTGCCGTCATCCATGATGGATTGCAGTGCGGCCTGCATTTCTGCGGCCAGCTTGGGGTTGCCCTCACGGATGGCGATGCCTGCGCCAAAAGGCTCGGTGGTTGGGTCGCCGAACATCTCGTACGCCTGCCCCTTTTCGCCCATCGCGAGGATGGCTGCGATCGAGTCGTTCACAATGGCGTCCACACGGCCATTTTCAAGTTCCAGCAGCAGTTCGGGCAGACCTTTGTAGGTGTTGATGTCATAGCCCTTATCACGCGCCCAATCTTCGTGGGTTTCGCCCAGGGTCAGACCAACTTTCTTGCCTTCCAGATCCTCGAGGCTGGAAATGCCCGAGCCCGGCTTGCTGAAAATGGCGCGCTTGTCCGAGTAGTAGGGGCCAACGAAATCGACCACTTCGTCACGCTCTGCGGTGATGGTCATCGACCCGACGATGGCATCGTATTTGTTGGCCAGCAGGCCACCAATGATACCGTCCCAGGCGGTGGTTACGATTTCTACTTCCATGCCCATTCGCTTGGCAATCTCGGCACCAATGGCCGGATCAAAGCCCACAACTTCGTTCTGATCGTTCACGAAGTTGAACGGAGGGTAAGCACCCGACATCGCGATGCGGATCACGCCTTTTTCTTTCAGCGTGTCGAGTTCCTCGGCGACTGCGGAGCTCAAGCCAAACACTGCCAGGCCGGCGGCGGCAATGGCGGATTTCAAGATGGAACGGCGAAAAGTCATTTATCTCTCCCTGTGAGAATAATGCCGGGGTGTTCCCCGATCAAAACCTGCGGGCGGGCCCGCTTGTGAAAAAACTTGCACGACTCATCATCATTGCGCAAACAGATATTACCTACAATCAGTATAGATGAAATCTATGAGCCTTCCGCAACAGCAACGCTTTCCCTGGAACCTGGACTGGAACCTCCTTCGAACCTTCATGGTTGTGGTCGAACAAGGCGGCATATCAAAGGCCGCCGATTTCCTTGGGCTCAAACAGCCTACTGTTTCTGCAGCTCTCAAACGACTTGAACACGCGACTGGCAAACAACTTGCTGTCCGCAAACCCAACGAGTTCGCGATCACGCGCCCCGGTCAAGCGCTTTACACCGAATGCGCCAATATTTTTGGCACGATTTCACAGCTTCCCTCTTTGTTGGATGTCAACCGCGTCGAACTCAGGGGACACCTGTCGATTGCTATCACAAGTTCGGTGATTTCCGACCATTTCAACGAGATACTTAGCAAATTTGCCAAAGCACACCCACATGTCACCTATTCGTTCTCGGTGCACGAAAGCGAAGATGTCGAAACGATGGTAAACCAAAACCGAGCCAGCTTCGGGATCTGCTTGCTTTCAAAAATGCCTCGGAACTTGAACCACGTCATCCTGTACCGGGAGTTCTTTGGGCTTTACTGCGGTGAGCGCCACCCCATGTTCGCTGCGGAAAAAATTTGCCCCAAAGATCTTGAAGGGGAACCTTTTGTCGCCTTTCAGACCGAGGCAGAGGGTGGGCCACTCTATGCTATCTCGCGGCTTCGCGCCCGCTTGGGGCTCGCTACAAGTTGGCGCGGTGTGTCCTCGAGCCTGAATGAAATTCGACGTCTCATCCTGGCAAATGTCGGCATAGGGGCCCTGCCCCTTCACGTGGCCAAACAGGATGTAGACGCTGGCAAGCTTAGGCAACTTCCCCCCTATGATGAACTTCCGATGGTCAATATCTACCTCATCACCAACCCGGCGCGCCGCCAGTCAGATGCCGAATCCGAGTTCCTTTCGGCTTGCAAAGCCGAATTGGACACCATCGATATCGCAGAACGCACCTATGGTTGACTTGGCCCTTCATCGCTTGAGGGTTGCACTTTCAATCCGCCCCCCTTTGCCGCGTTACCGAGGGTTGTGAAACCGCAACCGGACTACGGCCATTCAAACCAACTGTATAACTCAGGTGAAAGCGCCGTGCTGACATCTGTGCTCGGCACGAAGAATGGGGGTGTAATGTGCCAAAAGTTCAGCTTTCCGCTGTCCCCCCTTTGCGCAAAGTCTGGAACACTGGTCGAATCTTCGGCCAGAAACAGCCATTCTTGCCGAAACAGGTCTGGGCAATTCGCGCGCTTCGAGTTGGAAGGTCACCTGCGCGATCCAGCGCGTTTTACATGGCAATAAAATGCAAGCGTCACGGATGCGATTTAATCAAATGGGCCGTCACTAACCTGGTGAGGAATGATAACATTCGCGCAGGGATATCCGTGATACAGTGTAAAACCAAACGAGACGTTCAGTTCGAACTCTCTGAAAACATGCGGGAGTCCGTATCCGCGATTGGGCTGGAACCCAGCGAATTCGACACCCACTCGCTGCGTGGGCTCAAAGCAGCGTAGGTTAGCTCTGAATGCTCCGGAGGCGACGCACCGTCTCCTCTGGGGCTTGAGCAATCAACCCCAGCAACTTGAAGGCAGGACCGCCAGGCTGACGATGCCCGTCCTCCCAAAGACGATAGCCGCTTACGCTCATACCAATCAATTCTGCCATTTCATCGACAGAAAGACCCGCGCCTTCGCGAATGGTTTGCGGGTCAAGTTCAGGTGGCTTACTAGTCGTTTCGTCGTCCATTTTGTTCCTCACTTTACGGGTTGTGCTGCTCCGGAGTTGAGCAACCTTGCCCTTCGTCACCTGACTTTCAAAACGACCGCAATTGCTCCAGTGGCTTGATGCTACAGATGCCGCCGCTTCACGCGGCGCGCTGCAGCTTGCTGACGCCCGACGTTCCAACTAACGCCGCGTGAAGCACCTGCACCGCATCATTGAAAGCATCACGCGGAATGACGAATTGGATGTCTACATTGCGCGGCAACTGCTGGGCCGCAATCACGTTGATGTCGGCCTCTTCCAGTGCACAGATCCCACGGCTAAAAGCCTTCAACCCTTTAAGGTCGCGCCCTATGACTGTGACAATCGATACGTTGCGCGCGCTCACATTGGCCGAAGGGAAAGCTGCTTCGAGATCAGACACAACGCGGCGCACTATCTTCAAAGAGGTCTCGACATAATGTGTGATTGTGTTGGCATTTGACGACTTAGAGACAATGCGCACATTGTGCCTCCGCAATGCCTCAAGCGCAGCGGAGTCATAGCCCTTGACGCCCACCATGTCCTGTTCGAACAATTCTAGCGCCACCACGTTCAGCCCAGTGACAATTTCCACGGCTGGGGTTTCCGTCGGCTGTTCGTCGATAAGTGTGCCGGGGTCGGCTGGCTCGAACGCATTTGTGACCCTCAATGCGACTTTGGACTGGCGCAGGATCTTTGCTGCGTTGGGATGGATCGCCTCCATACCCATGTTCGAAAGCTGATCTGCCACGTCATAGTTCGTATGACCCAGCTTGCGCACCGCATCCGGCCCCACGAGAGCGGGGTCAGCCGAAGAAAGATGGAATTCCTTGTGGATGATCGCCTCTTTTGCACAGGTCAGAGCCGCGATGTTGGAAAAGGTGACCTCGGAATAACCGCGGTCATATTCCTGCATCAGCCCTTCGCTGCATTGGGCATAGCCTGTGACAATCGGCAATTCACTGGCCAGGTCCACATCTCGCAGCGCGCCTTCGATACGCTCTTGCAGCGTACAGTCGGTTTCATCCCGCCAGCCACTGAGATCTATAAACCGTGCGTTCACGCCCGCCCGTTGCAGCATCAGCGTAGTCACATAGGCCGAATGCGCCTCGCCCAGACCGGACAGCAGCTCGCGCACAATCATCATTTGGCTGGACAGGCGGAAATGCCCATAGGAACACAGACGGCGTAGGTCATAGAGGCAGCTCCGTGCCCCTTCGATCCGGTCGCGGACAAAATCCTCGGCCAGCGCACGGTCAGCCGGGTTCTCCAATACCGTGTCGTGCTGTTTCGCCATCGCAGTCCCAACGCGCGTCAACGCGTCCAGCCAGCCATGATCATTGTCATCGTTGGAAAACAGCGCATAGACACCCGGCTCACCGGTTTTCTTGTGCTCAAGCAAGAGGTTGGTGATCCCGCCAAAGGCGGAGACCACAAAAATTCGGTGATACAGGGCGGCCGCTTCGCGGTCGCCAATGATGAGCGTGTCGCGCAACTCGTGGATGCGCGACATGGAGGTGCCGCCGATTTTTTCGACGGTATGGTCTGGGAAATTCACAATATGTCATCCGGCACTTGGCCGGATCCTCTCAGGCTGTTTCCAGGTCTTCCGCAGCGGCATAGGAGCCATCTTCACGATGCACCTCGGTCCCGGTCACGGGCGGATTGAAGCAGCAAGCCATGATCAGCTCTTCGTCAGCGCGCAGGATATGGCGGTCATGCTTGTCGAGCGCATACATCACGCCCGGTTTGATGGGGTGGGTTTCACCGGTTGCGATATCGGTAATCGAGCCGGTGCCCTGCATGCAATAAACGCTCTCGAAATGGTTCTTGTACTCGAATGTGTGTTCGGAACCCGGCTCAAGAAAGGTGATGTGAAAGGAGAAACCCATGCCATCATCTGCGAGCAACATGCGCACGCTGCTCCACTGCGCATCCGACACGACCCGGTCACGCTCTTTTTCAATGATCTCGTTGAAATCGCGTATAATCATGGCCTTACTCCGCAGCAAATTTCTGTGTAGTCAGTGTTGCCTCTGCCGCCTCGATCAAAATCCGCAACCCGGCTTTCAGCGTGTCATCCGGTGTGGTCAAAGGCGCAAGCACCTTAACGACCTCATCCTCCGGCCCGGAGGTTTCGATGATCAACCCGTTCTCGAAAGCACGAGCGCAGATGTCACCGGCGAGCGCGCCGCTCCTGACATCGACCCCGCGCATCATGCCGCGCCCCTTGAGCCGCGCGCCGGGGATCATGTCAGCAATGGTTTGAAGACCCTCTTCGACAAGCTGCGCCCGGCGGGCGATGTCTTCCTGAAACTGATCATCAGCCCAGAATTTCTCCAGCGCCGCGCGGGCCGTGACAAAGGCGTGGTTATTGCCACGGAAAGTGCCGTTATGCTCGGCCGGACCCATCACGTCATGCTCGGGTTTGACCAGAACCAATCCCATCGGCAGGCCAAAGCCCGAAATGGATTTTGCCAAAGTAATGATATCGGGGGAAATGCCCATTTCTTCGAATGAAAAGAACGTGCCAGTGCGGCCGCAGCCCGCCTGAACATCGTCGATGATCAAAAGCGCACCGGATTTTTCGGCCAACTCTGCTACACGTTTCAACCAAGCATGGCTTGCGACATTCAAACCGCCTTCGCCCTGCACCGTTTCCAGGATGATTGCAGCGGGGGCGTCCAGGCCGCTGGAGCGGTCGTTCAGCATGGCTTCAAGAAAATCAGCGGTATCGGTGCTGCCGGCGAAGTAACCATCATAGGGCATGCGCGTCACACCATTTAGTGTCATGCCCGCGCCGCCTCGGTGGTAACCGTTGCCGGTTGCTGCCAGTGCACCTTGGGTGACGCCATGAAAGCCATTGGTGAAGGCGATGATATTGGTGCGGCCCGTGGCCTTGCGGGCGATTTTCATCGCCGCCTCAACGGCATTTGCGCCCGTTGGCCCGGTGAACATGAGCTTATGCGGCATGTCACGCGGGGCCAGGATGCGCTGTTCGAATGATGCGATAAAGTCGGCCTTGGCATCCGTGTGCATATCGAGCCCATGCGCCACACCGTCGGCTTGGATATGGTCAATCAACGCCGCCTTGAGATCCGGGTCATTGTGACCGTAGTTCAGCGAAGAGCACCCGGCGAGGAAGTCGATATACCGCGCGCCATCATGAGCGGTCATCTCGGAACCGCTTGCAGAGGTGAACACGGTGTCAAACCCCCGGCAATAGCTGCGGGCCTCGGATTCGCGGCGTTTGAAAATGGCAAAATCGGTGGGGTTCGTAGACATACGACCTCTCTCGGGATTCGGAAAACTGGAATAGATCGGGTTGGTCAGGACCGGAATACGCATGCGTCACGCAGCGAGTGCGGCCTGTCTCGACACGGGTATCGTGACCAGATGCTCGGTCTTGTGGCGTTCTTGGAAGTGGAGTGCCTGTGTGTAATAGGCTGTGACATCCAAATCGGTGCCCATCAGGCGGCCAAACTTGCGGAACAAAGCCCAGGAGGCTTCGTTGTCAGCCGTGATCGTGGTCTGCACACGGGTTACATCTTTGCACTGGGGACGGTTGAGGATGCTTTGTAGCATCAATGCCCCCAAACCACGCCCGCGCGCTGCATCAGATACTGCGACCTGCCACACAAACAGTGTGTCGGGCTCATTCGGCATAACATAAGCGGAAACCCAACCAACAACGTCACCTGCCAACTCGGCAACGACACAGGTGTCGGAAAAGTGGTCGCATTGCAGAAGGTTGCAATACATCGAGTTCTCGTCAAGCGGGCGGCATGCCCGGACCAGCTTCCAAATCTCAGCGCCGTCTTTCGCGACGGGCTTACGCAAGGACGGCAGGTCGGGGCGCATTGGGTGAGCGGGGTGTTGCATTTGAAGAGCTCCTTTCGCTTCGATTAGCGAAGTAACATGACGAGACGTGAATTTCAACAGTCGAAGCAAATTTCAGCGCAACAACAACCGTTATGTTGGAAAGTTGACAATTTTGACCAAATTCCGGCCTCCAAATGCTTTGTCAATCAAATCTTTTTGAAAATTGCTCAAACGCCAAGAAACCGTTATACTTTGCTGATCAAAGTACTGGAGGCCGGATGGACCGTATTGATAGCAGCCTGATCGCATTGCGCCGGATCGTTCGATCGACCGAGTTGTTCGGCAAGGAAATTCGGCAGATCACTGGCGTCACCCCAACTCAGTTTCGGGTCCTTCAGATTATCGGAGAGCAAGGACTGGCGACCGCCAAAGCGATTTCGACTCGAATGCGTGTCTCTCAAGGGACAGTGACATCGCTGGTAGATAAACTCGTTCGCGACGGGCTTGTCGTCCGGCAAAAATCAGCCTTGGACAGGCGGCAAACCGATATCATCGTGACCGAAGCCGGGCGCGATGTTTTGGCGAACGCCCCAGACCCATTGCAGCAGCGTTTCGTACGCAAATTCGCTGCGATGGAGGATTGGGAGCAAGCCATGCTGGTCGCGAGTCTTGAACGCGTGGCCACGATGCTGGATGCAGAGGATATGGACGCGTCTCCGGTGCTCGATACCGGCGAAATTCGCCCAACTGGATAGTCCCCCGCATAGGCGGGCTACAGGCAGCAAAGCCGTTGAACCGGTATCACAGCCTCGCGTTGTCTGTTCGCGCATGATCACCGGCGAAAAGCCGCAACCAAAAGCCAACTTGGATCGTTTGCGGAGAATGTTAACTTTGCTCCAAATCTTGGGTGCAGATATCAAGCTGGGGAGAATGCCTGGCTTAGGTTTGGCCGAAACTAAAAACTGCAAATATCTGGTCCGACTGGCGTGCCAATCTTGAGCAACTTTGCGGCGTTGTCATAGGCCGTATCGCCCAGATCAGATTCGTCCTCGTATGCAGTGGCTAGAATGGATGAAGGCGACACTCCCTTCAAGCGCGCCAAAGCCAACGCAAAGCTAAAGTTACCCTCGCCAACAAACAATGCGCTGCCAAGGCGAGCGCGAGCAGCAAAGTCGAACTTTTGCCGGGCCTGGTTGAGTTTCTTAAGTTCAGCGGCTGGAGCGTTGCGACCAACGACCTGCTGAACTGCATCAAACAACGAAGCCCCTCGGAATTCATACGCCACGAATGACATCCCCCTGCAAATTTGAGACAAATCGAATGTACCAAAGCCAGGCTAATAGGTAGTTGATCTGGCGCTCGCTCGCAGAACGGGGTGCCACTTGGTGACTCAAACGCTTGAGCACTGGACTCAATCCCAGGACTGAAGATCTCAATTGGCGGAAGCGTGTTGAGATGAACAAATCCGGGCGGTTTGGTCAGGCCCGTGCGACCCGGTATCGGGTAAGATGCAGCCGCCTTGCTGCAAGTCGGCGAACATTTGGGCTGGGTTGTCGTAGTGATAGTCCAGCGCTTCTTGGGCAACGAAGGCGCGGATGGTGACCTGAGAGCGAAAGCCTGGCAGCATATGGCGAGCCTGTTCCTGCACCATTCGGCGAAAAATACTCCAGCCTTTTCTGGAGATCGTCCTGACAAAGCCCGGCGAGGCTACGGGACGTGTAGCCCTGCCTGATCCATCGCGTCCAATAAACGCAAACTCTCGTCTTGACCCTTTTGCCCATAACCATTAGGCGCACGCCACCGGTCGCAGCCTACCCGGTTATCAAAACAAGGGTTCAAAATGAAAACACTCGTCATCTGCTCAGGTGGGCTCGACTCCGTGTCGCTTGCCCATATCATCGCCGCCCAAAGTGAGCTGAGCCGCCTGGTTTCCTTCGACTATGGCCAGCGTCACAAGAAAGAAGTCGAATTTGCAGCCGCGGCGGCGCAGCGTCTGCATGTTCCCCATCATATCGTTGATATTCGTTCGATCGGGGCCTCCCTGACCGGGTCTGCCCTGACGGATGATATTGATGTGCCCGACGGCCACTATGCCGAAGACACGATGAAAGTCACCGTCGTGCCAAACCGCAATGCTATCATGCTGAGCATCGCTTTTGGCATCGCCGCCGCCAAGGGTGATACGGGCGTTGCCACGGCGGTTCACGGGGGGGATCACTTTATCTATCCCGATTGCCGCCCCGCCTTTACCGAGGCGTTCGACACCATGCAGCGCGCGGCTTTGGATGGCTATGCCGACGTGTCGCTGGTGACGCCGTTCGTCCATAAAACCAAGGCCGATATCGTCACCGAAGGGGCCGCCGCAAACGCGCCCTTTGCCGATACTTGGTCCTGTTACAAAGGCGGCACGCATCATTGCGGGCGATGCGGCACCTGTGTGGAACGGCGCGAAGCCTTTCACCTGGCGGGTATCACCGACCCCACCCAATACGAAGATCCTGATTTCTGGCGCGCCGCGACTGGCACCGCCACAGGGACCGACAGCCATCAGGAGACCACGTAATGTTTCGCATCTGCAAAGAGTTCCACTTTTGCGCCTCGCATAGCCTCGAAACCTTGCCCCAGGGGCATAAATGCGCCGGGCTGCATGGGCATAACTACATTGTCTATCTCGAGCTTGAGAGCGAAACACTGGATGAGACGGGCTTTATCATTGATTTCCACGAGTTGAGTGCGTTCAAGGATTATATCGATGAGACCTTTGACCACCGGCATCTGAATGAGGTGATGGACATCCCGCCCACAACGGAAAATGTCGCCTATCATTTCTATACCTGGTGCAAGGCACGCTGGCCGCAGACCTCGGCGGTGCGGGTGTCGGAAACCCCCAAGACATGGGCTGAATACCGCCCGAAATCAGCGGCATGACCCTGCGCATCGCCGAGATTTTTGGCCCCACCATTCAAGGTGAAGGGGCCTTGATTGGGGAACCCACCGTTTTTGTCCGCACCGGGGGCTGTGATTACCGCTGCTCCTGGTGTGACAGCCTGCATGCGGTCGACAGCGCGCATCGCCACGACTGGCACCCCATGTCCGCAGTGGCAGTTTGGGACGAGGTTGAACGCCTGTCGGGTGGCACGCCTTTGACCGTGTCCCTGTCTGGTGGCAACCCGGCCATTCAGGATTTCACCCAAGTCATGGCATTGGGCCAAGCCAAGGGGTATCGCTTTGCCTGCGAGACCCAGGGCTCGATCGCCAAACCATGGTTCGGCGCGCTTGACACCTTGGTGATCAGCCCCAAACCGCCCTCTAGCGGTGAGACCGTGGATTGGGCCGATTTCGAAGACTGCATCGCAGCGGCTGGGGCCAAAACCCAGGTGGTGATGAAGATCGTGATCTTTGACGCCACCGATTATGACTGGGCGCGCGCTGTTGCCGGGCGCTATCCGGATCTGCCGCTTTACCTGCAACCGGGCAATCCGGATGTCGATCCGGACCTTCCCATCAAGACGCAGGACAGCCTGGACCGTATGCTTTGGCTGGTGGAAAAAGTGACCAGCGATCGCTGGTTCAGCCCGCGCATTCTTCCGCAGCTGCATGTTTTGCTTTGGGGCAACAAACGTGGTGTCTGATGACAGGAGTATCACCATGACTGACTCGATTTACAGCAATCTGAAACAATTGGGCGGCGACACGATCCTGCCGTCCGACCCATCCCAGGCCGAGTTGGAGCGGGTGCAAAACCCGCAGGCTGACACGGCCTATAACGTGCGCTTTGTCGCGCCCGAATTCACCTCGCTTTGTCCGATGACCGGGCAGCCTGACTTTGCCCATCTGGTCATTGACTACGTGCCCGGCGATTGGTTGGTTGAAAGCAAATCGCTCAAGCTGTTTTTGGGGTCGTTCCGCAATCACGGAGCCTTTCACGAGGATTGCACCGTCTCGATTGGCCGCCGCCTGGCAGAGTTTCTGGACCCGCAATGGCTGCGAATTGGCGGCTATTGGTATCCGCGCGGGGGCATTCCGATTGACGTGTTTTGGCAGACCGGTCCGATGCCCGAAGCGGTGTGGATTCCGGATCAGGGCGTGCCGCCCTATCGCGGACGCGGGTGAGCAGCAGGGTCAGAATGCGGCCCCTTGTATCACGGCAATAGGGCCGTATCGCGCATTTACAAGAGATGCTGCATGTTCTGGTAACAGACAGGTCGCAAAAAGCGACGGATTGCCAGCGTGCCAACACTGGTTGCCCCAAAATTGGTTGAAGCAGGGTAAGGCCCGCCATGCACCATGGCATCCGCCACTTCGACACCGGTTGGAAACCCATTGGCCAGCACCCGGCCTGCCTTGCGCTCGGCAATGGGCAGCAATTGTTTGGCAAGGTCCGCGTCACCCTCATCCATTTGCAAGGTCACGGTCAACTGCCCCTGAAGCGCATGCGCCGCAGCCACCATGTCAGTGTCAGTTCCGGTGCGCACTATGATACCATGCGGGCCAAAGACCTCTTCGGCCAGAATTGGGTTGGCGATCCAGGTCTGCAAATCGGTTTCCAACAGCGACGCGACGCCGTCGCGTTGTTGCGATTGGGGCGACAGATGCGATTGCACGCCGGGCACGTCAGATGCCGCCGCAACGCCTGCGCGACAGGCCTCGGCAATGCCCTGGGTCAGCATGGTTTGCGGCGCGACTTGTTCCAATGCCGCCTTGGCACTGGCGACAAAAGCATCGCCAGTCGCGCCACCGGGAACAAACAGCACGCCGGGATTGGTGCAGAATTGCCCCGCCCCCATGGTCAGCGACGCCGCCCAGCCCTCGGCAATAGTTGCACCGCGATTGGCCAAGGCATTGGGCAGAACAAAGATCGGATTGACCGCCCCCAACTCGCCAAAGAACGGGATCGGCACCGGACGCGCCGCGCAGAGATCAAAGAGGATCCGCCCCACCTTGTGAGACCCGGTAAAGCCAACGGCCTGGATCAGCGGATGCTGGACCAGCGCCGTTCCCACTTCGGCACCGCTGCCATGGATCATGCTGAAGGTACCGGTGGGCTGGCCGGTAGAGGTAATGGCGGCCAGGATCGCCTCGGCGATGATGGCACAGGTTCCCGGATGCGCCGGATGTGCTTTGACGACCACCGGGCACCCGGCGGCCAGAGCGGCGGCCGTATCGCCCCCCGCAACCGAAAAGGCCAAGGGAAAATTGGATGCGCCAAAGATCGCCACAGGGCCGATGGGCTTATGGATCAGCGTAAGATCCGGGCGCGGCAAAGGGGCACGATCAGGCAAGGCCGGATCATGGCGGGTTTCGGGGTAATCATCTTTGAGGATATGAGACGCAAAGAGGCGCAACTGCCCGGTCGTGCGCCCACGCTCGCCCTCTAATCGGGCGGCGGGCAAGCCGGTTTCGAGGCTGCCAACCTTGGTAATATCCTCAGCGCGGTTTTCGATTTCATCCGCAATGGCATTCAGGAAAGCAGCGCGGTTCTCTGCGCTGCTAGCCCCATAGGTCCAAAACGCGTCCTCTGCCGCCTCGCAGGCCTTGGCCACCATATCCGGGGTGCCATCGTGAAAGCTGCCAGAATCGGAGGCAAAGGTCTGATCCCCCGGCACCCACTGCCCCGCAATCAGGTTTTTGTCGTTCATAATCATGGTGATCTACCCCTACTTGCCCCAGCGCAGCGCGATGAGGTCCATATCTGTGGCCAATTGCAGCAGCCGGTCGCGGGTGCGCGGTGTCATGGGTTTCAACGGGTGACGCACGTGGTCGCTCTTGATGACGCCCCCGGCTTTCATCACCGTCTTGCAGGCGCGCAGGCCACATTGGCGGTTTTCGTGATTGATCAGTGGCAGGCAGGCCGTCCATTGCGCCAGCGCGGCCTCTTTGTCACCGGCCAGATAACTACGAATAATTTTGCCGATATGTTCGCATTGCAGGCCCGAGGTCATTGTCCCGGTGCAACCCGCATCCAGATCAGCCAGCAATGTGGCAGCTTCTTCGCCATCAAAGGGGCCTTCGATGGCGCTGCCACCTTGGTCAATCAGCGTGGCGATCTTATCCGCGGCAAAGGGCATTTCCATCTTGAAGTAGCGCACTTGTTCCAGCTCTTTTGCCATGCGCACCAAGAGCGGCACCGAGAGCTGGCAGCCCGACAGCGGGGCGTCCTGCACCATGATCGGAATGTCGATTGCGTCCGAAACCGCTTGGAAATGTTCAAAGATACCGGCCTCTGCGGGCACCAAGCCAACACCATGATAGGGGGGCATCATCATGATCATGGACGCGCCCAGCGATTGCGCCGCCTTGGCGCGTTCGACCACGATGCCGGTGTAGAAATGACTGACCGTCACAATGACCGGCACGCGCCCTGCGACATGGTCAAGGCTGATCCGCATCAGGCATGCACGTTCTTCGTCCGATAGAACAAACTGCTCGGAATAATTGGCCAGAATGCAGATTGCATCGACGCCCTGATCAATCATGCAGTCCAGAACCCTGCGCATGCCGTCTTCATCAACCTGGCCGTCGTCCAGAAAGGG
This sequence comes from Tropicibacter sp. R15_0, assembly GCA_017744045.1. Lineage (GTDB taxonomy): Bacteria > Pseudomonadota > Alphaproteobacteria > Rhodobacterales > Rhodobacteraceae > Pelagimonas. The sequence continues at coordinate 147,985 of JAGHRD010000007.1, read as the reverse complement.
GGTTGGGGCTACTGGCAGAATGCCGGTGAGTGGAGATTTCATCTGCTCTGTCCTATTCGTGAAATGGCGCGGTGATCTCGCGGCGACCGATCATAAAGGCATCCGCCACATGCTGGAGCGGCGCGAGGTCGACATCGCAACTGCCCGAGGCCACCAGGTCAGCAAAGCGCGCGTAAAGGCGGGGGTATTCCCCGCTCAGGGCTGCGCTGTCTGATTGCTGTGGAACGCCATCGATGCTGAGCTGTGCGCCGCCCGCGTCCAGGGTCATCATGCCGCTGTCGGTTTCCGCTTCGATGCGCCAGATCTGGTCACCTTCTTTGCGCCAGTCAAAATCCGCACGAATATCAGCGCCATTGGGGTGGGCAAAGCGCAGCTTGGCGGCAATCGGGCATTGGCGGTTTTCCGGGGTGATCAACTCTGCGGCACCCAGATGCAGCGTATCCGGCAGTAATTTGGTCACAATCGACAGGGCGTTGATACCCGGGTCAAAAACCCCCAATCCGCCCGGTTCCCAAATCCAGTCTTGTCCGGGATGCCAGCGGCGCACGTCTTCGTGCCAGGTGACCGTCAGTTTACGCAACTTTTGCCCGGCAAGCCAATCGCGCGCCGCATCGACCATCGCCGCCTCGCGCGAGTGCCAGGTCGCATACAATGCCACGCCCTGGGCACGGGCCATAGCCAGCAGTTTCTGACATTCCGCGACGCTGGCCCCGGGGGGCTTTTCCAGCATCACATGCCGCCCGGCGGCGATCGCCTGTACCGCATAGTCAAACCGCGGCACTGGCGGCAGGCAAAGCGATACGACGCGAATATCCTGCCGTTCGTCGAGGAACTGTTCGAAACTGGTGAACTGTTCGACGCCATCGACGCTGCCATGGCGTGAAACCGTTGCAGCAAGTTTCCAATCCGGGGAGGCGTCAAGAGAGGGCACGTGCTGGTCGCGCGCGATCTTTCCAATGCCGACAAGTGCGAGATCCATCAATGGCTGTCCTTTCCAACGGCACTGCCACGGCAGCCTTTGAGAAAGTCCAGATCAGCCCCGGTATCCGCGCCTTGGACATGGGCTTGATGCAGCCAGGCATAGCCGGATGTGGGTGCCTCATGGCTGGGTTGCCATTGGGCCAGACGATCCGCTAATTCGGCCTCGGAAATATCGAGGTGCAATCGGCGGGCGGGCACGTCCACGTCGATCATGTCACCCGACCGCACCACAGCCAGCGGCCCGCCTGCGGCGGCTTCGGGGGAGGTGTGCAAGATGACGGTTCCATAGGCCGTGCCGGACATGCGCGCATCCGAGATGCGGATCATATCGGTGATGCCCTTTTTCAGAACCTTGGGTGGCAGGCCCATATTGCCTACCTCGGCCATGCCGGGATAGCCTTTGGGGCCGCAATTCTTGAGCACGAGAATGCAGGTTTCATCCACATCCAGCGCCTCATCTTCGATGCGGGCCTTGTAATCGTCGATATCCTCAAAGACGACCGCCCGCCCGCGATGGCGCATCAGGTGTTCCGAGGCGGCAGAGGGTTTGATAACCGCGCCTTTCGGGGCAAGATTGCCCTTGAGCACAGCCATCCCTCCTTGCAGGGTGAGCGCCTGATCAAAGGGGCGAATGACATCTTCGTTCCAGTTGCGCGCCTCTTTGACCTCGGACCAGATGTCGGCTCCGGACACGGTCAGCGCGTCTTTGTGCAAGAGGTCTGCCTCGCCCATTTGGCGCAACACAACTGGCAAGCCACCAGCGTAATAGAACTCTTCCATCAGGTAGTCCCCCGATGGCTGAAGGTTCACAATGGTCGGCACATCCCGCCCGCAGCGGTCCCAGTCATCCAGGGTGAAATCCACCCCGATGCGCCCGGCAATGGCCAGCAGATGCACAACTGCATTTGTGGACCCACCGACAGCTCCGTTGACGCGCACAGCGTTTTCAAAGGCGTCTTTGGTCAGAATGTCAGAGGGTTTCAGATCGTCCTTGACCAACTGCACGATACGGCGACCGCTCATTTGCGCCATGACGCGGCGGCGGCTGTCGACCGCTGGAATAGCCGCATTGCCGGACAGCGCCATGCCCAGGGCTTCGGTCATCGACGCCATCGAGGACGCGGTGCCCATCGTGTTGCAGGTGCCGCTTGACCGGGTAACGGCGCTTTCGGCCTCGCGAAAGGTGTCTTGCGACATTTCACCGGCCTTTACGGCTTCGGAAAAGCGCCACAGATGCGTGCCGGCTCCAACGCGTTCCCCCTGGAACCAACCGTTCAGCATGGGGCCGCCGGTGACCACAATAGAGGGCAGATCAACCGAGGCTGCCGCCATCAGCAGGCTTGGCGTGGTCTTGTCACAGCCGACCATCAGCACGCAGCCATCCATAGGCTGGCCGCGGATCTGTTCCTCGATGCTCATAGCGGCGAGGTTGCGAAACATCATGGCCGTTGGGCGAAACGTGTTCTCGCTGGCCGAGAAAACAGGCACTTCAAGCGGAAAGCCCCCGGCCTCCCAAATTCCGGCTTTGACCTTTTCGCTGAGCTCGCGAAGGTGGCCGTTACAGGGGGTCAATTCGGACCAGGTATTCAGGATACCGATCACCGGGCGGCCATCAAACAGATCGTCTGGATAGCCTTGGTTCTTGAGCCAGCCACGATGATAGATCGCGTCTTTGGTCGAACCGCTATACCATTCGGCTGAACGCAGGCGGCGGGGCCATGTTTTGGGAACAAATGCCATCTGCTTAGCTCTTTTGCTTGTTGTAGACGTCAAAGATGACAGCGGCGAGCAAGACGAGCCCTTTGATCATCTGCTGATAGTCGATGCCGATGCCAAGGATCGACATGCCGTTGTTCAACACCCCCATCAGAAAGGCCCCGACCACCGCGCCGACGATCTTGCCAACGCCGCCCGACATGGACGCACCACCGATAAAGACCGCCGCAATCACGTCGAGCTCCAGCGCAAACCCGGCCTTGGGCGTTGCCGAATTCAGGCGAGCGGCAAAGACCATCCCGGCGATGGCCGCCAGAACCCCCATATTGACGAAAGCCAAAAAGGTCAGGCGCGCGGTTTTTACACCAGACAGTTTGGCGGCCTTGATATTGCCACCCAGCGCATAAATACGCCGCCCGGTCACGGTGCGTTCGGTAAAGAACGCGTAAAGGATGGTTAGAACACCCATGGTGATCAGCACATTCGGCAGGCCACGGAAAGTGGAGAGTTTGAACAGGATGAACACCAGGGCAAAGGAGATGATGCCAACACGGGCCCAGAAAAACGCGGTTGGTTCGGTGTCCATACCATAGACACGGTTTTGCGCGCGTTTCTTCAATTCAAGCCAAAAGATCGCGCAGGCCGCAGAAACCCCGGTCACAAGCGCCAGCATATTGACCCGGCGTTCCCCCAACAGATTGGCGACGGATTCACCGAACCCGGCGGGAAAGATATCGGGGACAAACCCGTTGGCCATCATCTGGAATTCACGCGGGAATGGCCCCAGCGATTGCCCTTCGAGCAGCCAGAGAGAGGCCCCGCGAAACACCAACATCCCGGCCAGCGTCACGATAAAGGAGGGAATCCCCCAATAGGCGACCCAATAGCCCTGCGCTGCCCCGATCAAGGCCCCCGCCGCGATACAAGTTGCGATTGTGATCCAGGTTGGCTGGTCCAATTCGACGATCATCACCGCCGCCAAAGCACCAACAAATCCCATGACCGAGCCGACAGACAGGTCGATATGCCCGGCCACGATTACGATCAGCATCCCCAGCGCCATGATGACGATATAGCTGTTCTGCAACAAAAGGTTGGTCACATTGACCGGCTTGAGCAGCGTGCCATTCGTGGCGATCTGGAAAAAGGCCATGATCGCGATCAGCGCAAAGAGAAGACCATATTCGCGCAAATGGCGCACCAGATATTCGCCGATGCCAGCCTTTTGCTCATTGGGGCTGTTTTCTGTGGTTGTTGTCATGCCGGCCTCCCTCAGTCCGTCACGATCAGCGACATGATGGCTTCCTGACTGGCCTCTTCGGCCGTCAGTTCGCCGACAAATGCGCCTTCGTTCATCACGTAAATGCGGTCACACATGCCCAAAAGTTCGGGCATTTCCGAAGAGATCATCAACACGCCTTTGCCTTGCGCGGACAGGTCGTTGATAATCCCGTAGATTTCAAATTTTGCCCCGACATCGATGCCCCTGGTGGGTTCATCGAGGATCAGCAGCTCGGGCTTTGCAAAGAGCCATTTCGACAGGACAACCTTTTGCTGGTTGCCGCCTGACAGGTTGACCACACGCTGAAACACCCCCGGTGTGCGAATGTTGAGCGCATCGCGATAGCTTTCTGCGACGCGGGTTTCCTTGGTCTCTTGCAGGATCTGGCCATTGGCCACCTCGGGCAGGTTCGACAGGGTTATGTTGCGCTGGATGGTTTCATCCAGGATCAACCCCAACTCCTTGCGGTCTTCTGTGACATAGGCCAGCCCCGAGGCGACGGCCTTGGACACGGTGCTGACATCAACGGATTGCCCATGCATCAGCACATCGCCAGAAATCTTCTGCCCGTAGGATTGCCCAAACAGGCTCATGGCGAGCTCGGTGCGCCCCGCGCCCATAAGCCCAGCAATGCCAACAACTTCGCCCGCGTTTACGGTTAGGTTCACATCGTGAATGACCTGACGATCAGCATGCAGCGGGTGGAACACGTTCCAGTTTTTGACATCAAGGATTTTTTCACCAGCGCGGCGGTCACGTGCCGGATAGCGGGCGGCCATGTCCCGCCCGACCATATCGCGCACAATCTTGTCTTCGGTGATGGTTTCGGTGCGGGCATCCATGGCACTGACCGAAGCCCCATCCCGGATCACGGTGATCTTGTCCGCCACCTGACGCACTTCGTTCAATTTATGGCTTATGATGATCTGCGTGACCCCCTGCGCCTTAAGCTCGAGCATCAGGTCCAACAGGGCCTGGCTATCGGCCTCGGACAGGGCAGCAGTGGGTTCGTCGAGAATGAGCAGGCGCACATCTTTGGCCAGCGCCTTGGCGATCTCGACCAATTGTTGTTTGCCGACACCAATCTTGTCGATCAAGGTGCCTGGCGGCTCGCTCAGACCGACTTTGCGCAGCAGTTCAACCGTCCGCTGTTCGGTTTCGCGCCAGTTGATCACGCCGCCTTTGGCCTGCTCATTGCCCAAAAAGATGTTTTCGGCAATCGACAGAAGCGGAACCAGGGCCAGTTCCTGATGGATGATGATAATGCCCTTGGCCTCGCTGTCAGCAATTCCGGAGAATTGCGCCAAGGCCCCGTCATAGATGATTTCACCGTCATAGCTGCCTGTCGGATAGACGCCCGACAGCACCTTCATCAGGGTCGATTTCCCAGCCCCGTTTTCACCAACAAGAGCGAGGATTTCGCCCTCATCCACAGACAGGCTCACCTGGTCCAGCGCTTTTACACCGGGGAATTCTTTGGTGATTGCACGCATTTCCAGCAGTGCCGACATGGTCTTGCTCCCTAAGACGTGTTCGGATGGTTCAAGCCGGGATGCGCCGACGACGGATCGCCAACGCATCCCAGAGAGGACAGCGTGATTACTGGAGCTGGTCCATTGTGTAATAGCCGGAGCCGATGATGATCTCTTCCCAGTTGGACATATCGACCGAAACCGGTTCAAGCAGGTAGGACGGCACCACCTTGACACCATTGTTATAGGTCGAGGTGTCGTTGATCTCTGGCTCGCCACCCTTGAGCAGGGCATCGACCATGCCAACGGTCACGCGGGCCAGTTCACGGGTATCCTTGAACACGGTCGAATATTGCTCATCCGCCAGCATGGATTTGATCGAGCGCACTTCGGCGTCCTGACCGGTCACGATCGGCATTTGCAGATCGCCAGAGCCGTAACCAACCCCTTTGAGCGAAGAGATAATGCCGATAGACAAGCCGTCATAAGGGGCCAGCACCCCATGCACGGTTGCGTCGGTGTAATGGGCTGATAGCAGGTTATCCATGCGCGCCTGCGCCACCGCGCCATCCCAGCGCAGGGTGCCCACGGTGTCCATGCCCATTTGGCCAGACACGATATTCACAGTGCCCGCATCGATCAGCGGCTGCAGCACGGACATCGCGCCATCATAGAAGAAATAGGCGTTGTTGTCGTCTGGCGAGCCGCCGAACAGTTCCACATTATAGGGGCCATCCCCAAACCGTGCCTTGAGCCCGTCAACCAGGCTGCTGGCCTGCTGCACGCCAACTTTGAAATTGTCGAAGGTCGCGTAATAATCGACATATTCGCTGTCGCGGATCAGACGGTCATAGGCGATGGTCTTGATCCCGGCGAAATGCGCGTTCTCCAGCGCGTTGGACAGGGTCGTGCCGTCAATCGCCGCAATGACCAGAACATCGACACCGTTGGTGATCATGTTCTCGATTTGCGCCAGCTGGTTTGGAATATCGTCTTCGGCATATTGCAGAATGGTGTCATACCCGGCGGCTTTGAACTGCTCCACCATGGAATTACCGTCGGAAATCCAACGCGATGAGGATTGGGTCGGCATGGCGATACCCACGGTATCGGCCATGGCAGCGACGGCGGAAAAGGCCAGCGCGGTGCTGGCAAGAATGGTCTTGAGTTTCATGATTTTCATCTCCCATTGATGCAGGTCGCGCCCCTTGAACTCCTCCGAGGTATCTTTGTCCTGCATGGCAGAAGGGTTAGCGGCTGGACGCATAATAATAAATCTCAAAGAATAGACTTCTTCATATCGAAAATGATATAGAGCCGCGAAGAAAACTCTAGAAACGGTCAGAGCCCCCATGCGCCTAGCCAATCGTGTGAAGCCAAAACACATGGAGCTGGTGATCAAGATCGCCGAAACCGCGCAGCTGCAAATGGCTGCGCAGATTTCTGGCATGTCGCAACCGGCGGCCTCGCGCATCCTGGCGGAAATCGAGGCCAGCCTTGAAACCAAACTGTTCACCCGTCAACCAACCGGAATGGAACTGACTGCTGAGGGACAAGTTTTTGTCCGACACGCGCGCGTGGTCCTGTCCGAGATGCAGAATATCGAGGATGAGCTTGCGCGCATGCGCTCTGGAGTCATGGGACATGTGCGCGTTGGCGCGGTAACCGGCCCGGCGCTCGGATGCCTGATGCCTGCCATCAACGCGGTGCAAAACGACCATCTGGATTTTCGGCTGTCTGTCGATGTCGCCCCGTCAAGGGTCCTGTTCCGGGGGCTTGAGGAGGCGCGCTATGACTTTATCCTTGGTCGGGTGCCCGAAGACCATGACCGGCTCGATTTCCACCTCTATCCGGGACGCAACGAAGTTGTCACCTTGCTGGTCCATGACAGCCATCCTTTGGCGGCCCGCGACAAGGTGAGTTTTGCTGAGCTTGCCGAATATCCGTGGGTGATCCAGGACGAGGGCAACCCGATCCGTCAAGCGGTTGAACTGGCCTTTCACAGCGCAGGCGTTCCAACCCCGCGCCGGGTGATCAACAGCTCTTCGCTGTTGATCGCGCTGGCCCAGGTGGCTGAAAGTCAGGCGATTTCACCGCAAACAAATGAGGTCAAAGCCCTGCTCACATCATCAGGGATCGCCGCGCGCCTCACGTCACTCAAGGTCGACACACCAATCAATGTTCAGCCCTACTTCATCATCCGCGACAACCGTCGCAACCTGACACAAGCAGCCGATAAACTGCTGAAAAGCGTTCTGGCGAATATCTGATATAATTGCGTGGAAACTGGCAGTGAGACCTCTTAAAGGGGTAGCCCCACCTTGAGCGTAACAATTTAGGGACGAGTTCCGAGGGGCAGTCCGGACTACTCAAAGGCCCTACCCCTGCCCTTCCGAAACAATGATCAAATGGCGCATGTCTTTTGCCTCTGTGGCTGAGCGCAATCTCTTGCATAGGGCTCCAAAACCTGCGGCTCCGGATGGTGTGGTGGCAATGCCAGATCGTGTGACGGCATCGGCAGCCGCTTGCCCCTCCTCCTCGGTCAGGGTTTCGTAACGAACATTGCAGCGTTCCAAAACATCCCAAGCCACGATCGACGGCTCCTTGCAATCCAGGCGGCCCATATTGGACTCAGGTCCGTCACCGCGGGTGGGTTCACCGGCGTCATGACTGGCCTGCAAACAGGCAGCGGCCTCGGGTTCAACGATAATCAACTCGGGCTGTTCTGCCCAATTCAAGCGGATCATATGGGCCATCGCGGCGGCCAAACCGCCGACCCCAGCCTGAAGATAGACATGGGTTGGCCACTCGCCAGAGACCTCGAACTGCGCGCGCAACTCTTCTGCGATCACGCAATATCCTTCCATCACCAGTTTCGGGATCTCTGTGTAGCCAGGCCAGGTTCCGTCAGCCAATAGCGTGGCCCCGGTCTCCTCGGCATCGGAGATGGCGGTGGCGACGCTGTCATCATAGACGTCACCAGACCGCATCACCTCGGCACCAAGCGCCCTTAACCGATCTGCAAAACTCTCAGGGACCGTTGCCGCCAGATGAATGCGTGCCTTTGCCCCCATTGCCCGCGCGCCAGCGGCAACACCCATGCCGTGATTGCCCGCACTTGCACAGACAAACCGATGCGTCGCGGCAAAGTCGCGAATATCTTGGTCTTTGAGCCGGGGAAAAACCGGCGCTTCCCCAGTCTGCTCCTGCCAGGCTTTGCCGATCAACCGGGCCACGGCGTATGGCGCGCCCAATGCCTTGAAGGCCCCAAGCCCCATGCGCTGCGTCTCATCCTTAGCCAAAACGGTCACCCCATGGGGGCCAGGCATCTCAACCAAGGGCGACACGGCGTAATCTTCATGCGCGCGGAAAAAGGCGAGCGCCTGCGCGAAATCTGGGGCAAAGCTGAGGCTGTCGCGGTTGGTCATGTGATGTTCCCCTTGTTCTCTGCCTCTCATTATTTCACTTCCTCCCGCTCTTTTTTTTCGATTTCTCCCGCAATCTCGACTAAAATTTTCGCCAAGGCCACATTTGTCGCGGAGAATTTACATGGCTGTCGAGCTTGATGATGCGGATCTCACGATCCTCAGGGTTTTGCAAAATGATTGCCGCACCGGCTTGGAAGCGCTGGCGCAGGAGTGTCATCTCTCGGTCCCATCGGTTCAAAGGCGGCTGAAACGATTGCGCGAAAATGGGGTGATCCAGAAAGAGATCGCCGTGCTGGATCAAAACCGTTTTGACTACAAGATGACCTTTATCGTTCTTGTGGAATTGGAGCGGGAGTCCCTGCAACAGCTCGACCTGTTTCGCAAACGCGCGCGGAACGAGCCGCTGGTTCAACAGTGTTACTACGTAACCGGCGAGGCTGATTTCATCCTGATCTGCACGGCCCGCGATATGCAGGATTTCGAAGAGCTGACGCATCGCCTGTTCTTTGAAAACTCGAATGTGCGCCGGTTTCGGACATCCGTTGTGATGGATCGCACCAAAACCGGACTGACGGTGCCGATCTGACAACATCTGCCCGCTTTATGTAATTCGGTCTGACACAGCTGTTTTGGTGAAAGATTTTCTACCAAATACTGCGAAACTTGATGCGTTTCACGCATGATCCTTTTGTATCACTAAGAGGTGCCCTAACCGAGTGATACCATGAGCGATTTGGAAACACGTTTAATAGCCCTGCGCCGGGATCTACACCGTAATCCTGAACTGGGCTTTCAGGAAACGCGCACCAAAGAGGTGGTGGCGAGGTTTCTGCGCGACCTCGGGATAGACGTATATGAGGGGGGCGGCGTCATTGGGGTGCTGCGGTCTGGCCAAGGCAGCAAGGCGATCGCGCTGCGCGCCGATATGGATGCGCTGCCGATCACTGAAACATCCACCCATGAATACATCTCAACCGCCCTAGGCGTCATGCATGCCTGTGGCCATGACGGGCACACAGCGATGCTGCTTGGTGCGGCGGAACGATTGGCCACGGATCCCACCTTTGACGGCACAGTGGTCTTTCTGTTTCAACCCAACGAGGAACATGGGCTCGGCGCGCAGGCGATGATCGATGAAGGAGCGCTCGGCAGGTTTCCCGTGAATGAAGTTTTTGCCATCCACAACCTGCCCGGTGCGCCCACTGGCCAAATCTCGACTCGCGCGGGCATTATTTGCAACAGTGAAACCCTGTTCGAAATTGCCATCCACGGGCAAGGAGGTCATTCCTCGATGCCGCAAATGGGCGTGGATGCCATCACTGTGGGGGCCGAAATCGTACAAGCCTTGCAGACCGTGGTGGCGCGCAAATTGGCTCCGGCCTCGGGCGCGGTGGTGTCTGTGACCGAATTTCTCACCGATGGGCAGCGCAACGTCCTCCCGGGACTGGCAACGCTCAAAGGAGATTTTCGCGCCCGTTCGCCTGAGGACCGCCAGGCAATTGAGCATTTCATGCGCCAGATCGCCAAGGGGGTTGGGCAGGCCCATGGTGTTGATGTTTCAGTGTCTTTTGACACGCAATTCGTCGAGACGATCAACGCCCCCGCCCCGACCGAAGCGGTGTATCGCGCCGCCGAGGCCGCAAATTGCGCGCTCATTCGCGACCGCGCTCCGATGAGCTTTTCTGAGGATTTCGCACATTTCTCATCCGCTGTAGCCGGCTGTTTTCTGCTGCTTGGAAATGGTGAGACAGGGGCCCATGCCCGCCCACTCCATTCCTCTGACTATGATTTCAACGACGCTTTGCTGACGATTGGCGCAGAGTTCTGGGTTAAGCTGGTCGAGGATCGGCTGCCCCTAGCAAAGGAAAACCCAGCATGACGCCCCCCCCTCGCGGTTTCCCGGATGAAGAATTTGCAGCCCGAAGCGCTGTCGCTCAGGCCAAAATGGCCCAATTGGGCATGGCCGGCCTGTTGCTGACCACCGAACCAGAGGTGCGCTATTTCAGCGGGTTCCACACGCTGTTCTGGCAAAGCCCAACGCGCCCCTGGTTCCTGTTCCTCCCGGCCAGCGGCAAACCCATCGCGATTATCCCCGAGATCGGCGCGGATCTGATGCGCCGGACCTGGATCAGCGATATTCGCACCTGGAGCGCGCCCGCCCCTGAGGATGACGGGATCAGCCTGCTAACTGACTTGCTTGCGCCCTATGCGCGGCGCGGTGACGTGATTGGATTGCTGAAAGGTCATGAGACCCACCTGCGCATGCCCCTTGGCGATTACGAACGGTTGCTGGTCGGGCTCAAAGGGTTACAGATCACGGATGCAACCCCGATGATCCGCGATCTGCGGATGGTCAAATCAGCGGCTGAGATCGAGAAACTCGCGCATATCTGTGCCATCGGCTCGCAAACCTTTGCCAAAGTGCCCGAGTTTGCTCATGCGGGCCAACCGCTTGAGGATGTGTTCCGCGCCTTTCGGCGCGAAGGGCTGGCGCAAGGTGCTGACGATGTGCCCTATCTTGTTGGCGGTGCCGATACGGGTGGTTATCACGATGTGATCTCTCCCCCAACGCGCCGCGCCCTGACCAAGGGCGATACCCTAATGTTGGATACCGGGGCCAGTTGGGACGGGTATTATTGCGATTTCGACAGGAACTGGGCCATTGGCAATGCCGATGACGCCTCGCGCAGGGCCTATGACGTGCTGTGGCGCGCGACTGAGGCGGGGATCGAGGCCGCCCGAACCAGCGCCACCTGCCACGATCTTTTCCAGGCAATGCAATCGGTGATCCGCGAGTTGGATGATCAGGGCGGCGATGTTGGTCGGCTGGGCCATGGGCTTGGCATGCAGTTGACCGAATGGCCATCACACGCGGCCTGGGACACAACCGAAATCCGCGAGAACATGGTGCTGACGCTCGAACCCTCGTTAAGCTATGGCGATGGGCGGATCATGGTGCATGAAGAAAACATCGTCATTCGTGCAGATGGGGCCGAGCTGTTGAGCACCCGCGCCGCGCCCGAACTTCCAATAATCTGAGGACTGCCTATGAAACTCGGTTTTCAAACGGATGCGGGCATTGGAACGCGGGCCAATCTCGGGGTGATTGTCCTGGAAACGGACGAAACGCTGGAGCATGAATTTTCGCGGATCATGAACCGCGCGGGGGTGGCGCTATATCACAGTCGCATTCCCATGGTCCCGGAAATCCGCCCTGAGACCCTGGCCCGAATGGAGCGTGACTTGCCCGCTTCTGCCCGTCTCTTGCCACCCTCGCTGACTTTCGACGCGATTGGCTTTGGCTGCACCTCGGCCTCTACCGTGATCGGCTCGGACAAGGTCGCGCAATCTGTTCAAAGCGTGTGCCCCGGTACCAAAGTCACCGATCCCCTGGCCGCCATCATCGCGGCGGGCCGCCACCTTGGGGTCAAGAAACTGGGTTTTGTGACCCCCTATGTCCCCAAAGTTTCCGCAAAAATGCGGTCCAAGCTGGAAGAGGCCGGATTTGAAATCGCGGGATTCGGCTCCTTTGAAGAAGGTAATGACCAAGTGGTGGCGCGGATCACCGAGGCCACAATACTGGAAGCCATCGAAATCACTGCCGCCCAAGCCCCCTGCGATGCGGTGGTTGTGTCTTGCACCAATTTGCGCTGCCTCGACGTGATCCCCTTGGCCGAAGAGAGGCTTGGAAGGCCGGTTCTGTCCAGCAACCAAGCGCTGGCTTGGCATATGCTGCGTCTGGCTGGCGTGCAGGATCAATGCCCGGAATTCGGGCGGCTGTTCCGGTAGATGCAACGCTTACGAAGCGCCCTGTGGACGACAAGCCTTGCAATTCCTCGGAACGAAAAACGCCCCCGTGCTCAGCACAGGGGCGTTCACGATTTTCAGGGGTCAAAGCTTAGTCAGCCGAAGCCAGTTGCTTTGGCAGGCGGAAGGTCCAGAGCGTGCCACCTTGGTTCAGGTAGTTCACTTTCTTGGCCACTTCACCGCCCCAAAGCGGAACCGCGCCGCCCCAGCCAGAGATCACGGTGACATATTGCTCGCCATCCTGCTCCCAGGTTACAGGCTGGCCGACGATGCCGGAACCAGTCTGGAAGGACCAAAGAACCTCACCGGTCTCATCGTCAAAGGCGATAAAACGACCTTCAGGCGTGCCGGTGAACACAAGGCCACCTGCTGTGGTCATGACACCCGCCCAAAGCGGCGCGTCATTCTTGTATTCCCACTTGATTTCGCCGGTATCCGGGTCAATCGCCTTGAGGCTACCGATATGGTCTTCGTAGTTCGGCTTGATGGTAAAGCCTGCACCGAGGTAAGCCGCTCCTTTCTTGTAGGAAATCGGCTCGTTCCAGATATCCATGCCCCATTCGTTGGAGGGCACATAGAAGTTGCCGGTATTCTGGCTAAACGCCATCGGCATCCAGTTTTTGCCCCCCAGGAAAGATGGGGAGGCAAAGATGACCTCGCCCTTTTTGCCATCGGCGGCAGCGGATGGGTCACCGGGACGGTTTTCCTCGTTAAAGATCGGGCGACCGTTTTCGTCGATACCATTCGCCCATGAGATGTCTTTGACAAATGGTGTGGCCGAGACGAATGCCCCGTCTTCGCGGTTCAACACGTAGAAATAGCCGTTACGATCCGCCGTGGCATAGCGTTTGTTGCCGTCACGGTCGGTATAGGCGACGACTTCGTTCACGCCGTCATAGTCCCAACCTTCGCGTGGGGTGGTCTGGAAGTGCCACTTGATCTCACCCGTGGCCGGGTCAAGGCCGATGCGGGAGGCAGCATAGAGGTTGTCGCCCGTGCCATCGTTGTTCTGACCCGCATTGCGCAGCCAGCTGTTCCAAGGGGCCGGGTTACCGGCGCCAAAGACCAGCGTGTCGGTGTCAGCGTCATAGCTGCCGCCAAGCCAGGTGGCGCCGCCACCGGTTTTCCACATATCGCCGGGCCAGGTGGCGTTGAGCACACCGGTCATGGTGCTCTCTTCGCCGTTCAGCGTGCCCATGTGGCCTTCGATCACCGGACGGGTCCAGACCAGATCGCCGGTTTCGGCGTCACGGGCCTGCACTTCGCCAACGATGCCGAATTCACCGCCGGAGTTACCGGTGATGACAAGGCCGTTCACGATCAGCGGCGCAGCGGTGTAGCTGTAGCCTGCTTTGTAGTCGGCAATCTTTTTGTTCCAGACGGTGTCGCCTGTCTTGGCGTTCAGCGCCACGATGCGCGCGTCCAGCGTGCCAAAGTAGATGTTGTCGCCGTAGATCGCCGCGCCGCGGTTGACCACGTCACAGCAAGGCAGGATGCCTTCGGGCAGGCGGGCGTCGTACTGCCACAGCTCTTCGCCGGTTTTGACGTCAATCGCATACATCCGGCTGTAGGAGCCGGTGATATACATCACGCCATCATGCACGATCGGCTGGGTTTCCTGACCACGCTGCTTTTCGCCACCAAGGCTGAACGCCCAGGCAGGGACAAGGTTTTTGACGTTGTCTTTGTTCAGAATATCCAGCGGGGAATAGCGTTGCAGATGACGCCCCATCCCGTTGGTCAGAACGTCGCCGGTGGATACGCCATCATTGGCCAGCATCTCTTCGGTGACGGGGCTTGCATACGCCGTTGTCAGTGCGGATGTGGCAAAGATTGCTGCCACCGCTGCAGTTAAGAATTTGTTCATGTCCTCTCCTCCCGTTGCCGATGAAATGGCCAACGCGCCTGTCCAAACGGCGCAAAGCTACACGGTGCCGATATTATTCGCTCAATCCCAAAACAGAGGTATTGCACAATGGTCGTACGACCCTAAATTCCTTGACTTCACCATATAAGACTATGGTCTCAGAGCGACTCACAGGGGCGGTAATTAGGCTGTGATGCAGGGGGACATCATGCATCATTACCGATCTTTGACCGCGGCTTTGATCTGCACCTGGCTGGCCTCTGCCGCTCAGGCCGAGCAACGCGATGTGATCTTGATGACCAACGCCGGGGACGAGACCAAGGTCGCAACGATTAATCTGGAGCCGGATGGCAGCTATGACATCGTGATGGCGGATGCACCGTTTTCCGATCACTTCCTATCGATGCGCCCCTTTCGATGCATCGCAGGACCGGACAAACATTGGTGCCACCTGCCCTACCCTTACGAGATCAAGCGCAACATTTCCGAGGATCTTATCGACTTGGAATATGACTTTCTATTCGTTTGGAAAGGGGCCAATGATTACGGGATCAACCTGTGGAACGGGGTTTACTACAAGCTTGAACAGCAAGAGGATCAGATCCTTGGCCGCTTGCACGAGGTTGATCTGGACCAGTTGGGCGTACCGCCCGCCGCGGGAGACTTGCGACCGCTGAGCGATAAGGACCTGCATGAGAGCGATCCGGACAGCCATTGGCTGCCCCGCTTGGTCATTCGCTGACCGTTGTGGCGGCCGGCCCGAAAATCGGGCCGGTCTAGGCGCGACTTATTGATCAATCGCCTTGTTATCTTTGGTCGAAATCGATGTCAGATAGGCCAGGATGAAATCCTGCACGGTGCGATCTTCGATCCCGACATGACGCATCTTGGTGCCAGGCATAAAGCCGTCATTGTCTTCCATCCAGGCGCGCAAAGCTGCCGGGGTCCACACAATGCCCGATGCTTCCAACGCAATGGAATAGTCGTAACCTTCGACACTGCCCGCCGCGCGATACAGAACGTTTTCCAAAGGCGGCCCATAAGAGGGGTCGGTCGGTTCAACCGCGTGGCACCGCCGGCATTCGCCTTCGAACAGGGTTTTGCCGGCAGTGACCTTTACCTCTTCGAATGTATCGGCCATGGCGGGGCCTGCCATAAGGCAGGCGGCGGCTAGGGTAGACAGAGCACGCATGGTTTTTCTCCTTCACTGCGTTACGCTGCGGTAAAGTACCAATTGCGTGCGGGTGCCTATCTTGATCCACATCAACGGAATGCCCGTCTCGCCCTGTCCAATGGTCGTATATCGGCGCATTTTTCGGCTGCTAAGGTGAAGATCAGCCATGGTTAGGGAGGATACCATGAATATCATGAACACACTTTGCGGTGCCGCCCTGGCACTGGCAACAACCGCCGGAGCGGCCCTGGCCGAGGCTCCAACTCTGCGCGCCGCCGTGCTGAAATTCGGCACCGTGAATTGGGAATTGGACGTGATCAAACATCACGGGCTGGACAGCACCAACGGCTTTACACTGGACGTTCAGGGCGTCGCTGGCGGATCCGCGGCCAAGGTCGCCTTTCAGGGTGGCGAGGCCGATGTGATCGTGTCCGATTGGCTTTGGGTGGCGCGGCAACGCGCTGCGGGTAAGGACTATGTCTTTATCCCCTATTCCAAGGCCGTGGGCAGCGTCATGGTGCCTGCCGACAGCCCCGCCCAAAGCCTTGCCGATCTCAAAGGGTTGAAAGTCGGCATTGCTGGCGGACCTTTGGACAAAAGCTGGCTGATCCTGCAGGCCTATGCGGCGCAGACATCCGGGCTGGACCTGAAATCTGAAACCGAGCAAGTCTTTGGTGCCCCGCCCCTGATCTTCAAATCAGCCCTGTCGGGTGACGTGGGCGCGGCCATCAACTTCTGGCACTTCCTGGCCAAGATGGAAGCCTCGGGCATGCGCAAACTGGTGGATGTCTCTGATGCCGCGACCGCCTTGGGGCTGGATCCGAACACGCCGCTTTTGGGCTATGTGGTCAAAGGAGAGATGCTGCGCGACAACCCGGAATTGGTTGAGGGCATGGCAGCCGCCTCAAGGGCGGCCAAGGATATTCTGGCGGGCGATGATGCTGAATGGGACCGCCTGCGCCCCCGTATGAATGCCAAAACCGATGCGCAATTCGCGGCCCTGAAAGCGGGGTTTCGTGCAGGCATCCCTGCCCCCGGCCCCGTGGATGAAACCGCTGCAGCCAAGATGCTTGACCTGATGGTGAAACTCGGCGGCCCGGATCTGATGGGCGACGCCACGGACCTGCCGGAGGGTACATTTGTCCAGCCCGGCAGCTAATCAGCTCCCCCTGCTTGATCTGCGGATCGAGCACCTTCAGCGCGCCTCCGAGGTCATCCTCGGGGGCGTTGCCTTGCGCGTAACACGTGGCGAAACAGTGGCGCTGACAGGCCCCTCTGGCATTGGAAAAACCACGATCTTGCGCGTTATTGCCGGTCTCGACGAACCGACACAGGGCCAGTGTAGCGTTCAGGGTAAAATTGCCATGGTCTTTCAAGAGCCCACATTGCTGCCTTGGCGCAGCCTGACCCAGAACATTTGCCTGACTGCCGGAGTGACACCGGTCGAGGCAGAACATTGGCTGGCAGATGTGGGGCTTGCGGGGCGAGGTGATGATTATCCCGGCCAACTCTCACTCGGGCAAGAGCGCAGGCTGGCCCTGGCACGCGCCTTTGCAGCCAAACCAGACCTGCTTTTAATGGATGAACCCTTTGTCTCGCTAGACCGTGAGTTAGCGGATGAGATGATGGCGCTGTTTGAGAAACTGCGCGACGCTCATCAGGTCACAACATTGCTCGTCACCCATGTCGCAGAAGAAGCCGAGCGTCTGGCGACGCGCGTCATTACCTTAGGTGGCAAACCGGCCCGTATTATCTCTGACGCGCCCGTGCCGGATCATAGCCCAGCAGTGCCGCGCCCATGAACACCGCCAGCGCCAGCGCGGACCAGCCTAAGGCTGGCCAATTCATTTGCGCATATAACGCAAACCGGATGAGTTCGACCGCATGGGTAAACGGGTTGAGCGCGCAAATGTCGTGAAGCAGTTTCGAGCTTTCGGCCATTTTCCACAGCGGATAAAGCGCGGATGACAGAAAGAACATCGGAAAGATGACAAAGTTCATCACGCCCGAAAAGTTCTCCAACCGCTTGACAAAGCTGGACAAAAGAAGCCCCAACGCCCCAAGCATAAGCCCGCAGACGATCAGCGCGGGCAGCACCGTGACATAGCCAATGGCCGGATGGGTGATGTCGAACAAGGCGGCGATGCCAAGAAAGGCATAGACCTGTAAAATCGAAATCGCGGTTGATCCCAGAAGCTTGCAAAACAACACCCATCCGCGTGGCAAAGGGGCGGTCAGCAGCAGCTTCATCGACCCCATTTCCCGGTCATAGACCAGACTAAGTGAGGACTGCATACCGTTGAAAAGCATGATCATTCCGCACAGCCCCGGCACGATATAGGTCTCATAGGTGATGTAGGTCTGGTAAGGCGGGCTGATGCTGAGGCCCAAGGCGGCGCGAAACCCGGCGGCAAAGACCAGCAGCCAGATCAGCGGGCGCACCAAAGCAGCGACAAAGCGCTCGCGCTGATGGATAAACCGCAGCGCTTCCCGTGTGATGATCGCCCAAAGCGATGTCCAATAGAGCCTCATGCCTCGGCCCCCGTCAGGGACAGAAAGCGGTCCGCCAGGGGCATGTCACCCGCGATCTCAGCGGCAAAGCCATCGGCCAGCACCTGTGCTTGGTGCAAGATCACCAGCCGATCCTTGTCATAAACCTCGTCGGTTAGGTGCGTGGCCCACAGCACGGTTTTCCCCTCATCAGCAAGGTGATGGGCATAGTCGGTGATCGAGCGCCGCGCCGCTGCATCCAGGCCGACGGTCGGCTCGTCCAGCAGCAAAACCTCTGGGTCATGGATCAGCGCGCGCGCCAGTTCGGTCCGGCGGCGATGCCCGCCATTCAGGGACCGCGTCTTTTCCCCCGCGCGTTCGCGCATGGCCAGCTGATCCAGCGCGGCGTCGATGCGCACACGCGCCGCGCGCCCCGACAGCCCATGCAGCGCCGCGAAATAGCGCAGGTTCTGCGCCACCGTCAGGTCAAGATCCAAAGTGGTTTGTTGAAACACAATGCCCAACCGCGCCAAAGCCGCCCTTGGCTGACACTGCAGGTCATGCCCAGCAATGGAAATCCGGCCCTTGGATGAAACCAAGAGCCGGGTCAACAGGCTGAATAAGGTCGATTTCCCCGCCCCGTTTGGCCCAAGCAGCACACAAAACTGCCCTGCACCGACGCTGAAAGATACATCCTTCAGCGCGGTTTTGGGACCGTAGGAATAGGTCAGGTCTTCGACATGTAACCCGCTCATTCGATGGTGATATCAAGCCTTTGGGTTTCACCCTTGGTGCCGGGAATCTTGATGTAGTATTGACCGGGTTTGATCGCGACGAAACCCACTTCCATCTCTCCGGCCTCATCAAACTCGATGGAATCGAGCCCCAGCGGACGGATCTCTAGCCCCTCAACGACAATCTCATCGATCCAGATCGCGCGGAAAAATTCCGGGCCAACCAAAGTCAGTTCCTGACTGCCATCCCCCTGAATTTCAAACTCATAATAGGTGCCGGATTTCAAAGTCCATGGCCCAGTAGGCGAGATCGGTTCACCCGCCGACAGGATCACCGGTGGCAGATCTTCCTTGTTTTTGCCAGACAGCAAACCGGCAGCACCAAAGCCGCCATCATCATCGTCGTCATCATCGGCGAAGCCCGCGGTTGGCGCAGCAAGCGCCAGTGCGGCGATCAGTGCAAGAGTTGTGCGAATTGGCATGGTTTTTCCTCCCATTAGAAATTGATCGCAATTCCGGACGAAAACCGGTTCCAATTTTTTCTGGAATTGCGCTTAGCTAAATCCGCACAGGTCTTGTCGCGGATATTCTGTGTCGCAGATCAGCTTGGCGAAGGCCGATAGGCCGCCCCCCAAGGAAAGCGCCCGACCTTGATGGTCTTGATCGCTTTGCGGCTGGCAACATCGATCACTGTCACATCGCCCGACACACCGTTGGTAGTGAACAAAAGCGAGCGATCCTCGTTGAAATCCATATGCCAGACACGGCGCCCAACCAGAATGTAATCTTCGACCTCATAGGTGTCGGCATTGACCACAGCCACGTGGTTTGACGGCCCCAGCGCAACAAAGGCATGGGTATCGCCAGCGGCAAATTCAAACCCAACTGGCTGCACCCGGTCGGGATGAACGCCCTGAACCTCAAAGGAAATCTTGGCCTTTTCTGCCTGATTGGACGCATCAAATACGGTGATCGTTCCTCCGATCTCGGAACTCACCCACATCTCTGTGCCCTCTTTCACGAATTCTGCATGGCGGGGTCGGCTATCGACCAGGGTATTGGCGAAAAGCTTTTGGGTCTCTGTGTCGATCCAATGGGCCATATTGGTGGTTTCAGAGGTGGTGATGGCAATCTTGCCATCGGGCGACACCGCCATGCCCTCGGGTTCGACGCCCACATCGATCTGGGCTATCACCTTGCGGCTTTCGGTATCGACAACGGTGGTGATCGCGTCATCCTCGTTAGCGATGTAAAGATGCCGGTCATTGGGGTGCAGCACGAACTGTTCCGGATCATCGCCCGAGGGCAGATCGTTCAGGATTTTGCCGGTATTCGGGTCCATGACCTGCACCGCATTGCTGTCCGATGCACAGATATAGACGCGGCTGTAATCCTTGGAAAACAGGATGCCACGCGGGCGCTCTCCCGTCTCGTAAGTCTTGATCACCTCAAGCGTCTCGGTGGAAATCACCGACACCGTGTCATCCTTTTCATTGGTCACCCAGATCTCGCCCGCGCTGACCAGGCTTGTGCTGGCCAAAAGCGCGGCCACTGTAGACAGAATTTTCATTTAAAGGCCTCACATTTGCTTTCGGGGCGGTCCAGCCCAAGGCTGTCCAACTCGTTGAATTGATGCAGGAACCCCTCAAGCGGGGCTTGTGCCACCAGCGCGCGGGGATGGGCGATGGCGATGGGTTGGCGCAACTGGCCATTCCAATCGCGATAGGTCAGAGGGCGGCCCTTGAACCCGGCCAACTCGAATTTCTCCGACAGGATATAGTCGCGCAAGGTCGCCAGGTCGCTGGCATTGGTCCGGGTCATCGCCTCGCCCAAAGTGCGCACCGCAGCCCAAGCCGCGTAATCCTGCGCCGTCATTGAGCGGCCATGCGCCTCTTCGAATCGCGAATGCAGCTGCGCGGCACCCCATTGTTCGATCACCGGCGACCAGTTGACGGCGCTCAGCCCTTCGGAGCCGATCACAGGGCGCGCCTCCCAAGTATTATAAAGAACATAGCGACCAAAATCATGCACCTCATCTGCAATGATCAGGGCGTCGTAATCGCCAAAATCTTGCGTAAACAGCGGCACTTCCTGCGCGGCGTTGCGGCGCATATCGGCGTCAAACGCCCATTCCTTTTCTGCGCTCAGTTTGAGCCCGAACTTGGTCAAAGACCGGCGCATCGCCTCGGCATAGCTGAGATCAGCGGCATGGGTACCGGTGATCATCACCAGGTCGGACCAGCGTTTCTTGACCAATACTTGTGCCAAAGCATCGGTGCGCATCGCATCTGACGCCGCCGTATGCAAAAGATTCACGCGGCAGGACTCGCTGCGCAAAGACAAGTCGCCAGCCGCAGTGTTGAAAATCAGCGCATCCTGCGCTTCGGGCATATCTGCGACGTCCAGCAATGATGCGGAATCCGCATCCAAAACCAGAAACGGCGTCTTTTCCAGCAGGCCACGCGCCGCTGCAGCCGGATCATCACCCAGCGAAACAACCTCGGTGATCATCTCATAGCTTTGGCCAAGAAACTTGCCGGTTGTCAGGTTGTCATCCAGCGCGGTCTGCGCCCCGGCCAGCCCATTATCCTCGGGCACGGGATCTAGGTTCGACAAGGTCGGCGGGCGCTCTTGTTCGATCTGCAAATAGCCAATGGTCAGCGCGGTATCAGCCAAGACAGCGCTGGATAGCGCCAGGGCTGAGGCGGTGAGCATCGCCAGGAGTTTTGGTCGTAAACGGGTCATGAGGGAAGGTTAGCCAGCGATACAACCATGCCCCATAGGACCATAGTCGCAATAGACCCCCAAACACGGGTTTCAGACCCATCTTTGCCCCCAACCAAAGTCCAATATCGCCACGCGGCCTGCTTGCTTAGGGATAAGGCAACTGCACTATGCATGTATGGGAGGACTTGCCATGCTACACCTAAATTTGACCCGCGCCCTGACTGCCGGCGTATTGACTTTGGTCGCCTCACAAGCGCTGGCCCACGGTGACGTGGCCCCGCAGGCGGTGGACACAACTGGCCTGCCAGAAATCGAAGGTGACTGGTTGACCGAAAACCCTTACCGCGCCGAAAAAGTTGGCGAAGAAACATGGCAGCGCGCCATTGAAATCGGGGCGTCGGGCTACAACCAGAACTGCGCACGGTGTCACGGGCTTGAGGTTGTCTCGGGTGGTCTCGCCCCTGATCTGCGCTTTCTCGAAGCTGAAGAATATGGCGACGAGTGGTATGTCGAACGCTTCCGCGAGGGTTACACCCAAAACGGGATCACCAAAATGCCCGCCTTTGGTGAGTTGCTGGGCCAAGAAGCCGCCTGGGCCATCCGCACCTATATCGAGGCCCGCCCGGACGAGGGCGCTCTGGATGATTTCGCCGAAGAGCTCAAGGCGATGCGTGACCAGATGGAAGGGTATATCGCCGATGCCAGCGGCGCGGATACCGAGGCGCTCAAAGCCCGTCTGACCGAGATCTCCGCCCAGATCGAGACGGCCTCGGGCGCGCCGGTGGCTGACAGCGTTGCCTATCGCGCTGCCAATCTCATTGACGGCTCTGCCGAAGCCTTCAAGTCTGCCTCGGAAGTCTTGACCATCGGTCTTTCCGCCGCGCACTAATTGGCGGGGTTTTGAACACTTCAGAGGCGTGTCGATTCCCATCGGCACGCCTTGCTGCTTTCAAACGAGGGAGAGAGTTGATGAGATTTCGCACAGTGTTTGCCGCAGGATGCATGGCGCTTGGTCTGGCCTTGCCCGCCTATGCCGCCGATCCCTGCGCCGATTACGTCCCTCAGCCCAAGCCGCAGAATGTCGGGCGTGACATCGTCGGCAAAGAGCTCGACCAGATCATCGAGCAAGGTCACATGCTGTTCGCGGTTTACGAAGACTACCCGCCATATTCCTGGGAAGAGGCCGGTAAACCGCGTGGCGTTGATATCGAAATCGCCCGGATTATCGCCGAAGATCTTGGGGTCGATGCGCGGTTCAACTTTGTGGCCGCAGGCGAAAACCTGGATGCGGATCTGCGATTCAACATCTGGAAAGGTGCCTTGATCGGGGGACGAATCGCCAATGTGATGATGCGCATTCCCTATGACAGCGCCTTTAAATGCCGGGTCGAACAGGTGGTGTTTACCGGTCAATATGCCGGGGAAAGCATCGCCATCGCCTATGACAAGGCCAGCTATCCCGAAGACAAACCCGTCCCGGCTTATTTCCGGTTCGACACGGTTGGGGTCGAAAACGATTCCATTGCTGACTTTTACATATCTGGCTTGGCGCGCGGACAATTGTTGAACAATATCCGCCGCTTCACCTCGACTGAGGAGGCGATGGAGGCCTTGAATGCGGGCGAGATCAAGGCGGTTATGGGCCCGCTAGGGGCGCTGGAACATGGGCTGTCTGACAGTTCAGACGTGCACCAGCCGCCCTTGCCAGGGTTTTCCGTGGGTGAATGGACCTTGGGTGTGGCGGTGAATTTCCGTTACCGCCCCTTGGCCTATGCGGTGGATGACGCAATCAACTACGCCCTGCAAGACGGGCGCATCGAAGCCATCTACAAGCAATACGGGCTGACCCATCAGGCTCCGGAACGGTAGGCGTTAGGTCTGAAGGGTGGTGAGGTTGCCAGCAAAGTCGATCAGCGTGATGCGTTTGATACTTTCGTGCTGACTGACCTGCCGGATCTCGGCCAGGTCGGCCAGGACCAGACCAGTTGACAGCGCATCCGCCAAGGCGGCGCTGTCCGCCTCAACCGAGACTGTCGACCAACGCGGCTGGCGATTGTGGTGCAGGATATGCCCCGCCTCTCCCAGTGGTGTCGCCAGAGGGCTTGAGGTCGCAATGGCGCTGTTGGTCAAAGTGCGCCTGGCCAGGGGGCCATAGGTCGGATCCGATACCTCCAGACGCCAGGGCCCGCCCAACCCGCGATGCTCTCCGATATTCACCAACGCGTTTTCAAAGCCATGACGGGTCAACAGCGTTGCAATCCAATCTGTGGCGTAGCCTTGCGCAATGCCGTTCAGGGTCAGGGCCTGCCCTTTCTCCAGCCTGATTTGCGCCTTGTTTCGCAAAACGCGATGCCACCCAATCGCCGCGCGGGCGGTTTCAACATCTCCCCCTAAGGCCAATGCCTGCCACAGCGGCTGTACTGTTGGATCGAACAGCCCTCCGCTCAAGTGATGCGCTGTCTCGGCAATCTGCAACAGCGCATACATCTCCGAGGACGGGCGCACGACTCCCGTTGCGTTTAAGAGCGACAGTTCCGATCCGGAATCAAACAGCGAAAACCGCGCCTCGGTTTCAGAAATCAACCGCTTGGCCGCGTCCAAGGCCGATTGGGTTTGCGCAGGCGGGCCATGCAGGGTGATCGAAACCTCAGCCCCAAAGGCCCTGCCCTGCCAGCTGTGACGGGAGGTTTGTCCCGCAACCGGGTTCGCCGCAAAACTGGCGGCAATACAGAGCAGGCGACGACGGGTCAGTGTCATTCGGCGGGCACCTCCAGCTTGCGCCCTTTGGCGGCCAGGATCAAAGGAACACATTGCGCGGCATCATCATGGATGGTCACGCAATCGAGACAGCCAAAACATTCAGAATACTGAACCTTCCCACTTGGCGCGATGGCCTTGTAGTTGCATTTGACCTTGCACAATTGACAGGGGCTGCCGCATTCAAGGCGGCGTTCAATCCACTTGCGTCCACGTAGAAAACCTCCAATCGCCATGACAGCGCCCAACGGGCACAGGTAGCGGCAAAACCCCTTGAACAGGACCATGGACAGGATCAAAAGGCCGATCGCATAGGCCACGAAATACCATTCGCGAACAAAGAAGGTGGTGATTGCCGTCTTGAACGGCTCAACCTCAATCGCCGTATCAATCGCGGCGGGATTGGTAAAAAGAAGCCCAACAAACCCAGCCAGAACCACGTATTTCAACCCCTTCAAACGGGTATCCCAAACCCGGTTCGGCTCGATCTGCGGCAGGCGCAACAGGCGGCCCAGATGGTGGGCAAATTCCTGCAGCGCACCAAAGGGGCACAACCAGCCGCAAAACAGCGCGCGCCCCCAAATGACAAAACCAAGGATCGTGACCGCCCAGATCAAAAGCGAGAATGGATCATAAAGCAGGAATTCAAAGCTGCCGCCATCAAGTGCTGTGCGCGCGACCGCAATCGGCGTCGCAATCGACAACTGCCCCTGCCCCCACCAGCCGATAAACCCGGTCACAAACCCCAATGTGAAAAGGCGCACAGGCGTGAACGCGGGCAGCCCCGCCAGCCGGTTCATGCCAAAGCTCAGCGCCGCCAAAAGCCCGGTCAAAAACACCGCCAAAATGATGAGATCCGTCAGCCGCGCCCGCAGTGCGTCCAGCCAGGGCGGCGCGGGTTTGGCGATTTCAGGACGGGCGTAAAACCGATCCGGCGTCACATGCGGCACATCTATGACCGCGGTTCCCACCTCAGGCTGAAAGAAGCCGTGTTCGCGCAAGGCGCTGATTTCAAGCACCCATTCCGTCGTCGGATCAAAGCCAAGCCGGCGATCCGTGCGCAGGATCAACGCGGCTCCATCCTGCAATGCGTCGGGAAGATCGGGGTGCAGTTCGATATAGATGTCGCTGTCGCGAAAGGCGATGGGAAACCCACCTTGGCGCGCGCTGATCAGGTCCGGGGCGGTGTTGCGAACGAACTCTTCGGTGATCAACCCATGCCGCGCCGTTTCGATCACAAGGACAGGTTCATCCGTGTCCGAGATCTGCATGAAATTCTGCAACTCTTCCAGGCTGCTTTTGCCCAAAACCGCCTGCGCGACCGAGGGCGCGCCGATATCCACGACCCACAGGTCTAGATAAGGTGCCTCCGGGTCGTCCTTGGCCTCGGGATCATCATCAGCCCAGAGCGTATCGGCAAAAAGCGCATCAACTTCGGCATTCGAGACGGTTTTGCGCGTGACGATGCCCTGCGCCACCAGATCATCCCATGTCAGATCTTCGCGATAGTCCATCTTGGGAAAGGCCGGCGGGCCAGTGGCGATGCCGCTCATCTTTTCGCGCGCCACCTGCAAGGCCGCCGCCAGAATGCTTTCATGCGCGATCCGGACCGAGGCCGTGCCTTTGGTGACACCATCCAGATAAACCAGCGCAGAGCCTTCGCTGCCCGCGCCATAAGGCGTGCCGACAACGAGGCTGTCAGATATGGAATGGCCCCGATATTGCTTGAAAAAATCGTAAAACAGCTTTTCCGGCAGGCCCGAGACGAAGATCGGCTCATTATGAGAGATCAGTTGAACATCCAAAAACCGCCCATCCAGATCCAGCACCACAAGCATATTGATTGAAGCACCGGAAAACCCCGGCAGCGGGGCCATCGGCTCGGTCTCAAAGACATAGCCCGCTTCGGCCCCGCCAGAGTTGAGCAATTGCCAGACCCCCTTGTCATTCAACTGCTCGCCAAGGCTCATCGGGGGTACGATATAGGGCGCGATCTTGTCGCGTGGCAACGGGTCGGCCAGCGCAGGCACGGCCATCAGCGTGATCAGCACGGTAAGCAAACGTAAGAGCGTCAACATGGCGCAGAGCCTATGCCGGTCATGGCAGCGCGCCCTATTCGACCAAGGTCTAAGGTGGCGCGATTGCTTTTGGCAAGCGTGCCCCGTCATGGCAATGTGCCTGCCATGACCAAGACCGTGACAGATACAAAACCTGTGGTGATCTCTTTGATTGCCCTGATTGTTTTGTGGGCGGCAGCAGCCTGGATGGGCGATGATCCTTCGGTTCTGCCTGCGCCGGGCGAGGTCTGGCGCATCGCCAAGGCTGAAACCCTGTCGGGAGAGCTGCCGCATCACTTTCTGGCCACCCTGCGCCGCGTGGTCTTTGCCTTTGCGCTGGCCATGGGGTTGGGCTGTGCGATTGGTGGGATCATGGGCCTGTCGCCCCGCCTCAACAGGTGGTTTTCCTCCTGGCTTGTGGTGCTCTTGAACATCCCGGCATTGGTCGTGATCGTGTTGTGCTATCTCTGGATCGGGTTGAATGAAACGGCCGCGATCACCGCCGTTGCCCTGAACAAAACCGCGATGGTGGCGGTTTCCGTGCGCGAGGGGGTGCAGGCGCTCGACCCCAAGCTGCGCGATATGTCCCGCGTTTTTGGCATGGGGCGCGGAGCCGTGTTACGCCATGTTGTTCTGCCCCAGCTCTGGCCCTATCTGGCCGGCGCCATGCGCAACGGCGTGGCGATCATCTGGAAAATCGTGTTGGTGGTTGAATTCCTCGGGCGCAGCAACGGTATCGGCTTTCAGATCCATCTGTATTTTCAACTGTTTGAAACCGGATATGTGCTGGCCTACGCGCTGAGTTTTGTCGCCTTTATGCTGCTCGTCGAATTTGCACTGATCGGAGCCATGGAACGGCGTGCCACAGCTTGGCGGCGGCAAAGTGCCGGGGCATCCTGACTTTAAAACAGCAAGTTGCATCCCAGCATACGATTCATCGCCTCTATCAACTGATCAACGGTTTCAGCATTCACATATTCGCCGCCAGTTTGCGTGGCCAGGCATTTAGCGGTGCTGTCTGTTCGGGCATAGTCACCGTCGCTCTCTCCCGGCCAGTGGAAATGCTCACCGCGCACTTTGTACCCGATGACATGGACGGTCGTTTCAATCCCTTCGGCATAGAGGTGGTTCGCCAAGGCGCAGGGCGCGCCGCCGCAGGTTTCCTTGCCATCTGTGATCAAAACGATGGTTGCGGGTTTGTCGCGGTAATCCAGGACATCAGCGGCCATGCTCACCGCTTCGGTCAGGGCAGTGTTGCCCTCGGGCTCAAGCGCGTTGATCGCGTCGACAACCGGTTGTGCGGCATCTGGGCGCGGGCCAAAGCGCAAATCCACCCCCGCGCAGGCCTGAGGCGCACTGGCCAGTTTCGGCCCGTAGACAATCAAACCAATGCGGCGATTGGGGGCGATTTTCGGCATGACATCCCGCAAGGCGCGCTGCGCCTCGAAAATGCGGGGTTCATCAATCATGTTGAATCCCATTTCCGCCATGGACCCGGAGCCATCAAAGACAATCATCGCATCATCCGTGCAGGCCGCGTGCACGGCGGCGCTCAGCGAGAGTACCGAGGCAAAAGACGCCCATCCCAGGCGGCACAGAGAGAGAACAGAGGTCATGGTAGCATGTTCGCAACGTTTCCTAACGCTAACGCTAAGGCATAAGGCGCGAAAATGCGACCAAAGCCTTACGGTCTATCGGGGTTCAGGATCGCTCCAACTCATGGTGATGCGCCGAATGATGTCGATAAAGGCGGCTTCGGACTCGGTTGCTTTGTGTCCGTGACGGGTCAGAAACCCAATCGGGCGCAGGACCGCCGGGTCACTGACCGCCGCAAAACCAACGCGCGGATCGCGCAAGGACCGTACTGCAGACCGTGGCAACAACGCCAAACCAACATTCTCGGCAACAAGCTCCAGCGCCGTGGTTGAGCGGCGAAATTCGACGCTCCAGTTCAACGGCAATCTGGCGCGCGCCATGGCTTCGTCGATCAACAATCGGTTTCCAGTGCCGCGGGCAGGCACGATCAGATCGACCTGATCAAGGTCCAACCAGGTCAGATCAGGCTTTGCGGCTATGGGATGCCCTTGAGGGTAAGCCAGCACAATTTGATCGTCGAACAAGGGATCAAATCGCGTGTTCGGCTCCAGCTCCGGAATGGAACAAATGCCAAAATCCGCATCCCCCTTGGCCACCGCCTCTGCGACCTTGTTGGCCGTGTAGTCGAGGAAACGAAACCGCGCCGCATATCCGTTGGCGCGAAAGGTACGCACCGCTTCGGGGATCACCTGCGCCACCACGGTTGGTATCACTGCCACCGTCACCAAAGCGTTGCGCTGATGGGCAAAGGCGACGCTTTCATCGCGCATGGCAATGGCCGTTTCACGCGCATCGCTCAAAATCGCCTCGGCCCGCGCCTGAAGCCGTTTGGCCGCAAGGGTTGGTTTCACATCGCGGGTCGTGCGCTCAAACAGGACGGAATCCAGTGCTGTTTCAAGCTTTTGCACCCGGCGTGTGATGGCAGATTGCGACAGGTTCAACCGATCCGCCGCAAGGTGAAAGGACCCGGTTTCCTTGACAGCCAAAAAGGCTTCGAGATCGCTGAAATCAAAACTAATGCGCATGACGCATTAATCCCACCAAAAGCGTCATTGGTCAAATCAAACGGGTCTTGGCAGATTGGCCCGCAGAAGAATTCAAACGATCCAGGGCCCATGACAGAGCATCATGACAGAGCATTATGACATCGCCGTAATCGGTGGCGGAAACGCGGCGCTGTGCGCGGCCATGACGGCGGCAGAGGCTGGGGCGCGTGTCCTCATTCTGGAAACCGCGCCAAAACCTTATCGCGGCGGCAACTCGCGCCACACACGCAATTTTCGCTGTATGCATGGCGGGCCTTTGGGCCCATTGGTCGAGGGTTACAGCGAAGAGGAATATTTTGCCGATCTGATGAAAGTCACCGATGGCAAAACCGACGAACACCTGGCTCGACTTGCCATCCGTCAGTCCGAGCAATGCCTGCCCTGGATGCAAGAACACGGCGTGCGGTTTCAACCCTCATTGTCGGGAACGCTGTCATTGGCCCGCACCAACGCCTTTTTCATGGGGGGCGGCAAATCACTTGTGAATGCCTATTACCGGACGGCTGAAACACTTGGGGTCGAGGTCAAATACGAGGCTGCGGTGACCCATCTGGAGTTGGACGGAGACAGGATCGAGTGGGTCGATTTCACCCACCAAGGCAAGGCGCAACGTATAACGCCGACTGCGGTTATCGTGGCCTCGGGCGGGTTTCAGGCCGATACTGCTTGGCTGACCCGCGCCTGGGGGGAACCGGCGAAAAACTTTCTGATCCGCGGAACGCCTTATAACCGGGGTGTCGTGCTGGCCGATCTGTTGGATCAAGGCGTGCAATCAATCGGAGACCCGACGCAATGCCATGCCGTTGCCATTGACGGGCGCGCGCCCAAATTTGATGGCGGCATCGTGACCCGGCTGGATTGCGTGCCCTTTTCCATTGTGGTGAACAAAAACGCCGAGCGTTTTTATGACGAGGGCGAAGATGTTTGGCCGAAACGCTATGCGATCTGGGGCCGCTTGGTGGCGGCGCAGCCCGATCAGGTGGGTTTTGTCATCATCGACAGCAAATCTCTGAACCTGTTCATGCCGTCAGTCTTTCCGCCGCTCAAGGCTGATACGCTTGAGGACCTGGCTCAGATGATGGAGCTGCCCGGCGACAAACTGGTTGAAACCGTGACACGCTTTAACGCGGCCTGCGGGGACACATCAGGGTTTCACCCCACCGAACTGGACGGTGTCGCCACATCAGGCATCGAACCGCCCAAGACCAATTGGGCCCGTCCGATCACCGAACCGCCCTTTTACGGCTATTCCCTGCGCACCGGCGTGACCTTCACCTATCTCGGGCTCAAGGTCGATGAAAACGCCCAGTGTGGCACCGACAAAGGGCCGATCCGCAATCTTTGGGCCGCTGGCGAAACCATGGCCGGATCAATCCTGGGGCAAGGTTACCTGGCCGGGTTCGGCATGACCATCGGCACCGTTTTTGGACGCATCGCAGGTCGGGAGGCCGCTGATTATGCAAACTGATTTGCTGCAAGAGGCCCGCCGTCAGGCACAAATCTGCAATGCCTGCCGCTATTGCGAAGGCTATTGTTCGGTCTTTCCGGCCCTGCATCGGGAACGCGCCTTTGGCGATGGCGACCTGACGCAGCTGGCCAATCTTTGCCATAACTGCCGTGGCTGTTATTACGCCTGCCAATACACCGCCCCGCACGAATTCGACCTGAACCTGCCCCAAGCCTTGGCCGAACTGCGTCGCGATAGTTGGGAAAGCTATGCCTGGCCGCAACCTGCCGCGCGGGCCTTTCACACCCATGGGGTTCGAATTGCTCTGCTTGGCGTTCTCGGTTTCGCGGTCTTGTTCCTGCTCATCCGGCTTTTGGGCACGGGCGCGGGCAATGGATTTTATGCCGCCCTGTCCCATTCTGCCATGGTCGCTATTTTTCTGCCTGCCTTCCTGTTCCCGCTTATCAGCCTCGCGATTAGCCTGCGACGCTATTGGGCTGATGTCGGCGGCGAAGGCTTACACCTTTCTCATGTGGTCGGGGCCTTTGCCTCGGCCGCCAAGATGAAGGATCTCGCAGCAGGCCATGGCGAAGGCTGCAATTTTGAGGATGAAGACCGGTTTTCCCAAGCCCGTCGACATGTGCACCAAGCCATCATGTACGGGTTCCTGTTGTGTTTTGCCTCAACTGCCGTTGGGACGATCATGCATTACGTCTTTGACCTCCCCGCACCCTACCCGCTTTGGTCCCTGCCCAAGCTGTTGGGCCTGCCCGGCGGTGTCCTTTTAACCCTTGGCACCATTGCCATGATCCTGCTGAAGCGCAAATCAGACCGGGCGCTTGGCGATGAAAAAGCCTGGGGGGGAGACATGGCCTTTATCGCCTTGTTGGGCTTTGTCGCCGCCAGCGGTTTGGCGCTTTATGCCTTGGGGGCGACCTCTGCCATGCCGCTGATTTTGGCCCTGCATCTTGGCTCAGTTCTCAGCTTCTTTCTGCTGACGCCGTTCAGCAAAATGGCCCATGGGTTTTATCGGCTGGCGGCCCTGATCCGCGAAGAACAAAAGAAGCGCACCGAACCATGAGGAAAGGCCCAGCGCCCGTGAATACAGAAAACACCAGTCAATCCGGGTTGTCCCATGTCCGCTGAATGGCACGGGCGCTGCCTGACCCTGGGGTTTGCCCTTGCCGGGTTGGCGGTTTTTTACCTGTCCGGCCTGCCACTGCCTTTTCTGTTCGGGCCCATGGCGGGCTGCCTGTTGGCCGCGCTTTTTGGTGTTCAACTCAAGGGGTTTGGGCAGGTTTCGGTGGGCGCGCGCACGATCCTAGGCGTGGCCGTCGGCACCTCGATCACCCCGGCGGTTCTGGCGAAGCTTCCGCAAATGGCGGCGTCAGTTGCCTTGATCCCGCTTTACATCGCCACAATTGGCCTGGTCGGCGTTCCGTTTTTCCGAAAGATCTGCGGCTTTGACTTGCCAACAGCCTATTACGCGGCCATGCCGGGCGGCTTGCAGGACATGATCATTTTTGGACAAGAGGCAGGCGGGGATCCCCGCGCGCTGTCTTTGATCCATGCCACGCGGGTGTTGATCATCGTCACCGTCGCGCCCATCCTGTTAACCCATCTCTATGGCGCGGGCCTGACCAACCCAATCGGTGCGCCCATCAGCCAAGTCCCGGCATTTGAGCTGATCCTGATGGCTGTCGCGGCCTTGATCGGCTGGAAAGGCGGTGAAAGGCTCGGCCTCTTTGGCGCGTCGATCCTTGGGCCGATGATCATTGCCGGAGCCTTGTCGCTTGGGGATGTTCTGCACAGTCGCCCCCCGGCCGAGGCCATTCTGGCGGCGCAGTTCTTTATCGGTATGGGTGTGGGCGTGCATTATGTTGGCGTCACCATGGCCGAGTTGCGTAAGACCATCGTGGCCGGTGTCGCCTTCGTTCTGATCCTCGCGGCGCTGGCGGCCTTCTTTGCGCAACTGGCCAACCGGCTTGGATTGGCTCCGGCAATCGAAGCCTTTCTCGCCTTTGCGCCGGGTGGTCAGGCGGAAATGACGGTCCTGGCCATTGTCGCTGGCGCGGATCTCGGCCTTGTCATCACGCATCATCTGGTGCGGATTGTTCTGGTCATCACCGGCGCGCCTCTTGTCGCCAAGATGTTCACGCGGACGGGGTCCAGACCTCGGGATTGATCATGTGAATCGGCGCACCGGCGCTGTATGCCGCGACCTGTTCAAAGATGTCGCGAAACTGCACTTCAAACTCATCCTCGGTGACAAAACCGATATGAGGGGTGCAAATCAGGTTGGGATGGGACAAGAGCGGGTCATTGGGGTCGCGCATCGGCTCTGTGTCAAACACGTCGATGGCGGCAGTCGCCGGACGCCCCGCATTCAACCCATCCAACAACGCCCCGGGCGCTATCAACCCGGCTCGCGAGGTGTTCACAAACACCGCGCCCTCGCCCATGGCTGCAAAATCCTTGGCAGTGATGACACCTTTGGTTTCGGGATTCAGGCGCAGGTGAACCGAGACAATATCGCTTTGCGCAAAAAACGCCTCGCGGCTTTCGGCAACCTTGGCACCCTCTGCCAAAGCGCGGGCGCGCCCCTCGTCGGAGGACCACCAAACCACCTCCATCCCAAAGGCCCGCGCGTATTCAGCCACCGCTTTGGCAATGCGCCCATACCCATAAAGCCCAAGCACGCGTCCGCGCAGCGTCTTGCCCACACCGATCTGCCAGTTCCCGGCCTTGGTCGCTGCCATCTGCGCTGGAATCTGACGCATCGCCGCCATCAACAGCGCCCAGGTCAGCTCGGCCGCTGCGTAATTTGTGCCGCCCTTTGGCATTTTGGAACACAAAAGCACATTGTTATCTGTGCAAGCCGCAACATCGATATGCGGATAGACAGAGCGCTGGCTGATCAGGCGCAGGTTCGGAAGCCGCTCAATCAACTCGCGCGTCACCTTGGTGCGCTCCCGAAACAAGACAACTGCCTCAGCCTCAGCAAGCCGGTCGGCCAACACAGACACATCCTGCACGTGATCCGTCCAAACCGTCACATCCTGTCCGTCCAACAGGCGGAAACATGGCAGGCCACGCAAGGTTTCAAACCAATCGTCAAGAATGTGAACTTTCATAGCGAACCTCTGAGGTGTCCATTTGCAGCAACGTCAGTTAAAATCCGGCATGTCACGCGGCTAGACCACCCATGAGCGACCACACTATCGCACTTAGTCATTTTCTGTCTCCTTGTCCGGCCCAGACGCTGGCAGGAACATAGACATGCCCGTCGGCCAGTTTTCTTGCCGTGCGCACCAGGCCCGCTGAATTCAGCGCAAACCCGTCATCCATGGAAAAATCCACCAATACTTCGATTGTTCCCGACGCGTGTTCCAGCACCAATCTGGCGGGGTTTTCATTTGGCCGTGCCAACATGCCTTCGGCCACCGACCCCGGGGTCAGCGCGCAAGAGGCCAGACATTGCGCCCCTGTAACGGCCATGGTCGGGTGGGTTTTCCAGGGCATGAAATACCGCACCGCGATGCTTCCACCATCACGTGCCGGAGCCAAAAGGCCAAATTTCGGTGTCACCGATTTCGACACATCGCCCATGCCCATCAAAGCCCCAGCCTTGATCCGGACTGCCTCCATTCGTGCAAAGAACGCTGTGTTATCATCCAGTTCCGCCGCGCCTTCATAACCGGTCAGACCAAAATCCTCGGCCCGTGCGATCACCAGAGGCATGGCGACATCCATGCAGGTCACTTCGATCCCGTCGATCAGGTCGCGCACATTGCCTGTCGGTAACAACGCCCCGGTCGAGGACCCGACAACCCCCATGAAATTCAGCGCAATGGGTGCCGAAGCCCCCGGCACGCCTGCGATCTCGGTCTCGCCGTCAAAGGTCAACTGACCGCCGGGGGTTTGCACCTGGGCCGTGACCCGCGCGCCGGTGTTGACGGCGCGAATGCGCA
Organism: Tropicibacter sp. R15_0; assembly: GCA_017744045.1. GTDB lineage: Bacteria > Pseudomonadota > Alphaproteobacteria > Rhodobacterales > Rhodobacteraceae > Pelagimonas. Next base: position 113,433 of record JAGHRD010000007.1, on the reverse strand, counting down.
GCTCGGTCACAGTGTCGGTTGCCGGGACAAGCCCCAGTTCAATCGCCGCAGGTCCAACACCTGACAGGATATTGCCACAGGTTGGTTTGAAATCAACGGTGCTGTCTTCGACCGAAACCTGGGCAAAGAAGTAATCCACATCCGCCCAGTCATCATCGCTTTCAGACAACATGGCGACCTTGGTGGTCACGGCGGCCCCGCCGCCGATCCCGTCGATATTCAACGAATGACCCGAGCCCAGCGCCGCCACGAGCACCTTGGCCAGGGTATCCAGATCCTCTGGTAGATCCTCGCGCCGGAAATATGGCCCGCGCGACGTGCCACCACGCATAAAGAGATAGGGAATGGCTGTCTGGGTCATTTGAGCGGCCATGGCAGATCAACCGCCCCCTGCAAGAGCCCAGGAGGAAAGTCACGATTGAGCGCCCCCGCCATCAGACACATGAACCCGATCCCGCAGGCAGTCAGCAGCAATGTCTTGCCCCAGCTCGCCCCGGCACGCACTCGAAGGAAGCTGATGAGAAAACCGATCAAGGCCAGGATGAAACCGACAAACCAGGTGGCCGCAATCAGACCGGCAAACCAGGCCATGGTGGACCACAACCCATAAGGCGCATCCGCATCTTCACCCGCCACCTCTTTGTCGGCAAAGATCGTGTCACCTTCGGGACGACGCATCATCTGGACCAGCAGGATTACACAACAGGCCAGAGAAAACCCGCCAATAACCAAGGGGATGATCTTATCCGTCATATTGTAGTCGGGGATCATATTGGCATTGATCAGCGCAAAGACCAGGTAGCCAGAGATGACCAGCAGGAAGACCAGCGGCGCGCGCTTGGCTCCGGACTGTACATCGCCCTCGGCCATAATCGTTTTGGCCTGCCGAATACCCAGCACCACAGAGATCACGGTGATAATGATCAGCACGATCACGATGGGGCTGAACACGTATTCCATGCCTTCTTCAAAGCTTTTGCGAAAGCGGAAGCTGGCGATCTGGAACGCCTGATTGGTGAATTTTTCCACCGGGTTGGACAGAACGAACCCGATCAAAAAGGCCGGACGCGACCAGTCAAAACGGCGCAGGAAAATCCCGATCAACCCGATGGCAAACAGCGCCAGAAGGTCTTCGAAATTCTGACCCGACTGGAAGGCGGCAAAGCTGATTAGCATGAACAGGAAGGGCGCAAGATAGGTAAAGCGGATCGTGGTCAGCTTGGCGATGCCACCCGAGGCCGCGATGCAGATGATCGTGCCAACAACATTGGCCAGCGCCAAAAGCCAGACGATGGAATAGGTGATGTCGAGATTGTCCTTGAGCATGCCCGGGCCAACTTCGATATCGCCTGACCCCAGCAAAGCAACCGCGCCGATAAAGATCGCCATTGAGCCGGAACCGGGGATGCCGAACAGCAGTGTCGGAACCAGCCCACCGCCCTCTTTGGCGTTGTTGGAGCTTTCGGGCCCAATCACGCCGCGCACTTCACCCTTGCCGAACTTTGTTTTGTCCTTGGTGGTTTGCACGGAATGACCATAGGCGATCCAGTCAACGACCGAGCCCCCAAGGCCCGGAATGATGCCCACGACCACACCGATGATCGAGCACCGAATGGACAGCCAGATATTGGCGAACCAATCTTTGACCCCATCCAGCCACCCCGCCCCAAGCGAGGCTCCTTTGGCGATAGAGCGATCCTGACGCAGGAGCGAGACAATTTCGGGAACCGCAAAGATGCCCAGGCCGACGATGACCAGTTTCAGACCATCCGCGAGATAGGGAATGTCATAGCTGGCCATGCGCAGGGAGCCGCCGGCATCCGCTTCGCCAACCGTGCCGATCATCAGGCCCAAACCCGCCGCCGCCAGCCCTTTGAGCGGGATACGCCCGGCAAGCACGGCCACCATGGACAGGCCCAGAATGGTAATCATCAACATCTCGGGCAGGCCAAAGGCCAAAACCACGGGACGCGCGACCAGAATGAATACTGTTAGAAACGAGGCTCCGACCAGCCCGCCAAACAGCGACGACGCAAAAGCAGCCGACAGCGCCCGCGCCGCCTGACCGTTTTTGGCCATGGGAAACCCATCGAGAACCGTCGCCTGAGAGGCCGAGCTGCCGGGAATGCCCATCAGGACCGAGGCAAACGTATCAGAGGTCGGCACAACCGCCACCATGCCGATCATCAAAGCCAGGCCCAGAATTGGGTCCATGCCAAACATGAAAGGAAGCAATAGGGACAGGCCTGCAATGCCGCCGAGACCGGGGAAAACCCCGACCGCCAGTCCCATCACGACACCAAGCACCAGATAACCCAGCACGACAGGTTGCAAGATCAATGCCCACGCCTCTCCAAGCGCAGGAAGTGCGGTTGCGAACATCTCCATGGGACTCGCTTTCAATAAAATGTAAGGATTTTCAGAAGGGTGGCGCGCCCGTTACAGTGGTGAACAGGCGCGCCTAACGCCGATTTGACCTAAGTCCAGCTTATTTCAGCGTAACGCCATAAGCTTCGCTCAGCCAATTCGTGACATAGGCCTTGGCCTCTGTCGGAACTTGGGTCGCGGTCCCCAGGGCGGTCTGCGCACCCCCACCGGTAAAGACCGAATATTTGCCCACACGTTTGGACGAAATCTCGGCAAAATCGTCGCGCGCGACAACGTCCTGGAACGCTTTGGTGTAGGCTGCAATTATGTCATCCGGAGTGCCCGCAGGCAGGAAGGCCAGTTTTTGCACCGGGAAGCCCGCGACAAAGAAGGCTTTCCACGCATCCCACGCTTCGCCCGAGGTTTCACAGCCTTCGGTCGCCTCACACACCTCTTTGAAGGTAGCAATTTCCGGGAAGGTCGGATCGCGCACGATCTCGCCATTTTCGTCCAAGGCACCCCAGGTCATCATCGGAACGGCCTTGCCTGCATCCACAAGCGCGGTCGACCCTTTCAGGTAACCCGAAGAGGTTTGGTAATCGATATTGGCCTCGCCACGTTCAAACATCAGACGGCCATCGCCGCGCCCTTTGATGCCAAAAACCGGCTCGACATTCATGCCCAGCATTTTCCAGGCCAAAAGCGGCACGAGATCCAGACGGGTTGCCCCCTGCGAGCCATAGATGAAATCGGTGTCCTGCAAAGCATTGGCAGAACCATCAAACTTGGCCCCGTCTTCGGCATTCAGATAGGCAACACCACCGGTGCCCGACGCCATGACCGCGTTCCAGTCATTGTATTCATAACGCACCCGCGGATCACCCAAGAGATAGGGGAACTGCGTGGACCCGGACGAGCCGAACAACAGCGTACCGTCCCCATCCTTTTGCTTCTGGAACCAGTTCGCCCCTTTGGTCGAACCAGCACCGGGCATGAATTTCACGACAACGGTCGGCTGACCCGGCAGCGCCTCACCCAAAAGCGGGGCAAAGAAGTTGGCCCATTTGGCCGAACCACCTGTTTCAGAAAAGGGGATGACCCATTCGATGGTCTTACCCGAGAAATCGACGTCGGCTTGGGCAGGCATCGCCAGACCAGCGGCTGCAATCAGGCCGAACACGACATTGCGTGTGGATTTGAGAACGGTCATATGTTCCTCCCTAATGACCAGTCAAACACGTCCGTGCCTCCAAAGCGACAATGTTCGACAAATGCGGGGGATTGATTCCCCCAACGATCTGCTGAACATGATGGGCCAACCTTGCGTGAACCTTGCACGCAGCCAAAGGGAGTGAAAATGCGGATCGTCATCGTCGAAGACAACGAGTCTCTTGCCAAAGCGATCTCTTACCGTTTGCGTGATCGGGGGCACGCGGCGGATGTGCTGCATGACGGTGCCGAGGCGGATGCGTTCCTGGCGCAAGAGGGGGCGGACCTTGTGGTGCTCGACATCAATTTGCCGGGCAAGAGCGGTCTCGACATTCTTCGCGCACTTCGGGCGCGGGGCGACAGCGCACCTGTCATTTTGCTGACTGCACGCAGTGAAACCAGCGACAGGGTCGCCGGGTTGGATCTGGGCGCGGATGACTATTTGGTGAAACCGTTTGAAATGGACGAGCTTGAGGCGCGCATTCGTGCGTTGACCCGCCGCAAGAATCTGGAATTCGGCGCGCAGGACAATATCGGCAATATCACCTTTGATCGCACCGCCCGGCAGGTCAGCGTCGAAGGCGTGCCGCTGGATATTCCGCGCAAGGAATTGGCGGTGTTGGAATGCCTGCTGGAACGGCGCGGCCGCATCGTCTCCAAAACGCTGCTGACCGATCATGTTTATGGTATCGGCGCGGATGTTGATCAGACCGCAGTCGAGCCGCTGGTCTCAAGGCTCAGACGCCGCTTGGCCGATTACGGTGTTGCGATCAAAACCGCGCGCGGCCTTGGTTATATGCTCGAAGAGCTGCGCGAATGACCCGCACCTATTCCCTGCGCCAACGGCTCTTTGCCCTGATCATGACGCCCCTGCTGCTGGTGTCGATCATGCTTGGCATCTGGCGCTACAACGTTGCGCAGGCCACCGCCGAAGATCTGTTTGATCGTTCATTGCTGTCCGCCGCCCTGGCCATTTCGCGCGATGTGACCATTTCGGGCGGCGATCTTTTGTCACCGACCACCAGTGGTTTGATCCACGATGCAGCCGGCGGAGAGGTGTTTTACCACGCCACTGGTCCGGACGGGATTTACGTCACCGGCTATGCCTATCCCCCGGCTGTGGCCTCAACCGCCAAAGCAGAACTGCAGCGCCCCCATTATGACCGCGCCAGCTATCGCAATGAACCAGTTCGAGTCTTGCGGATTATTGAGCGCGTGTCGATTGACGGCATCTCGGGCAATGCGACTGTCACGGTCTGGCAGCGTATGGCCGAACGCGAGGAATTTGCCGCCCAAATCGCGCGCCGCGCCATCAGCCTGATGGCCGGGTTGATCCTGACCCTGGCTTTGGTGGTCTGGTTCGGCGTGCATCTGGGCCTGCGCCCGCTTCTTGACCTGCAACAAGCGATTTCCGTCCGTTCCCCCAATGATCTCAGCCAGATCAAGCGCAGCGTCCCCGTCGAGGTTCAGGGGGTTGTGGCTACGCTCAACCACCTCTTGGAAAAGATCCAAGACAGCATGAACGCGCATCAGGTCTTTATCTCGAACGCCGCGCATCAATTGCGCAACCCTGCCGCTGCGGTGCTGTCCATGGCGGAAACTTTGCGCGATTCCCCGACACAGGAAGATCGCCAAGAACGCCTTGACGCTCTGATCACCGCTGCGCGCCAATCCACGCGCATCACCAACCAGTTGCTGTCGATGGATCGATTGCGCCAACCCGTTCCGGACAGCCAGTTCACCCGGTTTGACCTGAATGAAACGGTTCAAGAGGTCTGCGCGCAAATCGGGCCAGAATTGCTTTCGCAAGGGTTGGAATTCGAACTTTCAGCCCCCGAAGGCGCGGTTCCGATCAAAGGCGACCAAGTCTTCATTTCCGAAGCCCTCAAGAACCTGATCGACAATGCGTTAAAACATGGCGGGGCCAGGCTGAGCATGATTTCGGTCACGCTGCGTGACGAAGATAAGCATATCGCCATCACGGTCAGTGATGACGGGAAAGGCCTGTCGCCGGACAATGCCGAAGCTGCCTTGGGGCGGTTTTCACAGGTAGAACCCTCTGATGGCAGCGGCCTGGGCCTTGCCATTGCTGCGACCGTGGCTGAGCAGCATGGCGGGTCTTTGACCATCAATCCGGTTGAGACCGGGGCGAGCTTGACGATGAGGATGGCAAAGGGCTGATAACATCCCGGGTTGCCCGCATCACCGCCGGGCGTTTATCGATCCGCACCATCCAGGCGCGCACATGTGGGCACTCAGACAGATCAAGCCCAAGCCGCGATGCCCGCATCATCCAGGCGTAATGCGCAATATCGGCGAGGCCGTAATCGCCTCCGTCGAACCAAGTGGTCTGTTCCAAACGGGCCTCCATCTGCGCAAGGATCTTTTGGCATATGGCGCGGTAATGGCTTTGCAATTCCGGGTTCGGGTCGCCCGCCAGCTCAACCCAATACTCCAATTGGCCAAACAAAGGCCCTTGGGTTGAGGCCTGAAACATCAGCCATTCCAGCCCCTTTTGTCGCTGCCTGCCGGTCTTGGCTAGACCAAAGCCTGAACGATCCGCCAGAAACATCAAGATCGCAGCAGATTCGACCAGAACCTCCTCCTCAACCACCAGAACCGGCACCTTGCCATTGGGGTTGAGCGCGCGAAAACCGGGGCTGTGCTGTTCGCCTGCCCGGATATTGATTGGGTCGAACGCATAGGGCTGGCCAATTTCCTCGAGCATGATCAATATCTTGAACGTATTGACCGTATCAAAGCCGTATAGGCGCATCAGGAGCCACTGCTTTGCAAGGCGTCCAAACGCGGCATCAGGGACAGCAATTCGCGCGTATATTCTGTCTTTGGGCGGGCAAACAGATCCTCGGTCGCCTGCAGTTCGACCATTTGACCATTCTTCATCACGGCAACACGCGAACACATCTGGCGCACTACCGGCAAATCATGGCTGATAAAGAGCAAGGTCAGCCCAAGATGCTCTTGCAAATCTTTGAGGATATTCAGGATTTGCGCCTGAATGGACACATCCAAAGCCGAGGTGGGCTCGTCACAAATCAGGAATTGTGGTTGGGTCGCCAATGCCCGAGCGATGCAAATACGCTGACGCTGACCGCCGGAAAACTCATGCGGGTATTTGAAACCTGCCTCCGCCCCCAATCCGACCTGCTCCAACAGTTCGGCCACGCGGGTTTTGACGGCGCTGCCGCTGAGCAACCGGTGGTGATGGATCGGTTCTGCGATGATCTGATCCACCCGCATACGCGGATTCAGCGATGAAAACGGATCTTGGAAAATCATCTGGATTTCCTGCCGAAACGCCGCCTGTACCGCTTTGTTGGACAGATCGCTTACCTCTTGGCCGCGAAAGTGAACCACTCCGCCATCAACCCGATGCAGCCCGCTGATAAGCCGCGCGATGGTAGATTTCCCCGAGCCGCTTTCCCCAACAATGCCAAAGACTTCGCCCGGAAAAATGTCAAAACTGACATCATCGACGGCGGTGAAATAGGTGCTTTTGCCCGGGATCAGGCTGCGCTTTTCCAGAAAGCGTTTCGACAGGTTTTGCACCTGGATCAAGGGGGTATCGGGATCGGCATCCTGGCGTGGCCAATTGCGCGCGATATCTTCGATGGCAAAGCGGGTTTGCCGCCCACCATAGCTGATCTGAGGAAAGCGATGGCGCGGCTCGTTCGGGCGGGGCACGGCAGCAATCAGCGACTGGCTATAAAGATGCTGCGGGTTGCCGATGACTTGATCGGTTGGCCCCGTTTCGACCACTTCGCCCTGATACATCACCGTGACCCGATCGGTCGTATCGGCAATCACGCCCATATCATGGGTGATCAAGATCACTCCAACCTGCCGCTCCTCGGCCAATTCCCGAATGAGGTCAAGGATTTGCGCCTGCACAGCCACATCCAGCGCGGTTGTCGGTTCGTCTGCGATGATCACTTCGGGCTCAGAGCACAAAGCCAGCGCAATCACCACCCGCTGCCGCATCCCACCGGAAAACTGATGCGGGTATTGGTCTAGACGGGTGTCCGGATCGGGAATGCCGACGCGATCCAATAGGTTACGGGCGCGCTGGTCGGCCTCTTCCCCGGACACATTCAGATGGGTCAGGATGGTTTCCACCAATTGCTGGCGGACCGTGAAAAGCGGGTTCAGCGAGGTCAGCGGGTCCTGAAAGATCATGCTGATCCGGTTGCCGCGCAGCGCCCGCATGGCATCCTGATCCAACCCGCTGATCGTGCTGCCATTCAGGGCAATTTCCCCTTCGGTGATGCGCCCCGGTGCCTCAAGCAACCCCATGATAGCGGCACCAATGGTGGACTTCCCTGCCCCACTTTCACCAACCAGCCCATGGATTTCTCCGGGCTCCACCACCAGATCCGCCGAGGCCACCGCGACAAAGCGTTGGCGGCGAGTGGGGAATTCAACAGTCAGATCCTTGATCTCGAGAAGTGACATGACCAGCCTCTATCGCAATTTCGGGTTCAAGGCGTCGCGCAGCCAATCGCCCAACAGGTTCACGGATAGCGCCAAGGCCAGCAGGGTCACCGCAGGAAAGACCAGGATCCACCATTCACCCGAAAACAAGAAGCCTTGACCAATGCGGATCAGCGTGCCCAAGCTTGGCTGCGTGGCCGGGGCCCCGACCCCAAGGAAGGACAACGTCGCCTCGGCAATGATGGCCAGAGCCAGTGAGATGGTGGCAATCACCAGGACCGGCGACATGACATTGGGCAGGATGTGGCGAAACAGGATCGGCAGCGCCCCTCGCCCCATCAGCCTTGCAGCTTGCACATATTCCTTGTTCTTTTCCACCAGTGTCGCACCCCGCACAACCCTTGCAAATTGCACCCAGTCAGACAGGCCAATCGCCAGGATCAACACCCAGATCGCCAGTTGGTCGCGATACTCCACCGGGGTGAACCCCTTGGCGACACCGAAAATCAGCATCGCCACAAGGATCGAGGGAAAGGTCAGCTGCACATCGGCAATGCGCATGATGATGGCGTCCGCCCAGCCGCCGAAATAGCCCGAGATCAAGCCCAGCGTGATCCCGATCACCATGCCCAGCGCCACAGCGGCAAAGCCGACAAACAGCGATATCCGCATTCCATAAAGGATAGTCGAATACACGTCGCGCCCCTGATCATCGGTGCCAAGCAGGAACCAATCCGGGCTGAACTCAGCCTGCGACAGCGGCGGGGTGAATCCGTTCAGCAGGTTCAGGCTGGCCGGATCAAACGGGTTCATCACGGCCAAAAGCGGCGCGAAAACCGCCGCGAGGATCAGTAGCAAAGCCACCGTGCTTGAAAAGATCGCGACGGGCGAATGACGGAAACTGTATCCAACATCGCTGTCCCAGGCGCGGGCGAGCATGGATTTGGGCTTGGCCGTTTGCTCAGGGCTCGTCGTCATGTGCGCAACCTCGGGTCAATAGCGACATATAGCAGGTCAACCAGCAGGTTGATCCCGACAAACATCACAGAAATCAGCATCAGATAGGCGGCCATGACCGGGATATCGACAAACTGAATGGCGTTGATGAACAGCAACCCGACACCGGGCCACTGAAACACCGTCTCGGTGATGATGGCAAAGGCGATGATGGATCCCAGCTGCAAACCCGCCACCGTAATCACCGGCACCATGGTGTTTTTCAGCGCATGGCGAAACAGCACGGCCCGCTCTGGCAGTCCACGGGCGCGGGCAAATCGGACGTAGTCCTGCCGCAGCACCTCAAGCATTTGCGAACGGACCAGCCGCATGATCAGGGTCATCTGGTACAGGCCCAGCGTGATCGCGGGCAAGATCAGGGCGCGCAGCCCGCTGGCTGTCAGAAATCCGGTCGTCCACCCGCCCAGATCCACCACCTCGCCGCGGCCAAAGCTGGGCAGCCAATCAAGTTCAACTGAAAAGAGGTAGATCAGCAGGATGCCAATCAAGAATGTTGGCAGCGAAACACCAACCAGACTGATGGTCATAACGATCTGCGCCATAAACCCGTTGCGGCGGATGGCTGTGAACACGCCCAGCACAATCCCCGCCCCCAGCGCGAACACACCCGAGACCAGCGCAAGCTCCAGCGTCGCCGGAGCGCGCTCGGCCAGGATCTGCGCCACAGGACGCCCCTGTTCGTAAGAGACACCAAAATTGCCCTGCAAGGCGCTTAGGATGAATTTGACATATTGCACCACAAAGGGCTGGTCCAAACCCAGCCGGGCGCGCAAACGATCCACGTCTTCCTGGGTGCGTTCCTGCCCAAGCATATTGTCGATCGGATCACCCATAAAGGTGAACATGGCAAAGGCCACCAACCCCACGATCAGCAGCACCAGCACTGATTGAAGGACGCGGCGGATGATATATGACAGCATTTCTTGAAACCCGCAGGCAGTAAAGAACGCCCCAGATCAGGGGCGCTCTGGTCTTGTAAACGCGCTGAAGGTCAGTTCACGGTGACCCAGCGCAGGATGAAAAAGTTATCCGGGCGCTGTGTCAGCTCGATATTGTCCTGCGCTCCCCAAACCAGCGGTTGCACATACATCGGCACATAGGCGTGTTCAGACTGATAGATCGAGGTGATCTCATCCATCATGGCTTGGCGTTTGCCATCGTCGATCTCGGACTGGACCATCGGTAACAGCTCATCCACGCGCGCGTTTGAGAACCCGCCAAAGTTCCACGAACCCAGCTTTTTCTCAGGGTTTGGTGTGGTCACAAGGAAGCGCACCGGGTGTTCGTGGTCAAAAGTGCCCGGCGACCAACCCAGCAGATACATGTCGAAATTGTCGGCGCGCAGCTCGGGCCAGTAATTTTGCACCGGCATCGCGTCAAGTTCGGCCTTGATACCCACCTGCGCCAACATGCCCGTTACCGCCTGACAGACCGCTTCGTCGTTCAGGTAACGGTTGTTGGGGCATTTCAGACCAAAGGAGAACCCGTCGGCATAGCCTGCTTCGGCCAAGAGCGCCTTGGCCCCGGCCACGTCATAGGCTGGACGCGCGGCCAAGGCATCGGAAAAGCCGCGCATGGCGGGGCTGACCAACTGGCTAGCCGGTTCGGCGCTGCCCCGCATGATGGTTTTCAGGATCGCATCGACATTGATGGCCTTGGCCACCGCTTCGCGCACGCGGGCATCCTTGAACGGGTTGGGCTGCCCGGCCATGGCGGTGTATTTCAGCTCGTCCCGATCCTGACCAAAGCCCAGCATGATCACACGCGCTTCAATCCCGCGAATGACCTTGGTGCCGTCGCGGTCATCCACACGGGCGGCATCCTGAATGGGCACCGGGTTGATCATATCCACATCGCCCGACAACAGCGCCGCCACCGCCGTGGCCGGGTTGTCGATGGGGGTGAATACCGCCTCTGTGATGTTGTGTTCCACCTCGTCCCACCAGCCATCAAAGGGGGCCAGGGTTGTGGTCAAACCGGGTTGGCGATCCTTGAGCATAAACGCCCCGGTGCCATTGGCATTCAACGTGGCGAAGTTGCCGCTTTCCTTATCTGGCAGCGCCGTGTTGTTGGCTTCGGCCCAGCCCTTGTCCATCATCATCCAGTTGGCGATGGAATCCGGAAAGATCGGGTTTGGGGCAGAGGTCAGGATGTCGACCGTGTAATCATCCACCACCTTCACATCCGCCACAGGCGCAAACCAGCTGCGTGTGTCCGAGGCTTCGGATGAGGCACGTTGATAGCTGAACAGCACATCCTCAGCGGTGAAATCCGCGCCATCGTGGAATTTCACGCCCTTGCGCAGGTTGAAGCGCCAGCCTTCGCCCTCGCCAATCGGCTCCCAGGATGTCGCCAAAGCAGGCTCGACCGCCATGTCTTTGCCCCGGCGCACCAAGCCCTCGTAAACGTTGTTCAGGAACCCCAAAACCGGCGCAGAGTTGACCGCATGCGGGTCCATTGTTTGCGGATCCGTAGTGCCCGCCCATTTGAATGTTTCCGCCGAGGCCGCGCTAGCCAGGCACAGCGTCAAAGCGGTTGTTGCGAATAGTTTGAACATGTTCTCTCCCCGAAATCGCGCGATAAGCCGGGCCAGGCATCGTCAGATGCGAATCGATCCGGGCCACCGCGTTCGGGTATGATAGCGCAATCGATCAAAGGGACATGTGGCAATCACCTTTGGTCACGGCCAAGCGAACAGCTTCAGGCTTCCGGTTTAAGGCCCAAGGTCGTGCAATCCAAGGATGAGCTGAGCAGGCCTTGGGCTCATATTTTCAAGGCTGTTTCCTCAGGCACTGTCGGAACAGGCCGTCGGGTCGGACCGGGTGAAAAGGCCCTTACCGACGGTCAAACGCCCCAGGATGCACACGGGAAAGTGATCAGGAACGAACAGGAATGATCAAAACTCGAACAGGTGACGCGGACAATGTGCAGCTTTGGACCGCGCCAGGGTCACAAAAGCAAAACGGCCCAAACTGCTTTGGGCCGTTTGATGTATCGGATTAGGGTCAGCCCCATTGCGGCAGCGGATCGTCCAATTCGAACCAGTCAATCGGCATGAAATCATCCACGTCCAAAAGCGCCGAATTCAAACGGGCACAAATCGCCTCGCGATCCAGGCCCGTGCCGATAAACACGATCTCCTGACGGCGATCCCCCCAGGGCTCCACCCAATTGCGCGCAATTTCGGCCTGAGCTTGGGGATGCGTGGGCAAGCGTTCCTGCGGGACAGAGGCCCACCAGCGCCCCAAAGGTTTGAGCGAGGACAGCGCCCCGGCCAGACTGTATTCAATCGCCCAATCCGGACGTGTCGCCACCCAAAGGTGGCCCTTGGCGCGGATCACACCGGGCAGATCACCATTCAACACCTCATAAAGCTTGCGCGGGTGAAACGGTGCGCGGGCATGATAGGCAAAGGAGGTGATGCCGTATTCTTCGTCTTCCGGCGTGTGATTGGCAAAGCCATAAAGTTCCTTGGCCCACATCGGATGCTCATGCGCCGTGTCAAAGTCAAACAGGCCCGTGTCCAGAATGGTCTCGGCAGAGACATCGGAGTGATCGGTTTCGATGATCTTGGCGTCACCATTCAGCGCGCGAATGATCTTGAGCGCGTTTTTCACCCGTTCAGGACCCGCATCGGACACCTTGTTCAGGATCACCACATCGGCAAATTCGATCTGCTCGGTCAGCAGGCTGACCAGACTGCGATCATCATCATCACCCAGAGATTCGCCGCGATCACTCAGAAAATCATGGCTCGAGAAATCTTCAAGCAGGTTGACCGCATCAACAACCGTCACCATCGTGTCCAAACGGGCCACGTCCGAGAGGCTTTCACCCTCTTCATCGCGAAAATCAAAGGTCGCCGCGACGGGCAGCGGTTCGGAAATCCCAGTGGATTCAATCAACAGATAGTCAAATCGCCCCTCTTCGGACAGCTTGCGCACCTCTTTCAGCAGGTCATCACGCAGGGTGCAGCAGATGCAGCCATTGGACATTTCAACCAAAGTCTCCTCCGAACGCGACAGCTCAGTGCCTTCGCGCACCAGGTCAGCGTCGATATTCACTTCGGACATGTCATTCACAATGACAGCAACACGGCGGCCATCGCGATTGTTCAAAACACGGTTCAGCAGCGTGGTCTTACCCGCGCCCAAAAAGCCAGAGAGAACTGTGACCGGAAGACGGGAGTCGTTGGGATTGATATCTTTCATGAGGATGCAGGCTCTTGTTCGGAGGAGAAGGTTCCGCGCAGCATGTCAAAGCTGCGCTGCAATTCAGGTCGTGTGATGTCACGGGCGATCACCACGATGCGCGAACGGCGGTCATCGCTGGGCCAATCCCGGATCGGCATCGGCGGGGTAAAGATCTTTTGCACGCCGTGAAAGACAAAGGGCATGTCGATCCCTTTCAGAAAAACGATGCCTTTGACCCGCAAAATATCAGGGCCTTTCAACGAAATCAGCGTGTTCAACCAGGCGTCAAACTGGCGATCCTCAAGGGGCTCATCCAGAATGATCGACGCCGTGCCAATGCGGGTGTCATGCGGATTGAACGGTGACGGCTCGGGGGTTTTGTTGGCAAACCCGGACAGGTTGGCAAATGGGTCCGCCGTCGGAGTTGTCGGAGCGGCCAGCCAGGACACGGCTTGGGCCGGGGCGACGCCTTCGCTCACACCGCTCAGATCCCACATGTGATCAATGACGTTTTCACCGCTGACCGAATGAAGAATGCGCGCATTGGGGTTCAAGCTTTTGAGCCGTGCCTCCAGAACTGCAACCTGCTCGGCCATGACTAGGTCGGTCTTGCTGAGAACGATCAGATCGGCCACGGCGACCTGCGACACGGCCTCAAACTGGGCGTCCAGAGTGGTCGCTCCGTTGGCGGCATCCACCAGGGTTACTACCCCGTCCAAGCGTGCAAACCGTGCCAGCCCGCGATCAACAACCATGGTCTGCATAATCGGGCCGGGATCGGCCAGACCGGTGGTTTCGATGACAATCCTGTCAAACTCGAACGTGCCGGATTCACGCCGATGCAGCAGTTGCAGGACGGTATCCGCCAGCTCCCCCCGCACGGTGCAACACAGGCAACCGGACGCCATGAGAATGACATCGTCCGAGGCGGTTTCGATCAGGTCATGATCCAGCCCGGCCTCACCGAACTCATTGACGATCACTGCGATGCGTTCACCGGACTCATGCAGGATGCGGTTGAGCAATGTGGTTTTGCCCGCCCCGAGAAATCCGGTGAGCAAAGTAACAGGAATGCGCGTATCTTTCACACCAGGCCCCATGGTTATGACGTCAGGTGTGACCTGTTATATTATAACATGACGACAAGCAAGCCCGCATGGCAAGCCATTGCAAGCAATTGCCGACTGTCACGCGGGTGTCTTGGTGACCCGTGCATATTGCGCATAACCGCGATAGAGCGGCAGAAACGTCACCTCCACCCCGGTTTGAACGCTGAGCATGTCCGCAAGCCCGTCGCGGGGCGTAACATGAAACCGAGCAAGCCAGTTGCGCAGCCCAGCCTTGAACCAGCGCGGCAGCCGCGCTTGATCTCCAAAATCAACGATATGCAGGGTGCCGCCCGGTTCAAGATGGCGCAAGGCCTCGGCAATGGCGGCCTGCCAATCCGGGATCATTGACAGGCTATAGGACATAACGATGTGATCAAACCGCGCCTGCCCGAACAAGGTTTCGGGATCGAAAGCACAGGCATCGCCCTGCGCAAAACTTGCCCGTGTTCCCAGCTTGTTGCGCGCATTGATCAACATCTCGGACGAGATATCGACACCATACAAAACCCGCCCCGGATAGCGGCGATCAATCAGGTCAAGATTGCGCCCGGTCCCGCAGGCGATCTCAAGTATATGCGCGCTGGGTTCGGGGTGCATCTGATCAATCAGATGATCCCGCCCCAGCAGGTAATACTTGCGGGTCACATCATAAATCAGGCGCTGACGGCGATAGATACCGTCCATCAAGGCCCCGTGGTGGGTCGTGCTGTCCGCCATTACGTCACCCTTGGAATTCATAAAGATGGAAGCCGCCGTAAATCGCGCTGCGGTCATTCTGGAAACCGCGTTTTGAGGCCTCATGCTGATAGGCCCAGCGGTCCAACACCTCAGACAGCACCCGCCCCGGCAGGATGTCATCGGCCCCACCGGTGCGGAAAATCACCCGCGCGCCGGGGGTGGCTGTCCGCGTGATCTCGGACCAGAGCGCGTTCAGTTGATCATCATTCATCCAGTCCTGCGCGTCCAGCAAGACATAGGCGCTTTTGGAGGCAGCAGGCTGCTGCGCCAGCATATCGGTCAGGGATTGATTCAGCACAGTGGCGCGCGAGGCATTGGCGCGCACGGCGGCAAAGTTCTGTGCCTCCAGATAAGGCGGGACCGAGCCCTGCCCGTCCGGCTGATAGCCGCGATTGGCGGCCTGCCAGGCAAAATAATTCTCGGCAATCGGGAAGTCGCAAAACAGCTTGCGCGTCCGTTCCTTCAGCACCGGGATCACGTCGCCCCCGGCATCCGCCGCCAGTTTGTCATATTGTGCCGGGGGAATGCCCAGCCCGAACAAAGACGCACGGCGACGGGCCACGAATTTCACAAAACGGCTGTCATAAAGCGGCGCGATTTCGCGGTCAAAAAACGCCGCCTGCTCTTCCAGCGTTTTGGCGCGCAGCAAGGGGGCAAAATCGACCCGGGCAATGCGCGTGACCAGATGCACCACCGACAAAAACCGCCCCAAAAGCCCGTAGTGATAAAACCCGCGCGCCAGCATCGTCTTGCGCCGACCGCGCAGGGTCATACCGTTCCACCAGGCCAGGGTTTCAGCGTCCAAATGCGGGGCGACATAGGTGTCAAAAGCCAGAACATTGTCGCGCAAATTGGCATGGCCCAGCATGTCATAAACCGCCTTGTGGTCGGGCAAAAACTGCACCGCCGCCAGCTTCATCCGGTTCACAGCCACATGGGCCGGCGACAGATCAACCGCAGTGATCGAGGCCACATCCGCCGTCAGATAAGACAACAGGTTACAGCCTCCCGAGGCGATGCAAACCACGTTATCCTGCGGCCCCAATTGCAGCGCCTCCATGTCGACGACCGGGTCCTCCCAGATCTGCGCATAGACCAGACCGTGGAACAGACGTGCGAACAAACGCTCCAGCACCCCCTCTTTGCTAAGCGCATCATTCTGGTTGACCGCGGCACCGATTTGCTCGCTGACGGAAGGGAGTGAAGTCATGATAATTCCTATTTAGCCCTGCGCATCGACAAGGTCGTTCTTCTTGGTTTTCGGGCGATTTCTACGGCGCGGGCGTTCTTTATTGGCCGCGATTTTCGCTTCCCAATCAATCAGTTCCAACCGACCATTCGGGCGTTCGATCACCGCTGTGCAGCTTTCGACCCAATCGCCTGTATTGACGTAAATGACATCGTTGATGGTCTTGATATTGGCGTGGTGAATATGGCCGCAGATCACGCCATCATAATTACCGCGCCGCGCCTCTTCGGCCAGGACATCTTCGTACTCACCGATAAAGTTCACCGCAGATTTCACCTGCTGCTTGGCCCATTTTGACAGCGACCAGTAACGCCCAGACCAGAGCGAGCGGATGCGATTGATCTTGGGGTTCAGCCAGATCAGAAACTCGTAAGCACGGTCGCCAAGATGGGCGATCCACTTGGCATTCATCACCACGGCGTCAAACTGATCCCCATGCGTGACCAGGTATCGCTTGCCATCCAAGGCGGTGAAATCGGCGGTGCGCATCACCTCGATCCCGCCGAAATGAGTGCCAAGATAATTGCGCATCACCTCGTCATGATTGCCGGGCACAAAGACAATGCGTTTGCCGTCATGGGCGCGCTGCAGCAGCTCTTGCACCACGTCGTTATGGCTTTGCGGCCAGTGCCAGCCCCGGCGCAGCGCCCAGCCGTCAAAGATATCCCCGACGAGATAGATCGTGTCCGCGTCATGGTCCTTGAGAAAGTCCAAAAGCAACTCGGCGCTGCACCCTCGGGTGCCAAGATGGATATCGGACAAGAACAAAGTACGGTTGATCATCAACTCCGCCTCCGAGGTACGATTGCGCAGGGCTTAGGCGCTGCATGTGACAGCGCAGTGACGGTTTCATGACGGATTTTCTGCGCTTCGCCTTGGGTCGGGTCGCGGGGTTTGAACGGGCTTAATCCCGCCGCCCGTCGCCAAATTGTTACACCTCATTGATAGCCAGCACCAAAACAAGGAGCATGGCATGAAAATCGCAATTCTTGGCGGAGACGGCTTTATAGGTTGGCCCACAGCGCTACACTTGTCGCATCTTGGGCATGAGATTCACATCATCGACAACCTGTCGAGACGCTGGATTGATACAGAACTCGGGGTGCAATCGCTGACCCCGATGGACTCGATTCAGGAACGTTGCCGCGTCTGGCACGAATTGACCGGCCGTCGCTTGAATTTCCACCTGCTTGATCTGTCTTCGGAATATGAACGGCTGAAAACCTGGATGGGTGACCACGCCCCTGACGCGGTGATCCACTTTGCCGAACAGCGCGCCGCGCCCTATTCGATGAAAAGTGACCGCCACAAGGTCTATACCGTCAACAACAATATCATCGCGACCCATAACCTCTTGGCAGCGTTGGTGGAAACTGGGATTGACGCGCATCTGGTGCATCTTGGGACGATGGGCGTTTATGGCTATTCCAGCGTCGGTGCCGCAATCCCCGAGGGGTATTTGACTGTTGAACTGGACAAGCTCGATGGTGGGCGCGCAACGCAAGAGATCCTGTATCCGACCAAGCCCGGCTCGGTCTATCACATGACCAAAAGCCTGGATCAGATCCTGTTCCAGTTCTACGCGCAAAATGATGGGCTGCGGATCACCGATTTGCATCAAGGTATCGTTTGGGGCACCCATACAGACCAGACCCGCCGCCATGATCAACTGATCAACCGTTTCGACTATGACGGCGACTATGGCACTGTTTTAAATCGGTTTTTGATCCAAGCCGCAATTGGCCACCCGCTGACGGTCCACGGCACAGGCGGGCAGACACGGGCCTTTATCCACATCCAGGATTCGGTGCGTTGTATTGAGCTTGCGCTGGCGGATGCGCCCAAGGCTGGGGATCGCGTGCGGATTTTTAACCAGATGACCGAAACGCATCGGGTGCGCGATCTGGCCGAGCTGGTGGCGATGATGACTGGGGCCGAGGTGGCCTATCTGCCCAATCCGCGCAAGGAAGCGGCTGAGAATGATCTGGTCGTGCGCAACGAACAATTCCTGGAACTCGGACTTGATCCGATCACCCTGCAAGAGGGGCTCTTGGACGAAGTCGTTGATGTAGCGAAGAAATTCGCCTATCGCGTGGATCGGTCCCGCGTTCCGGCGGTCTCTGCCTGGACCAAGGATCTGTCGCAGAAGGTCGAGCATGACCCCGAGGGGCGGGCCATTCGGTCAGTCTCATGAGCTGGGTCGCAAACCGCCCGGCGCGCAGCAAAAATGCCTATGTCACCTTGGTCACCAACGCGGATTTTGCATTGGGGGCCAAGGCCTTACTGCATTCTCTGCGGCTCACCCAGACGCGGGCTGATTTAGTGGTACTTTATACGGGCGGCGTGCCTGATGCGGCGCTGGCGCAATTGGGCGATGCACGTCTGATCAAGACCGAGCTATTACCGACGTCAGTAGCGTTCAACGCCCGTCACGCCCGCAAGGCACTGCATGATAACGCCCCATTTACAAAGGGAAAAAAGCCAGAATTCCACACCCCATTGGACAATTTTGCCAAGCTGAGATTGTGGCAATTGGACTATGAAAACGTGGTGTTTCTGGATGCGGATACGTTGGTTTTGCAGAATTGCGATCGGCTGTTTGACTATCCGGAATTCTGTGCTGCGCCAAATGTTTACGAGGGGTTGGGGGATTTTCACCGGCTGAACTCCGGGGTTTTCACCGCCAAGCCAAACCCGCAAACCTTTGAAAACATGTTGGAAAAACTGGATCAGCCCGAAGTCTTCTGGCGGCGCACGGATCAGACATTCTTGCAGAGCTATTTCCCGGAGTGGCACGGACTATCGGTGACCCACAACATGCTGCAGTATGTTTGGATGAACCTACCAGATCTATGGCGTTGGCCGTCGATTCATGTGCTGCATTTTCAGTATGAAAAACCCTGGCAGGATCATGAAAAGTCAGAGCAATTGCGCCCCTTGATCGAGCTGTGGCGGCATTATGCAGATGGCGGCCAAGCCATTGATCTCAATACGCTTTCGAACCCATCATGAGGATCGCCATCACCGGGGCCAGCGGGCTGCTTGGCCAGCCTATCGCGCAGCACTTTAGTCAAATAAATCATGACGTTACGCTGTTTGGGCGCAAGGCAGATGTCGATTGGCAACTGGGGCAGGATGCTGATCTGAGCGGGGTTGACGTGTTGATCCATGCCGGATTCGCCCATGTTCCGGGCAAATATCGCGGTGGCGAAGGGGATAATCCAGGTGATTTTATCCATAAGAATCAACATGGTACGCTGAGACTTTGGCAGGCGGCGGAGCGGGCGAGATGTCAGGTGATCTTTCTTTCAACCCGCGCGGTTTATGGTGATTATCCTACGGGAACTGAGCTGTTCGAGGATATGGCCGCGCGGCCTGATACGCTTTATGGGCGGGTCAAACACGAAGCGGAAAAAGCGCTGGGAAATCTGGGAGTTAGCCTGCGCGTCACCGGTGTTTACGGGCCTCCGGTTCCTGGACGCGGGCATAAATGGCAGGGGCTTTTTGCTGATTTCGCAGCGGGTAAAGTGAGTCGCGCGCGCGCCGGGACGGAGGTGCATATCGTGGACCTGATACAAGCCATTGATATTATGATTGAAAATGGCATCAGGGGCGAGATATTCAACATTTCAGATTTCATTCTGGATCATCGCGACCTGCTGGAGACTTACGCCAAGCTTTCCGGCATCAACGGAAATCTTCCTGCGTTTTCAGACAGTTCCAAGGTCAGCGCAATGAATACAGATAAGCTGCGCACGCTTGGCTGGGTCCCGCGTGGGCGGGATGGTTTGGAGCAAACCCTAGATGAGATCATCCGCTGTCAAACCTGATGCGTTCGCTGCCTTAACCCTGCCCCTTTAACCAAATCTTAAATAGCAATCTGTCCGATTCTGCGCCCGTTTCGGAGAGATTGCCCAGCCCGATTTCGCCCGAATTCCCGAGGCCTAACCCGCACCCCTTGGGCAATCTGTACAAAACGATGCGCGTTTTGGGGGGATTGGCTGTTTTGTCCGTATTCGCTGGACTTGCAGCCTAATAATCCGTGTCACATTCGCGTTATTGCGCAAAATATTTTTGCATGCGGGCTGCCCAGCCAATTCAATACCCCCCGGCTTTCGCACATCGAAACGCCTTTTCGACGCTTGCACAAGTCCGCGCGATCTGCCCCTATCGCGGCACATAATGCATGGCGGTTGTGGGAGGCGCGGATGCGGTTGCAGGGAAAGACGGTGCTGGCCACGGCCAGCGCGCAGGGCATTGGGCGCGCGACGGTGGAGCGGATGGCTGCAGAAGGCGCGCGGGTCTTTGCCAGTGATATCAACACGGGTCCGCTCGACGGGGTCAGCGGGCTGGAGGTGTTGCGCCTGGATGTCACCGACCCGCAGGCCATTCAACACGCGGTGGACAAGATCGGCCCGGTGGATGTGCTGTTCAACTGTGTTGGCATGGTGCATGGCGGCACGATCCTGGAGGCCAGCGAGGCGGAGATGGATCAGGCCTTTGCCGTGAATGTGAAGTCGATGTTTCACACCATTCGCGCGGTGCTGCCTGGCATGATTGCACGGGGCAATGGCGCGATAGTCAATGTGGCCTCGGTGGCGAGCTCGATCACCGGGGTGCCCAATCGCATGGTCTATGGCACCACCAAGGCGGCGGTGATCGGGCTGACCAAATCGGTGGCGGCGGATTATGTGCAACAGGGGGTGCGCGCCAATGCGATCTGCCCCGGTACGGTCGACAGCCCGTCATTGCATGAGCGGCTGCGCGCCACGGGGGATTACGAACAGGCCTGGGCGGATTTCAACGCCCGCCAAAAGCTGGGCCGCGTTGGACAGCCCGAAGAGATTGCCGCCCTGGCCTGTTACCTCGCCTCGGATGAGGCGGCGTTTACCACCGGACAGGTGATGAATATTGATGGTGGTTGGACCATCTGACCCGATGATGTGACCCAGAGATGAACTTGTAAGGACAAGAAAAGATGAAGTTTTTGCGCTATGGCCCGCGTGGGGCCGAAAAGCCGGGTGTTTTGGATGACAATGGCGATATTCGCGATCTAAGCGGGTTGATCGGGGATTTGTCGGGCGAGGTGCTGGGCAATCTCGACCGGTTCAAGGATCTGGATGTGGCCTCGCTTCCCAAGGTTGCGGGGGAGCCACGGCTGGGGGCCTGCGTGGCGGGCACGGGCAAGTTCATGTGCATCGGGTTGAACTATGCCGATCACGCCGAAGAGGCGGGGATGGCGGTGCCATCAGAACCGGTGCTGTTCATGAAGGCGACCTCGGCGATTTGCGGGCCGAATGATCCGATCCTGATCCCGCGTGGCTCAGAGAAGACCGATTGGGAGGTCGAGCTGGGCGTGGTGATTGGCAAGGCGGCAAAATATGTCACCGAGGCTGAGGCGCGGGATCATGTGGCGGGCTATTGCGTGATCAATGATGTGTCTGAGCGCAGCTTTCAGATTGAGCGTCAGGGCCAGTGGAGCAAGGGCAAATCCTGCGACAATTTCGGGCAGATGGGGCCTTGGCTGGTGACACCGGATGAGGCCGGTGATCCGCAGGATCTGGGCATGTGGCTGGAGGTGAATGGCGAGCGGGTGCAGGATGGCTCGACCCGGACCATGGTGTATGGGGTCGCGCACCTGGTCAGCTATCTGTCGCAGTTCATGACATTGCATCCCGGTGATGTGATTTCGACCGGGACACCTCCGGGGGTTGGCATGGGCTTTACCCCGCCGCGCTATCTGAAGGCCGGGGACAGCGTGCGTTTGGGCATTGATGGGCTGGGTGAACAGAGCCAGAGCTGCGTGGCGGATCGCTGAGAGGCGGTTCTTGGCAGTATGTTAAAACAGCGGGTGGTCGCGGAAATCCGCGACTGCGAAGTCGATCAGGGTGCGGATCTTGCGCGGCAGGGTCTGGCCTTCGAGATAGACAATGCTGATCGGCGTTTCGATGGTGATATGGGGTTCGAGGACGGGCCGCAAAGCGCCGCTGTCCAGGTGATCCTGAAGCACAAAACGCGGTGCAAAAGTCAGCCCGCAGCCCGCCACGGCCAGCTCGGCTGCGGCGCGGGCCGAGTTGACGCGAAAGCGCGAGGTCACGTCGAAAGCCGGGCCATTGGAATCAAGCTGCCAGCGCTGAGGAGTCTTGCGGTTGGTGTCGATGATACAAGCGTGATTGGCCAGATCGGCGGGGGTGGCCGGGGTGCCGTGACGGTCCAGATAGCCCGGGCTGGCGGCAATGATCGGGCGCATCATCGCCAGCTTGCGCGCCTTGACGGTCAAGCGCGCGCTTTCACCAATGCGAAAGGCGAGATCAAGCCCGTCGCTGGCCAGATCCACGTGATCATCACTCAGCCGCAGATCCACGGAAATCTCGGGGTGGCGCGCGGCAAAGCGGGCCAGCATCGGGGCAACGCAAAGCTCGCCAAAAGTCACCGAAGCCGACAGCCGGATCAGCCCGGAGATATCCGGCGCAGCGTCCGAGACGTCGGAGAGCAGCAGCTCAAGCTCGTCCAATAAGGCCGGGGCGCGGGCCAAAAGCTCCTCTCCGGCGGGGGTGAGGCCGATGCGGCGGGTGGTGCGCTGAAAGACACGGATGCCCAGACGGCGCTCAAGCTCAGCCACATATTTGGAGGTCAGCCGGTTGGAAATGCCCAGCTGCGCCGCCCCCTTGGTAAAGGAGCCGGTCTGCGCCGTGGCGACAAAGGATTTCAAAGCATCGGTGATGTCCATGGCTCACCTATTACGAACAAAATGTAGATAGTCATTCCATTTATTCGCCATTTCGATACATATCAAGCGGATCTATCTTTCCTTCAGACGCGAACACAACGCCAAATGCCCAAGACGGGCAGCTGAAAGGAAACGACATGCAACAGACCGTATCGACCAATATCGCCGCCCTGATCCTGCGCGTGACCAGCGGGTCCGCCTTTATCGCCCATGGGCTATTGAAACTGCTGGTTTTCACCCCCGCCGGCACGGCTGGCTTTTTTGAAAGCCTCGGCCTGCCCGGTTTTCTGGCCTATCTGACGATCTTTGCCGAATTGGCCGGCGGCGCGGCCTTGATCCTGGGCGTGGCGACCCGTGTGGTGGCCTTGGCCTTGCTGCCGGTGCTGCTGGGCGCGGCCTGGGTGCATTCGGGCAATGGCTGGCTGTTCTCAGCCGAGGGCGGCGGATGGGAATTCCCGGTTTTCTGGGCAATGATCCAAGTGGTGATCATGGCTTTGGGCAGCGGCGCCTATGCGCTGCGCCTGCCGGTTGTTGACCGGGTTCTTGGCCAAGCGGCCTGATATCTGACAAGGCCCGAGGCACCCCCTCGGGCCGGTAAGGAGAACGACATGCAAAGCCTGACATTGACGGATCTGAAAGACCGGCTCAGCCCCAGCGCAAGGATGCCGGTGGTGTTTCTGGGCCATGGCAGCCCGATGAACGCATTGGGTGACAATCCGTTCAGCAAATCCTGGGCGGAGCTGGGCCAAAGCCTGCCGCGCCCCAAGGCCATTCTGGTGGTCTCGGCCCATTGGATGACACGGGGTACAACCCTGGTGGATGTGTCGCAAGCCCCTAAAACCATTCACGATTTCCATGGCTTCCCCGAGGCGCTGTATCAACAGCAATACCCTGCCCCCGGCGCGCCGGACCTGGCCAAGACCGTGGCCAGCCTATTGGCCAGCCATCACGCCGAAGAGGATGACAGTTGGGGATTGGATCACGGGGCCTGGGCGGTGCTGAACTCCATGTATCCCGATGCGGATGTGCCAGTGTTTCAGGTCTCGCTGGATATGAGCAAGGATCTGGACTGGCATGTGGAAACCGGGCGGTTGCTGGCGGATTTGCGGGATCGCGGCGTGCTGATCCTGGGATCGGGCAATGTGGTGCATAACCTGCGGCGGATGCGCTTTGACGGCGGCGCACTGGATTTCGCGGTGGAGTTTGACGCCCGTTTTGCCAAACGGCTGGAGGCGCGGGATTTGAAAACCCTGAGCGACCGGGTGGGGCTGGGATCGCTGCTGAAAGAGGCCCATCCAAGCATCGACCACTACCTGCCTGCGCTGACAATCGCCGGGGCGGCCAATGCCGGGGATGATCTGACATTCATGACCGATGCGATTGATCTGGGATCTGTTTCGATGCGCAGTTTTGTTTTTCACCAGCGTGATGTGCATCGGGGGAATGGGCTTAGGTAAAATCCAACACGTATCAGCCCGGTTTCGCCTTTGTATTTAAAGGTCATGCAAGGATTGGCATATATGGTCGGCCCGAACCGAATATCGGAGCCAGATAAATGCGAACCATCATCCTATCCCTCATTTTCGCCATAACAGGGGTCTTGGCCCAGGCCGAGACCCTGACCCTGGGCAGTGTAAATGACAATGTGCGCAAGCACTTGGACCGTTTTGCCCCCCTTGCCGCCTATCTTGAAAGAGAACTGGCAGACCATGGCATAACCGAGGTCGCGATCTCGGTCTTGCCGACATCGCAGGATATGGTCGAAGCCCTGTCGTCAAACCAGGTTGACTTGTACTTTGACAGCCCGCTTGTGGCGGCTCGGGTCGCGCGCGAGGCCGGGGCGGAGCCGTTTTTGCGCCGCTGGAAACGCGGTGTTGGCAGCTATCATTCGCTGATCATTGTCCCCACGGATAGCCCTCTGCAATCGATTGAGGATCTGGTCGGGCGGCGCATCGGGTTTCAGGACCCGGATTCAACCTCGGGATTTTTGCTGCCCCTGGATATGGTGTTGCAGGCGGGGCTGGACGTGATCGAATTGCCCAATCGCGAGGCTGATTTCAGCAGCGACGCATTGGGCTATGTCTTTACCCAGGATGATAAAAACACGGTTCTGTGGCTGGCCAAGGGCTGGATTGATGCGGCGGCAACCGATCCGCGCGGTTTTGCCATGCTGGAAAAGGCCCGCCCCGGACAATATCGCGCGCTGGCACAAAGCATGGAGGTGCCGCGTCAGGTTGTGATTTCGCGCAAAGGGCTGTCGCCAGAGCTGGCCGAGATCATCAAACAAAAGCTTATCGCGCTGGAAGACAGCGATGAGGGCAAGAAGATCATGAAGAAGTTCCACAAAACCACCCGGTTTGACGAATTCCCGGATGGGGTTGAGGCGACTTTTGCACCGATCTATGCCCTGCTGAGCCGTTTGGACGTTCTCAGACTGTACTGACGCAAGACTAGACGTGGCGTTCGTTCAGGCCCCTCCCGTCGCCAGATATATCAGGCGAAAGACGCGTGGATTGCGCGGACGCATGGCGATGTATTTCGGGCTCACCACGGCGGCCATTGTGGTGACCCTGACGATCATCAACACCTTTACCCAGCTGCAATTGGTGAATGAGCGTATCCTGGAAAAGTCCAAATCCTTTGGGTCTTTGGTACGCGAAGCCACCCTGCCCTATCTGGTCGATAACCGCCCGGCCGAGCTGGATGTCATCTATGAAGAACTGGCCGAGCAGCCCGAGATCACCAGACTGGATTTCATCGACCCGGACGGCACCTTGCTGGTGACCAGCGAGGACGAAGGCGGGTCGCTGTTTCTGGCAACCATCGAAGATCCTCTGGTCGATCAAGCGCAAGGCAGCAGGCAATTGCAGCTGGTTTGGGAGGGGGACGTTGTCGAGGTCGCCCTGCCGGTCGAACTGGGCATGACCTATTACGGGACGGTGCGTTATTCGGTTCAGACGGCCCTGGATCAGCATGATATCACCTTTGTTCTTTACCGAAATCTGACCTTTGCCTGCCTGTTCACGATCTTTAGCGTGTTCATCAGCTTTCTGATTGCGCAACGATTGACCGCCCCGTTGGAAAAGCTGACCAAGGCCAGTCGCAGCGCGGCGGCGGGCAATCTGGATCAGTTCATCGATATTCAAACCAATGATGAGGTCGCCAGCCTGGCCACATCCTTCAACAAGATGCTGGATAATCTGCGCGCGCGCCTGGCCGCCAATGAGGATGCGCAAACCCGGTTGCAAAAGTTCAGCCTGGATCTGAACTCCAAGAATATCCAACTTGGTCAGGCGCTGGAACAGGCCCGCTCTGCCGAGGCCGCCAAGACCGAATTTCTGGCCAGTATGAGCCATGAGATCCGCACGCCGATGAATGGCGTTTTGGGCATGACCGAGCTGTTGGCGGAAACCGATTTGGATCAACATCAATCCAATCTGGTCGATACCATCGCCACCTCTGGCCAGTCATTGCTAAATATTATCAATGACATACTGGACTTTTCCAAGATCGAAGCTGGTCAGATGCAACTGCGAAAGGAGCCGCTTGATATCCAGGATCTGGTCGAAGACACGGCGCGGGTTCTGGCCCTGCAGGCGGCGCGCAAGAATGTTGAGCTGATCACCCGGTGCGACCCTGATTTGCCGGAAAGGATGCTGGGGGATTTTGCCCGCATGAAACAGGTCTTGCTGAACTTTGCCAGCAATGCGGTCAAGTTCACCGAAGCGGGGCATGTATTGATCCATGCGCAGCGGGTGCTGTCAAAATCTGGCGAGGATCGCCTCAGGATCGAGGTGCAGGACACCGGTTGCGGCATTCCGCAGGACAAGATCAAAGAGGTTTTCAACCGGTTCACCCAGGTCGATGGCAGCTTTACCCGCAAACATGAGGGCACCGGGTTGGGGCTGGCCATCAGCAAGGGCTTTGTTGAACTGATGGGCGGGCGCATTCAGGTGACCTCGCAAGTTGGAGTCGGGTCGAGCTTTGGGTTTGAGATGCCACTGGCCGAGGCTGTTCCTGTTCCTGCCACCCCCAGCCCCGCCAAAAAACGTGGGCCATTTGAGGGTTATGGCGTGCTGCTGAGTGACCAGCCCGACCTGGTGGCCAGTCTGGTGGAATGCCTGACCAATGCGCATATCCAGATCACCGGCGTTGAAACCGACAAGGCTCTGCTCAACAGTTTGCAAACATTGGCAAAAGACCGTGCGCCCCCGGCCTTTGTCCTGATTGATGACAGGGTTTCGGATCTGAAGCTTGAGCCCTTTTTGAATAGCCTGAACAGCGTCACCTCTGGTCATCCACCACGGGTGATTTTGTTGCATTCCATGGGCAGCACAATCGCCACGGAAAAGCTGGACGCGACCCTTGCCAAACCGGTTTCGGCGCGCGCCTTGGTGCAGGTGATCGATCAGGTCAGCCATATTGGTCAACGCCCCGCCCTGCCGCGTGTCACCAATGCCAAAAAAGGCAAGCTTGCCCCGCTGCCCAAAACCGACCGCAAAGTTCTGGTTGTCGATGACAATGCCACCAATCTGAAACTGGTGCAGATGGTGTTAAAGCGGCTAGGCCTGCCTTTTGTCTCGGCCACCAACGGGGTTGAGGCTGTTGAACAATACCGGGCCCACAACCCATTCCTGGTTCTGATGGATGTCAGCATGCCGGTGATGAACGGGTTAGAGGCCTCGGCTCAGATCAGGCTGATCGAGGCGGAGAACCCTGAGGAGGCTGCGCCTTGCCATATTGTCGGCCTCACGGCGCATTCCTCGCCACAAGACAAAAAAGCCTGTCTTGACAGTGGGATGGATGGTCATTTGGCCAAACCCATCAATCTGGGCAAGCTGCGGGACGTGATACAAGACTGCCTGTGAACCTCGTGCCAGCTGGGCCGAGCGGTCAGTTCAATCCGGCATCCTGCAACTTGGCCTCAAGCTCGCGAATGCGTTCGGCCATGCTGCGCATACGCGGGCCGAGCATGGCCTCGATCTCTTCTTCGTCAAAGCGCGGCGTGATGTATTTGGGACAATTCCAATCCAGCGCGGCCACGGTCAGTTTAAAGATCTTTTCCACCGGGCGGTCGTTCGGGGCGGCCAGGGTTGCGGTCAGCTCGGGCTCATCACCGGCCTCAACAACCTCTGCCCGAGCCAGAATTTTCAGCCGGGCGCGGCGCGGATAATCCATCAGGAACAGCGAGACGCGGGAGTCTCCGGCAAGGTTTCCGGTGGAGACATATTGCCGATTGCCCGGATAATCCGCAAAGGCCAGGGTCGTGTCATCCACAACCTTCAAAAATCCGGCGGGACCACCGCGATGTTGCACATAGGGCCAGCCATCGGAATTGACGGTTCCCATGTAAAAACTGGTGCGCGTTTCAATAAATTCCTGCTCGCGCGGCCCGATCGCCAACTCGCGATAGGGGCGCGCATAGTGGTCTGCCGATCCGCGGGTTTCCTGTTCTGCGCGCACGTCCTGCGTGAACATCAATTCGCCAAATGTTTGCATACTGTGTCCTGTTCGACATGGCCTTAGCACAGTTATCTTTAGCAGGGTAAAGAACGCAACACTTGACTCTTTTTGTGTCAGCTGTGCGCAACTTTAAGTTGGCCGACACTTTGGCTGTGCTGCAAATCACGCGCGATTACCCGGCGGTCATATTGAGCTTGCGCAGGGCTGAGGTGACGGCCAGCCCAAAGACTTGCGCTTCGGGGGATTGGCCATCATCCGGGCGCTGCATCAGGCCGACCGGGCCGCGGGTCATCGACGTTTCGAACGGCAAAGCAACAAGATGCCCATCCGCCAGCTCATTCGCGACCACCCCGGCAGAGATGATCCAAACCGCATCGGACTGGCGGGTGTGAACACGGCCAAAGGCCCCTGAAACAGTTTCGATGCGATTGTCGATCTTGGTCAACCCTTGCGCGATCATGAACCGGTCGACCAAGGGACGAATGGCCGAGCCTTCGGGCGGGTAAATCACCTGCCAATTGCCAATACGCTTGATATCAGGTTGTTCAACCAACGGATGCCCGGCGCGCACGACAAATTCCACGCGCTCTTCGTATAGTTGCGTGAAACTGACGCCCTGCATGCTATCGGGTCGCCCCAATCGCCCGATCACCAGATCGAGTTGCCCCATGCGCAACCGTTCCATCAGGAAACCGTGCGGGCCGTCTTCGATATGCAGGCTGGCGGTTGGGGCCAACTCGCCAAATTCACGCGCCACAACCGGCATGACATGGGCCGCGACCGAGGGCAGCACCCCGACGGAGAGCCGGGTCTTGCCCGCCGAGCCAAGCTGTTCCACCCCGGTCAGCCCCTGCTGCAAGGCCGCCAGAGACATTTGCGCGAAATGCAAGAACACCTCGCCCTCGCGCGTCAAAGAAACGCCCGACCGGCTGCGGGTGAGCAAGGTGGTTGCCATGATCTCTTCGAGCTCTTTTAAAGTTTTCGAGATCGCCGGTTGCGTCAGATAGAGTTTTTCCGCCGCCAGTTTGAGGCTTTTCTCGCGGCAAATCTCAACAAAACACTGGATATGGCGGAACTTGATCCGTCGGTCGATCATATTCTTTCCATTTTCGACAAGGAAACAGGCAGTAACTTCATTTTACTTTATCGAAATTGGAAATCAATATGGGGCCAACCACAAGAGGAGACAGCCCGTTGCGCACACAAGTAGTCATCATTGGCGGCGGCCCATCCGGCCTGTTGCTCAGCCAGCTTTTGCACCGCAAGGGCATTGATACGGTCGTGTTGGAACGCAAGACCCGCGACTATGTGCTGGGGCGCATTCGGGCTGGTATTCTTGAGGTTGGATTCGTCGATCTGATGCGCGAAGCAGGTGTTGGCGCGCGGTTGGACCGTGAAAGCCATATTCATGACGGCACGGTCATCGCTTATGAAGATCAGGAATTCCGTATCGATTTCAAAGAGATGACAGGCAGTCATGTGGTGGTTTACGGCCAGACCGAAGTCACCCGCGATCTCTATGACGCGCGCGCGGCCATGGATGGCAAAGTGGTGTTCAACGCTGAGGGTGTCACGATCCACGAGGCGGATGGCGACGCGCCTTATGTGACCTATGAAAAGGATGGCTCCACCCATCGGATCGATTGCGAGTTTATCGCCGGGTGCGACGGCTTCCACGGTGTCAGCCGCCAAACCATCCCGCTGGATGTGCGGCGCGAATATGAGAAACTCTATCCGTTTGGCTGGCTTGGCGTGCTGTCGGAAACACCGCCGGTGCATGACGAATTGATCTATTCCGGGTCCGAGCGCGGATTTGCCCTGTGCTCGATGCGCAATGAAAACCTAAGCCGCTATTACGTGCAATGTTCGCTGTCTGACACGCCTGAGGATTGGAGCGATGATGCCTTTTGGACGGAGCTGAAACGGCGGATTCCGGGCAAATATGCCGAGGCTTTGGTGACTGGTGCTTCGATTGAGAAATCCATCGCGCCTTTGCGCAGTTTCGTGACCGAGCCGATGCGCTGGGGGCGGTTGTTCCTTTGCGGCGACGCGGCCCATATCGTGCCGCCAACCGGGGCCAAAGGGCTGAACACGGCAGCGAGCGACGTGCATTATCTCTATAACGGTCTGGTGCAGCATTATCACGATGGCGACAGCCATGGCATTGATACATATTCGGAAAAAGCACTGGCGCGGATTTGGAAGGCCGAGCGATTCAGCTGGACCACCACCAATCTGCTGCACCGTTTCCCGGATCAAAGCGAATTTGATCTGAAGATGCAGTTGGCGGATGTGAATTTCCTGCGCGACAATGTGAATGCGCAAAAGGTGTTTGCCGAGAACTATATCGGGCTGCCGTATTAAGTATCTCAAAGAAAATGGTCCGCGCCTGCCCCTTGGACGAGGGGTTGGGCGCGGACCAGGTTTGCCACCAACCGGCAACCTATTGTGTTTTCAGGCCGTTAGCCTGGACAGGCTCAATCAAACATCCGCAGTTCAAGCCCCCGGCGTTGCAGTTCGTCCCGGACGGAACCGGCGATTTGCACCGCGGTGGGGGTGTCGCCATGCAGGCAGATCGTGTCGATGCGGGTCGGGATGCGCGTGCCGCTTTCGGCGATGATCGCCCCGGCCTCGACCATATCGGCGATGCGCGGCGCGGCGATGGCCGGGTCGTGGATCACCGCGCCGGGCAAGGCGCGATCGACCAGCGTCGCATCATCATTATAGGCGCGGTCGGCAAAGATTTCGCAGGCGATCTTGCAACCCAAGGCCTCGGCGGCGCGTTGCTGCGCCGTGCCTGCCAGCACCATGACAATCAGATCGGGCGCGACGGACATGGCGGCGCTATAGCAGGCGCGGGCCATGTCTTCGTCCTCGGAACACATATTGGCCAGGGCGCCGTGCAGTTTCAGGTGGCGCACCTCGCCCCCGGCGGCGCGGGCCATGGCCTGGGCCGCGCCGATCTGGTAACGCACCAGATTGCCTAGCGAGGCATGGGAAAAGCCCATCCTTTGGCGGCCAAACCCATGCAGGTCGGGAAAGCCCGGATGCGCGCCGATCCCCACCCCTTTGGCCACGGCCTGCGCCATGGTCTCGGCCATGACATCCCAATCACCAGCGTGAAAACCGCAGGCGATATTGGCTGAGGTCACGATGTCCAACAAAGCGGCATCATCGCCCTTGCTCCAGGCCCCATAGCTTTCGCCCATATCGGCGTTCAGATCGACACTGCGGCTCATGGCAGATCCTCCTTAGACATAGTCTTCGTTGCCAGCGATCACGCCGCTGATCAGTTGGTAAGAGAGCAGGTTCGGGATCTTGTGCGGGTCCCGGATCAGGGGGCGCAGGCGCTGCCTGAGACTGGCGCGAAAGCCTGCCTGAGCCTGCTCGATCTCGACCGCCTCTTCGAGCGTGACAAAGCGGAACCGCAAAGGCGCGCCGGGCGCGGCTTGGGCAACGCGGGCCAGATCGCAGGGCAAAACCGTGCCGATGCGGGGATAGCCGCCGGTGGTCTGGCATTCCGTCATCAGCACAAAAGGCGTGCCATCGCCGGTGATCTGGATGTCACCGGGCATGATGGAATCCGAGACGATATTGCGCCCATCCTCGGCGGCAAAGCCGGTTGTGGAGGGGTTCAGCCGCACGCCCATACGGTTGGCGCGGGCGTCTTTGATCAGGGCTTCGGATTGAAAGCGCGCGATCTCGTTCTCGGCAAAGAGCGGAGTTTGATAGCTGGCCACCATGCGGATGTCTGCGCCGGTCAGGCGATCATCCCGTTCAAGGAAATGCCCAGTCTCGCCGCCGCTATCAGGATTGACACGCAGGGTATCGCCAGCTTGCAAGGCACGGCCCAACCCAGCGGCAAGATGGGCGGCAACCGAGCCAAGCTCGGCCGCGCCGGAGATGCCGCCAGCCAGATGCAGATAGCCGTAACAGCCTGTTATCGCAGGACCAATAGACAGGCGCGCACCAGCGGGCAGCAGGTGGCTGGCATTCCAAACCACCGGAGAGCCGTCGATCGTGGCGCGCATTTCCGCCCCGGTCAGGGCGATGCGCATATCTTCGCTGGCTTCAAATTCGCCGCCCATGCCCATCATTTCCAAGGCGGGCAAGGTGTCGGGTTGGCCCAGCAGGGCCGCTCCTTCGCTCAGCGCCAGACGGTCGGCGGCCCCGCCGCGCGAAACGCCTTCGCCGATAT
The DNA here is from genome assembly GCA_017744045.1 of Tropicibacter sp. R15_0. GTDB lineage: Bacteria > Pseudomonadota > Alphaproteobacteria > Rhodobacterales > Rhodobacteraceae > Pelagimonas. Next base: position 80,708 of record JAGHRD010000007.1, on the reverse strand, counting down.
AGCCGCGCCGCCCCATATCCTGGATCGTCACCGCCGGGCCGATGCGATGGATCGTCAATGTGCGGCTCATGACAGCACCTCAGAGGTTGCACCGCCCATCGGATCGGTCTGCATGTTTTGCAGCTCTTCGCGTGAAATCGCGTGGAACATCACCTCATCCCCCGGGCGCAGCATGAAAGGATCAGCAGCGCGGGGTTGGTAGAGTTTGACAGCCGTCTGCCCGACCTGTCGCCAGCCGGTCTGGGCCTGCACAGCAAACAGAACAAGCTGGCGGATGGCCACGACCAGCGCGCCCTGGGGGATATCCTTGGTCAACTGGCTTTGGCGCGGAATGTCCCAGGCCTCGGGCAGTTGACCGAGATAGGGCTGACCGGGGGCAAAGCCGATGGCCTGAACGCGGGTGCGCGCCGAGGTCAGAGAGGCGACGGCCTCCTCCGCGCTCATGCCTGCCGCAGCGGCGGCCTCCTCCAGTTGCGGGGCAAGATCGGTGCCAAAGACCGCCGGGATGCGCCACAACCGACGCCCGTTCGGCAGGTCTGAGGCGTACCAATCCTGCGATTGCAGGAGCTGCTCGAGCTTGGTTTGCAGATCCGCATGGGGCAGATGCAGCGGGTCAAAATTCAGGCAAACCGAGATCAGCGAGGATGACACATCCTCGATACCTTCCCAGCCCTGCGCCTTGACTGCGGCGGCAAAGCTGAGCGCGGCGCGGTTGGCCGGTTCGCTGAGGCGGTCGTCGAAACTAACCAGCATCCCTGTCACTCCGGCGGTGCGGATGACAGGAAAGACGTGTTTTTGCAGGGTCTGGGTCACATCCGCTCCGGCAAGTAGGTCACGATGGCTGGGACTAGAGTGATGACAACCAGAGCGACAATCATCAAGACAAAAAACGGCAGGGCCGCGCGGGCGACTGTCAGAATGTCTCGGCCTGTGAGGGATTGCAGCACAAAGAGGTTGAAGCCAACGGGCGGGGTGATCTGGGACATTTCGACAACGATGACGAGGAAGATGCCGAACCAAAGCGGGTCGATCCCGGCCTGAAGCACCATGGGCATGATCACCGAAGCGGTCAGCACCACGACGCTGATCCCGTCGAGGAAACAGCCGAGTACGACAAAGAACACGGTGAGGGCGGCAAGCAGGACAAAGGTCGAAAGGCCCAGCGATCCGATCCATTCCGCCAGCACCCGCGGGATGCCGGTAAAGCCCATGGCAACGGTCAGAAAGGACGCGCCTGCCAGGATAAAGGCGATCATGCAGGAGGTGACCGTGGCCGACATCAGCCCGTCGCGAAAGCTATCCCAGCTGAGCGTGCCCGAGCGCCAGGACAGCAGCAGAGCCAGTACAACCCCCACGGCGGCGGCATCGGTGGGCGAGGCAATGCCCGCATAGATCGAGCCGATCACACCGGTGATCAAAAGAACAACCGGCAGCAGGCGGCGCGAGCGTTTCAGACGCTCGGTAAAGCTGACGCGCATGTCCTCAAGCGGCAGGGATTTGCGGTTGAGCAGCGCCCAGATCACCACATAGCCGACAAAGAGGCTGACCAGCAGCAGACCCGGCAGCACTCCGGCCACAAAAAGCCGCGCGATGGATTGCTCGGTCGCGACGCCATAAACGATCAGGATGATCGAGGGCGGGATCAGCAGCCCCAGCGTGGCGGACCCGGCCAGGGTGCCTATGACCATCTGTTCGGGATAGCCGCGCTTGGCCAACTCGGGGATGGAGAGTTTGCCAATGGTGGCAGCGGTGGCGGCGGACGAGCCGGACACGGCGGCGAAAATCCCGCAAGCAAAGACATTCACATGCAAGAGCTGCCCCGGCAGGCGGTTCATCCAAGGCGCGAGGCCGGTGAACATGTCTTCGCTCAGGCGCGAACGGAACAGGATCTCGCCCATCCAGATGAACAGCGGCAAGGCGGCCAGAGCCCAGGAATTGCTATGGCCCCAGAAGGTCGTGGCCATGACCAGCCCCAAAGGCGCGTTTGAAAACAAGGCCATGGCGGCGACACCCACACCCAGCAGCGAAAAGGCCACCCAAAGGCCCGAGCCAAGAAAGGCAAAGAGCAAAACCAGCAGGATCAGCGAAAGTACAGCGATTGACATGGTGGCCCCCTATTCGCTCAGCAGGTTGTCGCCTTTGCCATCCCAAGAGGCAGGCTGCCCCCGGAAAAGCGCGACGAGTTCGTCAGCCAGGGCCAGAGTCAGGACAGCCAGACCAAAGGCGACAGGGGTTTGCACGATCCAGAGCGGCACAGAGACCATGCCCGAGCTTTGATCACCAAACTCATGAGATTCCAGAACTAAAAGGCCCATATACCAGGTGGCATAAGCGCTCATCCCAAGGGCAATGATCACTGCAACGATCTCGACCACACGACGGATGGGCGCGGCGAGGCGCGAGGTGATCAGCGTCACGCGAATATGCCCCCCGGCCCGCAAAGTGTAGGCCAGCGCCAGAAAGCTGGCGGCGGCCAGGAAGAATCCGGTGAAATCGGCATAAGACGGGATGGTCAGCCCAACCCCCTGCCCGGTGAATTTGATGGCGATTTTGTCAATCAGGTTCAAAACGACCTGTATGGCGACGATCACGGTGATGCCGGTGATAAACAAAGCCGCCAGCCCCCCTGATGCGCGATAGATGAAATCCAGTGCTGCTCTCATATCCTGCCCTCCCGCAGGTTTGGCCGGCGGGGGCGCCCCCGCCGAACCGGTGTCATGTTACTGCTGATAGGCCTGCAAAAGCGCCGAACCGCTATCGCCTGCTTTGGCTTTCCAATTGTCGAGCATCTGCGCGCCGATATCTTTCAGGCCGGTCATCAACTCTTCGCTGGGGGCCACCACGGTGATGCCGTTTTCCTTGAGAACGGCGATCTTGGCGGCGGTTTCTGCCTGACTCATCTCCCATCCGCGGGCCTCGGCCTTGGCGGCGGCCTCAAGCACGGCGGCCTGGGTGGCTTCGTCCAGACGCATGAAGGAACGTTTGTTCACGACCACGATGTTCTTGGGGATCCAGGCCTGAATATCGGTGTAATGGCTGAGGAAATCCCAAGCCTTGGAATTGGCCCCGGTGGAGGGCGAGGTGATCATGGCCTCGACCCGGCCTGTGCTGAAAGCCTGTGGAATGTCAGGCACTTCGACCTGGGTTGGCGCGGCACCGGCGAGGTTTACGAACTCTTCCAAAGTGGCGTTATAGGTGCGGAATTTCAGGCCTGCGAGATCGGCGACCGAGGTGATTTCCTTGGTCGTGTAAAGGCCTTGCGGCGGCCATGGCACCGCGTAAAGCGCCATCAAACGCTGTTCGTCCAGAAGCTGGTCAATAACCTCTTTCTGAGCGGCCCAAAGCTTTTCCGCTTCGCCGTAATTGGTGGCGAGGAAGGGGAGTGAATCCACACCAAAAGCGGCGTTGTCATTGGCCAGAAGCGAGAGGAAAAATTCGCCCGCTGGCACCTGACCGCTGCGCACGGCCTTGCTGATTTCGGGATGTTTAAAGAGCGACCCAGCGGAATGCACCTTGATCTCGAGCGCGCCGCCGGTGGCCTCGGCCACGTCTTTGGCGAATTCATGGATATTGGCGGTGTGGAAGGTCGCATCCGGGTACGGCGTCGGCATATCCCAGCTTTCGGCGCTGGCCTGGGATGTCAAAGCAGCTACGGCAATCGCCGCCCCGCCAAGCAATTTCGTCATGAACATCTTTTTTCTCCCTGTGTTCAACTTCGCAAATCATTTCAAATACACTTACATTTTGTCAACGTTTTTTAAATGTATTCACAACGTACTGTGAGAGCCGGGAAGTTGTTGGATTTTCAGAGTGTTGCGACAGTGGGGAAGCGTTTTGGCATTTACCAAGCTTGAGAAAAATTATCGTTCATGCATAAATTCCCGGCAACACATCAGCGTTTTGCCAACAAGAAAAGCCGATTATGACTAAGAAAACCGCCGACTCTCCGCCTGCCGATTCCCGCCGCATCGTGTCTTCGCGCCATCTGGCCGAGGGCGAAGGATGGGAAATGTCGGAATTTGAGTTCGGGCTGATCATCGTGTCCAACGCCTTTACCCGCTGGGTCACGCGTTGCATGGCGGCGGCGGGGCATCCGGACCTGTCCTCGCTCGAGATCCTGATCCTGCATAATGTCAATCATCGCGGCCGCGACAAACGCCTGTCTGACATTTGCTTTCTGCTCAATATCGAGGACAGCCATACGGTGAATTACGCGCTGCGCAAGCTGATGAAGGCGGAGCTGCTGGTTTCGGACAAGCGCGGCAAAGAGGTGTTTTACAGCGTGTCGGACAAGGGGGCGGAGCTGTGTGATGCCTATCGCACGGTGCGCCAGCAATGCCTGCTGAACGGGTTGGACATGGATGAGGAGACCGGCGCGGATTTCCGCGAGATCGCACGCAAACTGCGCGCACTATCGGGGCAATATGACCAGGCCAGCCGCGCGGCGGCGTCACTATAGGGGGCGGGATGCGCTTTTTCTCGACCAAGTCGCGTGCGCCCGAACTGGGCCCCTACCCTTTGGAGCGGTTGAAACGGCGCGGTGATGTGCCGGATCTCTCTGCCCTGCCCGGCTTTGAAGCCTTGGATTTCAAACGGCTGGACACGCCGCATTCGCTGGTCAACGCCATGGGCGCATATCAGGCGATGATGGATGTGATCCGCGACGGGCGGCGCAATGCCAGCCTGTCGGATGTGCCGGAACACCCGGGCGAGCGGGCGCGGCATATGAAGGCCTTTGGCTATTTTCAGGATGCCTCGATGGTGGGGATCTGCAAAATAGCGCCCGAGGCGCGGTTGGCGCAGCCCATACGCAACCCGGATATTGACGCGCTGGCGCAGGATCTGCGCAGCAAGCAGACCAAGACGCTGGCCTCGGGCATTGATGTGATCATGGCGGAGCTGAAGGAAAGCGCCGCCACACCTTTGGGGGCGATGGATCATCACAGCCATGCGATTGTGATCCTGCAAGAACATCACCGCGTCCCCGATCCGGATGAGCCGGGGGCAGAGTGGATTGGTGATGCGCAACATCACCGGGCGGCGCTGCGCGCGACGGAAACGGCAGTGATCCTGGCCAATTATCTGCATTTGCTGGGTTTTGATGCGCGCGCCCACACCATGACCAGCAGTGATCTGGATCTGACGCGGCTCTCTGTCGCCGCCGGGTTGACCCGTGTCGAAGGCACCCGCGCCTTTGCGCCGTTTCTGGGGGCGGATTACAGCCTGGCGGTTGTCAGCACCGATATGGAACTGGCGCTGGATCAACCGCTTGCCCCGTTGGGGGAACAACAATTGGGGCTGGCCTGGCAGATCGGCTTTGGCAGCAGCAAAAGCGCGCTGAACCGCGACCCCTATGCCAAACGGAAATACGTGCAAGGGGCGATGCCGTTTGAAAAGCTGAAACGGGTCGATCAGCCCACCACCTATATGGACGAGGCGCGCATTCCGCGTGTGCCCAAGCGCACCGATATGTTTGCCCGCAGCCAGTTTGGCGATATGGGCAAGACCCAGCAGCAGGCGGCCACAGGCGGGTTTTACGCCCGCAAAAGCGCCCATGCCTTTGCCCAGCGCCGCGCGCTTGGGGCCTTTGTGCTGTTGCAGGATGGCGCGCCCGTTGGCGACCGACCGGCGCAAACAGATGCCCAGCGCAACGCCGAGAATGTCAAAGCAGCAAGCTATTTTCTGGGCATTGATGCGGTGGGCCTGTCGCGTTGCCCTGATTGGGCCTGGTACAGCCACGACGCCACCGGCACCCCGATCACCCCGCCCCATGACAACGCTATTTCGATGATTGTCGATCAGGGCTTTGAGACCATGGAGGGGGCTTCGGGTGATGATTGGATTGCCGTGGCGCAAAGCATGCGCGCCTATCTGCGCTTTTCCCTGCTGGGCGGGGTGATCGCCCAACAGATCCGCAATCTGGGCTATAGCGCCAAGGCGCATTCGGTCATGGATGGCGATGTGTTGCAGCCGCCTTTGCTGTTGCTGTCGGGTCTGGGTGAGGTCAGCCGGATTGGCGAAGTGATCCTGAACCCGCTGCTTGGGCCGCGGCTGAAATCCGGGGTGGTGACCACGGATATGCCGCTGGCCCATGACAAGCCGATTGATTTTGGCCTGCAGAATTTCTGTGAAAGTTGCAACAAATGCGCGCGCGAATGCCCCTCGGGGGCGATTACAGCCGGGCCAAAGACCATGTTCAACGGCTATGAGATTTGGAAAAGCGACAGCCAGAAATGCACCACCTATCGCATCACCACCCAAGGCGGAGCGATGTGTGGGCGTTGCATGAAAACCTGCCCCTGGAACCTGGAAGGGCTGTTTGCCGAAAAGCCGTTTCGCTGGCTGGCCTCTAACTTTCCTGCCGCGGCCCCGGCCTTGGCCTGGTTGGATGACGCAGTGGGCCATGGCGAGATCAATCCGGTCAAAAAATGGTGGTGGGATCTGGAGTTGAAGGAGGATGGCGGCTATCGCGCGCCGGCGGCTCCGATCAATCACCGCGCCCTGCAAAAGGATCTGGACCTGAAGTTTGAGGATCAGACATTGGCGGTTTACCCCGCCAATCTCGCCCCTTGGCCCTATCCCTACCCGTTCCCGATGGATCGCGAGGCGGGGATCAAAGCCTATCAGGAGATGATCAGCGCAGCAGAATATCAAGAGCGTCTGGCGCGGGGCGACACCAAAGGGCTCGCCCATGAGCGCCCGGATTTTACCGATGCGCCGGTGATCATGGCACGACTCTCCAAGGTCGAAGCCATGGCGGGCAAGGTGACAAAGTATGAATTCCAGAGCTGGGATGGCAGCCCCCTGCCCGAGTGGAGCGCGGGCGCGCATCTGGATGTGGTCGTCGCACCGGAATTCCTGCGGCAATATTCCATGTCGGGCAATCCGGCGGATCGCGCGACCTATCAGATTGGCGTGTTGCGCGAAGATGACGGGCGTGGCGGGTCAAAGATGCTGCATAGGATCTTTGACGAGGGACGGCGGGTGTTCATCTCAAAACCCATCAACCATTTTGAGCTGAATGAGGATGCCAGCAAAAACTTTCTGATGGGGGGTGGGATTGGCATCACGCCGATGATCGCCTTTGCCCATCGTTTGCACGCCTTGGGCAAGGATTTTGAGCTGCATTATTCCGCAAGCCGCCCGGATGAGGCTGGCTATGTGGCTGATTTGAAAGCGATGCCTTGGGCCGACAAGGTGCATCTGCACTTTTCCAATTTGGGGAGCCGGGCCGATTTGGATCAGATCCTGGGCGGGTATCAACCCGGTTGGCATGTCTATACCTGCGGGCCGGATCGCTACATGCAAGCGGTGATTGAGACCGCAACCGCGCAAGGATTTCCCGATGAGGCGCGGCATTTGGAGTATTTTTCGACCCCGGAACAACCTGAATATGAGAATTATGCCTTTACCGCTGTGCTGGCCCGGTCCGGGCAGGAAATCACGGTTCGGGCGGATGAAACGCTGGCGGACGCCCTGATTGCGGCGGGGCATTCGGTGGATGTCAAATGTGCCGATGGGATTTGTGGTGTGTGCAAATGTGGTGTCTTGGCAGGTGAGGTCGAGCATCGCGACTTTGTCCTGTCCAATGCCCAGCGCCGGGATCAGATCATCACCTGCCAATCCCGAGCGGCAAAACCGGATGGGAAAATCACCCTGGACCTATGACGAACCAGCCTACATCCCGTCCATAGAGCGCATACAACGATCCACCAAGGCACCGGGATCGAGAACCAGAATTGGGGTCGATTTGTTGCCGGACACCTCGTGATGCAGGCAGCCGACCACGTCATCCACGACGCGTTTGGACGTGCCTTGTCGATCCATCGGCTGAAGCTCGGCGATATTATCCTCGGTTGTCATGATGATTTCATCGACCGAGTCGACCAAAATCCCGTATTTGGTGTCGTCGCAGTTAAAGATCAGGATCTTTTGGTTCAACGTTTCCTCGGCAGGCATCCCGTATAACACGCGCGGATTCAGCAGCGTGATCAATTCGCGGCGCAGGTTGATGATGCCCTCGACAAAATCCAGCTTATAAGGCGGATCAAGCAGCGTGTCCGGCTTGTTGATCACCTCGCTGACGCAGGATGTTTCCAGGGCAAAAGGCTTGGCAATCGAAAAGCGGATATAGGTCCGGCGCGCGGCCCCTTTGGCTTGCTTTTCTTCTTGTTTCTCTTTGGGCCCTCCGGGGGGATAGATCTCTTGGCAGGCCTTGGCAGTGGCAACCAACAGCTCATCCGTTCGCAGCCGATCCTGATCCAGCATCATGACGATCTGGCCGCAATCGTTGACAAGGCAACCACTGACGAAATCGCTGCGCGGCAGGGCCAGCTTGGCGAATGGCAGGATCTCGTCCTCGTAATAGGACATGATATTGTCGATCGAAAACACCATCAGGCCAATCGGCCCGTCCGCCGTTTCGATCACCAGCATCTTGCGTTCTTTGGGAACAGTCTGACCCAAACGAAAGACAGCCCCATCCCCCATGAAGCCGCGAAAATCCACCACAGGTAAGATGACGCCGCGCAAATTCGTGGTGCCAATCACATTGCCATGGGCAAAAAGCGATTGGTCCACATCCGGCATCTCGCGGATCTCTTTGACATAGCGTAGATCCAGCGCACAGCAGGTGTGACCGGTCTGAAAAGAAATACAGTTGTAGCGTTTGCCGCGCGAGGCTTTGGCCTGGCTTTCGGTCGAAATGTTGTTGGTGCGCGGCACACGTTCCAAGCTGAGCAACTCGTAAGGGTCCAGCACCTGAACCAGACGGTCGCCATTGTCGAATTTCAGCACACCTTCGATGACCACATCCTTGATACCGTCGCCTTTGGGCTGAAAATCCACCCGTGCAGCATCATAGCCGCTGAGCACCTCGCCGGTTTTGTCAAACAGCAGCCCGATACACAGATCCCCATGTTCGATGATCGCCACCTTGCGCGATTTGGTTCCTTCGAGCTCCGGGAATTCAAGCAGGCGGCGCAAATCGATCACCGGAATAATCTTGCCCCGCAGGTTGAACAGACCCAGCATGAAGGATGGGGAAAGGGGGACCGGAGAAATTTCCATCGGTTCATTCACCACTTCCTGCACGGCGGAGACCGGAATGGCGAATTCGCTCTCATCAATGGTGAAAGATCCGTAGATCTCGGACTTGCCGGATTGTTTGGCCAAATTGGCTTTGGCGGCCTTGCCCGGCACCGGCGCATCAGCCATCTGGTCGGACGGCGTGTCGTTCTGCGGTTTTTCCTGCTTGGGCAGGTCATTTAAATCCAACATCATGAGGGTACTCCCAATCGTGGAATGGCGGAAACGGTGAAGTCGCCGCTGGTACAGTCAATGGTGACTTGCCGTCCCTGCATGCCGCCCACATCTTCGAAAATGTTGCGCATTCCGGCCTCGCGCAGCGCTTTGTAGGCAAAGGTCGCGTTGATGTTTCCGACAAGCCGTTTTGGATCCGCATCCTTGGGCATGGTCATATTGGCCCCACCCACGACAATGGCCTGCATGCGGCGCATCTCCTTTTTGTCGAGATCCATCAGGTGTTTCAGCGAACGGATCGCCTGATCCACGTGGCGCCCACCAATCTCGCCATCATCTTTGCCGGAATTGGACAAGAGGCAATGTGCCAGACCAAACACCCCTTTTTGAGGGTTCAAGATGCCAAGCCCGATGCAAGACCCAAGAATGGCGTTCAAGGATTGCCCCGGCTTGCCGATCTTGACTTGCCCGATTTGGACATGGATTTTCTCAACATCACTCATCAGCGGGCCGCCCTGTGCTCAGAACCGGCCGATAGATGATGGGTACGACCTGTTCAAACCCTGTATCGAGATTGGTCAGTGTTTCGCTTTCGCCAATATACAATGTCCCTTCGGGGCGGATCTGGTCCCGCACATGTTTCAAAATGGTCTCTTGGTCTTCATCGGTGAAATAAATCAAGACGTTGCGCAAAAATACAACATCAAAACTGCTGGTGCTTTTCAGCCGTTCCAAAAGGTTGTGCAGTTTGAATTTCAACCGTTTCTTGATCGCGGGATCGGCCTGAAACCCATCCGTGTCATTGCCGATCATATGCGTTTTGAACAGGTCAGGCTTGGCCTTTTGAAACCGCGCGATGGCGCGACCTTTGTAAAGCCCGGTTTCCGCAATGTCCAAAACCCGAGAGGACACGTCGGTACCCAGAACCGAATATTCGAACCCCTGGTGTTTCTGACGCAGATCTTCGAGCAGGACCCCGATTGTATGCGCCTCTTCTCCGGTGGAGGCAGCCGCCGACCAGATTTTGAGCGGGCGGGCGTGGCGGGCTTTCAGAAATTTCGGCACCACCTCGTTTTCGAAATGCTCCCACACGCGCGGGGTTCGGTAAAAGTAGGTTTCGTTAGTCGTGACCCGGTTGGTCAGTTCCTGCATTTCGCCCGGGTTATTGACCAGGCCGGAAATGTAGGAACTGAAATTTGGGGCATCAACCTCTCTCAGCCGGCGGCGCAGCCGGCTGAGGAGCATGGATTTTCGGTTTTCGCCAATCGTAATACCGGTGTTTTTGTGAACAATCGCCCGCAGTTTGGCGAATTCGCTGTCACTCATTTCGATGTCGGAATCCAACATGGCGAAAACCCTCTCTCTTTAAATTAGTCAGCTGCCAGCTTGGCGACTTCGGATTTGAGGCTATGCGCCCCGGCATTGAGTTCCTCGGTCGAGGACGCAATGGCATCCGATGCGATAACCGCCTGTTCTGACGCATCCACAATGGTCTGAATGGCCTCGGACACATCGCGCGCTGCGGTTTGCTGTTCGTTGGCCGCCACAGAGATTTGCGAGATCGAGTCTGTGGTGTCAGAAATTCCGGTCAGGATCTTGTCAAAGGCTGCGCCCGCCTCGCGGGAAACGTCACTGCCTTGGGCAACCCGTTTGACCGTTTCATTGATCAGCTTGCTGATTTCCTTGGTCGATTGCGACGACCGTTCGGCCAATTTGCGCACCTCATCGGCCACGACCGAGAAGCCCAGGCCATGTTCACCGGCGCGGGCCGCTTCGATCGCGGCGTTAAAGGCCAAGAGATTGGTTTGGCTGGCAATTTCGCTGATCGTCTTGACGATTTCGCTGATTTCCTCAGAGGAGGCATTGATCAGATCCATCGCCTCGATGGAACGTTCAATGGCCTTGGCCCCAAGATCCGCCTCGGATTTGGTTTTCTGGGCAATTTCATCCGTATGGTTGCTGTTCTGGGCAATCGCATCAATCGAGGCGCTCAGCTCTTCGACAGAAGCGCTGATTTCCTCGGTGGTGCAGCCCAGGCTTTGCGCCCCGGCGGCCACGGATTGCGCCTGATCCGACAAATCGGTGGACATGCCAGCAAATTCATTTGCGATGCGCGTCACCTCTTTTTCAACATCCTTGGCGGCGGTGATGTCCGTGGCGAATTTCACAACCTTGTAAGGATTGCCATCCGCGTCAAAGATCGGGTTGTACGAGGCGTTGATCCAGACCTCTTTGCCCCCTTTGCCAAAACGCTTGTATTCCCCTGCGGAAAACTCACCCTTTGCCAAATCAGCCCAGAATTTCCGGTAATCCGGCGATGCGGTATATTCCGGGTCGCAGAACATGCGGTGATGCTGGCCTTGGATCTCATCCAGGGCATAGCCCACGGTCGCCGTAAAGTTTTCATTGGCGGTGATGATGGTGCCATCCAGTTCGAATTCGATCATCGCTTGCGCCCGGCTGATCGCAGCCATTTTGCCGTCCTGCTCGGCTGAACGCATCTTTTCTTCGGTGATGTTGGAGGCAAATTTCACAACCTTATAGGGGTTGCCATCCGCATCGAAGATCGGGTTGTAAGAGGCGTTGATCCAAATCTCATCGCCGCTTTTGCCAAAGCGTTTGTATTCACCGGCCGAGAACTGTCCCGCCGCCAGATCCGCCCAGAACTGGCGGTATTCGGGTGAGTTGGCATAGGTCGGATCGCAGAAGATACGGTGATGTTTGCCCTGGATTTCCTCAAGGGAGTAGCCGACCGTATCAACAAAGTTCTCATTGGCGGTGATGATCGTGCCGTCCAATTCGAATTCAATCACCGCCTGAGCGCGATCAATTGCGGCCATCTTGCCGGCCTGTTCGGCGGCCTGTTGCTTGGCCTCTGTGATATTCGTGGCGTATTTGATCACTTTGATCGGGTTGCCTGCGGCATCAAAAATCGGGTTATACGACGCGTTGATCCACACCTCGTTCCCGGATTTGTCAAAGCGTTTGAATTCGCCGGACTTGAGTTCACCCTTGGCCAGATCGGCCCAGAACTGTTTGTATTCGCTCGACTTTGCATAGTCTGGATCACAGAAGATGCGGTGATGCTGGCCCTGAATTTCGTCCAGCGCATAACCCACTGTCGCGGTAAAATTCTCATTCGCGGTGATGATCGTGCCATCCAGTTCGAATTCGATCACCGCCTGGGCGCGATCAATCGCGGCCAACTTGCCTGCATTATCAGCGGCGCGGTTCTTTTCTTCGGTGATATTGGTGGCAAATTTCACAACCTTATAAGGCTTGCCATCGGCACCAAGGATCGGGTTGTACGAGGCGTTGATCCACACCTCTTCCCCGCCTTTGCCAAAGCGTTGGAATTCGCCCGTGGAAAACTCGCCCATGGCGAGCTTCATCCAGAAATCATGATAGTCATCCGATTTGGCATAAGCCGGATCGCAGAACATGCGGTGATGTTTGCCTGTGATCTCGTCCAGAGAATAGCCAACGGTCGCCAAAAAGTTTTCATTGGCGGTGATGATTGTGCCATCAACTTCGAATTCAATGACGGCCTGCACTCGATTAATTGCATCAACAACGCCCTGCAGATCGGCGTTGTCCTGTACGTCCTGAGACGCAGCTGCTGTTTCTTTCGCACCCATGGTTTGCCTCACATTGATAAAACCCCGCCGACACTGTGAGACTTGCGGATTAACAGGGGGTTTTCAGAAACGGGGGCAGGTTTGGCAAATTTTTTGCAATTGGCTGAGGTGGTTTGGATACGGCACGGATACCCATATAAGTGATTGCGATTGAAGAAGATTTCCGCGAAATTGCGCGTTAATACCGGTTTAACCAACCCCTTCGATTTTCTTAGGATCACTGGCCTCAGCCCAGAAAACCGATAAATCAGATGTCACTTTTCACCCGTCACCACCCCAAGCCGCCGCGCCGCGCCGTCAATATGCAGCGCCATGGCCTGGCGCGCGGCCTGTTGATCCTGGGCTGAAACGGCGTCAAGCACACGCTCATGCTCTGTGATGGTGACGTCCAGCAGGTCGCCCTGGCCATAGACGTCACGCGTGGCGCGGGTGGTTTCCTTAAGCCGGGATGACAGGTAATCGACGATGGTTGCCAGATAGGCATTGCCCGTCGCCGTCGCGAGACAGCGGTGAAATTCTGCGTCCGCCTCAATAAGTTGCTCGTCAAAGCTCGGACGGGCACGCATGTGGTCCAGCGCCATTGTCAGCGCCTCAAGATCCGAGGGGCTGCGCCGTTGGGCGGCAATGCCCGCCGCGTCAATCTCTAACAGACCGCGCAATTCGAACAGATCGGCCAGGTTGTCCTTGCTGGCCAAGGCGGCCATATCCACCCGGAAAGTCGCGCGCTCCGACGGGGGGTTAACGACCGCACCGCGCCCCTGCTTGGTGTTGATCACCCCGTCCGAGCGCAGCCGCGCAATCGCCTCGCGCACCACATTGCGGCTAACCCCAAAGAGGTCGGCCAGCGCGGTTTCCGTGGGCAAAAGATCACCGGGTTGCAGCTCACCCGCGGAAATCTGATCCATCACCTGCCGGGCAATCAGATCCGGCAAATATCCGCCGCGCCGAATTTCCTTGAACTGAGCCACGTTTCAGCCCCTTTGTGTCTGCGCCCGCTAGGGGTGATCCGTTTCTTGCACCGCAATCACCTTGATCCCCTTGCGTGACGTCACAAGGTCAATGCCGGTCGCAAAGTCCTGCAACGCAATGGAGTGGGTGGCAATTGGCAGCGGGTCGATGCGGCCCTGTTCAATCAGGGTGATCACATCCGGCCAGATGCCTGGACTGCCCAGCGCGCCTTTGACAGAGAGATCATTGATAACAATCTGATCCAGATCGAAGTCGTTAAGCTTGCGCCCGCCAAACAACCCCTGCAAGACCACGCGACCGCCGGGCACCGTATTGACGATGGCAGTGCTGGCGGCATCCGGGATACCAGTCGCTTCGATCGAGACATCCGGTTGGCCAAAATGCTGCGACAGCTCTGCCGCCACATCCTGATTGAGCGCGTCAATCACCAGATCCGCGCCCAGTTTCGCCGCAAGCGCCAGCCGGTCTGGCGTGGCCCCAATCACCGCAATCCGCTTGGCCCCGAATTCTTTGGCGACCAGCAGCAAAAGCAAGCCAATCGGCCCATCGCCGTAGATCGCCAGCGTGTCCCGCGGCGTGACCTGACCCGCTTTGACACCATTAAAGGCGATGGCGGTGGGTTCGACCATGGCGGCTGCCCTGAGGTCCACCTGTTTGGAGATCTTGTGCAGAAACGCAGCCGGAAACAGCATGTATTCCGCAAACCCCCCGTCCCGGTTCAGAATGCCGGTTTCGGTGCGGGACAGGCAGCGGTGGTAATTGCCGGATTTGCACAGATCGCAGGTTCCGCAGGACACACAGCATTCGCCAACCACATGTTCGCCAACCTCGAAGCCGGAAACGGCGGCTCCGAGGCTGGCAACTTCCCCCACCCATTCGTGACCGGGCACAACCGGGTATTGCGCCATGCCACGGGTGAAGTAAGCCATTGTTCCGTCCAAAATTTCCACATCCGTTCCGCAGATACCCGTGGCCCGAACCCGGATGAGGACTTCGCCGGGTTCGGGATCGGCCAGCTCGATTTCCTCGAGCCGGACATCCCCTGCGCCGTAAATGCGGATGGCTTTCAAATGTTGCTCCCTTTTAGGCCACGCGTTGCGCGAATCCCGTCATTCCTCAAATACTAGCATATTGCCCAATTGTTGGACAATCCAACTGTAAAGGGTATGGTTCGGAAAAGGGCGTAAGCGAGGCCAAGGATGAGATCATGAGCTTTCTTTCCGAATCCGAGCAACAAGGAACATGGTTGGGCCGTGTCTGGCGGCCTGACTATCAGGGGCCCTGTGTCGTCACGCTGCGCGATGGCGAGGTGGTGGATATCACCGCCCGCGCGGCCCCGATGGTGCGGGATATCTGCGAAATGGCCGCCCCCGCCGATTATGTTCGCACCGCCCCCGGAGAGGCGATCGGCACGTTGGACGAGATCTGCGCCAATCCTGTCGGATCAGACGCGGTGCATTTCCTGGCCCCTTGTGATCTGCAAACGATCAAGGCTTGCGGCGTGACCTTTGCCCGCTCCATGGTGGAACGGGTCATCGAGGAACGCGCCGCCGGCGATCCGCAACAAGCCGAGCAGATCCGCGCACGGGTTGGCGATGTGATCGGTGACAGCCTGCGCAACATTGAGGCCGGGTCAGACGAGGCGGCCAAGGTCAAAACGGCTCTGATCAAGGAAGGGCTTTGGTCGCAATATCTTGAGGTCGGGATCGGCCCGGATGCCGAGGTGTTTTCCAAGGCGCAGGTTTTGTCGGCTGTTGGCCACGGTGCCCAGGTCGGGCTGCACCCGATGTCCAACTGGAACAACCCCGAACCCGAGGTGGTTTTGACCGTCTCCTCGCAAGGGCGCATTGTCGGCGCTTGCCTTGGTAATGATGTCAATCTGCGTGATGTCGAGGGGCGTTCAGCGCTTTTGCTGTCCAAGGCAAAGGACAACAATGCCTCGGCCGCGATTGGCCCCATGATCCGCCTGTTTGACGACAGTTATACGCTGGATGATGTGCGCAAGGCCGAGCTGGATTTGCGGGTCGAGGGGCGCGATGGCTATGTGCTGGAGGGGCATTCCTCGATGTCCGAAATCAGCCGTGATCCCGAGGATTTGGTGGCCCAAACCCTTGGCGCACATCACCAATATCCGGATGGGCTAATGCTGTATCTTGGCACCCTGTTTGCCCCCACCGAGGATCGCGATGTGCCGGGCGAAGGGTTTACTCATAAGCTGGGGGATGTGGTGACAATTTCCGCGCCGGGATTGGGGCGGCTGACCAATGAGGTCCAGCTATCGACCAACTGCCCGCCCTGGCGTTTTGGCCCCAGTCACCTGATGCGCTATTTGGCGGGGCGTGGGTTACTTTAGGGTAGGCTGGTGAAACGGCTCAGATTGACGCCAAAAGTCATTATTTTGGCGCGATCCGCAAATTGCAAACCGTCATCATTGCTTTAGTTTTTTCACCAGCGACCAATCCAGCCATCAGGAGAGCCCGATGAAATTCACCGTCAATGGAACAGAGCATGAGGTGAGCGTCGAAGATGACATGCCGCTTCTGTGGGTCTTGCGGGACGAATTGAACATCACCGGCCCGAAATATGGCTGCGGCATCGCGCAATGCGGGGCCTGCACAGTGATGCTGGACGGTCAGGCCGTGCGCTCTTGTCAGGTGACAGCGGATGAGTTGGAAGGCACCGAGGTCACAACAATCGAAGGCCTGGGCACGCCAGATGCGCTGCACGCGGTTCAGGCGGCCTGGGTCGCACATCAGGTTGCGCAATGTGGTTACTGCCAGTCGGGTCAGATCATGCAGGCGGCGGCGCTGCTGGATATGAATGATGACCCGTCCGATGAGGATATCGATCAGGTCATGTCGGGCAATCTCTGCCGTTGTGGCACCTATCCCCGCATTCGCGCCGCGGTCAAAACCGCCGCAAAAACCCTGCAGGAGGCGTAACTCATGCCCAGTCTTGGTAAAATCGCCCGCCGCACATTCTTGATCGGCTCGGCTGCCATTGCCGGGGGCGTGGCCTTTGGCGTCTATGCCGCGCAGCGCCCCTTTGCGAACCCGAACCTGAATGACCTGCCCAAAGGCTCGGCCAGCTTTAACCCTTGGGTGATCATCGACAGTGACAAGATCACCTTGATCGCCACCCATGCCGATAAAGGTCAGGGGATCTTTTCCGCGCAGGCGGCGATGATTGCCGAAGAGCTGGATGTCGATCTGGATCAGGTCGAGATCAGCTTTGGTGTGCCGGACAAGGCCTATTACAACCGGGCCGCCATTGATGCGATGGCGGGCTTTCCGATGTATGATAACAGCCCGACGGCGGAAACCGTGCGCGGCTTTCTGGGCGGGATAGTCAAGCTGGCCTTGCCTTTGATGGCCACCGGCGGGTCCTCGGCGGTGCCTGACAGCTATGACAAACTGCGTCAGGCCGGGGCCACCGCGCGTGAAACATTGAAACTGGCCGCATCACAGCAAAGCGGCGTGCCGGTGGATCAATTGAAAACCGAACGCGGCGCGGTGATCCTGCCCGATGGCAGCGAAATCGCCTATACCGCGCTGGCCGGCACGGCTGCCGGGATCACCCCTGTGGCGGATGTCCCTTTGCGCGATCCCAAGCAGTGGCGCATTCTGGGCAAGCCGATGGCGCGGGCCGATATGGTTGAGAAATCCACCGGCACCCTGACCTATGGCATCGATTTTCGCACCGAAGGCATGTTGCATGCCACGATCAAGGTGAACCCGCGTCAAGGCGGGGCCATGATGGGCTATGATGCCTCAGAGGCCGAGGGAATGCCCGGCGTCAAAAAGATCGTTGAAATCACTGGCGGAGTTGCCGTGATCGCCGACAACACCTGGCGCGCCATCCAAGCGGCTGAAGCGATTGAGTTTGATTGGGGCGCGGCCCCCTACCCCGCCGAGCAAGACGCCCATTGGGCGCTGCTCTCCAATACCTTTACGGACGCGCATCTGAACGCCGAGGCACGGGTTGAAGGGGATGTCGAGGCGGCAGAGGGCGAAGAGGTGGTTGGCGAATACCGCTCCCCCTATATCGCGCACGCCCCCTTGGAACCGCTGAACGCCACAATCCTTGTCGGCGAAAACCGGGTTGATATCTGGACGGGCCACCAGATCCAGCAATATGTCGAACAATTCGTGGCCGAGATCACCGGCGTGGATCAGGAAAACGTCCACCTGCACAATATGTTCATCGGCGGCAGCTTTGGCCATCGACTTGAATTTGACTTCATCAAACAAGCCGCTGAAATCGCCAATCAAATGCGCGGCACCCCCATCCAGATGACCTATTCACGCGAAGAGGATTTTGCCCATGACTTTCCGCGCCACATCACAATGGGGCGCGGGGTGGCCAAGGTCAAAGATGGCAAGGTCACCGCGCTGGATGTGCAGATTGCCGGGCAATCGGTGATGCGCTCCCAGTTGGGCCGCATGGGGATGAGCCTGCCGGGGCCGGATGCACAACTGCATGAGGGCGCATGGGATGCGCCCAATTTCAACCTGCCCAATCTGCGCGTGCGCTCCTATCGCACCGAAGCGCTTGCGCCCGTATCCTCGTGGCGGGCCGTTGGCGCGGGGCCGAATGTGTTCATCTACGAGACCCTGTTGGATGAGGCCATCCATAAGGCGGGTGCCGACCCGCTGGCCGAACGCATCCGCCTGATGGGGCATGAACCCTCGGTCAAGGTGCTGGAAGCAGTGGGGGAGATGTGTTCCTGGACCGGCCCAAATATCGGCGAAGGGCGCGGGCGCGGTGTCGCCTATGGGTTCTCTTTCGGGGTGCCGGTGGCGACGATTGTCGAGGTCACAGCGACCGAGGCTGGGATCAAACTCGACAAGGCCTGGGTGGCGGCGGATGTCGGCAAGGTGATTGATCCGGTCAATCTGGAAAACCTCGCCCAGGGCGGCACGGTCTTTGGCTTGGGTCACGCGATCAATTGCGAGATCACCTATGCGGACGGCATGGCCGAGCAAACAAACTATCATGATCACGAGGGCATGCGGCTCTATCAATGCCCCGAGATCGCATTCCGCCCCTTGGAAATCGGGACCAAGATCCGTGGCTTTGGCGAACCCCCGATTCCGCCCTCGGCTCCGGCGCTTGGCAATGCAATCTTTGCGGCAACCGGCCAGCGTATCCGCGAAATGCCGTTCTACAAGCATGTCGACTTCGTCTGAGACAAGTTAGGGTCAGGTTTCTTTGGGCCAAAAATATCCCGGGGTGAATTGGCCTTTGGCCAAGAGGGGCAGCGCCCCTCCCCCCTCAGGCCCCCTACCGCAGCGGCTTGTCCTCGGCCTCCAGAATCCGGTGGCTGTCACCATCCGGGTCCTCGTATTGGTCGGTCTTTAGCGTCCAATAAAACCCGGCCAAAGCCGCCAGGGCCAAAACCAGCGAGGCCGGGATGAGATAGAGCAGTGACAACATGGGGTTATCCTAACCGGGCCTGCCATTATTTCGCCGCGCCCGAGGTATCGACCTCAAGCGGTTGCCCGTCATAGACCTGCAAAGCCAGCATGACGTGATAAGTCTTGATCCCGCCATAGCCGAGCAGCAGGGCCAGGATCAGCGCCCAGAACAGGCGCTGGCTTTTGCTTTCGCGCTCAGCTGTTGCCATCACCCTGCCCCTGCCAGAGAAGGTAAAGCGAGAGTTTGCGGATCTCGGCCTCGGTTAAGCGATCTGACCAGGCGGGCATGACCCCGGCCCGGCCATGTTGCAGGGTTTCCTGCAAATCGGCGCGGGTTCCGCCATAGAGCCAGGCGCTATCGGTCAGATCTGGCGCGCCGTTTTCAAAGCCTCCCACCCCTTCGCCGTTGTGACAGGACGCGCAGTTTTCCGCGAAAAGGTCTATGCCCCGCGCTACGGCCTCGGCATCATGCGCCTGCCCTGACAGGCTCAGCACATAGTCGATCACATCCGAGATTTCGGCCTGTTCCAGCCATTCGTCGCGGCCAATCGCGGGCATTTCGGCTGTGCGCGTGTCTTCATGTTCGGAATTGATGCCGACTTGCAGCGTGTATTCAATCTCATCCGGGCTTCCGGACCAGAGCCAATGGTCATCGGTCAGATCAGGAAAGCCCTTTTGCCCCTTGGCATCGCGCCCGTGGCAGGCGGCGCAATTGTCGCGATAGAGCACCGAGATCTCGCCCTCAAACTGCGCTTGCAGCTCTGGCATCTCAGCCAGTTCATTCACATCCTTGGTCTCAAAGATATCAAAGGCCTCGGCTCGTGTTGCCGCCCCTTCGGCCACAGCCACCTGCACCGCTTCACGCGAGGAATAGCCAAGCACGCCGCGCAGGTAATCCGCGCCATAGGGGAAGGAGGGGTAAAACACCCAATATAGCGCCGCCACGGCGATGGAAATCCACAGCCAAAGCCGAAACGCTTTGGGGATTGGGGTGTTCAGCTCTTTGATACCGTTCCATTCATGGCCGGTGGTTTCGCGCCCGCTGATCGGGTCTTTTTCCGGTGTCATTGTTGGATGTCCTCATCACTCAGCGGGCTTTGGCGGGCGGCCTCGTAGATCGGCTTGCGCGAGGGCCAATAGATCCACAGTGCGGCCAGAACAAAGACCACAAACAGATAAACCGCGCCCCAGGTTTTGGAGAAATAGAGCACGGCATCATGGGTTTCCGGGGTCATCGCGCGATCTCCTCTGGGTTCAGGGCGTCGAAATCAACAAGGGTGCCAAGCACTTGCAGATAGGCGACGAGGGCGTCCATCTCGCTAACCATATTGGGGTTGCCGTCAAAATCGCGGATCTGAACCTTGTCGCCATAGGCGTCAATCAGATCATCCTCATATTCGGCCTCAGGATCGGCCTGCCAGGCCGCGTGTTTGGCGGCATTGGCGATTTGATCCTCGGTGTAAGGCACACCAACCCGCGCTTGGGCCGTGAGGGCCTCGGAGAAATAGCGCGTGTCCAACCGGGTGTCGGACAGGAAAGGATAGCCGGGCATGACCGATCCCTGAACCACCGCGCGCGGGGCCTCCAGATGGGCGACATGCCAATCATCGGAATATTTCTGCCCCACCCGCGCCAGATCTGGCCCGGTGCGTTTTGAGCCCCATTGATGCGGGTGGTCATACATGCTTTCGGCGGCGAGGCTGAAATGCCCGTAGCGATCAACGTCCGAACGCAGGGTGCGCACCATTTGCGAGTGACAGGCATAGCAGCCTTCGCGCACATAGATATTATGCCCGGCCAATTCCAGCGGCGTATAGGGGCGCATGCCCGGGGCCTCTTCGATGGTGTTTTCGATGGTGAACAGCGGGGCAATTTCGATGATCCCCCCGATCGAGGCGACCCCCAGAATGGCCAGCGCAAAGGCGATGCCGTTTCGTTCCAGTTTTGCATGATCCATCAGAGTCACTCCGCCGGGTGTGCCAGGGGTTTCGCCTCGCTGCCCTCATCAGGCAGACGCGCCCCGCGCACAGTCATGTAGATATTGTAAGAGCCGATCAGCGCGCCGAGCAGATAGAGGACGCCTCCGATTGCACGCATCCAGTAATAGGGGATCATCGCATCGACCGTATCGATGAAGGCATAGGTGAAGGCCCCGGATGGCTCATAGGTTTGCCACATCAGCGATTGTGTGATGCCGCTGTTCCACATCGCGCCGACATAGATCAGCGTCCCCATAAGGGCGAGCCAGAAGTGCCAGGCCTCAAGACGCAAGGAATAGACCCCGTCGCGCTTCCAGATCCAGGGCACCATCTTGTACATCGCACCAAAGGTGATGAAAGCCACCCATCCCAGCGCGCCTGCATGCACATGGCCAACAGTCCAGTCGGTGTAATGGCTGAGCGTGTTGACCGGGCGAATGGCGAGGAAGGACCCCTCAAACGTGGTCAGCCCGTAGAAGAGGATCGCCACCATCATGAACCGGATCGCCGGATCGGTACGCACCTTGTCCCAGGCTCCGTTCAGGGTGAGCAACCCGTTGAACACCGAGCCCCAGCTTGGCACCAGCAGGATGATTGACATGGTCATGCCAAGGTATTGCACCCAATCGGGCAGAGCTGTGTAATGCAGGTGGTGTGAGCCCGCCCAGAGGTAGAGAAAGGTGATGCCCCAGAACCCGAGGATCGACATGCGGTAGGAATAGATCGGCCGCCCAGCGGCCTTGGGCAGGAAGTAATACATCATCCCCAAGAACCCGGCGGTCAGCAGGAAACCCACCGCATTATGACCATACCACCATTGTGTCATGGCATCCTGAACGCCGGAAAACAGCGGGTAGGATTTCGGCAGCGCAATTGAGATCGGCACGGCAAGATTGTTGACCACATGCAACATCGCAATCACCACGATGAAGCCGAGATAATACCAGTTGGCCACGTAAATATGCGGCTCTGCCCGGCGGGACAGGGTTTTGAGATAGAGGTAAAGATACGCAACCCAGGTGATCAGCAGGATCAGGTCAGCATACCATTCCGGCTCGGCATATTCCTTGGACTGGGTGATGCCAAACGGATAGCCCGTAACGGCGAGCAGAACAAAGAGGTTATAGCCGACAAAGACCAGCCAAGGCAGGGTCTCGGACGCCAGCCGGGCGCGCGAGGTGCGTTGCACTACATAAAAAGAGGTCGCGATCAAAGCGTTGCCGCCAAAGCCGAAGATCACAGCGGTGGTGTGGATCGGACGGATGCGGCCAAAGTTGGACCAGAACATATCCCCGTTCAGGCTGGGAATGGCCAATTGCCAGGCCAGCACATCGCCAATGGTAAAGCCGATCACGCCCCAGGCAAAACAGGCCAGCACCCCCCATTTGATCACGTCATCTTTGTATTCCAGCGGGATCTCGGGGGCATCATCGTTCATCTTTTCGAGCAACCACATCATGCCCGAGCCCGCCGCACCTGCGATCAGCCAGCCATGCAGCACATAGGCCCCCTCGCGCCCCCAGCCCAGGATCGCCAAGCCAAGCAGCAAGGGTATGGTCAGAATGAGGAATTGCACCAGCAGCGCAGAATGCCGTGTCATGCCCAGTCCTCCGGGTTTTTGCTGCGGTAGAATTCGACCTTGAAGGTCACGCGCCCGCGCGGATGTACGGAATGCAGCTCTTGGGGGTAAATGATTGACGGGGCCTCAGGTGTTACAATCTGCGCCGGGTGGTCATCGCGCAAATAGATCAACTCTCCTTCAGAGACGCAGATCTTGCCCCAGACACCGGGCTTGGTGTTGTGGTCACGTTGCAGGGCTTCGGGGATGCTGTCCTGGTTGAACAGCGGCGATTCAGAGTATTTTTCGAGGGTGGCAAGGGGATCGTGTGACATCGGTTCAGCTTTCAAACAGATCGGCATAGGCGTGCCAGGTGGCGTAGCCAAGAAGGGGGAAAACCGGAATCAACAGCAGGAAACCGGTCAGGACGGACAGGGCGATCAGCGCAGAGACCAACGCCGCCCAGGTGATGGCGAGGCGGAAGTTTTGCGTGACGGCGTTAAAGCTCAGCCCCATGGCAGAGAAACCGTCGATGTTGCGATGGGTGAGCATCGGGAAAGAAAAGGCAGCAATGGCAAAGCCCAGGGCGGCAAAAAGACCGCCGACGGCTGAGCCGACCAGAAACAAGGCGATGCCCGGCCCGGTGCTGAATAGCGTGGTGAGCGTGTCGGTGAACCCGGCAAAGGGGCGCAAGCCAAAGAAAACCGCAAACAACAAGGTGGCGGACCGGATCCAGGCCAGGGCCAGAACCATTATCACGACCGAGACCAGAAAGATCTGCCCCGAACCCGCGATGCCTCCGCCGCCTTTGCCCATACGGCGACGGCTGACCCGGTAAAGGCCAACAGTCGCCGCTGGCCCCAACAGCATCGCCCCCGCCAGCGTCGGCAGGATCATCCAGCCCTGCCCCATTGCGGCCAGCGTCCAGATGATCGCCCAACCGATGATGGCAAGGGTGAACCCATAGAGGGTCGACAAGGTTGGATGGGCCTTGAAATCGGCCCAGCCCGCCCGCAACCAGCGTTTGACGATCAAGGCAGGCGCGCCCTCGACCTGTCTGGCAGCGGTTCTGAGATCACGTGTTGCTTCCATAATGTCATCCATTTTTGAGATCCTCCTGAAAGGACGTCCCGTCAAAAGGTGCGTTCAGAGGGCGTCGCGGAAATTCGGCATTCCAGTCTCGGGATTGCGAAACTGCACCAATCCCATCGACAGGCTGCGACCAATTCGGTCTGCCAGATCGGAAATGCCAGCCGCAGCTTCGGGCGGCAGCACATCATTTGCAGTGTCACGAAACAGGGCCAGCCAGATGGGAAATTGCTCTGGCACGATTTCTTGGTTGGCCAGATGTTTCATCATCGGGTTGCCTTCAAAGCTCCGGTCGATCCCCAAAGCATTGCGCCAAAACGAGGCGATCTTGGCCTCGTGATGCTGCCAGGCCTCGTCAGAGGTTCCGACAGCGCGCAAGAAAACCGGCCCCAGGGTCTCGTCCTTGCGGATGCGGGCATAAAAGGCCCGAACCAGCAGGTCGATCTGCGCCTCAGTGATCGGAAAACGGTGTGCGGCCATGGTCAAATCCCCACCCTGCGCAGGGCGTGATCGCCCAGGGGCGCAGCTTTGGCAAAGATCATGACGATGAATGACTGCCTACCGGCAGGAGCTAAGCCCTGACCGAGAAAATTCTTTGATACGATGAACAAAATGCGCCTCATGCGGGCCTCCATCAGTTGTTTGATGCTGACCTATTTTCTTTAATTGGTATTTTCAATACGTATTTTGTCGCACAGCTGTATCTGCGATCAATCTTTACCGTCTGTTCGGGGATGCCCGTTCGCTTTGCTGCTCCGCCGGTGTTCTGAGATTCCGCCCAAAATACGCAGTTGAGATGCCAAATTGGTTTTGCTACCTGTCAGATATGCAATTGTCCAAGTTCTCAGATTATGCGCTGCGTGTGGTCGTGCATCTTGCCGTTTCGCCGGATCGGTTGATGTCGACACGGCAAATCGCCGAAATTCACGATGCGAAATACAACCATATGGCCAAAGTCACTGGCTGGCTTGTCACCGAAGGTTATGCGGAATCGCTGCGCGGGCGTGGCGGTGGCCTGCGCTTGTCGCGCGATCCAAAGGATATCAACCTGGGCACGCTTTTGCGTAAGCTGGAAGAGGACAAACCCCTGGTGGAATGTCTGGGCGGTGATGGTGGCATGTGTCGGTTAACCCCGGCCTGCGGCCTGTCCCTGGCCCTATCTCAGGCGCAAGAGGCGTTTTTTGCGGAACTGGACAAGCTTGACCTGGCCAGTGTCATTCGCATGTCGCCGGGCATGGAAAACCTTTTGCTTTTGCTCAACGAAACCGACGCACCATAGGGTAATGGTCTGGGGCTTCTGCCTTGCACCCTGCCCCGGTTTCCGGTCACATGACCGGCATGAAACAATTGAAACGCAAGCTCCCGCCCTTGACCTCGCTTGTTGCGTTCGAAGCGGCGGCCAGATTGGGCTCATTCACCACGGCGGCCGAAGAATTGAACGTGTCGCGCGAGGCCGTCAGCCGACAGATCCGAACCCTGGAAACCCATCTTGGGGTCAAGCTGTTCAAGCGGGATGCCAATACGGCGGTCATGGACCGGCTGGGGGAACAATTTTTCTCGACCGTGTCGCCAAACCTCTGGGCCATCGCCTCGGCGGCGCAGGAGTTGGCCGGAGAGTTGGAGAAACCGCCAAGCGCGCCGGTCACGCTGCAGCAGGATCCGGACCATGATGATCTGCCGACCTTGTTGATCGTTGATGATTCCGCCCAGAATATCCATCATTTGAATGGCTTGCTCAGCGATAGCTATCGGGTGATCGCGCAGACATCCGGTCAGGACGCGCTGAATTACCTGTCACGCGAAACCGTTGATCTGGTGCTTTTGGATGTGCGTATGCCGGATATGGATGGCTATGAGGCCTGCCGCCAGATCAAGGCCACGGCCAGCCTGGCCGACCTGCCGATCATCTTTGTCACCAGTCTGGATGATCCGGCCAATGAAACCCGCGGGCTGCAGCTTGGGGCGTGCGATTTCATTTCTCGCCCCGTGGTGCCTGCGGTTCTAAAGGCGCGCATTCACACCCATATTGCCCTGCGCAGATCCAGCGCGGCGCTGGAGGATCTGTTGTCGCGGCGCGCGGATCGTCTGCAAAAGGCCGAAGAGCTGTTTGCCGAGATCGGGCAGCAGATTGACCGGTTCCGGGCGAAATAAACCGCGTAAGGGCCAGCGTGAAGTGGGTTAGGATGCATCATTGGACTTGATGGTTGCCAAAGCCTGACGCGCCGCTGTGAAATCCAGCTTGTCCAGCGCGCCTTGCAGATCAGCATGATCGGCTCTGCGCCTGTCGGCAAAGGCCTGCACAACGTCAACAGCTGCCATGTCGTGGTTGTCGATCAACTCGGCCAAGCGATCCAAGGGCAAGGAAATGCCCTTGGCTGGGGGCTGGGTGTCTGGCTTTACCTCGCGCGCCTCTGCCAGTTTTGTCAATGTTTCGCCCATGGCCTTGTCGAGTTCGGCCAGCTCAGCCTGCCCCTTTTCCACTTGCTCCGCCACCAGCGCGAGCTGGCGCGCTCCGACCGTTCCAGCTGAGCCTTTGACATTGTGCAGGATGGTGTACAGATCTGTTTGCACTGGCGTAGGCACCTGTTCAAACAGGTCGGATCGCCATGTCACAAGCTGGTCGTGAAAGCGCGCAAGGTTTTGACTGTAAAGAGTATTATCACCACCCGCCAAGGCCAGACCAGCCTTTCGATCAAGGATCGCGGCGTCTGTTTGAACTGGGATCAGGTCACTTAATACGGCCTGCAAGTTGGCCGGATCGACGGGTTTGGGCAGAAACGCAGCAAAGCCGGAGGCCCGGCAACGCTCGTGCTCTTCGGGGGCGGCATTGGCAGAGGTGGCCACAACCGGGGCAAGCGCATCGCCATGATCGGCTCTCAACACTTCGATGGCGCGATGCCCATCCATCAGCGGCATGTGCAAATCCATCAGGATCAGATCGGGCATTTTTTGCGCCACTTGCTCAAGCGCCTCAAGCCCGTTGCGCGCGGTTTGCGTTTCCGCGCCCAGCCCTTCGACCAGGGCGACACAAACCGAGAGGTTCACGCGGTTGTCCTCGACCACAAGAATTGTGCGCCCGCTCAGTGCTTCTTTTTCCTTAGGATCGTCTTCTTGGGTGGGCGCCAGTTGACGCATCTGGTCAAGGAACTCCGCATGGGTGATTGGCAGATCAACAAGGCTGCGCTGCGCCTCAGCGCCTCCCAAGGCAAACCCGATTTGCGCCGGTTGCACTGCGACGCAGGGGCCCGAGGTTTCTTCGACCAGGTCAAAGCCGACGCGCCGTGCCATGGCGGTGATTTGGCCCACCGGGCCACTGTTTCCGGCGATGTGCAGCGGGCCTCTTTGTTTCAGCGTGGTACCGTCCGAGCGGCAAGGTACGGAAAGTTCCAGCAAAAACAGTGCGCCTTCCCCCTTTCGACTGTCGACGCGTAGGTCACCCCCCATCTGCTGGGCCAATCGCAAGGCAATCGACAGGCCAAGCCCCGTGCCGCCATATTGGCGCGTGGTGGAATTGTCGGCCTGCCCGAAGGGTTTGAAAATATCGTCCAACTGATCGGGCGCGATGCCAATCCCGCTATCGCGCACCCCAAGGCGCAGCTGAACCGCGTTTTCCCCAACGGGTTCACAGCTCGCCATCAAACAAATCTCACCACTATTGGTGAATTTGACCGCGTTGGAGGCGAAATTCATCACCACCTGGCGCAAGCGCAACGGATCAGCGCAAATTTCGCGCGGCAGATTGGTGGCGTAATCCCAGTTCAACCGCACCGGCCCGCCCTGCATCAAGGCCCGGGTTTGCATCATGATCGCATCCAGGAACTCATCGACCGAGAACCAGACGCTTTCCAGCTTCATTTCCCCGGCTTCAATCTTGGAAAGGTCCAGTACTGCATTGATATTATGGGAAAGATCGGTGGCAGCCGCGCGCATATCCTGCAAATAGCGCGCGCTGCGATCAGTGTAACCATCGCGGATCAGCACTTCGGACAGGCCGATAATGGCGTTCATTGGCGTGCGCAATTCGTGGCTCATATTGGCCAGAAAGGTCGATTTGGCCTGCGAGGCTTCGATGGCTTCATTGCGCGCCCAGACCAGTTCTTCGGTTCGTGCATCCACGATGCTTTGCAGGTTGTCGCGGCTGTCTTCCAATTCATTGACGGTGCGCCGAAAGGCCCGCGCCAGGCGCGAAATCTCGTCCCGCCGTTCCAGATCAAACAAGCGTTGTTCGCGGCCGCGCAATTCAAACCCATGCCCCTCATGGGCGCGCAGTGCTGCGGTTTGCAGGCGTGCAATGGGGCGAATGACGGTGCGCTGCACCAAGAGGAAAATCACGCTGGTCACAAGCAGGGTCTGCAAAATGCTGGAGCCCAGCACGACCTGACTGCGCGCCAGAATGTCAGCCCCGATATCCTCGTATGAAAACATGACGACCAAGTTGCCGATTTGCGCGCCGTCACGCGGATTGCGCATGGCAAAGCGGCGCGGCTCGGTGTCTTCGGCACCGACCCCGACCCAGCGCACGGCCCAAGGCAAACCACCCTCTGCTGCCTCTCCTACAGACAGATTGCCCAACCCAGCACTGTCCCTCACAGAGGCGCTGATCAGCGGGTCTTCGATCCAGGCCTTGGCGATAACGGGATCCTGCAACAGCCCTTCCATAAAGGCCAAGGCGTCGGGTACATCGACCTCCCAATAGGCGCTTTCGATCTGGGGCAGCGTGGCGCGGATGATGTGATCGGCGTTCTTTTGCGCGGTAAACACGCGCTGCGACCCTTCGGTCCAAAGCGTGACCAACCCCAGCAGAATGCCCGAGAGGATGCCGATCAACCCGGCGGCAATCGCGATCTTGGGCGTGACGCCAAGCCTATGAATTTGCTTCATCATTCGCGTACCAAATGGGATTGGATAATAGCCTGAATACGCCCCGATGCCTGCATCTGTTCCAATGCCTCTTGCATACGTTGCGCCTGGGAATCCCCGACTTCGCCCCGACGAAAGACAATATAGCGGTCCTGTTCAATCAAGGCTGTCGGCAAAAAGCGCAGCTCATCCGTGGCGTTCAATTCGCGCACCACATGGGCCAGGGTTGCATATCCGCCAACCACAATTTCAGCCCGGCCCAGCAAGAGCTTGCGCACATTGGTGTAGTCATCTTTCGACGCTTCACGCGTGATGCCCGGATGGCTGTCAAAACGGCTTTCATAGGTGAACCCGGCCACGACGCCCACAACATGCCCATCCAGATCATCCACCGATTGGATGTCTTGAAACGGGCTGTCATTCTTGGTCAGAAACACGGTGCGCGTCTTTCGAAACGGGCCGACCATGTTCCACCGTTCAAAACGTTCCGCCGTGGGGGCCAGCTGGAAAACCGCATCCAGATGCCCGGCCTCAAAATCCAACAGGGCGCGTTTCCAGGGGGATGGGTGATGTTTCAGCGTGACCCCAATCATTTGGGCCGCCTCGTTGAGGATCTGCACATCGATGCCCATATAGACGCCATTCTTGGTGTAATTGAACGGCTCAAACGCGTCCTGGGACCCAACGTTCCAGCTTTCGGCCTGTGCGGCATGCCCGGCCAAAATCAACGGCAAAACCCGCGCTGCGGCTTTCCAGAATTTCGCACATGAGATGGCCACGCGGAACCCTCCTCGATCCTGAAGGAAACTCTAGCCACGGCCATAGGGGCAACGCAATCTTTCCTCGGGACGGAAAAATTACGGTTTCAGCGGAATTTTTTTGCCTCTCACTGGGCTGCGCGCTTCGCTGTTACCCATGTTTTGGACCTGACGCCCAGTCCCGATCCTGAATCGGAACAAGAAAAAAAGCGTCGTGACAGTTCACAGGAGGGAAGACAATGTCCAACACCAAGAAAATCGCAGGTGCCATTCTGGCGCTGACCATGACCGCAGGCGGCGCAAGCGCTGCGGATCAACAGTTTATCACCATCGGCACCGGCGGTGTGACTGGGGTTTATTACCCTACCGGCGGCGCGATCTGCCGTCTGGTCAACAAAGGCCGCAAAGAGCACGGTATCCGCTGCTCGGTCGAATCCACCGGTGGCTCCGTTTACAACGCCCGCACCATTCGCCAGGGTGAGCTGGACTTTGGCGTGATCCAGTCCGACGTTCAGGTCAAATCGATCAACGGCACCGACCAATTCGCCGAAGATGGCCCATATGAAGGTCTGCGGTCGCTGTTCTCGGTTCACCCAGAGCCGATGCACCTGATGGCGCGCGCCGATGCGGGCATCGCCTCGACCGCTGACCTGAAAGGCAAGAAGGTCAACATCGCGAACCCCGGTTCGGGCACCCGCGTTCTGGCCGAAACCCTGATGAAATACGAAGGTCTGACCGCTGACGATTTCTCGCTCGCAGCCGAGCTGAAATCCTCTGAGCAAGCCGCAGCGCTTTGCGACGGCAAGATCGACGCAACCATCTGGGCCGCTGGTCTGCCAAACGGTTCCAGCCAGGAAGCGACCTCGACCTGTGATGTGAAAATCATCCCGCTCGCTGGTGCTGGCATCGACAAGCTGCTGGAAGAGAACTCTGCCTATGCGGCGGCCACCATCCCTGGCGGCATGTATCCTGGCAACCCGGATGATCTGCCATCCTGGGGCCCAAAGGCGACCATCGTAACCTCGGCAGACACGTCTGACGAAGTTGTCTATCAAGTGGTCAAAGCGATCTTTGAAAACTTTGACGCCTTCCGCAAACTGCACCCTGCCTTTGCCAACCTCAAGGAAGAGGAAATGGTTGCAGACGGCCTGACCGCTGAAATCCATCCTGGTGCTGCGAAATACTACCAGGAACGTGGCTGGAACTAACTTCCCCCACTACCTGCCCCCACCCTTCGGTGGGGGCATTTTTCTATATGCGTCGTCGACCGATCCGCCGCACGACCTTGGGTATCCCGCATATGTGACGTTATTTTCGACACGTCCGATACCGCGCCGCTGATCCGGTTTCTCACGACACGCATAAAGCCCGATCCAAGAGGGAAAAATCGTGACAGAGACAGCTAAACCATCCACCGCGCCGAGCGATACGGATCTGGACGACATCGTCGCCGAATCCGATACCGGTGCCCGCGCCCCCCGAGACCGATTTTCGGCCAATATTTTATGGTCGGTTCCGCTTGTCTGGTCGCTTTATCAACTTTGGATCGCCTCGCCCCTGCCCTTTATGCTGGGTGTTGGCGTTTGGAATGACACGCAAACCCGCGCCATCCATTTGGGGTTCGCGGTTTTCCTGGCCTTTGTGGCCTTTCCCGCCTTTCGCTCAAGCCCGCGCGACCGCATTCCGCTTGTGACATGGGCGACGGCGCTGTTGGGTGCCGTGAGTTCGTCCTATCTGGCCTGGAACTATGTCGGCGTCGCCGCGCGCACCGGTATTCCCAGCACGATGGACCTGGCCATGGCCGGGATCGCGCTTGTGCTGCTGATGGAGGCCGCGCGCCGCTCGCTGGGTTTCCCGCTGATGGGCGTTGCGATCTTCTTCCTCGCTTATGTGTTCTTTGGCTCCTGGTCGGGATTGCCCGAAATGGTGCAGTGGAAGGGCGCGTCCTTTAACAAGGCCATGAGCCACCTGATGCTGACCACCGAAGGGGTGTTTGGCGTTGCGCTGGGGGTCTCATCAGGTTTTGTGTTCCTGTTTGTTTTGTTCGGTGCTTTGCTGAACCAGGCGGGCGCGGGCAACTACTTCTTGCAACTGGCCTTTGCCGCACTTGGCCACCTGCGTGGTGGCCCGGCGAAAGCCGCTGTGATCGCCTCGGCGGCGACCGGCCTGATCTCTGGATCGGCCATTGCCAACGTTGTGACCACCGGTACATTCACCATTCCACTGATGCGCAAGGTTGGTTTCTCACCGGCCAAGGCGGGCGCGGTTGAGGTCTCGTCCTCGATCAACGGGGTGTTGACCCCGCCGGTCATGGGCGCTGTGGCCTTCTTGATGACGGAATATGTTGGCATCTCTTACGTCGAGGTCGTCAAGACCGCCATCGTTCCAGCCGCGATTTCCTATATGGCGCTGGTCTATATCGTCCATCTCGAAGCGTTGAAAATGGGCATGAAAGGCTCCAGCCGCATGCACCCGGTCAAGTTCATGCTGGGCGCGATCTTTATCATCGCCAGCTCGATCGTGATTGGTGGCGGGACTCTGTGGCTTGCGGGTCAGATTGTGAACCTGACAGAGAGCCTGATTGGCCCAATGTCGACACCGGTTCTGGTGGCGATCCTGTTGGTCGCCTATGTGGCCTCGGTCCGCTATGCCGCCGAGCGTCCGGACCTGGAGACCGGTCTGGACTCGATGCAGAACCTGCCCCCAACAGGCACCATCCTAAAGACCGGCCTGCATTACCTGCTGCCGATCCTGCTGCTGATGTATCTGCTGATGATCGAGCGTAAATCGCCAGGTCTGTCGGCCTTTTGGTCGTCGATATTTATGCTGCTGATCTTGCTCACCCAGGACCCGCTCAAGGCGTTTTTCCGCAGTACTGGAAATATCCAAGAGGCCTTTGCCCATGGGTTTGCCCAAACGCTGGACGGTCTGATCATCGGCGCTCGCAACATGGTTGGCCTTGCTGCAGCCATGGGTCTGGCCGGGATCATCGTTGGGGCGGTCACCTTGACCGGGATTGGTCAGGTCATGGCGGAATTCGTTGAATTCCTGTCGGGCGGCAACCTGTTGGCGATGCTGTTCTTTGTGGCGATCATTTCGATCGTGCTTGGCATGGGCCTGCCCACCACCGCAAACTACATCGTTGTCAGCTCGCTGATGGCGGGGGTTGTGGTTGAACTCGGCGCGCAAAACGGTCTGATCGTTCCGTTGGTCGCGGTGCATATGTTCTGTTTCTACTTTGGGATCATGGCGGATGTGACGCCGCCGGTTGGATTGGCGAGTTTCGCCGCCGCCGCGATTTCCAAGGGTGATCCGCTGCGCACCGGTTTCCAGGCCTTCTTTTACTCGATCCGCACGGCACTCTTGCCCTTCCTCTTCATCTTCAACACCGACCTGTTGTTGATCGATGTCGGGCCGTTCCAGGCGGTGATCGTGTTCATCACGGCCCTGATCGCCATGCTGCTCTTTGCGGCGGGGACCATGGGCTATTTCCAGACCCGATCACGATTGTGGGAAAGCGCGGCGCTGATCCTCTGTGCCTTTACCCTGTTCCGGCCTGATTTCTTCCTCAACCAGATCGCGGATGAGTTTGAAACCCGCCCGGCAACCGAGATCTATGCCCTGGCCGAGGCCGCCCCAGAGAACAGTTCGCTGCGTGTGCGTCTGGCCGGTGAAAGCCTTGAGGGGGATCTGGTTGATGCCCGTTACCTGCTGCCGCTTGGCGCATTGGGTGACAGCGGAGAGGCCCGCCTGACCAATGAGGCCGGGATCGAGTTCCGCGAAGAGGATGGCAAGCTCTTGGTTGATAACCTCGAATTTGGCGGACCTGCGGAGCAGTTGAAAATCGACTTTGACTGGGAAGTGGTCGAGCTGGAAGTCGAGGCAGATCGTCCCCCACAGGAGATCTTTTACCTGCCTGCGCTGCTGCTGCTTGGCCTGGTCTTCTTTGTCCAGCGTCGCCGTAAACAGAAAACCGAACCAGAGGAGGCTTTCGCATGAAACGGACCGTTCTTGCCGCCATCGACCTCAACCAGGCAGACGACCAAAAGGTGGTTCTGAAAACGGCCAGGCAGCTGGCCGACCTGCGCAAGGCGCGCTTGGCGGTTGTCACCGTCTTGCCTGACTTTCAGATGAGCGTGGTCAGCACCTTCTTTTCCGATGATCACACCCACAAGATCATGGAAGAAACCCGCGTCGCCCTGCACAAATATATCGAGGACACGGTTGGTCAGGATGATCAGACCAAACATGTCATTCGCATGGGCAAAACCTCTGAGGAAATCCTGATCACTGCCGAAGAGCTGGGGGCGGAACTGATCGTGATGGGCGCGCATAAGCCCAATCTCAGGGATTACCTGATTGGCCCGAATGCGGCGCAAATCGCGCGGCATGCCAAATGCTCGGTGCATATTGTGCGCGACTAAAGCGCGTGAGCCAGAGACAAGCAAACAGGGGCATCCACGGGTGCCCCTGTTTTCATTTGAGCACAAGAAACCCGCGGCGCGAATAAACTTTTAAGTTGACTTTACCTTAAGGTAATGCAGTCTCAAAGTTGCGCAAAATATGCAACCAGCCGTTGTTTTTTAGCTTCTTTTCCGTGTTCCGTGCTGGATTTCCAAATGGATAGGACAAAGGTTCCCCAATGACACTTAGGTACACTTTTTTGGCGTCAACAGCCGCGTTGACCCTGTGCAGTTCCCAAGTTTTTGCTCAAACAAAATTTCCCGATGATGTCGTTCCAAGCTGTCAGTTGACAGAAAAAGAGTGGAAAAGCTGGGTGCAGATTGGCACCGATATCACAGGCCTGCCGCCTTTTGGCCCGGTCTATGGTAAAGAAAGCGGGCTGGTCTATGTCTTTCCGCCCAACGGCCCCGGTTTTTCGGCTGACGCCTATGACGATTGTGCATTCTACAAATGGAGCGCGCAGATGTTCGGTTGGATCACCTCGGATGTGAATGCCAATGCCGAAATGCACACAGGTAGCCCGGGTGAGGATACGCAATATGTGCTGTCCTCCAACTTCTTCTTTGGCGTGTCCAGCCCCGACAATGACGCAAATTTCCTGCCCCAGGGCGCGATTAAGACGCATGGCGTGCGCACCCCAAAACCTGTGAACGCCGATGGCACCGCACAGGCCGGGTCCAGCGGTGTTTTGCTGTCTCAGGGCGCGAATGAGGTCTCAAAGGAAAGCTCGCTGGTTTATAGCGGCGTTTCGACCAATCGCATGTATGGCTACATGGCGCAGCGCTATCAGCAGGCCTATACGACGCCTGCCGGCAACCCGATTTCCTTCCTGCAAACCGGCGATCAGACCTGTGATCTGATGGACTATGCCTGGGAAAACGACTTTATTGATCGCTCGGCGGTTGGTCTCTATTTCAAGGATCACCTTTGTGGCGGCGGTGCTGACCCGTCCATGGTGGACAGCAAGCAAGACAGCCCTCTCACCATTTCCGACCTGGAAACCGCCATCGATTATCTGAGCATGTCCATGCTGCTCAAAACCACCTGGGTCGAATCCAGCACGCTGCAACATCCGGAACAATACATCCAGCAAATGGCCGTAATTCCGCGCTATGACAAAACCAGCGACACGGAATGGACCGTTCACCGGGATGACACGCCGGTGGCGCTGGCGCTGGTTGGGATGCATGTTGTTGGCAGTGTCAAAGGGCATCCCGAAATGATCTGGGCGACCTTTGAACATGTGAACAACGCGCCCAGCGTGCCTTATGAGTATAACGGCACAACTCCATGCGCGACCGAGACCGGTCACTGCATTTATAGCGATATGGCCCATCAGACAGGCGGCAGCTGGCTGTTTTCCAATGGCACAACCGACACGCCTAACGTGATGACGGCCGAGGTCGCAGCAAGCGGCAATATCAAAGCCACCAGCGGCAACACGATTGTGCCGACCAATGCGGTGCGGGAAACCCCGTTTGGCAACCCCACCACAGCCTATGATGGCGCGCCGACCACCCCCTCAGCAGCGGATAAGAACACCATGCTGATCTCGCTGAACAAGCAGGTCATGGGCCTGTTTAAAAAGAAAGATGGCAGCGACCCGCGTGCAAATTACTTCCTGTCCGGGTCGGTTTGGACAGATGGCACGCAATGGCCTAATTCGCCAACCGATATGTCAACGACCCTGGGCTCGACCAAGCTGGCCAATACCACAGCCGAGACCTTCACCCAGGGTCAGGGCTGTTTCAACTGCCACTATGATTGGATGAAGGATAAGGCAGGCAAACCCGTGGCCGCGACAACGACGCTGAGCCATATCTACGGCAACTTTGTTAATCCTCCGGGTCAAGACACGCTTATCCCGGTCTTTGACAATGCCGTAACCGACTGACGCGTATTGCAAAACCCGCAACACGGCCCTTGATCGCATTCCTGCGGTCAAGGGCCTTTTCCCCTCTGGTTTCTCCCGCTATTGCGCCGTCAGAGCGCCGTCGGACCAAGCCGCCTGCCACGCGTCCGTCCCTTGATCGCCCTGCAACACCCTGCGCCACATCTGTATCTTCTTCGAAGTCCGATTGGCGATCTGATCCCGCGACAATGGCGGGACAATGGGCGGGTTTTGAACAAATTGCGTCAGACAATCGGCCCAAAGCCGGGGCGCATGTCCCGGAACCCGCATCAGCCCTTGGCGCGTGGCGTCTTTCAACCCATCAACCGCAGCGGCCAGCACCGGGCGCGAGGCGGCCAGTGCCTCGTCGGCGACCAACCCGTAGGCCTCCCAGCGGGACGGCATCAGAACCGCGTCGACCTGCGAAAAGGCCTGTTGTGGCTCTGATGTGTAGCCATGGAATTGCACCCGAGGATCGGATCGCGCCAGGTCGCGCAATGTCGCCTCTTGCGTGCCTTGTCCAAAGATCAGCAGCCGAAGTTCGCGATCTTTCAGGCGGCGAAAGGCCTTGATCACGATGTCGACGCCCTTTTCCCGCTCAAGACGCCCGATCACACCCAGGGTTTTGGGCTGTGGGCCAGGCGGTGCAACTTGGATGAAAGGCGTCAGATCAACCATGCTTTCAATGGTTTCCAGGCTATGCGCCGCCACCAGATCCCGCGCGCGCAGCCATTGAGACTGGGTTTGGCTAACCGCCACAACCGTATCAAAGACCGCATAACAGGTCCGCAACAGCGAAAAGAACCGAGCGCGCCCAGCGACATTCATCGCCACAAAGGATTGGGTGTAGGTGTGTTCGACATGGATCAGCCGCACCGAGGGAAACCGTGCACGAATGGCCAGAAAGGCGGGCAGGTTGCGCCAGCTGACCGGCAAATGTGAGACCAGCACATCAGGCGGGGTTTCGATGCTGCGCCAATGGCTTAGATCGACGGTTTCATGCTGGCATTGCAAGGCCCGCGCCTGCGACAGACAATCAATCATGCGCGTCACCCCGCCTGGTGTGCGATCTTGGATAAGGTGAATGACCTGTGTCATGAGAGCTCCCTTTTCTCACGGGTTTGCCTGTTTTGTCGTGGGGCAAAGCCCCGCAAAGCCTGCTGGATGCGCGCCGCCCCGCCACGCGTGAGAACCAGCGCCGCCAAGAAGGTTGTCACCGTTTTGACCGGTTCTTCGACTAGAGGCGTGCGCGACATCCTGAGACTGTCAAACACCATGGCGCGGGCCACATCCGGCAGGTTCAAACTGACCGCGCGCCGCGCCAGATAGCGATATTGGTAGGCCCGCGCCGACGGGCTATGGTGTTGAAAAAACTCCGGATTAAGGTGGGTCAGCTTGGCCACCATTCTTTCCCATGACGCGAGCTGTTGTTCGATCGAGGCGGACAGACCGGATTTGCTGATACGATATTCGGTCAGCATGTCGGCGATCCCTTCGATCTGCCAATCGGTGCTTAGCATCAGACGTAGCCAGCATTCGATATCTTCGGATTGACGAAAGGTTTCATCAAAGACCCAGTCGCGTTGGGTTTCAAAATGCGGGCGAAAGGCAATGTCCAGCAGGGCTGAACGACGCGCAACCACTGAGGAGCCATTGCCGATGGGATTGCGTTTGAACACATGCGCAGGGGTCACCCCGCGCAAACGCGGTTTTTGCGCCACCCGCAACCTCTGACCCTGCTCATCAATCAAGGCCGAGGCCGAATAGCTGATGGCCAGATCGGGCGAGGCCTCAAGATGATCGATATGCAGCTGCAATTTCTGCGGCAGCCACAAATCATCCGCATCGCAAAAACCGATATAGTCACCGCGCGCCGCAGCGATGCCGGAGTTCCTGGCCCCGGCAAGGCCACGATTGGTCTGATGGCGCACATAGACCCGCGGATTGGCCGAATAGGACTGCGCCATTTCGGTTGTGCCGTCCGTTGACCCATCATCGACCAGAACGATCTCATAATCGCGACAGGTCTGACTGAGCAGAGAATTCATCGTCTCTGGCAGGGTCTTGGTGGCGTTATAGGCGGGGACGATAATGCTGGCTTTGGGCATGGGAACCTCCGGTTAGGAAAAAAGCGTGCTGCGCAGCGATTGTGGCAGCGCCAATGCGACAAGGGCGGCAATGGCTGTGCCAAGCCCGCGATGTAGGGGAAAGAGAAAGCCAATCGGGCTTTGCAGAAGGCCCCGCAATGTCAGGCGCAACGCGTCGCTGCGGGCACTGCCCAAGCGCAAGGCACGGCGCGCGAGATAGCGCAGATAGACCGCTTCGGCGCGGCGGGTGCCATGCATCCCCAACCGGCGCGCCCGCTCCAGCACCTTTTGGCGCGAGCGTTCCATCGCGACGAGATCCGACGAAAGCCCGCCCGGCGAGCATCGATACCAGACCTGCAACCGATCCAGCCCAATGATCCGCACACCATCGGCGATCAGACGCACCAACAGATCCAAGTCTTCGTTATGGGAAAACTGAGGATCAAAGCCGCCAACCTGCGCAAAGGCAGACCGGCGCAGGCTGAAATTGGACAAGGTGCAAACCGGGTTTTCGCAAAGCAATGCGGGAATGCTCAAGGCCTCGGGCAGCACGGTTGAACAGGTTTGCCCATCCCCCGGCTGTGCCTGAAAAAAGCCAATTTTGCCATAGAGGCCAGAGACATCGCCGTCCTGAAAGCCGTTCGCCAGCTCTTGCAATTTGCCCGGTAGCCAGATGTCATCGGCATCGCAGAAACACAGGAGGTCTCCGCGCGCCATGGCGAGCGCACCAAAATTCCTGGCCGCACTTGGCCCCTTTCCGGGGTTTTCCAGAACGCGAATACGTGTGTCGCGTTCGCGATAACCATTAATCACATCCCATGTGCCATCACAGGATCCGTCATCAATGCACAGCGCCTCCCAATTGCGAAAACTTTGATCCAGCAGGCTGCACAATGTCTCGTCAATGGTGTGAACGGCGTTGTAGCAGGGAATGACTATTGAGAATTTCGGCATGATCAGACCTCGTTTTGGGGGCGCAGAAAGGCGTCGATCAGGATCGGGCTGGCGCAGGCCAGCATGATCAAAGTGCTGGTGGCCAGGTATCCCCAGGCCATGATTGTCAGCCCGTAAGGGGCCAGGACTGCGGTGCTCAGCGCCAGGGCGGCGGCCAGACCCGCCCCGACCTTCAATTCGGTTTGCGGTCGACCCTCGGCGCGCAGCAGCCCGGCGCAGCCTGCCCAGATCAGACCGGGAATGGCAGCAAGGCAGAGGACCGACACGGCTTCGGTGATGTCACCCCAGCCCGCACCCAGCAAGAGCGGCACATAGGCCGGTGCCAGCAGCGATTGGGCCAGAACAAAGGGGGTGATCAGGAAGATTGTCAGCGTCAGGCTTTGACGCAGGGCGGCCTGACGGTTGGCGGCTGAACACAGGTGTGGGAAGAGTGCCGTCGAAAAGGCCTGTGACACCGAGGTGGCAAGGCTCAGCCCGGCATTGAAGGCCATGAAATACAGGCCAAGTGCCTCTGCCCCAAGCAGAAAACCAACGATCAGCTTGTCCGCCTGAACGCGCAATACCTTGACCAGCTCAATCCCGATCACGGCGCTGCCGAAGCTCACAAAGGGCCGCAACGGGGCGCGTTCGATTTCGGGATTAAGGTGCCAAGGGCGCAGGCGGCGCATGTAGATCAGCCAGATCGGCGCGGCAAGCAGGCGTGGCAAAACCAGAGCCAGAGAGGAGGGCCAGACCAAAGCCAAAAGCACCGTCGCCAAATTGGCCCCAACAACCTGCCCACCTGCAATGGCAGCGGTTTGCTGCAGTTTTCCTTCGCGCATAGCCAGAGCCGCCTGCACAAGACCCGCAGGCATAAAGAGATATTCCAACCCAAGAATGGCGATCAGCAAGGCCAGCTCTGGCGCGCCCGACAGGTAGATCAACCCAGCGATCAGCATCTGAAAACCGCTCAGCCCGCAACACCAGATCCAGAACAGTTGCCGTGCGCGATTGCAGGTCTGCTCCAATTGATGTGCCGGGGCGGCGATGATCCTTTGGCCGACGCCATTTTCACTAAGTGCTTTGAGAATGTCGCCCGCAGCCAGGGCTGCGGCTGCCACGCCAATTTGCGCGACATCCATGCTGCGGGCGACGGCGATCACAACCATTATGCGTGAGAGCTTGGCCGCGATCTCGGAGACACCGTAGGCCAGAAAGTCGCGGGTAAATCCGCGTCTTGTTCCGTGAATGAAAAGCCTCATGATGTGCTCCGTCTTGGGGGTAAGACGGTTCTAACAATCTGAAACCTAACGGTCTTTATCCCGCGCGGATTGTAGCGCGCACAATTTGCGACCTTGCCTACCCGATTGGGTTAGGCCGCAATCCCGATCCCCCCCTGCCCTGTCATGCCACCTGCGCGTAGCCTGTTTGGACATCATCAAGGACGCCCGTATGTCGATTTCTTTCCAAGTGCCGCTTGCCTCAACATTGACCGCCACATTGGCCCTGACCCTGCTTCAGGGCTGTGCCAGCCTGAAACGGCCCGACAATATCGAACCGGTCGCGGAGGGGCGGGCCTATCAGGCGCAGTACCGCCAACCAGATCGCAAGAAATCCCGTTACCTGGAATCGCAAAGCATGAACGAAACGCCCTGCCTGCCCCTGATCGGTGGCACGGTTGAGGACAGTTTCGGGAAATGGTCTGGCCCGGCGTTGAGCCCGCTTTTGGGTGAAAAACTAACGCGCAATGATCTGGTCGAACTGGTGGTGGTGGGCGATGACACCTTTAGCGGCGATTATGTCGTGTCGCGCGAGGGGGATCTGACCCTGCCCCACCTGCCACCTGTCAAGGCGCAGGGGCGGTCTGTGCCTCAGATCGAAAAATCCCTTAGCAAGGCGTTGATTGCCTCGGGCTTTTACACAGAGCCGCCGCAATTGACCTTGCGCATATTGGATTTTGCCGAGGTCAGCGTTGGCGTGACCGGGGCGGTGTTTGAACCCCATGCCGTGCGCATCGGGGCCGTTTCCGGCGATCGCGCCGACCGGATGCGACAGGGGGCCATGGGGGCCTCGACCGAAGCGCGCAACCTGTCCGTCGCGCTGCGTGCCGCCGGGGGCGTGCGGCCAGATGCCGACCTCTCCGCGGTTGAGCTGCATCGCAGCGGACAGGTCTACCGTATGGATCTGCGCGGTGTTTTTGAGGGCACTGACCCCACCGATATCATGCTTCTCAGCGGTGATCAGATCGTGGTGAAAAGCCGCCAGTGTTTTCAGGATGACCTGATGCGCCCCAGCCCGATCAGCCCGCCGGGCGTCACGCTCTATATGTCTAACCTGACGCAACCGGCCTCGGGCAATGCTGAATCTGCCATTGGGCGTTCGGTTCGCGAAGTGCCCTATGGCGCGCGGTTCTTGCAGGCTGTGGTGGATACAAACTGTGTGGGCGGGATCAAACTGACCAATGCCAATCGCCACGCTATTCTGTTTTCGCGCAATCCAGTGACGCAGGTGTCCGTGGTGATCGAGCGCAACATCGAACGGCTTTTGCGGCGTGCTGACCGGGATGATTACGATCCCTATGTGCTGCCCGGCGATGCGATTGCCTGCTATGACAGCACACTCACCAATATCGCCGATCTGGGCCGCGTCACGACCGTTGTGGGAACCGCTGGGATCCTGCTCAAGTAAGCCTGGACAGCCAGGCTTTCAGCCCGTCTTGGGTGTTTTCCCAACAGGTCCGTAATTCAGGCAGCGCATCGGACACGTCTTTGACACGCCCCTGCTCACACAGGGTTTCGATCTGGTTCAGCAACACTCCCAATCGCTGCGCGCCCAGCATCGCGGCACTGCCGGCCACGTTATGCGCCTGAACAGCGCGGCTGGCTGGATCATTGAGGTCTTTGATATCGTTCAGAAACGCCGAAACATCCGATTGCATTCTCTCAATCAATTTTCGCAATGCCTCTCTGGGAAGGGTGTTGGCCAATTGCTCAAGCTGCGTTTCACTCAAGAAATCCGAGTTCAGCTCAGATTCCTCTACGATACCCAAAATCGCGTTCCGAAGTGCTTCAAAGGTCAGGGGTTTTCCAAGCACCCCGGTCATTCCCGCCTCAAGATAGGTGCGCGTGTCTTCGGGAAAGACATTGGCCGACACTGCAAAGATCGGGACCGTGGCCGAGAAACCGGTTTCGCGAATGCGCCGCGTCGCCGCCAAACCATCCATTTCCGGCATCGAAATATCCATCAGGATGACATCAAACATGCGCTGTGCAGCCGTGGTGATCGCGTCATGGGCATTATCACGACAGGTCACGTGATGGCCTTCGTGCTCCAACATGGCTGCCATCACATCGAGATTGATCTGGTTATCATCGACCACCAGAATATCGAGGGCTGGCAACATGCCCCCAGCAGTTTCCTCGGGCTGGGATTTGGCCAAACGCGCCTGAGTGCGGGTCACCGGAAGGATCACGTCGAACCGGCTGCCAACGCCTACAGCACTTTGCACTTCGATGGAGCCGCCCAGAACACGGGCGAACCTTTGCGCAATGCCAAGGCCAAGCCCTGTCCCCGGTGCGCTGCGATCCAGCGAGGCATCGAAGGTCTGAAAATCGTCAAAGACCTTGTCCATTTGATCCTTGGTGATCCCGATCCCGGTATCCTGCACGCTGATGGTCAGGGTGCTGCCCTCCGCGTGATCCTCTAACCTGGCATCCAGTTTGACCAGACCATCCCGGGTGAACTTGATCGCGTTGCCCACAAGGTTAAGCAGGATCTGTTCCAGTTTATGTTCATCGCTCAGGATCCAATCTTGCGCGTCGCCGGTCCAGGACCATTCAATGGCATTGCCCCGCTCAGCCGCTGCGCCGCTTTGGGCATCAATGATATTCTGGATCAGACGACCAGGGTTCACCGGCTCTTTGCGGGTTTTGTCTGCGCCGCCTTCGGTGCTGACAATATCCAGAATGGCATTCACATGCCGCAGCAATAGCTGGCCGGATATGTCCATATTTTTCAGCATTTTGCGCTGGCGAGCATTGATATCCTCGCGAAACATCAGTTGCAGTGTGCCAAGGATTCCGTTCAGGGGGGTTCTGATTTCATGACTCATGACCGCAAGGAAATCGGTCTTAGCCTTTTCCCCGGCCAGGGCCTGATCGCGGGCTTTGATCAGCTCTTTTTCATCGGCCTTGGCCTGTGAAATATCGCGCAGGAACGCGACAAAGATCTCATCCCCATCCTCACGGATCGAGGACAGGGCCATCTCGATCGGGAAAATTTCGCCGTCGTGCCGACAGGCTTCTAGCTGCACGCGGCCCTTGCCGATCACCCGCCTTTCGCCACCGGCCTGCATGCGCGCCATCCCGTCGCGATGGGCCTGTCGCAAATGGTCTGGAACGATCACATCACCAATGGGCACGCCATGGACGTCATCGGCGTGAAAGCCGAAAATATGCTCGGCGGCGGGGTTCAATGTCAGGATTTCACCGCGTTTGTTGGTCACGATCACACCGTCAAGCGATGTTTCAAGGATGCCCTGAAGCCTCGAATTGATCTCGATCAATTGCGCGCCTTGCCGCCGCCGCTGGATATTGAGGTGGAACAATCCAACGCTCAGCCCGCCCATGACCAACAACATCGCGCCGGTCAAATTGATCAAGTGCGCCAAAGTCGAAGACACCTCTCCGCGACGGTTGTCGGATTGACGGGCAAAGAACTCCACCCCGCCCAGCGCCAGAACACGCAGATCATTTTGAAGGCTTTGCGTTTGCAATTTGATCTGGGGAACGGCGCGCAGCAGCACCGCGTCAGAGCCATCCATATAGGGAATAAACCCATCAAGGGTATTCCTGATCAACGGCAAGGTCGCACTGGCGCTGGAGACGTCGCGGAACAGCGCAAATAATTGCCCCTGCTGGAACAGATCAATGCGGGAATAAAGCAGGTCAAAGCGCAGCCGAATACGCTCAGCCGCCTCCGCAGGATCACCAATGTCAGAATTGGACAGCGCATCGAGAAAGCGCAAATACTCCACCTCGCTTTGGCTGAGCGCCCATTCGACATTGTCGGTGCGGGCTGATTTGAGCTTTTCCAGCTCGCCAAAGACTTCGCGG
This sequence comes from Tropicibacter sp. R15_0, assembly GCA_017744045.1. Classification (GTDB taxonomy): domain Bacteria; phylum Pseudomonadota; class Alphaproteobacteria; order Rhodobacterales; family Rhodobacteraceae; genus Pelagimonas. Next base: position 36,690 of record JAGHRD010000007.1, on the reverse strand, counting down.
CCAACAAACCCTGTCAAGACCACAAAAACCACTAAGGCAACAAACACACCGATAAAAGGAAAGCGCGAGCTTGGTTTGGAATTCAGCGTCCGTCCGTCCATCGTTACCCCCTAAAACAAAACCATTCTATTCATGTAGCACGTGAAGGCTCTGCAACTGCCAGACACTTTGAGAATAGACTGTTTCGGTACGAAATTCAGGGGATCGGTCATAGGGAAAGACGATCCACAGCGGGCCTTTGCCGCGGCGAGACATCAATGCATTATCCATTTGCCACGCCACAATGGGCGCGTCAGCGGATAGTGAGGCCACCGGAATATCGACCGCATAGTCATTGGCAGCGCGGGCGCGTACGGTGCCGCTTTTGATCCCGATCTCGCGCAGCACAGCCAGCAAGGCTACGCCGGTGAACTCTTTGACGCCGGTGGTCCAGATTGTGCTGGTTTCAAAGGATGTTTGCGGCAGGTCGCGCAATGCGACCAGATCGTAATCTATTGATGACGTTTGGGTTTCCACCGTTAAAACAGGCGTTGCAGGTTGTTGATCCGACGCAAGCGCTGCCCCGGCAAGCAAGAAAACCCCGCTGGCAACCAAGACTGACCTTTGCACGATGATGCCTCCCTCGACTGAACCAAAAGTGTCGTCTCAGCCTGACGGAAAACGGCCCCACCCGGTAATGCTATTCCGGGTAGGGCCCTATCCGATCGGATGTATCAATAGGCCCCTTGCCGCAAAAGCACCGCGCGGAAGGTCAGCGCCATCACCATCAGATCCAGCCAGATTGTGCGCGCTTTGACATAGGCAATGTCGAGATCGACCATCTTGTCAAAGCTGATATCGGCCCGCCCGGACACTTGCCACACCCCGGTGATGCCCGGCTTGGTCAACAGCCGTTGCATGGCACGTGGCGGATAGGCTTGAACCTCGGAAGGCAGCGCCGGGCGCGGACCGACAAGGGACATATCCCCTTTTAAAACATTGATAATTTGCGGTAGCTCATCCAGGGACCATTTCCGCAGAAACCGCCCAATCCGCGTGACACGGGGGTCGTGTTTGGACTTGAAACACACGCCATTGCGGTCAGATGTTTTTAACAGGGCGGCCCGCCTGTCTTCGGCATCCACATACATCGTTCGAAACTTGAACAGCTTGAACTCGACCCCGAATTCCCCCACCCGCCTCTGCGAAAAGACCGCCTGTCCGCGGCTATCCAAACGGATGGCAAGCAGGATCACCAAAAACAGCGGGGCCAGCAGACATAGCGCGACAAGAGCCAAGACAATGTCGAGCATCCGCTTTTCAACCGATCCGGCCTGCATCCCTTTGAGCGAATGGACCATGGCGCGCGTCATAAAGGTGGCATTGCCAACCAGATACCGCCCGGCCATGCGGCGCGGTTCCATACATAGGCGGTAAACCCATTCCGCCCGCATCTTGCGGACAGGTTCGGGCGCGCGCGGCATCATCCCCGAGACAAAATCAAACAGCGCTCCAACACCCATGACCAATTGGGCATCCAACTCATCGCGAAACTGATCAATCCACAGTTCTTGCAGCGGGACGCCCATGGCGACCAGGACAATATCTGCGCCGCTGGTGTTAATGGCATCAACGGTGCTGCGGGCGCCTTTTGACTGGCCGTAACCGTCGCGAACCCCGGCAATCGTCAAGCCGGGGCAACTGGCCTCCAGCTTTTCCGCCGCCGCCTGCGCAACGCCAGGTTTGGCCCCAAGCAGATAGACCGACAAACCACGCTGCCCCGCCTCTTGCAGCATGGCCGGAACCAGATCCGTGCCGTTCAAATTGGCGGTAAGACGAGTGCCCGTCATACGCGCGGCCAATTCAACCCCGATCCCATCAGGAAACACAAAATCCGCGCGGCCCAGCGCCTGGGCATAGCTGCGATGGCGCGCCCGGATATTGGCGCAATGGGCGTTGAGAAAGCACACGGTTTTACGCCGACCATCTAGGCAAAGCGCAATGGCCTCTTGCGGCGTGCCATCCCAAATCGGCTGGTCCAGCACCGCCAAACTTTGGTCTTCTAGCGGTTGATGGCTGGCGCTGGGCTGACGCTCGACACGGTTTGCCCCCAGCCTGAATTCGGTATCCGGTTGATACTGCATCACATGACCTCCTTGATGACGATCCGGCGCAGGAACAGCAGCCGGGCTAAGGTCAGCCTGGCGCCGTATCGGGCATTTCCAAATTGGGCAGAGGGGTAAGCAGCGGCGTTTGTGGCGGTGGCAACGCTCTGAATTGGTTAACAAATGCGCAAGCGCGCCCGTCACCTATCCAAACGGATGGCGGGATAGTCCCTAAGACACGATCATTGCCATTGTGAGTTCTCGCCCTACCGTGTCTAATCGGGGTTGCCATTCAAAAGATGGAGTTCGCCAGTGAAGATATTACTTGCCGATGACCACGGTTTGGTCCGCGACACCTTGGTTGCGTTTATGGAAACGACCGGAGAATTCGACGTCGAAGCCGTCTCGAATTTCGATCAAGCCTTTGAACGGGTCCAAAAGGACAGCCAGTTCGATCTGGTCCTCTTGGATTTCAAGATGCCGCAGATGAATGGGCTGGAAGGATTGCAGCGCATCCTGGCCCTGCCCTCTGCCCCAAAGGTCGCGCTGATCTCGGGCAACGCGTCGCGTGATGTCGCCGAAGCGGCGCTAGAGGCTGGCGCGGCGGGATTTGTGCCCAAAACCCTGGCGGCGCAATCGCTGATCAATGCCATCCGCTTTATGGCCATGGGGGAGAAATACGCTCCGCTCGAATTTATGACCGCCGAAGATGAGAAACCAAGCCATCCTTTGGCCGAGAAACTGACGGCGCGGGAAATGCAGGTGTTAGAGGGGTTGACCAAAGGCCAATCTAACAAGGAAATCGCCCGCGACCTGGATTTGGCCGAACCAACGATTAAGCTGCATGTGAAAACGCTTTACCGCAAGATCGACGTCCACAATCGGACGCAAGCCGCATTGGTCGCCAAAGAGGCCGGGCTGTTTTAGGGTCAGGACCCATTAATTCAAAACGCTCAGCATGGGAAAATACGTGTTATCAGAGGTTTGAATATCGCAGACAAGGCTGGTTGCCTTGGCAAGAAAGTCGAGCCACTGAGAGCATGTATTTCTCCATGCCCGTCCTCCCAAAAGGGAGGCCGACTATGCTCGGCGCGCCTCTGGCGCGACGGGTTCGCCGGATTTTGCCCCAAACTGCGTTAGATGTCCTTGAAATAGAACCACTATTTCTGCGGGCATATGCCTGGTCTGGAATAAAATCTGGTGAACTGAGCGTTGTGAATTAACGGGTCCTGACACTAGGGGCGGGATGTATTTTACAGCACCTATCCGGTCGGACAGGGATGCCACCCGAAAACCCCATTCTCCTGACCGGTTGCCCGGCTGAGACAACTGAGGCGGGCGACTAAACTCATAAGTAAGGAGCATGCTTATGAGTTTTCAAAAGCCCAATTTCAGACCGTCAAAGGCGCAGAAAATCCTGCCCCCCAAGGCGGAGCGCAAGACGCGCGGCGCTGGGGGTTCGGATCTCAGATCCCGCTCAACGTCTCTCAAGGCCCGCCTCTATCGCAAGACCCAACGTCACGCGCGCTATCTGGGTGTTCTCGCCATCGGGTTTCTGGCCATCTGGCTGCCTTCGCTTGGTTATCTCAGCATCGCCAAACCGCAATACACCTCCAGTTTTTCGCTGATCCTGCCCGGTGCCGGCAGTTCCACGACAGTGAACCTCAATAACTTTGGCCAGGCGTCCTCCTACGCCAATTCCGCCTTTGCCAACGGGTCCATCAGCCCGACGGAGACCTATAAAAGGCTGATCGTGGCGGACAGGATACTGACCCGTGCAGCAGAGGCAGAGGCCGTAACCCCGCAGGACTTTGGACGGCCCAGGATCAAGCTCGTGGACCAGACCAACCTGATCCATGTGGAGTTGTCCGCCGGTGACCCAAGCGCCGCTCAGGCCCGTGCCCGCGCCCTCTTGCAGACGTTTTTTCAGGAAATCGACGCGCTGCGTCAGGATGAGATCGAGCAGCGGCAAGCCGGTGGCAAAGATGCGATTGCCGATTACGTGGCCTCGGTCGGCTCGACCCGCCGCTCAATCTCGGATTTGCGCGGCAATGGTGGCCTCATGTCCCCGGAGCAATTCCGCGACCGTGTCACCGCCGTTGAGGCGCTGGCCGATAGTTTGCGGCGCGTGAGAGCGGATCAGGCGGCGCAATTGTCCAAGGTCACAGATTTGGAAACCGCGTTGCAAATCTCAGCCGAGGGGGCGGCGGCGACCTTGAAACTTTTCGCGGATGAAGAATATCGCGGATTGCTGTCGGACCTGTCCAAATGTGCCACCGCGTTCAATTTGGCGCGGTCCCGGTTTGGTCCGCGCCATCCTCAGCGCGTTTCGGCCAAGACCGCCCTGGACACGGCGCAAGGGGCCGTGTTGCAGCGCGCATCGCACGTGACCGGGTTTAGCCCTGCGCAAGTGCACCGCCTAGACCGGGCTCCGGATGGGGCCCGGGCAGAGCTGCTGGCACAATTGGTGCGCGAACATGCCAGCCTTGAGGCCCTGAAAAAGGAACAAGCGGCCCTGCAAGCTCAGCACAATCGCGAAGCGCAGCGCCTGAAAGCGCTGGAACCGGTGGCCTCGGAACTTGAGGATCGCCAGCGCGATTTCGAGGTGGCCGAGGCGGTGTTTGCCTCAGCCATCGCGCGCAGCCAATCCTCAAAGACTGATATCTATGCATCTTATCCGTTGGTTCAGGTTCTTGAGGATCCAAGCCTGCCAGATCGCCCAACCTCCCCCAAATCCAAACTGATCATTGCCGCAGCCATTGCGGCCAGCCTGATGCTGATCATCGCGGCCATGCTCGGGTGGAGCCGTGATCGTGTGATTGCCAAGCTCCTGCATCGCCCGCAGGTCGCCAAGCCATGATCCGCCCCGAGAACCCGGCTGAGACCCTTGTTTTCTATGCCTTGATTGCCACCTGGCCCTTTTACCTGCTCGGCGCGCTCTACATTGTCGGCCCGGTTCTGGGTTGGACGCTTGGGGGCTTGGCTGTCCTGTCGCTATACCTCGGGCCCGCCATTCGCGCGGATCTGCGTGCAACGGGGCCGGTCCCCTTTATGGTCTGGGCGTGGATCCTGGGCATGGCGGTGATGCTGATCGCGCTTTGGGTCGGCCACATGAATTGGGCCATGGGGATCAAAACCACCATCAAATCCTCGATCGGCTGGGCCAAAGGCTGGGCCTTGATGGCGCTGTTTCCTTTGGCTGGTGCTGTTTTGCCGGTGCGACGCGCCGTGTTGGTGCGCGCGATGTGCATTGTCGGCGCGGTGACATTGGCGCTGGCTCCGATCATGTTAATCGCGCCATTTATCGGCCTGCCGCAACACATCTTTACCTCGCCGCTCAAGGTGGTTGGCGGGCCGGGGCCGGAATATTTCAGCGTCTTTCTCTACACCATCGACCCGGGATCGGGCGCGCCTAGGTGGCAGTTTTTTGCCCCCTGGTCGCCCTTCGCGGCCCTGCTTGGGGTGATCATGGTGCTCTTCGCTCTTGAAGAGACCGATAAGCGTTGGATGTGGGCCGGGCTGCTGGCCGGGGTGCTGATGATCCTGACCTCGAAATCTCGTATGGGGTTGGTGGGATTGGTGTTTTGCACCAGCCTGCCCCGCCTTGCCCCCTATATCCTGCGTGGATTTGCCTGGAGCGTTTTGGCCGGGCTCACAACATTGGCCGGACTATTTGCGGGAATGTTGCAGCAGGTGCTGTTCAACACGATCACAGCCTTTCAAACCGCCCGCGCAGACAGCACGCGGGTGCGCGCCACCTTGCAACGGATCGCTTTTGAACGCTGGCAGCAGGATGCGATCTGGTTTGGGCATGGCCGCGTGCAGCCTGGGGCCCATCTGGTGGAATACATGCCCATCGGCAGCCACCACACCTGGTATGGGTTGTTGTTTATCAAGGGCTTGGTCGGGTTCTTTGCCTTTGCCATCCCCTTTGCCCTGCAGTTTCTGACGACCTTGATCAGCGCCATAGGCTCTCCGAAAGGCGCGCTGCCTTTTGGGATCGTTCTGACACTCTTTCTGCTCTCCTTTGGCGAAAACCTGGAAATCCAGACTTATCTGCTTTGGCCCGGACTGTTGATGTTGGGGCTGCATTCCCGTGAGACCGCCCAACCCCGTAAAACGATTTAGGTTCCATAAGTTGCAAGAGCCCGTCCAAAATCTCCTCTTAAAAGGAGATTGCTTAAGAAAAATGACCGCGTTAGCGTGGCTTAGGGGGTGTGGACAGGTGCAGCCGGACGACCAAGCACTCAGAACATTTTCAAAACTAGGGCTACGATTGTTCTGGTTACGCCAGATTATGTTCATTGGTGCCACGGCTATTTCCTCTCTCTACCTGGCCAGCTACATCCCGATTTTCTGTTACCTCTTTTGCTTGGCCTCCGAACTGGCCGAGGCCGCCATATCGCGGCGCACCTTGTCGATTAAAACACTCAGCCATGACCACATCACGCGAATTACCCGCGTGCAGACGGCCGTCGGCGTCTGGAGCGCCTTTGCCGTCAGTTGTTACGCACTTCTGGTTGCCTGGCTTGGCACGCCCGAATTTCAGTTTGTGCCGCTAACCTACCTGATTTCCGCCGCCCTATACGCGTCGATGTTCAACCACCAGGTCAAACCAGTGCTGACCGCCCGCCTTGTGGTCTATACGCTTGCTTTCTTGATCATGGCTGGTATGGGCCTGTTCATGGGCAAGACTGACACTGAGTTTTTTGCCCTGGCCCAACTCGTGACCATTCTGTCAGCCGCGCTTTTCATTGTGATCAACGCCGTGGTCACCCGCGAAAACTACGAGGCGCGCCGAAGCCGAGAACGCGATGTCATCATCCGCGAGGCGCTGTTGCGTGAAGAGGTTGAAACGCGCAAAAGCGCCGAAACCGCCAGGCAAAGCAGCGAGCAGCGTTTCCATAGCCTGTTCGAATACGCCCCGATCCCCATTCGCGAAGAAGACCTGTCAGGCATGAAACGCCTGATTGACGCGCTGGACATTCAGGGCACGGCCGAGCTTGAGGCCTATCTCGATGCCCATCCGGAATTCCTGCAAGCCTGCGCCAAAGAGATTGCCGTGGTGGATGCCAACCGCGCATCGCTGGCGGAACATGGCTATCGCGACAAATCGGAATTGCTGGCCCGTGTCGTCACCGAACTGAGCCCAGCTGCCTACAGGATTGTGCGCATGACAATTCTGGCCCTTCATGCGGGGGCCGAGGGGCGCAGCTATGAGACACGGATCACCCGCGCCGATGGAACAATACGCACCGTCGCCGCCACTTGGCGCGTTTTGCCCGGGCATGAAGACACCTATCGGCGTATCCTTTTATGCTCCGTCGATCTTTCCGACCGGCTGGCTGCCGAAGATGCCCTGCGTCAGGCGCAAAAGATGGAGGCGGTTGGGCAGCTGACCGGAGGTGTTGCCCATGATTTCAACAACTTACTGACAGTGATCCGCGGCAATGTGGAATTGCTGGAACTCATGGTTGACGTCGATCCTGAATTCTCCACCCCGATTATCAACGCGGTCGATCGCGGCGCGGAATTAACCCAACGCCTGCTGGCATTTTCGCGCAAACAACCCTTGGCCGTGCGTACCTTCGACCTGGGGGATATGGTCCTTGGCATGGGCAATATGTTGCGCCGCACTCTTGGGATGAAAAACACCATCGAAATCGACGTGCCCGATGATCTCTGGCCGGTCATGGCTGATCCCGCCCAGGTCGAGGCCGCGCTTTTGAATTTTGCACTGAACTCCCGCGATGCCATGCCGGGCGGAGGCGTTCTGAACGTGTCCTGTCGCAATGCGCCGATCAGCGCCGAAAACGATCTGGACCTTGGCGCAGGTGATTATGTTGCCCTTAGGGTCGAAGACACCGGAACTGGGATGGACCCAGAAACACTATCCCGCGTCTATGAGCCGTTTTTCACCACCAAGGAGGTTGGCAAAGGCAGCGGGTTGGGCCTGTCCATGGCCTATGGCTTTGCCAAACAATCCGGCGGGGCGGTGGATATCCAAAGCACGCTGGGGCAAGGCACGCAAATTGCGCTTTACCTGCCAAGATCCGATCATTCCCCAGAAAACCAGGCAGGCGCGCCGGTGGCCGACCCGAAGGTCAGAGCGCAGGGGGAGACCATTCTTGTCCTCGAAGACAATGAGGGTATCCGCAGCTATGTCACGCAATTGCTGCGAAAATTCGGCTATTCCGTGCTAGAGGCCAGCACTGTGGAAGCCGCCCGGACGTTCCTGCCGCAAGCCTCCGAAATTGATTTGCTGGTCTCGGACATCCTGTTGCCCGGCGGCTTGATCGGCCCGGATTTCGCCGTGGAACTGCGCCGTGCAAACCCGGATGTCCCGGTGATTTTCATGTCTGGCCAGCCGTCCGAGATTGAAACGGCCGCATCCGGGGCCTTTCATGATGCCCCGGTTTTGTCCAAACCCTTTGCCAAAACCGCCTTGCTCGATCGTGTGTCGAAGGCTTTGGAAAACTGAGCGCTCTTGACTTGGCCTAGGGTCAGGAAGGACCAATCTTGACACAAGTCAAGGCACCGCCTCTTGATTTCTTATTAAAAAACTCGGAAAAGCCAATCATGACATGTGTTCCGATGAAAACCACCCTCTGCACCGCCCTATTCGCCCTCGCCTCAACCGTCGCCTTGGCCGCTGAGACCAGCCTGACCATTGAGAGCTTGGGAGAGGCATTGTTTTCCGATGAAAACCTGTCATTGAACCGCACCCAATCCTGCGCGACCTGCCATGATCCCGACCATGCCTTTGCCGATCCGCGGGGCATGGCCTCTTTGGGTGATGATGGGGTTTCCATCGGGGATCGCAACGCGCCCACGGCCATGTATGCCGCGCATATTCCCGAATTGCATCAAGCCGATAGCGGCGATTGGGTGGGCGGTCAATTTCACGATGGGCGCGCAATGACGCTTGAGGATCAGGCGGGCGGCCCGCCGTTGAACCCGGTCGAAATGGGGATGGCGGATAAGGCTGCCGTGGTCGCGCGACTGCGGGAAAATCAGGATTATGTCACCGGGTTTGACCTGCTCTTTGGCGCAGGCACGCTTGAGAATGACGAGGCCGGGTATCGGGCGATGACCCAGGCCATTGCTGCTTTTGAGCGCACAGAGCAGTTCAGCCCGTTTGATTCAAAATATGACCGCCATCTGCGCGGAGAGGTCGCCCTGTCCGATCAGGAAGAGCTGGGGCGGGTGCTGTTCTTTTCGAAGCAGTTCACCAATTGCAACCTGTGTCATCAGGTCAATGGCAGCCCGATGAACCCGCGCGAAGTGTTCACCGATTTCAGCTATCACAATATCGGCGTGCCCGAGAACAAGGCGCTGCGCCAGCAGAACGGCGTCGCCCTCGGCACTCTGGACCATGGGCTAGCGGCCAACCCTCAGGTGGATGGCGACCCCAATCAGCGTGGCAAATTCCGCACCCCGACATTGCGCAATGTCGCCGTGACCGGCCCTTATATGCATAATGGTATCTTTCAGGATCTACGCACCGTTATCCTGTTCTACAATCAGTACAACACCAAGAACCCGGCCCGCCGCGTGAATCCTGAAACCGGCGCGCCCTTCCCCATGCCGCAAATCCCCGGCACATTGGCAGTGCAAGAATTGACCCATGGGCCAGCGCTGGATGACACCCGTGTGGATGCCCTGGTTGCCTTTCTCAAGACGCTCACGGATCAGCGCTACGAACATCTTCTGGAAGACTAGGCTGGTCGATCAGACGCGCACCAGATGGTTGTCCCAGTTCCACCCGCCGGAGACTGGAATGACCTCGGTGCCTCCCCCCTCGCGTCGCGCCAGCCCTTGGGCACAGGTGATCAGCAACCCGGCTTCGGTCTTGGCCACGCCACTGGCCAGGGGCAAGGCCATGTCGGTAATCGGCTGACCCGCCTTGTCAAAAATCAGCATATGCCCGCCCTTTGGCCCGGTGACCGCGATCTCGCTGCCATCGCCGGACACGGCAATCGACCCGGCATAGGCCTTGAGCCGCGCCGTGGCTTTGTGCTCCAAAAACCGGGTCTGACCGGTGTGACATTCGGCAACCAGCGGAACGCGTTTTGTCGGCATGCCCTGCCATTGCAGGGCGGCGAAAACCCGACCATCGGGGCCAATGTCCAAATGCCGGATCGAGTTTTGGCGGAACGCGTCGGGAAAAGCATAGCTGGTGGTGACCGTTCCCTCTGGGCTGAGCACCGTCAGATTGGTGCGCATGGTTGGTATGTTCAGCTTTTTACGCCCAAAATCGGGATGGGTTTGAATGCCGCCATTGGCAACGGCCAGATGGCCATTCTCCAGTCTGACAATCTCATGCGGCCCAATCCCGCCCGAGGCAAATTCGCCCAAACGGCGATAGCCATTGGCCGCATCCCAGACCCCAATCCGGCCATCAGGCCCGTCAAAATCGTTTTCCGTGGTGAACAAAACCTGCCCATCCGCCGAAAACACCCCATGCCCGTAGAAATGCCGCCCCTCTGGCGCGTGCAATTCGGACAGGATCTGACCCGACGCGCAGTCCAAGACCATCGCAAAACGGCCCGGACGGCGAGCGAACACAATCGCCTCGGCCCGTTCGGGATGGGCTGCGGCCGCATGGCCACGCCCCGGCAATGGCAAAGAGAAACGCACATGCCCCGTCGCCTCAACGCCCACCAACCAAGTCGAGCGATCGCCCTTGCTGGCCGCGCTTAAATAAAGCTGATCACCAATATCCGCCCAAAGCGGCGAGATTGCCGCGCCCAGGGTGGCCCCGCTGGCCAGCAGAAAACGGCGGCGCTGCATCGCTCAATCCCCGTCTGCGGCAGAAAAGCCAAGCTTGAGCCCCATGCCCCCACCCAAGGTCTCCGTCAGGGCCAGTTGCAAGAGCCGGGTTTCAGTCTGCACTGCCTCGACCCGAAACCGGGTGATCGGGTCGGTCACCACCACATCCAAGGGCGCGTCAAAGGCCTCAATCCGGCTTTGGATCTCGGCCAGCTTGTGCAACAGCGCCTCAATGTCATCTTTGTTATCTTCGGTTTTGAAACCCGTCTCCAACAGCGCGCCAATGCCGGACAATTGCGCCTGTATCAGATCAAAGCTCAGCCCGGATCGCCAGGCCTCTGCCCGGCGCGGCATAGGTTTGTCAAACGTGCCCATCGGACGGCCAAGGCGCATATCAGCAATGCGGGTCAGCCCGAAGTCCATGGCTGTGAACAGCTCTTTGGACACCTCCGCGTCGGACAGATACACCGGGTTGTCCGGCCCCGCTTGCCGGGTCAAATCGGCCCAGCCTTCGGCTGCAAACCAATCGGCAAAGAGCGCATCAGCCACGCGCGAAACCTGCGCCGAAATGCCAATAACAGCAGGGCATTGCGGCAGATCGGACACCATCAGATACTCAATCGCTGGCAGGCCCTGCGCCGCAGCCGAGGCCCCGGCAATCGTGTCAGGGTCTGACAAAGCCGCCTCAGGCAAAGCAAGCAGATTGCGCAAGCCGCGACCGACAAACCCCTTTTTATCCGGCCAAAATCCGATCCGCAGCACCGCGCCGCGCTGCTCAATCGGGCCAAACTGATAGGAATCCAGCGGGGCCCAGGCCAACCAGGCATTGTGATAGGCCTGCGTGAAATCCTCGGCGCTGCTCTCTCCGGCGCAGTATCCAACCGCCTGTTCTGACAGTTCTGACGCGACCTTGGCGAAATCGCCAAACTGGGCCTCAAGCGTGCTCAGCGCACGTTCGCGGATCGCTGCGTGGTCCACGACCTGCGCCCAGGATGGAAGGGCCAGCGTCGACAGGGCCAAAGCGGCCAGGAGAGTGCGAATAATCATAGAGACTCCAAAAATGCGATCAGGGCGTCGCGCTGGGATTTCGGCATGGCGATAACGGCTTGCTGTGCTGCTGTGGCCTCGCCTCCATGCCACAAAATGGCCTCTAGCAGGGTGCGGGCGCGGCCATCATGCAGGAACCGGCTATGCCCCGATACGGTCTGTGTCAATCCGATCCCCCACAAAGGCGGCGTGCGCCATTCGCGGCCATTTGCCTGCCATTCCGGGCGGTTATCGGCCAGCCCCTCGCCCATGTGATGCAAGAGCATATCGGTATAGGGCCAGATCAGTTGAAAACTGTGCTCAGCGCGATCTGCCAGGCGATGCGTGACGAATTTCGGCACGTGGCAGGCGGGACAGCCGGCCTGATAAAACGCCGCTTTGCCCTCTAGAACCTGAGGGTTATCCACGTCGCGCCGCGCAGGCACGGCGAGGGTTTGGCTGTAAAAAGTCATCAGATCCATCACCGGATCCGAGGCCTCAACCCCGCCCTGCGCAGCGGTATTGCCATCCGGTGCGGTCAGGCAGGCGGTTTGCTGCGCGGTGCAATCGCCGGAGGCGGCGGGGAACAGGCTGTTGGACAGGCCAATATCGCCATTGGCGGCGGCCATGGATTGGGCCCGCACCGTGGGCGCGCCAGCCTTGAGCCCAAAACGGCCCAGCATCCATTGATCATATTCTTTGGACCAGACCAGATTTGCGCGGCCCGAAATACCGTCCCGGTCCTGATCATCCGGGTCGGCATGGGCCAGAATATCAGCCTCGGGAATGGCCTCGAGCAGGCCCAGGCCGATCATCTGTGGGGCAATTCTGGGCGAAAGCTGCGCCTGGGGATGCAGATCGCCATAGCCCGGATTTTGCAGCGCGTATTCCGGCTTTTGCAGCTCAACAATCATGCCATCTGCCAGCGTCACCGCAACAGGGCTGTAACGGACAGCCAGCCGCCCTTCGGCAGGCAGGCCCGCAACGGATTTGTCTTGCAGCTGCAACCCGTAGGTCGGCTCTGGCGCATTTGACATCTTATCCAAAAGGTCGGGCGCGAGGGATGAGGCCTCATCCGGGATTGAAACGCGCAAAAACAGCGCCCCCAACCGATCCGTGTCATCCAGTGGCGGGCGACCCCGGCCATTGCCGATATGACAGATCGAACAGGCCCGCGCATTATAGAGCGGCCCCAAACCATCGCTGGACACAGTCGCAGAGGGCGGCGTCACCCAAAGCTTTTCAAACAGGCTCTGCCCCAGCACAAAATCCAATCCCTGATCTTCGTTCAGGTTTGGCTGTGGCATGGAAAAGGATTTGCGCGACGGCGCATCCATCAAGGTGGCAAGGCCAGCCGGGCGGTGTTCGAACCGTTCGGACTGCGAGAAATCCGTGCTGATCGCCACCACAGCAGCCACTTTCGCAGCCTCAGACGCGTCCCGGGGCACAATCTGCAAATGGGGTTCGCCCATAGGTTCAGAACGCGAAGTGCCGGCGCAAAGCGCCAGCACCAAAGCCATGCCTGCGATATCGCGTAGGTAGGCCGTTTTATAATTTTGTTTCATTCGTTTACTGGAAAACAGCATCCGGATTGTCGAGGCTATCAGACCCTTCGACGCTGACACCGTCAAGCCCGATCAGCTGCACCGCGCGTTCGATATTGCGGGTCTGGCCCACCAGCTTGTCGATGGCGTTTTGAACCAGCGCCTCACCCGCCTCATTGCCTGCGGCCAGCATCTGATCATAGGAGGTGCCGGCCTCGGCAGCCGTACGAATGTCGCCCAGCGCGATCATGGTCGCATTCATGTCGGACATCAGCTGGTCCGCCAATATGCCATCCTTGGCCTTGACCACATCATACAGCGAGGGGCCGGACACCACCGAGCCATCAATGCGCACATAACGACCAGCATAGACATTGCGCACGCCAAGCCCGTCGAAATAATGCGAATTGTGGGTGTTGTCGGAGAAGCAATCATGCTCTTCCTCAGGGTCCTTCAGCATCAGGCCAAGCTTCATCCGCTCGCCCGCCTGCTCGCCATAGCTGAGCGAGCCCATGCCGGTGAAGGCCATAACCAGCCCCTGGGTGCCATCAGCGGTGACATCCGCGCGCCCTTGGCCGTCTGCGGACCAGTTGGCAACCGCATCTTCCAGGTCGGAAATCAGCAGATCAGTGGCGGCGACCAGGTATTGCGCGCGACGCTCACAATTTCCGCCGGTGCAATTGGCGGTGTCAAAATCGCTCGCGGGGCGTTCGCCCGCACCGTGTTCGGTGCCGTTCAGATCCTGGCCCCACAGCAGGAATTCAATCGCGTGATAGCCGGTGGCGACATTGGCCTCGATCCCGTCAAGCTCGTGCAGGCTTTCCAGCAGATCAGGGGTGATCGCGCTGGCATCAATGGTCTGCCCGGCGACGTCGAGAGAGGCATTGGCGATGATATTGGCGGTCGCGAACGGGTTTTCCTCGTTGGTGCCAAAATCACCGTCAATATAGTCGATCAGCCCCTCGTCCAGCGGCCAGGCATTTACCTTGCCTTCCCAGTCATCAACGGTCGGGTTGCCAAACCGAAAGGCTTCGGTCTGCTGATAGGGCACGCGCGCGGCCAACCAAGCTTGTTTGGCATCTTGCAAGGTCGCCTCGGACGGAGAAGTGACCAAGGCATCGACAGCGACGCGCAGAGCTTTGGCCGTTGTCAGGCTGTCCTCATACCCGGCCAGCGCAATATCGGCATAGTTTGTCAGAACATCATTTGTGTCGGCGGCATGCGCGGCGCTGAAAGAGGCCAGAGCGATTGAGGAGGCCAAGGTGGCGGTACGAAATTTCACGGTCTTCTCCCGAATTGAGAAATTGGATTGCGCAACGTTTAGCCTATTAAATTAGTCAGGTAAAGATACCCGACAAAAATAATAAATTATGAAAGCTCGCACATGCAAACGGGCACCCCCTTGGCGGAGAAATAATCAAGATATTGTTTTTATTTCTATTTTCAGAACCAACTCAAAGCGCGCGGCGCATCATGCTCCGGCCTAAGGGCATGAACTGGAAACGACAAACGCCGCAGCACGGTGCGAAACCGCCCGCCCCCGCGTGGCAGAATCCGCCTATTCAGCAGCGTTTTTGAGGGTGGCCATCAGGCTGTGAAACTTCTCGCCCTGAATCGCCACATGGC
This sequence comes from Tropicibacter sp. R15_0, assembly GCA_017744045.1. Taxonomy (GTDB): domain Bacteria; phylum Pseudomonadota; class Alphaproteobacteria; order Rhodobacterales; family Rhodobacteraceae; genus Pelagimonas. Next base: position 21,638 of record JAGHRD010000007.1, on the reverse strand, counting down.
CGCGCAAAGCATCCGCTGCGGCCTCTGACTCACCATGTTCCAGAGCGGTGAGAATGTCCTTATGCTCTTTCATGGACTGCGCCATGCGCCCCCTCAGCCGCAGCTGCTGTCTGCGAAAGGGTTGAAGTCGACGGTGCAAGGCGCTTGTCTCCGCTTCCAGAAAACTGTTCCCAGATTCACGATAGATGATTTTGTGGAACCGTTCGTTTTCCGCGTAATAGCTGTCAGGGTCCTGAGCCTGCACCGCTGCCTGACATTTGTCATTGGCATCATGAAGATCCGCCAGCGCCGCATCCGAAATCCGCCGCGCCGCAAGGCGCCCGCAGATGGCTTCGAACTCTGCCATGACCTCGAACATCTCGATCAGGTCAACTGGGCCGGGCTGGCAAACAAAGGCCCCGCGACGGGGCTTGAGCTCGACCAGACCCGACCGGGCAAGCCGCTGCAAAGCCTCTCTCAGCGGGGTGCGGGACACGCCAAACTGCTCGGCCAACCGGACTTCGTCCAACCGGTCTCCGTCCGCATAAATCCCCCCAAAGATCCGCTCTTCGAGTTCTTCAGCGATAATGTCTGCGTGCCGTTTCTCCATGATTTTGTTTTATGATAGCCGCCTCAGCAACTCAAGCATTCAGTTTTTGTATACAAGAAAGTTGACAGGAAAAACATATCACTCCTATCGTAAAGCACATTCAGGTGTCACGACGCCTGATTCTAATGGGAGGAAAACATGAAATCGATTTTTAAGACCGCCGTTGCCGCGCTCGCATTAACATCTGTCGCCGCTGTGGCGAACGCCACTGAGCTGCGCCTGTCTCACCAATGGTCGACCAAGGATATTCGCCATCAGGTGGCCCAGATTGTTGCGGATGAGGTGGCCGCAGCCGATGTTGATCTGGATATCAAGATTTTCGGGTCTAAATCCCTGTTCAAGCCGCGCGAACAGTACAAACCGCTCAGCCGGGGTCAGTTGGATATGACCGTCCTGCCCCTGTCCTATGCGGGTGGCCAGCAGCCTGCCTATAACCTGACCCTGATGCCCGGCCTGGTGAAAAACCACGATCACGCCGCGCGCCTGTCCAACTCGCCCTTTATGGAGGCACTCGAGGCCAAGATGGCCGAAGATGATGTGATGGTTCTGGTGCATGGCTATCTGGCAGGCGGTTTTGCAGGCAAAGACAAATGCATCACCAACCCAAGCGATATCGAAGGCCTGCAAACCCGTGCGGCGGGCAAATCCTTTGAGCAAATGCTGGCAGGAGCTGGCGCTTCGATTGCCTCAATGGCCTCGTCCGAGATCTATAACGCCATGCAAACCGGGGTTTTGCAGGCGGCCAATACCTCGTCTTCCTCCTTTGTCAGCTATCGTATCTATGAGCAGGTCAGCTGCTATACCCCAGCGGGCGAAGTCGCGCTGTGGTTCATGTATCAGCCGCTTTTGATGAACAAACGCACCTTTGACGGGCTGAATGAGGCGCAACAAAACGCCCTGCTGGCCGCCGCCGCCAAGGCCGAAGCCTATTACCTGGAAGAGGCCAAAAAGCAGGACGCGGCATCGGCCAAGGTCTTTGCGGATGCGGGTGTCGAGATTGCCGAGATGTCTGCTGAGGACTTTGACGCCTGGCGCACGCTGGCGATGGAAACCTCCTATGCGAAGTTTGTCGAAGAAGTGAGCGACGGACAGGCCTTGCTGGATATGGCCCTGGCCGTCGAATGATCTGATGGCGGGGCTGCATCCGGGCCGCCCCGCCCTCTCCCGCTCACTCCCCCAAAAATTCCAAGTCAGGAGGTGCAGATGGCTGGTCACAGCTCTGCCGTTGCGTCCCATACCGGGAACAACCTCTTTCTCCGTGTCGTCGCGGCACTCTCAACTCTGGCCGGATGGTGCTCGGCGGGCATGATCGTGGCGGCCGTGGCCATCACCTGCCAGATGATCATTGTGCGCTTTGTCCTGAACGGATCAACCGTCTGGCAGACCGAGGCCGTGATCTATCTGGTGATTGCCGCCACTCTTGTGGGGCTGCCCTATGTCCAGCGCCTGCGCGGCCATGTCAATGTTGACCTCATCCCCATCTCTCTGCCGCCCCGCCCACGCTTTTTCATGGCGATCATGACATCGCTTTTGTCGATCACCATCGTCGCAATCATGCTGTTTTATGGCTTTGACTACTGGCACTTCGCCTGGGATCGCGGCTGGAAGTCGGACACGGTCTGGGGGGTGCGCCTGTGGATTCCTTATCTGGCCATCCCCGTTGGTTTCGGCCTGCTGCTTTTGCAACTCATCGCTGATCTCGTCGCCGTCCTTCTTGGCATCGACAAACCTTTTGGTCTGGAGGACATCTGATGGACCCGCTTCTGCTTGGCGCGATTGTGGCGATTGCCACCATCCTCGTGCTGTTTTCCGGCGTGTCGGTGGCCATTGGCCTATTGATCGTCTCCGCCGCCTTTCTGCTGATCTTTGACGGCCCGCGCTCGCTTGAGCTCATGCCGGAGCTTCTGTTTGGCAAGCTCGACAATTTCGCGCTGCTCTCGATCCCGATGTTTATCATCATGGGGGCCTCGATTGCCTCAACCCGCGCAGGGGCCGACCTGTATGAGGCGCTGGAGCGTTGGCTGACCCGCGTTCCCGGTGGTCTGGTTGTCTCCAACCTCGGGGCCTGCGCGTTGTTTGCCGCCATGTCGGGGTCCTCCCCCGCCACCTGCGCCGCGATTGGCAAGATGGGCATCCCCGAAATGCGCAAACGCGGCTATCCTGATGGCGTGGCCGCCGGGTCTATCGCGGCGGGGGGCACCTTGGGCATCCTGATCCCGCCATCGGTCACCATGATTGTCTATGGCATCGCCACCGAAACCTCGATTGGCCGCCTGTTCCTGGCGGGTGTGATCCCCGGCCTGATGCTGGTTGGGCTGTTCATGATCTGGTCGCTCTATTCGACCTGGAAATCCGGCAATGCCTCGCGGTTGAGCGCGGGCAGCTACACTTGGAAGGAACGGTTTGAGATCCTGCCACGGGTCCTGCCCTTTCTGCTGATCATCCTCGGCGTTCTGTACGCCATGTATGGCGGCATCGCGACGCCGTCAGAAACGGCAGCGGTGGGTGCATTGCTATGCCTGATGATCGCCATGATCATCTACAAGCTATGGAACCCCAAAGACCTTTGGGTGGTGCTGCGCGACAGCACCAAGGAAAGCGTGATGATCCTGTTCATCATCGCCGCTGCGGGTGTGTTTTCCTATATGCTCAGCTCGCTCTTTATCACGCAGTCGATTGCCGAATGGATTGGCACGCTCGAGGTGAACCGCTGGGTGCTGATGGGGGTTGTGAACATCTTTCTGCTGATTGCCGGGTTCTTTCTGCCACCGGTTGCGGTGATCCTGATGGCGGCGCCGATCCTGTTGCCGATCATCGATGCCGCCGGGTTTGATCCGATCTGGTTTGCGGTTGTGTTGACCATCAACATGGAAATTGGCCTGATTTCCCCGCCAGTTGGCCTGAACCTTTATGTGATCAACGGCATCGCGCCGGACATCTCGCTCAAGACGATCCTGACCGGGTCCCTGCCCTTTGTTGCCTGTATGGTGCTGGCGATTGTCCTGCTCTGCCTGTTCCCGGGCCTGGCAACCTGGCTGCCTGATCTGGTCATGGGGGCGGCGGTATGACCTTGCTGGCTGATCTGCTTTCAACGGTGTTCGAGCGCCGCTATCGCCGCGACGCTTCGGACACCGCCCTGGATGGGCGTCCCCTGACCGAACTGGCCACCGCGCTGGTTGGGTCAGCGGGCGAGACCTCGGGCCTGGCCTTGGGCAGCGAGATCCTGTCCCGGTTCGCACAACTGGAAGATGGCGACAAGCTCGCCTTCTTCCGTGACATCGCCACCACGATGAATATCGACCCCGAACGCGTGCGCAGCACGTTGGACGATTACGAACGCGCGCCCTCCAAGGCCAGCTATCGCGCCTTTGCCGAGGCGGCAGAACCGGCGCGGCAGGAATTGGTGCGCCGGTTGAACCGCGTGCCCGGCGCGACCGGGGCCTTGGTGCAAATGCGCGCTGACCTTCTGCGCCTTGGCGGGGGCGAACCCGAACTGCAAGCGCTGGACCTGGATTTCCGCCACCTCTTTGCCTCCTGGTTCAATCGCGGCTTTCTGGTGCTGCGCCCTATCAGCTGGGAAAGCCCCGCCCATATCCTGGACAAGATCATCACCTATGAGGCCGTCCATGCCATTGACAGCTGGGACGATTTGCGGCGGCGGCTGGAACCGACCGACCGGCGCTGCTTTGCCTTCTTTCACCCGTCCATGCCGGATGAGCCGCTGATCTTTGTCGAGGTCGCCCTGACCAAGGGCACCCCCGGATCGGTGCAGGCGCTTTTGGCCGAGGACCGCGACGCCATGCCGGAAGATGCGGCAGACACTGCCGTCTTTTATTCCATCTCCAACTGTCAGGCCGGTCTGGCCAGCATCTCCTTTGGCAATTCGCTGATCAAACAGGTCGCGGCCGATCTCGCGGCTGAACTGCCGGGCCTGTCCAATTTTGTCACCCTCTCCCCGATCCCCGGCCTGACCAAATGGCTGGACGAGGTCGGGATCGACTGGAGCACGGACGAGCCCGACAATATGCGCGCCCTCGCAGCGCATTACCTGCTCAAGGCGAAATCCCGCGGCGGCCTGCCCTATGATCCGGTCGCACGGTTCCATCTGGGCAATGGCGCGATCGTGCATGCGGTCCATGCCGATGCTGACATCTCGGACAAGGGCCGGGCCCAATCCGGCGGTGCGATGGTGAATTATCTTTATGATTTGCCACGGGTCGCCGCGAACCACGAAAACTTTGCCAATACGCGCGATGTCGTTGCCACATCAGATGTTCAATCGCTGGCCGACCAAATCGCGTTTTCCACGACCGATGAAAGGTAATCCCATGGCCAACCCGCTTTATGACGGCCTCTTTGGTATTCATGCCGGAAAATCCACCCCCTTCCTGCAGCTTCTGGATGGCAGCACTCTGACCCATCAGGATTTTCTGGCCATGGGTGCGCAGATTGCCAATGTCATGGCGCAACTTGGGCTGAAACCCGGTGACCGGGTCGCCGTGCAAACCGAAAAATCCCCCGAGGCGCTGGCCCTCTATGCCGCCTGCGCGCAATCCGGGCTGGTCTTTTTGCCGCTCAACACCGCCTATACGGTGGATGAGCTGAGCTATTTCATCGAAAACAGCGGTGCGTCGTTGATTGTTTGCGATGGGAAAAGCGAGGCCGCCCTTGGCAAAATCGCCCAAGGGTTGGGGGCACGGATCGAAACCCTGAACGCCGACGGCAGCGGCACATTGATGGCGCAGGCACGGGTCATGCCCGCCAGTTTTGCCACGGTCGAACGCGACCGCGATGATCTTGCGGCCTTCCTTTATACCAGCGGCACAACCGGGCGTTCCAAGGGCGCGATGCTGACCCAGGGCAATCTCTTGTCCAATGCGCAAACCCTTGTGCGCGAATGGCGTTTCTCGTCTGAGGATGTGTTGCTGCACGCCCTGCCGATCTTTCACACCCATGGGCTGTTCGTCGCCACCAATGTGACGCTGGCAGCAGGCAGCAGCATGATTTTCATGCCAAAATTCGATCTGGACCAGGTGATCAGCCACCTGCCCAAAGCCAGCTGCCTAATGGGCGTTCCGACATTTTACACCCGGCTTTTGGGCGATGACCGTTTCACCAAGGATCTGACCGCCCATATGCGCCTCTTTGTGTCCGGCTCCGCCCCGCTTTTGGCCGAAACCCATGTGCAATTCGAAGAGCGCACCGGCCACCGGATTCTGGAACGCTATGGCATGACGGAAACCAATATGAACACCTCAAACCCGTTTGACGGTGAACGCCGCGCGGGCACGGTTGGCTTTCCCCTGCCCGGGGTCGAGCTTAAGATCACCAATCCAGAAACCGGCGAAACGCTGCCCAATGGCGAGGTCGGCCAGATCGAAGTGCGCGGGCCCAATGTGTTCAAAGGCTATTGGCAGATGCCGGAAAAGACCGCCGCCGAGCTGCGACAGGACGGTTTTTTTATCACCGGAGATTTGGGCAAGATCGACGAAGATGGCTATGTCCATATTGTCGGGCGCAACAAGGATCTTATCATTTCAGGCGGGTACAATATCTATCCCAAGGAAATCGAATTGGTTCTGGATGAACAACCCGGCGTGCTGGAAAGCGCAGTGATCGGCGTGCCGCATCCCGATTTTGGCGAAACCGTCTTGGGGGTGATCGTGCCTTTGGACGGGGCCAAGCCGGATACCGATGCCATGATGGCCTCTGTCCAGCAATCTCTTGCCCGGTTCAAACATCCGCGCAAATTGGTGATCCTCGATGAATTGCCGCGCAACACCATGGGCAAGGTTCAAAAGAACGTGCTGCGCGACCAATACAAGGGCATGTTCGTCTCCTGAAACAGGCCTGGCGAAGCCTCTTTCAACGAGGCTTCGCCAGGCCCTCTGAGATTTGGACCCTAGCTGGCCAATTCTCCGCATTGGCTGGTCGCCAGGAATGCGCGGCTGGTCTCATAATCGCCGCCGCGTGTCAGACAGGCATGCATTTTCACATAGGCCATTTCCGGGGTGATGTCGCGCCCGTCCACCACGCCATTGTCGCGCATCACCTTGCCCGCCGCATAGGTGCCCAGCTTCATGCCGCCCTCCGGGCATTGGCTGACCGCAATCACCGGGATGCCTTTCGCCTGCGCCTTGGCCAGCGCGGTGCGCATCTCGGGCGTGTCAGGTGCCGTGCCCGACCCGTAACAGCGCAAGACCAGCCCCTCGCAACGCTCGACCGCATGGGCCAAAAGATCCATGCAAGGCCCCGGCGTGATTGAGAAAATCCCAACATTGTGTTGAGCAATCTCATGGCACCCGGGTTCAGCGGCAGGCAAAAGCGGCGCGATATCGCAGGCTTCAGCCTCAAAGGCATCAAATGAGCTGGAATGCGATTTGCGCACCCGCGCACCGTGCAGCAAGCGGCCCGCGAATTGCACCCAAACCCCCGGCGCGGTGCTTTGTGCCGCCAAGAGCGCCTCGCGCAGATTGCGGCTGCCATCTGTTCCGGTCACGGTCAGGGGCAGCATGGCCCCGGTGACGATCACCGGCTGGCGCACCCCCGGCAAAGCCAGACACAAAGCGCCCGCCGTATAGGCCAGCGTGTCGGTCCCATGGGTCACGACAAACCCGTCATAATCGGCGCTGGCCGCATGGATGGAGTGCGCAATTCTGCTCCAATCGACCGGGGTTGCCTGGGCGCTGTCGATCAAGGGCTCCAGCGTCACGATATCGACCGAGGCGGTGATCTCACCGGCGTTGATCAACCGATCCACCTCCGCCTCAACCACACCCTTTTGCGGTGCAAACCCGTCATCGGTCTGGACCATTCCAATCGTGCCGCCCGTATGGACCAGTAAGATGCGCATGATGCCTCCTGAAATCGCGCGCGGCCCCGAATCCGAGGAAACGCGCCCTGCCTTCGCGCCCTAACTGCACAAAAAATAGCCAGTTGACCAGATCACTGGCCGCCAGATCCGACACAACCCAATACGCCCGCCACGGCCAGCCGAAACCCAACGCGTCAGGCTGCGCGCCAGTTCAGCACGACCTTGCCCGATTGCCCGGACTTCATCGCAGCAAAGCCCGCCTCAAAATCATCGACTTCAAACTGGTGGGTGATGACACGGCTCACGTCCAGCCCGTTTTGCAACATGGCAATCATCTTGTACCAGGTTTCAAACATCTCACGGCCATAGACGCCCTTGATGGTGATGGCCTTGAACACGATCCGCGACCAATCCACCGGAGATTTCCCCGGAGGGATACCGAGCAAGGCGATCTTGCCGCCCATCACCAACGCTTCGACCATCTGGTCCAGCGCGATCTGGTTGCCTGACATTTCCAGCCCGACATCGAACCCTTCTTTCAGGCCAAGCTCGGCGATCACGTCATTCAGATCTTCCTTGCCCACATTCACGGGGCGCAGGTTTGGCACCACATGTTCCGCCAGTTCAAGCCGTTGCGGATTGATATCGGTGATCACCACATTGCGCGCGCCCGCATGACGCGCCACCGCCGCCGCCATGATACCAATCGGACCAGCGCCGGTGATCAGCACGTCTTCGCCCAGCAAATCAAAGCTGAGTGCAGTGTGCACCGCATTCCCGAGCGGGTCCAGAATGGCCCCGATTTCATCAGGGATATCATCGGGCAGCGGGATCACATTAAAGGCGGGCAGTTTCAGATATTGAGCAAAGGCCCCCTGTTCATTCACACCAATCCCACGCGTGCCGGGATCAAGGTGAAACTTGCCTGCGCGGCTTTGGCGGCTGTCATTGCCAATCAGATGACCTTCGCCAGAACAACGCTGACCGATGGACAGGCCGGTGACATCCTTGCCGATCTCGACTATCTCACCGGCAAATTCATGGCCAGTGATCATAGGATGGGGAACCGTGTGCGAGGCCCAGTCATCCCAGTTCCAGATATGAATATCCGTGCCGCAAATCCCGGTTTTGTTGATCCGGATCAACACTTCATCCGGGCCGATTTCCGGCACCGGAGCCTGTACCATCCAAAGCCCTTGCTCAGGTTTGGATTTTTCCAGGGCTTTCATGGTGTTCGGCTTCATGAGATGATCCCCAATTCTTTGCCAACCTTGCCAAAGGCTGCCAAGGCGCGGTCAAGGTCTTGCTGGGTTAGGGCGGCATTCATCTGGGTGCGGATGCGGGCCTGTCCGCGTGGCACAACCGGGAAAAAGAAGCCCGAGACATAGACGCCTTCGTCAAACAGCTTGTTGGCCATGGCCTGGGCCAGTTTTGCCTCGCCCAGCATCACCGGGATGATCGGGTGTTCGCCGGGCAAAAGGTCAAAGCCCAGCTTTTCCAAACCGGCCCGCCAATAGGCCGCATTTTCAAACAGTTGCGCGCGCAGGTCGGCCCCTTCTTCGACCAGGCGGATCGCCTCCAGCCCTGCGGCCACGATGGCGGGCGGCAGGGAATTGGAGAACAGATAGGGGCGCGCACGCTGACGCAGCAGGTCAATCACCGGCTGTGGCCCGGCAATATAGCCGCCAATCCCACCCCCCAACGCCTTGCCCAAGGTCCCGGTGAGGATATCCACCTCAACGCCAAAATGGTCAGGTGTTCCCGCCCCGCGCGGCCCCATAAAGCCGGTGGAATGGCAATCATCCACCATAACGACCGCCTCATATTCCTTGGCCAGACGCGTGATCTCGGGCAGGTTTGCCAGATAGCCATCCATGGAAAACACGCCATCCGTGGCGACCATGATGTGGCGCGCGCCATCCTTGCGGGCCTGTTGCAGCGCCTCTTCCAGCGCCGCCATGTCATTATTGGCATAGCGATAGCGTTTGGCCTTGCACAGCCGCACCCCGTCAATGATCGACGCATGGTTGAGACTGTCCGACACGATGGCATCCTCGGGGCCAAGCAGGGGCTCGAACAGGCCGCCATTGGCATCAAAACAGGCCGCAAACAGGATCGCATCATCCTTGTTCAGAAAGGCCGCCAGCTTTTGTTCCAAGTCGCGATGGATGTCCTGCGTGCCGCAGATAAAACGCACCGAGGCCATGCCAAACCCTTTGGGCTCCATCGCCGCTTTGGCGGCCTCGATCAGCGCGGGGTGATCCGCCAGACCCAGATAGTTGTTGGCACATAGATTGATCACCTGTTGATCGCCCACTGTGATCTCACCGCCCTGAGGCGAGGTGATCATGCGCTCGCGCTTATACAGGCCTTCTGCGTCGATCTGAGTGAGGGTGTTCGAGATATGGGACAAGAATGCATCTGACATGTGCGACCTCCGTTGCTGAGTCGCACATCTATCATAACGGACGCAAATCCCAAATATAGGATTTCAATATTGCGGAAAAAAATCCGCCACACAGGATTTTCTTGAATTTTCCCGTCTCTCAGGCGCTTTTGACAATCAAAAACACCCGCGCAGGCCCGTCGATTGACGCGATAGAATGGGGAATATCGGCGGCGTAGCGCGCAGTATCACCTTGGCCCAGCCGCTCATCGGCACCCCCGGACACCACCTGAACCGCACCCGCCAGAACGGTCAGTTGCTCAACCGCGCCCCTGGTATGTGGGGCACTGTTAAGGCTGCCGCCTTCCTCAAACCGGATATCATAGACCTCATGACCGCCGGCTTCTTCGGGCGGGGACAGGATTTTGATCTGACAGCCCTGTCCCATATTGTCGATCGAGGGCACATCCGTGGTTCTGAGAACCTCGATCTTATCCTTGTTGTCGCCTTCCTCTAACAGGCCTGCAAAATCCACCTGCAGCGCACGAGTCAGGTTCCACAAGGTCGAAATGGTCGGGCTGCTTTCGCCGCGTTCGATCTGGCTGACCATCGAGCGCGACACCCCGCTGAGATTTGCGACAGCTTCCAGTGACAACCCTCGTTCCTTGCGCGCCTGTTTCAACCGCGCGGGCAAGCGTGTCAGGATTTCATCAGGATTTTCCGCCATATTGGTCACCTTTGGTAATTTTCCGCTGCTTTTCCTACACCTATCCTGACAAAGCAGCCACAGAAACATCCGCCATTGCGGATTTGCCGGTCTTGCAAGCGAGGGTCCAGCATCAACTCAGCCGCGCCTCCATATAACGGTTATAAACGCCGCTTGAAACTGGGCTACGTTCTGCCAATCGCATCGAAATGGGCGCGTCCTTGGGGCAGTTGCTGAGCCCACTTACCTACGCCGAGCGACAGTGCCCACTAATTCGCAAAACGACCGGACGCTTCGGCAATCTTGCTGCGCAGCCACACATGCGCGACCGAAACATGGGTGCGCGGCGTCCATTGTAGATCAATCGAAATTTCGGCCTGAACCGGGCATTCCACCACAGTTACCGCTTGGCCAAAAACAGCTGCTGTGCGCCGGGGAACCGTCGCGATCATATCGGTGCTCGCCAATAAATCTGGCAAGTTAGCCGGGCTCGGAACCTGCATGACGGTATTGGGCACCTGGCCCAACCGCTCCAATTCCACCAGAAACTGCGAACGGAATGTCCCGCCATAGTTCACCACAACCTGCGGTGTTGCTACATAGGCCTCCATGGTCAAACTCTGTGTCGCCAAGCTGTTTTCCGGATCCATGATGCAGACATAGTCATCCTTGAACAGAGTCCGGCGATAATAGCCAGCTTCTTCAATCCGAATGGGGCCGATCAACATATCGCTTTCCCCACGCTTCAACTGTTCGCGGCCTCGCACCTGGCTCGGAATGATATTCAGCCTAATTCCAGGCGCGTCCCGCCGCAGCATGCGCGTCAATTGAGGAAGGATCGTCACCCTTTCATAGAAATTACAGGAAATCCCGACCACCAAGTCTGCTGTCCCCGGATCAAAAACCCGCGGCGACGCCAAGGCTTCGAACTCATCCAGCATCTGACTAACCTGCTCAACAATTTCGATACAGCGTTGCGTCGCAAGAATGCCGCCCCCCTGCCGCACAAACAAGGGGTCGCCAAAGACCTCCCGCAGACGACCGATTGTATAGCTCACACTAGATTGGCCCAAGCCTAGGCTTTCCCCTGCTCGCGAGAATGACTGAAGATCATGCACCATTCGCAAACACCGAAGCGCCGCGAAATCTAGTGAGAAAGGGTCAACCATGGCATCACCATATCAAATTTCTCGATAATGTAGATCAGTTTCATCAAATGGACCAATGCAAATCCTGTGACTAACCTTGTCAAACTGTCCGGTGTTGGAGGAGACCGCATGACAACCGCATTCTTGGCCGACGTGCCTGTCGACGAATCCATCCAGATTCCAGAGCTGCAATCAGATCCCTATAGGATCTATCGCCGGCTTCGCGCCGAAGCTCCGGTGGTGCGTATCCCATCAATCAAACGAATAATGCTGACCAAGGCGGCTGATACCAAGCATGTCAAAGACAATTGGGAACTGTTTTCGTCCAACGATCCACTAACCCCAATGAAACGAGCGTTCCAGGCGCATACGCTGATGCGTAAAGATGGGGCTGCCCATATGCGAGAGCGCAGCGCCATGGCCCCGGCGTTCAATCCCAAGGTCATCATGGGCTGCTGGCAACCGATCTACACCAAAGTGGCCGAAGACTATATTGGCCGTCTGCCGCGCGGAGAGACCATCGACCTGTTTCGCGACCTTGCCGCCCCTTATGCGGCCCGTTGTCTGACGCATCTCTTGGGCATCCCCGAAGCCAGCGACCAAGACATGATCCGCTGGTCGCAAGCTTTGATCGATGGGGCGGGAAATTTTGGCAATGATCCCGCGCTATTTGAGCACTCAGACGCGCAGAACGCTCAGATGAACGCTCTGTTTGACACCTGTGTTGATCGGGTTCGCGCGGAGCCAGATCAAAGTGCACTGTCCGCCATGGTCAATGCCGAGACCCCAATCGAAAACAGTCAAATCTACGCCAATATCAAAATCGCCATCGGAGGCGGGATCAACGAACCGCGCGATGCGCTTTTGACCATCCTCTATGGTCTGCTCACCAATCCCGATCAACGCGAAGCCTGCACCAAGGATGGTCTGTGGCTGGCTGCATTCGAAGAAGGCGTCCGTTGGGTTGCACCGATCCAGGCCAGTTCACGATTGGTTATGCAAGACACCGAAATTCGCGGGCACGCGATCCAAAAAGGTGAGGTCGTGATGACCGTGCAGGCGTCTGCCTGCCATGATGAAGAGCTGTATACAGCCCCCGAACGTTTCGACATCTTTCGCCCCAAGACACCGCATCAGGCCTTTGGCAACGGACCACATTTTTGTCAGGGCACCCACATCGCCCGCCGTATGCTGGGTCAGATTGTGCTGCCCATGTTGTTCGACCGTTTTCCCAACATGACCTTGCCAGATCCGGACGCCGTCAAGTTCTGGGGATTTGGCTTTCGTGGCCCGCTTAGCCTGCCAGTCACGCTGACCTAACAAACAAGGATTAAACTGCGATCAGGGAGGAAACCATATGAAACGCCGCAGTCTACTCAAAACCGCCGCAGCCGCAGCCATTGCGCTTGGCTGTAGCACACCCATGGTGGCCGCGCAGGAGGTCACGCTTCGATTGCACCAATTTCTGCCGCCACCAGCCACCGTGCCCAAGCATATCCTGAAACCTTGGGCGGCGCAGGTGGAGGAGGCCGCCGGTGGCAAGCTCAAGATCGAGCATTACGATGCGATGGCGCTGGGTGGCAAACCGCCTGAATTGATGGACCAGGCCATTGATGGTGTCGCAGACATCACCATGACCGTGGTCGGCTATACACCCGGACGTTTCCCCAAAACCGAAGTGTTCGAACTGCCCTTTATGATGACCAACCCTGTTGCGACATCCAAAGCGTTTCAGGAGCTTGTGGAAACCGATCTTCAGGATGGTGAGTATAAAGACGTCAAGGTGCTTGGTGCCTGGGTTCATGGCCCGGGGGTTATTCATACAGACAGAGGTGTTAACAAACTCGAGGACATGTCGGGCCTGAAACTTCGCGGCCCGACCCGTGTGATCAACGATATGCTCAGCGAGTTGGGTGCGACCCCAGTGGGCATGCCCTTGCCCGCAATTCCCGAGGCGCTCTCAAAGGGTGTTGTTTCTGGCACCGTGATCCCGTGGGAGGTCACCCCAGCAGTCAAACTCTCGCAACTGGTGACCTACCATACCGAGTTTACCGGCGACGAGGCGCTTTATACCGCCACGATTATCCTTGTGATGAACAAGGCAAAATATGAAAGCCTGCCTGATGACATCCGCGCAGCGATCGACGCTGAATCCGGTCAAAAACTGTCTGAGATGGCCGCGCAAGTCATGTGGGACAACGACGCCCCGGGCCGCGCCATCGCCGAGAAAGCCGGAAACACCATCGTCCAGTTGTCAGCCGAGGAAGTCGCCCGTTTCAAAGATGCGTCCAAGCCGGTCATTGAACGTTGGGTGACCGAAATGGGCAGCAAGGACATTGACGGCAATGCCCTGATCGAACAGGCCAAAGCGTTGATCAAAAAACATGGCGGCTAAGGCAACCTGCTAATCGTCAGGATGCACACCCGCCATCACTCCGGCTGGTGTGCATCACTCACTCTCGGTGGCCTTCAATGAATTTAATCGTTGTTTCAGGCGCTGTCAAAATCCAGTTGCAAAGATCATTCCGTCTGCGTGGCCCTGTTTGATCGAAAACACATGACCGCCCTGCGTTCCATCGGGATGAAGGTTTCCACTTTTTTGGCGGGTAACCAACTGGATGGCAAAGGCTCTTTGGGTTGTCCCGGAACCTTGTTCACTCGATCCGGTCTCGGGAACGCCCAAGAAGGCTGGTCGACCAAAGCTCAACCGTAAAGCTTTACAACCCAAAATATTTCCAAAATTCAGCAACAAAATCCCCCTGTATTATACCAGTAATACCCGCTCCAGCCCGTGCTGTCCTAAGCAAGGTCAGGCTGTTTACGAGGCCGTCGGGGCGACGCGAACCTTCCCGACCCTGCCTTACCCATCGACGCATAACCTCGGAACGAACCGCATGTCCGCCGAGGCAAAGGACGGTGTGGTGAACAAATGGGGGTGCAGCCACGATATTGAGAACCTGTACATTTCCGACGGGTTTCAATTCACCACTGGCGCGGCGGAAAACCCGACGCTCACCATTGTGGCTCTGGCGATCCGTCAGGCCGATCACATTGCCGATGAACTGGCAAAAGGAAACCTGTAGCGCCATCGATACTGGTCAGCCAAAGCTGGCCCCAAAAAAGGAGGGAGACCGGTTATCCGGTCTCCCTTTTCGGATCTATCAATTGGCCTTTTTGCGAAAGGCCCTCAGTGTTGAGCGGAATGAGTAGACCGGAGGCGTCCGGCCTTGGCGTTCAACCTATCTTCGATTTCAAGGATTTCTTCGGTCGGCAGCATGTCCAACTCAGAGGTATTGGTCATTGAGCCCAGATTATGAAGCTGCAAGTTCACAAAGCGCAGGCAACACACACGGAGGAAAGATGTGAAATTCCCAAGATCGTGCCCCTCATCAATTGATTCATTGTAAAGCCGATGAAGCAGTTGCGGCACATTCACATCCTCTCTGGATGCGCGTTCCAGAACATGTGTTCCAAACGAACGCTCGTCACCATACCGTCCATGCGAAAGGATTTGGTGATGCTTTCCCAAAGCTTTGGGTCCGCCCCGACGAACAATCTGCACATGCTTTTCTCCTATGTCGCACCAAAACTGGGACATCAGAAAGGGCCTAGCATTTCCACAGAGAAAAGTCACCGAAATACAATCAAATTCACGATTTTTCTGTTCAAAAACAAAGCCATACCTCAGGTGCGACCTGCAAAAGAGTACACTTTTGCAGGTTATTTCGACATAGCTCTCCTGTCTTCTTTCGGGCGTTTGTTTGCGCACCATACCAATGGATCGGAGGCCGAAAACAACCCTGCCGCATTTGCGGCATATGGACAGTCACCGCATGACGAACGGATTGGCCATCGGTTGGTCAGACGTGCTGATCCAGGTGGTTTTCGTCCGTGTGTAGTCGAGCACCGCATCAATCCCCGCCTCGCGCCCGTATCCGGATTGGTCATAGCCTCCGAAGGGCGCAATCGGGGACACCGCGCGATACGTGTTGACCCAGCAGATCCCGGCTTTGAGCCGTTTCGAAACCCGGTGTGCGCGAGCCACGTCTTGCGTGAACACCCCTGATCCCAACCCATAAGGCGTCGCGTTGGCCAAGGCGATGGCCTCTTCCTCTGTATCGAAGGGCAGCAGAGACATCACCGGCCCGAACATCTCTGTCTTGAGGGTTTCAATGTCCGCATCCGGGCATTCAACCAGCGTCGGTGCCATGTAGTTGCCCGGCCGATCAATCTTGGCCCCGCCAAAGCGGATGCGTGCGCCGCCAACGCGTGCGGCGTCCAGAGTTGCCTCGATTTTCGCCACCTGCGCCGCGGTGCAGAGTGGGCCGATTTGCGTGTCGCTGTCGAGCGGATCGCCGACCCTGACCCCTTTCACTTTCTCTTCGATCCGCGCGATCAGCTCTTCGAAAATCGGGCGGTGGATCAGGCCACGACTGCCCGCAACACAGCTTTGACCTGATGCACCAAAGTTCCCTGCGATCAGCCCATTGGCAGCACCGTCCAGATCGGCATCGTCAAAGACAAGAATGGGCGACTTCCCCCCAAGTTCCAGCGTTGTCACCGCAAAGTTTTCCGCCGAATTGCGCACCACATGGCGGGCAGTTTCCGGCCCACCAGTAAAGGCAATCCGATCAACATCCGGGTGGCGGGTCAATGGGATGGCGCAGTTTTCTGCGTCACCGGTGACGACAGAGACGACACCAGGGGGAAACCCTGCCTCTTCGATCAAACGAGCAAATTCCAACATCGGCGCCGGAGCGACTTCGGACGCTTTGAGCACCACAGAACACCCCGCAGCCAGGGCTGGGCCGAGCTTGGTCGCCGTCAAAAACATCTGGGCATTCCAGGGCACAATGGCCACGACAACCCCGATGGGTTCTCGGCGGGTAAAGACATGCATGTCTGGCTTGTCAATCGGAAGAACCGCGCCCTCGATCTTGTCCGCAAACCCCGCATAGTAGCGATAATAATCACCGACATAGGCCGATTGCATCGCGGTTTCCGCCAAGAGTTTTCCGCTATCGGTGGTTTCTATACGTCCAATGGCCTGCGCGTTGTCTTCGATCAGATCCGCCAAGCGATACAGTAACTTGCCGCGCTGGGTTTGCGTCATGTCGCACCATGCGGGATCGTTCAAAACGCGCCGCGCGGCCCCGATGGCGCGGTCCACATCGGACGGAGCGGCACAGGCAAATGTCGCCCAGCCTTCACCGGTTGCCGGGTTTTCAGATGTCATCACCTGCCCGTCTGCGCCTTCGACCCATTCACCGTCAATGAACAGCTGATAATGTGGTTTCTGTCCCATTGGGTCCCTCACTGAAATGCAGGCATAACGTCGTCGATGAACCGGGCAAGCGACTCGCGTTTGCGCTCAAAGCTCATCCCGCTATCAATCCAGAATGCATATTCATCATATCCCAGATCCTCATAGCGTTTGATCTGGTCGATCACCTCTTGGGCCGTTCCTATGGTCAAATCCCGTTTCAGGTTCTCGGGGGACATCATGGTATTGGCGGCCATTTCTTCCTCGCTTAGCGCCTGGATAAGCCCCTGCGACACCGGGCGCTTGTTCTGGAACCATGCGCCGAAATAGCAATAGAAGCGCGACAATTCCTTGGCGGCGCGGTCCACATCTTCGGCATCCTTGCCCACATAGGTGTGATGCAACAGCATGATTTTTGGTCTTTTTCCCTCATGGGTGTCACATGCCGCATTGAAACGCGACATCAGGCTTTCGATCTCTTCGATCCCTTGCCATAGCGGCGTCACCTGAATGTTGAACCCATTATGGACGCCAAATTCATGGCTGTTTGGATCACGCGCCGCGATCCAGATGGGCGGACCATCCTCTTGCAACGGTTTCGGAGCCGAGGTCGTTGCCGGAAACTGAAAGAATTCGCCGTCATGCGCACAATCCCCTTCCCATAGCTTGGGAACCAACGGAGCCAACTCGCGCATCCGCTGGCCAGCCTCCCAGGCGTCCATTCCGGGCATGAGGCGTTCATATTCATAGGAATACGCCCCGCGCGCGATGCCCAATTCGATCCGGCCATTGGTGATCAAATCCGCCGAGGCCACCTCGCCCGCCAGTTTGATCGGGTGCCAGAAAGGCGCGATCACCGTCCCCGTGCCCAGTTTCACATGGCTGGTATGGTGGGCGAGATTTACCAGTTCAAGCAACGGGTTGGGAGAGATCGTAAAATCCATCCCATGATGTTCCCCCGTCCAGACCGCGCGCATCTTCGCCTCATCCGCCATCTTGCACAATGTGATGAACTCATCACTCAATTGTTGATGGGATTGGTCGGGCGTCAACCGTTCCTTATGCGCAAAAAGCGAAAACTCCATAATTCAGGTCCTTTCGGTCAAACTGTGCACATCTCCGCGCTTTGCGTCCCCAAGGTAGAGACCAAAACTGCGGCTGCGGGCTTCGATAGAATAGCGCGCCATCATCTCGGCGATGGCGGGCGTCGTGTATGTGAGCGAGGGAAGGTCCCGGGCCGGAACCGCCTGCATTCCGGTGCCGGGTGCCCCTGTACTGGTGGCAAGGAAATAAGCGTGATGTGTCCTGCTGCCCGCGTCATCATAGACGGAATAGGCTGCCCCTAGATCAAGGTCACATCCGCGCAACAACAATGCCTCGTGTAAGTCGAGCCGTAACCGGCCCCGGTCTTTCAGATCAATTTGTGGCGGACGGAAACCGTTTGGCGTTTCCTCCAGAAACACGGTGTCATCACGGGCGATGATTGCCCCACAAACAGTCTTGTCAAACGTTTGATCCAGCACGGCGCGTTCAAGGCCCAAGCTAAAATACTGCCCGCCCGCATAGCCAAGGCCAGGGGATTCGCTTTGGGTAAACTCCGTGACTTCTCCGATCAGGATTTGGTGATCACCCGCAGGAAGCGATTGCCAGGTTGCGCAGGAAAACTGCGCAATCGCCTCATTGATCAACGGGATACCATGGGCATCAAGTGTGTGGGGCACTTGCGCAAAGCGATCTCCTTTGAAACTGGCAAAGGTGTTTGAGACGTCTTCCTGCCCTTCGGCCAACACATTAACCGCAAAGCGCGAACAGCCTGCAAAACTCTGAAAGGTCGACAAAAACTTACCGGGGCAAACCAGTAACAACGGCGGATCAAGCGACACGGAGGAAAACGAATTGGCGGTGAAGCCGCATAATGTCCCGTCAGACGCGCGAGTGGTCACCACAGTTACGCCTGTCATGAATCGGCCAAAGGCCGTGCGCAAAGCGCGCGGATCAAGATCGGTCATGACCAAACCTCCTGTGCGAATTCTGCAAGCGCGGTATTGACCTGCGCCGCATGAGTCATCGGCATCATATGTGCTGCGGCTTCGATGATCTGCGCGCGTCCCTTAGGTGCAAGAGCAGCCATCTTTTCTGACATTTCGGGGGTGGAATTCGGCTCGTCCTGGCCTGTCATAAACAGGGCCGGGCAAGACAAGGTTGCCAGATCGGCTGCCGCGGGACCATTTTCCTGCGCAAACACGGTATAGGCGCTGCGGTAACCTTTGGGGTCCGCATGTCTCAACCAATGGTCACAGGCATTCCGCTCGGCCGATGCCGCGTCGCCAAACCAGCGCTCCAACGTGCCGGTCGGGTCGGCGACTTTTGCCCCGTCAAGACTGTTTGCACGCGCTTTCACAGCTCGAGCCGCGGCACCGTCCCGTTCGAAAATCGCGTTTAACGCCGCCACACCCTGCACCAGGTCAGGATGGCGGATCGCCATATCCAGGGCGATCATCGCGCCCATCGAATGACCGACAACCAAAGCAGGCCCGTCAAAGCCTGCAACGACACAATCGGTAAAGTCTTGCAATACCATGTCGTCGGCACCCAAGGGGCTTTGGCCATGGCCGGGCATATCGACGGCTATGATGCGAAAGCGGTCTGACAGGGCGTCGATCTGCGCATTCCAGGCGTCGGCCTGCAAACCGACACCATGGATCAGCACCACAACGGGTCCCTGACCTGCAGTGATCGCACGCAGCGCGCCGAACTCAGACCGCGGCCGGGTTGTCCAGGTCATGGCCCAGATCCTTCAAATCTTGGTAACGATCTCCGATCCGGTGATGCGGGCGGCCTCCTGTCGCAGCGCCCAGGACGACGACGATTTCGTCATCGCGGGGCGCATCTGGGATGGAAAACTGGATCGTCAAATAGTGCGACCGCCGACCGGCATCATTCTTGTCCATCAGCGGCACCATGATGGGCGCGCTGGCCGGACCGCGTGTATTGGTAAAGGCCAGGTAAGATTTTGCGCCCACCGCTTCTCGGTAAAAATTACCAAAGCGCAAAGTGTGGATCAGGCCGGATGCGTGTTCAACTTCGCCATTCAGGCCAACGACGGCCGCCTTGCCATAGGCCTCAATCGCATCACCGCTTCCCGCCAATGCGATCATCCGCTTTGTCATCATTTCGCCCAGCACCGGGCCATAGGCGTGAATTTCGGGTTTCAAATCTTCGACAAACCGACCGGCCCAGGGGTTCCGAACCACAGCGGCAACTGCAAACATGCGCCAAGGTTCCTTGGCCGCCTTAAAACCTTCGATAAAGACCTCTTCGTCATAGGTCACGATTTTCCGGATGTCGGGTTGCATCTGGTCCTCCTATTCGCTGAGGAGGACTGTCTGAAATCACTTCGGTTTTGACAAACGAATGATTTATGGCCTTAGATATTAAAAAGACTAATAGGTCACTTATCCCATGAAAAAATCACTGCCCCCACTCACCTGGTTTCGCGCGTTCGAAGCCGCCGCGCGTCACCTGAGCTTTACTGCTGCCGGAGACGAGATCGGGTTGACACAATCAGCGGTTAGCCAACAGGTTAAGGCGCTGGAAACCCGGCTTCGGGTCGCCTTGTTCACGCGTCATGCTCGGGGGTTATCTCTAACCGATGACGGGCGCAAACTGCTGCCACAGGTTGGATCAGCGTTGGGAACGCTGGCTGCCGCGACAGACATATTCGATGCTGGCCCGTCGACCAATTTGCTGACCATCGCCGCATCGATCAGCGTGACACAGTGGATTATCGCGCCGAACCTCGCTGATTTCACCCAAAGCCACCCCAATATCCGTATCAGATTTCTAAGCGCGATTTGGCCGGACGATTTCAACTCCGCCCAGGCTGACGTGGAGATCCGATTTGGATCAGAGAAACAGGTCGGGAAAAATGCGCAACTGTTAACACCTAATCGCCTGGTCGCGGTAAAAGCCCCCAAGCTTATCGGAGATCTGCAAAGCCTGTCTCTCATTGAAGCCGTCGGCACCTCCAGCGGGTGGAAGAAATGGGCCGCCGTGAACGGGCCGGTTCCGGAACCTCAGCTCTTTGCTGATTCCTACGGAATGGCGCTGTTTCTGGCCAGCCAAGGAAACGGCGTAGCACTGGTGAGCGAACTCCTCGTCAAAAATGCGATCAAAGCAGGAGACGTCGAAACAGCAGATTCAGCTACGATACCGGGACATGAAGGGTATTACCTGTCGATTGATGACAGCAATTTGCACGCGGTTCAGTTTCAGGAATGGCTATTGCGTCAGCTCAGGTAAGAAAGTCAGACTTGTCTTAGGGTCAGGACCCATTAATTTAACGCCACTGGTTTGGTTGGTCTTGTTCCTGACAAGGCACGTCCCCGCAGGAATACTGGTTGTATTTCAAGGCGATGTAACGCAGCTCAGGGGCAAGATCAGGTAAATCTTGCAGTCGCGGGGATCGCTGCAAAGCAGCGGCTTTGACCGCTTGCAATTGACCCCGCCAGTTCCTGCGCGCCCAAAACCTCTGCTTTATTGCACTTCCTGCGCCAATGACGTCAAATCAATGGGTCCTGACCCTGGCGTGCCCCCATCGGGTGTTCCAGTTTGATTGTTAGTGCATCGTCGGCCTCTGGTCCATCGGAACGATGCTTTCTGGCGCGGGTGGGCGATAGCCTAATGCGCTGTG
The DNA here is from genome assembly GCA_017744045.1 of Tropicibacter sp. R15_0. Taxonomy (GTDB): domain Bacteria; phylum Pseudomonadota; class Alphaproteobacteria; order Rhodobacterales; family Rhodobacteraceae; genus Pelagimonas. The sequence continues at coordinate 39 of JAGHRD010000007.1, read as the reverse complement.
CGGCCTGACGGTGTTGTAGTGGATACGCCATTGCTCGAT
>JAGHRD010000006.1:0-187092 GCA_017744045.1 Tropicibacter sp. R15_0 | reverse complement strand
GCCCACCCCTGCGCCCTGCTCAGAGTGGGGGATGCGGGGCGCGGGTTGTCGGGCGAAAGGGGCGCTGCCCCTCTTGTCGCAAGCGACAATTCACCCCGGGATATTTTTGGCCCAGAGAAACCACAGGCCCTGGTTTCAGAAATCGATGGCGATGCCCTTTTTCTCCCAATCGCCGTAGCGGGCGGGGTCGAGGCCATCGCGCCCTCCCAGCTCTTTGGGGGCGGCTTTTTCGCGGGCCTCTTGGGCGGCGCGGCGTTCGGCGGCTTCGGCGAGGGCGCGTTGTGCGGCGGCGGGGAGCTGGTTTTCGGTGTCAGACATCAGGTTTGCCTCGGGCTTTCCTTGGGTTTGCGGCCTTGATATACGGCGCGGCAGCGCAGAGGCAAGGTGACCCGGGCGCCCAGACGCAGGAGCATGTATGTCAGAGAAAAGCAGCCAGACCGCCAAATCGGCCCCAAAAAACGCGCCAAGCCCGGCGCGCAAAGCCGCGGTTGATTTGTTGGATCAGGTTCTGGATCGCGGGCGGCCTTTGTCCGAGCATGCGGCGGTGTTGGAGGGGCTGAGCCCGGCGGATCGTGCGGCGGCGCAGCGTTTGGCGACGGATGTGCTGCGCGGGATGGAGCGGGCTGATCGTTTGTTGCAGCATCATTTGCGCAAGAAACCCACCACGCGGGTGATGAATATCCTGCGCCTGGGCACGGTTGAGCTGTGCCAGGGCGGTGCGGCGCATGGGGTGGTCAGCGATTGTGTGAACCTTGCCGCCGCGGCGCGCCACACGATGGGGGCCAAAGGTTTGGTAAACGCGGTGTTGCGCAAGATGACCGTCGATGCGGATCAGGCCTGGGCCAAGCTAAGGGTGCCGCGTCTGCCAAAATGGTTGCGCGGCCCGCTGGTTGAAGCTTGGGGCGCGCAGGCCGTTCCAGCCATGGAGGCAGCGCATTTTGCCGGAGCTCCGGTTGATCTGACCGCCAAGGGCGATGCGGAGGCCGTGGCCAAAGCTGTGGGGGGCGAGTTGCTGCCGACCGGTTCGGTCCGCTTGCAGGATGCCGGGCAGGTGACCGGCCTGCCGGGCTATGAGGCGGGTGATTGGTGGGTGCAGGATGCGGCGGCGGCGCTGCCGGTGAAATTGCTGGGTGACATCACAGGGCTGCGTGTTCTGGATATGTGCGCGGCCCCGGGCGGCAAGACCATGCAGCTTGCGGCGGCTGGTGCGCATGTGACCGCTTTGGATCTGTCTGAGCAGCGCCTGAAACGGGTGCGCCAGAACCTCAAGCGCACGGGGCTTAAGGCGGAGTTGGTTGTTGGCGATGCGATGGATCATACCGGGCTTTACGATGCGGTGCTCTTGGATGCGCCCTGTTCGGCGACGGGCACGATCCGCCGTCATCCGGACCTGCCCCATGCCCATCAGGGCGAAAAGATCGCTGAGCTGATCGGGCTGCAAGAGGCGATGCTGGATCACGTTCTGCACTTGCTCAAAACCGGCGGGCGGCTGGTTTTTGCCACTTGCAGCCTGATCCCGGATGAAGGGGAATGCCAGATCGAAGAAGCGCTGGCCAAGCACAGCGATATCAGTGTTGAAATGCTTGATTTCCCTTGGATCGAAGAGGCCTGGCGCTCGGAAGAAGGCGGTTTGCGCCTGCGGCCAGATTTCTGGGCCGATCGTGGTGGTATGGACGGGTTTTACATGGCGGTTCTGCGCAAAACCTGATGTCCTGACCCTGCACGTTTTGCCCTAATGACTTTGTCAAATACCTGCGATATGGTGTCGGGCAAAGACAAACCCGCAAAAGGGTTGCAAGAGGCAGTGCAGATGGCCAAACGGCAAAGCTGGCGAACCGCGCGTGCGCGGGTGATGAACCGTATGCATGCGCGTATGGCGGCGCGCACGCGCGCGGCCACCGCTTTTGTGTCCAATCCCGAACCACGCACCGTCGGTTTCTTTGCCCGAGGTCGGCAATTGGTTGCTGGGAACCTGATGTTTGCCGGGCATCTGGTCGAAGCCAAGGGGGCAATGATCTGGGATCTCGATCACCCGGACGAGGCCTTTGTCGAGGAAATACACAGCTTTGCCTGGCTGGATGATCTGGCTGCCGTGGGCGATTTGAAAGCGCGGGAATTGGCGCAATCCTGGCTTTGGGGCTGGATCGAAAGGTACGGGGCCGGACATGGGCCGGGCTGGACGCCGGAACTGACGGGCCGCCGCATCATCCGCTGGGTGCATCATGCGCTGTTTCTTTTGCGCGGGAAATCGGTGGATTCCGAGAGCTTTTATCGCGCTCTTGCCGCGCAATCGCGGTTTTTGGGACGACGTTGGCAGACCGCCGCGCCGGGCCTGCCCCGGTTCGAAGCGCTGACAGGCTTGCTTTATGCCGGGATCTCGCTGGAGGGGATGGAGCATCATGTGGAGCCCGCCCGTGCGGCGCTAGGGCAGGAATGCAAGCGTCAGATCACCGATCAGGGCGGTATTCCGACCCGCAATCCCGAAGAGTTGCTTGAGGTCTTTACCCTGCTGACATGGGCGCAATTGGCGCTAAAGGAGGTTGGGCAAACCCCGTCCGAGGATCATGTCGAAGCCATCGCCCATATTGCGCCAACCCTGCGCAGCTTGCGCCATGCGGATGGCGGATTGGCGCGGTTTCATGGCGGAGGGCGCGGGCTTGAGGGGCGCTTGGATCAGGCTCTGGCGGCCTCGGGTAACAAACGCCGCCAGCCCGACGGCTTGGCGATGGGTTTTGCCCGTCTGTCGGCCGGCCGCACCACGGTGATCATCGATGCTGCCGCGCCGCCCGGTGGCAGCGCCTCGGCGCATGCCCATGCCTCGACCCTGGCGTTTGAGCTGACCTCGGGGCGGCGGCCCTTGGTTGTCAGCTGCGGGTCCGGCGGCGGTTTTGGCGAGGATTGGCGTCGGGCCGGGCGCGCCACGCTGTCCCATTCCACCCTATCCTTGCAGGGCTATTCCAGCGCCCGACTTGCCCCGCCCCGATGGATCGGTGCGGCCAAACGCGAATTGTTGGAAGACCTGCCCAGCCATGTTCCCGTGCAAATGACCCATCTGCCGGAAAGCTACCGGTTCGAGGGCGGCATGGATGGTTATGTCGGGCTGCACGGGCTGACCCATGCCCGAAGTCTCGAACTGTCTCTGGATGGTCGTTCCTTGGCGGGCGAGGATTATTTGGTCGCCCTTGATTCGCCCGCCAAGAAGCGGTTCGACAAAGCGATGGATAAATTGCGCCTCGCCGGTGTGCCTTTTGACGTGCGCTTTCATTTGCACCCGGATGTGGATGTGGCGCTGGATATGAACGGGCAGGCGGTGTCGATGGCGCTAAGGTCTGGTGAAATATGGGTTTTCCGACCCGAAGGTGACTTCGAAATGGAACTTGAACCGTCGGTTTACCTGGAAAAAGGCAGGCTCCAGCCGCGCGCGACGAAACAGATCGTTTTATCTGGCCGCGCAATGGAGTATGCGACGCGCGTCCGCTGGTCCTTTGCCAAGGCGCAGGAAACAGCCGTTGCTATTCGCGACCTGGCGCAGGAAGAGGTGGACGCCGACATATAATTGATCCTGATCACACTCCGGGGGACACACCTTTGACAGATCAACCCATCCGCCGCGCGCTTATTTCCGTTTCAGACAAGACCGGTCTCATCGACCTGGCCAAAGCGCTGGAGGCACGCGGGGTCGAGATCCTGTCAACAGGTGGGTCTGCTGCCGCCATCCGTGACGCCGGTGTGGCGGTCAAGGATGTGGCCGAGGTCACAGGGTTTCCCGAAATGATGGATGGCCGCGTCAAAACCCTGCACCCGATGGTGCATGGCGGTCTTTTGGCGCTGCGCAACAATGACTCGCACGTGGCGGCGATGGACGAACATGGCATTGGCGCAATCGACCTGCTGGTGGTGAACCTCTACCCGTTCGAGGCGACAGTCGCCAAGGGCGCAGATTACGAGACCTGCATCGAAAACATCGACATTGGCGGCCCGGCGATGATCCGTGCGGCGGCCAAGAACCACGGCTTTGTGACCACCATCGTTGATGTCGAAGATTACGACGCGCTGCTGGCCGAAATGGATGCGCAGAACGGCGCGACCACTCTGGCCTTCCGTCAACGTTCCGCCCAGATCGCCTATGCGCGCACCGGGGCATATGACGCGGCTGTGTCGAGCTGGATGGCCGACGCGATTGGGCAAGAGGCTCCGCGCCGCCGCGCCGTGGCAGGCAGCATCGCTCAGACCCTGCGTTATGGTGAGAACCCGCACCAGAAAGCAGCGTTTTACACCGATGGCACCGGCCGCCCAGGTGTCGCAACCGCCGCACAGCATCAGGGCAAAGAGCTGTCCTATAACAATATCAACGACACCGACGCTGCGTTCGAGCTGGTCGCCGAGTTTGACCCGGCTGAAACAGCCGCCTGCGCAATCATCAAACACGCCAACCCCTGTGGTGTGGCCAAGGGCGCGACCCTGACCGAAGCCTATAAAGCTGCCTTTGATTGCGACCGCACCTCGGCCTTTGGGGGCATCGTGGCGCTGAACCAGACGCTGGACGCCGACACCGCGCGCGAAATCACCGGGATCTTTACCGAAGTGGTCATCGCGCCCGAGGCCACTGATGAGGCCAAAGAGGTCTTTGCCGCCAAGAAAAACTTGCGCCTGCTGACAACCGGCGGCTTGCCGGATGTGCGCGTGGGCGGCCAGACCCTGCGCCAGGTGGCCGGGGGCTTCCTGATGCAAGACAAGGATGTTGGTTATATCGGGCTGGATGACCTCAAGGTGGTAACCAAGGTTGCCCCGACCGAGGAACAAATGCGCGATCTGCTCTTTGCCTGGAAGGTCGCCAAGCATGTGAAATCCAATGCGATTGTCTATGTCAAAGACGGGGCAACCGTGGGTGTTGGTGCTGGTCAGATGAGCCGCGTCGACAGCGCCCTGATCGCCGCTAAGAAAGCGGAACGCATGGCCGAAGCGCTGGGCTTGGCTGAGCCGCTGACCAAAGGCTCTGCCGTGGCATCTGATGCGTTCTTCCCCTTCCCAGACGGGTTGATGGAAGCCGCCGCCGCTGGCGCCACCTGCGTGATTCAGCCGGGCGGCTCCATGCGTGACGACGAAGTCATTGCCGCCGCGGATGAGGCAGGCCTCGCCATGGTCTTCACCGGCATGCGCCACTTCCGTCACTAAGCGGTTAGGCACCGAGCACAGACATCGAAAAAGACAAGGAGGTCATGGCGTTCATTTTCGCCGTGACCTCAACTTTTTTTGAAGCCCGCTCTGACTTATTCCCCTGGGATAGGGCTGGGAAACACCGTCTCGACCATTTAAAACATGGATCGGCAGGTTCAGGCTCATCCGTATAGGGCAATCGATTTCCGGTCCCCATTCTACGTGAATGCTGATATGTGCCGATCCTTGAATAAGAAGCAGTGAGGCAGAATGGAACGCGTTGAGAAACAACGTCAGCAAGGGATGCTCCGCCTGGTTTGGACCGTGGCCGGGATAATCTTTGTCGTTGATCAACTGACCAAGATTTGGGTGGTCCATATCATGGATCTGGTCACCCGTTTGAATATCGACGTCTTTCCACCCTATCTGACATTCCGCATGGCGTGGAATTACGGCATCAATTTCGGCCTGCTGGCGGGCGAAGCGCCTGCAACGCGCTGGATCCTGATTTCCGTGGCTTTGGGGATCATCCTGTTTGTTCTGGTCTGGATGCGACGCGACCCTCCGGGGCGCTATGGGCTGATTTCCGCCGGTATGCTAATCGGTGGTGCCCTTGGGAATGTTGTCGACCGTGTGGCTTATGGCGCGGTTGCGGACTTTCTCAACATGTCCTGCTGCGGAATAAACAACCCGTTTGCCTTTAATATCGCCGATATTGCGATCTTTGCCGGGGCATTGGGGCTGGTCTTGTTTCCCGGAGGCAAAAAGCCTGCGTGACGTCGCCTTTCAATTGGGTTAAAGCTGTCACAGAATGAATTTCGGAGGGTGGCGATGCGAATTGCGCATCTTGTGGCAATGGTGGCTTTGATGGGCTTGGCAGCTTGTGCCGGGCGCGAACGGGATATCACCCTTCATAATCTGAAAACCTATAGCGGCGAACCCGAAGAGTTTTCGATTGTTCCCGCAAAACCGCTGGTTCAACCCGACAGCTATTCTGAGCTGCCAGCTCCGACTCCGGGTGGTGCCAACATCACGGATCAAAACCCCAAGGCTGACGCCGTCGCCGCATTGGGCGGCAACCCGACGCGTTTGCAGGCGGGTGATGGGGTTCCCAAGGGCGATACTGCCTTGATTTCCAGCGCCAGCCGCTATGGCCGCGACGCTGGTATCCGCTCAACTTTGGCTGACGAAGATTTGGCTTTCCGCAAGACGCGTTCGCTCTTTACCTGGTCAATTGTACCAGAGGATGAGTATTACCGCGCCTATCGCCGCCAGTCGCTGGACCCTTATGATTGGTTGATCCGCTACCGCAAGGCCGGGGCCCAGACACCAACGGCTCCGCCCCCAACTCGTTAAGCCGCTGGTTTAAACCGGGCCGAACTCCTATGACAGCAACCTGTTTCAGACCCTCTGGGGTATGATCAGTCATGCCCTGCTGAAACGCAGGCTTGTTGGCGCCTCTTTGCTCAATCTCAGGCAAGGCTGGGCGAACCGAGGTAACAGACCTGTCATGGTAGGTTGAAGTTAACTAATTCTGACGTAAGTTTTCATAAAATTAACAGGAGGAGGCCTTTGATGCTGCGATTGCCGATACTGACATCGCTCTTTGCCTTTACGATGTCCCTTGCCCCGTCGCTTGTAACGGCGGCGTCTGACCAGGTGACGACCTATGAGCTCGACAATGGCATGGATGTGGTCGTGATCGAAGATCATCGCGTGCCTGCCGTGGTGCATATGGTCTGGTATCGCGCCGGATCAGCGGATGAAACCCGCGGCACATCCGGCATTGCGCATTTCCTCGAACATCTGATGTTCAAAGGGACCGAAACGCTGGACCCCGGCGAGTTTTCCAAGACCGTGGCAGCCAATGGCGGCAGCGACAATGCCTTTACCAGCTATGATTACACCGGCTATTTCCAGCGCGTTGCTTCGGATCGTTTGCCGCTGATGATGCAGATGGAGGCGGATCGGATGGTCAATCTGCGTCTGACCGAAGCCGATATCCTGACCGAACGCGAAGTCATCATCGAAGAGCGTAACCAGCGCGTTGAAAACGATCCCGGCTCCCTGTTTCGCGAACAGCGCATGGCAGCGCTGTACCTGAACCATCCCTATGGTACGCCGATCATCGGCTGGCGTCATGAAATGGTCGACCTCGGCCTTGACGATGCGCTTGCCTATTACGAACGCTTCTACGCCCCAAATAACGCCATTCTGATCGTCGCCGGTGATGTGGAACCCGAGGACGTGCTGAAACTGGCCAAGGAACATTACGGCCCAATTCCCGCCAATCCCGAGCTTGAGGCCCGTCACCGTCCCGAGGAACCTCCACAGATCGTGGAACGTCGCCTGATGTTCAGTGATTCGCGTGTGGCGCAACCCTATGTGTTGCGCAGCTACCTCGCCCCGGAACGGGACAGCGGCGCACAGGAAAAGGCGGCGGCGCTGACTTTGTTGGCAGAAGTCCTTGGCGGTGGTCAAACCAGTGTGTTGAACCGCAAATTGCAGTTTGAAACGCAAAAATCCATCTATACCAGCGCCTTCTATTCCGGTGTTTCGTTGGATGACACGACCTTTGGCCTGATCATCGTGCCCGCCAAAGGGGTATCTCTGGAAGAGGGAGAGGCGGCCCTGGACGCGGCGGTTGCCGAATTCCTCGAAGAAGGCATTGATCCCGACCAGTTGGAGCGGATCAAGTTTCAGCTCAAAGCACAGGATATTTATGCCCGCGATGACGCCAATCGTTTGGCGCGCCGCTATGGTGTGGCGCTGACCTCAGGGTTGACCGTCGAAGATGTGCAGGCCTGGCCCGACATCTTGCAGGCTGTCACCGCCGAAGACATCCTTGCCGCTGCGCGCGACGTGTTTGATCGCAAAAAAGCGGTCACCGGCTATCTGATGGGTGAAGACAAGCAGGAGGTCAGCCAATGAAACGTTTGATTCTGACAGTTGGGCTGATGTTCTGCGGCGTGTTTGCCCAGGCCTCGACCGACATCCAAGTGGTGGAAAGCGAGGCGGGACACACGGCCTGGCTGGTCGAAGAGCCCTCCATCCCCTTTGTCGCTTTGGAGCTGCGCTTTAAGGGGGGGGCTTCGCTTGACGCCCCCGGCAAACGCGGTGCGGCAAACCTGATGGTTGCTCTGCTCGAAGAAGGGGCCGGTGATCTCGACGCCCGCGGTTTTGCCGCTGCAACCGAAAGCATTGCGGCCCAGTTCAGCTATGATGTGTCCGACGACTCGGTCAGCATTTCCGCCAAATTTCTGAGCGAAACGCAGGACGAAGCAATGGAGCTGCTGCGCCAGTCCCTCATTGCGCCGCGTTTTGATCAGGATGCCATTGATCGTGTGCGCGCCCAGGTTCTGTCGGGCATTACGTCGGATGCCAAGGATCCGGACACCATCGCGACCCAAAGCTGGGACAATCTGGTGTTTGGCGATCACCCCTATGGGTCGGACTATAGCGGCACATTGGACAGTGTTTCGGCTCTGACGCGCGAGGACATCCTTGCCTCACATCAATCGCTTTTGGCAGATGATCGGGTCTATGTGGCTGCCGCTGGCGATATCTCCGCCGAAGAGCTGGGGGCTTTGCTGGACAAATTGCTGGCGGATCTGCCCGCCTCCGGGCCTGAAATGCCGGCTGATTTCGACGTGCAGACCAAGGCGGGGGTCACGGTGATCCCCTTTGACACACCGCAATCGGTGGCGGTCTTTGGTCACAAGGGCATGAAGCGCGACGATCCCGATTTCTTTGCCGCCTATGTGTTGAACGTCGTTCTTGGCGGCGGCGGGTTTGAGGCGCGGCTGATGAATGAGGTGCGCGAAAAACGTGGACTGACCTATGGGGTCTATTCCTACCTCGTCCCAAAGGATCATGCCGAGCTTTATCTGGGCCGGGTGGCCTCGGCCAATGATCGCATTGCCGAAACGGTTTCCGTCATTCGCGATGAATGGGCCAAGATGGCAAGCGCGGGAGTGACTGAGGATGAACTTAATCGCGCCAAAACCTATCTGACCGGTGGCTATGCCTTGCGGTTTGATGGCAATGGGCCGATTGCCCGGATTCTGGTCGGTATGCAGATGGAAGGGTTGAGCCCCGATTACATCAAAACCCGCAATGCCAATATCGAGGCAGTGACGATTGATGACATTCAACGCGTCGCAGGGGAGCTTTTGCAACCCGATCAACTGCATTTTGTCGTGGTCGGCCAGCCGGAAGGCTTGTGAGCTTTACGAAGTCGGATTGAGGGGGCTGTCTGCCCCTCAAACTCCCCCGAGGATATTTTTGGCCCAAAGAAGCAAAAGGGCGGGGTGTTGGCCCCGCCCTGTTGTTTTGTCTTGTCTTGTGTCGTGTTGCTCAGAGCAGCCCGGCATGGGCCAGGGCGGCGTCAATCCGTGCGGCGGTGGTGTCGGTGACCGGCAGCAGTGGCAGGCGCACCTCGTTGGCGCAAAGGTCCAGCTTGGACATGGCGTATTTCGCGCCGCACAGGCCAGGCTCAGCAAAGATCGCCTGATGCAGTGGCATCAATTTGTCCTGCAACTCCAGCGCTTTGGCGTAATCACCTGCAAGGCAGGCCTCTTGCATCTGTGCGCAAAGCGCCGGGGCGACATTGGCGGTGACCGAGATCATGCCGGTGCCACCTTGGGCGTTAAACCCATGTGCGGTGGCGTCTTCGCCCGAGAGTTGGACGAAATCGGTGCCGCAGGTGATGCGCTGCTGGCAGACACGGGCCAGGTCGCCGGTGGCATCCTTGACGCCGACGATACGCGGCAGCTTGGCCAGGTCACCCATGGTGTCCGGGGTCATGTCAATGACGGACCGGCCCGGGATATTATAGATGACGATCGGCAGTTCGGCGCTGTCATGGGCCGCGGTGAAATGCGCGATCAATCCGGCCTGGGTCGGCTTGTTGTAATAAGGCGTCACGATCAGTGCCGCATCGGCACCCACCTTGGCGGCATGCTGTACAAAGCGGATGGTTTCGGCTGTGTTATTCGACCCTGCCCCGGCAATCACCGGCACGCGGCCCGCGGCCTGTGCCACAACGGTTTCGATCACCGCCTCATGTTCCTCATGGGTGAGGGTGGGGCTTTCGCCGGTGGTGCCCACTGGCACCAAACCGTGGCTGCCTTGATCGATTTGCCAATCGACAAGCCGTTTGAGCGTGTCGAAATCCACAGCGCCGTCTTTCAACGGCGTGACCAGGGCTGGCATTGATCCCTTGAACATCTCACGCTCCTATTTTTGTTCAAACTTCGGGTTCAGGAGAAAATCCGCCGCCCCACAGTTTTGTCAGTTGAAGGGCTGTGGCACGGGGTTATCTTTCTCTCAGAGCGTCTATTCCTTTTCATGCCGGAAAATGCAAGCCGATGTCGCGTGTTCTTGTCTCAGGTTTCCTGACTCTGTTTCTTTTGCTCACCACATTTGTGGGGGCCGGTACGGTGTGGGCACAGGATGCGGGGCAGGGATTGGCGCGCGCAATGCAGGCCATGCGCGAGGGCAACTGGGCCTCGGCCCGAATCGAAGCCCGGGCTGACGGGCAGGCTGCGCTGGATGTGATTCTCTGGCATGCGCTGCGCTCTGGGCGTGGCGATGCGGTTGAGGTGCAGGATTTTCTGGCGCGCAATCCCGATTGGCCTGGCTTGCCCTATCTCAAGGAAAAGTCCGAGCTGGCGATGTCTGCGGCGTCGCATGGTGATATTCGCGCGTTCTTTGCTGATCATCAGCCGCAAACCGGGGCCGGGGCTCTGGCCTATGCGCGTGCGCTTTTGGCGCAAGGAGATGAGGGCGCGGCGCAGGCCGAGATCGTGCTGGCCTGGCGCACCTTGTCGCTCTCGGGTGATGAACGCCGCGCCATGTTGGAAAACTGGAAAGAGATTCTGCGCCCCCATCACGTGGCGCGGCTGGACCACGCGCTGTGGCAGGGATGGAGCCGCAATGCCGGGGCGATGGTGCCACTGGTTGATGAGAGCTGGCAGGCTTTGGCCGAGGCGCGGCTGGCGCTGCGTAACAAATCCGGCGGGGTGGATGCGCTGATCGAAAAGATCCCGGCATCGCTGCAGGATCATCCCGGCCTGGCTTATGAGCGGTTCAACTGGCGGGTCAGCAAACGCCGCACGGCGGATGCGGTGGCTTTGTTGTTGGAACGCTCGACCTCTGCCGAAGCTTTGGGCGAACCTTGGGCCTGGGCGCGGGCGCGGCGTGATCTGGCGCGGCAACGGATGCGCGCCGGGGCGGTGACCGAGGCTTATAACATAGCGTCGTCCCATTATCTGGTTGAGGGGCGCGATTATGCTGATCTGGAATGGTTATCGGGTTATCTGGCCCTGCGCTATCTCGATCGCACCGACCTTGCGCTGCAACATTTCAGCAATTTCCAGCGCGCCGTTTGGACGCCGATTTCGTTGGGCCGCGCCGGGTATTGGCTCGGCCGCACCTTTGAGGCGATGGGGGATACTTCAGCCGCGAAAGAGGCCTATGGGTTGGGGGCCAAATATCAAACCTCTTTTTACGGGCTGCTCGCGGCAGAACGCGGTGGTTTTGCATTTGACGCAGCTTTGGCGGGCAAAGAAGATTTTGGCGATTGGCGCCAGGCGGACTTCACCAAAAGCTCGGTCTTTAGCGCTGGGGTTTTGTTGCTGGCAGCGGGCGAAACCAGTCTGGCCGAGCGGTTTTTGACCCATCTGGCAGAGACCCAGGACCGCACAGGCATGGGGCAGATTGGCAAGATGCTGTCCGATATGCATCGCCCGCATATTCAGGTCATGCTGGGCAAACGCGCCGCGCAATTTGGCCATGAACTGGCCGCGCCCTACTATGCTTTGCCGGAACAAATCGTCAAAACCTCCTTCCCGGTGCCCAAAGAGCTGGTGCTGGCAATCTCGCGCCGGGAATCCGAGTTTGACCCGCGCGTGATCTCGGGGGCCGGGGCGCGGGGCTATATGCAGCTTATGCCAGGCACCGCCAAAGAGGTCTCGGGCCAGTTGGGGATCGAATACAGCAAGGATAAGCTGCTGAGCGATCCGGGCTATAATGCCACGCTCGGCTCGACTTATCTCGCGACTTTGGCGCGGCGTTTTGATGCCAATGCGGTGATGATGGCAGCCGGGTACAATGCCGGGCCGTCGCGGCCAGACCGTTGGATGAAACTGTTTGGTGACCCGCGCAAAGGCGAGGTCGATGTGGTGGATTTCATCGAATTCATCCCCTTTGACGAAACCCGCAATTACGTCATGCGCGTTACCGAAAGCCTGCCGGTCTACCGTGCGCGCCTTGGGCAAAACCCGCATCCGGTGCCGTTCTCGCGTGAGCTAATCGGTTCAACCCTTCCGGCGCTCTCGCCAGAAGGTGAATAGCCCGGCTCCGACGATAATCACTGCGCCGATCACCACATTGCTGCGGATGGTTTCGCCAAAGGTCAAAACACCAACCGCACTGGCAAAGGGCAGCTGGAAATAGGCAAAGGGTTGCAGGGCACTTGCTTCGGCCAGGTCATAACATTTGATCAACAAGAAATGCCCGGTGATGCCGGTACAGCTTAGGATCAACATCCAAAGCCAATCCAACCCCGCCATCGACTCCCAAAACCAGATCCCCGTGGCCGTCGACGTAATGGCCCCCATAAGGCCGGTCCAGAAAAACGCAGTCATGGCGCTGTCGGTGCGTGCCGCAAGCCGGGTCAACAGCCCGTACAGCGCAAACATCAGCGCCCCGACCAGCGGAATGATCGCGTAAGGCGAAAACACTCCGCCCGAGGGGCGCAAAATGATCAGAACACCAACAAAGCCAATGGCAACCGCACTCCAACGCCGCCAGCCAACGCTTTCCCCCAGCACCGGACCGGAAAAGGCCACGATCAAAAGCGGATAGCAGACAAAGATTGCATGGCTTTCGACCAGACCCAGATAGACAAAGCTCAGCACTGTGACGATGATTTCCAAAGCCAGCAGCGCGCCACGAAAGGCCTGAAGCCAGGGGCGGTTGGGGCGCAGAGCCGCTTTCAACCCTCCGGGCTGGCGCGACATCAGCACAGCCGCAAAAGCGCCAAAGAACCAAAAGCGGATCATCACCACCATCCAGGCATTATATTCGCTGGCCAAATGGCGCGAGATCCCATCCTGCACGGCAAAGATGAACATGGTCAGGATCATCAGCCAGATGCCGAGCGCGCTGTTTTGTTGTGTCATGGGACCCCGAAAATGTGTTTTTGCTAATCGGGTTTATGCGCCCGTGTCATATGTCTCTTTCGTCCGTAGCCGGGAATGCGGGTCACGTCGAGCCCAGCAGCGACAAGTCCGCGTCGCACATGACCCGCTGCCGTGTAAGTCGCCGCTGTGCCGCCCGGTGCAAGATGAGCGGCGACTTCGGCCATCAGTTCAGGTGACCAGAGCTCGGGGTTCTTGGCGGGTGAAAACCCGTCAAGAAACCAGGCATCTGCCTGTCCTTGCCAAAGGGGCAGCGTTTCGCGCGCGTCTCCCTGGATCATCTCAAAGCGCAGCTCAGGCGTTTCAAATCGGGTCTGTCCCCAAAAAGCCCGCAAATCAGCGGCGATGTCCGACACCTCAGGAAAGGCGGCCTGGGCGCGGATCATTTCCTGGGGCGAGATGGGAAAGGCTTCAAAAGTGGTGAATTGCAACTGACCGGGGATTTTGGCGTCGCGCCACATTTGCAAGGCCGCCAGCAGGTTTAACCCAGTGCCAAAGCCGAGTTCCGCGATATGGAAACCGTCGGCAAAGCGCGCGGGCAGGTCATTGCCTTGCAAAAACACATGCCGCGTCTCGGCCAAACCGTTTTCGAGCGAGAAATACGGGTCGTCAAAGCGGGTGGAAACCGGCGTTTCGCCACGCCAGTCGAGCGGGTTCTGGTCTGTCACGGGCATTGTCCTTAAAAGGTGGCCACATGACATACAGCGAGGGGCAGCAATGACAAGCGTCGATGTAACAGTGCGCGGAGCCGGGATCTTTGGGCTGTCCATTGCCTGGGCTTGCTCTTCGCGCGCGGCGCGAGTGCGGGTGGTTGATCCGTTTGGCCCGGGCGCGGGGTCGTCTGGTGGTTTGGTTGGGGCCTTGGCTCCGCATGTGCCCGAGAATTGGAACCCCAAGAAAGCCTTTCAGCTGGACAGTTTGCTGATGGCTGAAACGTTCTGGGCCGAGGTCGAAGATGTCGGCGGCGTGTCCTCGGGCTATGGGCGCACGGGGCGTTTGCAACCCGTTGCGAATGATGCGGGTTTGGACTTGGCCCGCGCCCGCGGAGACGGGGCCAAGGCGTTGTGGCAGGGCCAGGCCGTTTGGGAGGTGATCCGGGTCGAAGAGGCGGGCAGTTTTGCGCCCGATAGCCCCAGCGGCTGGTTGATCCGCGATACATTGACCGCGCGCATGTCCCCACGCCGCGCCGGAGCGGCGCTGGTCGCAGCGCTTAGGGCGCGCGGTGTTGAGATTGTCCAGGACGCGGCGGATGAGGGGCAGGTGGTTTGGGCCACGGGCTGGCAAGGTCTGTTGGCGTTGAACGCCACGATGGGGCGCAAGGTGGGCGACGGGGTGAAAGGCCAGTCTGTCTCCCTGCGCTATGACGCGCGCGCGGCTCCGCAGGTCTTTGTGGATGGGTTGCACATCATCCCGCATGTGGATGGTACGGTGGCGATTGGGTCCACTTCGGAGCGGGAGTTTGACGATCCGGCCTCGGTCGATGCGCAATGTGACACGCTGTTGGAACGGGCCTGCGCTGCGATGCCGGATCTGCGCGGGGCCGATGAGATCGGACGTTGGGCCGGAGTGCGACCACGGGCGCGATCACGCGCGCCTTTGCTGGGGGCCTGGCCGGATCGGAACGGGCATTTTGTCGCCAATGGTGGCTTTAAGATCGGCTTTGGCATGGCCCCGAAAGTGGCGCAGGTGATGGCGGATCTTGTGCTGGAAGGGCGTGATGAGATCCCGGATGGGTTTGGCTTTGCCGCTTGTTTTGGAAAGTAACGTGCCGGGATGGGGCGGACGCTGGCTCGTAAACGAGCCTCGCCCCGCCCACCATCCCGCAGAGTCGCATGAAAAAACCGGCACGCGAAACGCACCGGTTGATCTGATGATGTAGGGTGGGGTTTCACCCCACCATGCCTCAATCGAATTTGCGCGATGGGGCAAGCACTTTGGCCTCGCCGATCAGCACCTTTTTCCCGTCAACGGCGCAATGACATTCCAGGGTCACACGGCGCTTGGCGTGATCTATATCGATCACCTTGACCTCGGCATAGACCATGTCGCCGGGGCGCACAGGGGCGAGGAATTTCAGCGTCTGCCCCATATAGACCGTGCCATGGCCGGGCAGTTGTTCGCCGATCACGGCCGAGATCAGCCCGGCGGTCAGCATCCCATGGGCAATGCGCCCCTCAAAGATGGTGTCCTGCGCATAATCATCGTCCAGATGCACCGGATTGCGGTCGGTCGAAACCTCGGCAAACATTTCGATATCCTGATCCGTCACCTGTTTGCGCAGGTATCGGGTCATACCCATTTCAATGTCTTCGATGCAGATCGTGCCGCGGGGCAGGTTGTCCAACATCTCATCCTCCTTGATGATCCGCTCATTTGTTAACGTAACAAATGAGCGTTTCTGTGCTCTGCTTGGCAATTTAATTACTTTGCAACTGCAGAAAAATCAAGGGGGAATTCTGTTAGCGCAGCATCCCGATGCTAAATTGCGGAGCGATGCTTTCCTTTGAAATATAACTGCTTAGCGCTTCGGGCTCCGGATCGAGCCCGGTTTTTGTTTCCGAGCGCGCCAATCCGCCGGTGATAAAGAGGGAATCGATGTCTTCGCCCATTGCCCCTTGGATGTCCGTATGCGGGCCATCGCCAATGGCCAGAATGTTGGCATCCTGGATCCCCGGCTTGATCGCCGCGAGGCGACGGCGCGCCAGATCGTAGATCGGCGGGTGCGGTTTGCCGAAATAGAGGCTCTCTCCGCCCATTTCAGTATAGAGCTGTGCCAAAGCCCCGGCGCAATATTCGCGCTGCTCACCGCGGTCGACAACAATGTCGGGATTGGCGCAGAGCAGTTTCAGCCCGTGCTGTTTCGCCAACAGGAATTGCGGGCGCATCACCGCAGGGTCGGCATGCGGATCTTCAGGGCCGCAGCAGACGATGCCTTCGGCCTCATCCAGTGGCACTTGTTGGATGTCGACCGGGTTCTCAATCAGGGCGAGCGGATCAAAAAACGGCAGGTCATGCGGCTGCCCCAGGAACCAGACCTTGGAGCCAACCGCCCCCTGGAACATCGCCGCGCGGGCGCTGTCACCCGAGGTGGCAATATCGTCATAGGCGTCCTGAGGGACGTTGAATCTGACCAGCTGCTTGGCCACCTCATGGCGCGAGCGCGGCGCGTTGGTCACCAGAATGACGATGCCACCGGATTGGCGATATGTCTGCAGCGCGGTCACAGCCTCTGGGAAAGCGGTGATCCCGTTATGGACGCAGCCCCATAGATCGACAAAAAGCGCGTCATAGCGCGATGAGATTTCAGAGAGGGCGGAAATAATCTGGGTCATGTCGGGGATCACGCGCGTTGGGAACAGTTGCCCCGGTCATCCCATATCGCGCTCCGGCTGAAAAGGGGCGCGGCGGCTCCATTAGCCGTTTTGCTGCACCCGTTCCACATAGGCGCGCATTTCTTCGGCCTCTTGGCGGGCTTCGCGCAGCCCGTCCATGGCGGCGGACAGTTCGGCTTCGGTCTGGGCCAGCTGGTTGGTCAGCTCGGCCTCGCGCTGTTGCAGATAGGTGATCGCCTGATCGCGGGTTTCTTCGGCCTCATGCAGTTCCTGGCTCATGCGTTCGAGCTGATCCATATCTGCCTGACTGACACGGGTAAAACGGTGCAAGAGCCAATGGGCAAACCAGCCCAGACAAAAGGCCACAAAAAGAATGACGGCCGTCACTATGATGAATTGTGTTCTATCCATCGTTTGTCCCCTCTGCCGGCTTTGCCTCGGCTTCTTCTTCTTTGTCGTCGGCGGGCGCAGCATCCGCTTCTGCGCCATCCGCTGCGGCAGGGGCCTCGGCACCCTCGGCAACGTCCTCCTCTGCGACCGGCTCTTCTTCGGCCTTTAGCAGGGTAAAGGTAATGCGACGGTTGGCCTCGCGGCCTTCTTCAGTGTCGTTATCCGCAATCGGATTGGCTTCGCCATAGCCGGTGACCGTGTAGGATTTGACCGGAACCAAACGCCCGCGCAGTGCTTCGAGAACCGATTGCGCGCGTTCTTGGCTCAGCTTCTGGTTCATCGATTCACGGCCTTGGCTGTCTGTGTGGCCACCGATCTCAAGCGGGATGTCACCACATTTCTTCAACAGGTCCGCCAGCTCATCCATGATGTCCTTGGCCGATGCATCCAGCGTGGCCGAGCCCGGTTCAAAGGAAATCTTGCGGCTGCCGATAATCTCGACAATCTGGGCCTCACATTCCTCTGGCGTTGGCAGGCCCAGCAGCGGGTCAAGCTGTTTGACATATTCAACGTTGATCTCGAACTCAGCCGCGTCGCCCAGTTTGGCAGCCAAAAGCTGGGCGATATCGGCGCTGGCATTGGGATTGCCGGTCTTGCCCGACACGGCCACATTGTCGGGCGTTACGGTCACGGCGCCATTCACAAGGCTCGACAGCACTTCGAGCCCGGCCAGCGTGCGCACCTGCCAATCGCTTGGCAGACCTTCGGCCACGCGGGCGGCGGTATAGACATCTTCGGAGCCAAAACGCGCACGTGCATAACTGTCCATGGTCTGACGCGCAATTTCCGAGGCCACGCGGCCGCGCAACTGTACCTTGCCCTCGGGGCTGAGCGTTGCGGTGAAATCGGGCGGGCCTTCGGCGGATTGCTCCGGCGCTTTGGGCAACACCGCGTGCAGGGCAAAGACGCCGGGCAGGGTGCTTTCGAGCTCGCCAACCACGCGGTCAAACAGCGCCTGACTGGTGCCTTCCGGGGCGACCAGCGAGATATCGGCATTTGTAAAGGTGACCGAGCTGCCCTTGAGCTCTGCCAGTTTCGAAATCGCCAGCACCACGGCGTCGGCCCAGCGGCGCGACGGAACGCCAAGGCCCAATGTGCAGGATGATTTGCCATCCAGACCCGCTTCGGCGGCGGCTTTCAGGATGCGCTTGCTGGCCTCTTCGGTATCGGCGGAGCAGGCGTCAAAATGCGCGCCATCCTCATCGATGACAAAGCGCAGGGTAAAGGGCGAGATCACCGGGCGCGGGGCCGACAATTCCAAGGTAAGGGCAATCGAATCCGGCACGCGCCGCGCCAGACCGCTTTCGATCCGGCGGCGATGTTCGTCGCTTTCCGCCATGGCCTTGATCGCAACGCGGTCTGGTCCAACCGAGATTTGCGAGCGTGGCAGATCGCGCAGGGCCGATAGCGCAAATTCCAGCGAGGCATCCCAGCCATCTGGCGTATCAAAATCAGCGACACCCAGCAGGTCAGACACTTCGCCATCGCCGGCCAAAGCGGCAAAGCCTTCGATCAGCTCTTCGCGATTGGTTGTGGAGGGGATCAGGCCGATTGCGGATACCCCGGCATCATTGCGCAGAATTTCGATTGAGAAATCAGGCGGGGCCAGGTCTTCGGGCTCTTCCACCAGCATCTGGTCGATCACACGGGCCGCATCGACGACGCCACCAGCAGTGGACAGGGCCTGAAAGCGCGCGGCCTCATCCGGGGCGGTGCCGATCAGAAAGACCTGCAAACCGTTGGTGTCCACCTCGGCCCAGCTCAGCCCCGCCAGATCCAGCTCTCTCAGAACGTCAGCTTTCGACGCTGTTTCAATCACTCCGGCGGAAAAATATGCACTGACCAAGCTCACGGCGCCTGCTGCGGCGAAGGTTCCGCCAAAGGTAAAGATCGAGGAAAGGCGCATTGACGCTGTAGATCCCGTAATTTCAGTCTTAGGCGTTGATACGCAAGGTTAACCCTATGCGCAATCAGGCGAAGAGCGCAGCGGCGAAAAATAGCACAGGGATCAGGCCCGCATCGCGGTTTGCGCGAAACAGTTCCAGCAATCTGGCGTTATCGTCCAGTTTCAGGCGCCGCAGCTGCCACATCAGATGCCAGCCCATCGCCCAAGGTCCGACCAGCAGAATGACCATTTGCAGGATTTCCCCGTCCGGCGCAGCGGCAATCACGGCGATTCCCATCAGGGCCACAGTGATAACAAGGAACCAGGCCAGGTATTTCGGCGTGTCCTCGGCAAACAGGCGCGCGGTGGATTTCACCCCGATCAGCGCGTCATCTTCGGTGTCTTGATGGGCATAAATCGTATCGTAAAACAGCGTCCAGGCCATGCCCGCCAGATACAACATGACCGCTGGCAGGCTCAGGCTGCCAGTATGCGCGGTCCAGGCCAGCAAGGCCCCCCAGTTAAAGGCCACACCCAGAAACACCTGAGGCCACCAGGTAAAACGTTTGGCAAAGGGATAGATCGCCACCGGCACCAGCGACACCACCCCCAGCAGGATCGCCATGGGCGGAAAGGTCAGCAAAATGGCAAAAGAGATCAGGCATTGCAGCGCCGCCCAGGCCAGCGCCTGTTTCACGCTGACTTGCCCCGATGGGATCGGGCGCGAGGCGGTGCGTTCAACGCTCCCGTCAAAGTCGCGGTCGGTGATGTCGTTCCAGGTGCAGCCTGCGCCACGCATCAACACTGCGCCAACGGCGCAGCCGACAAAAATCCACAAATCAAAAAGCCGCATTTGCCCGTCACTGATCATCGCCAGGAGCAACCCCCACCAGCAGGGCAACAGCAGCAGCCAAGACCCAATCGGACGATCCGCCCGGCTGAGGCGCAGATAGGGGCGCAGCGGGGCCGGGGCCAATGTGTCGACCCAATTGCCTTTGACAGCGTCGGCAACTTGTCCTTCTGCTTCGGGGGCTTCTGCCTCTGGTGTCTGGTCTGAACCGGTCATATGCTGCGCCTCATGAAGCCGAAAATCCGCCTTTATGTAGAGCACCCCTTGGGTCCGGGACAAGCCGTCACGCTGACGCGTGCCCAGGCACACTATCTTTTTGGCGTCATGCGCCTGACCAGCGGATCGCCCGTCGCCTTGTTCAATGGCACGGATGGCGAATGGCGCGCCGAGGTGGTCGAGGCGGGCAAGCGCGGCGGCACATTGGAATGTAACGAGCAAACCGCGCCCCAATCCCTGCCCCCCGACCTTTGGCTGTGTTTTGCCCCAATCAAAAAATCCCGCACCGATTTTATCGTTGAAAAATCGGTCGAAATGGGCGCGCGGCGTATTGTGCCGATGCAGACGGAGTTCACCAATTCCGAACGTATTCGCCAGGATCGCTTGCAGGCCCATGCGGTTGAAGCCGCCGAGCAATGCCGCGCCACTTACGTGCCCGAATTGGCTCCGCTGGTCCGCTTTGACGTCTTGCTGGACCAGCTGTCAGACCGTCAGATCCTGTTTTGTGACGAGGCCACTGCCGATAGTACGGAGACCGGGGCGCATGGCGGGCCGGGCGACGGGGGCGCGCCTGATGCCGGTTGGGCCATCCTGATCGGCCCCGAAGGCGGGTTTTCCCCAGCCGAGCGCGCCAAATTACGTGCGCTTCCCAATACCCATATTCTCAACCTCGGCCCACGTATTTTGCGCGCTGACACCGCCGCGATTGCGGCCATGACGCTTTGGCAAACCCGTTTCGGAGACTGGTAACATGTTGCGTTTGGCAACCGCCCAAGACGTTGCAGCCCTGGACACCTTCCTGGCTCACCATGCAGAAAGTTCCATGTTCCTGCGCAGCAACCTGGCCGCCCATGGCACGGATGAGCGCGACCACCGCCATGGCACCCGTTTCTTCATCTGGGGCGAGATAGAGGGGGTGTTTGGCGCAACTGTCTCTGGCTTTCTTCTGGTTCAGGCCCCCAATTGCCCGCCCGAGGCCTTTGCCGCCTTTGCCCATATTCTTGATCAGGAACGCGCCCTTGGCATGACCGGCCCCGATGATCAGGTTGCGCAAGCACTGACCGCCCTCGGGCTGACCACCGCGCGCTATCAGCTCAACCATGCTGAGCCGCTCTATCGTCTCGATCTTGCGCACTTGCCAGAGGGCAGGCTGCCGATGCGCCTGCCTCAGCCGCAGGATCTGGATTTTCTGGTTGATTGGTTCTCGGGCTATCTGGTCGATACCCAGCAAAACATACCGGATAACGTCGTCCAACCGGCGCGCGACCGGGCGCAAATAGCGGTGGACACCCAATCCATCCGGCTGCTCTTGCAAGGGGGGCAACCTGTGGCCATGGCGGCCATCAATGCCAGCGTGGCCGATCATGTGCAGGTGGGCGGTGTGTTCGTGCCTCAGGATCAGCGTCAAAAGGGACTGGGGCGGGGCGTCACCACGGCGCTTTTGCAAGAGGCGCGGGATGATGGGGCCAAAATTGCAATCCTCTTTGCCAATAACCCCCCGGCAGCGCGGGCCTATGAGGCAATCGGATTTCAAAAGGTCGGTGATTTTCGGGTGGCGATTCTGGCCGAACCAACCGCGGTCACCCCGCAGCCAAACCCGGCCAGAATGCGATAGCCCACCAAGGGCGGGCCATCTCCCCGAAACTGAGGTTACTGGTTGGCCAACAACACGGCCGGATCTTCGTCGACAATGTTTTCCCAATGGCCGTTGGCATCGGTGATGAAGCCCGGGATATTGCCTTCCCAGCGTTCCTGAATCGGCTTGGACAGGTTCAGATACAGCTTGTTATCCACGATTTTCCAAAGTGTCGGATCACCGTCAAACTTGAACCCCATCGCGGTGCCAAAGGCGCAATAGCCGCCATAGGCCGGTGCATAGGCCTCGGGGTTGGCTTCAAACTTGGCTTTGTTCTCTTCGCTGGCGAAACGATAGGTCGCATCGTTATAGACAGCGGTGATTTCCCAGTCGCCTTTGGTGGGCTCGCCATCGGTGAAATAGGCCACCGGATCATAGCCCTGAATGGCCAGACCGGTCGTGGTGGCATTGACGTCGAACCCTGCTGCCAGAACAGATGTGGCCAGCGCCAAGGATACGGCGACACCGCCGATGAAGGATTTGATAATGGACATGTTGGTCCCTTTGTATGTGGGTCTGCCATCTGCAGGAATATGCGCGTGACAGTCAGTTTTCATCGCGCGCCGGAACATTGACGCTTGTGACGGTTCGAAATGTGTTGCCCGCCGGTGCTTCGATATCTGTGACAGCGGTGGCTCACATTCAAAACAACCTTAATTGAACTCCCGTTATTTTCCGTCATCCGCCCCAAACCCTCGGGGCCGCTGGAAAAATCCGCCTTGTGAACCCGGTCAGCGCGCCCTTAATGTCTGTCACACAAGCCGCCAATCCAAAGGAACCCCCATGGCCCTGATCCGCCCCGAAGCCGCCAAGGCCCTGTCGCGTTGGAGCGAAGCCATGACCGGTGCCGCCATCAGTGCGCTGGGGCTCTATTGGGCGTTTTTCACCGGCGGTGGCCTGCTGCATTGGATCGGCTATTTCCTCGCCGTTTTGGGGGCGTTTCTCTGCGCCAGCGGCATTCGCCGCGCCCGCTTTGCCCATGACGAGGACGGTCTGGGCCTTGTCCAGATCACCGAACGCCAGATCAGCTATTTCTCGCCCACCGGGGGCGGGGCCTTGTCGGTTGACGGGCTCTGGCGCGTCACGGTTGATGTGCTTGACCTGATGGTGGTGCAATGGGTCTTTGTCGGCGAAGAGGGCACCCTGGCCATCCCCATCGACGCCGCCGGAACCGATGCCATTTTCGACATGCTCTCTGCCCTTCCCGGCGCAGATTTTGAAGCCGCCATTCGCGCCATGTCCGCCACCGAACCACACAGCTATGTGATCTGGCGCAAGCCCTCTGTGCAAACATCGGTAAACCGGGTGCATTGACACCGCCTGACATTCGCCTCATGGCTTAACACCCAAGGCGGCACTAACAGGCGGAGAGCCCATGTCCATCCCTCAATCCGGCGGCGGTCCTATCGAGCGCCATGAACAATTGGCGGAATACCTGTCTTCGGGCTGCAAGCCCAAAGAGGATTGGCGCATCGGCACCGAACATGAAAAGTTCGGCTATTGCCGCGACACCCATAAACCCTTGCCCTATGAGGGCGAACGTTCGATCAAAGCCGTGCTCGAAGCGCTGCGTGATCGCCATGGCTGGGCCCCGCTGGAAGAGGCGGGCAATATCATTGGCCTGACCAAAGACGGGGCCAATATTTCGCTCGAACCCGGTGGCCAGTTGGAACTGTCCGGCGCGCCGCTGGAAACCATTCACCAGACCTGCGACGAGGTGAACGCACATCTGGTCGATGTCAAAGACATCGCGGACAAGATTGGCGTCGGCTTTATCGGCCTTGGTGGCGCTCCGATCTGGACACATGAGCAGATGCCGGTCATGCCCAAAGGCCGCTATCGCCTCATGACCGATTACATGGACAAGGTCGGCACCTTGGGCAAATCCATGATGTATCGCACCTGCACCGTGCAGGTGAATCTCGACTTCGCCTCCGAGGCCGACATGGTACAGAAAATGCGCGTTGCCCTGGCCTTGCAGCCTGTCGCCACCGCGCTGTTCGCCAACTCTCCCTTTACCGAAGGCAAGCCAAACGGTCACAAAAGCTGGCGCTCGCGGATCTGGCGCGACCTTGATGCCTCGCGCACCGGCATGCTGCCATTCGTGTTCGAAGACGGTTTTGGCTTTGAGGCCTGGGTCGACTACGCGCTCGATGTGCCGATGTATTTTGTCTATCGCAACGGCGAATACATCAACGCGCTGGGCCAATCCTTCCGCGATTTCCTCAAGGGCGAATTGCCCGCGCTGCCCGGCGAAACCCCAACTCTGTCCGATTGGGCCGACCACCTGACCACGATCTTCCCCGAGGCGCGGGTGAAGAAATTCATCGAAATGCGCGGGGCAGATGGCGGCCCCTGGCGTCGCCTTTGCGCGCTGCCAGCTTTCTGGGTTGGTCTGACTTATGATCAAACCGCGCTGGATGCGGCCTGGGATCTCGCCAAAGACTGGGATGCGGAAACCCGCGAAGCACTGCGCGTCGCCGCATCGGTCGATGGGCTTCAGGCCGAGGTCAACGGCATCAAGATGCATGACCTTGCGCGCGACGTTGTGGCGATCTCCGAATCCGGTCTCAAGGCCCGCGCCAAACCCGGGGCAGGGGGGCTGGTCCCGGACGAAACCCACTTCCTGAACGCGCTCAAGGAATCACTGGAAACCGGCCAGGTCCCCGCCGATGAATTGCTCGCCCATTATCATGGCGACTGGAATGGCGACCTCAGCCAGATCTACGCGCAATACTCCTACTAAAACACACCGCTCCCCGGTTTCTTTGGGCCACAAATATCCCGGGGAGTCCCGAGCTTGCTCGGGACGGGGCAGCGCCCCAAAGCGCGCCTCGCAAAGCGTGCAAACGGGGCGGTCAGGAAATGGCCTGCCCCAAAACCCGCGTCCGGTAATAGTCGCTGACCTGGGCGCGCTGGGCTTCCAACTCTTCTGCGCTGGGCTCCTGGTGCAATTTCAGCAAGGTTGCATAGCCTTGACGGGCATCATGAGGTTTGCTCGCGCTGGCGGTTTCAGTCGCCTCGCCTGACAGCCCCTCAAACCCGCGTGCACGCGGCGCGGCCCAGGGGCCACCGGCCCCATTCGGCGGCTGCCCCCATTTGTTTTCCTCACTCTCCGAGGGCAGGCACAACAGCACGAACAGCCAGATCGGCCCGACAATCGGAATGGAATTGACAAAATACCACATGCCCGACCGCCCGGCATCATGCAGGCGGCGCACGGTCAAGGTCAGTGTGGGCACGATGGTCACGATGATCAGAACCGGCGTCATATAGGCAAAGATACTGTAATTGGGCACGTCAGCGGTCGCGATGGTATAAAGATCAAAGCCCACGGCCAGAATGCCGAGGATCAGCAATATCCCCTGCACCCACCAGAATTCCGCCCGCGTGGCACGGCCCGTGATGTTCAAAGCGCGAAAGATGTAATTCTCAAAAGCAGTATGCGGGCCGATCATTTTCATGCTCCGGTAGAATACGGTCAGCATTTTTTGCCCGCAAAGCAGGGCGAAATTCGGGCGCGAACTGGGAAAGCTTGCGGCTTTGCTTTGGGATTTATCTCAGCTTGTGATCACTCTTGGCCCAGTCTCAAAACCCAAGGGCACAGCCATCCTTACGTGGGTCCGATGCCCCTTCCAACACACCGTTTTCATGAATGAAAATGGCCTGACCACCCCCCAGCGCGGTTTCGGGAATCTCGATGTCATGTCCTTTGGCGGCCAATTCCGCGCGGACCCGATCATCATAGCCTCGCTCCACTTGCAGTTTGCCTTCGGTGGCAAAACTGCGTGGCATGTCCAGCGCAGTCTGAGCATTCATGCCGTAATCCAGCATATTGCTCACCAGACGCGCATGACCATTGGGCTGATACTGCCCGCCCATAACGCCAAAGGGCATGATCACCCGGCCCTTGTCGCGCAACATGGCGGGAATGATCGTGTGCATCGGGCGCTTGCCGCCCTGCAATTCATTCGGATGCCCAGCCTGCAGCGAGAATCCCGCCCCGCGATTCTGGAACAGAATGCCAAATTTTTCCGACGCAATCCCCGAGCCAAAGCCATGGAAAATTGAATAAATCAGCGACACCGCCATACGGTCGCGATCCACCACGGTGATATAGATCGTGTCCTTATGCACCGCTTCGCTTTGGCGATTGGCGCTCGCCATGGCCCGGTTGGGGTCGATCAAGCTGGCCAGGTCGGCGGCGGTCTTCGCGGACAGGAGGTGATCCAATTTGGTCATATATTCCGGGTCGGCCAGAAAACGATCGCGCGCATCATAAGCCAGCTTGGCGGCCTCAGCCTCGATATGCACACGGTCTGCCCCACGCGGATCCATCGAGGACAGATCGAAATGCGACAGGATATTCAGCATTAGATGCGCAATGATGCCTTGCCCGTTGGGCGGATGCTCCAACAGCTCTTTGTCTTTGTAAAATCCGTTGACCGGGTCGCTGATTGTGCAGGCTGTGGCGGCGAAATCTTCGGCAGAATGGTGACCGCCCAGCTTGTTCAAACTGGCCAGCATGTCATCGACCACTTCGCCCTCGTAAAACCCTTTGCGCCCCTGGCTGGCGATCCGACGCAGCAGTTCCGCCTGTTTTGGCTGGGCGAAAACATCACCCACCTGCGGCACCTGGCCGTTGATCAGGAAATCCTCGCGCGCGCTGCCTTGCAGGATTGCCGCGCTGTTTTGCCAGTCAAAGGCCACACGCGGTGCGACCGGAACCCCGTGTTCCATATAGTGAATCGCGGGCGCAAGACTGTCGGCCAAGCCCAGTTTGCCCCAGCGTTCCGACAGGGTACAAAACCCGTCCACCGCGCCGGGGATCGTGACGGCATGCGCATCATAAAGCGGCATCTTGTCGAGCCCCTGGTCGCGCAACTCTGCGGCATTGGCCTGTGCGGCCGCCCGCCCTGAGCCGTTCAGGGCCACAACATCCTTGCCCGGTTCCGAAATCAGCGCAAAGCAATCGCCGCCCAGCCCGGTCATTTGCGGTTCGGCCACGCCCAGCAGCACCGCCCCGGCAATCGCCGCATCCGCCGCATTGCCGCCGCGTTGCAGGATGCCAATCGCCGCCTGAGCAGCCAAAGGGTGCGAGGTCGCGCACATCCCGTTCGTGGCAAAAACGGCCGACCGGCCCGGCAAATGAAAATCGCGCATGGGTGAGGATCCTATTGTTTGCGTTGAACAATAGGAGGCCCGAAGGCGCGGTCAAGCGGTGCGTGATCTTCTGGACGTCGCGTTTTTCTGGTGGGAAAGCTGATAGTCCTCGGCGCCGCGCACTGGGTGGGGGCTGTAACACGCGGCACCGAGGGAAGCCTATGCAGCTACAAGACTCGTTTTGACGGTTGGCTGAGGCACCAATATGACCGGTGTAAGGAGATTTTGCGGCAGGTACATTTTCTCAAAAATTGTCCACGCAATAGAAAACGCAGCCGGTTTTAAGGCACAATAGCTTCTGTGATTTTTTCGGGGGATATCCTCGACACCATGCACTGGGTGGGGGCTGATAATGCATGGTGCCGAGGTAAGCTATATGCAGCTATGGAATTAGATTTGCCGCTGAATTGGGCCGAAATTGAGACGCTGCTGGGGTAAAATCGCGGCTCTGGTCAAGATCCGTGTTTCGACCCATCTGTCCACCTCAGACCTTGGACAACCAAGGGGGCAAAGGTCTCAGTTCTCAAGAAGAACAAACGCCACAAGGAACAAGTCCGCCCATTGCGGATAAGCGAACGCAAACAGCACGGATCTGACGTTAAAGCGTCCGGCCTTTAACCTGAATCATCAAGCGACACGAATGTCCCGAGAGCGCCGAAGGCGTGGCAGGGTATTCGTGTCTCAAGTTTAAGGTCGGGCGATCTAATTAACCGCCGACCACCTGGATCGGCATTTCCAGCGACAGGTGGTTTTCGCGGCCCCGCCTTTCATAGGTCAGCTCATCGCTGAGCGTGCGGATCAGGTACCAGCCGAAACCACCTTCGGGCATGTCTTGTATTTCCACATCAACATTGGCTGATTTGCCTTCGGGCAAGGCCCCCTGCGGCATCGCACTGCCGCAATCGACGAAATGCGCCTTGAGCACGGCGGTTTGGAAATTCACATCCAGTTGGATTTCACCATCTGGGCGTTCCTTATAGGCGTGTTCGACAATATTGTTCAGAACCTCAGCAATGACGACCTCCCACATGTCGCCGGGACATGTGTGGAAATCGCTGACTTCCAGCTGTTCACGCAGCGATGTCAGCGTTTCCCGCACAGCTTCTGGTGTGCTGCGCAAGACATATTGGAAGGCCAGCGTGTCATTGGCGCCAGATCCGGCTGTCATTTCGATCTCTCCGAAAGGGCTCAGCAATCAGGCGCTTTTGGCCAGGGCATCCTGGGCCGAGCCATGGATGGTGAAAATCGAATCCATGCGGGTCATGCGAAACACTTTGTCCACTGCGGGTGTCAGGCCGGCAAGGTCCATCTTGCCGCCTTGGGGCACCAGTTTCATCGCCGCCACGATTGACCCCAACCCACTGGAATCAATGAACATGACCTTGTGAAGGTCCAGAACATATTGGGCTGCATTGCCGCCCATTTGTTCGCGCATCTTATCCTTGAACGCGATGGCCACTGACGCATCAATACGCTCGGCCTCAACCGTGACAATCATCACATGATCTTGTGTATGGGTAGAAAATTCCATGCCCGCCTCATTCATAAAGTCACGCTGACCCTAGACGGCAATCCTTACCATTCGGTATGCAAGACCCACTTAGGAGGAGTTCACATGCAAGAAGTAGTCATCACCGGCGCAGCGCGCACCCCGATGGGGGGATTTCAGGGCGCGTTCAGCGGTGAAGAAGCCGCCAAATTGGGTGGTCGCGCGATCGAGGCGGCGCTGGAACAGGCCGCGAATCCCCAGGTTGACGAGGTCCTGATGGGCTGCGTTCTGCCAGCAGGGCAGGGGCAGGCCCCGGCGCGTCAGGCTGGCTTTGCCGCTGGTCTGGGCGAAGAGGTGCCCGCCACGACCCTTAACAAGATGTGCGGGTCCGGGATGAAGGCGGCGATGTTTGCCTTTGACCGGCTGGCGCTGGGCCACGCGGATACCATCATCGCTGGCGGGATGGAGAGCATGACCAACGCCCCATATTTGCTGCCAAAAATGCGCGATGGTGCGCGGATCGGCCATGGTCAGGTCATCGACCATATGTTCCTTGATGGGCTTGAGGATGCCTATGACAAGGGCCGCCTCATGGGCACCTTTGCTGAGGATTGCGCCGAAAGCTTTCAGTTCAGTCGCGAAGCGCAGGACAATTACGCGCTTGCCTCTTTGTCACGGGCGCTTGAGGCGCAGAAAAGCGGTGCGTTTGAGGGGGAAATCGCCTCGGTCACCATGACAACCCGCAAGGGTGAGGTTGTGGTTGCCCAAGATGAACAGCCCGGCAAGGCCCGCCCGGAAAAGATCCCGCATCTGAAACCCGCCTTTCGCAAGGATGGCACGGTCACCCCGGCGAATTCCTCGTCGATCTCTGACGGGGCCGCGGCCCTTGTCATGACCACCGCCGAGGCCGCCGCAGCAGCGGGAACCGAGATTCGCGCCCGCGTTCTGGGCCATGCCAGCCATGCCCACGCCCCCAGCCTTTTCCCGACCGCCCCGGTGCCCGCCGTGCAGAAATTGCTGCAGCGTCTGGGCTGGAGCAACGAGGATGTCGACCTTTGGGAGGTGAACGAAGCCTTTGCCGTGGTGCCCATGGCCTTCATGCAGGAAATGGGCATCCCCCATGATAAGGTGAACGTGAATGGCGGAGCCTGCGCCCTGGGCCATCCCATCGGCGCATCCGGCGCGCGCATCATCGTCACCCTGCTGAACGCTTTGGAAAAACGCGGCCTCAAACGCGGTGTTGCCGCCATCTGTATCGGTGGCGGCGAAGGCACAGCGATTGCGATTGAACGGCCTTAATCGACGCAAGTCCTAACGCCAAAGCCGCCCTTCGGGGCGGCTTTTATCTTTGAGGCCTCATACGCCACACCAGTGGCAGGATCATCACGATCATCGCGGCGGCTAGTAGGAACGGCGCTCCGGGGAAATAGACTGCCGCATCCCCGACAAAGCGTTGAAACACGCCGGTCATTACAAGCGGGGCCGCCACTGCCGCGATTGAGGACAGCGAGGCAATCACCCCCTGCACCAAGCCTTGCAGGTCTTCGCCCACCCGGTTGGCGGCAAAAGCGGTCAGCAGGGGCGGGGCCATGTCGGATAGGGCGGCAAAGGGCAGGATGACCGCAACCGCCCAAACCGCCGTCGAAAACCCAAAGCCGGTAAAACCGATAATCGCCGCCACGACCCCAAGGATCAGCGTCTTGTAATCGCCCAGCCGTCTGGTCAGTTGCGGCAAGATCCCCGCCTGTACGACCGCGATCAACACGCCATAGCCCGACAGGGTCAGCCCGATCACAAACCCATCCCAGCCAAACATCTCGCGCCCCCAAAAGGCCCAAAGCGTGACATAGACCATATTGGCGCATTCAAAAACAAAGAGGCAGATCAAGGGGATGGCAAGACCGGGCAGGATAAAGGCCTTCCAGATCGACGCAAACGGGTTCAGATCGCCTTTGCCAAAACGGCGGCGGTTTTCCGGTTTCAGCGACTCGGGCAGGATAAAAATCCCGAACAAGGCATTCAGCGCCGACAGCCCGGCGGCAATCCAGAACGGCGCGGTGATGTGCCAGCCCGAGGCCAGCCCGCCCAAGGCTGGCCCCAACACAAACCCGATCCCAAAGGCCGCGCCGATCATGCCAAAGGCGGCTCCGCGCTCCTCGGGCTTGGCGATGTCGGCGATATAGGCGGTCGCGGTGATATAGGTCGCCCCGGCCAGCCCCGCCAGAATCCGACCAACCAGCAACACCCAATAGGTCTCGGCCAGGGCCATGATCACATAGTCTATGGTCAGTGTTGCCAATGCCAGCACCAGGATCGGCCTGCGCCCATAGGCGTCGGACAGGCTGCCAATCACAGGACCGACCAGGAACATCGCCGCCGCATAGGCCGACATCATGATGCCACCCCAAAACGCCCCCTGCGCCGTGTCTCCCGCGCCGACTCGATCCATCAGATCCGGCATGATCGGAAACACGATCCCGACGCCAATCGCGTCAATCAACATGGTCGCCAAGATAAACAGAAAGGGGCCTGAGAGTTTCATGGGGTATCCGCCAAAGACATGCCCATCTTGCAGAAACCATTCCCATGCCGAGCGCAAGCGGTTTAGGGTCAGGTTACATTGATTATTGGGATGATTGAGATGACCAAACGCGTGGCCTATTCCGGCCCTCTCACCGATAGCAGCCGCTGGGACAGTGTGGCGCTCCGTCCCGATGACATCATCGTCGTCACGCCAGCCAAATCCGGCACCACCTGGATGCAAACCATTATCGCACTCTTGCTTTCGGGCGATCCCGAGGTCGAGACTGAGCTGTCGATCAAAATGCCTTGGGTCGATATGCGTATGCGTGACCTGTCTGAGGTGATCGAGCGTTTGGCCGCCATGCCCCAGCGCCGCAGTTTGAAAAGCCATACGCCGCTTGATGGCCTCCCCCTCGACGACAGCGCGCAATATATCTGCGTCTTCCGCCACCCGCTTGATGCGCATTTTTCCTTTCGCAAACATGTGGGTAACGTGCCTTTTCCGGTCTTTGACCCCTGGTATCCAGCGGATGATCAAACCGGGGCCACGTTTCAGCATTTCCTGACCGGCGACGCGCAGGGAGACCAATGTGATGCCATGCCGCTTTCGCTGATCCTGCGTCATTTCACGGCGTCCAAGGCCGTGGCGGATCGGCCCAATGTCTCGCTTTTTCACTATGCCGATATGAAACGCGATTTGCCTGGCACCTTTGAACGGGTGGCGCGGCTATTGGGCGTGCGCCATGCGCCACAGGTGATGGACAAACTCATTCAGGCTGCCGATTTCGACAATATGAAACAGAACGCAGATCGGTTTTGCCCCTCGGGCGGCAAAGGGTTTTTCAAGTCAGATTCAGATTTCTTTGACAGCGGCAGCAGTGGCAAATGGCAGGGCCGACTGAGTGAAAAAGAGCTCGCGGATTACGATGCGATTCTGGATGCGGCCCTCTCCCCCAAAGATCGCCGCTGGCTCGAGTTCGGAACAGAGGAAAAATCCGGCCTCTGATACCTACTGAGCTTGCGCTTAATTTCAATGGTTTACGGCCAAACGCACGACGTCACCGTTGATGTGTCACCCCATGATGCATCTGCAGCGTGAAAAAATACTTTGAAATTTCACGAATCCGTGGCAGCGTGAAAATCTGATTATTTTTTTCACGACTCAAAGCACGTATCCTATGGACCAAACACATCGCCACTCCACCACCCTTGGGGCCGACATTCGCGCCTTGCGCCGCACGCGGGGGCTGACCCTGCAGCAGATGGCGGATGCTTTGGGTCGCTCTGTTGGCTGGTTGTCCCAGGTCGAGCGTGACAAATCCGATCCGGGCATTGATGACCTGCGCGCCATCGCCTCGGTGCTGGAGGTCTCTATTTCGACCCTGTTTTCAAATGCGCCGTCTCCCGCGCATGAAACAGGGCGGATTGTCCGCTCCGAGGCGCGCCGGGCCATTGGCCCGGGCGAAGAGGGGCTGCGCGAGGAATTGTTGTCTCCGGATCTCACCGATGATTTCGAGATGGTACATTCCACCTTCCTGCCCGGGGCAAGCCTCCCCGCCCCGGTGCAGCGTCCCACCCAAGAGGTTGGCTATTTGATTTCCGGCAAGCTCGACATCGAAATTGGTGGTCATCTGTTCCATCTGGAGCCCGGCGACAGCTTTCGCATCAAGGGCGAGCCGTTTCGTTGGATGAACCCCTATGACGCCCCGGCCATTGCGGTCTGGGTCATCGCGCCGCTGGTTTATTAAGGAGAGTATCATGACCAAAGGATCCTGCCTCTGCGGTGCTGTCCGCTTTGAAACCGAGGCCACACCGATCAAAGCCAGCATCTGCCATTGCGGCCAATGCCGCCGCCAATCCGGTCATCTCTGGGCCTCAGCGCAGGTGCCGCAGAACGCGCTGACCATCAGCGGCGAGGTACGTTGGTACCAGGCCAGCCCAGATGCGAAACGCGGCTTTTGCCCGACCTGTGGCAGTTTCCTTTTCTGGCAGGGCACCGGCGAAGACATGATCAGCCTTGCCCTTGGTGCGCTCGACGCGCCCACCGGTATCACCTTGGAAAAGCACATCTTTACCGCCTCCAAGGGCGACTATTACGACATCAACGACACGCTGCCTCGGCACGATTAACGGAGCACAACCATGAGCGAATTTCCCACAAAGGCCAAAGTGGTCATCATCGGCGGCGGCGCTGTCGGTGTCTCCACGCTCTATCACCTTGCCAAAAAGGGGTGGAGCGATTGCGTGCTTTTGGAAAAGAACGAGCTGACCGCAGGCTCGACCTGGCACGCTGCGGGCAATTGCCCGAATTTCTCGGCCTCTTGGGCGGTGATGAACATGCAGCGCTATTCGCTGGAAATGTATCGCACCCTGGCCGAAGATGTCGATTACCCGATGAACTACCACGTCACCGGGGCCTTGCGTCTGGGGCACAGCAAAGAGCGCAGGCAGGAATTCGAGCGGGTGGCCTCGATGGGTCAATATCAGGGCCTGCCCCTGGAAATGATGTCGCCCGAAAAGGCCAAAGAGCTGTATCCGTTTCTGGAAACCCATGACCTTGATGCGGTGCTTTGGGACCCGCTGGATGGGGATATCGACCCGGCGCAGCTGACCCAGGCCATGGCCAAAGGCGCACGTGATCTCGGGGCATCGATCCAACGCTTCTGCCCGGCCACCGGCGTCACTCAGAAAGACGATGACAGCTGGATCGTCCACACCGACAAAGGCGATATCGAGGCGGATTATGTTGTCAATGCAGGCGGTTACTATGCCGCGCGCATTGGCGAGTGGTTCAAACCCTATGGCGGGCGCGACGTGCCGATGGTCGTCATGTCCCACCAGTATTTCCTTACCGAGGTCATCCCCGAGGTCAAAGCCTGGACCCAGGAGAACGGCAAAAAGCTCCCGATGATCCGCGACGTGGACAGCTCTTACTACCTGCGTCAGGACACCTACGGCCTGAATCTCGGCCCGTATGAGCGCAACTGCAAGGCACATTGGATCACCGCAGACGATCCCATGCCCGATGACTTCTCCTTCCAGCTTTACCCGGACGATCTGGAACGCCTGGAATGGTATATCGAGGACGCGATGGCGCGTGTTCCCCCGCTCGGCACCGCCGGTGTGGGCCGCAACATCAATGGCCCGATCCCCTATGCGCCTGACGGTTTGCCACTCATGGGGCCGATGCCCGGCGTCAAGAATGCCTTTGAGGCGCACAGCTTTACTTTTGGCATCGTTCAGGCCGGTGGCGCTGGCAAATGCATGGCGGAATGGATCGTCGACGGGCAGACCGAATGGGACATGTGGGCCGTGGATGCGCGCCGCTACACGGATTACGCCGATCACGACTATTGCCTGCAAAAGGCGATGGAGACCTATGGCCATGAATACGCCATGCATTTCCCCCATCACCAATGGCCCGCCGGGCGCAACAAACGCCTGTCGCCCAACCATGACCGCATGATCGCCGATGGCGCACAAATGGGGGCCTTTAACGGTTGGGAACGGGCCTGCTGGTTTGCCGCTGAGGGCGAAGACACCTCTGAGGCAGGCACCGAAACCTGGGCGCGCCAAGGCTCCTGGACCGCGGCCGTCAAACGCGAGGTCGAGGCGGTGCGCGACGGTGTTGGCGTGATCGACATGTGCGGCTTCTCGCGCTTCACGCTCAAGGGGGATGGCGCGGCGGAATGGTTGCGCAGCATGGTCACCGGTGCCCTGCCCAAGGTGGGCCGCATGAACCTGATCTACTTTGCCGACAATCGCGGTCGCATTGTGACCGAAATGTCCTGCATCCGTCATGGTGAGGATGACTTTACCCTGATGACCGCCTCTGTCGCGCAATGGCACGATTACGAACTGCTCTGGCGCAACCTGCCTGCAGGTCTTGAGCTGGCCGACATCTCCAAAGACATCACCACCATGCTGGTCACCGGCCCGAAATCCCGTGACTTGCTGGCGGGGATCTCGGATGCCGATCTCTCGGCGGGTTGGCTGTCTTTGCAGACCGCCAAGGTCGCCGGTCACGAGGCCATGCTGTCGCGGGTGTCCTTTGTGGGCGAGCTGGGCTGGGAAGTCCACGTCCCAACCGAGAACGCCGCCGAGGTCTATACCGCGATCCGCGATGGCGGGGCGGCCCCCTTTGGCATGTTTGCCCTGGATTCCATGCGTATCGAAAAAGGCTATCGCACCTGGAAGGGCGACCTTTCCACCGATTACACCATGCTCGAGGCCGGGCTGGGCCGCTTTGTGCGCTTGACCAAGGAACAGGATTTCCCCGGCAAGGCCGCGCTGGCCGCCGAGGCTGAGGCAGGCAGCAAAAAGGCTTTTGCGACCCTGATCATCGACGCGCCAGAGGCGGATGCGCCTTATATGTCGACCATTTTCCACAATGGCGAAGTTGTGGGTGAAACCACCTCGGGCACCTATGGCTACCGCGTTGATGCCTCGATCGCGCTGGCCATGCTGCGCCCCGATCTGGCGACACCCGGCACCGAGCTTGAGGTCAATATCTTTGGCCAGATGTGCAAGGCGGTGGTGCAAAAGGACGAACCGCTTTGGGATCCGGAAAACGAACGGCTCCGCGCCTGATCTGGACTTGCTAAGATCGTGTCAGGCCGTGCATATGGCCTGACACGAAAAAAGGGTTTTGAAATGGCTGAAATTACACTTCTGGACGGCGGAATGGGGCAGGAATTGATTCATCGTGCCGGTGACCGACCAACGCCGCTTTGGTCGACGCAGGTGATGATGGACATGCCTGGTATCGTCCAATCCGTGCACGAAGATTACTATCGGGCAGGGGCCAGTGTTGCCACGACCAACACCTATGCGATCCACCGGGATCGTCTGCGCGGGGCGTCCAATCATTACGCGGTTGATGGCGCCGAAATGCCCAATATCGAAGACAAGTTCGAAGCCCTGCACGATGCCGCCCTGACCGAAGCATGTGCTGCGCGTGACGCTGTCGGTTCTGGCCGGATTGCGGGCAGTATCGGCCCCTTGGGTGCCAGCTACCGCGCGGATCTGCACCCGGATCACGACACGGCTGTCCCGCTTTACCGCGAAGTTGCCGGTCTGATCGGCCCGCGGGTTGACGTGCTTTTGTGTGAAACTGTCGCCTCCTTGGATGCCGCGCGTTCGGCTCTTGAGGGGGCTTTGGCCGCCGAGAAACCCGTTTGGATTTCCGTCACAATTGATGACGAAGACGGAACATTGCTGCGATCCGGCGAAAAGGTGGCCGACCTGGCGGCTATCCTCAAAGATGGGGCTGCTGCTGCCCTCGCCAATTGCTCGGCACCAGAAGCGATGCCAGCTGCCCTTGAACAACTTGCCAAGGCAGGATTGCCTTTTGGGGCGTATGGCAATGGTTTCACCATGATCACCAAGGCCTTCCTTGAAGGGGGAACCACAGCTGGGGACCTGAAGACACGTCAGGATATGGGCCCGGAAAACTATGCTGCTCATGCCATGTCCTGGGTCGATATGGGGGCCACCATCCTTGGGGGCTGCTGTGAAACCGGCCCGGCGCATATCGCCGAGATTGCCCGCCGGTTGCGCGAAGCCGAGCATCGGATCGTATGAGTGCAGCGGGGGAAAAGCAGCGCTGGCATGTCGACATTCTCGTCGCTGACGGGTTTGTCCTGACCGAAGTGGCAGGCATCGTGGATGCGATGCGCATTGCCAATCGAGTCGCCGCTTTCCCCCCGTTTACCTGGACGTACCGGTCGGCCTTTGGCGGCGTTGTCGAAAGCGGGGCCGAGGTTTGCGTCAAGGCCGAGTCCTTTGCCCAAAAGCCCGAGGCCGACTACGCCTTTGTTATCGGCAATGCCGATCCCGATTGTCCGGCCCTGTCCGTGGGCACCCAGATTGATCGCTATACCTTTCGCGGCGCGCAGGTTTTCTTGCTCGCCGAAGCTGCCAGCCGCTACATCAAGGAACGCGGCTATGACGGCAGCCATCTTTCCACCCATTGGGAAAACTCTGACGTTCTGCGCGAACGTTCCGGCCTGTTTGAGGCGGGCAATGCCATCGCCACCGAAGACGGGCTGGTCGTGACCTGCGCGGGTATGGGCGCGACCGTGGATGTGATGCTGGCGGTTCTGCGCCGCCATATCTCATCCGCCAATCTGATGACTGTCGCCAATGTCTTGCTGCACGAGAAAATCCGCGATTTCTCCACCCGCCAACCGCTCGGCGGCGCGCGCAGCTCCGGGTCCGGGGATCGCGAGCTCGACCAATGTCTGCAAATCATGCAGGCCAATATCGAAGACCCGATCCCGATTTCCGAATTGGTCAAGGTGCTGGGCATTTCCGCCCGCTCGCTCGAGCGCAAGTTTCGCACCCATCTCAACACCACCCCCAACACCCATTACCGCGAATTGCGTCTGGCTCGCGCCAATAATCTGCTGCTCAACACCAATATGAGCGTGCGCGAGGTCGGTCTGGCCTGCGGCTTTCCCAGCGGTTTTTCCGGCCTCTACAAAGGCTTCTTCGGAATCACCCCCTTTGCCCTGCGCAAACAACGCCGCCTTGGCACCATCAGCCCTCAGGACCTTGGAAAATCCGACAAGACGTGACGGATTTCCAACATTCTGTTTTTGGCTTTCATGCCAAGCTGCCTCAAATTCCTGACGTTTCGGAGACTGTGACCTCATGAGCAATCTTCCTCAAAAGGCCCGCGTGGTCATTATTGGTGGCGGTGTGATCGGCTGTTCCGTGGCCTATCACCTGATCAAAAAGGGCTGGAAAGATGTTGTGCTGCTGGAACGCAAACAGCTCACCTCTGGCACCACCTGGCATGCCGCCGGCCTGATCGCACAGCTGCGCGCCACCAAGAACATGACCAAGCTGGCCAAATACAGCCAGGAACTCTATGGCACGCTCGAGGAAGAGACCGGCGTTGCCACCGGCTTCAAGCGTTGCGGTTCAATCACCGTGGCCTTGACCGAGGAACGCAAGGAAGAGATCTATCGCCAAGCGGCCATGGCCCGAGCCTTTGGCGTTGAAGTCGAGGAGATATCGAACGAGCGCGTGCAGGAACTCTATCCGCATATCAATCTCGACGGCGTCAAAGGCGCGGTTTACCTGCCGCTCGACGGGCAGGGCGACCCTGCCAATATCGCGCTGGCCTTGGCCAAAGGCGCGCGTATGGGCGGCGCGCTGGTCAAGGAACGCATCAAAGTCACCGAGATCGTCAAGCAGGGCCGCAAGGTCACCGGTGTGGACTGGGTTGCGGATGACGGCTCCGAAAGCGGCCATATCGAATGTGACATGGTGGTGAATTGCGCCGGGATGTGGGGGCATGAGGTCGGCCGCATGGCCGGGGTCAATGTG
This sequence comes from Tropicibacter sp. R15_0, assembly GCA_017744045.1. Classification (GTDB taxonomy): domain Bacteria; phylum Pseudomonadota; class Alphaproteobacteria; order Rhodobacterales; family Rhodobacteraceae; genus Pelagimonas. The sequence continues at coordinate 148,852 of JAGHRD010000006.1, read as the reverse complement.
CCACTGCATGCCTGCGAACATTTCTACATCGTCACTGAAAACATCGACGGTCTCACCCAGCTTCCGGTGCTGCGCGTGCCTGATGAATGCGCCTATTACAAGGAAGATGCAGGGAAATTCCTGCTTGGGGCCTTTGAACCCAATGCCAAACCCTGGGCGATGGACGGCATCCCCGACAATTTCGAATTCGACCAACTGCCCGAGGATTTCGACCATTTCGAACCCATCCTCGAAGCCGCCTGCAACCGCATGCCAATGCTGGCCGAGGCGGGCATTCACACCTTCTTTAACGGACCCGAAAGCTTTACCCCGGATGATGCCTATCACCTTGGCCTCGCGCCCGAGATGGACAATGTCTGGGTCGCCGCAGGCTTCAACTCGATCGGGATTCAATCCGCCGGGGGCGCGGGTATGGCGCTGGCGGAATGGATGGATACCGGCGAAAAACCTTTTGATCTGGGTGATGTCGATATCAGCCGCATGCAGCCGTTTCAGGGCAACAAACAATACCTGTTCGAACGCTCCAAGGAAACGCTGGGCCTGCTTTACGCCGACCATTTCCCCTATCGCCAAAAGGCCACCGCCCGCGGTGTGCGCCGCACGCCTTTCCACCACCACCTGCTGGAACAGGGCGCGGTCATGGGCGAATTGGCCGGGTGGGAACGCGCCAACTGGTTCGCCAATCCGGGTCAGGAACGTGAATATCAGTATAGCTGGAAACGCCAGAACTGGTTCGAAAACAGCGCCGCCGAACATCGCGCCATCCGCGAAAATGTCGGCATGTATGACATGTCGTCCTTTGGCAAGATCCGCGTCGAAGGCCCCGATGCCGAGGCATTCCTGAACTATATCGGCGGCGGCGACTATTCCGTGCCCAATGGCAAGATCGTCTATACCCAATTCCTCAACCGCACCGGCGGGATCGAGGCGGATGTCACCGTCACCCGGCTGACCGAAACCGCCTATCTGGTCGTCACCCCGGCGGCGACCCGTCTGGCCGATCAGACCTGGATGGAGCGTCACAAGGGGGATTTCAACGTCGTCATCACCGATGTCACAGCGGGCGAGGGCGTCTTGGCCGTCATGGGGCCAAATGCGCGCCAGCTCTTGCAAGCAGTGTCGCCCGCAGATTTCTCCAACGCGGTGAACCCGTTTGGCACCGCGCAAGAGATCGAGATCGGCATGGGCCTGGCCCGCGCCCATCGCGTCACCTATGTGGGGGAGCTGGGCTGGGAGATCTATGTCTCCTCCGACATGGCCGGTCATGTCTTTGAAACCCTGCACGCGGCGGGTCAGGACATGGGGCTCAAGCTCTGCGGCATGCATATGATGGACAGCCTGCGTCTGGAAAAGGGCTATCGCCATTTTGGCCATGACATCACCTGCGAGGATCACGTGGTTGATGCGGGGCTGGGCTTTGCGGTCAAAGTGGACAAGGGGAGCGATTTCATTGGCCGTGAGGCGGTCATTGCCCGCAAGGAAACCGGCCCGCAAAACCGTCTCTTGCAGTTCAAGCTGACCGATCCGGAACCGATGCTCTATCACAACGAACCGGTGCTGCGGGATGGCGAGATTGTGGGCTATCTGTGCTCAGGCAATTACGGCCACACTTTGGGCGGGGCCATGGGCCTGGGCTATGTCCCGGCAGCAGGTGAAAAGCTCGCCGATGTGCTGGCCTCGACCTATGAGATCGACGTGATGGGCACACGTGTACGCGCCGAGGTGTCGAGCAAGCCGATGTATGACCCGAAATCGGAACGGGTCAAAGTCTGATCTATGCTCACACGTGATTTGAAAGGCCCCGGTTTTCGGGGCCTTTTTTGATGCAGCCATTGTCGGTTTCCATCCCCATACAGCGCTGGGTTTTCCGTTGCGCGAATCCATACGCATGCGTATGGTTTGGCAAAACAGAGGATGGATCATGAGCGCACTCCTTGTCAGCCTAGTCTTGGCGGTGATTGCCGCATTGCATTTGGCCTGGGCCTTTGGGCAGACATGGCCCGCCAAGTCGGAACTGGACCTGGCTCAACGTGTCGCCGGGTTCAAAGACGTCGATCGAATGCCCCCTCCAGCCGCAAGCGCCGCCGTGGCTGCGCTTTTGCTTTTGGGTGGGTTCATAGCTTTGGCAGCGGCGGGGCAGTTGCCCAGTTTTGGACCCGACTGGCTCTATACTTGTGCGGTCTGGGTCATGGTCGCAGTTTTCGCGCTGCGCGGTCTGGCGACCTACACAAGTTTTTGGCGAAAAAGAACGCCGGTGGAACCCTTCGCCACGCTGGACCAGCGCTATTACGGACCGCTGTGTTTGCTGATTTCCGGGCTGCTGGTCAGCGTTACGATATCCTAGGGCAATCCCCCCAAAACGCGGCCTGTTTTGTACAGATTGGTCTGAATCGGACCTCATCGCCCGAATTTGGCAGTCCAACTCGCAAAATACGCGCAAAACCGGGGGCAATTGGTACAAAACACCCCGATTTTGGTACAAATACCCCATCTTTCATCACGAAATGTGCGCCCTCATCACAAAATGTCATCACGCGCAGGCTTCCCCTTTTTCTGACCACATGGTTAGGTTTTCGCCAAGGAGACCTTCCATGACATCGCCAACCAATACCGATAGCCCCAGCGGGCTGGCCTACGCCGTAACCGCCTATTTTCTTTGGGGGTTTTTGCCGCTTTACCTCAAGCTGGTTGAGCATGTTCCCGCGGTCGAAGTGGTGGCGCATCGGGTGATATGGTCCGTGCCCATTGCCGGGCTTGTCCTGATTTTATTGCGTCGTACCCGCGACTTACGTGACGCTTTGCGCAGTCCGAAAATGCTGGCCATGGCCGCGATGACCGCGGCGCTGATCTCGATCAATTGGGCAATTTATGTCTGGGCGATTTCGATTGATCGCACAGTGGATGCCGCGCTGGGCTATTACGTCAATCCGCTGTTCAGCGTGTTGATGGGGGCTGTCCTGCTCGGGGAACGCCCTAACCGCCTGCAAATAATCGCACTTTTCCTGGCGGCCATCGCCGTTGTGATCCTGTTCATCGCAACCCCACGCCCGCCTTGGATCGCCATGGGCCTGATGGTGAGCTGGGGGTTTTACGCCTATTTCAAAAAATCGCTCCCCATTGGACCCAATCAGGGTTTCATGCTCGAAGTGCTGATTTTGTCTGTGCCTTCAATCCTTTACCTGATCTGGCTAGGGCCCGAGGGCAAGTTTTTGAGCAGTGCTTATGACACCTGGATCCTGATGGGCTGCGGGATCGTGACCGCTGTGCCGCTTTTGTTTTATGCCAATGGAGCCAAGCGGTTACGCCTGTCGACCATCGCCATTTTGCAATATATCGCACCCACAATGATCTTTTTGGTGGCGGTGTTTGCCTTTGGCGAAGAGGTCGATCCGGCGCGTCAGATCGCTTTCCCATTGATCTGGGCCGCGCTTGTGATCTATTCCGTGCCCTTGGTCCGGCAGATGCGCCGGGCGTGATTTGCCGAGGCTTTGATGCAGCAGAACGACATTTACACCCCGCCGATGGATCCTTTGGAGGTCCTGCACGAAGATCTTGAGGTCTTGGTGGTCAATAAGCCGGCGGGGCTGCTCTCTGTCCCCGGTAAGACACCGGATCTGGCGGATTGTCTGCTGACCCGGGTCGAGGTCGCCTTTCCCACAGCGCGGTTGGTGCATCGGCTGGATCGCGATACCTCGGGCGTCATGGTCTTTGGTCTGACCGCCCATGCGCAGCGCCATCTGGGGGCGCAGTTTGAGGCGCGAAAGACCAAGAAAACCTATGTAGCACGGGTGGTTGGCCAGCTAGAGCCCAAGGAGGGCGAGGTCGATCTGCCGCTGATTGTGGATTGGCCGAACCGGCCGCGCCAGATGGTCTGTCACGAGACCGGCAAGCCGTCATTGACCGAATACAAGGTCATGCGATCCAACCAAGACGAAACCCGCGTCAAGCTGTTCCCCAAGACCGGGCGCAGCCACCAATTGCGTGTGCATATGCTGGCGCTGGGGCATCCGATCCTGGGTGATCCGCTTTATGCGCCGGAAACCGCGGCTGGGTTTGAGCGGATGATGCTGCATGCCGAAGAACTGCGGTTCAGCCATCCCGAAAGCGGGCGCGGTATTCGCGTGCGGGCAAAGACGCCGTTTTAGGGTCAGGACCCATTAATTCGCAATGCCCGTCCTCCCAAAGGGAGGCCAATTAATATTGGCGCGCCTTTGGCGCGACGGGTTCACCAGATTTTTCCCCATCCTGCGTTATATACCCTTGAAATAGAAACACTATTCCTGCGGGCATATGCCTGGTCTGGAACAAAATCTGGCGAACTGAGCGTTGTGAATTAATGGGTTCTGACCCTAAGACGTGAGCGGAGACGGGGCGCTGCCCCGCCCTGCGCAAGGCGCAGGACTCCCCGGGATATTTTTGGCCCAAAGAAGCACGGGCCGCGCATAAGAGTGGCGCGGCCCTTTTTTGTTTTAGTCGTCCGCCCAGCCCGAGATCGATTTGATCTCGACAAAATCCATGATGCCATGGGCTCCGCCTTCGCGGCCATTGCCGGACATTTTCATGCCGCCAAAAGGGGCACCATTGCCGCGCGACATGCCGTTCATCTCCACCATGCCAGAGCGTAGTTGACGTGCCAGACGGTTGCGGCGGGCGCCATCGGTGCTTTGGACATAGTTGGTGAGGCCATAGGGCGTGTCATTGGCGATTTGCACGGCTTCTTCTTCGGTCTCGAACTTCATGATCGACAGGACCGGGCCAAAGATCTCCTCATTGGCGATGGTCATTTCCGGGGTCACATCGGCAAAGATCGTGGGGCGGACATAGAAGCCTTTGTTCAGCCCATCGGGGCGACCGACGCCACCGGCGACAAGGCGCGCGCCTTCGTCGATGCCGGATTGGATCAGGCCCTGGATTTTGCTCCACTGTGTTTCATTGACCACGGGTCCGATATGACGGCCTTCGCTATCGGCGGGGCCGACCGTGACCTTGGCCGCGACCTGCGCCGCCTCTTCAACCACACGGTCATAGGCCGAGGCTTCGACCATCATGCGCGAGGGGGCATTACAGCTTTGTCCGGTGTTTTGCATCATGTGCAGCACGCCGCGCTTGACCGCCTTTTCATCCGCATCGGCAAAGATCAGGTTCGCGCCCTTGCCCCCCAATTCCAGATGCACGCGTTTCAGCGTGTCGGCGGCGGATTTGGAGATCAGCTTGCCTGCGCGGGTCGAGCCGGTAAAGCTCACCATGTCCACATCGGGATGTGCCGTCAACTGGCTGCCGACGCCCACGCCGTCGCCATTCACCAGGTTAAAGACACCGGCGGGGAAGCCCGCCTCATGCATCAATTCGGCAAAGACCATGGCGTCTAGCGGGCTTTCCTCGGAGGGTTTCAGCACCATCGTGTTGCCCGCCACAGCCGCCGCTGCAACCTTGAGCGTGACCTGGTTCATTGGCCAGTTCCATGGGGTGATCAGGGCGCAGACCCCGACCGCCTCGTGGCTGATGCGCGCGCCGGGTGTGCCATCTTCGAACGGATGTTCCCAGGCGAAATCTTTGGCGGCGGTGATGAAGTTCTTGATGTGGTAAGACCCGGAGCCAACCTGGGCAGAGCGGGACATATCGATTGGTGCGCCCATTGCGACCGACATGGCCTGAGCCAGATCTTCGCCGCGATCCATATAGACCGCGAGCAGGTTTTCCAGCAGGGTGATGCGATCCGCGACCGGAGTGGCCATCCAGCCGGGCAGGGCGGCCTTGGCGGCGGCAACAGCAGCATCGGTGTCAGCCTGGCCCCCCAAGGAAATCACCGCGCAGGGCTCTTCGGTTGTCGGATTAATGACGTCATAGTCACGACCCTCAATCGGATCGACCCATTCGCCATTGATATAAAACTGTTTTTTCTCGATCATGCGTCTCTCCCATGCATGAAGGCGACCGCCCTAAAGACGGAGTATCGGCAAAGTCTGACATCCCATATGCGGGTGCGCAAGTCGGGGCTTTACAACTGACGTCGGGAAAATATGGTTTCGCCAGCACATAGCCAACAAGCGACATCAAATTAGAAAGGATGCGACATGGGTTTGCGTATCAATGATGAAATTCCCAATCTGACAGTGATGACCGATCAGGGTGAGATCACCTTGCACGACTGGATTGGCGACAGTTGGGCGATTCTCTTTTCCCACCCCAAGGATTTCACCCCGGTCTGCACCACTGAATTCGGCGCGGTGGCTCAGTTGGCCGAGGAATGGGACAAGCGCGGCACCAAAGTGATGGGCATTTCGGTCGATGGAGTCGAAGAGCACAAGGGCTGGAAGGCCGATATCGAAAAGACCGCAGGCGCGCCCGCCGGTTTCCCGATTATCGCCGATGAAGACCTGACCGTCGCCAAGGCCTTTGACATGTTGCCTGCCGAATACGTGCTGCCAGATGGCCGCACCCCGGCAGATAGCGCCACGGTGCGCGTGGTGTTCATCATCGGGCCGGACAAAAAGCTGAAACTGTCCATGACTTACCCGATGACCGTAGGCCGCAACTTTGCCGAAGTGCTACGGGCGCTGGACGCGCTACAGACCTCGGCGCGTGAGAACGTAGCGACCCCGGCGAACTGGACCCTGGGTCAGGATGTGGTGGTGCCGGTCGCCGTGTCTGATGAGGATGCGATTGCCAAATATGGTGAGATCAACACTGTGCTGCCTTATCTGCGCTTGGCGAAGCTGCCTGAGTGAATCGGGAAGCTAGGGGACTCTGATCGTTGGTTTTGAGTGGGTGGTAAGAATGGATTGGTTGCGCAAGCTTTTTTCAAGCCCGGTGCCGTTGAACGATTCATACCACCTATCCCCGTCTTACAAGGTTTTCACAAACGCGTTTGATCAAGAAATTCGTGCCAAGGATCTGGAACGCATCAGGAAATACGCTGGCGAACCAGCCGCGTCTGCCGACCGAACTTGGCGCGAATTACAGCAGTTTTGGGCAACCGATTTTGCCCTTCTTCAGGCAGAAACAACACGCCTTGCGGGGCGGTTGCAACCTTCGTTGAATTTGCCGAAATCTTCGACTTTGACTTTGTTGATAGATCACTCCGGATCAATGAGAGGGGACAAAATCCAGCTAGCTGCCTTTGTCGCAGAAGTGACTGCGCAATTGGCGATCAAGCTCAACCTACCCTTTGAGATACTCGGATTTACCACTGTTGAATGGAAGGGCGCGCCGGTTCGAGATTTGTGGAGCGCACAGAGGGCTCCATCAAACCCGGGCCGCCTATGTGCATTAAATCACGTCGTCTATTCGGACTTTACAGACGGGGAACATCCAAACTCTCTGCGGGCAATGCTTCTTGCAGACCTGCTCAAAGAAAACGTCGATGGAGAGGCTATTCTGTGGGCGGTGCAAAGAGCCAAGGCATGGTCAGCCGGTCCGCATATGGTTTTGATCATCTCTGACGGAGCCCCGGTCGATGATGCAACCTTGTTTCACAATGACCCAAGTTATTTGTGGAGCCATCTACATGAGGTTATCGACGAATGTGGCAAAGACCCTGATGTTTTGTTGGCCGGTTTGGGTATCAATTACGATGTCTCGTCTCTGTATGATACGACAGACACGATAGCGGTGTTTGAGGATATTCACGCCAAGGTGCTCCCGCTTCTGGAAAACTGCCTGCGCAAGATGTGATCCAAAATTGGACAGGCTTCGGGTTGCCCTTTTGTTCGCATCTTGGCATGGTCTGCCTCGCGTTGATCAGGAGAGTTGTCATGCCCTTTACCCTTGCCACCTGGAACATCAATTCTGTGCGTTTGCGCAAAGGTCTGGTGGCGCAGTTGATGCGCGAAGAGGGGCCGGATGTGCTCTGTTTGCAGGAATGCAAATCCCCGGTCGACAAGATCCCGTTCGAGGTGTTTCAAGAGCTAGGCTATGATCACATGGTGGCCAATGGGCAAAAGGGATATAACGGCGTGGCGATCCTGTCCAAGCTGCCGATCAAAGAGGTCGGGCGTGAGGATTTTGCCGAGCTGGGCCATGCGCGTCACATTGCCGGGCAGCTTGAGAATGGGGTGACCATTCACAACTTCTATGTGCCTGCTGGTGGGGATAAGCCCGATCGCGAGGTCAATGTGAAGTTTGGCCAAAAGCTCGATTATCTGACCGAGATGCGCGATTGGTTCCATGCCAATAAGCCGGAAAAGAGCATACTGGTGGGGGATCTGAACATTGCACCCGAAGAGGATGATGTCTGGTCGCATAAACAGTTGCTCAAGATCGTCTCGCATACCCCGATTGAGGTGGAGCATCTGGCGCAGGTGCAGGATTCGGCCAATTGGGTGGATGTGACGCGCCGCGACATTCCAGAGGGCAAGCTTTATAGCTGGTGGTCCTACCGCGCCAAGGATTGGGATGCGGCGGATAAGGGCCGTCGCCTCGATCACCTCTGGGCCACACCCGACATCGCCGAAGCCTGCGGCAACAGCCGCATCCTGCGCCATGTGCGCGGCTGGGAACAGCCCAGCGACCACGCGCCGGTGTTCGCTGAGGTGGATTTGTAGGCTGAGCTAAGCGGCAGCGGGGTAGGGGGTAGCAGGATATGATTGCAGCAGAGTTTGCTTATGTCGCGGCGCAAGACCGGATCAAAAAAGCTTTGATGGCAGGTGCTACGTCGCTTGACTTGGGCGTTTCGCAATGCAGGGCGTTAACGCAGCTGCCGCCAGAGATTGCCGACCTGACCAAGCTTCAGAACTTGTATCTAAACGACACTCAGGTCAGCGATCTGAGCGCGCTGTCCGAGTTGAGCGCGTTGCAGACCCTGTGGCTGAACAACACAGAGGTTAGCGATCTGAGCGCGCTGTCCGGGTTGAGTGCGTTGCAGACCCTGTGGCTGAACGACACAGAGGTTAGCGATCTGAGCGCGCTGTCCGGGTTGAGTGCGTTGCAGACCCTGGGGCTGAATGACACAATGGTCAGTGACCTGAGCGCCCTGTCCAGAATGAGTGCGTTGCAGACCCTGTGGCTGGACGGCACAGAGGTTAGCGATCTGAGGCCCGTCGCGTTTATGCGTTCGGCGAAATTGGAACGGGGCTATCACGGAATTCATTTCAAAGGGTCAAAGGCCACCAGAATAGATCCACGGCTTGCTGAGATTTCTGAGATTGGGGATAGTCAGGAGCGGCTGGAGATGCTGTTTGACTATCTTGAGGATTGGGAGCCGCCGCAGGGCGATGGCGCTACCGCATTACCGCCATCGGTACCGCAAGAACGTGCTGCGCCCATTTCAGTTGAGATTGTCGAAGGGGTTTTGACGAGCAAGGCTGTCCTGCCTCTGTCGGATGAGCAACATGAAAAACTGGCGCGGGATGGGTGGCAGGCGCTCAAGACGTTTCGCGACACCTTTGGCGCGGCTTTTGATCTGCACAACCATGGGTAGTTGCAAGCGTTTCTACGGGCCTTTGATCAGGCGATGGGAGCGGCCTATGACCCGGATAAGGTGGTCATGATCGGCTCTATCGGATCAGGGATCGCGGATTTGTCCAGAGACAAAGAGTTTTGTGACTGCCTGCCAACGGGTGCCGCCCCGTTATTGCAGCAATTCGCGGTGCAGATAGAGGTTTACCTGAACCGGTTTCCCAATTGGGTCGCCTATCAGGAGCAAGGCCAAGGAGTCCGTATTTCCGCGCAAGATGTGCAGCAGGATGCGGTCGATTTCCGCGAGGTTGAAACCAGCATTGCCGAGAGCGACTCGGTTGACCCGGATGTGGCGCGCGATATTGCGCTGGTGACCGAGGCTGCGCTGGGGGAGGCGGCCAGCGATCAGACCGCGCGCGGGCTGGTCGAGGAAACCCGCGAATTGGCTCGGGTGGCGAGTGAGGAATTGGTCTCGGGGCGTGTCGTTCGAGAACAGGTTGCTGAGATGGAAACGGTCCACGATGCCGAAATGGCCAAGTGGAAATGGCGCTTGGGCGGTTTTCGGTTGTCTTTCTCAAACGCAACCAGGCCCCTTTACGGCGATTGGCCGAGCGGTATCCAGTGCATTTGGCTTGGTTGCCAGGGATTCTGGATTGGGCCTTTGGTCCAGAGGGCGCTGAACGGTAATATGGTGAATGTGGTCAAGCGCCCTCTTGTGGCACCGGCAGAGTAAAGCCATATAGGGGCCAAGTTGGATTCAAGGGATGAGATGCCATGTTGGAACTGGGTGGGGCTGCGCCGGCGGCTGATCTGATCAAAGACGTCACAGAGCAGGACTTTATGGCTGAGGTCGTTGAGGCTTCGCAACAGGTCCCGGTGATCGTCGATTTCTGGGCCCCTTGGTGTGGGCCGTGCAAGACATTGGGGCCGCAGCTTGAGGCGGCGGTGACGGCGGCCAAGGGCGCGGTCAAGATGGCCAAGGTCAACGTGGATCAGGCGCAGATGATCGCGGGGCAGCTGCAGATCCAGTCGATCCCGACGGTCTATGCCTTTTGGCAAGGCCAACCGATAGACGGTTTTCAGGGCGCGGTTCCGGAATCGGAAATCAAGGCCTTTGTAGAGCGTGTTGTTCAGGCGGCGGGTGGCGATGCCTCTGGCGGGTTGGACGATGCGCTGGATGCGGCTGATGAGATGCTGGAGGCGGGTGCGGCAACGGATGCCGCCCAGACCTATGCGGCGATCCTGGGTGAAGATCCGGCCAATGCGCGCGCCTATGCGGGCATGGTGCAAGCGCATCTGGCGCTGGAAGATCTGGAGCAGGCTGAAGCGATCCTGAACGGGGCACCGGCAGAAATTTCCGGCACACCGGAACTGGAAGCGGCCCATGCGCAATTGGAACTGGCCAAACAGGCGGCGGATGCCGGCCCGGTGGCCGAGTTGACGGCGCAGGTTGAGGCGGACCCGGACAATCATCAGGCGCGTTTTGACCTGGCACAGGCGCTCTATGCCAGTGGTGATGGCGAAGCGGCTGTAGAGCAGTTCCTGGAATTGTTCCGCCGTGATCGTGAGTGGAATGACGGCGCGGCCAAGGCGCAGCTGTTCACGATCTTTGACGCGCTCAAGCCGAATGATCCGGTTGTCCTGAACGGGCGGCGCAAGCTGAGTTCGATGATCTTTGCCTAAACCGCGACTCGCGCTAGTTTGTCGGGCATGACTTGGCTTTCTGACCTGCCGGAGCTGCTTCCGGTCTTTCCGCTTCCGGGCGCTTTGATGCTGCCCCGGGCACGGCTGCCGTTGCATATCTTTGAACCGCGCTATCTGGCGATGCTGGATGATGCGCTGAAAAGTGACACACGGTTGATCGGCATGATCCAGCCCTGTCCGACCCCGGATAGCGAAAAGCCGCGTCTACATTGCATTGGCTGTGCGGGAAGGGTGACGCAGTTTTCCGAGACGGAGGACGGGCGTTATATGATCACGCTTTCGGGGATTTCGCGGTTTCGTGTGATTGAAGAGGTGGAGGGGTTTCAACCCTATCGCCGCTGTCGCGTGTCCTGGGACGGGTTTGACAGGGATCGCGCGGGGGCCGAAGCGGATGATGGGTTTGATCGGCCCGGGTTCATGAAGCTGCTAGAGCGCTATTTTGATGCACAGGAATTGTCGGTGGATTGGCCGACGCTGACCGATGCGGATGATGAGCTGCTGATCAACTCCCTGTCGATGCTGTTGGATCTGACACCGGAAGATCGCCAGGCCTTGTTAGAGGCTCCGTCCCTGTGCACCCGGCGCGAAACACTGGTGACGCTGATAGAATATGCCCTGCGGGGCGGAGAAGAGGATTTGATTCAATGAGCCCGAGTAATCCGACAACCGTCATGGATCGCCGCATGCTGGAAGCACTGATCTGCCCCGTCACTCAGGCGGGGTTGGACTACGACGCGGACAAGCAGGAATTGGTCAGTCGCGCCGCCAAACTGGCCTTTCCGATCCGCGATGGGATTCCGGTGATGTTGGTGGATGAGGCCCGCAAGCTGGAGGCGTGACGGGGACGGCGCTGTTTGCGATGCAAAGGCGCCCCGCCCACCGTCCCGTTCGCGCATGCCCTTAAGGCGCGCGTGTTTTTAGAGCGTTTTGAGCGCGCGCGCAAAGATCGCCGGGTCGACATTGCCGCCTGAAATGGTGGCGATGACGGTGTCGTGCTCCAGATCATCGGCGTGAAACAGAGCGCAGGCCAGGGCGACGGCTCCCCCGGGTTCCGCAACCACTTTGAGGTGTTGAAAGGCCAGCCCCATGGCGCGCAGAGCTTCGTCTTCGCTGGTGACCACACCTGCGCCGCACAGACGGGACATGATCGGGAATGTGATGTCGCCGGGCGTTGGTGTCAGGATCGCGTCGCATAGCCCGCCTGCCTCTGTCGTATTGCGTTCTTTTTGGCCGCTACGCAGCGAGCGCGCCACATCGTCATAGCCTTCGGGCTCGGCGGGATGCACGCACATATCCGGGGCCAGTTGTTCCAGCGCCAGGGCTATGCCGGAGGTCAGCCCGCCGCCGCCGCAACAGACAAGCACATCTGCCGATGTCACCCCAAGCTCTGCGGCCTGTTCGGCGATTTCCAGCCCGCAGGTGCCTTGGCCTGCGATGACCTGTGGTTCGTCATAAGGTTTGATCAGGGTCAGCCCGCGCTCTTCTGCCAGCCGTGTGCCAATGGTTTCGCGGCATTCGCGTGCGGCGCGGTCATATAGGACGACTTCGCCACCGAGCCGCTTGGTGCCTTCGATTTTCAAGCTTGGGGCGTCGGCGGGCATGACGATCACAGCGGGCACGCCAAAGGCCTGGGCCGCAGCGGCGATACCCTGGGCATGGTTGCCCGAGGAAAAGGCGATGACGCCACGCGAGCGTGTTTCCGGATCAAGCGCCGAGACCGCCGACCAGCCGCCGCGAAACTTGAAACTGCCGGTGTGTTGCAGGCATTCCGCTTTGATCAGGATGCGTTTGCCTGCGATCTCGTCCAAAGCCGGAGAAGATAAGAGCGGGGTGCGCCGGACATGGCCTTTGAGACGGTCCGAGGCGGCTGAAATCATGTCGAAATTCATAAAACTGTCCTGATCCGGTTTTGCCCGTAATGGGCCCCAGCTAAGGGGCACTGTCAACAGGGCTTGCACGGGGCAAAGGGATGAGCCAGCTTGCGCGCATGATTGAACGTCGGGCGACCAAAGGAACACAAGACAGCATCGCGCTTTATTCGGCGTGCGAGACCTATCGCTATGGGTTGCAGCGGATATGGGGCAGCGGGCCGGAACTGCTTTACGTGATGTTGAACCCGTCCACAGCCACCGAAGAAAGGAATGACCCGACGATTGAGCGTTGCCAGCGTCGGGCGGTGCAATTGGGGTTTGGCGCGATGCGGATCGCCAACCTGTTTGCGTTTCGGGCGACGCTGCCAAAGGATTTGCGCAAGGCCAAGGACCCGGAAGGCCCTGAAAACGCCGATCTGTTGCGGCGTTGGTCCGGCGCGGCTGAGATGACAATTGCGGGATGGGGGACACATGGGGCCCTGTTGGGGCAGGGGCAGACCGTGGCGCAATTGCTAGAGGGGGATGTGCGCCATTTGGGGTTAACCAAAGACGGTCATCCCCGCCACCCGCTCTATGTCTCTTATGCCACGCAGCCCGAGGTTTGGGAGAAAAAACATCGCTATGGCGGGCTGTAGGCAGCGGGTAAGTGGTATGCGCTCAATCGCAGGTATTTGAAATTGAAGCGAAACCTGTAGGGTTGCGTTAACCATTTGTTTCAAATTTCATTGAAGGAATCGCGGGTTTCTGGGATAGTCCCCTTGGCTTATTGCGAGGTTTGGTACGATGCTTTTTCTGGCGGGTTTATTGGGGATGATGGCGCTCGGCTCTGTGGTCGTGGTCAGCACGTCAAATTCCGATGACGATGTCGAAGAAGACTTTGATGATGCGCAGGTCGATGACGGCGCAGAGGAAGGCGGTGGCACCAGCACCTCCGTTTTCGACCAGCTCGGCATATTCCCAAGCGATTTTGATGATGCGTCAGAGGGTGGTTCGGAAACCGCAGATGACACAGCTGAGAACCCGGACAGTGAAGCGGGTTCAGACACCGAGTCTGAGGATGGTGGCGCTGACGGGGGTTATGAGACCGCAACGGGCGAACCTATCACCATAATCGACCGTTTGGGCGAGGTTGATTATGGCACGGATGGCGACGATTCCCTGACTGGCACGGAATTTGACGATGTTCTGTCGGGTGGTGCGGGGAATGATTACGCCGATGGCGGCGCGGATGCGGACCTGCTCGACGGTCAGGATGGCGATGACACACTGATTGGCGGCGAGGGCAATGATACGCTCTTGGGTCAGGACGGTGCCGATTTCCTTTATGGCGGTATGGGTGATGATGACCTGACCGGCTATATGGATGATGACCAGATTGATGGCGGCGACGGCAATGACACGCTGAATGGCAGCGTTGGCAATGACACCTTGGATGGCGGCAGCGGAGATGACATTGTCATCGGTGGCAGCGGCGATGATGTGCTCAATGGTGGTCTTGGTGCAGATAACATTGCCGGTATGGATGGCGATGACGTCCTGAACGGCGTTGTGCGTGATGAAAATGGCGTGGATATCGACGGGTATGATTATCTGAATGGTGGTTTTGACAATGACACCATCGGTATTGGCAACGGCGATATCGCGTCGGGCGGCGAGGGGGCTGATACCTTTGTTCTGGGCGATTGGATCACCATCGATGCTGCGCAATTGATGGATTACGATCAGGCCGAAGATCAGATTGTGATCGTCTTTGACGACAGTACCGGATCAGAAGACCCCGAGCTTGAGATCCGCCAATCCGCTGATGATCCTGACACGACCGAGATTGTCGTTGATGGCACCGTTTTGGCGACCTTGCCGACCGAAGACGCACCGGATCTGGAGAACGTGGTGCTGGTTGGCGAAAGCGTGGCTGCGGAGCTGGCGGCAGCCTAACCCGGGCGCATTTCGCGGCAGGCCCGGTCGCAGAAACACACAAATCTCTTCAAGAAACACTTTCCTTTCAAACAGGAATCGCGTATGTGCGCGCATCCACTTTATGTGGATACTCCATGGGCCTTGCTGGACGACATCCCGGCTTGCGCCATAACCCTTAATCCGAGAGGAGACCCCGATGTCGATCACTGCTGAAGAAAAAGCACGCCTGATGAAGGAATTCGCAACCAAAGAAGGCGACACCGGTTCGCCCGAAGTACAGGTTGCCATTCTGACCTCGCGCATCTCGACCCTGACCGAGCACTTCAAAACCCACAAGAAGGACAACCACTCCCGTCGTGGTCTTCTGAAGCTGGTTGCTCAGCGTCGTAAGCTGCTGGACTACACCAAAGCCAAAGATGAAGCCCGTTATCAGGACCTCATCAAGCGCCTGGGTATCCGCCGCTAAGTTCGGTTTTTACCGTTGGAATAGAAGCGCCTGCTTGGAGACAAGCAGGCGTTTTTCTTTTTGTGCTGGCAAGGTGTGGTTGTCATCGCAGTTTGTAATGAATGAAGCGGTTATACAGCACCAGGTACAGATCATTGCCGTTTAGCGCGGTGAAATCTCCGGCATCCTGGGCGCTGGGCATGACCTGGCGGGTTTTGACCTTGCCGCTGTTCAGGTCCAGCTCGTAGAGGTAATCCTTTTCGCAAGACCCGCCATCAATGGCGAAAAGGCTCTTGTCGCTAAAGGCAAAATGCCGCCCGCCTGCCACCCGCAGGGGCGAGACCCATTCCAAGCGGTCAAAACTGGCGGCCAGCCGCATCACGACCCCCATGCGCCGATCCCCCGAACAGCGATTGAGCGTGTCAAAGGACAAAAGCAGATCGCCGTCCGAGGCAAAGGCGACCGAAATGTCGTTTGGTACGTGAGACGACACATCTTCGCCCGCCGAAAACCCCTTGTCGCCCAAAGGGAAGTTCAGGCTCGCCATCTTGGCCTGCGTCAGGCCCGGGGTCAGA
Source organism: Tropicibacter sp. R15_0 (assembly GCA_017744045.1). Taxonomy (GTDB): domain Bacteria; phylum Pseudomonadota; class Alphaproteobacteria; order Rhodobacterales; family Rhodobacteraceae; genus Pelagimonas. The sequence continues at coordinate 132,944 of JAGHRD010000006.1, read as the reverse complement.
TGCAGGATGCTCATGGTGATTTGACCGCTATCCTGCCAGCCCTGAACAGCGACCCAACCGGCATCGGGCGTGCCGAATAGCGCAACATCGCGGGAATTCCTGCGCCCGCCAAGGGCTTCGTAGAGGCGAGAATTGCCGCCATCACGCGGCAGGGTTTGCAGATGCGTTTTGAGATAGTCGTATTTGGTGTCAACGGGGCTGCGCTCAACCGATGTGATGCGCCGTGCATTGATGTCCTTTTGGGGGCCCGGATTTTCGATGACTTTGACAAACATCGCGTAATGACGCGAAAGGTCGGCCCCGCGCCCGGCGGCGAAATTCTCGGCAATGGCGCGCACGGAGCTTGGGGCGGTGTTCAGATCCGGGCTGCCGCCTTGGGGCAAAGCGGCAGATGCAGGGAAAAGGGCAAGAAAGGCAGAAACAATGAAAAAGGGACGCATGGCGGTTCCTTTTGTTGGAAAGTGAATTTTCCCGAGAAGTGAAACGGCAATCGGTTTTGAAAACAAGTCAGAAAAACCGGCCCTTGGAGCCGGTTTTTTGGTCATAGGGTCCAGGCTTATGCACCCGCGAGCACGGCCATGGCCTCTTGATCCTCGGCAAAGGTCTTTTGCACTGCCGGGCGCGCCATCATGCGGCTGTTCCAGTCTTGGATCACGGCGTGATCGGGCAAGAGGTCTGGCATCCAGGAAAAAGAGGAATGCACGATAAGGTCGGCGACACTGAACTTGGACCCCAGCAGCCATGGTGATGTGTCCAGCGCGGTTTTCAGCCGCAGCATGACCTCGTCCCAGCCGCGAAAGGCGGACTGGAAGGCCGGGTTGTCGTCGTCCGTCAATTTGGCAATCAGGACTGGCTCAACCACACCGGCATTCCAGGCCAGCCATTGCAGAGCTTTGCCGTGTTCAGGCGTGCCCGCAGCTGGCATCAGCTCCGCATCGGGAAACAGGGTGCAAAGATGAATGGCGATTGCGATGCTTTCGGTGATGATGGTGCCGTCATGTTCCAGGACCGGCACTTTCTTTTCCGGATGCGGGTTCTCTGGGTCTGGCCCGCCGCCGCCATCGCGGCGCTGCACCGAGACGGTTTTGACCTGTACGGCCTCGCGCGCGCCAAGCTCTTCGAGCAGGGTGACAATCCGGGTCGAGCGCGACATGGGCGCGTGAAAAAGGGTCAGCATGGGATGTCCTTGTGTTCAATGAAACTCAGGACCGCTGCTTAAAAGAGCGGGCTGACAGATCCTGTCAGGAGCCTGCCAGCCTGCCGAAGTTTACACCAAATCCGGCTCACGCCCGACCTTGTTGGCAAGTTTCGCCACAGTCAGACCCTGAATGATGATCGAGAAGACAACGATCACATAGGTGGTGGTCAGGATCAGCGGCTTCCATTCGCTGTCAGGCAGGGACAGGGCCAGGGCGACGGAAATCCCGCCTTTGAGGCCACCCCAGGTCATGATTTGGATGACGCCAGGGCCAAAGGTACGGAAAGGTTTCAGCATCAGAACCGGCACAGCCACCGCGGCCAGACGCCCGACCAAAGCCAGAGCGATGGACATGACGCCGGTCATCAAGAAGCTTTGTTCCAGCTGCACGGCAAAGACTTCGAACCCGATCAACAGGAAGAGCACGGCATTGAGGATCTCGTCGATTAGGATCCAGAACTTGTCGACATACTCGCGTGTCTCGGCAGACATACCATGCTTCGCGCCAATATCACCGATCAACAGGCCCGCGACCACGGCGGCGATGGGGGCAGAGACATGCAGCCAAAGCGCCAAAGTATAGCCACCAAAGGCAAGACCAAGGGTCAGCAGCACCTCTAGCGAATAGTCGTCAATCAGACGCATGACGCGGAAGACGAGCCAACCCAGAACCAGACCCAGCAGCGCGCCGCCGAAGGCTTCTTGCACAAACAGGATCAGCGCGGCGCTGGCCCCGGCCTCGTGATGGGCGTCAGACGGAAATGCCAGACCAACGAGGACCAGAAACACCACATAGCCAACGCCATCATTGAACAGGCTTTCCCCGGCGATCTGCGTTTCCAGAGATTTGCGCATATTTGCTTCTTTCAGCACGCCCAGAACCGCGACGGGATCGGTGGGCGTGATCAAGGCACCAAAGACCAGCGCAATCAGGATTGGTGCGCCGGTCATCCAGCTAAAGCCAAAGCCGATGATCGCAGTCGACAGGCCCACACCAATGGTGGCCATCAGCAGCACGGTCGGCCAGACCGCGCGCAAATCCGACAGTTTCACATGCAAGGCCCCAGCAAAAAGCAGCAGGCCCAACATCCCCTCAAGCAGCGCATCGGAAAAGTCGATGCCCAGGATCACACTGCGCATTTGTTCTGAGATGCCCCAGCCTGGAAAGGCAAGGTCAAAGCCCATGGTTCCGATAGAGGCCAGCAAAGCCACCACCAGAATGCCAATCGCGGCGGGTAGTTTGAGAAACAGGTAATTGATGGTGCCAAACACGCCGGCGAGCACGATCAGCAAGGAAGCAATCTGCAGAATATTCATAACGGTCCCGAAAAACTCTGTGTCACGGGCGTGTTAACATGGGGGGCGGTTTAGGAAAGGGGGAAATTGGTCTCAGGTCTTTATTGCGACCCCAGGCCATCATTGATACTGCGCCGAGGTGATGAATTCCGAAAACGCCTCGCACCAGATCACAACGGTGGTGTAATCGGCAATAGATACTCCTTCGGGCACGGGCAGGATCAAACCGTCAAAGGTCTTGACCGGACCGATACGCGCCGAATTGGCCTTGATCGCTTCAAAGCCTGCCTCATCCTCGACGAATTCCGTGGTCAGATAGAGCATGTAATCCGGTCCGGGGGCGAGCTTGCCCATATGCACGATTTCACTGTCCGACAGGCTGATCACCCCTTCGCCCCAGTGCAAAAAGTCGCTGCCCGCGCGGTCGCGATCAAAGGTGCCGGTAAACGTGGCCGATTTGGCCTTTTCCTCAAGCATGGCGGTTTCCGGGCCAGGTGGGGCGGTGAGGATCGGCAGGAAATAGATGCCCAGGGCAAAGCCAAAACCAACGGCAATCAGATGAGAGACAAGAAGCAGAACACGGCGCATGACGGGGCCCTTTGACTTAGGAAACTGGATCAAGAATGCAGGATCAATACCCTCGCGTCTAGCTATAGGCTAAGGTCGTCTGCTTTTCTTTGCTCAGGCCCCGTGTGCAGCGCATCTGATGGGTTCACAAACCCCTGCTTTTCCTCTATGCCCGCGCCATCTGGAACGTAGCGCGCTGACCCACGCGCTGTGACGTAAGATGACACGTGAGATGAAATATGGGGTCGGCGGCAATGGGGCCGCCCTTCAAACGGGAACTCGGCAGGGGCCGAGCGATCCCAATTAGGATACGATGATGTTCAAAGAAACCAAGAAATCCATGCAGTGGGGCGAAGAAACGCTCACACTGGAAACTGGCAAGGTTGCCCGTCAGGCTGACGGCACCGTGATCGCGACTCTGGGTGAGACCAGCGTTATGGCGAACGTGACCTTTGCCAAGCAACAGAAAGAGGGCCAAGACTTTTTCCCTCTGACCGTTCACTACCAAGAGAAATACTACGCCGCCGGTAAAATTCCTGGCGGTTTTTTCAAGCGTGAAGCACGCCCAACTGAAAAAGAAACCCTGACCGCGCGTCTGATCGACCGTCCGATCCGCCCGCTGTTTGTACCTGGCTTCAAAAACGAAGTTCTGGTGATGTGCACCGTGCTGAGCCACGACCTAGTCAATGATCCTGACATCGTTGCAATGATCGCGGCCTCTGCCGCGCTGACCATCTCCGGCGCGCCATTCCGTGGCCCGATTGCGGGTGCCCGTGTTGGCTTTGAAGACGGCGAATATGTGCTGAACCCAACCGTGGATGACATGGAAGGTCTGCGCAACAACCCTGAACAGCGTCTGGATCTGGTTGTGGCCGGCACCAAAGACGCGGTGATGATGGTTGAATCCGAAGCTTACGAGCTGACCGAAGAGGAAATGCTGGGCGGCGTTATGTTCGCGCATGAGCAGATCCAGCCGGTCATCGACCTGATCATTGATCTGGCCGAAGAATGCGCGAAAGAACCGTTTGAGTTTGTCGCGCCTGACTATTCCGAGCTGTTCGACGTGGTCAAAGCGGCTGGTGAAGAGAAAATGCGCGCCGCTTATGCCATTGGTGACAAGCAGGAACGCACCTCTGCCGTTGCAGCCGTCAAAGAAGAGATCATCGCTGGTCTTTCCGAAGAGCAGCAAGCTGACGCAAACCTTGGTTCCGCGCTGAAAAAGCTGGAATCCGGTGTTCTGCGTGGCGACGTGGTCAAGAATGGCCGCCGCATCGATGGCCGCGCCCTGAACGAGATCCGCCCGATTGTGTCGGAAACCGGACTGCTGCCACGCACCCACGGTTCTGCCCTGTTCACCCGTGGCGAAACCCAAGGCTTGGTTGTGACCACGCTGGGCACCGGCGACGATGAGCAGTTCATCGATGCGCTGCATGGCAACTTCAAATCCAACTTCCTGCTGCATTACAACTTCCCTCCCTATTCGGTGGGTGAAGTTGGCCGTGTTGGTTCCCCCGGTCGCCGTGAGATCGGCCATGGTAAGCTGGCCTGGCGCGCGCTTCAGGCGGTTCTGCCTGCGGCAACCGATTTCCCATACACCATTCGTGTGGTGTCCGAGATCACCGAATCCAACGGCTCGTCTTCTATGGCGTCTGTCTGCGGTGGCTCTCTTTCCATGATGGATGCAGGCGTTCCGCTCAAGGCACCTGTTGCCGGTGTGGCCATGGGCCTGGTTCTGGAAGAAGACGGATCTTACGGCATTTTGTCCGACATCCTGGGTGACGAAGATCACCTGGGCGACATGGACTTCAAAGTGGCTGGCACCGAAAACGGCATCACCTCGCTGCAGATGGACATCAAGGTTGCCGGTATTACCGCCGACATCATGTCCAAGGCGCTGGCACAGGCCAAAGAAGGCCGCCTGCACATCCTGGGCGAGATGGCCAAGGCCCTGACCGAAGCGTCTGAATTCAGCGTTCACGCGCCGCGCATCGAGACCATGAACATCCCAACCGACAAGATCCGCGAAGTGATCGGCTCGGGCGGTAAGGTGATCCGCGAGATCGTGGAAACCTCCGGTGCCAAGGTCGACATCAACGATGATGGTGTGATCAAGATCGCGTCGCCAGATGGCGAAAGCATTAAGAAGGCCTATGAGATGATCCACTCGATCGTCGCTGAGCCCGAAGAAGGTGCGATCTACAAAGGTAAAGTTGTGAAGATCGTCGATTTCGGTGCCTTCGTGAACTTCTTTGGCAAGCGCGACGGTCTGGTCCACGTTTCGCAAATCGAAAACCGCCGCCTGAACCATCCGTCTGATGTTCTGAAAGAAGGTCAGGAAGTCTTTGTTAAGCTGCTGGGCTTTGATGATCGTGGCAAGGTGCGTCTGGCCATGAAGATGGTCAACCAGGAGACCGGCGAAGAGCAGGCTCCTGAGCCGAAGAAAAAGAAAGAAGACGAGTAATCGTTGCTTCATTCTGAAACGTCAAAGGGCTCCCATTTGGGAGCCCTTTTTCATGTCGGCATCAAACCAGCGTGGTTTCGATGTCGATATTGCCTTTGGTGGCGTTGGAATAGGGGCAGACAAAGTGGCCACGTTCGACGATGGTCTGGGCGGTGGCGGTATCAAGGCCGGGCAGGGACACCTCAAGCTTGACCTGAATGCCAAACCCGCCATCGCTGCGCGGGCCGACGCCGACCTTGGCGGTGACTTTGGCGTCATCAGGAACCTCGCCCAGTTTCTCGCTTTGCGCTGCAAAGCGCATCGCGCCTAGGAAACAGGCCGCATAGCCGAGGGCAAAGAATTCTTCGGGGTTACGCCCTTTGCCTGAGCCGCCCAGTTCAACCGGCGCGGCCATGGTCGCGGTCAATGCGCCACCAGCCAGCCCAGCCAAACCATTCCGCCCGCCACCGGTGGCATAGGCATCGGCCCAGTATTTCGTATCAACGGTCATTTCGTATCGCTCCTGAATATATCGCGCACGATACAGATGGCGAAAACGTAGAAGTGAGTCAATAGGCTTGCGATAATATCGCGCACGATTTACTTTCTGCCCATGGACAATCTTTCCCCCCAAGACATGATCTGCTTTGCGCTCTATTCGACGGCGCAAGCGATGCAGCACGCCTACAAACCTTTGTTGACCCCGCTGGGGCTGACCTATCCGCAATACATCGTGTTGATGTCCCTTTGGGCCGAAGATGATGTGACGGTAGGTCAATTGGGACGCCAGATTATGCTCGAGACCAACACCCTGACCCCGCTGTTGAAACGGCTCGAGGCCAAGGGGCTTCTTTCGCGCACGCGCAGCGCCGATGATGAACGCGTGGTGCGCATCCGTCTGACCGAGGCCGGGCGCGAGATGCAGACAGCCGCCAACACAGCCGCGCAATGCTTTTTCTCGCAGACAGATCTGGGGCCGGAGCAAGCCAAGCAGTTGCGCGACCAGATCCTGGCCCTGCGCGAAAACCTGCGCGAAACCCCTGAAAAACAGCCATAAACCTTGGTCTAATAGGGCCGAAAGCAACCCTATTGCGAATGGAGGACACGGCGTTCCTGCCCATATGCCAGTCATCGCAACGACAGCGATGGCACTATCAAACTGACTAAGCAGGAGTAACCTTCATGAGCTTTGAAACATTTAAACTGACCGCCCTGACCACAATGATCGCCTCGGTTCCCGTTCTTGCCTTTGCGCAATTGCAAATGGGCGATCAGGTTGGCACCGAAGAGGCGGTGATCCGTGCCTGGATGGAAGCACAAGGGGCGGAAGTCACCGAAATCGAGATCGAAGACGGTGAGATCGAGGTTGAATACATCCTTGATGGCGCAGAATATGAGGCGGAACTGGACCCGGCCACTGGCGCGGTGATTGCGCTCGAAGCCGAAGATGACTCCGGCGACGATTCTGAGGATGAACATGACGACGATGACAAGGATAGCGACGACAGCTAAGCCCCTTGACCAGGAGAGCGCATGATGCTGCGCTCTCCGACCACGTTATGGGTGTTGTTGGTGTTCCAGGGGGCCTGTACGGGTTTCTTTGTCTATGATGCGGTGCTGGATGCGCGGCAGGGGGCCGCGATGGACGGGCCCATTGCGCAGATGTTGGAAAACATGATCGCCGGGGCGCTGGTTGTCGGGACGGTCATCACCGGCCTATCCTTGCGCCATGTCTTGGGGCGTCAGAAACGGCTGGAACAACAATTGGACCTCGCCTCGGGCGCGTTCGAACAGGTCTTGCAGGAGCATTTCGATGACTGGGGGCTGACCCCGTCGGAACGCGATGTGGCACGGCTCGCGATCAAAGGCTTGTCGATTGCCGAGATGGCCGACCTGCGAGGATCAAAAGAAGGCACGATCAAAGCGCAATCGGCGGCGGTTTATCGCAAGGCCGGGGTCAGCGGGCGGCTGCAATTGCTGAGCCTGTTTATCGAAGAATTGATGGCAGAGCCAATCATAGCAGGCCGTTCGGGGGGAACTTAAGGTTTCATTTACCCCTGAAGGTGTATTCTGAATCTGTCAAAAGACCGCATCGGTTGCGGTTCCTTTTTTACACTCACGGGATGCGCCGCGGGGGCTTTGGACAGGGATGCCAAAGCCCCCAACTCGTTTTCAGGTTCTTGCGATAGGCCGACAGGCCCGATAGGTCGGGGTCATGAAGGTTCTTGAAAACATCATTTCTGATCGCGGGTCGCGCTATGCGGTGTCGGGCGGGCCATGTGGGTCCGAGGCTGAGGCCAAGGCTTTCCTCAAGGAACTCAAGCGACGCAAGAAATTCGCCAAGGCGACCCACAACACCTGGGCCTGCCTGACCGATGATGCCCCGCTTAAGAATGATGACGGTGAGAGCGGCGCGGGGATGGTGATATTGCGGATGCTGGAACGGGACGATTTGCGCAACCACATCATTGTCGTGACCCGCTGGTATGGCGGTAAACATCTGGGCGGCGATCGATTTCGCCATGTTCAGGACGCGGTGCGCCTGTATACCGAGGACCTCTCGCAGGGTTAAATCCGCGCCTTGCGCATCTGCAACGGGGTTGCGCCAAAGCGTTTCTGAAACTGCGCGATAAAATGAGAGGTGTTGGAATAGCCAACCTCTTGCCCGATCTCCTGCACTGAAGACGCGCAGGTCAGGATCAGGTGTTTTGCCCGATCCAGCCTCCGTTCTAAAAGCCATTGGCCGGGGGACTGACCGGTGACACGGCGAAATTCCCGATTGAAACCGGCAACAGAGCGCCCGGACATTCGGGCGAAATCGGCGACGCTGATATTGTGATTGGCGTGTTCGCGCATCAGATGTTTGATATTGCGCCGCGCCGGCGTGCCTTTGTTGCCCAGCAGAAACCCGGCGAGGCGTTTCACGTCATCCAATGTTGCGATCAATAACAGCAATTCCAGCAGCTTGGCCTGAACCAATGGCGCGGCGGGTGTGACGTTTTCATAGACCGGAGCAAGTGCTGAGAAATAGCCAGACAGGCTGAGATGTGCGTCCAGCTTGTAGGCCGTCGCGCTTGCCGGAGGTGGTGAGGTGAGCGGGACCTTGCGTTCAAACTCGCTGAGAACCTCAGGGCCGAAAAAGCAAAGATAGGCCGCCAGAGGCCCGTCGGAATTGACGAAATCAGAAACCATATAGCTGTTGGCGGGCAAAAAGATCATCTCACCCGGCTTGACCGTCAACTCGGTCCCGTCAGCGGTGTAAAACGTCTCGCGCCCGGAAATCACATAGCAAAGACAAGGGTCCGCGCAGTGAAACTCGACCCCCAATGCGCTGGCCTTGATGAGTTTGGAATAGATCGAGCTGCGCCCGGCCGCCATTCGCAGCGTGGCATCTTTGAACTGGGACAAGCCATCGGGAATGACCAGGCATCGCCCGGCGGCTTCGAGCTGTTTTAGGAGTGCGGTCATGGGCTGCCTAAGTTCCGTTCCGAGGAGAATGCCGTTGTTCCGCAATAGAAACGATAGGACATCTCGCCCCAGAAGGTGATCGAAAATCGGTATTTTAGCATTTGCCCGGCATTTCCGACCCAGCAAGGCAGCTATGCCAAGCGCATCACCAATTAGGAGAGACAGATGAGCATTTGGGTAACTCTGGAAATGCAGCTGCGCCCGGGCGCGATGGCTGAGTTGGAGCCTTTTCTAAAGGCCAACTTGCCCGCCGTGCGCGGCTTTGACGGTGCTTTGCTGGTGCAGTTGTATTTTAACCCGGAGACGGGGCGTTTCCTGCTGCTTGAGGAATGGATTTCGCGCGAGCATCACCAAGCTTACATCGCGGCGATCACGGAAAACGGCGTGATGGAGCAACTGCTCTCCTTTATGGCCGGGCCACCGGATGTGCAGTATTTTGAGAGGATGCCGCTGTGAGCATGACATGTAATCGGCGTGACGTGACTCTGGGCCTTGTCGCCTCTTTGACCTTGCCAGGACTGGCGTTGGGGTCCGAGGTGCAATCCGGCAAAACCGGGTACTCGATCCAGACCGCTGTTGCACCTGAACGGTTGCGCGAATTGCAAACGCGGCGCGGTGTGCCTGGTGTGCTGGCACAGCGGCTGTGGCAGGGCAAGTCCGGGTTGCTGGTGATCGAAGAGAAGGCGGCAGGCGGGGCTTGGGTAAAACTCGAAATCTAAACAACATTTAGACGCCTTTGACGGGCAAAAAAAGGCCGGGCACGCAGGCCCGGCTTAGTCCAACAGGGAGGTGCTTGTGATAACCCGCACAAGCGACGGGAACTGTTGAGACCCGGTTTAAAGATGCGGCAATGATGCGTCTTTGATCTGGGTCAATAGATAAACCTTGGGGTAGAAAGGTTAACGTTACGCTACCAAACGGTAGCCGCCGCTTTCGGTTACCAAGAGGCGCGCATTCGAGGGATCAGGTTCGATCTTTTGGCGCAGGCGATAGATATGGGTTTCCAGCGTATGCGTGGTCACCCCGGCATTATAGCCCCACACCTCGTGCAGCAGCGTGTCACGCGGCACCACGCCCTCGGTCGAGCGGTAGAGGAATTTGAGGATATTGGTCTCTTTTTCGGTCAGGCGAATCTTGCGATCATCATCGGTGACCAGCAGTTTCATTGACGGCTTGAACGTGTAGGGACCAACGGTAAAGACCGCGTCCTCGGACTGTTCGTGCTGGCGCAGTTGAGCGCGGATACGGGCAAGCAAAACGGGGAATTTGAACGGTTTTGTGATATAGTCATTGGCACCGGCATCAAGGCCAAGGATGGTATCGGCATCGGTGTCATGGCCGGTCAACATCAGGATCGGGGCCTTGATCCCCTGTTTGCGCATCAAGCGGCACAGCTCACGTCCATCGGTGTCAGGCAGGCCAACATCCAGAATGATCAGATCATAGATCTGCTCTTTGGCCCGGGTCATGGCATTTGCGCCATTATCGGCTTCAAAAACCTCAAAATCCTCGGTCATGATCAACTGCTCGGCCAATGCCTCGCGCAGATCGTCATCGTCATCGACCAATAGGATGTTTTTCAACTGTGCCATTTCCGGGTCTCCCGTGTTGCCTTTTTCGGCAGATGTGCCCATTTTGGCACCTCGGCAAGGATTGCTGCAACCAATTCACGCGCTCGTGTTTCAAGTGCGAGAATGTGTCAGAAAAATTGCCCAAATGTTACAAGGGAACAAGGTTTTGGGCCTGAAACCGCTATTGAATGACATATTGGTCCGGGCGCGGGCAGATTTGCGCATGGGCGTCCCGGTTGTCTTGACCGGGCGGGGCGGTGCTTTGCTGGTCATGGCGGCGGAAACCGCGGGTGAATTACGTTACGACACTTTGATGGCGCGTGGTGAGGTTGACCTGGTTTTGACCGGGCGACGGGCCGAGACGTTAAAGGCGCGGGCCTATGACGGGGATGTGGCGCGGGTGATGTTGCCCGATAACGCGGGTTTGGCGTGGGTGCAGGCTCTGGCTGATCCGGCGGATGACATGCGGGTGCCGATGAAGGGGCCTTTGCAGACAAGGCGCGGCGGCAATTGCGAGTTGCATCGCCTGGCGATCACCTTGGTGAAATCGGCACGCCTTTTGCCGGCGGTCCTGGTCCAGGATCTGTACGATCCGCTGGGTTTGGCCAATGACGAGAACCTGACCGTTGTGCCGGGTGATCTGGCCTCGCCTCATGTGATGGAGATGGCGGCGCTCGATAATGTGGTGGCGGCGCGGGTGCCAATTCGGGCGGCCCGCAATACCCGGCTGCATATTTTCCGCCCCGAGGATGGCGGAGAGGAGCATTATGCCGTCGAAATTGGTCGCCCTGATCGTGACGCCCCGGTTTTGGCGCGCCTGCATTCGGCTTGTTTTACCGGCGATGTGCTGGGCTCATTGAAATGTGATTGTGGTCCGCAATTGAACGCAGCGCTTGCGGCAATGGGGGAGCAGGGGGCCGGTGTTTTGCTGTACCTCAACCAAGAAGGGCGCGGCATTGGTCTTGCCAACAAGATGCGCGCCTATGCGCTGCAGGATCAGGGCTTTGACACGGTTGAGGCCAATCACCGGTTGGGCTTTGAAGATGATGAGCGCGATTTTCGAATTGGCGCGTCGATCTTGCAGAAGATGGGATTTTCCTCTGTGCGGTTGCTGACCAATAATCCCGGCAAAATCGCGATGATGGAGCGTTGCGGGGTTGGCGTGGCGGAACGGGTGCCCTTGCAGGTTGGAAAGACGCCTGAGAATGAACGTTACTTGGCAGTTAAGGCAGCAAAGTCTGGGCATATGTTTTAGCAGGCAGGGGGCGCTGCCCCCGTCCGCAAGGCGGACTCCCCCGGAGTATTTTTGCCAAGAAGAAGCCAGGGGTGGTCGTAGGACTTGGCTGGCATAGATTGGGTATCAGAGGAGAAGCAGATGCGCTATTCAGTGTTGGATCTGTCTCCGGTGCCAGAGGGCGCGGAGATCGCCGATGCGTTTCGCAATACGGTTGCTCTGGCACAGGCTGCCGAGAGTTGGGGTTATCACCGCTATTGGATGGCCGAGCATCACAATATGCCCGGGATCGCCAGCGCAGCGACGGCGGTGTTGATCGGGCATGTGGCCGGGACGACGCAGACGATGCGGGTGGGGGCGGGCGGTATCATGCTGCCCAACCATGCGCCTTTGGCGGTAGCCGAGGCCTTTGGCACTTTGGAAACCCTCTATCCCGGTCGCATTGACCTTGGGCTTGGGCGCGCATCGGGGGGCGATGGCGCTGTGATGCAGGCGCTGGGCGTTCACCCTTCGCGTGCCGAGAATTTCGCCCGTGAGGTGGCTGAACTGCGGGCGATGATGGGGGATCCGGCTGAGGGACGCCCGGTGCGGGCCTTTCCCGGGGAGGGGAGCCATGTGCCGCTGTGGATCCTTGGCTCATCCCTTTATGGGGCACAGGTGGCGGCGCAGCTTGGCTTGCCTTACGCCTTTGCCTCACATTTTGCGCCGGCGGCCTTGGTCGAGGCGTTTGACGTCTATCGGCGCTATTTCCAGCCCTCAGAGACATTGACACGCCCGCATGCGATGTTGGCGGTCAATGTGTTTGCCGCTGAAACACAGGCCAAGGCGGAACGGCTGAGGACCACCATGCAGCAAGCCTTTTATAATCTGCGGCTTGGGAAACCTGGCAAGCTTCCAGCCCCGATTGATGATTTGGAAAGCGTTGTGCCGAAATCGGCCTGGCCTGCTTTGGACGCAGCATTGAAAATCAGTGTGATCGGCACGCCGCAACAGGTTGAGCTGCAATTGCGCGATTTGATCAAGCGCTATCGTCCCGACGAGATGATTTTCACCGGGCAAATACACGATCACGCGGCGCGGATGCGAAGTTTTGAAATCGCGGCGCAAGCGATGCAACAGATTGCAGTGACGGAGCTGGCCTGATGTCTGCCAAAGGTCCAATGGATATGGTGCTGACGCGGCAGGGGCTGCGTTTTGCCGGGCAACTCTGGCCATGTACGATTGGCAAAGGGGCGATTGTCCGTGACAAGCGGGAAGGCGACGGGGCGACCCCTGTCGGCTGTCATCGCATCACCGGCCTGTTATACCGCCCCGATCGCATGGCCCCCCCCACCCCTTGGGCGCGGGCCATCCGGCCCGGTGATCTTTGGTCGGATGACGTGACTGATCCGACCTATAATCAAATGGTGCGTGCACCTTATACCGGAAGCCATGAAAACTTGCGCCGTGCCGACCCCCTATATGACCTAATCTTGCTGAGCGATTGGAACTGGCCCAAGGCAATTCCGGGCCGCGGGTCGGCGATTTTTCTGCATCGCTGGCGACGACCCGGGTTTCCGACCGAGGGGTGCATCGCGTTTCGACCCGACCATCTGAGTCGGATTGTGCAACTGGCACACCCTGGAACCCGAGTGATTGTGGCGGAATCCCTGAGTCATTGACGCTTTGTCAGCGCTATCGGCCTCAACGCGTTAGGAATAATTGCAGGCAGATGTTTTGTTTGCACAATTTTGAATGACGTATTTGACTGCCGAATGTCGGATTCATGCGCATTTTTCCCGGAAGCGCCCTTCTTAGATTTATTTTTTTCTGAAACGGTTGCAACACGCGGCCTGACCGGGTTTAGTTTGTGCCTAAGACAGCGAAGAAAATTCGCGGATACATAGGGAGTGTGCCTTTGGCCGATTCGGGAAACAGCGACGCGTTTGTCGCATTTGAACGCGTGCAAAAGAGCTATGACGGCGAGACGCTCGTCGTGAAAGACCTCAACCTCTCGATGCCTAAGGGCGAGTTTCTGACAATGCTGGGGCCCTCGGGGTCAGGCAAGACAACTTGCCTGATGATGCTGGCGGGATTTGAGACTGCGACCCATGGTGATATTCTTCTTGATGGCGTGAGCATCAACAACATCCCACCGCATAAACGCGGCATTGGCATGGTGTTCCAGAACTACGCCCTCTTCCCGCATATGACCATTGCCGAAAACCTGAGCTTTCCTTTGGAAGTGCGCAAGATGGGCAAGTCTGAGCGCGAAGAGAAGGTGAAGCGGGCTTTGGACATGGTTGAGATGGGGGCCTTTGGCGGCCGTCGTCCGGCGCAGCTCTCGGGTGGTCAGCAACAACGTGTCGCCCTGGCCCGCGCTCTGGTGTTTGAGCCCGAGCTGGTCTTGATGGATGAACCTCTGGGCGCACTGGACAAACAGTTGCGCGAAAAGATGCAATTCGAGATCACCCATCTGGCACATGAGCTGGGCATCACAACCGTTTACGTGACCCATGACCAGACCGAGGCGCTGACCATGTCGGACCGTGTCGCGGTGTTCAACGATGGTCGCATTCAACAGCTGGCGCCGCCGGATCTGCTTTATGAAAAGCCTGAAAACAGCTTTGTGGCGCAGTTCATCGGTGAAAATAACACGCTTGAGGGCGTGGTGACCGAGATGAAGGGCGATACTTGCGTGGTCCGCCTGGATGACGGCGAAGAGCTGGATGCAACGCCGATCAACGTGACTTCGGTTGGGGAACGCACCCGCGTCTCGATCCGCCCGGAACGCGTCGAAGTTGACAAGAACCGCCTGCAAGAGGGTGTGCATACGCTCAAGGCCGAGGTTCTGGAATTCATCTACATGGGTGACATCTTCCGCACGCGTCTGCGCGTGGCCGGGAATGATGAATTCATCATCAAAACTCGCAACGCACCGGATCAAGTGCGCCTGGAGCCCGGCGCGCAGATCGAGATCGGCTGGTTGCCAGAGGATTGCCGGGCGCTGGACGCGACCTGAGCAGGAAGAGAACTGCCTCGCGGCACCGGTGTCGCGGGGTCTTGTTGAGGGGTCAGGTCAAGCCCGTGACGTGGCTCTCATCCAATAAAACGGGTACTTTAGGGAGTATACTATGAAACTCACCAAGACACTGATGGCGTCGACCGCGCTGACCGTGGCTGCCGGTGCCGTTGTCGCCGAAGATATGGCTATGGAAATGACACTGGTTTCCTGGGGTGGTGCCTATCAGGCCAGCCAGAACAAAGCCTATGTCGAGCCCTATCTGGCCGCCAATCCTGGCGTGACCGTGACCTGGGACGAAAGCTCGGGCGAGGCGGTTGCCAAGCTGCGCGCCATGGACGAAGCGGGCAATGTAACCTGGGATCTGGTTGACGTTGTGGCCTCTGACTCCATGCGTCTGTGTGACGAAGGTCTGGCCGAAGAGCTGGCACATGACGACGTTCTGGCCTCTGCCCCTGATGGCACCTCGGCCTCTGACGATTTTGGCGACCTGATCGTGTCTGACTGCTTTGTCCCTCAGATCGTTTACTCGACCACTTTCGGCTACCGCACCGATCTGGTTGGCGACACGGCCCCAACCGAAATCTGCGCGATCTTTGATCTCGAAGCCTATCCTGGCAAGCGCGCGCTGCAAAAGCGTCCGATCGACAACATGGAATGGGCCCTGTACTGCGATGGCGTTGAAAAAGACGCAATCTATGACACTCTGAGCACCCCGGAAGGCGTAGATCGCGCTCTGGCCAAGCTGGACACCATCAAGGACCAGGTTGTCTGGTGGACCGCCGGTGCGGAAACACCTCAGCTGCTGGCAGATGGCGAAGTTGTCATGGGCTCGACCTATAACGGTCGTCTGTTCTCGGCCATCGCCGAGCAGAACCAGCCGATTGGCATGCTCTGGGACATGCAGTCCTTTGACCTGGACGGCTGGATTGTTCCTGCCAACCTGCCGGCTGACCGCAAGGCACGCGTCATGGACTTCCTGAAATTCGCAACAGACACTCAGCGTCTGGCGGATCAGGCCAAGTACATCTCTTACGGTCCGGCACGCGCCTCGTCTGCGCCGCTGGTTGGCAAGCACGAAGAGCTGGGCATCGACATGGCACCTCACATGCCAACCGACCCTGCCAATGCTGGCAACGTGCATGTCTATGACTACGAATGGTGGGCCGACAACCGCGATGATCTGGACGCAAAATTCCAGGCGTGGCTGGCCAAGTAATCCCAAAACCAACGGGATGGTGGGGTGAAACCCCACCCTACATCTTGCCTTTGGCGGCGTGACTGCCAAAGGCCCCACCAGACGAAAGGCGCGACATGCCCAAGGGTTACATTATCGCCCATATCACCGTGAGAGAGCCGGAAGCCTATAAGGAATACGTGGTCAAAGACACGCCGATCCTGGAAGGTTTTGGAGCGAAATTTGTGATCCGAGGCGGGCAGTCGCAGACAGTTGAGGGCGAAGCCCCCGCAACACAGCGCCATGTCGTTATTGAATTTCCAAGCTATGAGCAGGCGTTGAAGGCCTATAATGATCCGGATTACCAAGAGGTTGCCGAGATCCGCCGCCGCACTGCTGATAGCCTAATCTATGTGGTCGAGGGCACCTGATGAGCAATTCCGAACCCATGCTGGCGGCTGACGGCACGCCACTTAAACGCTCTTTGGCACGTGCGCTGCGCCGTGAAAAGATGCGGGCGCTGATGCTGATCGCCCCACTTTTGCTGTTTATCATGCTGACATTCATTCTGCCCGTGGCGGATATGCTTTACCGCTCGGTGGACAACAAGATTGTCGGTGAAGTCCTGCCGCGTACGGTTTTCGCCTTGCAGGATTGGGATGCGGATAGTGGTGAACTGCCGGATGAGGCGGTTTATGCCGCGATGGCGGCCGATCTGCAGCAGGCGGCACAAGAGAAAACCCACACAAAGGTTGGGGTGCGCCTGAACTATGAACAACCGGGGATTTCCTCGCTTTTCCGCAAATCCGGGCGTAAGGCCAAGAAGTGGAACGTCGAAGAGGATGGCCCCTGGAAAGAGCAACTGATCGACGTGCACAAAGGCTGGGGTGATCCCGAAGTCTGGCGCACGATTAAGACCTATTCGCCGCGTGTGACCCAGGGCTATTACCTGAATGCAGTCGATATGCAGGTCGGAACAAACGGGGCCGAAATGCGCCCGGAAAACGAACAGATCTACGGTATCCTGTTCTGGCGCACGATGAAAATGTCCTTGATCATCACGCTGAGCTGTATTGCCTTGGGCTATCCGGTGGCCTGGTTGCTGGCCAACCTGCCCGCGCGCCACGCCAACCTGCTGATGATCCTTGTCTTGCTGCCCTTCTGGACCTCGCTGCTGGTGCGAACCTCAGCCTGGAAGATCATGCTGCAACAACAGGGGGTGATCAACGATGTGCTGGTCTGGATAGGATTCGTCGCCGATGACAGCCGATTAGTCATGATCAACAACCAGTTTGGTACCATCGTGGCGATGACCCATATCCTGCTGCCTTTCATGATCCTGCCAATGTATTCGGTGATGCAGACCATTCCGCCAAGCTATCTGCGCGCGGCCAAGTCCTTGGGCGCGACGAATTGGACAGCCTTCTGGCGCGTCTATTTCCCGCAATCCATTCCAGGGATCGGGGCGGGCAGTATCCTCGTCTTTATTCTGGCGATTGGCTACTACATCACGCCGGCTTTGGTCGGCGGCACCACGGGGACGTTCATTTCGAACCGGATCGCCTTCCACATTTCATCCTCGCTTAACTGGGGACTTGCGGCGGCGCTTGGAGCCATTCTCTTGGCGGTCGTTCTGATCCTCTACTGGGCCTATGACAAGATCGTCGGCATCGACAACGTGAAACTGGGGTAACTGATATGAGCGGACTTCCTCCTTATGCCACCACGCCCCAGCGCGTCTGGTACTATTCTTTCCGTGTGATCTGCGCGCTGATCTTTATCTTCCTGATCACGCCCATCATCATCGTGATGCCGCTGAGCTTTAATGCGCAGGACTTCTTTACCTTCACGCCGGAAATGCTGCGTCTGGATCCAGAGGGATACAGCCTCAAGCATTACCGCGACATGTTGGGGAGCGATGGCAATCCTGTGACCGGCTTGTGGGTTGGTTTGGCGATTGGCGTCGCCTGGGCCGCTTTTGGGGCCTATCGCCGTGGCGGTTTGACTGCGACCTCGATCATTCCGGTTTTGGTCTTTGGCCTGTTCGGTTTGATCATCGGCAAGCTGACGGGCGCGACTGGCGACTGGATGGTGGCGCTGCGCAACTCGCTCAAGATTGCGCCTATGGCGACACTGTTATCGGTCAGCTTTGGCACATTGGCCGCGATTGGTCTGAGCCAATCTCACGTGCCTTTCCGCCGCGCCATCATGGCGATCATGATTTCACCGATGATTGTGCCGCTGATTATTTCGGCCGCTGGCATGTACTTCTTTTACAGCCGGATCGGATTGCAGGGCACCTATTTCGGCGTGGTTCTGGCCCATGCGGCGCTTGGGATTCCTTTTGTGATCATCACTGTGACGGCAACGCTGGTTGGCTTTGACCGCTCGCTGACCCGAGCGGCGGCCAATATGGGGGCAGATCCGGTCACGACCTTTTTCCGGGTTCAGATGCCGCTGATCCTGCCAGGCGTGATTTCTGGAGGCCTCTTTGCCTTTATCACCTCCTTTGACGAGGTTGTGGTGGTCATCTTTGTGGGTTCGGCCAAGCAACAGACCTTGCCCTGGCAGATGTTCACCGGCTTGCGGGAACAGATCAGCCCGACGATTCTTGCGGTGGCGACGATCCTGGTGGCGATCTCGATTGCGCTGCTGACCACTGTGGAAATCCTGCGACGCCGGTCCGAGAAGCTGCGGGGCATGAGCCCAAGCTAAGCCCGGAAAACCGTTTCGTTCCAATTTTTGGCAATTTTTCTCCGCAGGCCTGTATTCGGGCCTGCGGTTTTCATTTTTTCGAAAGGCTTCCGTCCGATTGTCTTTGGCAAACCCGGTGTCCGAGGAACTTTCAATGACCGAACTTAGCCCGCAATTCGCCGCCGAGGCGAAAACAGCCACCTCTGAGGCGTTGTTTCAACTGTCCGAGATGTTCTTTTCTCGCACGGATGAACGGGGCGTTATTCTTGCGGGGAATGAGGTTTTTCATCGCGTATCCGGGTACGATTGGGATGAACTGCTTGGCGCTCCGCACAAGATTGTCCGTCACCCAGAAATGCCGCGCGGTGCTTTTGAGTTTGTTTGGTCCAAGTTGAAAGCCGGCGAAACGGTTGCGGCTTATATCAACAACAAACGTAAAGATGGCCGGTTCTATTGGGTTATGGCGCTGATGTCGAAAACCGAGGGCGGGTATTTGTCGACGCGGATCAAACCCACGTCGGAGCATCATCAAACCATGGTGCAGATCTACAAAGAGATGCTCGAGGAGGAAGCCAAAGGCATGTCTCCGAAAGACAGCGCCGACTTGCTGCTGCGCAAATTACAAGAACGCGGGTTCAGCAGCTATGCTGCCTTCCAGGCGACGGCAATCGCAGCAGAATTCGAAATGCGCGCCCGGGGGTTGGGGCGGCCGGTTGATCAGCTGCAAAAACGCTTTTTGGATATGTCCCGCGCGATTGAGCAGGTACAGGTCGAAACGACCGAAATGACCGAGGCGTTCAAAGCCATCCGCACAGTCCCGATGAATATGCGCATTATTGCCTCTCGTCTGGAAAACGCCGGCGGTCCCATCAGCGCGATCTCGGTCAATTACAGCCAGATGCTCGAAGAGATGTCGACATGGGTCTCGACCTTTGTTGACGGCGATGCCTGCGTCTTTGCCCGCATCCGCGACGCCATTTTGCAAGGTCAGTTCCTGGGTTTTGCTATGGCGCTGGAAAACGAAATGGCTGATTTATTCCGCAATAACGGTGCTGCCTATCCGGATGAGGTCGTGGTTGAGACCGAAATCGCGCAACTCGAAAAACTGCGCCAAAAATATCTTGAGCAGACAGCAGAGGCGCTTAGCAGTGTCGAAAATGAAGCCAAACGATTTGGCCGCAGTGTTCTGGATATGAAACGCTATGTGACCGGCCTCAGCTCGACCCGGATGATGTGCAAGATTGAAAGCGCCTCTTTGTCCAACTCAGGTACAGCCCTTTCGGGGATCGTTGATCAACTGGATGCCTGCCAAAACGAAATCGAACAACGCCTTGCTCGTATTGTCGAATTGAACTCGGTCATTCAGGGCAACACGTCTATGTTGCGCTCGCTAATCTAAAGCGTTTCGGGGAATGGTTCAGACAAACGGATCGCAAATGGCCTGAGAACGCGAAGCGTGGCAAGGTATTTGCGATTCAACGTTTTCTCGAAACGCCAAAAGCGAAGTCCGACATATCGAAACAAAAAGGGCGGGAATTTCCCGCCCTTGGCTATTTGTGATCTGATTACAGTTAGCTGCGGACCAATTGTTCATAGCTTTCTGCGATGTCTTTGGTCAGGTCACCCACCTCAAACGTGTAGTCACCAATCTGGCCAACCGGGGTCACTTCGGCGGCGGTGCCGGTCAGCCAGCACTGCTCAAACCCTTCCAGCTCTTCCGGCATGATATGGCGCTGGTGAACCTTGATCTGCTTTTCTTCCAGCATCTTGATCACGGTTTGGCGGGTCAATCCGTTTAGAAACACATCCGCCTTAGGCGTATGCACTTCGCCATCCTTCACGAAGAAGATATTCGCGCCAGTCGCTTCGGCCACATAGCCGCGATAATCCATGAACAACGCATCCGAACAGCCCTTGGCCTCGGCCTCGTGCTTGGAGATGGTACAGATCATATACAGACCCGCCGCCTTGGCATGGACCGGAATGGTTTCCGGGCTTGGGCGTTTCCACTTGGCGATGTCCAGCTTGGCCCCCTGGAACTTGGCATCGCCGTAATAGTTGCCCCATTCCCAGGCCGCGATGGCCAGGCGGACAGGGTTGCGCGCCGAAGCGACACCCATATCTTCACCCGCACCACGCCAGGCAACCGCGCGCACATAGGCATCGGTCAACCCGTTGGCTTCGAGAACCTGTTTCTTGGCATCTTCGATCTCATCAACCGAAAACGGGATCTCGAAATCCAACTCACCAGCCGAAAAATGCAGGCGCTCGGAATGCTCACGGCTCAGGAAAATCTTGCCATTATAGGCGCGCTCACCCTCAAAGACCGAACTGGCATAGTGCAGCCCGTGCGTCAGGATGTGGACATTGGCCGCGCGCCAATCCACCAATTCGCCATCCAGCCAGATTTTGCCGTCGCGGTCGTCATATGCTCCATCAGCCATGTGCGTCTCTCCCTACGCTAATATTTGCAAAAGTTGCGCGACTTTGGTCCGTTTCGGTCATAAAGTTGCGCAAAAACTGAGATTCGCTACCAGTTCAGACTTGGAATGTCAACAAGGCTGACTTAAACTTGGATCAAAGAATTTGCGAGGAGACCCCGATGGTGGATACAGCAACCAGCAGCGGTGACACACTGCTCTTCCTGACGGATGAGCAATTGCGCCAGGGGGCAGAGGCAATGTTCTTTGCTTATCGCGGGTTTACGGCGGATCCCGACCGCATTCTGGCGGGGCTCAGCTATGGTCGCGCCCATCACCGCGCCCTGCATTTCATTCATACCGCGCCGGGCACCACCGTGAATAATTTGCTCAATATTCTTGGGGTGACCAAGCAATCCTTGAACCGAGTCCTGCGGACCATGGTCGAAGACGGGCTGGTCGAAAGCCGAGTCGGGCGCAATGACCGGCGCGAACGTCACCTGTTCCTGACCGAAGCGGGGCAAGATCTGGAACGTCAGCTTTCGGACGCGCAACGCGCCCGGATGCGTGCGGCGTTTAAACAGGCAGGCCCCGAGGCCGTGGCAGGGTTTCGCAAAGTGCTCGAGTCCATGATGGACCCGGAGATGCGCAGGCAGTATCAACGTCTGAGGGAGGGCCGTTGATGAGTGAACCTGACGCACATTTGCTGATTGTCGATGATGATGAGCGGATTCGCACCTTGTTGCAAAAGTTCCTGATCAGAAACGGCTTTCTGGTCAGCGCCGCCCGTGATGCCGCCCATGCGCGACGCATTCTGAGCGGGTTGGATTTTGATCTGATCGTGCTGGATGTAATGATGCCGGGTGAGGATGGTATCAGCCTGACGCGCGGCATTCGCGAGAGCTCGGGCACACCGATCTTGCTGTTGACGGCACGCGCCGAAACCGAAGACCGCATCAAGGGGCTTGAGGCGGGGGCAGATGACTATCTTGCCAAACCATTCGAGCCCAAAGAGCTGCTTTTGCGGATAAACGCGATTTTGCGGCGCATGCCGGACGCGACGGCTGACGACGCCGCGCCAAAGCTGCTGACGCTGGGTGACATTCGCTATGATATCGAGCGCGGCGAGATGTGGCGCGGCGAGGATCTGGTGCGTTTGACGGCCACTGAAAGCCAGCTGATGAAGATCTTTTCAGCACGCCCGGGTGAACCGGTCAGTCGCGCCAATCTGGTCGAAGAATTGGGCCGAGATAAAGGTCAAGCGCAGGAACGGGCCGTGGATGTTCAAATCACCCGGCTGCGGCGCAAGCTGGAATCCGATCCCAAACAGCCGCGCTATCTGCAAACGGTGCGTGGTGCTGGCTATATGCTGGCCCCGGATTAAATCGCCTCTGTAACACGCCGGAAACCTTTGAAACACTGGGGGAGCTATGACGACAGCTTTGATCACGCATGCGGATTGTCTGGATCACGTGACACCGGATGGGCATCCGGAACAGGTGGCGCGGCTGGAACACGTGCTGCATGCCTTGGCCGGTATGCCTTTGCAGCGCGAAACCGCCCCCATGGTCGAGGATGGTGACCTGTTGCGCATCCATCCGCAGGCCCATCTGGATCAGATCCGCAAAGCTGCTCCGGATGCGGGCCACCATCAGTTGGACGCGGATACTTGGATGTCGCCCGGCTCTCTGACTGCTGCTTATCGCGCGGCAGGGGCGGTGGTCAGGGCCGTGGATATGGTGCTGGGGGGCGACGTGCAAAATGCGTTTTGCGCGATCCGCCCACCGGGTCATCACGCGGAAAAACAAACGCCTATGGGCTTTTGCCTGTTTGGCAATGCGGCCCTCGCGGCCAAGATTGCCTTGGACAAACACGGGCTGTCCCGTGTGGCCGTGGTTGATTTCGACGTGCATCACGGCAATGGCACGCAGGATCTGCTCTGGGATGACGCGCGCGCCCTGGTGATCACCAGTCAGCAAATGCCGCTTTGGCCGGGCACTGGCGCGGCGTCTGAGCGGGGCAAGCATGGGCAGATCGTTAATGTGCCGCTGCCCCCCGAAAGCGACGGGGCGCATATGCGCGCAGCGTATGAGGCGCATGTCTTCCCACGGCTGCGCGAATTCGCGCCCGAGCTGATCATCATTTCAGCCGGGTTTGACGCCCATCAGGACGACCCGTTGGCGCAACTCAATTGGTCGACCGAAGATTTCCGCCGCCTTACGCAAGATCTGTGCAAAATCGCCGATGAATGTGCACAGGGCCGCGTGGTATCGACTCTGGAAGGCGGGTATGATTTGCAGGCCCTCGCAGCGTCAGCTAAGGCGCATGTTGAGGTTTTGATGGAGGCAGGCGCATGAGCGACGCAGCAATCGCAGAGATGAGTTTCGAACAGGCCATGGCCGAGCTGGAACAGGTCGTGGGCCAGTTGGAACGCGGCGACGTAGCGCTTGAGGCTTCGATCACGCTCTATGACCGTGGCGCCAAACTGCGCGCCCATTGCGAGGCCAAGCTGAAAGAGGCCGAGGAAAAAGTTGCTGCCATTACACTGGACGGCGACGGCAATCCGGCGGGCACCAAGCCACTGGATGCGGGCTGATTTCAGGTGCAAAAACTCGAGACCATAACCTTGCCGGTTCTGGGGCCACTTCCCTTTGAGCAAGCGCTGCCTGCCGCTCGTGCTGCGGTCGAAGAATTCCTCGGCGGCAACTTTGCCCGGTTTGATGGAAAGGTTGCCGAGGCGATGGCTTATGCCGTCAAAGGTGGCAAGGGGCTGCGCGGGTTTCTGGTTATCGAAAGTGCGCGTGTAAACGGTGTCGCTTTGGAGGGGGCGGTTGCCGTTGCGGCTGCGATTGAATGCATCCACGCCTATAGTCTGGTCCATGATGATCTGCCATGCATGGATGACGATGATCTGCGCCGTGGCCAACCCACTGTGCATCGCAAATGGGACGAGGCGACCGCTGTTCTTGCGGGTGATGCGCTTCAGGCTTTGGCATTCGAGCTGGTCGCCGATTCCGGCTTGCCCGCTGAGGCCACGGTTGACTTGATCCGCAACTTGGCACGCGCCTCGGGGATCGAGGGGATGGTCGGCGGGCAAGCAAAAGATATCGCTGCCGAAACCGCTGAAACCCCTCTGACACTGGACGAAATCATTGACCTGCAGGCGGGCAAAACCGGGGCCCTGATCACATGGTCGGCCTCGGCTGGGGCATGGATGGCCGGGGAAAATCCGAGTTTCCTTGAGGATTACGGCGACGCGCTTGGCCTCGCTTTCCAAATCTGGGATGACGTGCTGGATGTTGAGGGCGACGCGGCGCTGGTGGGCAAGGCCGTGGGCAAAGATGCCGACGCGGGCAAGGCAACCTTTGTCAGTCTGCTGGGCTTGGACGAGGCGAAACGCCGCGCAGAACAGCTCGTGACCGAGGCCTGCGATGCGCTATCTATTTACGGTGATGATGGCGAATGCTTGCGGCAGGCCGCGCGCTTCGTTATCTCGCGTCAGAACTGAGCGCAAAACCGGGTAATCGCAAGGAAGACCCCATGTCTGATAGGCCAGAAACGCCGCTGCTGGATCGTGTATCTTCGCCTGCGGATCTCAAGCATTTCAGCGATGCCGAACTGACCCGGCTGGCGCATGAATTGCGCGCCGAAACGATTGCCACCGTGTCCAAGACCGGCGGACATTTGGGTGCGGGCTTGGGGGTGGTTGAGCTGACCGTGGCTTTGCATGCGGTGTTTGACACGCCGCAGGACAAGATCATCTGGGATGTCTCTCACCAGTGTTATCCGCATAAGATTCTGACCGGTCGGCGCGACCGTATGGGCACGATCCGTCAGCAAAACGGCATTTCTGGCTTCACCAAACGCAGCGAAAGCCCCTATGACCCGTTTGGTGCCGCACATAGCTCGACCTCGATCAGCGCCGCTTTGGGGTTCAAGGTCGCCGCCGATCTGGGTGGCAACAGCCCGGTTGGCCATGGCGATGCCATTGCGGTGATCGGCGATGGTGCCATGACCGGCGGCATGGCCTTTGAAGCGATGAACAATGCCGGGCATCTGAAAAAGCGTATGTTTGTGGTGCTCAATGACAACGAAATGTCGATCGGCCAACCCACCGGCGCGCTCTCGTCTTATCTGACCCGGCTTTACGCCGAGGCCCCGATGCAAGACCTCAAGGCCGCCGCCAAAGGCGCGGTCAGCCTATTGCCCGAACCCTTCCGCGAGGGGGCGAAACGCGCCAAGGAGATGCTCAAGGGTATGGCTTTGGGCGGGACCTTGTTCGAAGAGCTGGGCTTTAGTTATGTCGGGCCGATTGATGGCCATGACATGGACCAGTTGTTGCCAATTCTGCGAACCTTGCGCGAACGCGCAACCGGGCCGGTGTTGCTGCATGTGGTGACGAAAAAGGGCAAAGGCTATGCCCATGCGGAATATGCGCCCGACAAGGGCCATGCGCGTGGCAAGTTTGACGTGGTTTCGGGTAAACAGCACAAGGCCCCCAGCAACGCGCCAAGCTACACCAAGGTATTCGCCGATCAATTGATCAAACAGGCGGCGGATGATCCGCAGATTTGCGCGGTTACAGCAGCCATGCCGGATGGCACCGGGCTTGATCTCTTTGCTGAACGTTATCCAAGCCGGTGTTTTGACGTCGGCATTGCCGAACAACATGGCGTGACCTTTTGCGCGGCTCTGGCGGCGGGCGGCATGAAACCGTTTTGCGCGATGTATTCGACCTTCTTGCAGCGCGGTTATGATCAGGTTGTGCATGACGTGGCCATTCAGCGTCTGCCGGTACGCTTTGCCATTGATCGGGCGGGTCTGGTTGGGGCCGATGGGGCGACCCATGCCGGATCCTATGACATCGCCTATATGGCCAATCTGCCGGGCATGGTGGTTATGGCGGCGGCGGATGAGGCCGAGCTGTGCCACATGATCGCGACAGCGGCGGCGCATGATGAGGGCCCGATCGCCTTCCGCTATCCACGCGGTGAGGGGCAGGGCGTCGACATGCCTGAGCGTGGCGAAGTGCTTGAAATCGGCAAGGGCCGGATGATCCAAGAAGGCGCGCGCGTCGCGATCCTCAGCTTTGGCACCCGGTTGGGCGAAGTGATGAAAGCCTCAGAGGCGTTGCAGGCGCGCGGGATCACACCCACTGTAGCTGATGCGCGTTTTGCCAAACCGCTGGATCGGGACCTGATCCTGAGCCTCGCGCGTGAACACGAGGCGCTGATCACCATCGAAGAAGGGGCCGTGGGCGGCTTTGGCTCGCATGTTGGGCAGTTGCTGGCCGAAGAGGGCGTCTTTGATCGCGGCTTGAAATACCGTTCGATGGTACTGCCGGATGTGTTCATCGATCAGGCCAGCCCAAGCGCCATGTATGACGCGGCGGCGATGAATGCCGAACATATCGAAGCCAAGGTGCTGAATGTGCTGGGCGTTGAGGTGCTGGATAAGCGGGCATAGATCCGCGTGGAATCAAGGCCGAAGGCCGCCACGCGAGCGCCTGCCTGCCCCATCGGGCAGGCGCTTTGGATAAGTGGGAATTTTCCTTCTTGGTACAGACGGATTTTGCAGGATAAAGTGGTCGCCATGTGCGTCTGTGCGCCAACCCGCAGGCAGGCGCTCGCGTGGCTTATTTCTCCAATTTCAACAAAGCCTGCAACCCAGCTCGGTAGTCAGGATAGATCAACTGAACCCCCAGCTCTTCCTTAATACGCGTGTTTGAGACTTTCTTGTTCTCAGCATAAAAACTGCGCGCCATGGGGGACATTTGGGCGGTTTCGAAATCGACCTCTTCGGGCAGAGGCAGGCTCAGAAGTTCTGCGGCATAGGCGATCACGTCTTGCGGCGGAGCCGGGTCGTCATCGCAGACATTGTAGACGCTACCGGGATTGGGGGCGTTGATTGACGCGGCCAGAACCTGAGCGATGTCGTCCACATGGATACGTGAGAACACTTGGCCCGCTTTGATGATCCGGCGCGCGGTTCCGGCGCGGACCTTGGAAAAAGGCCCACGTCCTGGGCCATAGATCCCGGCAAGGCGGAAAATGTGCAGCGGTAAATCGGGGATGGAGCCCCAAGCGTTTTCAGCAGCAACGCGAATTTCGCCGCGATGGGTGGACGGGGTCAAAGCCGTGGTTTCATCCACCCAATCGCCGCCATGATCTCCGTAGACACCCGTGGTCGATAGATAGCCGACCCAATCAAGCTGACGCGCCCGTTCGGCAATGTCTGGCCCAATGGCGTTGATCGTTGGGTCCCCTTCCTCCGTGGCCCCTGCAGAGATCAAAAGATGGCTGGCCTCTGACAGCGCCTCTGACAGGTTTTCAGGCGACCAGAGCACCGGATCGACGCCTTGGCTGCGCAGGGAATCGGCGCGCGCCTCGTCGCGGATTGTGCCGAGGATACGCCAGCCCTGCGGGATCAGGACCCGCGCCAATGCGCTGGCTGTATAGCCATGGCCCAAGGAAAAAAGTGTTTTTCTCATGGGACATAGGTGGCGCGAAACGGGTTTTGTTTCAAGTGTTACGAAAAATGCTTTTCAGATCATGTTTTGTAACATATCTTGCCGGTAGAGCTTTAACGCGGGCATGGCTTGGATCGATGCACGCAAGAGGAGGAAAGCCACATGTATTCCCAGGGATTGATCGGCGCGGATGGGTCTACCGAGGAAACGCAGGACTTTCTGGAGGCCTTCCAGAAACGCATCGATGCCGAGGAAAAGATCGAACCCAATGACGCGATGCCCGAGGGCTATCGCAAGACGCTGGTGCGTCAGATCGGTCAGCACGCGCATTCCGAAATTGTCGGCATGCTGCCCGAAGGAAACTGGATCACCCGCGCGCCGTCTTTGCGGCGCAAGGCGGCTTTGCTGGCCAAGGTGCAGGATGAGGGCGGGCATGGGCTGTACCTTTATTCTGCCGCTGAGACCTTGGGCGTATCGCGCGAGCAGATGACTGAGGAATTGCTGAGCGGGAAGGCGAAATATTCCTCGATCTTCAACTATCCAACGCTTAGTTGGGCCGATATCGGCATTATCGGCTGGCTGGTGGATGGCGCGGCGATCATGAACCAGATTCCGCTCTGTCGCTGTTCCTATGGGCCTTATGCGCGGGCGATGATCCGGGTCTGCAAGGAAGAAAGCTTTCACCAGCGGCAGGGCTATGAGATCGTGATGTATCTGGCGCGCGGGACCGAGGCGCAGCGCGAAATGGTGCAGGATGCCTTGAATCGCTGGTGGTGGCCCTCGCTGATGATGTTTGGCCCGCATGATGCGGATAGTGCCCATTCCGAGCAGAGCATGGAATGGAAGATCAAACGCTTTTCCAATGACGCGCTGCGGCAGAAATTCATCGATGCGACGGTGCCGCAGGCGGAGTTTCTGGGGCTGACCCTGCCGGATCCGGATCTGACATGGAACGCGGAGAAGGGCGGTTATGATCACGGGGACATCGACTGGGAGGAATTCTGGCGCGTGGTCAAAGGCAATGGTGTGATGAACCGCGACCGGATCAAAGCGCGTAAGAAGGCCTGGGACGATGGGGCCTGGGTGCGTGAGGCGGCGCTGGCCCATGCGGAAAAACGCGCAGCACGCAAACAAGCAGCAGAATAATGCGCCAAGGGATGGGGTGACGTGCGCGCAAAGCGCGACACCCCACCCACCATCCCTTTGGGCGCTCCGAAACTGGGAAGAGGAAAGAAAATGGCCAATGAAATCCCCCTATGGGAAGTGTTCATCCGTCCACGCAACGGGCTGAGCCACAAACATGTCGGCTCGCTCCATGCAGCGGATGAGGTCATGGCGCTGAATGCGGCGCGGGATGTTTATACGCGTCGGGGCGAGGGGACCTCAATCTGGGTTGTGCGTTCGAACCAGATTGTCGCCAGCGACCCCGATCAGGCGGATGAGAATTTTGAGCCCACCGGCGACAAGATTTATCGCCACCCGACATTCTATGACATCCCCGAAGAAGTGGGGCATATGTGATGGCTCTGTTCAACGCGCTTTTGGAGCTTGCTGATGACCATCTGGTCCTGGGGCATCGTTTGTCGGAATGGTGTGGCCATGCGCCGATGCTTGAGGAAGATCTGGCCATGCCCAACATGGCGCTGGATCTGATCGGCACAGCGCGGGTGCTGTATGACCATGCGGGCAAGGTCGAAGGGCAGGGGCGTGACGAAGATGCGCTGGCCTATCTGCGCGGCGAGCGTGAGTATCGCAATTGCCTGCTGGTTGAACGTGAGAATGGCGATTTTTCCGTGACCATGCTGCGCCAGCTCTATTTCGCCGCCTTTATGGAACCCTATTGGCAGGCGGCCTTGGACAGCTCGGATGAGGTGATCAAAGGCGTTGCCGGCAAGGCGGTCAAAGAGATGGCCTATCATATTCGCCACGCCGGAGAATGGGTGATCCGGCTTGGCGATGGCACCGAAGAAAGTGCGGCACGCATGCGCGATGCGGTGGAGGAGCTGCATTGCTTTACCGAAGAGCTCTTTGAGGAAGGGGCTGCTGAGGGCGTGGATGCCTTGCCAAGCCGGGCGGCGATCCGTCCGGTTTGGCAGGCGACCATTGCGCGTATCTTTGCCGAGGCCGGGTTGAACATGCCAGAAGCTGTCTATCCGCAAACCGGTGGCCGGTCGGGGCAACATAACGAGGTGCTGGGTCATATGCTGGCCGAGATGCAAAGCTTGCACCGCGCCCATCCCGGGGCGGTCTGGTGATTGCCGAGCTGACAGAGCAGGCGGCCTGGCAGGCGGCCGCCTCTGTGCCCGATCCCGAGGTGCCTTGTGTCACGGTGGCCGAGCTGGGCATTTTACGGCAGGTCAGCATGGAGGATGGCGTGGCGGTGGCCAAGGTCACGCCAACCTATTCCGGCTGCCCGGCCACTTTGGCGATTGAGCTGTCGATCGAGGCGGCTTTGCGCGATGCCGGGTTTGAGGCGCGGATCGACCGTGTCTTGTCCCCCGCCTGGACCACCGATTGGATCACCGCAGAGGGGCGCGAAAAGCTGCGCGCTTTTGGCATCGCTCCGCCTGTAAAAGGCAGCGGCAAAGCGGCGTTGTTTGACAGCCCGGATGTCTGTTGCCCGCGCTGTGGCAGCGTGCGCACCATCCGCATCAGCGAGTTCGGTTCAACCGCCTGCAAGGCGCATTACCAATGCCAAAGCTGCGCTGAACCCTTCGACTATTTCAAATGTATCTGAGGAGAGATGCATGTTCCATGATTTGACCATTTCCGAGATCCGGCCCGAAGGGCGCGATGCCATCGCTGTCAGCTTTGACCTGCCCGCGGCGTTGCAGACGGATTTTGCCTTTGTGCCCGGGCAATATTTGACCTTGCGCGGTGAGATCGCGGGCGAAGATTTGCGGCGCAGCTATTCTATCGCCTCCGCGCCTGGTGCCCCCCTGACTGTAGGTATCAAGCGGGTTGAGGGCGGGGTGTTTTCCGCCGCTGCGCAGGATTGGAAAGCTGGCGAAACGGTGCAGGTCATGCCGCCGGAAGGGCGCTTTACCTATCAAGGGCAGGGCCGGATTGTGCTGGTTGCCGCCGGATCCGGGATCACGCCGATGGTGTCCATTGCCTCAGAGGCTTTGGCGCAGGGCGGCGAGGTCGCGCTGATCTATGGCAATCGCGACAGCGGGTCGATCATGTTTCTGGACGCGCTTGAGGCGTTGAAGGATCGCTATGTGGATCGCTTTACCCTGATCCATGTGCTGAGCCGCGAACCGCAGGATGTGGCGCTGCTGAATGGGCGCATTGATGGTGAGAAAGTGACAGCCTTGGCGCGGGCGGGCGCGATTGATCTGGCGGGCACGGATGGTGTGTTTCTCTGCGGTCCGGGTGAGATGATCGAAAATGTGACCGGCGCTTTGGATGGTGTCGTCAATGCGGATAAGGTCTATCACGAATTATTCTACACCGAGGCCGGGCCGCGCCCGGAACGCTCAGCCAAGGCGATGGCGGCGGCCGAGGCTGGTGTCACCGTTGATGTCATTCTGGATGGCGCGCGGCGCAGCTTTCAGGTTGAGGCCAAGGATGAGGATGTGGTGGCTGCGGCCGCCCGGCAGGGGCTCGAGCTGCCGTTTTCCTGCAAGGGCGGCATGTGCTGCACCTGCCGCTGCAAGGTGGTCGAGGGGGATGCGGAAATGGCGGTGAACTTTTCGCTCGAACCGTGGGAGTTGGAGGCGGGCTTTACCTTGGCCTGTCAGGCGCGTCCGACCTCGGAAAAGCTGGTGCTGGATTTCGATGCTGCGTGAGGGGCGCTGCCCCGTCTCGGCAGGGCCGAGACTCCCCGGGATATTTTTGGTCCAAAGAAGCCCAAACGGGTGGAACAGACAGAGGGTGCAGGCCTGTTCTTGCCGGCAATAAGCAATCTTGTGCTCAGCACAAATCCGCTGAGAGATTTCTACTTTGGGATGTCCTAAGCTGATCTTATGTACCCTCACTTGTTCCTGGTTGGTGCGCTGATCCTATCCGCATGTTCCAGTGCGCCAGAATTGTCCCAACCGGTGCCAGAGCCTGTCCCTGCTCTGGCACCAACCCCTTATGATCCCCCGCTTTATCCCAATGAAACGCCCGAACTGCGGTCGCAGATCAACAGATGGGCGGATCATTATGATTTGCCGCGCTCATTGGTGCATCGCCTCGCCATCCGCGAAAGCACCCATCGCCCTTGGGCACGCAACGGGCCCTATTATGGCTTGTTCCAGATCCTGCCGGAAACCGCGCGCACCATGGGGTATCGCGGCAGCGCCGAGGGGCTGCTGGATGCCGAAAACAATCTGGAATTTGCGCTGAAATACCTCAAAGGCGCTTATCTGGTGGCCGATGGCGACCCGGATGCGGCGATCATGTGGTACGCCAAAGGCTATTATTACGAGGCCAAACGTAAGGGGCTACTGGTTGAGACGGGCCTGCGCCCGGGTTAACGCGCGTAATCGCTGCCCTCGGTGTCCAGAATAGCCTTGAGCTCGGCCAGATGGCGCGTGTCTTGCTCGGGATAGTCCTCAAGCTCTCGCGCGGTTTTCTCGGCGATTTCGTCGCTCAGCACATCCAGCGGCTGACCCGTTTGCAGGGCGCGAATGTAAGTCTCGGCGGCGCGTTCAAAATAATAGAGCCGGTTGAACGTCTCGGCCACCGTGTCGCCAATCACCATGACGCCATGATTGCCCATGATCATGACCTTTTGCTTGGGATCGGTGAGCAGCGCAGCACAGCGCGCGCCTTCTTCTTCAAAGGCCAGGCCGCCGTAGTGTTCATCTATGACCACGCGGTTGAAAAAGGTGGCGCAATTCTGATCGATGGGGGGCAGGCGCTTGTCCTTGAGGCAGGCCAGCACCGTGGCGTGGATAGAATGCACATGCATGGCGCAACGGGCGTGCGGGCAATGACGATGGATACCACCATGCAATCCCCAGGCGGTCGGGTCGGGCGCATTGGGGCCGCTGAGTGTATCGGGATCATTGGCATCCACGACGATCATGTCCGAGGCGCGGATGCGGGCGAAATGCATCTGATTTGGGTTCATCAGGAAGCGTGTGCCATCCTCGTTGATGGCAAGGCTGAAATGATTGGCGACGCCCTCATGCATGTTCAGCCGCGCGGTCCAGCGAAATGCCGCAGCCAGATCAACCCGTTCCTGCCAGTGTTCGATATTGGCCTTGGTCTGCATGTCTAAGCCGCCTTTTCGGAAAGTGGTGTCACCTATCTGAAAACCGCAAAAGACCTGTTGTCAAATCTTCATATGTCTTTGCACTGTTAGCGCTTGAAACCTTGCGGTGAAGCTGCCACTTTCGGTCAATTCACGCGCTGCCTGGCAGGTTTTTCCGTAAGGCAATGACGAAACCCGGGCGTTGTGACTGCCCGGTTTCGGTGAAACCGCCGAAGCGGCGCGAGAAGCACATAAAAAGAAAAGGAAAAAGAATGCAGGATAAAGCCGCCGAATTGCAGATTGTCTCTCCGCATGGATTTGCGAGCGAGAGTTTCGAAGACCCAAAGGCCGCCGTTGAGCGATTGATTGCGCTCTATGATGAGGCCGCCAGCTTTTTGCGGGATCATTTCATGTCCGCCGTGGTTCAGGGGCATCCCGGGGTTCGCTATCGGGCCTTTTACCCCGAGATCCGGATCACCACCTCGAGTTTTGCCAAAGTCGACAGCCGGTTGAGCTTTGGTCATGTGACATCGCCCGGATGTTACGCCGCAACCGTGACGCGCCCGCGCATGTTTGAGCATTATCTGCGCCAGCAGATTGGGTTGTTGATCCATAATCACGGGGTCAAAGTGCAGATTGGCTTGTCAGATACGCCGATGCCGGTTCACTTTGCCGTGGCCAATTTTCCGGATATTTCGGTGCCGCAGGAAGGGGCCGGATCCTTTGTTTTGCGCGACGTGTTTGACGTGCCGGATTTGGAAACCACCAATGATGACATCGTCAACGGGGTGGCGGACCCAGGCCCGGGTGAACCCGCGCCGCTGGCCCCGTTTACCGCGCAGCGCATCGATTATTCGCTCGCCCGTTTGGCGCATTACACCGCCACCGATCCCGAGCATTTCCAGAATCACGTGTTGTTCACCAACTACCAGTTCTATGTCTCTGAATTTGAGGCCTATGCCCGAACACAGCTGGCCGATCCCGATAGTGGCTATACCAGCTTTGTCAGCACTGGAAACGCCGAGATCACGACACCGGATGGTGCACTGCCCGCCGCGCCGCGGATGCCGCAGATGCCGACCTATCACCTAAAGCGTGAAGGCGGTGGCGGGATCACCCTGGTCAATATCGGGGTTGGGCCCTCAAACGCGAAAACCGCGACCGACCATATCGCGGTGCTGCGCCCCCATGCCTGGTTGATGGTGGGGCATTGTGCCGGTCTGCGGAATTCGCAGAGCCTGGGGGATTTTGTGCTCGCCCATGCTTATCTGCGCGAAGACAAGGTGCTGGATGATGACCTGCCCGTCTGGGTTCCGGTTCCGGCTTTGGCAGAAATCCAGATCGCTTTGGAAGAGGCGGTCGCCATGGAAACCCAGTTGGAAGGGTATGATTTGAAACGGATCATGCGGACGGGCACCGTGGCCACGGTGGATAACCGCAATTGGGAATTGCGCGAGCATACCGGACCGGTGCAGCGCCTGTCGCAATCCCGCGCAATCGCGCTGGATATGGAAAGCGCGACGATTGCCGCCAACGGGTTCCGATTCCGTGTGCCCTATGGGACCTTGCTTTGCGTCTCGGACAAACCGCTGCATGGGGAGCTGAAACTGCCCGGTATGGCCTCCGATTTCTACAAGACTCAGGTGGCGCGACATTTGATGATCGGGATTCGCGCCATGGAAAAACTGCGCGAGATGCCTCTGGAACGCATCCACAGCCGGAAGTTGCGCAGTTTCGAAGAGACTGCATTCCTGTAACCCAAGGTCAGTGGGAGGAAAAATGCCGGGAAAGGCCGTGTTTTAAGGCTTTTCTGCACACGAATTGTTGTGTTTTCCTCCTACATCCTGTTTATTCCCGCAACAGGGCCCCAAGAGTTGGGCAGTGAAGGAGACCATTCAAATGGCGAACAAACCCATGACTAAGACTCAGCTGGTTGCTGCACTGGCTGAAAAGATGGACGCAGACAAAAAGACCGCCGGTGCGGCTCTGGACGCTGTTGTCGAGATCATCACCTCCGAAGTGTCTGCAGGCGGTGCGGTGACTCTGCCAGGCGTTGGCAAAATCTACTGCCGTGAACGTCCTGAGCGTATGGTGCGCAACCCAGCCACCGGTGAACAGTTCAAGAAAGAGGCTGATAAGCAGGTCAAAATGACCATCGCCAAAGCGCTGAAGGATAGCGTGAACGCCTAATCCGGTTTCTATCGGATCATATTTAGGGGTCGCGCCTTGCGCGGCCCTTTTTCGTTGCCAGTTTGCACCCGATTGAAGGGGAATCCATGTCAAATATTGAAACCGCTTTGAAAGCGTTGGGGGTAGAGCTGCCCGACGCTCCCAAACCTTTGGGAAATTTTGCGCCTTACCTGATTGATGGGACGGATTTGTTTATTTCCGGGCAGATCTCCATCGACCCAAATGGCCGGGTGATCACGGGTCGCCTGGGTGAAGAGGTGAGTATCGAGCAGGGGCAAGAGGCCGCCCGGTGCTGTGCGATTGGTTTGCTGGCGCGGGCCAAGGGGGCTTTGGGAGATTTGGAGCGAATCGACCGTTTGGTAAAACTTGGGGCCTTTGTGAATGCCGCGCCGGGATTTGCTGCGCATCCGCAGGTGGTGAATGGGGCGTCTGACCTGATGGTTGCGACCTTGGGGGCCGAAAAAGGCACGCATGTGCGCTTTGCTGTTGGCAGTAGCAGCTTGCCCGCCAATGCGGCCGTGGAGATTGAAGCGCATTTTCGCGTAAAAGCGTGATGGGGGGACGCTGGTTTGAGGGGAGGCAAGCTCCCCGCAAACCTCGCCCCACCCACCATCCCGCAGGATCAAATCTGGCTGAGCGACGTGATCTGTTGACCGGACGGGGTAAAATTGTTGGGGGACAGCCAGCGTTCAAACCGGGTTTTCAGCGCGGGCCATTCTGTGTCGATGATCGAAAACCAGGCTGTATCGCGATTGCGACCCTTATAGAGGGTGGCCTGTCGAAACGTGCCCTCATAGGTGAAACCCAACCTCGCCGCCGCCGTACGGGACGGGGCGTTGAGCGCATCACATTTCCACTCGTAGCGGCGATAGCCAAGGTCAAAGGCGTTTTGCATCATCAGGAACATGACTTCGGTCGCGACGGCCTGTTTCTGCATCAGCGGTGAGAAATGGATATAGCCCACCTCGATCGAGCCAATCTCGGGCGTGATGCGCAGGTAAGAGCAAAAGCCCAAAGGCACTCCGCCAAGATCCTGAATGCAGTAGAATTGCGGGTCACGGCTGGTGGCGTTTTGGGCGCACCATGCGCGCGCCACTGCGCGGTCTGCCCATGGGTCTATCGGAAGGTAGGTCCAGCCGCTGCCAGTTTGATCCGCCGCAAACGCGTCAAACAGCCCGTCAGAATGAGTTTCGGCCAGCGGGACGAGCTGGCCGAAACGCCCGACAAGCGGGTGATGAGGTGGAACGGGGCAAGGGAATTCCCCGTCCACCTTTTGCCCCACCGGCTGACCGGTGGCAGAAAGATCAGCCAAAGACACGGCCCAGGGCTCCGTCGACGGCGGTGATGATCTCATCAATGTCGTCTTTGGTGGCGATCAGCGCAGGCGAGAAACACAGTGTGTTGTTATAGCCCGGCAAAGAGCGGTTGGTCGCGCCGATGATCACACCCTGCTGCATGCAATCGCCAACAACGGCCTGAACGCGGGCTTCTTCCATCGGGGTGCGGGCTTCGCGGTCGCTGACCAGCTCTGCGCCCAGGAACAGGCCCTTGCCGCGCACCTGACCGATAACGGCGTGTTTGTCCTGAAGCTCGCCCAGGCGGTCGAGCATATAGGCCCCCATATCGGTGCAGTTCTGCAGCAGGTTTTCATCCTCGATGATGCGCATGTTTTCCATCGCCGCGGCCGGGCCAGCGGTGCAGCCACCAAAGGTAGAGATGTCGCGGAAATAGTTCAGCGGATCATCGGCATTGTCCTTGAACAGCTCAAAGACTTTCTCGGAGGTGGTCAGGCAGGCAATTGCCGCATAGCCCGAGGCCACGCCTTTGGCCATGGTGACCATGTCTGGCTCGATCCCGTATTGCTGATAACCAAACCATTTGCCGGTCCGCCCAACGCCGCAGACCACTTCGTCAATATGCAGGAGGATGTCATATTTCTTGCAGATCTCCTGCACGCGCTGCCAGTAGCCCTCGGGCGGGGTGATCACGCCACCACCGGCGGTCACCGGTTCAAGGCAGAGCGCACCGACCGTGTCCGGCCCTTCGCGCAGAATGACCTCTTCGATCTGGTTGGCGGCCCATTCGCCGTAATTCTCAACCGGCGCGCCCTGATCACCGGCTCGGTATTCCAGGCAATGCGGCACGCGGACAAAGCCCGGCGTATAAGGCCCATATTGTGCGCCGCGCTCGTCCTGGCCACCGGCACTCAGGCAGGAAATGGTGGTGCCATGATAGTCGCGATCACGATACAGGATCTTGTGCTTTTGCCCGCCGTAACGCTTGTGTGCGATCTGGCGCACCATCTTAAAGGCTTTCTCATTCGCCTCAGAGCCGGAGTTACAGTAATAAACGCGGCTCTGCCCTGGCATCTTTTCAATCAGCTTTTCCGCATAAAGCGCACCGGGGATCGAGCCCGCGGACCCGGCAAAATAAGGCAGCTTGATCAGCTGATCAGCGACGGCTTTGACAATGCTTTCGCGGCCATAGCCGACATTCACGGTCCAGACACCGCCAGACACCGCATCCAGATGCTCTTTGCCATTCTGGTTCCAGACACGCATGCCTTTGCCCTCAACAATGATGTTGGGGTCTTTGCTTTCAAATTGCTTGTGCTGGATCAGGTGATGCCACACATGCGCCTTATCGGCCTCAACAACGTGGGACAGATCGTTTTGACTGTAATTGCCGTCCATGGTGGACCTCCTGATTGTTAGGAAATGCGGCTTATGCCGGTTGAGAGCAGATGAGCCTGAAATTCAGGCAGGCGGATAGGGCCAAATTCATTTTGCTATAAGGCCAATTGGTCTCATTAATCGGCAAAATGAATCGGTTCCAAAATGGATTACCTAGATAATTCAGACAATTAGCGCAACGACCCATCCTCGGAAAACCAGTTTTTCAAAAAGCTGAATGTGGAAAAAACATTGATCGAATGCCTTTTTTCCGTTCGGATTTAGGGGAGCCCCACAAGAACCGGGGCCTAAATTGCACTCGAAATACGGATGCAAGACGCCTTGATCGGCGCGACAGACCGACGCAACAGGGAGAAAAAGATGACGATAAAGACTTATCTGAAAGGTGCCGCAGCGGGCTTGGCTCTTCTCAGTGGAACGCAGGCTGCGATGGCAGATGGGCATGGAATCACCGTGGCCTATTTCCTCGAATGGCCGATGCCGTTTGAATATGCCAAAGCCAAAGGCATGTATGACGAAGCCTTGGGCATGGACGTGAACTGGGTCAGCTTTGACACGGGGACCGCCATGTCGGCGGCCATGGCCTCGGGCGATGTACAGATCGCGGTCAGCCAGGGTGTTCCGCCCTTCGTTGTGGCGGCTTCGGCCGGGCAAGACCTGCAAATCCTCGACGTCGCGGTCAGCTATTCTGACAATGACAACTGTGTCGTGCGCGAAGATCTGGAGATCGACAAGGATTCGGCGGGTGAGTTGGCTGGCAAGAAAGTTGCCGTGCCTTTGGGAACCGCCGCGCATTTCGGCTTCCTGAAACAGATGTCGCATTTCGGGGTCGAACTTGGCTCGCTTGAAGTGGTCGATATGGCACCGCCGGATGGGGCGGCTGCCCTTGCTCAGGGATCGGTTGACATGGCTTGTGGCTGGGGCGGGTCCCTGCGCCGTATGAAAGAGCATGGCAATGTGCTGCTGACCGGTGCGGAAAAAGAAGAGCTGGGCATTCTGGTCTTTGACGTGACCTCTGGCCCGGCGGGTTGGGTTGCGGAAAATTCCGAAACCGTGTCCAAATTCCTGGCCGTCACGGCCAAGGCCAATGACATGTGGAATTCCGGCGAACATACCGATGAAATGCTGCCGGTGATCGCCAAGGATGCCGGTATGGATGAAGCTGACGCGGCTGCGTCGCTGGCCACCTTTACTTTCCCCGGGCTGGACGATCAGCTGGGCGAAAAATGGCTGGGCGGCGGCGCGCAGGACTTCATGAAAGGCGTGGCTGACGTCTTTGTGGAATCCGGGTCGATTGACGGCGCCTTGGACAGCTATGCGGATAACGTGAATGCTGGGCCTTTGACGGCCGCAAAAGGCATGTAATCCAGTCACCGGGGGGCGCGCGCTTGCGTCCCTCGGTCCCAAAAATCGTGCACGATTTTTGCAAAAGTCATCGATGACTTTTGTGCGCGGTCCCCTTTTAGCAAAAGGCCTGCTTATATGAGCGGATTATCCATTGAAAATCTCTCCATGCGTTTTGACCTGCCCAATGGTTCGGCGGTTCAGGCGCTCAAGGATGTGTCCCTTGACCTTGCCGAGGGTGAGCTGATGAGCGTGCTCGGCCCTTCGGGCTGTGGCAAAACCACCTTGCTCAATATTGTCGCCGGGTT
The DNA here is from genome assembly GCA_017744045.1 of Tropicibacter sp. R15_0. GTDB lineage: Bacteria > Pseudomonadota > Alphaproteobacteria > Rhodobacterales > Rhodobacteraceae > Pelagimonas. Next base: position 93,689 of record JAGHRD010000006.1, on the reverse strand, counting down.
CCTTGCCCCGACCGAAGGCGTGATCCGCATGAACGGTCACGCGGTACATGGGCCAGATGCCGAACGCGGCATGGTGTTCCAGAAAGGCGCGCTGTTTGAATGGATGAGCGTGCGTGACAATGTCAGCTTTGGCCCCCGTATGGCGGGTAAGCGCGAAGCCGATTACGGCGAAGAAGTTGACCATCTGCTTGAAATCGTTGGTCTCCAGGACTTCAAGGAAAAGGCAATTTACGAGCTGTCCGGCGGTATGCAGCAGCGCGTGGCGCTGGCCCGTTGTCTTGCCAACCATCCCGATGTCATCCTGATGGATGAACCCCTTGGCGCGCTTGACGCGTTGACCCGCGAAAAGATGCAATCGCTGGTGCTGAAGCTTTGGAAAGAAACCGGCAAGACCATCATCCTGATCACCCACTCGGTCGAAGAGGCGCTGCTTTTGGGCGAACGCCTGTTGGTCATGGCCCCGCGCCCGGGTCGTATTCACCGCGAATATCGCCTGCCCTTTGCCGATCTTGGCGTGGGCCAGGATCTGCGCGAGGTCAAGAAACATCCCGATTTTGCCGTCAAACGTGAGGAAATCCTCGGCATGATCTGGGACATGGAAGAAGAAATCATGGGCCGTTCTGAGGAGGCAAGCTGATGTGGTTCCTGGACTTATTGGCCGAATTTCGAGATGTCTTTATCACTGTCGTGCAGGCTTTGCCCTATATCGCGGCCTACATTGGCATCATTCTCCTGACCTTGGTGATTTGGCGGTTTATCAAACGCCTTTTGACCCCGAAAAAGGATTATGGCTCGCTCAAGACGGTCACCTTTGGTGATGAAAGCGCGGTGGCCTCGAATTATGCGGCCTCGGCGATTTCCATCCTTCTGATCTTTGTGATGTGGGGGGCCTTTACCGGCTCGCGCCTCGTGCCCTCCTTCTTGCATGCGCCGGGGCCTTTTGTCGGCACCACCAGCTTTACCTATACCGCCGAAGCGGATGGGCAGGCACCGGATGAGGCGACCGTGACCGTGCGTGTCTTTGAGGTTGGCCAAGAGGGCGACGCCCCCGAGGTAGAGCCGGGCGATGGCTGGGCCAAGAACGATTCCGATTCCATCGGGGCTTGGCGTTCTGGGCTGATCCGTGTCGACAAGAATGACGATTATGGCCGCAAAGAGGGCCACCGTGTGACCGCCGTAAACGGCCAGGCCATTGCGCCGGGTCAGTCTGTGGAAACCGAAAATGGCCGCGTGGGCATGTCGCCCAAGGGCACGCTGAACTTTGAACCGGCCAAAGGCTGGCAGATGGAGCCAATTTGGCTGCCCGCGCCCGAAGCTGTCTGGTCACGTTTCATGGAAATCGCCAGCGAGGGCTATCGCGGCTCGACCCTGTTGGAACACCTGTCCTACTCACTCTTCCGCGTCTTTGCCGGCTTCATTCTCGGCGCGCTGATTGGCATTCCTTTGGGCTATGCCATGGGCCTGTCGGATTGGTTCCGCGGCTGGTTCGACCCGATTGTCGAATTCATGCGTCCGGTGCCACCGCTGGCTTTGATACCGCTGGTGATCATCTGGGCGGGGATCGGCGAAGAGGGCAAGGTGATCCTGCTCTTCCTTGCGGCGCTCTGGATCATGGCGATTGCGGCCCGGGCCGGGGTGTCAGGTGTGGCGATCTCCAAGGTGCATGCGGCCTACAGCCTCGGGGCTTCCAAGACCCAGATCATGCGTCACGTGATCGTGCCAAACTCTCTGCCCGAGATCTTTACTGGCGCGCGGGTCGCTATGGGTGTCTGTTGGGGCACGGTTGTGGCGGCGGAACTGGTCGCGGCGGAAAAGGGCGCTGGCATGATGATCATGGTCGCGTCGAAATTCCAGCTGACCGATATCGTGATCATGGGCATCATCCTGATCGGGATCATCGGCTTTGGCATCGACATCCTGATGCGTCTGGCCGAACGTGCGCTGGTCCCCTGGAAGGGCAAGATCTGATCCACCAACAGCATAGAAAACCAAAGAGCGGGCCACTGGCCCGCTCTTTTTTATCGCTTTGTCAGGGGTTTAACTGTCGCTCTCAGCCCCATCCGGCGCGCTCTCGGCCTCCGAACTCATCCCGTCCAACGTGGTCAGCAAAGCGGTCACTTGCCCATCCAGCCAGAGCCGCAACCCATCGACCTGCGCGACGTACCCATCCAGATAAGGTTTCGCTTGCGGCAGTTGCTCGGAAATCTTTGGGGCCATGACATAGACGCCCACCGCGATGGCCGCCAAAACAATCATGGTCAGGAACCCACGCGAAAAGCCGCCCTTTTTCTTTGGTTCATCCGGGGGCAAGACCTGCTTGGGGGCGGTGTCGATGACACGCGGTTCCGAACTGGAGCGCAGCGTCTGATTGATCTCTTCCACATCTGGCAGCAAATCCCGGCGCGATCCGGCGGCGGCCGCCGCCGCGGCCTGGGCCACGGCATATTCGCGATCCGTTTCCGGCTCTGGCTCAGGCGCGGCCACGGGCGGCGGTGGGGCGGGGGCGGCTGCCGGGTCTTCGCCGCGCATCCGCGCCATACGCTCGCGTGCCTCGCGCGACCGGCGGGCCTGTTCGTCCTCGCTGGGTTCCTGCAGACCCAGATCTGGCTGGCTTTCCAGCGCATCGGCAACCCGTTGATTGGCCTCATATTCGCGCTCTTCGCGAAACAGCTCGGCCATTTCCGGGTCGATCCCGCGCGGGGCAGGCGGTGCCTCGACTGGTACGTCCTCAGCCGGCACGTCCTCGACCGGTGTGTCTGCAACCGGGGGCGGCGCAGGCGGCTCTTCGGGTTCCCAAGCCGTATCAGGCACCGGCTGGTTCAGGTCCTCAGCCAGGTCCGGGTCATGGTCAGGGTGACGCTGAAACCAAGTATGCGCACAGTTTGAACATTGCACATCGCGCCCCTCATCGGGCACCACCTCGGCGGGCACCTCGTATTGCGCACCGCAATTTGGGCAGATCAACCGAATTTTGCTCACCTCATGTCCCCTTACCTCTACCCCAGAGCTGACACAGTCTCTTTTCGCGACAATAGGTTGCATGGATCGGCGGGAAAAGTCCAATTTTAGCGACGCGTCATTGCAAGATGGTCTGCGCTGCGGCAAAACAGGTCCGTTGCACAACACACGGGCGGAACGGGCGTGATCGAGCTGAACAATGTAGCCTATAGCTATGGCGGGGACGCGCTCTTGAGCGATATTTCGTTCGGCTTGGCCCCGGGCTCGTTCCATTTTCTGACCGGCCCGTCCGGGTCGGGTAAAACCACATTTCTCAAGCTGTGCTATGGGGCTTTGTTGCCAACCGAAGGTGATGTGCGGATTTTTGACCATTCCGCCCGTGATATGGGCCGTGATGCGGTGGCTTATGCGCGGCGGCGGATTGGTGTGGTGCATCAGGATTGCAAATTCCTCGACCATTTGCCGGTCAATGAAAACATCGCCTTGCCGCTGACCGTGTCCGGTCAGGCCACACCCGATCAATTCGCCAATCTACAAGAGCTGATGTCCTGGGTCGGCCTCGTTGGGCGCGGGGATGCTTTGCCCCCCGAACTGTCAGGCGGGGAACGGCAACGCGCCGCCCTTGCGCGCGCGCTGATCATGTCGCCCGATGTCATTCTGGCGGATGAGCCCACCGGCAATGTCGATTGGGAAATGTCTCAACGCCTTCTGCGCCTGCTGGTCGAGCTGAACAAGATGGGCAAGACGGTGATGATCGCCACCCATGATCTTGCCCTGATCCGCGCGGCCAAGGCGCAGGTCTCGGCGCGGGTGCTGCGCATTTCGAACCACACGTTGCAATCAGCGGGGGTCGATCTGTGAAGCGTTTTCTGGAGTTTTTCAAACCGCTGACGCAGGCGGATCTGGGCGCAGACCGGGTTGTCCCGCCATCCGGCTTCACGGTGCGGCTGACGGTCTTTACCTCGGCGGCGATGGCGTTTTTGACGGTTTTTGCTTTGGCTCTGTCTTTGGCCGCTGACCGGCTGGCCACCAGCTGGGGCGAGGAACTGGCGCGCTCATCGACCATCCGGATCTCGGCCCCCGCCGGGCAAATGGCAGCTCAAACCGAAGCGGCGCTGAAGGTGCTCACCCAAACGCCCGGCGTGGCCTCGGCCCGCGCTTTGACGGACGAAGAACAACAAGCTTTGCTGGAACCCTGGTTTGGCCCCGGCCTGCCGGTTGATCAATTGCCGGTGCCTCAACTGATTGAAATCGCCGAAACATCTGAAGGCTATGATTCCGAAGGGTTGCGCCTGCGTCTTCAGGCCGAGGCCCCCGGTGCGGTGCTGGATGAACATACCCGCTGGCGCAAACCTTTGGTGGCTGCGGCCAGCCGGTTGAACCTGCTTGGCTGGGTGTCGATCCTGCTGATCACCGCCACAACCGGGGCCATGGTGACGCTGGCCGCCAATGCCTCGCTGGCCGCCAATGCGCAGGTGATCGAAGTCCTGCGCCTGGTTGGGGCGACCGATGGTTACATCGCCTCGGCCTTTGTGCGCCGCTATACGCTGCGTGTCTTGACCGGGGCGGCGGTGGGCACCGTGCTGGGATTTGTCGCCATCCTGTTGATGCCGGACGGATCGGATGCGGGTGGGTTCCTGACCGGTCTGCGTTTTCAGGGCTGGCATTGGCTTTGGCCCGCCGTGGTGCCGCCCTTGGCGGCCTTGGTCGCCTTTGCCGCAACACAAGCCGCCGCGCGGCGCGTTTTGGGAGAATTGGCCTGATGCAATGGCTTAAGTCGCTGATCTTTGTGATCTATATCTATCTGTTCATGGCGGTTTGGGGTGTGGTTTGCTTCCCGCTTTTGTTGCATCCGAAGGGCGCGCGCTGGGTCTGCGGCGTCTATGCGGCGCATGTCTTGTGGCTCGCCCGGGTGTTTCTGGGCATTAAGACTGAGATCCGCGGGCCCATCCCAACGGGCGAAGTTGTTATCGCCGCCAAGCATCAAAGCTTTCTCGACATCATGATGATCTATGACGCGGTGCCTGCGGCGAAATTCATCATGAAACGCGAGCTGATCTTTACCCCGTTCATCGGTCAATATGCCTGGCGGCTGGGCTGTGTCCCGGTCAATCGCGGCAAGCGTGGGCAGGCGATTGCCCAGATGCTCGAAGACGTGAAAAAGGGCGCGGCCCAGCCCGGGCAATTGGTGATCTATTCCCAGGGCACCCGCGTCGCGCCGGGGGATTACAAACCTTATAAGGTTGGCACAGCCGCGATTTACAAGGAAACCGGCTGGCCCTGCGTGCCTGCGGCAACCAATGTCGGCCTGCTTTGGCCGCGCAAGGGTATCCTGCGCAAACCCGGTCTGGCTGTGGTCGAATTTCTCGATCCAATCCCACCGGGAGTCGAAAAAGCCGACTTCATGCAGCAACTCGAAACCCGGGTTGAGGCCAAGTCGAACGCGCTGATGAAGGAGCTTGGATTTGATGCGGAAAGTAAACTCGCTGGAGGCGCTGAGCGATCTCTATGACGCACCGGCAGAGCTGTCGCTGCGCAAGGTCGCCAACCGTCTGACACCGCTTTATCGGCAATGGGTGGAGGGCGCACGGTTTTGCATCCTCTCCACCGTCGGGCCGCAGGGCGTACATGGCACCCCGCGCGGCGATGATGGCCCGGTGGTGCGGGTGGCCGATGACACCACGATCCACATGCCTGACTGGCGCGGCAATAACCGCCTTGATGCCCTGCGCGATATCATCTGTGACGGGCGCGTGGCGCTGTTGTTCATGGTGCCGGGGTCAAATACGACGGTGCGGGTAAACGGTAAGGCCTGGCTGACCGATGACGCGGCGCTGCGCGAGAGTTTTGCGCGCAAATCCATCCTGCCTGCTTCGGTGATCGTGATTGAGGTGGACGAGGTCTTTACCCAATGCGCCAAGGCGTTGATGCGCTCTGGCCTTTGGTCGCGTGATGACGCGGAGGCGGTGCCAACAGTGGGTGAGATCCTGCAGGATATGACCGAAGGCGACGTGTCCGCGAAACCCTATGACGAAGGCTATGCGGAATACGCGAAAACGCGGATGTGGTGAGGCCCCAAATTCCATGCATGGAATTTGCAAATTCCGTCGACGGAATTTGGCTGCACCCAGCCTCAACAAAAGGCCCTCTGATATTTATCAGAGGACCTTTTCAAACGGAGAACCCGTGGCCCCTAGAGCTCTGCAACCATGTCGCGCGCATCGCGCAGGGCTTCTTGTGCGATCTTCATGATCGCTTCGCCCGCCGCAATATCGCCATTGGCCTGTTTTGAAACCGCAACTGAGAAAGCTGTCTCTGACAGGATCTGCATGCGCCGCAAATGCGCCACAGCATCCTGACGCGCCAAGGTCTTGGCAAGCGCTTGCGCTTGTGCCTCAGCCTCGCTCACCAAAGAGGAGGCATCAGAGCCAATGCTCTCGTTCAAGGTTTTCAGGGTGTCTTCGATCTGGCCATTGACCGCTGTCACAGTGCTCGCAGCATCTGTTTCGTTGGAGTCTACGCTCTTGTCAGTCATCTACGCCTCCTGTCTCCATCCGGGCCAAAGCAGCGGTCAGTGCGGCATCCGCCAGAATTTGCGTCGCTTCCTGCTGAGCGGTGCTGTTTTGGCCAGAGGCAGCCATGGCCGCTGCGAACCCTTGGGTGATCACGCTGCGCGCCACCGATCCGGCGGTTCCGACCGACATCAAGGTGGACTGACTGACCGTATCGGTGATCTGTCCATTCACTGGTGTTGGATAAGCCATCTTTCCCCCTTAGGACTTGCCAAGTGTTTGGACGCATTTATTGGTGACAGCCTCGCGCAAGATCCCCAGGCGCGCTGACCCGGCTTGCTCGGCGCTGAGCCGGAGACCAAAGCTATGCGCCAAGGATTGCGCGGTTGTCGCCACGGCTGTTGCGCTGGATTGTCCAAGAACAGTTAGATTGCTCTGGCTGATCGCATCGGTGATCTGATCGTTGACCGCTGTTGGAAAGGCCATGTTTATTTGGCCTTGCCCGCGGATTTGAGCGCCTCAGTGTCGACACTGTAAAGCGTGGCAACCCCCATGGTTGTCGCCGCCTGTGCCGTCACGTTGTTTTGCTGCGCAGCATTCACGGCGTTTTCGTAAAGCATCCCGGTGCTATGGGCCAGGCTCTGATACATTGCTCCCATCGCCATGGCCGGAGCCTCTCCGACAACTTTGACATTGGATTGGGTGACGGCATCGGTGATCTGGGAATTCACGGCTGTTGGTTCGGCCATTCTGGCGCTCCTTTTAGGATCAATCGGATTTGGGATTTAATAGGGATTGAATGAGCTCAACGGTTTCAGACAGGTGCTTTTGCTGGCGTTCCTGCTGATCGGCGACCGCGTCCAACATCATTTTCGAGATATTCTCGGCCGTCTGCAAAGACGCCATAGCCACCGCTTGCGCAGATTTCGTATCAAAATCGGACATGCTTCCCCCTGTTCGCAAATTCAGCCTATGGGCGAAGCTGACCTATGGGAAGCTCTTTTTTGTAGGTGGAGCCGGACATGAAAAAGCCCCAGTTGAAACCGGGGCTTTGACACGGCGTAATAAAAGACGCGCTTACATATGGATTGCGCCGTCGCCACAGGCCAGCGCTGCCTCGCGCACCGCCTCGGAAAAGGTCGGGTGGGCGTGGCAGGTCAGGGCGATGTCTTCTGCTGAGGCACCGAACTCCATGCCAACACAGATCTCGTGGATCAGATCGCCAGCACCGGGGCCGATGATGTGGCAGCCGAGCACGCGGTCGGTTTCCTTATCCGCGATCAGCTTGACGAAACCGTCGCCCTGGAACACGGCCTTGGCCCGCGCGTTGCCCATGAAGGAGAATTTGCCAACCTTATAGGCGACACCCTCTTCTTTCAGCTGATCTTCGGTTTTGCCGACGCTTGCAACTTCGGGCGCGGTGTAGATCACACCCGGGATCACATCATAGTTCACGTGACCATGCTTGCCGGCAATGACTTCGGCGGCGGCCATGCCTTCGTCTTCGGCCTTGTGGGCCAGCATCGGGCCGTCAATCGCGTCGCCGATGGCATAGATGCCAGGAACATTGGTGCGCCACTGATTGTCGGTCTTGATCTGACCACGTGGGGAGATTTCAACACCCAGCGCTTCGAGACCCAAACCGTCAGTGAACGGCTTGCGCCCGGTGGCGACCAGCACGGTGTCGGCGTCGATTGTGTGCTCGCTGTCATCCTTGCGCAGCTTATAGGTCAGCTTGGCCTTGGTCTTGGTGGTCTCGACCTTTTGCACAGCCGCGCCCATTGTAAAGGTCATGCCCTGCTTTTTCAGGATCTTCTGGAAGTTGCGCTGCACTTCTTTATCCATACCGGGGGTGATAACATCGAGGAATTCGATGACCTGCACCTCTGAGCCGAGACGCGCATAGACCGAGCCCAGTTCCAGGCCAATTACGCCCGCACCGATCACCGCCAGTTTCTTGGGGATCTTTTTCAGATCCAGCGCGCCGGTGGAGCTGACGACGATGTTTTCGTCGATCTCAACACCGGGGATGGAGGATGGCTCGGAGCCCGAAGCGATGATGATATTCTTGGCCTCGTGGACCTCATCGCCGACCTTGACCTGACCGGCGGCGGGGATGGAACCCCAGCCCTTGAGCCAGTCGATCTTGTTCTTTTTGAACAGGAATTCGATGCCTTTGGTGTTTTGGCCCACCACGTCGGATTTATAGGCTTTCATCTGGTCCCAATCGACCGAAGGGGATTTGCCCTTGAGGCCCATAGTGGCAAAGTTGTGCTCGGCCTCGTGCAGCTGGTGTGTGGCGTGCAGCAGGGCTTTGGACGGGATACAGCCGACATTCAGGCAGGTGCCGCCCAGGGTTTCGCGACCCTCGACACAGGCGGTTTTCAGGCCGAGCTGGGCGCAGCGGATGGCCGCGACATAGCCGCCAGGGCCCGCGCCGATTACGATGACGTCATATTGTGCCATTAGGGATGTCCTTTCTGTGGGGCGGGGAGGGGGGCCAGCCCCCCGTCATGCGCTGCATGACTCCCCCCGGAGTATTTGGGCCAAGAAGAAACGAAAGAGTGCGTCATATCAGGGCCAGGATGAGAATGAGGAAGGTTGAGGCGAAGCCCAGCAGCCAGATCAGCGTGCGCCAGGGGGTAAGACCCCAGTAATAGGCGGGCAGATAAAGGATGCGGGCGATGAGAAAGATCAGGGCAAGCGCGCCGGTGGTGGTGGTGGCCTGATCGGAATAGGTGATCACCATGGTGGCGATGGCAAAGAGGATCAGCGCCTCAAAATGGTTGTTGAGCGCGCGTTGCAGCCGGGCAGGTTTGCCGCTGAGCTGGCGGTTTTGGTCGCGCGGGCCCATGGTGTAGTCAAACCCGACCTGACGACCCGCTGCCCAAGCATAGGCGCAAAAGTGCACGGCAAGCCAGAGCGTGGCGAGGGTGAGATATGTGAGTTCGGCGGTCATTGGCTGACTTCCCAACTGCCGGGGATTTCTCTGAAATGTTTTACATCCACGTGAAGATTGCCATCCAGGTAGCGTGAGACAATGTCGTGACAGGTATCACACACCCAAATGCGCAAGTTTGAAGGAGAGCTAAGAGCGCCTGACTTGGGCATCACTTTGATCTTATCGGATTTCATCGGGACATCTGGACCTGGATCGTCTGCGATCCATCCGAGTGTTCCTTTCCCATCATCATCGCCTTCAAAGAAATCGGCATTGCAAAACTGGCAATGGTCATGTGTCCATAGGTTGTCTGGAGCCACATAGCGCGCTCGGGTAAACTTAGGAGGAGGGGCTGCATAGCTGATGCAGCCCCAATAGAGGTCCAACTCTTCGAGAACGTTTGTTTCTCGCTTACCGACGCCGCGAAAAGGGGCCGATTTGAGTTGAACCACTTTGCGCATTTACAGATCCATCAACAAACGACGGGGATCTTCCAGCGCTTCTTTGACGCGCACAAGGAAGGTGACCGCGCCTTTGCCGTCGACGATGCGGTGGTCATAGGACAGGGCCAGATACATCATCGGGCGGATCTTGATTTCGCCGTTGATGACCATCGGGCGGTCCTGGATCTTGTGCATGCCGAGGATACCGGATTGCGGTGGGTTCAGGATCGGCGAGGACATCAGCGAGCCGTAAACACCACCGTTGGAGATGGTGAAGGTGCCGCCCTGCATTTCTGCCATGGACAGCTTGCCGTCACGGGCGCGCTTGCCCTTTTCGGAAATCGCCTTTTCGATCGCTGCAAAAGACATGCTATCCGCGTCGCGGATCACTGGAACAACCAGGCCGGTCGGGGTGCCAGCGGCAACGCCCATATGGACAAAGTTCTTGTAAACGATGTCGGTGCCGTCGATTTCGGCGTTGACCTCGGGCACTTCTTTCAGCGCGTGGCAGCAGGCCTTGGTAAAGAAGGACATAAAGCCGAGACGCACACCATGTTTCTTTTCAAACAGGTCTTTGTACTCTTTGCGCAGGGCCATCACCTCGGTCATGTCGACCTCGTTATAGGTGGTCAGCATGGCGGCGGTGTTCTGGCTGTCTTTCAGACGCTTGGCGATGGTCTGGCGCAGGCGGGTCATCTTCACGCGCTCTTCGCGGGCGGCGTCATCGGCTGGGACCGGCGCACGTGGGGCCGCGGCGGGGGCCGGAGCCGGCGCGGCAGAGGCAGCGGCCACGGCGGCGGCGACATCGGCCTTGGTGGCGCGACCATCGCGGCCTGTGCCGGTGACGGCGTCACGGGAAATGCCCGCTTCGGCGATGGCTTTCTCAGCGGCAGGGCCGTCTTTGATGTCTTTGCCAGCGGCCGGAGCAGCGGCAGGGGCCGGGGCTGCAGCCGGGGCGACGGCAACCGCACCCGCGCTGCCAGAGATCACGCCAAGCTTGGCTGTGGCGTCAACTGTTGTGCCCTCGGCGGCGGTGATTTCTGCCAGAACGCCAGCGGCGGGGGCAGGGACCTCGACCGAGACCTTGTCGGTTTCCAGCTCACACAGCATTTCGTCTTGTGCAACCGCATCGCCAACCTTTTTGAACCAGGTCGACACGGTGGCTTCGGTCACCGATTCACCCAAGGTGGGGACAATCACATCGGTGCTCTCGGCAGAGGCCGCCGGAGCCGCCGCAGCAGCAGGGGCCGCCGCCGGGGCAGGGGCTGCCGCGCCCGCACCCTCTGAAATGTTGGCCAGCAGGGCATCAACGCCCACGGTGTCACCTTCGGCGGCGACGATCTCGGCCAGGGTGCCCGCGACGGGAGAGGGCACTTCGACGGTGACTTTGTCGGTTTCCAGCTCGCAGAGCATTTCGTCAACGGCAACCGCATCGCCGGGTTTTTTGAACCATGTGGCCACCGTGGCTTCGGTCACGGATTCGCCCAATGTGGGAACGCGCACTTCGGTCATGTTGTTTTCCTTCTTTGATCCCGTAGGGAGGGCTTATTCGATTGTCAGCGCTTCGTTCACGAGCGCGGCTTGTTGGGCTTTGTGCTGGCTGGCGAGACCGGTGGCCGGAGAGGCCGAGGTCGCGCGACCGACATAACGGGGACGCGGGTGCGAGGCTTTGATGCGGCCCAGAACCCATTCGATATTGGGCTCGATAAAGGACCATGCGCCCTGGTTCTTGGGCTCTTCCTGACACCAGACCATTTCCGCCTGCGGGAAGCGCTCCAGCTCCTTGACCAGCGCCAGCGCCGGGAAGGGGTAGAACTGTTCGACGCGCAGCAGATAGATGTCGTCAATGCCCCGGGCGTCGCGTTCCTCAAGCAGGTCGTAATAGACCTTGCCGGAACACATGACGACGCGCTTGATCTTGTCGTCAGCCTTCAGCTTGGTGTCGGACTGGCCCTTTTCGGCATCATCCCACAGCACGCGGTGGAAGGACGACCCATCGGTAAAGTCCTCAATCGCCGAGGTGCAGAGCTTGTGACGCAGCAGCGATTTTGGTGTGACCATGATCAGCGGCTTGCGGAACGAGCGGTGCAACTGGCGACGCAGGATGTGGAAATAGTTCGCCGGGGTCGAGCAGTTCGCCACGATCCAGTTATCCTGACCACACATCTGCAAGAAGCGTTCCAGTCGCGCCGAGCTGTGTTCAGGGCCTTGCCCTTCGAACCCGTGCGGCAGCAGGCAGACCAGGCCGGACATTCGCAGCCATTTGCTTTCGCCCGAGCTGATGAACTGGTCAAACATGATCTGCGCACCGTTGGCAAAGTCGCCGAACTGCGCTTCCCACAGGGTCAGCGCGTTGGGTTCCGCCAGCGAATAGCCATATTCAAAGCCCAGAACCGCGTATTCGGACAGGGCCGAGTCGATGACCTCGTACTGGGCCTGACCTTCGCGGATATTGTTGAGCGGATAGTAACGCTCTTCGGTTTCCTGGTTCACAAAACCGGAATGGCGCTGCGAGAAGGTGCCGCGTGTACAATCCTGACCGGCCAGACGCACCGGATAGCCTTCGAGCTGGAGCGAGCCAAAGGCCATCGCCTCGGCTGTGGCCCAGTCAAAGCCCTGACCGCTTTCAAACATCTTGGCGCGCGCATCAACAAGACGGCCAACGGTCTTGTGCAGCGGAAAGCCATCGGGAATGCGGGTTAGCGCGGTGCCAATTTCCTGCGCAGTCTCAGGCTTGATCGCGGTTTTGCCGCGCTGGTAATCGCCCTCTTTGATCTTATCCAGATGGGACCAGCGGCCATCCAGCCAGTCGGCCTTGTTGGGCTTGAAGACTTTGCCGGCCTCGAACTCTTCGTTCAGATGCGCCTGGAAGGCGGCCTTCATGTCTTCGATCTCGCCCTCGGGAATCAGCCCGTCTTTGACCAGACGTTCGGTGTAGAGCGACAGGGTGGTTTTGTGGCTCTTGATCTGCTTGTACATGATCGGGTTGGTGAACATGGGCTCATCGCCCTCGTTGTGACCAAAGCGACGGTAGCAGAACATGTCGATGACCACGTCCTTGCCGAATTTTTGACGGTACTCGGTCGCGACCTTGGCGGCGTGAACCACCGCCTCTGGGTCATCCCCGTTAACGTGGAAAATCGGGGCCTCAACCACCAGCGCGTTATCGGTTGGGTAGGGGCTGGAGCGGCTGAAATGCGGCGCGGTGGTGAAACCGATCTGGTTGTTCACAACGATATGGATCGTGCCGCCGGTCTTGTGGCCACGCAGGCCAGAGAGGGCGAAGCATTCCGCCACAACACCCTGACCGGCAAAGGCCGCATCGCCATGCAACAGGATCGGCAGCACGCTGGTGCGCGCCTTGTCCTTGGCCTGGTCCTGCTTGGCGCGAACCTTGCCCAGAACAACCGGGTTCACCGCCTCAAGGTGGGATGGGTTCGCGGTCAGCGACAGGTGCACCGGATGACCGTCAAAATCGCGGTCGCTGGAGGCACCGAGGTGATATTTCACATCGCCCGAACCGTCGACATCTTCAGGCTTAAAGCTGCCGCCCTGGAATTCGTTAAAGATCGCCTTGTAAGGCTTGCGCATCACGTTCGCCAGAACCGACAAACGGCCACGGTGCGGCATGCCGATGACGATTTCCTTGACGCCCAGATTGCCGCCGCGCTTGATGATCTGCTCCATCGCTGGGATCAGGCTTTCGCCGCCATCAAGACCAAACCGCTTGGTGCCCATGTATTTCACATGCAGGAACTTCTCAAAGCCCTCGGCCTCGACCATCTTGTTCAGGATCGCCTTGCGCCCTTCGCGGGTGAACTGGATTTCCTTGCCGAAACCCTCGATCCGCTCCTTGAGCCAGGCCGCCTGTTCCGGGTCAGAAATATGCATGTATTGCAGCGCAAAAGTGCCGCAATAGGTGCGTTTCACGATCTCGACGATCTGGCGCATGCTCGCGATCTGCAGGCCCAGCACGTTGTCGATAAAGATCGGACGATCCATGTCGGCATCGGTAAAGCCATAGCTTTTTGGATCCAGCTCGGGATGCGGGTCGCGGCCATGCAGGCCCAGCGGGTCCAGATCGGCGGCCAAGTGGCCACGAATACGATAGGCCCGGATCAGCATCAGCGCGCGGATCGAATCCAGCACGGCACGCTGGATCTGATCATCGGTCAGCTCAATGCCTTTGGCCTCGGCCTTTTCCTTGATCTTCTTGCCAGCGCCCTTTGTTTCTGCCGGGGCGGCGGGCCATTCGCCGGTCAGCGCGCCGGTCAGATCATCATTGGGCTGCGGAGGCCAGTCACCGCGCGACCAGCTCGGCCCCTCGGCCTCGCGCTTGGCGTCCAGCTCGGCATCGCCCAACTGGCGGAAAAACTCCTGCCAGGCCTGATCGACCGCGTTGGGGTCATTGGCATAGCGGGCATACATCTGCTCCAGATATTCCGCATTATGCCCCTGCATAAAGCTGGAAGCATGGAAGAGGTCGTTTGGGCTTTGATCGTTCATTTGTTTACCTCTTGTGACCTGCGCTTTGGCAGTATGAGAAAGACGCTCGGGCTCAGGAGAAAAATGAGCCTAAGCAGATGTGCGGGTACGGTGTTGGATCGGGCGATAAAACTGCCCGAACTGCGAAATAAAAAGGAAGAAGTGGCGATCAAGGTCTTACTCCCTCACAATTTGGTATGTCGCAGCAAAGCTCACCTGCGGCTTGGCCTGCAGGTAGTCTTCGAAACTCGGGGTGATGGGACGCGTAAAAGACAAAACCGCAACCTCTGTCTCAGGATCAACAAGCGCGCCACTGTCATCAAAGGGGTAGGGCGCGCCGTCCTGCATGTCGATCAGGGCGATCAACTCCGCGATTTGGCTCTTGGATTGTTGCTTGTGAAAACGCTGTCCTGCATTGGTAAGAAATGCGTCGAACTCGGCCCAGTCCTGCTTGGCGACATAAGTCAAAGATGTGAGCGCGTCGGCGTCATAGAGAAAGACAACATCTCCGGCAACCGAACGAAGGATGCGCACCGTTTCATCCGAGTGATCCGACGAATGGATGCTGAATTCAGCTTGGGGCAGTTTGGGTTCAGCGGGGGATGACACGCTCAAAGCACTGCCCAACATACCTGTGATCAGGCTATCAGCTTTGGCGCTGTAAGCAGGCTCTGTTGCCAGATCCTGAAGGGCCAGATATTCGCGTTCCATGCGAATAATCTGTGCGTTTGGGGGGATGGGTTCAAAACCCAGCGCAGACAGGCATGCCTCCGCACTGCGCCAGCTCTCGTGGAGAGCTGGAACACAGGCCGGAAGAACCGGCATATGCGGAGGCAGGTCAATCATTAGCCGATCGCCTTCAGCACGGCTTCGCCCAAGGTTGCCGGGCTGTCGGCGACGACGATCCCGGCCTCTTGCATCGCGGCGATCTTGTCTTCGGCACCACCTTTGCCACCGGCAACAATCGCACCGGCGTGACCCATGCGGCGGCCCGGAGGCGCTGTGCGGCCTGCGATAAAGCCAGCTGTCGGCTTCCAACGGCCTTTCTTGCGCTCATTCGCCAGGAATTCAGCGGCTTCTTCCTCGGCAGAGCCACCGATCTCACCGATCATGATGATCGACTGGGTCTCTTCGTCGCTCAGGAACATGTCCAGCACTTCCAGGTGCTCGGTGCCTTTGATCGGGTCGCCGCCAATGCCCACAGCTGTGGACTGACCGAGACCAATGTCGGCAGTCTGCTTCACCGCTTCGTAGGTCAGAGTACCGGAGCGGGACACAACGCCGACCGAGCCACGCTTGTGGATATGGCCGGGCATGATGCCGATTTTGCAGGCGTCAGGCGTGATGATGCCGGGGCAGTTCGGGCCGATCAGACGGCTAGAGCTGTCTTCCAGCGCGCGCTTGACCTTCATCATGTCCAGCACCGGAATGCCTTCGGTGATGCAGACAATCAGTTCCATCTCGGCGTCAATCGCCTCAAGGATCGAATCCGCGGCGAAGGGCGGAGGCACATAAATCACCGAAGCGTTGGCTTCGGTCGCGGCCTTGGCTTCGTGAACGCTGTCAAAGACCGGCAGACCCAGATGGGACTGACCGCCTTTGCCCGGCGTCACGCCACCAACCATCTTGGTGCCATAGGCTTGCGCCTGTTCAGTGTGGAATGTGCCCTGCGAGCCGGTCAGGCCTTGACAGATCACTTTGGTGTTTTCGTCTACGAGGATTGCCATTTTGGCTTACTCCTGTGTTCGGCGGGCTGGGCCGCTTGTTCGATGTTTGTCGCCCCAGAGTACAGATCAGGGGCGCGCATGAATGCTTATTGAGCCATGGCCTGCGACAGTTCGCTTGCGGAGGCTGTTTTGAGTATGGCTTGGGAAGATGCGCCGCTTTGGCGACTGACCACCGCATGAACCGCCACGGCAAAACCGTTCTTGAGCCAAACCGTCTTGGTTTGTCCGCGAGCGCCCGGGATCCGCTTGGCTTGGTAGTCAGCGCTTTGCATCTGGCCATCAATTGCAGTCTGCAGTTCCTGTGTCACCTGAAGACCGGTAACCGTGGCCGAAGCAACCATTGCAACATTGACGGTGCAACTTCCGTGGGACATGTCGATTGATGATTGGTAGAGGCCAGAGCCCACATTCCCTGCTCGCAATACGGCTGGTTGCACGTGCTTTAGGTAGGCGCGCGCAGTTAGCTTTTTGTAGCCACGAGACGTCAAATCCGCCACTGACCCACTCTCAAGATACCCCAGGCACGCAGGCACAACGGCTGCGACCTCGGGTTGGAGTGGGTATCCGGCATCTACGACGCCGGGTTTTGCCGCACCGGGGGACTCTGTCACACCTTGGGTTGCAGGAACGCAACCGGTCAGCAGCGACAAAACCAGCCCGGCAAAAACAAAACCGGTTTTGACATTACCAATCGTCATCGCATTCAGCCCTTAACCGCCTTAACGATCTTTTCTGCGCCATCCGACAGGTTGTCGGCGGCGATGACGTTCAGGCCGGAATTGTTGATGATGGCTTTGCCCTCATCCACATTGGTGCCTTCCAGACGTACGACCAGCGGAACCTGCAGGCCAACCTCTTTCACCGCGGCCACAACGCCCTCGGCGATCACATCACAACGCATGATGCCGCCAAAGATGTTGACCAGGATGCCTTTGACATTGTCGTCAGAGGTGATGATCTTGAACGCTTCGGTCACTTTCTCTTTGGTTGCGCCGCCGCCTACGTCGAGGAAGTTGGCAGGCTCAGCACCGTAGAGCTTGATGATGTCCATGGTCGCCATGGCCAGGCCCGCGCCGTTCACCATGCAGCCGATTTCACCGTCCAGAGCGATGTAGTTCAGGTCGTATTTCGACGCTTCCAGCTCTTTGGGGTCTTCTTCGGTTTCGTCGCGCAGCTCGGCCACGTCGGGGTGGCGGTACACGGCGTTGCCGTCAAAGCCAACCTTGGCGTCCAGCACCTTGAGCTTGCCACCGGGCATGACGATCAGCGGGTTGATTTCCAGCTGCTCCATGTCTTTTTCCATGAAGGCTTTGTAGAGAATGCCCATCAGCTTGACGCATTCCTTGACCTGTGCGCCCTCAAGGCCGAGGGCAAAGGCAACGCGGCGGCCGTGGAAAGGCTGGTAGCCGGTGGCCGGATCAACAGAGAAGCTCAGGATCTTTTCCGGGGTTGCGGCGGCAACCTCTTCGATGTCCATCCCACCCTCGGTCGAGCAGACGAAAGACACGCGGGAGGAGACACGATCGACCAGCAGGGCCAGGTACAGCTCGCGTTCGATGTCAGAACCATCTTCGATATAGATGCGGTTGACCTGCTTGCCTGCCGGGCCGGTCTGATGCGTGACCAGGGTGCGGCCCAGCATCTTTTTGGCTTCCTCGGCGGCTTCTTCAACCGACTTGGCTAGGCGCACACCGCCCTTTTCGCCAGCATCTTCTTCTTCAAAGGTGCCTTTGCCGCGACCACCTGCGTGGATCTGTGCTTTGACAACCCAAAGAGGACCGTCCAGCTCGCCCGCGGCAGTTTTCGCGTCCTCTGCTTTCAGAACGACGCGGCCGTCCGAGACCGGAGCCCCGTAGCTGCGCAAAAGCGCCTTGGCCTGATACTCGTGGATGTTCATGGGAATATGTCCCCCGTTTTGCTGCGATTTAGACTGGTTTAGGCCTCTCTAGCAGCAGAGGTTAAACGAAATTTTGCCGCATGGGGTGATTTTGCGCAAGTTTTCGACATTTGTGATCACACTTTTTGCAGCTGTGATCACAAGTAAAATAAATGTTAGCGCCGAGCGGGGAATCAAATAAAATTAACTTGTTTATGACCGCTATGCGGGAGGGAAGCGAAACGTGTCTGTCGCCTTTGAGTAAAAGGCGCGACAGTTTCCAGCGACCTCATGCCCGGCCTCGCGTCTTCCAAAGCAAAAGGGCCCGGCGAACCGGACCCTTTCGTAATCTGTCCAGCCGTGGCTTAGGCCAGCGACGGGTCGATGCCTTTGCACGCGTCGACCAGACCTTTGACCGCGTTGACCGAAGTGTCGAACATCTCTTGCTCTTCTTTGTTGAGCTTGATGTTCATGATCTTCTCGACACCGCCGGCACCGATCACGGTTGGCACGCCAACATACATGTCGGACACGCCAAGGTCGCCGTCGCAATAGGCGGCGCAAGGCAGAACGCGCTTTTGGTCTTTCAGATAGGCCTCGGCCATTTCAATCGCCGAAGTCGCAGGCGCGTAGAAGGCGGAACCGGTTTTCAGCAGGCCAACGATTTCTGCGCCACCGTCACGGGTGCGCTGAACGATCGCGTCCATTTTCTCTTGGGTGGTCCAGCCCATGTCGATCAGGTCAGGCAGAGGCACACCGGCAACGGTCGAGTAACGTACCGACGGCACCATGGTGTCGCCGTGGCCGCCCAGAACGAATGCGGTGACGTCTTTCATCGAAACGTCGAACTCTTCGGCGAGGAAGTGGCGGAAGCGCGCGCTGTCCAGAACGCCAGCCATGCCGCAAACTTTGGCATGGGGCAGGCCCGAGAATTCGCGCAGCGCCCAAACCATGGCGTCCAGCGGGTTGGTGATGCAGATAACAAACGCGTCGGGGCAGTTGTCGCGGATGCCTTCGCCAACGGATTTCATGACCTTCAGGTTGATGCCCAGCAGGTCGTCGCGGCTCATGCCCGGCTTGCGCGGAACACCGGCGGTGACGATGCACACATCTGCGCCTGCAATATCGGCGTAATCCTGAGTGCCCTTCAGCTTGGCGTCAAAACCTTCGGACGGGCCGGATTCGGCGATGTCCAATGCTTTGCCTTCCGGAGTGCCTTCGGCGATGTCGAACAGGACAACGTCGCCCAGTTCTTTCATTGCCGCGAGGTGGGCAAGGGTGCCACCGATCTGACCTGCGCCGATAAGGGCAATCTTGGGTCGTGCCATGGAAAAATCTCCAGTCCTTGGTGAATTTTGCCGAGTGCGTAAGCCTTTACGCCGCTTCGTGCAAGGGTGCTGCGTTGCGGCGTGTGCGCGCGGGGGGCGGTTTTGAGGGCTGTTAACGCGAACAATTTCACGATAAAGCCATGTAAACGCGCGAGTTTAGGGAGATAGGCGTGGAGCTGTTCAGCTTGTCGGTTTTTGCCGTCACAATACCGGCAGTTGTCTTTGCGGGCATATCCAAGGGCGGGTTTGGCTCGGGTGTGGCCTTTGCCAGCGCGTCGATTCTTGCGCTGGTTCTGGAACCGGCCGTGGCCATCGGGCTGATGCTGCCGCTCTTGATGCTGATCGACGTGGCCAGCCTTCCGGCCTATTGGCGCAAATGGGATTGGGGCGCGGCGCGGGTCCTGCTGGCCGGGGCTGTTCCGGGCACGCTTTTGGGGGCTTATTTCTTTGCGCTCGCGGATCCAGACATGATTCGACTGATGATCGGCCTGGTGGCATTGCTCTTTGTTGCGTGGCAGGGGGCGCAGAAATTTGGGCTGATCCGCCTGGGTCAGGCGCAATTTGGCCCCAAAACGGGGCTTTTATCCGGGCTTGTCCTGGGCTTTACCAGCTTTGTCAGCCACGCGGGCGGGCCTGCAGCGGCGGTGTTTCTGCTGGGGCAGGGGCTGAACAAGCTGACCTATCAGGCAACCACGGTTCTGGTGTTCTGGGCGGTCAATTTCTTCAAATCCGGCTTTTACGCCGGAATGGGAATTTTCACGCGCGACACGCTCTTGATGGATCTGTTCCTGATCCCGGCGGCCCTTCTGGGCACATGGATCGGGATCCGGGCGCATCATTTTGTGTCTGATCGGATCTTTTTCGGGATCACCTATGTGGCCCTGACATTGACCGGGGCCAAGCTGGTCTGGGATGCCCTGACCTGATCTACGCGGTGTCCCGGGTTAATCCGGGCCAGCACATAGCGCAGATAGGATCTGGAGTGATGGGGGGCAGGCGCAGCGCCGCGCCCCGAAAACCACAAAACATCTGGGACCTTAGGCCGGGTCACCTTCGGGTGGCAGTGCTTCTGCCAGCTCTTCAAAGGCTTGGCCGCTTGCCACGAGGCAGGTCACACCATTTGCCATGGTCACTGTGATGGTCCAGGAACCGCTATCCAGCGATGCGAACACTTCCATGACTGCATTATTGCTGCCCAGACCCATGCTTTGGCGGGTTTCGCCATATTTCACGGCCAGGCGTTCGACAACTTTTTCACGTGGGGCACAGTTTTGCGCGCCCTGAGCTTCTACCAATGTCGCTGCGCCCAGAACCAGACCTGCGCTCAGCATGGCTACTTTTGCGAATTTCTCCGTCATAGTGTCACCTTTCGGCTTGGCTTTGGGCAGGCGCATCTTTGGCGCTGCCCAGAACCGGATGAAGTCCCCTCATTCAAGGTGCGGGTCTGTTGCGACGCCGCCGATGCCGTGTTTTCCGGCATGTCACAACTTTCCGTCTCAGCGACTTCAAAAAGGTTAACAGGGCGTGCGTTGCGTCAAATCCAACGCAAATGCCGCGCTTGCGTAGGGTAATTTTGCCTATTTTCTGCGCTGCGGCACATTTTCCCTTGAACTTTTCCGCCAAAACAGGCCATCTGCGCGCAAGAAAATTACTCACCCGATGTCAGGAGAGAGTCTGATGGATATGCAAGCCCGCCCTTATCGTTCCGTTCTTTATATCCCAGGGTCCAAGGAGCGCGCCTTGGAAAAGGCCCGGACCTTGCCGATCGATGCGATCATCTTTGACCTCGAAGACGCCGTTGCACCGGGTGAAAAAATCGCCGCGCGCGAGACGCTCAAGACCGCACTGACCCAAAGCTATGGCAACCGCACCCGTATCGTGCGCATCAATGGGCTCGACACCGAATGGGGCGCGGATGATGCCCGCGCGGTGAACGAGATGGAGTGTGACGCGGTTCTCTTGCCCAAGGTCGAAAGCGCAGCGCAGCTGGATGAGCTGGCCAAGCTCTGCGACAAACCGATCTGGTCGATGATGGAAACACCGCGTGGCATGTTGAACGCCGCTGAAATCGGCGCACATCCCAAAATGGCGGGCATGGTCATGGGCACCAATGATCTCGCCAAAGAGCTCAATTCCCGTTTTCGTCCCGACCGCCTGCCCATGATGCCGGGCCTTGGCCTGTGTCTGCTGGCCGCCAAGGCCACCGGCTGTATCATCGTTGATGGCGTCTATAATGCCTTTAAAGACACCGATGGTCTCAAGGCCGAATGTGACCAGGGCCGCGACATGGGCATGGATGGCAAAACCCTGATCCACCCGGCGCAGGTTGACGTCGCCAACGACGCCTTCGCGCCTTCAGCAGACGAGATTGATCTTGCCCAGCGTCAGATCACCGCCTTTGAAGAAACCATTGCCGCAGGCGGCGGGGTGGCTGTGGTTGACGGCAAGATTGTTGAAAACTTGCATGTCGAAACTGCGAAAAAGACCTTGGCCAAGGCCGAGGCTATTGCCGCTCTGGCTGAATGAGATAGGTGTGAAGCGGGTTAACATGAGGGATAACCATGCTTCTACTATGTCTCGGCCTCGCCATTTGGTGGGGGGCGCATCTTTTCAAGCGCGTTTTGCCAGAACAACGCGCCGCACTGGGCGATCAAAAGGCCAAGGGCATGGTTGCCCTGGCCCTGTTCGGCTCGATCATCCTTATGGTGCTGGGCTATCGCATGGCCGATGGCACCGTTTATTGGGGTCGTCACCCCGCCACGGTGGGCATCAACAACCTGCTGATGATCTTTGCGCTCTATTTCACCAGCCCGGGGCCCTCCAAGGGCGCGCTGTTCTACAAGATGCGCCATCCGATGCTGACCGGCTTTGCCATCTGGGCCGCGGCGCATCTGCTGGTCAATGGCGACACCGAATCCTTCGTCCTGTTTGGCGGCTTGCTGATCTGGTCGCTTGTGACCATGGTCGTGATCAACCGCTCCGAGCCGGATTGGACACCGTCCGCCAAGGGCAGCATCGCCAAAGACGGCATGTTCCTGGCCGCGTCTGTCATCCTTCTGGCGGTGATCGGCTATATCCATGGCCTTCTCGGCCCAGCAGCCTTTGGATGAGGGATCTGACATGAAACTTTACCGTTTTCTCAGCGCCGATGACACATCGGCCTTTTGCCACAAAGTCACCGAGGCCCTGAACAAGGGCTGGGAATTGCATGGCGACCCGACCTATGCCTTTGACGCCGCCAATGGTGTCATGCGCTGTGGTCAGGCCGTCGTCAAAGACGCCGAGGGCACCTATACGCCCGACACCAAACTGGGCGAGCATTAGCGCGCCGACCAAACAAGGGAACCTGAAAGCCATGGCCAAAACCAATCCGGGTCGCTTTTTCGAAGATTATCATATCGGGCAGGTCATTGCCCATGCGGTGCCCCGGACGGTGGGCGAGGGCGAGCGCGCGCTGTATCACGCGCTCTATCCCGCCCGCCATGCGCTTTATTCCTCTGACGAATTTGCCCGTGATTGCGGGCTCGAGGGCAGCCCGCTTGACGATCTTGCTGCCTTTCATGTGGTGTTTGGCAAAACCGTCCCGGATGTGTCGCTGAACGCTGTGGCCAATCTTGGCTATGCCGAAGGCCGTTGGCTCAAGCCGGTCTTTCCCGGTGACACTCTTCGTTCCGTCTCCGAGGTGATCGGGCTCAAACAGAACTCCAACGGCAAGACCGGCGTTGTCTGGGTGCGCACCCGCGGCATCAACCAGATGGGCGAAACCGTGATGGATTACGTGCGCTGGGTCATGGTGCGCAAACGCGATATCGACGCCCCCGCGCCGGAAACCGTTGTGCCCGAGCTGAAAAAAGTGCTCGAACCCACCGATCTGGTCATCCCCGAGGGCCTCGATTTCTCCAATTACGATTTCAACCTCGCCGGTGAGCCGCATCGCTGGGGCGATTACGAGATTGGCGAGACCATCGACCATGTGGATGGCGTGACCATTGAAGAAGCCGAGCACATGATGGCGACCCGCCTCTGGCAGAACACCGCCAAAGTGCATTTCGACCTGACCTTCCGCCCCGAAGGCCGTCTGATCTATGGCGGCCATGTGATCTCCATGGCGCGGGCGCTGTCCTTTAACGGCCTCGCAAACGCGCAGATGATTGTCGGTTTGAATGGCGGGGCGCATGCCAATCCGTGTTTCTCCGGCCTGACCATCAAAGCCTGGTCCGAAGTGCTCGACAAAGCCGAAACCTCCGCCCCCGGCGTCGGTGCCATCCGCCTGCGCCTGGTCGCCACCAAAGGCGGCGAACCGTTCCAACTGCGTGGCGAAGACGGCAAATATAACAAAGATGTCCTGCTCGACCTCGACTATTGGGCGCTTATGCCGATGTAAGGAAATGCCTGCCCCAGGCATGCAAACCGCGATTCGGGTCTTTTAGACTCTAGTCACGTGGAGCCGAAATCCTCGTCATAGAGAAAATGTTCCCGGATCGCTTGCGATCCGGTTCGCGGTCATGCCAGAGGCATGCTTTCAGCATGACCCCGCCCGTCAAACCAAAGGTTTGCCTTCGGCAAAGCGGCGGGCGCGAATTCGTCTCAACATTTCAACCAGCCGCACAGTTATTTGATGCCACAACCAAATTGCCAAGGTTTGACGCGCCCACCCTCGGTGCCGGGCGCGAACCTGTGTGGTAACTAATTGTCTATGTTGCGGATTACAGTTCCAGGTGGCTAACTCCCCCGCGCCTGACGCGACACTTCCAGGCCGCGTCGCAGTACCCAGGCGGCCAAACGTTGCAGCCCGACTCCGGTGCGGAACTCGAACTCTTCATAATGAAACTGCCGCGCTGACACCCCATAGCGGGCCAAACCGGTTCTCAGAGCCTCGCGCAGCGCGACGGGGCCACAAAAGGCCACCCTTGCCTTGGCCAGATCATCCCCGACCACCTCCGCGATCTTGTCTGCCGAAACCCGTTGCCCCTCGCTCGAGACCATCAGATGCAGGCGCAGATTGGGCTTGGCCTCTGCCATTGCCTGCAACTCCTCCAGATGCGGGGCTGTGTCGCGGCTGCGGATGCAGTAGAACAGATCGACCACGCCACTCTCCGCCCTCAGCGCCTGCGCTCCGGCCAGAAACGGCGTGATTCCGATGCCCCCGGCAACCCAGACCTCGCGGGCTTTCTCACCCAGCCGAAACCGCCCAAACGGCCCCTGAATGCGCAGATCCTGCCCAATTGCCAGGCCGCGCTCCAGCCCGGTGGTGAAATCCCCCAGCGCCTTGATCGTCACCCGCAGCGCCCCATCCGGGCCAATGCTGGAAAAACTGAACGGGTGCGGCTCGGACTTGCCCGCCGCCCCAAAACTCAGCACACCAAATTGCCCCGCCGCCGGGGTGATCCCCTTGCCCTTGGGTGTCATCGACACAACCAACGCCCCACCGCTCTTGTCCAAGCCGCTGATCTTATAGCCTTTCGACGGGCGCAAAGATTCCGGCAGTAGCGTCCAGAAATAGGCCAGCACCCCCGCCGCACAAAACGCACCCGTATACAGCCCCGCCGGATCACCCATGGCAAAGGGCTTCATGATAAAGACAAAGTGGAACACGCCAGCAGCAAACAGCGCCCCCATGGCCTTATGGGTCCATTTCCACAGGTGATACGGCACAAAGGTCGCGACCGAGATCACCACGAGGATCAACAGACCATACAGGCTCATCTCGCCCAAGGTCTCCGCCAACTCGCTCAGAAAGGTCTCGGGCCCGCTATCGCGCATCTCGGCGTCAATCGTGTCATGTAGCAGGATCGCGGCCATGGCGATGATCCCGGCCCATTTATGCAGCACATAGACCCGATCCAACCCGCCAAACACCGTCTCAATCCCCGGCAGTCGCGTCGCCAAAATTTGCCCCCAGGCCATCAGGATCAGCGCCGCCAATCCCAGATATTGCGAAAACAGCGCCACCTGATCGCTGACATTGGGCAGGCTCCATAACTGAAATGCCGGGAAAATCGTGGTTGCAACGATGATCAGAATGCCGAGTGGGGCCATGGGTCTTCCTTCCTGTGCGCGCGCCCTTATCGCATTCTGCGCGGTAGGCGTGAACCCGGCAAAGCTCGTAGGCCCAAGCTATCGATTTTTCACGCCAATCTCACCTGTATTTGACAGAAAAAGAGCCGCCGTCGCACAACCCCCTCATTCTCGCGCAGCATCTTCACAACCGCGCACAAAGCCGCCACGCGAGTTGTTTTGAACCCCATTCCCGAGCGGGTCATGAATAAGCCCAGCGAACCTTCTCGCATTACTCAGGAAACACACATGTTAAAACATCTCTCCCTCGCGGCTTTGGCGGCTGCGACACTGTCTTCTGCGGCCTACGCGGATGGCTTTTACTTCTCCGGCTCGCTCAGCGGCACCACTTTGGATCACTCCATCGAACGCGACACAGCTGGAACCGTCCTGCCAGTTCCCGATGTCGGCGGCACCTCCTTTGTCTCGGAAACCGATTTCTCCTTTGGTGCGGCGCTTGGCTATGAGCAGCATTTCGGCCAGTCCGATTTCTTTTGGGGGGCCGAAGTCTTTTACAACTTCGAAAATGGCGAAACCCGCAATATCAACGGCGTCCTCGTCACCGATATTGAACTTGAGGCCAGCTATGGCGCGCGTCTGATCGGCGGTTTCGACATTACCGAGAAATTTGCCGCCTATGCCCATGCCGGTGTCACCCAGGTCGATTTCGAAGCCCGCAACGCCTATACCTTCGCACCGCCCAAGCGGGACCGCAACTTCTCGGAAACCGGGTATTCCTATGGGGTTGGCGGCAGCTACAAGATTGACGACCGTATCGCGCTCTTTGCCGAATATACCAAGGTCGACGGGATCGAGTTTGACGGCATCGCCGAAGTGGCCGGCGGCACCGGGCGCGAAAACCCCAACACGTTGGACCTGTCCAAAACCACGTTCGGGGTCAAATTTTCCTTCTGATTTCCCGATCAAAGGCACCAGGGCGCAGCGTGATCACGTTGCGCCTTTTGGCATGTCATCTGGGATAAGCGTCCGTTCCTCTGGCAAATCCGCGCCCGCAGGCGTGCCGCGAATCCGGGCCTTTACCTGATAAAATAACTAAGAATACAGCTTTCTGCAACGCGGCGCTGTTAGCGCTGAATTTGTGATCACACTGCATTTGTCAGTGATCACAAATTAACAAAAACCGGCCAATTGCGCCAAAAAACCGCGCCCCAAAGCATGTCATGCACGTGACAGGCGAGAAAAAGTCAGTAGAACAGAAGGCAAGGGAAAGAAAAGGACATCATCATGGCCGACGTGAACCGGGGCAATCGCCCGCTTTCGCCGCATTTGCAAATTTATCGCCCGCAGTTGACCTCGGTCACCTCCATCCTCACCCGTGTGACAGGCAACGCGTTGATCGTTGCTGTGATCCTTGGGGTCTGGTGGCTGCTCGCTGCGGCCACTTCTCCGGAATATTTCGCCGTCGTGGATGGGATCGTGACCTCCTGGTTTGGCGATCTGATCTTCCTCGGCTCGACCTGGGCCATCTGGTACCACTACCTGGCCGGTCTGCGTCACCTCTATTTTGATGCGGGCAAGGGGCTCGATATTCCGACAGCAGAAACCCTGGGCTGGGTCATCGTGATCGCCTCGGTTTTGCTGACCATCTTCACCATCGTCGTCGTCTAAGGGGGCTGTCATGGGTTATCTGACTGATCGCAAGCGCGCCGTTGGCAAAGGGTCCGCGCATTCGGGCACTGAACATCACTGGTATATGCAGGTCTCTTCCGTGGGCCTGGCATTGCTGATCCCAACCTTCGTTTTCTACTTTGGCTCCGCTCTGGGCGGCACGCATGAAGAGGTCCTCGCGACCTTTTCGCGCCCGTTCCCGGCCATCCTGACCGCTCTGGTTCTGGTGGTTGGCCTGCAGCATTTCCGCCGCGGGGCTCAAATGATGATCGAGGATTACATGCGCGGTTCCGCGCGCAAGGCTGCAATCATGGTCACGATCTGCCTCAGCTACACGCTGATGGGTGCCGGGCTGTTCGCCCTGGCCAAGATCGCGCTTTGAAGGACATAAGACATGGCTGAATATCAATACGAGACGCATGACTATGACGTCGTAGTGGTCGGTGCCGGGGGCGCGGGTCTGCGCGCAACTCTGGGCATGGCCGAACAGGGCTTGCGCACCGCCTGCGTGACCAAGGTTTTCCCAACTCGGTCGCACACGGTTGCGGCGCAGGGCGGTATCGCCGCTTCGCTGTCGAATATGGGCCCGGATAACTGGCAGTGGCATATGTATGACACCGTCAAAGGCTCTGACTGGCTGGGTGACACCGACGCGATGGAATACCTCGCCCGCGAAGCGCCCAAGGCGGTTTACGAGCTGGAGCATTACGGTGTGCCTTTCTCGCGTACCGAAGAAGGCAAGATTTACCAGCGTCCGTTCGGTGGCCACACCACCGAATTTGGCGAAGGCCCGCCCGTACAGCGCACCTGTGCTGCCGCAGACCGGACCGGCCACGCGATCCTGCACACGCTCTATGGTCAGTCGCTGAAAAACAACGCGGAATTCTACATCGAATACTTCGCCATCGACCTGCTGATGGAAGACGGCGAATGCAAAGGCGTGCTGTGCTGGAAGCTGGATGACGGCACCATGCATGTGTTCAACGCAAAGATGGTGGTTCTGGCGACCGGCGGTTACGGCCGTGCCTATTTCTCCGCAACCTCGGCCCATACCTGCACCGGTGACGGTGGCGGCATGGTGGCCCGTGCGGGCCTGCCAATGCAGGACATGGAATTCGTGCAGTTCCACCCGACCGGCATCTACGGCTCTGGCTGCCTGATCACCGAAGGGGCGCGCGGCGAAGGTGGTTACCTGACCAACTCCGAAGGCGAGCGTTTCATGGAACGCTACGCGCCGACCTACAAGGATCTCGCGCCGCGGGACTATGTCTCGCGTTCGATGACCATGGAAATCCGCGAAGGGCGCGGTGTCGGGGCCGAAGGCGATCACATCCACCTGAACCTCAGCCACCTGCCTGCCGAAGCACTGGCCGAACGCCTGCCGGGCATCTCGGAAAGCGCCAAGATCTTTGCCGGTGTTGACGTGACCAAGGAACCAATCCCGGTTATCCCGACGGTTCACTACAATATGGGCGGTATCCCGACCAACTATTGGGGCGAAGTGCTGAACCCGACCTCTGAGGATCCGAATGCTGTTGTTCCGGGTCTGATGGCCGTGGGCGAAGCGGGCTGTGCCTCGGTACATGGCGCCAACCGCCTCGGCTCCAACTCGCTGATCGACCTCGTGGTCTTTGGCCGCGCCGCCGCGATCCGCGCCGGTAAGGTTGTTGATCGTGACAGCGCTGTTCCGACCGCGCCGAAATCCGAGATCGACAAGAGCTTTGCCCGCTTTGACGCCCTGCGCTATGCCAAGGGCAACATTGCCACCGCCGATCTGCGTCTTGAGATGCAAAAGACCATGCAGCGTGACGCTGCCGTCTTCCGCACCGCCAAGACCATGGCCGAAGGTGTCACCGCCATGACCGAAATCGCCGGCAAGATGGATGACCTCAAGGTCACCGATACCTCGCTGGTCTGGAACTCGGATCTGATGGAGACGCTGGAACTGACCAACCTGATGCCAAACGCCTTGGCAACCATCGTCGGGGCCGAGGCCCGCAAGGAAAGCCGCGGCGCACATGCGCATGAGGATTTTGCCGAGCGTGACGATGAAAACTGGCGCGTCCACACCATTTCCCGCATCGACGGCGACAAGGTGGATCTGGAATATCGCCCGGTTGTCAAAGACCCGCTCACCACCGAGGCAGAAGGCGGCATCTCGGTCGCCAAAATCGCCCCGAAAGCACGGACATTCTGATGCGCAACATTCTGGTCATATCTGCTCTGGCCGCGATGGTTGTTGGGGCTCTGCCAAGCCCCGCTTCCGCCAATACGCGCGCAATCGAAGCTGAACAGCGCAAAATCCTGACAGCCTGTCAGGACCGCCTGTTCGGTGTCCCCCCGCAAGGGGCCGAAACCTTTATGGAAACCACCTACAATCAGGGTCACCCGATTGTGCGCGTGGTTCCCGGTGGCATCGTCAATGAATGGCAGGCCCGCGACATCAATTCCTGCGCCGCGCGCACGCTGGGCTTCCAGGGGCCGCTGGCCTCTTCGACCACATATGGTTGCCCACCCGGTTTTCGCGGCATGTATCGAGGAACGCTTCTGTGTCGTTGATGGCCTCGCATAAACCTGTCGCGTTTCTGACCGGCCTCGCTTTGATCGCCCTCAGCGCCTGCTCTCCGCAGGCCCAGGACGACATTGCCCGCGAAGCGGCGCGCCGCGCCGTTACCCCGGTCGTGCAGGATAAATTCCCCGGCGTGCCCGTGGAACCGGCAGTGAATTGCGTCATCGACAATGCCAACAGCACGCAGATCGGGGCGCTCGCCCTGGATGCCGTAACCGGCCCCACCGAAAGCACCGTGGAAATCGTCACCCAGATCATTTCCAAGCCCGAGACCGTCACATGCCTGGCCACCGACGGTCTGGCCGCCATCCTTAACTAGAGAACTCGATGTTCAACCTGTTGAAAAAAAGCAGCAAAAAGAAGGTCCAGCCCATTGGATCGGTGACCGCTCTGGGTCATCGCGCCGGGCAAACGGACTCGCGCTTGCCGCCTTTCATCCTCGAAGAGATGGAGCCGGGGCACCCTTTGGTGGATGGGCCGCACTATCACGATGTCCTAGGGGCTTTGCACCAGATCCTGCGCCCCGAATGGTATCTTGAGATCGGAACTCGCACCGGCACCAGCCTTGAGCGTTGCCTTGGCAATTTCGTCGCCATCGACCCCGAATTCCGGCTCAAGAAATATACCCTGGGCAAAATGGAAGAGGGCCACTTTTTCCAACAGACCTCGGATGCCTTCTTTGACAGCGGCTTCCTGACCAAAAACGAGATCAAACCGACCCTTGGTTTCCTGGACGGCATGCATCTCAGCGAATTCCTGCTGCGCGATTTCATCAACTTTGAAAAACACGCTGGGCCAGGTGCGGTGGCCGTGCTGCATGACTGCCTGCCGCTCAACGCCGCCATGGAAGACCGCGACACCGATCCCGCCGATGTCAGAATGTGGACCGGCGATGTCTGGAAAACCCTTGTGGTTCTTCAGGATCTGCGACCCGATCTGGAAATCTCGGTGCTGGATGCCTATCCGACCGGGCTGGTCGTCGTACAAAATCTGGACGCAGAAAACACAGCCCTACAGGCGGGCTATGATGCGTTTGTCGAAAAATATGAGAAGCTGTCGCTCTCCGAGTTCGGCGTTGAAACCTATTTCAACCGCTTCGAGGTCCTGAGCAGCTATAAATTCATTGAGGGCCTTGCGTCCAAAGCCTCGCAGCCAAAAACAGAAAGGATCTAGCCTCATGGTCCAGTTCACCCTCCCCAAGAACTCCACCATCCGCACGGGCAAAACCTGGCCCAAGCCCGAAGGGGCGACCAATGTGCGCCAGTTCCAGATCTATCGCTGGAACCCCGATGACGGCAAAAATCCTCAGGTCGACACCTATTTCGTCGATATGGACAGCTGCGGCCCGATGATCCTGGACGCGCTGATCAAGATCAAGAACGAGATCGACCCGACCCTGACCTTCCGCCGCTCCTGCCGCGAGGGCATCTGTGGCTCCTGTGCGATGAATATCGACGGGATCAACACCCTGGCCTGTATCTATGGTCTGGATGAGGTCGAAAAAGACGTGGTCAAGATTTACCCGCTGCCGCATATGCCGGTGGTCAAGGATCTGATCCCCGACCTGACCCATTTCTACGCCCAGCATGCCTCGATCATGCCTTGGCTCGAGACCAAGACCAATCGCCCGGCCAAAGAGTGGAAGCAATCCATTGATGACCGCAAAAAGCTGGACGGTCTCTATGAATGCGTCATGTGCGCCTCCTGCTCCACCTCCTGCCCAAGCTATTGGTGGAATGGCGATAAATATCTCGGCCCTGCGGCGCTGCTGCACGCCTATCGCTGGATCATCGACAGCCGCGATGAGGCCACCGGCGAGCGTCTGGATGACCTCGAAGATCCGTTCAAGCTTTATCGCTGCCACACCATCATGAACTGCGCGAAAACCTGCCCCAAAGGCCTGAACCCGGCCAAGGCCATCGCCGAGATCAAAAAGATGATGATCTCGCGCCACGTCTAAAGCGGTTTCAAACATCACAAACACAAAACCCCGGCACCACTGGTCGCCGGGGTTTTCTTTTACAGCGTGTTCAGCTTGATCAGATTCAGTACTCGCCTGGCAGGGCGAGGCAGTGTTTGTAGGGCATAACGCGTTCGACCCGGTGAGTGAGTTCCATTGGACTGAACGCGCTCCTACCCCCGCCCGTCAAACGCCTCCCGCGCCGCCTCAACCAATGGCAGGTTGCGCTTGGCCCACCCGGCCAATGAGCGCAATTCCCGCGCCAGCTCCTCCCCAAGCGGGGTCAGCGCATAGCTCACCGCCACCGGCGGCCCCGGGTTCACGTCGCGGGTCAGATAGCCGTCTCGCTCAAGCGAGCGTAGATTCTCAGTCAGCACCCGCTGCGTCACATCCCCTATCGAACGGCGCAGCGCGTTGAACCGTTGCGGCCCGTCCATCAGCACCAGCATGATCAGGATATGCCACTTGCCCGTTGCCCGGCTCAGCACCTGGCGGACGGGGCAGGGGCTGTCTTTGTCTTCCTTCAGCTCACCTTCCAGGTTGGTATCCTTCACCATACTTGGTCACCTCTGTGGTATTTGATTTGAAATTAGTGCGTAATTGACGCTAAGTGCAGAATCAATACTTACACTGTTCCATCACGTCTGACAAAGGAACAGAGATATGAGTGTCACCGAAACCGTCCTCAACGCCGTCACCGCACTGTTTGTGAATTTCGATTCCGAGGCCGCGGCCGAGCTGATGAAACCCGATTACATCCAGCACAACCCATCTGTGCCCACAGGGGCGGCCCCCTTGCTTGGCTTCCTGCCAGCGCTCAAAGAGTCCGGCCTCACCGCCACCCCGCACCGCATCCTGACCGAGGGCGACCTTGTGGTTTTGCACGCCACCTATCACAACGCCCAGGCCTTCGGCGCGGAAACCCTTGTCGCCTTTGATGTTTTCCGCGTCGAGGATGGCAAGCTGGCCGAACATTGGGACAATCTGCAAGCGGCTGTGCCCGCCGATCAAACCGCCTCTGGCCGTTCGATGACCGACGGCACAACCGAGATCACCGATCGCGACAAGACCGCCGCCAACAAGACCCTCGTCACCAATTTCATCGACGCGGTGCTCTATGGCAAAGCGCCCGAGACCATCACCGATTACATCACGCCGGACAATTACGCCCAGCATAACCCGCTGGTGGCCGATGGGCTTGACGGTCTCGGCGCGGCCTTGCAGGCCATGGCGGATGCGGGCACGCCCATGTCCTACAAGGAAACCCATATCGTCGTGGCCGAGGGCAATTTCGTCTTTGCCGCCTCCGAAGGTTACCTAGGCAACCAACACACCGCCTTTTTCGACCTCTTCCGCGTCGAAGATGACAAGATCGTCGAACACTGGGACACGCTCTCGCCCATCCCAACCGAATTCGCCCACGAGAATGGCAAGTTCTGATCTTGTCCCCATCTAGGTTTCTCTGGGCTGCAAATATCCCGGGGGAACCCGCCTCGGCGGGTGGGGGCAGCGCCCCCATCCCCCTAAAAATATGCAGCCCCGCCACCCATATGCAAAATCCGCAAAGCGACATTGCAGTCTTGGGGGCTGACCTTGCATCAGACCGTGCCTAGATTGCGCCACAGGGAGGAGTTGCCAAAACCACAGAAAGGCACTCCGATGGCAAACACAGCAGCACTCAATCCGACAAAAACCAAAGCGCAAGAGGCGCTTGAGGTTCTGGAACAAGCCTGGGCCTATTACACCCCGACCCCGCGTCCGGCACCCGCTGGCCCCGCTTACGAGGATATCCCCCTCGCGGCCTGACCCAATCAAATGGCTGCTTCGACAACCGCGCTGACCAGGCGCGGTTTTCTTTTGCGCAACGTGTTTTCTAGCTTGCCTAAACGCCACCATGTGCGTTTCCTTGCCCCCAAAGCACCCAAACCAACAAAACGCCACGGACCCGCCCATGACTGAGCTCCAAACCGCCCCGCCCGAGGATGCCGAGGCGCGCCGCGCGATTGCCCCGGTGATCTGCTATCCCAATGACACCCTGCCGCATATCGATCTGCCCGCTTATCAGGCGGCCCTGACCTCGGCCAAGGTGACAGACACCTGTCTGATCCCGCCGCGCGATGCCCGCTGTTTTGAGGCCCCGGCAGGCAGTTTTATCCGCATCACCTCGGTTGACGGGCCACAGGTCGGCGACCTGAACCTCTGGAACGCGCAGGACCTGTCCGAACGTTTCTATTCCGGCAAGACCCGCGCCCTGCATGGCACCCATGTCAATCTTGGCGATCGGCTCTGGTCCTCCTTCCCACATCTGCGCCCCATGGCCAGCGTGGTTCAGGACAGTCTGGATTGGTACGGGATTGATGAATATGGCGGCGCGGTGCATGACGTGATCGGCACACGCTGCGATCCCTATACCCACAACCTTTTGGCCGGGGATCATTACCATTATTGCTGTCATTCCAACCTGATCCGCGCTTTGGCCGATCACCTTGGCATCGCGGCCGAAGATGCTGAGCCGCATGTGCATGACGTGCTGAATGTCTTTATGTGCACCGGTTTTACCCGCGATACCGGCCAATATTTCATGAAGGCCAGCCCGGTGCGCCCCGGTGACAGCTTGACCCTATTTGCGGAAATTCCCTTGCTCGGTGCGCTCAGCGCCTGCCCGGGTGGCGATTGTTCCTCGGAACACAGCTCCGATACAGCCGCCTGTCACCCGCTCAAGGTCGAGATACTGACGCCTGACCCGGACGGCTTGTCGGGCTGGTGGACCAGCCCGCCGCGCAATGGCTACAACCGCAGCCACGGCTTGTAATCAGCGGTGTGGAACGGGGTAGGGTGGGGTTTCACCCCACCACACTCTAGTCCCCCGGAACCAAAACTCTTGTGATAGAGTTAATGTCCTCGGATCGCCTGCGATCCGGTTCGCGCCCGACCCCGCCCCCCAGGGCGGGCGCGAATTCGTCTCACCGTTTCAACTAGATGCACTGCTATCTGGTACCACCACCCGTGTACCAAGTTTAGACACGCCCACCCTCGGTGCCGGGCGCGAACCTGCGTGGTTACTAATTGTCTATGTTGCGGATTTCGGTTCCAGGGTCCTGACCCTAAAAGCTCAAGATTGCGGGAAAGCCGCCTCAAGCGCGATTTCCACCATATCGCCAAAGGAGCGTTCGCGATCTTCCGAAGGCAGCGCCTCGCCGGTCAGCAGGTGATCTGACACGGTCAGAACCGCCAGCGCGCGCACCTTGTGACGGGCCGCAACCAGATACAGCTCGGCAGCTTCCATCTCGACACCCAACGTGCCGTGGCGCACCATCTGTTCGTTCAGATCGGGGCGCTCGTCATAGAACACATCCGACGAATAGATACCGCCCACATGATAAGGGGTCTCGCGCGATTTGGCTGCATTGACCGCCGCCTCCAGCAGGCTGTAATCGGCGCAAGGGGCAAAGTTCAGCTCGCGCAAAATGCCACGTGAAGGGGTCGATAGGGTGGTGGCGGTCATGGCGATGATCACATCGCGGATCTTGACCGCGTCCTGCATACCGCCGCAGGACCCGATGCGGATCAGGGTCTTGGCCCCATAATCGCGGATCAGCTCATTGGCATAGATCGACAGCGATGGCATCCCCATGCCCGACCCGTGAATTGTGACCCGATTTCCGCGCCAGGTGCCGGTGAAACCCAGCATTCCGCGGACTTTGTTGATGCAAACCGCATCCTCAAGAAACGTCTTGGCGGCCCATTCGGCACGATAGGGATCGCCCGGCATGAGAACGGTTTCAGCGATTTGGCCATGTTCGGCCCCAATATGGACTGTCAATGCAATACTCCACCTGTGGATGTGTGGCCCGCACTGCCCGAACAGGACAGTGACAGGGCCGATGGGCCACAATACCAGTCAGGTGTCAGATTTCCAGATCTTCGACAGGTGTTCCTTTGGCCAAGGCATCGACAACCCATTTCGGCTTGCGACCGCGACCTGTCCAGGTCTGACTTGGATCCGCCGGGTTGGCGTATTTCGGGGCACCTTTGGTGGTTTTGCCACCGGCATTCAGAATTTCATCCAGCGAATAACCAAATTCCTTGGCGACCTTTTCCGCTGCGATTTTCGCTTCGGCTTTGCGGCGCGCATCCACTGTTTTTAGGGCTTTTGTTGCGTCGGCAATCAGTTGGCTCAGTTCCTCGCGGGACATGCCTTCCAGATCGATGCTCATTGCAGTCTCCTTCGTTTCCGGGACGTTACCTCAATAACTTAACCAAGAAGTGCAAGCTGTCGTTTTGTGTCAATCCAGATAAAATAGCATAAATCCGCGCGAATGACAGTCGCGCGGATTATTTTTGGTGGCGCCTTTCAATCTAAATCGATTACTCGGCGGCCACCGATTTGGGATCTGCCAATGTCACGATATCGCGCATGATCGAATTCAGCTCGAAATCCTTGGGCGTGTATACCCGAGCAACGCCCATGGCGCGCAGGCGCTCGGCGTCTTCATCCGGGATAATGCCGCCGACTGTGACCGGAATATGGGTCAGCCCCTCGGCGCGCATCCGGGCCATGACATCTTCGACCAACGGGATATGGCTGCCCGACAGGATCGACAGGCCGATCACATGCGCGCCATCCTTGGCCGCCTCGATGATCTGCTCCGGCGTCAGGCGGATGCCCTCATAGTCGATCTCCATGCCGCAATCCCGCGCACGGAAAGCGATCTGCTCGGCCCCGTTGGAATGCCCGTCCAGTCCCGGCTTGCCCACCAGGAACCGCAGGCGCCGGCCCAGCTTGTCACTGACGGCATCAACCATTTCGCGAATGTCTTCCAGACCTTCGGTCTTGTTGCTCACCGATTTCGACACGCCGGTCGGGCCGCGATATTCGCCATGTACCGTGCGCATCTGCGCCGCCCATTCACCGGTTGTCACCCCGGCCTTGGCACAGGCGATCGAGGCGGGCATGACATTCTCACCCGCTTGCGAGGCCGCCCGCAATGCCGCCAGCGCCGCCTCAACAGCCGCCGCATCCCGGGTCTCGCGCCATTCGTTCAGCCGTGCGACCTGTTCCTGCTCGACCGCCGGGTCAACCACCATGATCCCGCCATCTTCGCCCACCAGGGGCGAGGCCTCGCCCTCGGTCCATTTGTTCACGCCAACCACGATGGTTTCATTGCGTTCAATCCGGTTCAGGCGATCCGCATTTGAATCAACCAGGCGACCCTTCATGTATTCAATTGAGCCAATCGCACCGTTCATGGCTTCGATATTGGCCAATTCCGCCCGCGCGCCCTCTTTCAGGGCTTCGACTTTGCGATCCACCGCCGGGTTGCCCTCAAACAGGTCGTCATATTCCAGCAAATCGGTTTCATAGGCCAGGATCTGCTGCATCCGCATCGACCATTGCTGATCCCAGGGGCGCGGCAATCCCAAGGCTTCGTTCCAGGCCGGCAATTGCACCGCCCGCGCACGGGCTTTTTTGCTCAGCGTCACCGCCAGCATTTCAATCAGGATCCGGTAAACATTGTTTTCCGGCTGCTGCTCGGTCAATCCCAGTGAATTCACCTGCACCCCATAGCGGAAGCGGCGGAATTTCGGATCTTCCACGCCATACCGGGTTTGCAGGATCTCATCCCACAGATCGACAAAGGCGCGCATCTTGCACATTTCAGTGACAAAGCGAATGCCCGCATTCACGAAAAAGGAAATTCGCCCACACAGCGCCGGGAAATCCTCGGCTGCAACGCGTGGCTTCAATTCATCCAGCACCGCAATCGCCGTCGCCAGGGCAAAGGCCAATTCCTGCTCCGGTGTCGCACCCGCCTCTTGCAGGTGATAGGAACACACATTCATCGGGTTCCATTTCGGCACATTCTTATAACAATACTCGGCCACATCCCCGATCATCTTGAGGCTAGGTTTAGGTGGGCAGATATAGGTGCCGCGGCTCAGATATTCCTTGATCAGATCGTTTTGCACCGTGCCCTGCAGCTTGGACACATCCGCGCCCTGTTCCTCGGCCACCGCGATATAAAGCGATAGCAACCAGGGCGCAGTCGCGTTGATGGTCATCGAGGTGTTCATCTGCTCCAGCGGGATCTGGTCAAACAGGGTGCGCATGTCACCCAGATGGCAGACCGGCACGCCAACCTTGCCGACTTCGCCGCGCGCCAGAATGTGGTCGCTGTCATAACCGGTCTGGGTCGGCAAATCGAACGCCACGGATAGCCCGGTCTGACCCTTTGCCAGGTTGTTGCGATACAGCGCGTTTGACGCTTTGGCAGTCGAGTGGCCGGCATATGTCCGGATGAGCCAGGGGCGGTCGCGTTTGATTTCGGTCTCGGTCATCAGGGCCTCCATCGGCAAGAATCTGGGGTCGCAATCATATTGCTTTCGCGAATGGATAGACGAAAGAATATGTCGCGTCAATTCGCTGCGTTGCGGCAGTGCATTTGCAGAATACCGCATCGCGCACCGCCCCCAATGGGGCGCCTCGCCGCAAATTGCGAAAATCCGGTGTATCTTACGCGCGTAGCCACCGCATCAGGGCGCAACAGGCACAGGCAATCTCCCCTAAAATCAGGGTGTTTTGTACAGATTGGCCGTTGCGCGAAGGGCGCGCGGCGGAATTAACCAGATTTCGGGGGTAAATCGCGCGCACCCAGCGCTTTTTCGGGCTTCAGAGGGGGGCAATCAGACTCAATCATCCCGAGAATCGGACAGATTCCCCCTCTTGAACGGTGTTGCCTGCCCTGTCAGGCTCATTAACCATGAGTAATCCCGTCACACTGCCCCTTTGGATGTTCCTACTGATCCTGGTCTTTGCCGCGATCACCTTTGCCAGCCACTTTTTGTTCCCCTCGGTGCGCTGGTTTTTCCGCCGCCGGATGGAGCGTGCGGTCAAGCAGCTCAACACCCGGCTACAGCGCCCGATCGAGCCCTTTCGCCTACTCCGACGCTATGACCTGATCCAGCGTCTGATCTATGACCCCGAGGTCACCCGCGCCGTCGTCGACCA
This sequence comes from Tropicibacter sp. R15_0, assembly GCA_017744045.1. GTDB lineage: Bacteria > Pseudomonadota > Alphaproteobacteria > Rhodobacterales > Rhodobacteraceae > Pelagimonas. The sequence goes on along the minus strand of JAGHRD010000006.1, from coordinate 55,195 downwards.
CGCGCGCGAGACAGGCATGCGCGAGGATGTCGCCTTTGAACAGGCGCGCCGCTATGCCCGCGAAATCGTGCCCAGCTTTTCCGCCTTTGCCTATTTTGGCTGGGGGGTGCGCGGGGCGCGGTTCCTGTCCCGCGCGCTTTATCGGGTGCGCCTTGGTCATCACGATCCACGGGAACTGGCCGGGATCGACCCCGAGGCGACGGTGATCTTTGTGATGAACCATCGCAGCAATATGGATTACGTGCTGGTCACCCATCTGGCGGCGGATCGCTCGGCGCTAAGCTATGCGGTGGGGGAATGGGCGCAGGTCTGGCCCTTGTCGCAGCTGTTTCGCTCGATGGGGGCGTATTTTATCCGTCGCAAGTCCCGAGATGCCGTATATCGCAAGGTGTTACGCCAATATGTCGGGCAGGCGACCCGTGGCGGAGTCACCCAGGCCATCTTTCCCGAAGGCGGGCTCAGCCTGGATGGCGCGCTGGCAAAACCCAAGCTGGGATTGCTGAGCTACATTGTCGAAGGGCTCGATCTTGAGGCGCGGGATGTGGTCTTTGTCCCGGTTGGGCTGAACTATGATCGCGTGCTCGAAGACAAGGTTTTGATCGGCGCGGCCGAGGCGGGTGGGCGGCGGTTCAATGCCGGGATCGGCAAGGTGACCCGTGCGATTCTGCGTCAGATCTGGCTGCGCCTCCGGGGCAAATATCACCGTTTTGGGTATGCCGCCGTCAGCTTTGGCGCGCCGGTTTCCCTGCGGGGGCACCCCGATCTGGTCGCCAACCCCGAGGTTCTGGCCGAACATCTGATGGCGCAGGTTGGGCAGGTCATTCCGGTTTTGCCCGTGCCTCTGGTGGCGCATCTGCTGCTGGAAAACGATCTGGATCGGGCAGGGCTGGAGCAGGCCTTTCTCGCCGCGCTTGACCGGCTTCACTCCAGCCATGTGCACCTGCCGCGCGCCGATAAATCCTATGCGGTCGAGGTCGGTTTGCGGGCGCTGACCGAACGGGATCTGGTCGCAAAACAGGGGGAAATCTACCGGGTTAACAAAGCGTCACGAAAATTCGTCGAATTTTATGCGAATTCGATCCGGCACCTGTTTTAACTGAATTTTAAGGGAAATTCTGCGTGCGCGAAGGTTATTCTGCATCCGCTCGGTTATAAAATTACAAAATACCCAGTTTCTGCGATTGCATTGTTGCGCGCCCTCTTGTAGTTCATTGGGCAATCCCGGCCCGATTCCGCAGTGCAGAACGGTCCGGAAGCAGGAAACCTAAGTGAACAGGAGGCCCAAATGGCTCTGGATCAGGACACCGGCATCGCTGCATACGACGCCCCCGAAAAAGACCTCTACGAGATCGGCGAAATGCCCCCATTGGGCTATGTCCCAAAGCAGATGTATGCCTGGGCCATCCGCCAGGATCGTCAGGGTGAACCCAAGCAGGCGATGCAGGTCGAAGTGGTCGACGTGCCCAAGCTGGACAGCCACGAAGTGCTGGTTCTGGTGATGGCCGCAGGCGTGAACTACAACGGCATCTGGGCCGGTCTGGGCGTTCCGATTTCCATGTTTGACGTGCACAAACAGCCCTATCATATCGCCGGTTCCGACGCCTCCGGCATCGTTTGGGCCGTGGGTGACAAGGTCAAGAATTGGAAAGTCGGCGACGAGGTTGTTATCCATTGTAATCAAGACGATGGCGACGATGAGCATTGTAATGGCGGCGACCCGATGTTCTCGCCAACGCAGCGGATCTGGGGCTATGAAACCCCCGACGGGTCCTTCGCTCAGTTCACCAATGTTCAGGCCCAGCAGCTGCTGCGTCGTCCCAAGCACCTGACCTGGGAAGAGAGCGCCTGCTACACCCTGACCCTGGCGACCGCATACCGTATGCTGTTCGGTCACCACCCGCACGAGCTGAAGCCGGGCCAGAACGTTCTGGTTTGGGGCGCGTCAGGCGGTCTGGGCTCCTACGCGATCCAGCTGGCCAACACCGTTGGTGCCAATGCGATTGGCGTGATCTCGGATGAAAGCAAGCGTGATTTCGTCATGGCGCAAGGCGCTAAGGGCGTGATTAATCGTAAGGATTTCAACTGCTGGGGCGAATTGCCCACCGTGAACAGCCCCGAATATAACGAGTGGCTGAAAGAAGCCCGCAAGTTCGGTAAGGCGATCTGGGAGATCACCGGCAAGGGCGTCAATGTCGACATGGTGTTCGAACATCCCGGTCAGGCCACATTCCCGGTTTCGACCCTGGTGGTGAAAAAGGGCGGCATGGTCGTGATCTGCGCCGGCACCTCGGGTTTCAACTGTACCTTTGACGTGCGCTACATGTGGATGCACCAGAAGCGCCTGCAGGGGTCGCACTTTGCGCACCTGAAACAAGCTGCGGCGGCGAACCAGTTGATGATCGAGCGCCGCCTTGATCCTTGCATGTCCGAAGTCTTCCCCTGGGATGAAATTCCGGACGCGCATATGAAGATGTACAAGAACCTGCACAAGCCCGGCAACATGGCCGTTCTGGTGCAAGCGCCGACCACCGGGTTGCGCACATTCGAAGACGCGCTGGAAGCCAAGAAGTAAGCACGTCTGACCACCCATCGGAAACGCCCGCGAATCGCCCTTTTGGCGCGCGGGCGTTTTCTTTGGAAAGTTCGCATTTTAGAAAACAATACCTTGGGAAATCGCCCCCTCGCAGTTTTTGGGGAGTAGGATTCCGTGAATATTAACCGTGATCGGGTCATGCTATGGTTGATTTAATGGATCATTAACCTGCTATAAGTGAGACTACACATGGGACAAGATTGGATTTTGGACGTACTGGCTGACCTGAAAACCTTTGCACGCGAAAATGGTATGCCGTCTCTGGCGGCGCAGCTGGATGATGCGAGCTTTGTGGCTCAGGCGGAAATTGCGTCCCTTGCCGAGGAAAACGGGGTTGGGATTTTTGGACGAGGTGCCGCGACTGGACCGTCTGATCGAACGGTTGGAGTCCAGTGAGGGGTTAGACGACCTTCAGATCGTTATCGAAGAGCTTCGGGATGGCTATTCGATCGATCACATGCTGTATCATTGGGTGAACAGCAACGGCGATCAATATGGCTGCGGGACCTATCCGCTGGATTGGGTCAACCGCTATGTCGAAAAGGGATATCTGCGCGTCGATCCTGTCATCATAGGCTGCTTTCAACGCTTCCACCCGGTGGATTGGAAACGCCTCGATTGGTCCGGCAAAGCCGCCCGCGCCTTTATGCAAGACGCCATCAACCATGGCATCGGCAATCAAGGCTATTCGATCCCGATCCGGGGCCCGAACGGTCAGTTTGCGCATTTCACCCTAAGCCATAATTGCAGCGACGAAGACTGGCAGGAGTTTACGACAAAGAACCGGCGCGATCTTATCCTGATTGCGCATAGCTTTAACCAGAAGGCGCTGGACTTTCAGCCGGGGCGCACGCCTGAACCCTCTCAATCCTTGTCCCCACGTGAGATTGAGGCGATGACCCTTCTGGCGATTGGTTACAGCCGCGCACAGGCCGCCGATACCTTGTCGATCTCCGAACACACGCTTCGGGTTTATGTCGAAAGCGCCCGCCACAAACTGGGCGCGTTGAACACCACACATGCGGTCGCCCGGGCCCTGAACCGGGGGTTGATCGTCATCTGATTGTACCCTCTGGTAAACTCTCGTTTACCGGAGCGTACGCTCGGATCAGCACCCGTTAACCGGGAAATTTCAGTGTTGTCCTCATCAAGTTTCACGAGGGGCACCACACCATGATCCGCTTTATCTACGCCGAAGATCTCCACAACTTTCCACTGCTGGCTCGCACAATGTTTCAGGACCGCGCCGCGCAGTTCAAAACCCGCCATGATTGGGACGTCACCGTTGATGAGGACGGCCTGGAGCGCGATCAATATGACGTCGAAAACCCGCTTTATATTATCTGGCAGAACCCCGATGGCACCCATGGTGGTTCGCTGCGCCTGATGCCAACCGTGGGCAAGACCATGGTCAATGATCACTTTCTGCACCTGACCGATGGCGTGCGCATCGAAAGCCCGCTGATCTGGGAATGCACCCGCTTTTGCCTGGCCAAAGGGGCGCGTCCCGGTGTCGCCGCGGCCCTGATGCTGGCAGGTGGCGAGGTGATGAAGGAATTTGGTATTGAGCATTTTGTCGGTGTGATCTTTGCTCATATGGTCCGCGTCTTCCGCCGCATTGGCTCCACCCCCGAAGTGCTGGGCACCGATGGGACCGGCAAAGGCGCAATCAGCGTCGCGATCTGGGAATTTACCGAGGAAAATCAGCGCGCTGTGTCCAAGGTTGCCGGTGTCTCGCCCGACCTCATGAAACGCTGGTTCGAAGCCTCCTTTGGCGAAACCGTGCGCATGGACACCATGCCAAACCCGTTTCTGGCTTTGGCCCCGCAAGCGGCCTGAGCCAGAAAGCCCGGCAGGTGGCTGATACCTGTGTAAGCGTTGTCGATTGAACCTGAATCACTTAACGCTGCCTGAAATTTAGGATTTCAACGCGCTAAGTGATGCTTGATATTCAGGAGAAAATCGAAACGCTTTAAGCCCCTTGATCCATATGCGAGGGTTCATCCCCTCGCATATCGGAGCCTAATTCTGGCGTTTCAACTGGTGCATCCAGACGCGGCCCGGTAGGGTGCCGCCATGAACGCGCCAGCCCTCACTTTCTCCGAAGATCAGGCCCTTGCCCATGACCGTGTCGCCGAGATGCTGCGCGCGGCCGGTGTTGATCTGGACGACGGAATTTGCCTGCCTGCCAGTGATGGTCCCGGTCAGGTGATGGCGCTGATGGGCAAGGCAGGCAGCGGCAAGACGCTGCTTTTGTCCGAACTCGTCAAAGCGCTCGAAGCCATTGATGTTGAAATTGTTTCTGGCGATTTCGAATCCAAACAGCGCAAAGGGCGACGCAGCCTTGCGGTGCTGGCCCCGACCAACAAGGCCGCCTTTGTCCTGCGCACCCGCGGTGTGCCCGCCACCACCATTCACCGCATTCTTTATACGCCGGTCTATGATCCGGAATATGAAAAGATCGCCGAATGGCTGGCCGGACACGAAGAACAACCCGAGATCGAAGGCATCACCCAAGAGGCATTGGATCGGGCCAAGGCGACCTATGAGGCGCATAAGTCCATCCCGGCGGCCCTGGCGGCGGCGGGCCTGCGCGGCTCGGACTTTATCACCGGTTGGAAACGGCGCGAAGATCCGTTGGATATTGGGTTCGTTGACGAATCCTCGATGCTGGATGACCGTCAATTCGAAGATCTGAAAGAGATTTTTCCTAATCTCGTTCTGTTTGGCGATCCGGCGCAGCTGGCTCCGGTCAATCAATCCGGGCAGATGGTCTTTGACAAACTGCCCGAAAAGAACAAGCTCGAACTGCACCGCATCCACCGCCAGGAGGCGGATAACCCGATCCTGGATTTGGCCCATGCTTTGGCTGATCCCCAGATTGGCTTTGAGGATTTTGAGCGTCTGGTCGAAGAGGCCTCGCGTCGGGATGAACGGGTGAATTTTGCCCAGCGGGTCGAGGTTGACTTGATGGCGCGCTCGCCGGTTTTGGTCTGGCGCAATGCCACGCGCATCCGGCTGATCAACGCCTTTCGCCTCGTGCATGGCGCGCCGGAAACCGAGTTGTTGCCCGGTGAGCCGCTGATTTGCGATGGGATCGAACTGCCGCTGAAACATCGCAAGAAACGCCTCGATCTTGAGGCGCGTGGGCTGATTAAAGGCGCGCAGGTGGTCTATCTTGGCCCTGGTCGCAAACCGGGGTTTTCGCGCCTGCATGTGATGGGCGCGATTGAACCACAAGTGTCAGCGGCCTCGATCGTGAAAATCGAAAAACCCGAGGAAGAAGAACCGTTTATCCCCTATGCCGCCCGGATGGGGGCGACGTTTTTGCATGGGGCGGCGGTGACGATCCACAAGGCGCAGGGCAGCCAGTGGGAAGACGTGCAGGTCTTTGCCCCCGACCTTTATGCCGCGGCGCGGATGGGGCGCAGCGAGGCGGGCCAACCGCTTTGGAAGCGTCTGGCCTATGTGGCGATCACCCGCGCCTCGGAGCGGTTGCATTGGGTCGTGCGCAATCGCTTGGCCAAGCCCAACAGCCCGCTGATGGTGGATGATCTGGGCGGAACGCCCGCGCCATTGGCGCTGGAACCGCAGAGTGAAATTGACGGGCTCTAAATCGTCTTCCCCTTACGTCATTTCTTTGCCAAGCGTCAGAATGACTATTGCCTAGCGGCGTGCGAATTGGCCAATCTGTCTCAACAGATAGCGGACGGCAGGGGAGGGCCAGATGCAGGGCATGATGATGCAAATGCCGCTGCGCATTATCGAAATTCTACGATATGCGAGCGAAGTTCACCCGGAAGGGGAAATCGTTTCGGTGCGGACCGAAGGCGACATTCACCGCGAGACCTATGATCAGGCCTATCGGCGCAGCGCGCAATTGGCCCATGGTCTCAAGGGTTTGGGGATTGGGGACGGCGATCGTGTCGCCACGCTGGCCTGGAACGGCTACCGCCATTTTGAGCTCTACTACGCGATTTCCGGCATGGGGGCGGTCTGTCACACGATCAACCCGCGTCTTTCGGCGGAACAGATGCTCTATATCATCTCCCATGCCGATGACCGGGTGCTGTTTGTCGACCTGACTTTTGTCCCGATCCTTGAGGCGCTGGCTGATCAACTGCCCGATGGGCTGCGTTTGGTTGTGATGGCAGATCGCGCGCATATGCCCGACAGCGCGCTTGATTTGCTTTGCTACGAAGAGCTGTTGGACGGTCAGCCCGAGCAATTCGATTGGCCGGAAATGGACGAAAACAGCGCGGCGGGGCTGTGTTACACCTCGGGCACCACCGGCAATCCCAAAGGCGCGCTTTATTCACATCGCTCGACCGTTTTGCACGCCTTTATGGTGGCTATCGCGGTGCCGCGCAGCCTGCATGAAGGCGCGCGCATCCTCCCCGTGGTGCCGATGTTCCACGTCAATTCCTGGGGGCTGCCCTATGCCGCGCCGCTGGTCGGGGCCAATCTGATCATGCCGGGGCCGAAACTGGACGGGGCCTCGGTCTTTGATTTGATGGAGAATGAAAAAGTCACCGCCAGTTGGGGGGTACCGACGGTCTGGATGGGCTTGCGCGCCGAGATTGAGAGCCGCGATGCCACCCCATCCGAGTTGGATCAACTGGTGATCGGCGGCTCGGCTGCAGCGCGCGACATGATCACCTTTTTTGAAAGCAAAGGCGTCGATGTCTGCCATGCCTGGGGCATGACCGAGATGAGCCCGATTGGCACACAGGCCCAGGTCTCGCGCCCGATGAAGCAGTTGCCCGCTGAGGAACAGCTTGATTTCAAATGCAAACAAGGGCGGCGCGTCTTTGGAGTCGACATGAAAATCGTCGACGAAGAGGGCAAACGACTGCCCCATGATGGCGATGCCGTGGGCGAGCTTTTTGTGCGCGGCAACGCGGTGATTTCGGGCTATTTCAACAATGATGAGGCGACCGAGGCCGCGCTGGACAACGAAGGCTGGTTTGGCACCGGCGATGTGGCGAGCATCGACAAACGTGGCTTCCTCACGCTTCAGGATCGTTCCAAAGACCTGATCAAATCGGGCGGCGAATGGATCAGCTCGATTGATCTGGAAAACATCGCCCTGGGCCATCCCAAGGTGGCCAATTGTGCAGTCATCGCAATTGCCCATCCGAAATGGGATGAACGCCCGCTGCTGGTCGTCGTGCCGCATGACGCAAATGATCCGCCCGCTTTAGCTGAGATCCACGAGATGATGCTGGAACATGTGGCGCGCTGGCAATTGCCCGACGATATGGTGTTGACCGATGCGCTGCCGCTGACCGCGACGGGCAAGGTCTCCAAGCTCACCCTGCGCAAGACCTTTGGCGATCACGTGCTGCCTGATGCTGGTTGACGATCTGCGCGCCCTGCCAGAGCGGCACTCGGACTGGGTCACTTTGGACGCCGCGCGGGTGCGTGCCTTTGCCGATACGACCGAGGATTGGCAGTTCATCCATCTGGATGAGGCCCGCGCCGCCGCCGAAACCCCGTTTGGCGGGGCAATTGCGCATGGGTTTCTGACCCTGTCGATGTTGTCGATGATGTCCTATCAGGTTGTTCCCGACCTGCCCGGCCTTGGGGCCAGCATCAATTACGGTTTCGATCGCATCCGCTTTGTTTCGCCCGTACGGGTGGGCGCGCGGGTGCGCGGGCGCTTTGCCGTGGCCTCGGTTGATGAGGGCGATGGCTGGCTGGCGGTGCATTGGGATGTCACGGTCGAAATTGAAAACGCCGAGCGGCCAGCCCTGGCCGCGCAATGGATCACCCGATTTGAAAGGAAGAGTTAGATGGATCTTGGAATGACGGATCGGGTGCAGCCACTGATCGAGGCGGTGCGACGCATGGTCGAGGATGATATCGCCCCGCTGGACGCGGAATTTCACGCCGAGGTGGGCAAACACCCCTCAGGCGACCGGTTTCAACACACCGAACGTCAATTGGAAATCCTGAACGGTCTCAAGGCCCTGGCGCGTGAACGCGGGCTGTGGAATTTTTGGCTGACCGATAGCGACCGCGGCTATGGGCTCAGCACTGTGGAATACGCCTATCTGGCCGAAGAGATGGGCAAGGTTGGCATCGCCGCCGAGGTGTTCAACTGCAACGCGCCTGATACCGGCAATATGGAAGTGCTGGAACGCTATGGCGAAGACTGGATGAAAACCCGCTGGCTAGTGCCACTGCTCAACGGCGACATCCGCTCGGCCTATGTGATGACCGAGCCGGATGTGGCCTCGTCCGACGCGGCGCAACTGGCCTTTGAGGCCCGGCGCGACGGTGACGATTATGTTCTGAACGGCGAAAAATGGTGGATCAGCGGGGCAGGGGATCCGCGCTGCCAGCTCTATATCCTCATGGCTTGTACCGATCCGGGTGCCGCCAAACACAGTCGCCACACCATGTTTGTCATGGATGCCCACACACCGGGGGTCGAGATCCTGCGCCCCATGCAAGTCTTTGGTCAGGATGACGCGCCCCATGGCCATATGCATCTGCGCTTTACCGATGTGCGCATCCCGGCGCGCAATATCGTGCTGGGCGAGGGGCGCGGATTTGAGGTGGCGCAGGGCCGCCTTGGCCCCGGCCGTATCCATCACTGCATGCGCGCGATTGGCCAGGCCGAAAAGGCGCTGGAAATGATGTGCAAACGCGGCCTGGACCGCGAAGCCTTTGGCAAGCGTATCGCTGATCTGGGCGCAAATTACGACATCATCGCCAATGCCCGGATGGAGATCGAAATGGCTCGGCTGCTCTGCCTCAAGGCAGCCTGGATGATGGACACCGCTGGCGTGCGCGCCGCCCAGCCCTGGATTTCCAAGATCAAGGTCATCGCGCCCTTGATGGCGGGAAAGGTGATCGATGAGGCGATGCAGATGCACGGCGCGGCGGGGATCTCTCAGGATACGGCGCTGGCCGCGATGTGGACCCATGTGCGCACCCTGCGCTTTGCCGATGGCCCGGACGCGGTGCATCGCCGTCAGGTCGCCCGGGCCGAGCTGCGCAAGCATAGCAATCAGGCGAGCTAAACCATGACCCCGGAGGAGCTGCAACGGGTCAGTGACTGGATGATCGCCAATGTGGCGGGCTTTCAAGGCCCGGCACGGGCCGAGAAATTCGATGTCGGCCAATCCAACCCGACCTATCGGCTTGAAACACCACAGCGCAGCTATGTGCTGCGCCGCAAACCGCCCGGCGTTTTGCTGAAGTCTGCCCATGCGGTGGATCGCGAATTTCGCGTGCAAAGGGCCTTGGCAAACAGCGATGTTCCCGTCCCCGCCATGCTGGCTCTCTGTCAGGATGACACTGTTCTAGGCACTGATTTCTACATCATGGAGCATATCACCGGGTGCAATATCGTTGACCCCTCCATGCCCGATGCGACCCCCGCCCAACGCCGCGCCATCATCGCTGAAATGGCCCGCGTTCTGGCCGCCATCCACAAGGTCGATGTCGATGCGGTCGGCCTGTCCGATTACGGCCCACCCGGCCACTACTTCGAACGCCAGCTTGCCCGCTGGTCCAAGCAATATCGCGCCACCGAGACCGATACCATCCCGGCAATGGAGGCGCTGATCTCCTGGCTCAGCGCGGAAATGCCCGCCGATGACGGCCAGCGCACCCTTGTGCATGGCGATTTTCGCATCGACAATCTGCTCTTTGCACCAAACAGCGCTGATTGCCTCGCGGTGCTCGATTGGGAGCTGTCCACCCTCGGCCACCCCTTTGCCGATCTCGCCGGGGTGATCATGCAATGGCAATTGCCGCCGGGTAGCGAAGGGCGCGGGCTGGCCGGGCTTGATCGGGCTGCCTTGGGCCTGCCCAGCGATGCCGAATTCGTCGCTGATTATTGCGCGCGTCGCGGCATCGCCCAGATCGCAAACTTTGGCTTCTACCTGGCCTTCGCGTTCTTCCGCATGGCGGCCATCCTGCAAGGCGTGAAGAAACGCGCGCTTGACGGCAATGCCGCCAACCCCGACAAAGGCCTGAAACTCGGGGCTTTTGTGCCGCGATTTGCAGAGTTAGGATTAGAGGCGCGCGACTGGAATGGATGAAACTTTACGGGAAAAATCATACGCCTATGCGCGTCACCTGGGCTTTGAGATGGTGGATTGGCGTGAGGGTTATTCGAAATTCCAGCTCCCGCTGGAACCCCATATCATGAACCGCCATGGCAGCCCGCACGGCGGATCACATGCCTCGCTGCTCGACACGGTCATGGGCTTTGCCGGCTGCTTTACCGGTGATCCGGATAACCGCCAAATGTGCTGGACGCTGACCCTGAACGTGCAATACCTGTCGCGCCCGCGCGGTCAAATCTTCATCGCCGAAGGGTTCAAAACCGGTGGTGGCAAATCCACCTTCTTTGCCGAAGGCAAAATCACCGATGAAACCGGCGAGTTGGTCGCCAAAGGCACCGGCACTTTCCGCTACCGCAAGTCCGGCTGACCCACGTCACGATAACCACGAAACCAGGTTTCTTTGGGCCAAAAATATCCCGGGGGAGGCCGCAGGCCGGGGGCAGCGCCCCCAACCCCCTATCAACCGGCGACCGAGGCCTTGATCGCGCGAATATTCTCACCATAAGGGGCCGGGTTCTCGACTGAGCCGCCACGGAACACGGCAGAACCCGCCACCAGAACATCCGCCCCAGCCTCAACCACCAGTGGCGCGGTGGTGGGATCAACGCCACCGTCAATCTCGATATGAACCGGACGGTCGCCAATCATCTCGCGCAGCTTGCGCACTTTGGCGGTCATATCGATGAACTTTTGCCCGCCAAAACCGGGGTTCACGGTCATCACACAGACCAGATCGGTCAGGTCCAGCAAATGCTCGACCGCTTCCGCAGGCGTGCCCGGGTTCAAGGCGATCCCGGCCTTCATCCCCGCGCCACGAATGGCCTGCAAGGTGCGGTGGCTATGGGGGCCGGCCTCAACATGGGCGGTCAAAACATCCGCACCGGCATCGGCATAAGCGTCGATATAGGCATCCACCGGCGAGATCATCAGATGCACATCCATGACCGTTTTCACATGTTTGCGAAACGCTTTCACGGCGGGGGGACCAAAGGTCAGGTTCGGCACAAAATGTCCGTCCATCACGTCGACATGGATCCAATCCGCGCCTTGCGCTTCAACGGCCTGAATTTCGCGGCCGAAATCGGCGAAATCGGCTGAGAGGATAGAGGGGGCGATCTTGACGCTGCGATCAAAGCTCATGGTCGAATCCTTGCGGCTAGGGTTGGCTAGGGCTTAATACCCTGCGCTGCGGTCAACAAGATGCAACAGCGGCGCGCCGGTCTCGGCGCGACGAATGTTATGCGCTATCACCCGTGCGGCACTGTCAGGCCGGGTGGTCGAGGCGATATGCGGGGTCACGGTGACCTTGGGATGGGCCCAAAACGGGTGATCCACAGGCAGCGGTTCGACACGGAAAACATCCAAAGTCGCATGACCGATCTGGCCGCTGTCCAACGCCGCCAGCAGCGCCGCATCATCGATCAAAGGCCCGCGCCCTGGGTTGATGATCACACTGCCCTTGGCCATCAGCGCCAGGCGCTCTGCGTTGATCACATCCTCGGTCGCCGGCGTGTTGGGCAGCAGCAGCACGACAATCTCGGCCCCGCTCAGCGCGCGCGCCAATCCCTCGTCACCATGTTCGCAGGTCACATCTGCAATCTTCTTGGCGGATCGACTCCACCCGGTCACGGCAAAGCCAATCTGGGCCAGCATCCCGGCGCAGGCAGTGCCAAGCGCGCCAAGCCCCAGCACAGTCACCTTGCGATCCTTGGCCAAGGGGGGCGGTGTGTCATCCCAGATCCGGTCCGGGTTCACAATATGCGCATCCATCCCCAGATGGTGGCGCATCACATGGCCGGAGACCCATTCCACCATGCCCTGTGTCAGGCCCTCTTCGTCGACCATACGGGTCAGCGGCACAGTCAGGGTTTTATTGCCAACCACATCCTCAACCCCGGCCCAGAGATTCATCACTGCCTTGAGGCGGGGAAAGACCGAAAAATCGCTGAGCCCGGAATTGGGCGCATAGATGATGTAATCCACCAGCTCCGCGTCCATCTCACAGGACAGGACATAATCCACACCTTCCGCGTCTAGGGCCGCGCGCAAGGGGGCTTCGTATTCCGGCCAACGTTCGGATTTGGCGGCAAACAGGATATGGGTCGTCATTTTTTGGGGCCAGTTATCTAGGTCTGTGGACATGCGCACTTTGCACCAAGCCAAAGCCCAGCATCAGGATCAGCATCGCCGATCCGCCAAAGCTGACCAGGGGCAGGGGAACGCCGACAACCGGGGCCAGCCCCATCACCATCGACATATTGACCGCAAAGAACAGGAAAAAGGTCAGGCCGATCCCGAGGATCAGCAGCGAGGAAAAGCGATCTTTGTTTTGTAGGGCCGAGACCGTGCAGAAAAACAGGATCAGCATGTAAAGCACAAGCAATGAGAACCCGCCAACAAAGCCGAACTCTTCGGCCAGGGTGTTGAAGATAAAGTCGGTTTGTTTCTCAGGCAGAAAGTTCAGCCGCGACTGGGTTCCTTGCATAAAGCCGCGCCCGGTCCAGCCGCCCGAGCCCATGGCGATCTTGGCCTGGGTGATGTGATACCCCGCGCCGAGTGGGTCGGTGCTTGGGTCCAGGAAGGTATCAATGCGGCGATACTGGTAGTCCTGAAGCAATTGCCAATCCGTGGCGCGGCTTTGGAAAACCGCCCAGATCGTTCCGGCCCCAGCCGTGGCAACGGTCGCAAAATAAAGCCAATGCACCCCGGCGAGAAACATCATCAATCCACCGGACACCAATAGCAGCAGGGCCGTCCCAAGGTCAGGCTGGCCAAGAACCAAAATGGTTGGCAGGACAATCAGCACGATTGGCAGGAGAACCCAGGTCGGTCGCGAGGTTCGGTTGAGCGGCAGCCAGTCGTAATAGGCGGCCAGCACCATGACCATGGCGATTTTCATCACCTCTGAGGGTTGCAAACGCATAAAACCAAGATTGATCCAGCGTTGCGCGCCCATGCCAACCTCGCCAAAAAGCTCGACCATGACCAGCAGGATCAAGCCGACAATATAGGCAACAATCGCCATATTGCGCCAAAACCAGATCGGGATCATCGCGACAATGAACATGCCCGCGAGACCAAGGGCAAAGCGTTTCATTTGCGGTTCGGCCCAGGGCGTGAACGACCCGCCCGCCACCGAATACAGCATCAGAAACCCGACAGAGGCAACCGCCGCCAGCAACACGATCAGCGCCCAATTCAGGTGCAAGATCTTGCGCCAGCCGGTGGGGACGCTCTTGATATTATGTTCAAGAAAGGTCACGCGCGGTTGCTCCGCAGTGCTTGGCGTTCCTCACGCTCCTTTGACAGTCGCGCCTGAAGCGCCTTCACGCGGGCGCGGTCCTTCTTCGGATAGGCATCCAGTGGTGGATCACCGCCATACAGAGCCTGCAAAGTGACATCCCGGGCAATCGGGGCGGCCGCGACCGAACCACCGCCGCCATGTTCCACCACCACCGACACGGCGATCTTGGGATTGTCCCAGGGGGCAAAATTCACAAACAGCGCATGGTCGCGCTTTTCCCAAGGCACTGCCGAGTTATCGACCACGGTTGAGGATACCTGCGCGGTGCCGGTCTTGCCCGCCATGCGCATCCCGTCGGCGATGATGCGCGAGCCATAGGCGGTGCCGCGGCGATTGTTGCTGACCGAATACATGGCGCGGTGGATCATGCGCAGATGGTTGGGGTTCAGCCCCAGATCGGTGCCGCCGCGCGATGGGGTGTCCACATCGCCGATCCGTTTGACCAAGCGGGGCGAGATATCACGCCCCGTCGCAATCCGCGCCATCATCACCGCCAATTGCATCGGCGAGGTCAGCACAAAGCCTTGCCCGATCGAAGCGTTGACGCTGTCGCCGATCACCCATTCCTGCTTGTGCTTGCGCAGTTTCCAGGCCTTGTCCGGGACCAGACCACTGGTGACGGCAGACATGGGCACACCATGAGTTTCGCCCAGACCCAAACGTCGCGCCATGGCGGCAATGCGTTCAATCCCGACCTTGAGCGCCAGGTCATAGTAATAGACGTCGCAGGAATGGCGCAGGCTTTGTTCTAGGTTCATATTGCCATGGCCCGAACGTTTCCAGCAATGGAACTTGCGCCCGCCGACCTCCATATGGCCGGGGCAATAGACGGTATCCTCGGGCGAAATCAGTCCCGCGTCCAATCCAGCCAGTGCCGTGACCATCTTAAAGGTCGACCCGGGCGGATAGGCATCCTGTACGGTTTTTGACGCCAAGGGCCGGTGATCGTTGTCGCGCAACGGCGCATAATCTGGGTTGGAAATGCCATGGACAAACTTGTTGGGATCATAAGAAGGGGCTGAGGCAATCGCTTTGAGGTCGCCATTTTCCAGATCCATCACCACGACTGAGGCGGATTCCTCTCCTAGGCGGGCCAAAATGTAGTCTTGTAGGTCGGTGTCCACCGTCAATTGCAGATCGGCACCGGTCTCGCCTTCGCGCCGGTCCAACTCGCGCATGACGCGGTTGGCGGCGTTGACCTCGACCCGTTTGATGCCGGCCTTCCCGCGCAAGAGGTTCTCATACTTTGACTCGATTCCGACTTGCCCATGTTGGAAGCCGGGCAATTTCAGAACCGCTGGCGGGTCCTCGTAGCGTGACAGATTGCGGTCGGTGACACGGGCCACATAGCCGGCCACATGGGCATAAAGTTCGGATTGCGGATAGACGCGCGACTGGCCCACCTCTGTCGAGATGCCGGGCAGGGCGGGGGCATTGGCGGCGACGCGGCTGATATCGGCCCAGCTGACGCGGTCGGCAATTGTCACAGGGTCAAAGGGGCGGCGTGGGTTGATGCTGGCCAGGGCGCGGTTCAAATCGCCCTCTTCCAACTCAACCAGTTGCGAGACCCGCGCGATGACATCCTGAACGTCTTCGGCATCTTCGGGGACAAGAATGATGCGATAGGTCGGCTCATTCTCGGCGATCACCCGGCCATTGCGGTCAAAGATCCGCCCCCGGGTTGGTGGGATAAAACGGATGGAGATGCGGTTTTCCTCGGCCAGCAGGCGGAATTCATCGGCCTGCTCGACCTGCATATAGCGCATCCGCGCGCCCAGCACGCTGGCAAAACCCAGCTGCGCGCCCCCCAAAAGCAGCCCGCGCCGGGTGATCCGACGGGCGCTAAGCTCGGTTTCGCGGGATGTGCGCCTCATGTGCGGTGCCTCATCTGGTCTAGGTCGTCTTTCTTCCCTTTGGCCGAGCCAAATACCATATAGCTCAGCCCGGCAATCAAGGGGTAAATGGCCATTGTGGTGCCATATTGCATGAAAGACAGAGATAGCGCACCCGGCGAGACCAGCAATAGGCCAAGAATCGCGCGATAGGTCACAAGGGCCAGCAAAAGCACTGAGGCCACCGTGACCCATTCGGCGAAAAATGTGTTTTCGCGCAGGGCCCGGTCGCGGGATTTCAGCCATTCAGTGCCCAGCAATATCAACCCGGCCCACAATCCCGGTGGGCGTTGCAGCAGCATATCAGCCAGCAATAGAACAAAGGCGACCAGCAACATGGGCACATATTGCGGGCGGCGCAGAGCCCAGGCAAAGGTCAGCGCCACAAGCGCATCGGGCCCACCAAAGGGGCGGGGATTGATCTCAAGCGGAAGAAGATGCGCAAACAAGATCAGCAAAGCAAAACCAAGATAGGACAGGCGCATGAGCCATAGTTTGACCGGGTTCAGCTCAGCCATCGCCTTCCCCTTCGCTGCCGGGCAGGGCCGGGGCGGGGGCTTCGGAATCCGGCAGGTTTTCGGGCAGGATCAACCCGCTGGGCACCGTCACGCGCCGCGCACCGTGATCGCGCAGCACCCGCAGGAACTCCAACCGTTCATAATCGGCGGCCAGACGCGCGCGCAGGCGCCCGCCGGGATCTTGCGCAACCTGACCAACCAGCAGGCCGGGGGGAAAGACATCGCCGTCCCCGGTGGTGACAATGCGATCACCCGGACGGACCTGGTCTGGGTTTTCCAGGAAATCAATCGGGGGCGCGGCGGTGTTGTCTCCGGCGACAAGGGCACGCTGACCCGAGGGTTGAATCTCAACCGGAATGCGCGAACTGGTATCGGTCAGCAGGATGACCCGGCTGGTATTGGCCCCAACCCCGGCGATGCGCCCCACAAGGCCGATCCCATCCATTGTTGCCCATCCGTCAACAATCCCATCGCGAGAGCCGACATTGATCAGAACTGACTGGCGAAACGGCGAGCCGGAATCGGCCAGAACCACCCCTGTGATAAAGGTCAGACGCGGATCAAGACGGACATTGTTCAGGTCGCGCAGCCGGGCGTTTTCCTGTTCCAATTGCAGCGCCGCCTCTTTCCATGCGGTCATCTGGCGCAATTCACGGCGCAATTCCTGGTTTTGCTCGTGAATGCTTTGATAACTTTGAAAATCCCGGAACAGTTGCGCTGTTGCCGTGACCGGGGCCATGGCCCAATCCATGTTGGGGACCACCGTATCCACGACCTGGGCGCGAAACCGTTCCACACGCGGAGAGTCAATGCGCCAGACAAGGAACAGCAACACCAGGCACAGGGTCACGACCGCCAGCAAGAGCCGCCTGAGCGGGCGGGTGAAATCTTCGCTGTTGGAGCGATCCTGCGCCAAAACGCCTCCGTTTCCTGATCAAAGCTGTGATCTTTGTGCGACCTATCGTGTTGCGGAACAAGAATTTTCGAAAATTCTTGCAAATTCCGTGCACGGAATTTGGGGCATCCAGATCAGCGGGCGTCGATCAACTGTCGTAATCAATCGCGTGGCGCAGCTGTTTTTCATATTCCAGCGCCTTGCCGGTGCCCAGCGCCACGCAGTTCAGCGTTTCATCCGCAATCGAAACCGCCAGACCGGTCTGTTCGCGCAAAGCGAGGTCCAGATCGCCCAGCAGCGCGCCGCCGCCTGTCAGCATTACGCCGCGATCCACGATATCGGCCGCGAGATCCGGAGGGGTTGCTTCTAGCGCGGTCATCACCGCTTCGCAAATGGCCTGAACTGGCTCGCTCAGCGCTTCAGCGATCTGGGCCTGGCTGATTTCGGTTTCCTTTGGCACCCCGTTCAACAGGTCGCGCCCGCGGATCTGCATCGAGCTGCCACGCCCGTCATCGGGCATACGGGCCGTGCCGATCGAGGTCTTGATCCGTTCAGCCGTGCTTTCCCCGACCAGCAGGTTTTGCTGGCGGCGCAGGTAGTTGATGATGGCCTCATCCATCCGGTCGCCACCCACACGTACCGAGCGCGCATAAACAATGTCGCCCAGCGACAGAACCGCAACCTCGGTCGTCCCGCCGCCAATATCGACAACCATGTTACCGGTCGGGTCGGTGATCGGCATGCCCGCACCAATGGCGGCAGCAATCGGTTCCGCGATCAGCCCGGCGCGGCGCGCACCAGCGGACAGAACCGATTGGCGGATCGCGCGTTTTTCAACCGGGGTGGCCCCATGAGGCACGCAAACAATGATTTTTGGCTTGGACAGGAAGGAGCGGCGATGCACCTTGCGGATGAATTCCTTGATCATCTCTTCGGCGGCGACGAAATCGGCAATCACGCCTTCGCGCATCGGGCGGATGGCCTCAATGCTGCCCGGCGTACGGCCAAGCATCAGCTTGGCGTCTTCGCCCACGGCCAGCACGCGTTTTTGACCATCTTTGGCGTGGTAGGCGACCACGGAGGGTTCTGACAGGATCACGCCTTTGCCTTTTACATAGACCAGCGTATTCGCCGTGCCGAGGTCAATGGCCATGTCCGAGGAAAACATGCCCATGATACCGTCAATTCCAAACATTCGCGTCCTGCCCCTGAAGTGGCCCCATAGCCTGATAAGTCCGCGACTCTGCCAGTGCGGACCGGCTGTTCTTATAGGGGGGAGACACGGGATGGGAAAGGGTGCGCTGCGGGGAAATCAGCATGAATTCGCCGCATTTGTGGCAGCTCTCTAAAATTGCACAAGAATTGCCGTGTCGCAGCCCTTTTTCTGCCCGCATTGGTTGAGAGAACCTATCCAAAAGGTCATTCAAGCCATCCGGTCTGGGCTGGACTGGCGTGTCGCCTGCGTATTGTTCGTGTGGCGCGATTGTCTGGCTAGAGGTGCTTGGAAACACACGAGGGCAACGTGCGTATTGCGATAGGTATTCTTTGCGGTTTTATTTCGATTGTCAGTTCTTTGGGCATGGCCGATTACGCCATGCAGGCGATCAATGCCAATCAAGGATTTCTTGAATTTGGGCTCAAGGGCTGGGCCAATTCTTTTGCCGAACGCGGACGGATTGCCGCCGAAAAACGGCGGTCAAAACGGCTGGTCACGGAGAATCTGGGCAATGATCTGCGCGATCTACTGCCCGCCGCCCCGGCCGGATGGAACAGGCAATCCTGGAGCATCACCCAATCCAAGCTGATCAAAGGCCATTACCCGGGCGCGACCCCCAGCCATGATGAGCTGGAGCGTATCGCGCAGGAGGAGCTGGGTGCGTCCAATGCATCCTTCTCTGACTTGATGGGCGGTTATTCCAAGGCCACCTATCACCGCAAGAAGGCCAAGCAGACTTATGTTTACGCCAAGGGCAAGGATCGGATTGCCCTGAGCATCCGACAGATCGAGGCCCCGCGCAAGGCGCGCACCATCGAAGAGGCGGCCATCAGAAATGCGGCCAAGCAAACGGCTTGGAGCAAGAAAGAGATCGGCTTTGCCCGCATTCGCGGCGTGGTCTTTTTAGAGATCATGGATGATTGGGAGGCGCAGAGCTTTCGCACCATCCGGGCAGATATGATCCTGCCCGACGGGTCCAGCATCCGCATCACCGCCCTGGCCCGTGCCAAGGATGCCGAGATCAAGCGCGTCTTGAACGGGGTTGATTTTGCCCGCATCCGCAAGCTCGCTGATCCCGGTGCGCATAGCGAACTGATGGCGGGCGTATCCGAGGCGGTTCTGGCGCGGCGCGAGGCGGCTATGCTCAAGGAAAAACGCCTGATGCAGAGGGCGGCACAGGATCGCGCGCGCTATCGCGCTCAGTTGCAGCGCCATAACGAACGTTACGGTTTGTCGCGGGAATATTAAGACCTGCCCGAAAGGGATAGGCGGGCTGAGGAAAGGCTGAGTTATGTGGAAAGTTCTTGTTGTTGTCGCTGCCATTCCGGTGATGCTGATGATGGCGCTGGGCATCGATTTCATGATGTTCCGCGCCTATGCCAATGCGCTGAACCGACCGGCCGGGCCGGTTGCCTATGTCGAGATGCGTCTGGGCAAGGAAACCCAGGCCCTGCAAGCGCCGCGCATGGCGACGGTCACTCCGATTGGCAGCAAAAAGGACCTCGCCCGCCAGATTGACGCCATTTATCCGCCCGCGCCAACCGGGTGGAGCAAGCGCGAATATGTCGAAGATGATTTTTGGACTTTGTTCCCGGAAATGGCCTTTTGCAAAGGGCGCAATCGCACGCCGACCATGGTCGAAATCATGGATGGCGATCCCGAAGGTTGCCCAATGAAACCGCAGGAAAAAGGCGCGTGGATCTACGAAAAAGGCCACCAGAAGGTCGCGGTTTTCATCAAATATTTCCGGGAAAAGCATCAAGGTGGGCGAGTCTCTTCTGGCCCGACACCCAGCTTTATTCTGGACAGTTTCGGGCGGGGCTATACCAAACCCCACCATCCACATTTCATGCGATACAATGGGATGGAGTTCCGCAAGCTTCCGGTCAAAGAATGGTATCCGTCTGGGGCAAAATCTCAGCGTACCACACGTATTTATGCCGAGGCGGAAGGCAACGGCGAATTGTGGGTCTATGCGGTGGCGCGGGCCTCGGATGACTCGGTTAAGGCGATCCTGCGCCAGGTCAATCGGGATATGTCAGCGCATTTGCTGAAGTAACAGCCGTCGGCTTTCGCCCTATTCCCAGACATAGAAAAACCAACCCGGCAATGCGCGCGGGTTGGTTTTTGTTTGGGGCGTTTTGATCCTGGGTGCGGGCCCTGTCCCTCAATCCACCTCGCAAAATGTCCCGTTCCCACAGGCACCGGTCAGGCGGGTGACCTGCGGCTTAGACCCGGTGCGAACGGGTGCGGGTTTTGGTTCAGCACGGGCCATCTGGGCCGGGGCATCTGCAACCGGCTGACCGGCCAGATGGCGGATGCCGTTCAGATCAACCTGCTCCATAAAGCTGCGGATCATCTTGTCTGAGGCACGGGTGGTCAGCGACAGCTCGACCTCGCCAATCTGCGCCTCGAAATGGCGCAGCCGATGCGGTAAATGTGCGTTTGAGGCCCGCTCCACTGGTCCAGTCAATTCGATCCAGGTGACATTCTGATACCGGCCATAGGATTGCTTTCTCTCAAGCTTTTCGAATTTGGTATCTAACTGGGTCAGTATGGTGCGCCAAATGCGACTGTTCACTGGTTTGGTTTTGTCATTGACCCAAAGCCCAATACCGTTGTCGCCTTGTTCGTAATAGACGGACGTATCGCTGTGATAGGCGTCGTATAGATCGCCATCCGGAACTGTTCCGAATTGAAACTCTGGAATTTGCTCAAGGATTGGCACGACATGTTTGGCGTATGTTTCATGTTGTTGTGCGCTGAACAGGACCTCATCGACCGGTTCGTTCCACTCATAGGCCTCCCATCCTATTGGTGCATCTGGAAGGGCGGGCAAAACCATCGCGGATTTGCGCAGAATCAGACCCAAAGTGCCCCCGCTATCGCCAAACCTGTCATATAGGGTCATGATGTATTGCGGCGTGCCAAAATCCTCACCCGCCTTATGCCACTGAACCGAATAATCCACGGCAAAAGCGCCGAGGCCCACAATTCCGGCAATCGCCGTGACGCCCATCATTTTTGCAATTGACATAACGCACTCCAAAATCCTTTCGCAAAACCTGACGCCAAATAGCGGCAAGGATATGGCAGGGCTTGGGAAATTGCCGGTATGTTTTATCAAGTTGCGCATATACAAAATCCAAGGTCGTTTTCTCACCCTAACCGGTCGGGCTGGCTCTGACGGGCGGGGCAACTGGCGGTATCACTTTGTCAAAGCTCGCAGGAGAAGTGACATGAAAACCCAAGTCAAAGCATTGGTCGTTGGCGGTGGCGCCGTCGGAACCTCGATTGCCTATCACTTGGCCAAGGCTGGCTGGGATGATGTGATGTTGATTGAACGGGATGAACTGACATCCGGTTCCACCTGGCATGCGGCGGGCCTGTTGCCGCTGTTCAACATGTCTTATGCCACCACGCATATCCACAAATACTCGGTGGATTTCTACAAGACCCTCGAAGAGGAAACCGGGCTGAATGCCGGTTTTGCCGTGGTTGGCAACCTGCGCATGGCGCAGACGCAGGAGCGCATGGATGAATACATGCTCTATGCCTCGACCGCCGAAACCTGCGATGTGGCCTATGAATGGCTGACCCCCGAACAGATCAAGGAACGCTGGCCGCTGATCGAGACCGGTGACCTCAAGGGCGCGATCTATCACACTGAGGACGGTTATATTAACCCTGCCGACGTGACCCAGGCCATGGCCAAGGGCGCGCGCCAGCGGGGCGTGGACATCGTGCGCAAGATCCAGGCGGATGCTTTCCACTGGAACGGCACCCATTGGGAAGTCACCTGCACCAAGATGGTGGAAAAGGGCGGAAACCTTGTGCCATCCGACGAACAGGTCGTGATCACCGCCGAGCATGTTGTAACCGCATCCGGAAACCACGCCCAGCGCACCGCCAAGATGCTGGGGATCAAGATGCCCGCCATTCCAGTCGAGCACACCTTTATCGTCATGGACACAGACCCCGAGCTGGTGAAATGGCGCGAGGCGGGCAACCCCGAGCACCCGGTTGTGCGCGACGCTGACAATGAATCCTATGCGCGCGAGGAACGCGGTGGCTGGATTTTGGGCATCTATGAACATGGCGCACCGGCGCGTTTTGAACATGGGGTGCCTGACAGCTTCCGCGCCGACCTCTTCCCGCTCGATCTGGACCGGATTGCCGATCAATACATGGCCATGGCCGAGCGTGTGCCGTCCTGCGCCGAATCCGGTCTCAAGGATGATTTCAACGGCCCGATCTGCTACACGCCCGACGGCAACCCGCTGGTTGGCCCGGCCCCTGGCCTGCGCAACATGTGGCTGGCCGAGGGCTTCAGCTTTGGCATCACTGCAGCAGGCGGCACCGGCTATTACCTGGCTCAGATGATGGTGGATGGTGAGGCCGAGATCGACATGGCCTCGCTCGATCCCAAACGCTACAGCTCCAACTGGATGACCACCGAATTCGCGGCGCGCAAGAACGAGGAATGCTACGAACACGTCTACATCCTGCACCACCCGGATGAAGAGCGGGAGGCCTGCCGCCCATTGCGCACCGCGCCCGCCTATGACCGTCAAAAGGCCCGTGGCGCGCAGTTTGGTTGGGTCAACGGTTGGGAGCGCCCGAACTATTTCGGCCCGCTGGATGCGCCTGACAATTTTGACAAGGAAAGCCGGTCTTTCCGTCGCGGTGGCTGGTGGCAACACGCGGTGGACGAGGCCAAGGCGATCCGCGAGGGTGTGGGCCTGATCGACGCCACCGCCTTTACCAAACACGTGGTCAAAGGCCCCGGCGCCACCCAGTTCCTCGACTGGTTCACCTGTAACAAGCTGCCCAAGGTTGGCCGCATCAACCTGACCTATGCGCTGACCGCTGCCGGGACCACCCGCACCGAATACACCATCGTGCGCAATGGCGAGAATAACTACTACCTCGTCTCCGCCGGAGCCTGGACCGAATATGACGCAGATTTCCTGCGCAAGGCGGCCGAGGACAAGATGGAGGAATTCGGCTATATCGAGATCCAGGATGTCACCACGCAATGGGGCGTCTTTGCCATTGCCGGGCCAAAATCCCGCGACGTGCTGAAAGAGGTCATCGTTGACGCCGATCCTGCCACGGCGCTCTCTAACAAACGCTTCCCATGGCTTAGCGCGCGCCAGATCGAGCTGGGCATGTGCCCGGTCAATGCCATTCGCGTCGCTTATACCGGTGAGCTCGGCTGGGAGCTGCATCACCCGATCGAGATGCAGAACTACCTCTTTGACCTGCTCGAAAAGGCCGGGGAAAAACATGGGATGAAGCTGGTTGGCGCACGGGCGCAGAACTGGCTGCGTCAGGAGAAATCCTACCGCGCCTTTGGCACCGAGCTGGGGCGCGACGCGACCCCAGCCGAGGCTGATCTGCCGCGCTTTATCGACCTGTCCAAGGATTTCCACGGCAAGGCCGAGATGGAAGCCAAAGGCATTCGTGTAAAATGCTGCACCCTGCTGATCGACGGCCCGTCCGATGCCGATCCCTGGGGCCGCGAGGCGCTTTACACTCTGGATGGCACCCGTGTTGGTCGTCTGACCTCGGGCGGCTACTCGGTCGCCTTCGAAAAGAGCATCGGCATGGGCTATCTGCCGCCAGAGCTGGCGGTCGAAGGCACCAAGCTGCAGGTAAAAATGCAAGACAAGCTCTGGGATGCGGTTGTCACCTGCGACAGCCCCTATGACCCAAAGAACGAGACCATCCGCAAGGATGGGTGAGTGGGCCTGCAAAAGGTCACCGAAACGTGAAAAGACGGGGCTTGCTTTGGCAGGCCCCGTTTCTTTTGTAAGTGTCTCACAAAGGAGACCCCGATGCCCAAAGCCGTTCTCTATCGGATGGAATTGCCCAAATACACCTGCGGCTACGGCACCGCCGCGCGCGATCTGCTGCGCAAACAGGGGTTCGAGATCGAAGAGCACGTCCTACGCAGCCGCGCCGAAACCGACGCCTTTAAAGACAAACATCACGTGGCAACCACGCCCTTGATCTTTGTCGATGGGCAGAAAATCGGCGGCTATACAGAGCTGCGCAAACACCTCAAGGCTACCAAATCGAAATCAAAACGGTTCTGGCAACGCTGATTGCCAATTCCGCGCGGGCAGCTATCTTGGGGCAAAATTCAGCACAAAGGCCTCACCATGACATTCCACGTCTACCTTTCCGGCGAAATTCACACCGATTGGCGCGATCAGATTATTGACGGGGCCGATGGGCTCGACATGATTTTCAGCGCGCCCAACACCGATCACGCGGGGTCAGATGATTGCGGGGTCAAGATTCTGGGCGCGGAGGACAACAAATTCTGGCATGATCACAAGGGCGCGCAGATGAACGCCATCCGCACACGCAAGCTGATCGAAGAGGCCGATATCGTTGTGGTCCGCTTTGGCGAAAAGTACCGCCAATGGAACGCGGCCTTTGATGCGGGTTATGCCAGTGCGCTGGGCAAGTCTCTGATTATCCTGCAACAACCCGAACATGATCACGCCTTGAAAGAGGTGGATGCCGCCGCGCTTGCCGTGGCCCGCACGCCTGAACAGGTGGTGCAGATCCTGCGCTATGTGCAGACCGGCGACCTGCCCGCGTAACCGCCAGCACGCCCCGTTGTGGGAAAGGCACATCTAATTTCCCTCTTTTTCTCAAACACCATTGCGTGAATGAACTGTTCCCGCGTTATCTTGACGCGGCAGGGGTGGGCCTGCTTGGGAAAAAGGGGAACTGGGACATGATCCAGGAATTCAAGGATTTCATTGCCAAGGGCAATGTTATGGATATGGCAGTCGGTATCATCATTGGTGCCGCATTTACCGCGATTGTGACATCGCTGGTTGGCGACCTGATCAATCCGATCATCGGCTTGTTCATGGGCGGCGTTGATTTCACCGAATGGTTCTATGCGCTGAACGGCGAAGCCTATGGCACCCTGGCCGCCGCCGAAGAAGCAGGCGCGCCGGTCTTTGCCATTGGTCGCTTTGTCATGGCCGTGATCAACTTTTTGATCATCGCCTTTGTGGTCTTCATGCTGGTCAAGATGGTCAACAAGGCCAAGGCCGCCGCAGAAGAGCCCGAGGAGCCCAAGGCAGAAGAGCCAGCAGGCCCGACCGAGCTGGATATCCTGATGGAAATCCGCGACAGCCTGAAAAAGTAATCTGCACTACGGTGCGATGGGAAAGGGGGCCACACGGCCCCCTTTTTTTATGGTTCAAACGGCACCGGTATATTCGCCACGCGCCGGATAATTATTGGCGATGGCAAAATCCAAGGCTCCGACAAGTTCCGAGAAATGCGGGCGCACAAAGGGCATGGTCTGCACCGAGCCGAAATAGAGCGTCTGATCGGGATTGATCAAAAAGAACCCGGGTTCCGAGAACAGCGCAGGTTCTTCGATTCCAATCGAGGTCTTGCCGCGTGAGGTCGAGATATACAGCCCCCAATCACGGGCCTGATCCAGCGGCAGATCATAGGCAAAGCGCAAGCTCTCAGCACCGACCTTGTCCGCCATGGCACGGGCGCGCTCTTGGCCATCCGAACTGACGGCAATCACCTCAACCCCGCGCTCTGCGAACTTGTCTTGCTGCTTGGCCAATTCGCTGAGGTAATTGGCGCAGATCGGGCAATGCAGCCCGCGATAGAACACCACCAAAATACCACGCTCAGAGGTGATCTGGGACAGGTCAAAAGTGCCGTGATCAAGCGTTGGCAATTGCAGGTTCGGGGTTTTCTGGCGGGGCATCAACATCTGGAATTCCTCTGTGAACTTGACGATGACCCTATATTGCGCAAGTTTGAGCTAGGAAAATCCGAAAAACCTTGCAGGAATATCGAAACTCATGTCCGGTCCCAACCGTCCCGATCGCTTGGCTGATTTGATCGAACGCTTTGATATTGCCATCACGCCCGTTGTGGATGAACCGGCGCATCTGGTGGTGACGCAATCGGGGGCGGGGCAGCACATTCTGTTTCACAAACAGGCGCAGCCTGCGTCCGGCGCGAAATTTGCGGCGCTGGTGGATTGGGGCAGCAAGGACAATCCGATTCAAAGGGGCCTGCCCGAGCGGATGGAGATGCCCGTTACCAGCCCCGACTTGCAGGGGCTGGTGATCGCTCTGACCTGCGAGGCCGAGGCGCATCGCTGTGGCGGCACCTCGGTGATGCGGCGGCTGGCAGAGGTGATCATCGTGCGCTTGCTGCGCTTTCAATTCGAAAACGGCTGCGCGCAGATTGGCATCTTGTCCGGCCTGTCGGATGATCGCCTCGCCCGGGCTTTGGTGGCGATGCATAACCGGCCGGGCCATGGCTGGACCGGGCCGGATCTGGCGGCAGAGGCGGGGCTGTCCCCCTCGCGCTTTGCTGAGATCTTCGCCCAGAAAGTCGGGCAAACCCCGATGAGCTATCTGCGGCAATGGCGGCTGAGTGTGGCGCGTCAGGATCTGCGCCTGGGGCATCGTGTCGATGCGGTGTCGCGGCGCTATGGCTATGCCTCGCCCGAGGCGTTTTCGCGCGCCTTTCGACAGAAATATGGGGTGCCGCCCCTGGCAATTAGGGGACGCGAAGGGACGGCACCGGGTGCCAAGCCGACCTTAGGCCGCCTTGAGCGCCAACTGGGGTGAGGTGACGTCAATGCCAAGCGCTTTGCCGACCGCGAAATAGGTCAGCTTGCCAGCATGGACGTTCAGCCCGTTCAGCAGATGTGGATCATCGGCACAGGCCTGCTGCCACCCTTTGTCTGCCAGGTTCAGCATGAAGGGCAGAGTGGCATTGCCAAGCGCGATGGTCGAGGTGCGCGCAACCGCGCCCGGCATGTTGGCGACGCAGTAATGCATGATGCCATCGACGTCATAGACCGGGTCCGCATGGGTGGTCGCCTTGGAGGTCTCGAAGCAGCCGCCCTGGTCAATCGCAACGTCAACCAGAGCCGCGCCGGGCTTCATGGTCGAGAGCTGCGCACGTGAGATCAGCTTGGGCGCTGCCGCACCGGGGATCAGAACCGCGCCGACGACCATATCAGCCTCTTTGATCAGCTCAGCGGTCGCTCCGGCGGTGGAATACTGGTTCTTGAACGTGCCGCCATAGACGTCATCGAGGTAACGCAGACGCGGCAGCGAGCGATCCAGAACGGTCACATCCGCGCCCATGCCAGCGGCGATCTTGGCCGCATGGGTGCCAACGACACCGCCGCCGATCACAACAACCTTGGCCGGACCAACACCGGGAACGCCGCCCATCAGCACACCGCGCCCGCCATTGGCCTTTTGCAGCGTCCAGCTGCCAACCTGCGGGGCGAGACGACCGGCAACCTCGGACATCGGGGCCAACAGAGGCAGGCCACCACGATCATCGGTCACGGTTTCATAGGCAATCGCAGTGCAGCCCGATTCCAGCAGATCGTGGGTTTGATCCGGGTCCGGGGCGAGGTGCAGATAGGTGAACAGCAATTGGTTTTCGCGCAGCATCTTGCGCTCAACCGCCTGGGGTTCCTTGACCTTGACGATCATATCCGCGGTGGCAAAGATTTCCTCGGCGGTATCGATGATCGCGGCACCCGCGGCGACATAGTCTTCGTCAGTGAAACCGGCACCGATCCCGGCACCTTTCTGCACGATCACTTGATGGCCATGCGCCACGGCCTCCTGTGCCGCATTGGGCGTCAGACCGACGCGAAATTCCTGGGGTTTGATTTCTGTGGGGCATCCGATTTTCATGGTCATCCTCCGTTCGCCTATTTTTTAAGCATGAATGAAACGCTTGAATTTTCTGTCCGAAAATGCTGCGTAGTTAGCGTCAACAATCGAAGAATCTTCGACGATTGTGGAGATTATTCGATGAAAGGGGCGTAGATGAGCCTGGACGAGACAGATCGCCGAATCCTAAGAGTACTGCAACGCAAGGGGCGCATTTCCAATTCGGACCTCTCCGAAGAGGTCAATCTTTCGGCCTCGGCCTGTCACCGCCGGGTGCAGCGATTAGAGGCTGACGGCTATGTGCGTGACTACGTGGCGCTTCTGAATGCGCGCAAGCTGGGTATGCCGACCACGGTTTTTGTCGAGATCAAGCTCAGCGCGCAGGCGGATGAAGTGCTTGAGGCCTTTGAAAAGGCGGTGGCGCGGGTGCCGGATGTGCTGGAATGCCACCTGATGGCGGGCACGGCGGATTACATCCTCAAGGTTGTTGCCGAAGACACCGAGGATTTCGCCCGCATTCACCGCCAATACCTGACCCGCCTGCCGGGCGTGGCGCAGATGCAATCCAGCTTTGCCTTGCGCACCGTGTTCAAGACCACGGCGCTGCCCGTTTAGGGTAAGACCCTGAATATCACGGCTTTACTGCGAATTAACCTCGAACCGGTAATTTCTGCGCAGCAGCGTGACGTAGGGGTGTTTGAATTGGTGGCCTCGTTTACAATTGAAGGAGGGGATAACTCCTTTGCCGTCGCAAGCGGCAGCAATGTCGGCATTGATCCTGGCTATTCTCGGTTCGATCATCCGCCCAATTCGACCTCTAACCTGCAAATCACTACGAATGACGGTGACCCTGACCCAAGGGTGTTTGAAGTTGGCGATACTTATGATGTGACTTGGTCAGGTCATGGTGGTGGCAATTTGGAAGATGCGGTTGTCGTGCGCAGTGATCCGGCCCCTGGCGGCGGCGGGATCGTGGTATTCGAAGGGACGAGCGGCGGCGAAACGGTCCATGTCATCTGGACACCCGATTTTGACCTCGAAAACTGGTATTGGACGAATTACGGCCCCTCAAACCCACCAAATTTCTACACGACCGACCAAGACCCAGCTTACGATCATGAATACATCTGCTTTGAACGCTCAACGCAGATCGCCACGCCGCGTGGTTATATTCGGGCTGGTCAGCTCAAGGTGGGGGAAACCGTGTGCACCCTGGGCGGTGTGGCTCGGGAAATCCTGTGGATCGGTCAAAAGACCGTGTCCGGGCGCGGGGCGGCGGCTCCGGTGCGCTTTCCCAAAGGGGCCATCGGGAATTTTGCGCCGATCAAATTGTCGCCGCAACACCGGGTCTTGATCTCGTCCCATGAGGCGGATTTGCACTTTGGCGAGCGGGAAATTCTGGTGCCTGCCATCTCGCTAGTTGATGGGAAACGCATCCGACAGGTTGAGAAAGATCAGGTGACCTATGTCCATATCCTGCTGGATCGCCACGATATCCTATTGGCACAAGGGGCCCCATGCGAAAGCCTGCTGCCAAGCGAGATTGTCGATAATCTGATAGATGCCAAGGATCGCGCTGCGATTAAGGATGTGGTGGGTGATCGCAAATATCACCTGATCCGCCCCTCGCTGCACCGGCGCGAGGCCGAGCTTATAGCGGCTAATCGCGAGCCGATTCAGCGCGAGGCCATGTTCCTATAAGGTCGTGGTCCTAAATCACCCCTTTGGCTTGTCGTCATAATCGCCGGACAGGATGCGCTGGGCGTCGCCTTCGGGGTCGTCATATTGGTTGGATCGCAGGGTAAAGACGAAAAAGCCTAAGCCCACACAGCCCAGAACCAAGGAAATCGGGATCAGATAAGTCAGAACATTCATCAGGTTACCTCAGGCGCAGGGCGTTCAGGGACACGGTCAGCGAACTGCTCGACATGGCCAGCGCCGCAATCAGGGGTGAACACAGGCCGGCAATCGCCAATGGCACCGCGATAATGTTGTACCAGGTGGCGATGGTGAAGTTTTCGCGGATGCGGCGGGTGGCCTTTTGCGCGGTTGTGATGGCTTCGGGGATTGGGTCCAGCTCTCCGCCGAGCAGCACTATGTCCGAGGCCACGCGCGCGGCGTCCAGCGCTGATGCGGGCGAGATCGAGGCATGGGCGGCAGTCAGCGCGGCGGTGTCGTTCAATCCGTCACCGACCATCAACACCTTGGCCCCTTGATCGGTCAGGGCCTGAATGCGCGCGGCCTTGTCCTGCGGCAGGGCCTCGGCCAGCCATTGCTCGATGCCCAGCCGGTTGGCCAGCGCTTCAACCGCCGGGGTGGTGTCGCCCGACATCAAGATCACCTTATGCCCGCCCTCTTGCAGCGCGCGCACCGCCTCTTCGGCCCCGTCACGCAGCCTGTCAGTAAAGGTAAAGGCCTGCACCGGCCCATCCCCAACCCGCAAACAGGTCGAGGTCAGCGCCAGGCTTGGCCCGTCAACCCAGGCCGCGCGACCCAGGCGCACCAATTGCCCGTTCCAGCGCCCTTGCGTGCCGTGACCGGGAACCTCTTGGATGTCTGTCACCTCAGCCGCGCTGATACCTGCGCCTTGAATGGCAGCGGTCAGGGATTGCGACAGCGGGTGCGAAGAGCCAGAGGCCAAGGCCAAGGTGATCTCTAGATCACGGCGGGTGAAATCATCGATATTGCTGACCTCGGGCGTGCCCGCGGTCAGGGTGCCGGTCTTGTCAAAAACAACCGTGTCGATCTGCGCCAAGCGCTCCAGCGCGGTGGCGTCCTTGATCAGCAAGCCACGTTTGAACAACCGCCCCGAGGCGGCGG
Source organism: Tropicibacter sp. R15_0 (assembly GCA_017744045.1). Classification (GTDB taxonomy): domain Bacteria; phylum Pseudomonadota; class Alphaproteobacteria; order Rhodobacterales; family Rhodobacteraceae; genus Pelagimonas. The sequence goes on along the minus strand of JAGHRD010000006.1, from coordinate 24,163 downwards.
TGGTTACGGCTGGCACGGCCAGACCCAGCGCACAGGGGCAGGTGATGATCAAAACAGCGGCGGCAATGTTCAGCGCCACGCGCAAATCGCCGCTATAGAGATACCAGCCGATAAAGGCCAAAGCCGACAGGATATGCACGCCGGGCGCATAAAGCTTGGCGGCCTTGTCAGCCAAAGACGTATAGCGCGACCGCCCGGATTCCGCGATCGAGACCAGATCGGCCATGCGATGCAGCGAGGTGTCGCGCCCCACAGCGGTGGCGCGGATGGTCAGCGGGCCGGTCAGATTGACCTCACCCGCGCTGACGCTCAGCCCCGGTTCGGCAAAGACCGGCAGGGTTTCCCCGGTCAACAATGAGCGATCCAGCTCAGATGTGCCCTCGGAAATCTCACCATCCACCGGCATCCGCCCGCCGGGGCGCACTCGGAGCAGGTCGCCCACTTGCAGCTCGGCCACGTTGACCTGTTCCTCTCCATCCTCGGTGACACGCCAGGCGCGGGGCACTTCGAGCGCCGCCAATTCCTCGGCCGCCGAGCGCGCGACAGAACGGGTGCGGTGATCCAGGTAACGACCTGTCAACAAAAAGAAAGTCAGCGCAATCGCGGCGTCGAAATAGGCGTGTTCCCCTGACAAGGATGTTTCCCATAGCGAGGTCACCAGCGCCAGCAGGATCGCCAGCGAGATCGGCACATCCATATTGAGATGCCCGGCCTTCAGCGCTGTCCAAGCATTTTTGAAAAACGGTTGCGCGGCAAAGGCAACCGAGGGCAGCACGATGGCTGCCGAAATCCAGTGGAACATGTCGCGGGTTGGCCCTTCGGCCCCTGACCAGACCGCCACCGACAAAAGCATGACATTCATCGAGGCAAAGCCCGCCACCGCCAGCCGCATGAGCAATTCGCGCCCGGCGCGGTCGGTTTGTGTCGCCGACAGCGCGGTGCTGTCCAACTCATGTGCCTCGTAACCCGCCGCCTCAACCAGCGGGATCACATCCGCCGCCGTCAGATCGGGATCGGCTTCGATGCTGACCCGTTTCATGGTCAGGTTCACCCGGGCCGAGCGCACCGTGTCCGATTTCATCAACGCGCTTTCCACCGCCGACATGCAGGCGGCGCAATGGATGGTCGGCAAAGACAGGATGATATGCGCCTCACTTGGTTCCTGAGCCGCTGCCAACGCCTCGGCCGCAGGCGCGGCAGAGCAGGCGGGGCAGGCAGAAGCTGGGGGCGGCATTACGGCTGTCATGACGGATCCTTCACCTCAAACACAACGCGCTGTTCAAACGGGGTCCCGTCCAGGGCGGTGGCCTTCATGCGGATGTTCCAATTGCCGGGCGCGAGGGTTTCGCGTGCCACATAAGCGCGACCGTCGAACTGGAAATCCGGCTCGCGGTCTTCTTTGACATGGGTGGGGCGGCCCAGAACCGCCGTCAGCTTGCCCACCTGCACCGGGGTGCCGTCGGCTTTGCTGATCGCAAGGATCAGCAAGCCGCCCGTATTGCGGGCCTCAACCGTCCAACCCAGCGCCTCTTGCGCGGCGCGGCGGTCATCAAAGGTCTGGCTGGCGATATAAGAGTTCTTGGTCTCCAGCCCCGGAAAGGTTTTCACCGCGCTAAAGGCCAGCACCATATTCACGGCGATGATCACCCCAAAGGCACCGCCAAAGATCATCAGCACATGCCAACCTGTCAGTTTGCGTTCAGTCTTGGTCATTGGTCATCTCGTCCGTTAAAGACAGTATCATTATGGGCGCGGTCCCCGGTGGTCAAATCTTCGACCCAGAACCGGATGTCAGCGCGGCCACCCTTGGCCGGGTCCGAATGACGCGGTGCGATCACATGGACCTTTTGCAGCAGCGTCTCATTGGCTTTGACCGTGACCGTTTCATAGGGTGTGCCTTCCAGTTGCAGACGCATGGTTGGGTCGGCCTTGAGGGTCAGGCGGAACGGGCGGTCTTCGCCATGTTTGTTCAGCAGGCGGATGTCATATGTGTTGCGGATCGATCCGTCGGACATGGTGACATAGACCGGGTTGCGCACCGGGGCGACGGTCATCTCGATGGCGGGGCGGATGAACAGGGCAAAAACCAGCCCGACGCCGACCAGTGACCACAGGGTGGTATACATCATGGTGCGCACGCGGAAGATATGCTTCCAAACCGAGCGTGGTGGTTTGCCTTCGCGTTCGCGCGGCTCATCCGACAGGGCGAGATAGTCGATCAGCCCGCGTGGCTTGCCGATCTTGTCCATCATCTCGTCACAGGCATCGATGCAGAGGCCGCAGGTGATGCATTCCATCTGTTGTCCATCGCGAATGTCGATCCCCATGGGGCAAACATTCACGCAGGCCATGCAATCGATGCAATCACCGGTCTCTTGGCTGGCATCCTGTTGCTTGCGCAGCTTGCCGCGGGGTTCACCGCGCCAGTCGCGATAACCGATGGTCAGCGTGTCTTCGTCCATCATCGCCGCCTGAATACGCGGCCAGGGGCAGGCATAGATGCAGATCTGTTCCCGCGCGATCCCGCCAAAGAAAAAGGTGGTCGCGGTCAGGGTCAGCATGGTGGTGTAGGCGATTGGGTGCGCTTGGCCGGTGACCAGATCCACCAGAAGCGTCGGCGCATCGGCAAAATAGAACACCCAAGCGCCACCAGTGGCGAGGCCAATCACGAACCAGGCGATAAACTTGGTGACACGCAGCCGCAGCTTGCGAAGATCCCATTTCTTTTGGCGATGCAGGCGCAGGCGGGCGTTTCTGTCGCCTTCAATCCAGCGTTCCACCAGAATGAACAGGTCGGTCCACACCGTTTGCGGGCAGGCGTAGCCGCACCAGACCCGACCCAGGGCCGAGGTGAACAGGAACAGCCCTAGCCCGGCCATGATCAACAGCCCGGCGACAAAGTAAAACTCGTGGCTCCAGATCTCGATCCAGAAGAAATAAAAGCGACGGTTGGCAAGATCGACCAGCACCGCCTGATCCGGCAGTTGCGGCCCGCGATCCCAACGAATCCAAGGTGTTAGATAGTAAATCCCCAATGTCACCAACATGATGATCCATTTCATGTTGCGAAATGCACCGCTGACTCGTTTTGGGAAAACTGGCTCGCGCGCCGCGTAAAGGGAGGGAGGGGTCGTATTGTCGGACACGGGGAATCGCTCCGTTAAGGGATTTTGTCGATGCGTGTTTTCCCAAAAGCCGACCTGCGCAGCCTTGACCTGCATCAAATACTGAATCTCTAATTTAGGTTTTTCGGGCTTCGTCCAAGATCCAGCGACAAAATGCCCGCAGGGCTGGGCGCTGCAATCCGGGGCGCGTGACCAGATGATAGCTCGCCCCGGTGTTTTCCTCATGCAGGATGATCAACCGGCCCGAGGCGATATCCTCGGCCACCGCAAGGCGCGTGACAACGGCGATTCCCTGACCGCTGCGCAGCCCGTCCAGCACCAGGTTGCCCGGCGCATCGGTGATCGAGGTGATCTGATCGCGTTTCAGCCCTTTGCGTTCCAGCCAAAGTGAGGCTTCGTTCGTGCCCAACTCATTGAGCCAGGGCAGCTTTTGCAATTCGGCATTTGTGCGGGGCACCTTGTCGGGGAACAGGTCCGGCGCACCGACAAGCACCAGTTGCGCCGGAAAAAGCGCGCGATTTTCCAAGCCTGACCAGCCGCCCGTGCCATAGCGAATGGCCACATCAATACCGCCGGGGGTCAGCGTGACGAGATTGGGGTTGGGATCGATCATCATATCGATATTGCCGTGTTTCTCGCGAAACCGGGCCAGGCGCGGCATCAACCAGCAAGAGGCAAAGCTGGGCGTGCAGGATATTTGCAAGGGCCGCTGATCCTCCTGCTCTGAAAGCGCCTCAACCGCTTCGGCAATGGTGCCGAAACCATCCAGCAGCGCATTCGCCAGGGCGCGCCCTTCGAGTGTCAAAACCATCTGTCGTCCGGACCGATCCACCAAGGCGATATTCAGATGCCCCTCAAGCTGGCGAATATGCTGGCTGATCGCCGCATGACTGACATTCAACCGCGCCCCGGCGGCCGATACCGACCCGGTATCGGCATAGGCGGCAAAGGCCTTGAGCGGGGCCAGAGGCGGGAGAGAGGACCATTTCATTTAAGTTCAGCTTACATTTTGGAAAGATAGTTGGCTGGCTTGATGGCGGCGATTTCAGCATATTGGTGCGCAGAAAGTCAACAAAGGAGCTGGCTATGTTTAATATTCTCGCAAATTCCATGCTGCTCGCCTCTCGGCAAAACTTACATAAGTTTCATCTGGAGCACCCGCAGACACCCGTGCATCTGGCCGACCTTGATCGGGTGCCGCATCGCTGGCGGTCAACTCGGGGAAGCGTGAAATAGAAAATGCGCCGATACCCTAGGAAACGCGCGAACAGGACAGGGCATCGGCGCAATACGCCTCGGCACTGGGGCCGGGGTGTTTTGTGACATGGGGGGAGGTCCCCAAGTCTTTCTGAGGACAGTTTGCCAAAACGAATCTCGGGCTTCCTTGATTTGTATCAAGCCGAGCTGCGTCGCGCGTTACATTCTTCGCTTTCCGGGCAGGAGGTCATCGGGCATTTGCCGCTCACTCTCAGGGAGGGCACGCCGTTATTGGTGACCACCTGGTTGCGGCCATTGTGCTTGGCCGCATAAAGCGCCAGATCCGCACATTTCAGCCAGTCATTTTCGGTTTTGAACCCCTTGGCCGCAGGGGACACACCAAAGCTCGCGCTGGTGTCAAAGCCCAATGCCAAAGAGGCGATGGCCTCTCTCAGGGATTCGGCCAAATCGACGGCAAACTGTGTGTCACACTGCTCTAAAATTACTGCAAATTCCTCACCGCCGATCCGATAGAGCTGTAGATCCCGCCCCAGTTTCTCTTGAACCGCCTGCGCAATGGAGCGCAGCACAACATCCCCGCGATCATGGCCAAAGCGATCATTGATCGATTTGAAATGGTCGATATCGAACAGGATCAGTTGCGCAGATGAGGGCGACATTCTGGTCTTGGCAAAGGCCGTGTTCAGCGTCTTGCGAAAGGCACGATTGGTGCCCGCGCCGGTCAACCAATCCTGCTGCGCTTCACGGGTCAGCGCCTGATAGCTCATCTCCAGCGATAATTCCTGCGCAATCCAGGCACCGCAGAGTTTCAGCACATCAAAATCCGCCTTGCCAAAGGCGGGCCTGGCCGCGGGCCCGGAAAAGCCCAATGTACCGAAACGTTCACCATCGACGGTCAGCGGCAGGCCGATATAGGCCTGCAATCCGGTCTTGTCGCCGACCGCGCGGGTCTGTGCATCGGAATTTTCGTCAATCTGGTGCACCGCATGGGGCCCGCCCATCTTTAGGGTTTGATGGCAAAAGGTTTCATCGAGGCAGAATTGCGTCGTGGGCGGAATATCCGCATGGGCGCAATTGGAAAACAACACCGTGAACTTGTCGTCGCGAATGAGGCTGACCAGGGCGATGGGCAAGCCAAAAAAGCGCCGGCCCAGGGCAAGGATGGCGTCAATTTTCTCGGACCCGGTCAGGGATTGAGACGAGGAAATCCGATATAGGTCAGACAGCGCCTGGTTCACACGATAGGTGGCGGTTTTGTCACGCAGAATAGCGGCAAAGCCAATCAACTGACCCTCGGCATCCTTGACCGGCCAACTGGTGGTTTCTGCAAAGATCCTGGCCCCATCCTTGTGCCGGTATTCTGCAGTGTAGCATCGTCTGTCGAGATCGCGTTTGGGAATGGCCCGTTTGCCCCCGATGTCATCGAAGTCTTGCCTGTTGGCATAAAGCGAACGGGTGCTGGCGCCTTGAAGTATGCTCAGATCATATCCCAGCAGGTTTTCGAAATGGGCGTTGCACCAGATAACGCGCCGCGCCAGATCCGTCAGGATCACTGGCTCGGGGAATTGGTCAAATGCATCGACAAAAGCCCTTGGCGCGCAGGGGCTAGGTGCGGTCAAATGTGTGTCTGTTACTGTCATAGGCAAAGGGGCAGATTTGGCTTTGATCAAATTTGACTGAAAGTCTTTACAAAGCGTTAACATTGTCCCCTGACACAAAAAAAGGGCCTCTCACATTGCTGTGAGAGGCCCGATTTTCTGGTTTCAAGCGCTGATTATTCGGAGGCTTCGCCGCCGCCCAGACCATGCACATAGGCCGATACGGCGCGGATTTCCGCTTCGCTCAACCGGTCGTTCCAGGATGGCATGACGCCAAACCGGGCATTGGTCACAGTTTCGAGGATGTCCTCATAGCTGTCACCAAACAGCGTGATCGCGTCGGTCAGGTTCGGAGCACCCTGGCTGCGGTCACCGGTCCCGTCCTCTGCGTGGCAGGAGGAGCAGTTATCGGCAAAGACCTCGGCACCGGCCTCAGCAGCTGCGGCATCCGCAGGCGTATTGCCACCCAGTTGCATCACATAGTTTGCAACCTGGACAATCTCCTCTTTCTCCAGCAGCTCGTCGCGGCCAAAGGCAGGCATTTCCGAATAGCGCGCATCGTCGCTAGTTTCGTTGCGCACGCCATGGCTGACCGTGTGGTGGACCTCCTCGATGGAGCCCCCCCAGAGCCAATCGTCATCCGAAAGGGTCGGATAGCCTTTGGCCCCTTTGCCATTCACCTGGTGGCACTGGACACACCAAGTGTTGAACACGGCCTTACCAGCATTGTTGGCATAAGTGCTCAGCTCGGAGTCATCTGCAATCGCGGTCAGCTCGGCCGCAGCCAGCTTGGCGTTGATTGCCGAGTTCGCCTCAGTCACACGGTCGATTTCCGCTGCCACCTCGCCACGGGTCGAATACCCCAGCAAGCCAGGGGTGGCTTCGCTGATCATCGGCCAGGCAGGGTAGGCGATCGAATAACCGATGCCCCAGACGATGGTGGCGTAGAAGGTCCAGACCCACCATTTCGGGAGCGGCTTGTTGTATTCGTGAATACCGTCCCAGACATGGCCTGTTGTCTCATAGTCGAGATCGTCGTTTTTCTTGTCACTCATTGTTCCTCGCCTCCTTAATCCGCGGCGGGTTTGTCGTCACCCCGAAGGGGGGCAGGACGATCATCATGGCGGAACGGGATATTGGCCGTGTCGTCATGAATGGCGCGGCTGCCTGGGCGAAACGCCCAGAGACCGATGCCGATGAAGATCGAGAACATCACCAAAAGCGCCCAGCTATCGGCAAGTTCGCGCAGGAATGAATAGGTTTCCATATCCGTTCTCCTTAGCGGCTTGCGTCAGGCGTAAAGGTCGAGAAGTCGACCAGGGTGCCCAGCATTTGCAGGTAAGCGACCAGCGCGTCCGCCTCAGAGACACCGGCGCGGGCGTCAAAGTTGCGCACATTGACCTTGTCACCATAGCGTTCCAGCAGACCGTCATAATCGCTGTCCGGATCCGCCTGCGCGGCAAAGTCTGCCTGAGCGTTGTCGATCATCTCTTGGGTGTAAGGGACACCCACCAGACGATGTGTAGCCATCAGCTCGCCAACATATTTGCCGTCGATCATTTTGGCCTCGAGGAAGCCGTATTTCGGCATCACCGATTCCGGAACAACCGATTGCGGATCGCGCAGGTGGTCGATCTGCCACTCATCCGAGTAACGACCGCCCACACGGGCCAGGTCAGGACCTGTCCGCTTGGAGCCCCACTGGAACGGATGGTCATACTGGCTCTCTGCAGCGAGAGAGTAGTGACCGTAACGTTCCACCTCGTCGCGCATCGGGCGGATCATCTGCGAATGGCAGACATAGCAGCCTTCGCGGATATAGACTTCGCGCCCGGTGAGCTCGAGAGGGGTGTAGGGACGCATTCCCTCTACATCCTCGATGGTGTTTTCGAGGTAGAAGAGCGGTACGATCTGCACCAGGCCCCCGATTGTCACCACGAGAAAGGCAAAGATTGCCAAAAGGGTGACGTTTTTCTCAAGGACTGCGTGTTTGTCGAGAATTGCCATCTATCCGGTCCTCCTTATTCGGCCGGGGTGGCATGCGCATTGGCGGCTTCGGCATCGACTGCCGGGGCTGCTTTTGCGGTCATCCACAAGTTATAGACCATGATCACGGCACCAGCGACGAACATCACACCACCCAAAGCGCGGACGATATACATCGGCAGTTTCGCAGCAACAGTGTCTGCAAAGCTCCAGACCAGGAAGCCATTGGCGTCAACTTCGCGCCACATCAAACCTTCCATGATACCGGTGACCCACATCGAGGCGGCGTAAAGAACGATGCCGATGGTGGCGAGCCAGAAGTGCCAGGAGACCAGTTGCAGCGAATAGAGACGTTCGCGGTTCCACAGCTTCGGTACCAGGTAGTACAGCGCACCAAAGGTGATCATGCCGTTCCAACCCAGCGCACCAGAGTGCACGTGGCCAATGGTCCAGTCAGTATAGTGGCTCAGGCTGTTCACGGCGCGGATCGACATCATCGGACCCTCGAATGTGGACATGCCGTAGAAACCGATCGAGATCACCATCATGCGAATAACCGGGTCGGTGCGCAGCTTGTCCCAGGCACCGGACAGGGTCATCAGACCGTTGATCATACCACCCCAGGACGGCATCCACAGGATGACCGAGAACACCATGCCAAGGGTCGAGGCCCAGTCAGGCAGCGCGGTGTAATGCAAGTGGTGAGGACCAGCCCAGATATACAGGAAGATCAGCGCCCAGAAGTGGATGATCGACAGTTTGTAGCTGAAAACAGGGCGTTCGGCCTGTTTTGGCACAAAGTAATACATCATCCCCAGGAAGCCCGCAGTCAGGAAGAAGCCCACAGCGTTGTGGCCATACCACCACTGGGTCATCGCGTCTTGTACGCCCGAGAAGACCTGAACCGATTTGGAGCCCCAGATCGAGACCGGGATGCTGAGATTGTTGAACACGTGCAGCATTGCGACGGTCAGGATAAAGGACAGGAAGAACCAGTTTGCCACGTAGATATGTGGCTCTTTGCGTTTGACGATGGTGCCCACAAAGATCGCCAGGTAGGCGAGCCAGACAATGGTCAGCCACAGGTCAACATACCATTCGGGTTCTGCATATTCCTTGGATTGCGTGCCACCCAGCAGGTAACCGGTTGCCGCCAGCACGATAAACAGCTGGTAGCCCCAGAATACGAACCAAGCCATGTTGCCGCCCCAGAGGCGCGCGGCGCTGGTGCGCTGGACAATATAGAAAGAGGTCGCAATCAAAGCGTTGCCGCCAAAGGCAAAAATCACCGCGCTGGTATGCAGCGGGCGCAGGCGGCCAAAGTTTGCATATCCCTGCGCCCAATCAAAGTTCAGCACGGGGAAAGCAAGTTGGAAGGCGATGAAAGTCCCCGCGGCAAAGCCGATCACACCCCAGAAGGCTGTGGCAATCACACCGGCGCGGATCACATCGTCCATATATTCGTTCTGTGGTGTTGCCACCACGGGTTCATCGGTGCGGCGCAGAGTCCAGATAAACATCCCGGCCGCAACAGCCAGAATGATGATCGCATGGACCTGGTAAGCCACATCTCGTGCATAGGAGGCGGCGATCATCGCAAAGATCGCAACCAGTCCAAGCACGATCAGCTTGAGATAGTTGATCATAATTCGTCCCTTCGTCTGACCCGCACGATTCGCAAAGCCGTGCGAGCGGTTATTAGACCGGCTTGGTTTTGGACGTTTCGGGAAATGAGGGCATTGATCTGCATCAATAGATCTGCGGCTTGACCTTGACGAGGGTCAAGGTGCGACCATCCGCGCCGGTCTAGCGTGGGGTGAGTTAGGAACAGGAGGGGATAATGGCCTTCAAATCAGTATTTACAGTCGTCACCGACCCGGCGCTGGCAGAAACGACCCTAGACCATGCCGCTGCTGTGGCAACCGGATGTGATGCGCATCTTGATGTCATGTGCTTTGGCGTCGATCGCACGCAAACCGGCTATTACTATGCCGGGGCCAATGCGATGGTGTTACAGGAAACCCTGACGCGCGCAAGCGGCGAAGCCACCGCGCTGGGCGCGCAAGCGCGCGAGCGTTTGGCCAAGACCGAGGCCCGTTGGGGGGTCGAAGACGGCGTGGCGCAATTGGTCGATATCGGCCGTCACGTGGCGGCGCGGGCGCGGTTCAGCGATCTGGTCGTCTTGCCCAAACCCTATGGCACCGGTCGCGGGGTTGAGTTGGAGCCGGTCCTGGAGGGGGCCTTGTTCGAGGGGCAGGTGCCGGTTCTGGTGGTGCCCGAAGAGGTCGAGCCGCCGAAATCTCCCGAACGCATTGTCATTGGCTGGAATGAAAGCAGCGAGGCGTTGCGGGCTGTGCGCGCGGCAATGCCGTTTCTGGTTCAGGCAGAGGCGGTGCATGTGGTTGTGATCGATCCTCCACAGCACGGGCCGAACCGTTCCGATCCCGGTGGGATGCTGTCTCAATATCTGGCGCGGCACGGCGTGAAGGCCGAGATTGATGTGCTGTCCAAGACGCTGCCCCGGGTGGCGGATGTCATGCAGCGCCATGTGCGCGATGTGAATGCGGATATGGTGGTGATGGGGGCCTATGGCCATTCGCGCTTCCGCGAGGCCATTCTGGGCGGCGCGACCCGCAACATGCTGGAACAGACCGAAGTTACGACTTTGATGGCGCATTGATTTTGCGGGATGGGGGGACGCTTGTGCTCAGGGTAAACCCTGATCACATCGCCCCACCCACCATCCCGCAGGATGGTGTTCTGTTAGGGCAGGGTGATCGTTCCGGTGCTGACCGGGACGGCTGAGCCCGAGATGTAAACGGCCTGAAGCGCGCCACCTTTGGTGATGGCGCGAAAGCCGATCTTGCTCGGGCGGCCCATTTCCACACCTTGGCGCAGGGTGAGGGCGGTTTCGCCCTCTGCCAGCGCGCCATTTGCCTGCAATTGCGCCGCCAGAATCGCGCTGGCCGATCCGGTGGCCGGATCCTCGAGGATGCCGGCCGTGGGCGAGAACATCCGCGCCTGATAGCCACCATCAACCGCCGCATAGACATAGGCATTGTCCACCGCGCCCGCTGCAATCGCCGTGCTCCATGCCGGTTCGATGGGGCGCGCTTGTGCCAGAGCCTCGAGATCGCGCACCGGCACATACATGAACCGCGGGCCCCCTTCGAACACACCGGGGGCATGGTCGCTCATGCCGATCTGTTCCTCGGACAAATCCAGAGCCGCTGCCAAATCCCTGGCCTCGGGCGCGCGGCCCTCGCTGGCGGCAAAAGGCACAATCGGGGCCTGAAATTCCGCCTGCATATGGCCCGCCTGACGCCAGACACGCACCGGCACCAGCCCCGCCTGTTCCTCTAGCGTGATCTTGGTCTCAAAATCCCCCTCTGGCACGGTTTCCAAGGCGAGATGGATGGCGCAGCCAATGGTGGGATGCCCGGCAAAGGGGATCTCGTCGGTGGGAAAGAAAATCCGCACCTTGGCGCTATGGGCCGGGTCATCCGGTGTTTGCACAAAGATGGTCTCGGACAGGTTGAACTCGCGCGCGATGGTCTGCATCGCCTCTGTGCTCAGCCCATCGGCCCCGCGCACAATCGCCAGCGGGTTGCCGGTGAACCGTTCGGTGGTGAACACATCGCAAGTCGCAAAGGGCAGTTGCTCAGGCAAAAACGCCCCCATCCGCGTCATCCCCGGCCTCATCCATCAGCCGAGACATATCGGGAATGGTCACGTGACGCTTGCCCTCAAGCACGATCACCCCGTCCCGTTTCAACGCCGAAATCTGGCGGCTCACGGTTTCCAGGGTCAAGCCAAGATAGTCAGCCATCGCCTCGCGGGTCAGTGGCAGGTCAAAGACCAGCGGTCCATCGGTTGTGGACAGGTGCAGCGTGGCATTGCGTCGCGCGATGATCGACAAGAGCGAAGCGATCTTTTCACGCGCCGTCTTGCGACCCAGAACCAGCATCCATTCCCGCGCCGCATCCAGCTCGTCCAGAGTCATTTCCAGCAGGCGCTGGGCGATGTGCGGGGTCTTGACCATCAGGTCCTCAAACGGGGCTTTGCGAAAGCAGCACATGACCAGATCGGTGGTCGCCACCACGTCATAGGCCGCCGCGCCCCGGCCCGGACGGCCGACAAAATCCGATGGCAACAAAAGGCCCACCATCTGGGTGCGCCCGTCTTCCATGGTCTGGGTCAGCGTTGCGATGCCAGAAACGACGGAACCGACAAAATCCATACGGTCACCGGACCAGATAATGGTCTGCCCGGCTTCGAACTTGCGATAATACTTAATCTCTTCAAGCTGTTGAAGCTCATCATCTTCGCAGCGCGCACAAACGGCGCGGTGCTTGATCGGGCAGTCTTCACATTCCTGCAGAACTGCGAGGCTTCGTTTATTCACCATTGGCATGGTCCCATATTGATCTGGGTCAAGGTCGCGCTCCCCCAACATCCATAACTCTACGCCCATGGTGGACAGAACACAACTTGCACGTTTAGGTCTCTTTGACGCAAAAGTGCCCCGATATACCTCTTACCCAACTGCCCCGCATTTCGCCGGTGGCGTCGGGCCGGATACATTCACGAACTGGATCGAATCTGTTCCAGAATATGGGGAGGTATCGCTCTATTTGCATGTTCCCTTTTGCCGCAGGCTGTGTTGGTTCTGCGCTTGCCGGACACAAGGCACGTCGACGCTTTCACCGGTTGAGGCCTATGTTGGCACGCTGATTGACGAGCTCAAGATGCTGCGCAAACACCTGCCCAGGGGCGTCAAGCTGTCGCGCCTGCATTGGGGCGGGGGGACGCCGACGCTCTTGTCGCCAGACATGATGACCCGGCTGATCGCGGCCATTCGTGAAACGGCGGATTTTGCCGATAATGCCGAGTTTTCGGTCGAGATTGATCCGAATGAGATCGACGAAGACCGGCTCAAGGCGCTGGCTGCGGGCGGGATGAATCGCGCCTCGATCGGGGTGCAGGATTTTGACGAGCAGATCCAGGACACCATTGGCCGCCCGCAAGGGTTTGAGTTGACCAAACAGGCGGTCGAAATGATCCGCGCCACCGGGGTGGCCAGCCTGAATGCCGACATCCTCTTTGGTTTGCCGCACCAGACCAAGGCCAAGATCACCGAAACAGTGCAAAAGCTGCTCAGCTTTTCGCCGGACCGCGTGGCACTCTATGGCTATGCGCATGTGCCTTGGATGGCCAAGCGCCAGCAGCTGATCCCGTCAGATGCGTTGCCGACACCCGATGAACGGCTGGCCCTGTTTGAAACCGCGCGCCGCTTGTTCATGTGGGACAGCTACCAGGAAATCGGCATCGACCATTTTGCCACCAAATCCGATGGTCTGGCGATTGCTCAGAAAACCGGGCGACTGCGGCGGAATTTCCAGGGCTATACCGATGACACGGCTGATGTGCTGATCGGGCTTGGGGCTTCTTCGATTTCCAAATTCCCGCAAGGGTTTGCCCAGAATGCGCCGTCAACCTCGGCCCATACCGGCAAGATCCGCGAGGGCAGTTTTTCCACCTCGCGCGGTCATGCCTTTAGCGAAGAGGACAAGCTGCGCGCGCGTCTGATCGAGGCCATCATGTGTGATTTCGCCATTGATGCGCAGGAGATCACCCGCGATTTCGGCATCCCTCAGGGCAAGCTGATGGATATGTTTCGGGCCGCCAATGCGCAGTTTGAGAACATTCTGCGCGTTGATGAGACCGGGTTGTTCATCCCGAAAGAGGGGCGTCCGCTGACCCGCCTGATTGCCCGCAGTTTCGACGCCTATGACCTGTCCAAGGCGGGGCATAGCTCGGCGATTTAGGGGCGGGACGTTTTCAACGCGAAACGGCGCTCACTCAGCGGTCTCAAACCCGCCAAGCCACTTCTTGAGCAGCGTATTTAGCAGCTCTCGCTCTTCGCACGTCAGTGCGCTGATCATCTGCGCCTGATTGGCGACATGCGCGCTCACCGCTTGTTCGATCACGTCAAAGCCGTGATCCGTCAATTGCACCAGAAAGCCGCGCCCGTCATTGGGGTCGGGGTTGCGGGTGATCAAACCGGCCTGTTCCAGGCGATCCAGCCGGTTGGTCATGGTACCCGAGGTCACCATGGTCTGCGCCAGAAGTGCTTTGGGCGTCAGCGCATAGGGCGCGCCCGCGCGGCGCAAGGTCGCCAGCACGTCAAAGCTGGCATTGTTCAACCCGTGTTTCGCAAACAGCGCTGCATGACCCACATGCAGATGCTGTGACAGGCGCGCCATGCGCCCGATGGGGCCCATGGGCCCCACATCCAGATCCGGGCGGGCGGCATTCCATTGCGCGGTGATTTTGTCGACATGGTCCATGATCCGTATGTGAAAAGAAACAAGCTTGACGTCAAGCTTTTTGCACCTATCTTCACGTCAAGATATAAATCTCGACATCAAGGTATTTGCCATGTCCCGCCAAACCGACCTTTTCCTCACCGCCCTGGCCCCCATCATCTGGGGGTCGTCCTATATCGTCTCGACCGAGGCCTTGCCGGGCTTTGACCCGTTCTGGGTCGGCTTTTTGCGCGCGCTCCCTGCGGGGGTGCTTTTGCTGGTCATCACACGGCAATTTCCCGAACGGGCCTGGTGGGGGCGGGTGATCATTCTGGGTGGGTTGAACTTTGCCATCTTCTGGGCGGCGTTGTTCGTGGCCGCCTATCGCCTGCCCGGCGGGGTCGCGGCGACTTTGGGCGCGGTTCAGCCGCTCTTGGTTTTGGTACTGGCGCATCTCTTGCTGGGGGCCGAGATGCGACTGGCCGCGATTCTGGCCGCCCTGGCCGGGATTGGCGGGGTCGCCTTGTTGATCCTTGGGCCGGATGCGCAACTGGACGCCATCGGGCTCTTGGCCGCATTAATCGGCGCGGGCTCCATGGCGCTTGGCACCGTGCTGTCGCGCCGCTGGCAACCGCCGGTGCCGCCGCTGACCTTTGCCGCCTGGCAATTGACCGCCGGAGGGCTCCTGCTGCTGCCCATGGCCTGGATCAGCCGCCCGGAACTGCCCCAAATTGACGGCACAGCCCTGCTTGGCCTGATCTGGCTCAGCGTGATCGGCGCGGCCCTGACCTATGTGCTGTTCTTTCGCGGTCTCGCCCGGCTTGGTCCGGCGACGATCTCAAGCCTTGGTTTCCTCAGCCCGCTTAGCGCGGTTCTGCTCGGCTGGATCATCCTGAACCAAGCCCTAAGCCCGGTTCAAATAACCGGTGCCGCCATAATCCTCGCCTCAATCTGGGCGGCTCAACGGGCGGCAAACACGCCGCCCCGCCCGGTCCTAAACCGCAAGGTCGAAAGCCGCGTGTAACAGCGCCTTGGTGTATTCATTCTGCGGCGCATCAAAGATCTGGTCCGAGGTCCCGACCTCGACCACATCCCCCTGTTTCATCACCATGACCTTGTGGCTCATGGCGCGCACAACCTTCAGGTCATGGCTGATGAACAGATAGGCCAGGTCATATTTGCGCTGCAAATCGCGCAGCAGATCGACAATCTGCACCTGCACGGTCTTGTCCAGCGCCGAGGTTGGCTCATCCAGAACCACAAGACGCGGGCGCAGCACCATGGCGCGGGCGATGGCAATCCGCTGCCTTTGACCGCCGGAAAATTCATGCGGATAGCGGTGCATGGTGTCCGGGTCGAGCCCGACCTCCTCCATCACCTCGCGCACCATATCATGATGCGACAGGCCTTCGGGCGCACCATGCACGCCCAGCCCCTCGGCAATGATCTGTTCGCAGGTCATGCGTGGCGAGAGTGATCCAAAGGGATCCTGAAACACGATCTGAATTTCTGACCGCAAGCGGCGCAATTCGCGCACCGACCAGCTGCGCACATCCTCACCGCGATAGGTGATGCCGCCCTGCGACTGGATCAGCCGCATGATGGCCAGCGCCAGCGTCGTCTTGCCCGAACCGGATTCCCCCACAATGCCCAAGGTCTCCCCCGCGCGTAGCGAGATTGAGGCGTCATTCACCGCCTTCACATAACCCGTGGTGCGCTTGAACAGCCCGGTCTGGATCGGGAACCAGATCTTGAGGTTTTCGGTGCTGGCAATTTCCTCGGCATTCTCGGCCACAGGTTCCGGTCCGCCAGTGCTTTCGGCCGACAGCAGCATCTGCGTATAGGGGTGCTGCGGGTTGTCAAACAGCGCTTTGGTGGGGCCTTGTTCGACAATCTCACCGCTTTTCATCACACAGACGCGATCAGCGATTTTGCGCACGATGCCAAGATCATGGGTGATGAACAGCAGGCTCATATCCTCGGATTCTTTCAGCTCGGCCAAAAGATCAAGGATCTGCGCCTGAATGGTCACATCCAGCGCGGTGGTGGGTTCATCCGCGATCAGCAGATCGGGTTTGTTGGCCAGCGCCATGGCGATCATGACGCGCTGGCGTTGCCC
Source organism: Tropicibacter sp. R15_0 (assembly GCA_017744045.1). Classification (GTDB taxonomy): domain Bacteria; phylum Pseudomonadota; class Alphaproteobacteria; order Rhodobacterales; family Rhodobacteraceae; genus Pelagimonas. Next base: position 7,809 of record JAGHRD010000006.1, on the reverse strand, counting down.
GCCAGATAGCTGATGCGGGTATGATCCCAGCCGCTTTTCCGGGTCACGAATGCCGACCTTGTGCAGCAGTTCCAGAATACGCTCGCGCGCTTTGGCTCCGCTCAGGCCCTGATGCAGGGTGATGCTTTCGGCCAGCTGTTTTTCCAGCGTGTGCAGCGGGTTGAGCGAGGTCATCGGCTCTTGGAAGATAAAGCTGATATCGTTGCCGCGCACGTCATGCAGCCGCTTCTTATCAGCCCCGATCATCTCTTGCCCTTCATAGAGGACCGAGCCTTCGACATGGGCACTGTCGCCCAACAGCGACACGGTGGACAGGGCCGAAACGGATTTGCCCGACCCGGATTCCCCGACCAGCGCCAAGGTCTCGCCCTTGGCAATCTGAAACGACACGCCCTTGACGGCGACATTGGTCTTGCCGTCCTGGGTAAAGCTCACCTTCAGGTTTTTGACATCGAGAAGGGTCATGAGAATGTTTTCCTCGGGTCAAAGGCATCGCGCACGCCTTCAAAGATGAAGACCAGCAGGGACAGCATCACAGCAAAGACGGTAAAGGCGGTAAAGGCCAGCCAGGGGGCTTGCAGGTTCTGTTTGGCTTGCAGCGTCATCTCGCCCAGCGACGGGGCAGAGGAAGGCAGGCCAAAACCCAGGAAATCAAGCCCGGCCAGGGTCGAGATAGTGCCGGTCACGATAAAGGGCATAAAGGTCAGGGTGGCAACCATGGCATTGGGCAGCATGTGGCGGAACATGATCGTCCAGTTGCTCACCCCTAAAGCGCGGGCGGCGCGGACATATTCCAGATTGCGCGCGCGCAGGAATTCGGCGCGCACCACGCCCACAAGCCCCATCCAGCCAAACAGGATCATCAACACCACCAGCAACCAGAAACTTCGCCCCAGGATCGCGAACAGGATGATGATGACGTATAGCTGGGGGGTCGAGGCCCAGATCTCGATCACCCGTTGGAAGATCAGATCCAGCCAGCCGCCAAAATAGCCCTGCAAGGCCCCGGCTATCACCCCGATGATCGAGCTTGAGATCGTGACCAGTAGGGTGAACAGGATCGACAGGCGGAAGCCATAGATCACCCGCGCGACCACATCGCGCTTGGTATCATCCGTGCCCAGCCAGTTCTGGCTATTCGGGGGCAGGGGGGCGGCGCCGGGGCGGTCAACCGAGGTGTTAAAGCTGTAGGGGATGAGCGGCCAGATCATCCAACCTTCGCTGAATTCCTCGCCCAGCTCGGCCCCCTGACCGGATTTCACCTGTTCGATCAGCCCGTCCGGGTCATCAAGGCAATCCTCGATCCCGCCGGTATAGATCAGGCATTTCACCTCGACATCGCGATAGGCGGCCTCGGATCGGAATTCGCCGCCATAGTCCGTCTCGGCATAGAAACTGAAGATCGGCATGCGATATTCGCCGCGGTAATTCACCAGGATCGGGCGGTCATTGGCGATGAATTCGGCAAATAGCGACAGGCCAAAGATCACCGCAAAGATCCACAGCGACCAGAAGGCGCGGCGGTTCTTTTTGAAATTGCTCCAGCGGCGTTGGTTCAGCGGGGACAGTTTGAACATGGCTCAGCCCTCCCGCTTTTCAAAGTCGATGCGCGGATCGACAAAGACATACATCATGTCCGACAGAATCCCGATCAACAGCCCGATCAGCGAGCTGATGAACAGCGTGCCAAAGATCACCGGATAATCGCGCTCAACCGCCGCTTCAAAGCCCAGACGCCCCAGCCCATCCAGCGAGAAGATCGTCTCGATGATGATCGAGCCGCCAAAGAACACGCCGATAAAGACGCCCGGCAACCCGGCAATCACGATCAGCATGGCATTGCGGAACACATGCCCATAAAGCACCCGCCCTTCGGACAGCCCCTTGGCCCGCGCGGTCATCACATATTGCTTTTTGATCTCGTCGAGAAAGCTGTTTTTGGTCAGCAAGGTCAGCGTCGCAAAGGCGGCGATGGTCGAGGCAAAGACCGGCAGCGCGATGTGCCAGAGATAGTCATAGATCTTGCCAAACAGCGTCAGCTCATCGAAATTCTCCGAGGTCAGCCCACGCAGCGGGAAGATCTGCCAATAGGACCCGCCCGCAAACAGCACCAGTAGCAGGATCGCGAATAGAAAGCCGGGAATGGCATAGGCGACGATGATCGTGGCCGAGGTCCAGGTGTCAAACGGCGTCCCGTCGCGCACCGCCTTGCGGATACCCAGCGGGATCGACACGATATAGGCGATCAGCGTCGACCATAGCCCCAGCGAAATGGAAACCGGCATCTTCTCCAACACCAGATCAATCACCGAAATCGACCTGAAATAGCTCTCGCCGAAATCAAGCCGCATATAGTTCCACAACATGTTCAGGAACCGCTCAAGCGGTGGCTTGTCAAAGCCGAACTGCGCCTCAAGCTCCTTGATATATTCCTCGGGCAAGCCGCGCCGACCCACGCCTTCGTCATTGGAACCGGCAACCTCATTGCCGCCCCCCGCGATCCCGGCAAAGGCATCGCCTTCGCCCTCAATCTCGGCCAGGATTTGTTCGATGGGCCCGCCCGGCACAAATTGCACCAGGGCGAAGTTGATGATCATGATCCCAAGCAGCGTTGGTATGATCAAAAGCACACGTCGGAGAAGATAGGCCGCCATGGCGCGTTACAGTTCCCCAGCGTCGCGCAAACGCTGCGCCTTGTCTTCGTCCCACCACCAGATCGAGGTCTGACCAATGGACAGGGGCGGCGGCGTGTCTGTGTAAGGGCGGCTATAGACATCGAGATAGGCGATGTTATGCGCGCCTTTGTACCATTGCGGCACCCAGATATGCATGGCGCGCAGCACACGATCCAGCGCTCGCACTGCAACATCCAGCTCTTCGCGGCTCTTGGCGTTGGCAATGACGTCGATCAGCTTATCGATCCCCTCATTGTTGAGGCCTGCCATGTTATATCCGCCCACGGTATCAACGGTGGCCGACCCAAACAGCTGCTCCAGCTCATCGCCCGGCGTTTGGGACATGACAAAACGCTGCGTGACCATGTCGTAATCATAGTTCTTTTCGCGTTCCTTGGCCTCTGCCGCATCGACCCGGTTATGCACCGCCGCCACGCCCAAACGCTTCAGGTTTTCCACATAGGGGTTGATGATCCGGTCATATCCCGGCACGTCATTCAGGATCTCAAGCGTCAGTTGCTGACCATCCTTATAGCGCAGCCCGTCATCGCCAACTTCCCAGCCCGCCTCATCCAGCAGCTTGCCCGCGCGGCGCAGCGCGCGGCGATCTGCCAGATCCGTGGATTTGGAAACAGCCGGGGTAAAGGCCTCTTCGGTGAACACTTCTTCGGGGAAGTATTCGCGCAATGGTTCCAAAATCGCCAACTCTTCGGCGGGGGGCATCCCCGAGGCCTGAAGGGTCGGCGAGTTCTCCCAGAAACTGTCGGTGCGGCCATAAAGCCCATAGAACAGCGATTCATTGGACCATTCAAAGTTGAAGGCCATGCCAAGCGCCTCGCGCACCCGCGGGTCCTGGAATTTGTCGCGGCGCATGTTGAACCAGAAGCCCTGCGTGCCCGTCGGGCGGCCATCCGGCAGGGTTTCCTTGATCATGTAACCATCATTCAGTGCCGGGAAATCATAGGCGGTTGCCCAGGTTTTTGAGGTGAACTCTTCACGATAGGTATAGGCCCCGGCCTTGAACGCCTCAAAGGCGGAGAGGTAATCGCCGAAATACTCGTATTTCAGAACGTCAAAATTCAGCGTCCCGACATTGACCGGCAAATCCTTGGCCCAGTAATCATCGCGGCGCTTATAGGACACGGACCGGCCCGGATCGACTTTGTCCAGCAGATAGGGGCCAGAGCCGAGCGGCGGCTCCAGCGTGCTTTCGGCGAAATCGACGGTCTCGTAATAGGCCTTGGAGAAAATCGGCAGCCCGCCAGCGGTCATCAGCAATTCGCGCAAGGCCCCGTCGGGTTTGAAGGTGAACTTGACCGTGTAATCATCGATTGCCTCGGCGCCGATGATATCCTTGAACAGGGATTTGTAGCGCGGCTGGCCCTTTTCCAGCAGCACATCATAGGAAAACACCACGTCATGGGCGGTCAGTTGAGACCCGTCGCTAAACTTCGCCTCAGGGCGCATGTGGAAAATCACCCATTCGCGGTTTTCCGGATATTCCAGCGTATGGGCCACCAAACCATACATCGCGTCCGGCTCTTCCAGATTGCCCGTCAGCAGCGTGTCAAAGAACAGGCTGGACCCGGCCGCGGCATTGCCCTTGATGATATAGGGGCTGAGACTGTCAAAGGTGCCAAAGGCCCAGCTGGAATATTCACCGCCCTTTGGGGCCTCTGGGTTCACATAGTCAAAATGCGGAAAATCCGCATCATATTTCAGCTCGCCAAAGGTCGACACCCCATGCGCCTTGATCACCTCTTGCTCGGCCAAGGCCCCGGTTGCCAGCACCGCCAATCCCAGCGCCAGCAAGGCCCCGGTTGCGATGGGTTTCACGTCAAAGGCGACGGACCGTGCACGGGCAGGGGCTTGGGAAGCAGGTCGGGTAAAGGGGCGGGCTGCGGCTTTGGGTCTCAGCATGGGATCTCCCTGATAGGTCCTGTGAGGCGGTGCATATAACTAATCTTCATTTTAGTTAATTTATAGCTAAGGGCAGGTGCGGTGCAGTTTCAAGTTGAGATTCCGTGATGTTACGGGAAACGCGCACAAGTTGCGCCAGGTTTGTGCGAGAGTTGCGCCGACAGTCGCGCATAAAAAAACCGCGCCCCAGCGGGACGCGGCCTGATTCTCTCGCGATTTGGGCTTAGTTGCCCAGGGTGCTCAGATAAGCAATCACATCTGCGCGATCTTTCGGCTTGGAGAAGCCTTTGAACTTCATGCCATTGCCAGGCGCATAGGTTTTTGGGTTCTCAAGGAAGCCAAACAGGTGCTCCGGCGTCCAGTTGTCCACCACCTCGTTCAAAGCACCCGAGTAGCCCGAGAAGCCAGCCGCCGTGCCAACCGGACGGTTCACAACGCCATACAGGTATGGGCCGGTGCCGTTCGCGCCATCATCAACCTTGTGGCAAGAGCCGCATTTCTTCTTGAAGGTGGTCGCGCCCTTGCCAGCGTCACCCGCCGCCAGAACCGCCGCCACGTCGATTTCCACGACTTCTTCTTCCGCCGCCGCATCATCGCTGCCTGTATCAATGATATAGGCCGCCTGCGCGTGGTCCCCATGGCCACCGCCGGTGTGATACAGCTCTTCGGCAACCCATTTGCCGAGAAGGAAGACCAGCAGGGATCCGCAGACGCCGCCTACAACTTTGGTCATGGTCATTGTGTCAAACATGAGGTGCCCTGTTCGCTATTCGCATTCGCTATTCGTCGGGCGCGTGTCTATTGCTTCCCTTCGCCCATGGCAAGGTGTAGAAGGCGCGACCAAACGCCCGCCCACCGGGCCACTGCGTCCAAACTGACAGGAAACCGCCCCATGACCCAGCGTATCGCCTTCCAAGGAGAGCTCGGCGCCTATTCTCACGAGGCCTGCCGCGATGCCCGCCCCGATATGGAGCCCGTGCCCTGTCAGACCTTCGAAGACGTCATCACGGCGGTGAAATCCGGCAAGGCCGACCTCGCCATGCTGCCGGTGGAAAACACCACCTATGGCCGCGTTGCTGACATCCATCGCATGTTGCCCGAAAGCGGGCTGCGCATCATCGACGAAGCCTTTGTCCGCGTCCATATCTCCCTCATGGCCATGCCCGGCGTGCAGATCGAAGACCTCGAGCTGGTGCGCGCCCATCCCGTGCTGATTCCCCAGGCCGAGTCCTTCCTCTCCCGCTATGGTATCAAGGGCGAATCCGCGCCCGACAGCGCCGGCGCCGCCGCCGAGATCGCCGCCAACCAAGAGATGAAGATCGGGGCCCTCGCCTCTGACCTCGCGGCTGAGATCAACGGGCTGCACATTCTCGCCCGCCATATCGAGGATCACGCCCATAACACCACCCGCTTCCTGATCATGTCGCCCGAGGCCGACACCTCGCGCCGTGGCAGCCACGGCATGATGACCACTTTCGTCTTTCAGGTCCGCAACCTGCCCTCCGCGCTCTACAAAGCCATGGGCGGTTTCGCCACCAATGGCGTCAACATGACCAAGCTCGAAAGCTACATGGTCGGCGGCTCCTTCACCGCAACCCAGTTCTACGCCGATATCGAAGGCCACCCCGACGACCTAGGCGTGCAACGCGCCATGGAAGAGCTCGACTATTTTACCGATATGGTCGAGATCCTGGGCACTTACCCGCGGGATCCGAGACGGGATTGAGGGGGGGCGAAATAAGGTCTAGGCAAAGAACTCTAAATGCTGTTCTGAAGTGCGACCTTGCCAGTTAACGTGAAAAATGCGACTACATGTAGTGTAGGTTGACGTTTGGGCGAGAACATTGTAGGAACAATGTCCGCGTTATTGAGAGGATCGTTTGTCGTGTCACTCAACAAACTGTGTATGTCTAATGGCTGAACTTCAAATGCAAAGTGTTGAGGTTCAATACTGCCCACCTATTCCCTCCCGTGCGAATAAGCCAAGTGTTTGGGCTTTTGCTGAAGACTTAAGAGCGCACGTCGGGTTGACCAACGGCTTTGATTTGCCAAAACTTGTTTCAGCAAATCAAGGGCGGATCTCCTACATTGGTATCTTCGACGACGATCAAACAGATGCAATAGTAGTTGAGCCGGATGACACCTTCGTAATCCACTTGTCTTCGCAAACTGGGGGATTGAGGGATAATTTCACCATAGCCCACGAATTAGGGCATCTCCTTTTGCATTGGCCAAAGGTTAAGAACGCTCATGCAGGTCATGGTATGCGCGCGACGCGAAGCGTTGACGAGAGCGATCAAGACCTAATTAGGTGCGAATGGGAAGCCAATTGGTTCGCTTCTGCTTTTCTGATGCCAAAGTTAGAGTTTTCACAGGCCTACAAAAAAGGCATAGCAGCTGAGAAATTTGGTGTTACACAATCGGCTGTTGAAGTTAGAGCAAAGACTTTGGGGATAAATGCCTGACATTGAACAACTTCGGTTCGAGGCGGCCGAGTATCGAGTACGCCTTTTCTTGTCTGTTGATTTGAGCGGTTCTACAGCTTTCAAGAATTCAAGCGATGGTGAAGCCAGGGAAGCTGGCGCAACACCAAATTGGGTAACTGAGTTCCAGAAGTTTTACTCAGACTTCCCCAGCCTGTTTGCTTCAACGTTTCAGCAACAAATGAACTCGGGCATGGGTGAGCACGAATGCCCAAAGCTTTGGAAAGCAGTTGGGGACGAATTAGTTTTTTGTGGGAGAGTAAAGAGTAAGAAAGCTTGTGTTGTTGCTCTGAATTCTTTTGTGAAAACATTGCTTGATTACAGGAAGCGCCTTCAAGATTTAAAAGTCAACCTGAACGTAAAGGGAGCGGGCTGGCTGGCTGCGTTTCCCGAACCTAACCGCACCGTAGAGTTGCGGGTTCGAGGTGGGCAACCTGAATTGTTACCAACATCAGAAGCACTCGAAATTTCGGCTGATGAAGAGCCATTTGAATTCGATTTCTTGGGAAAGGCAATTGATACAGGCTTCCGCGTAGCCTCCAATGCCCAACCTGAGAGATTTGTGCTTAGTGTTCAGTTGGCTCGACTCCTAACAAGTAATGCAGCTGGCGTGCCCCCATCGGGTGGTCCAGTTTGATTGTTAGTGCATCGTCGGCCTCTGGTCCATCGGAACGATGCTTTCTGGCGCGGGTGGGCGATAGCCTAATGCGCTGTGCGGCCTGACGGTGTTG
>JAGHRD010000005.1:0-215921 GCA_017744045.1 Tropicibacter sp. R15_0 | reverse complement strand
CCCGCCCACCCCGCACCCGCCAAAACCGGACTCATCCGGCGCGGTCGATCTTTGAAGAGATGGATCAGCCCATGGGACTATGTCTGCCTTTGCGCCTGATGACAGGCGTTGAGCCCGTTAGTGAACGCCTTTTGGGCGTCTGCTTGGGCCGTGCCGGGATCTGCCAGAGGATCTGTGATCATGGGACAGTATGAAACGCTTGCCGCCTCGCCGCAGCTTTGGCTGCAGGGCGAGCGCCCGGATGAACCTTTGTTCTTTTTCAGCCCCGATCAATTGCGGGCCACGGTGCAGGAGTATCTGACGGGGTTCCCAGGCGAGGTGACCTATGCGGTCAAGGCCAATCCCCATCCGGATGTGCTGGCGATTCTGGTCGATCAGGGGGTTGAAGCGTTTGATGTGGCTTCGCCAGAGGAAATGATGCGGGTGCGTCAGGTCCTGCCCACGGCGCGGCTGCATTACCACAACCCGATCCGGTCGCGTGACGAGATTGATCTGGCACGGCTTTACGGCATCACCAGTTGGTCTGTGGATCGTATGAGCGAGCTGGACAAGCTGGGCGATATTGCCGGGGCCGAGATCGCCGTGCGTTTCAAGCTGCCGGTGCAGGGGGCGGCCTATGATTTTGGCTCCAAATTTGGCGCTGAACCAGCAGCAGCGATTGAGATGTTGCGCGCGGTCAAGGCGCGCGGCGGCGTTGCCTCGATCACGTTTCACCCGGGGACGCAGTGCCACCAGCCCGAGGCCTGGGTGCAATATATCCAGGTGGCGGCGGATATGGCCAAGGCGGCTGAGGTTGATCTTTACCGCTTGAATGTCGGCGGCGGGTTTCCGGCGCATCGCTGCGGGTTGCTGCCCGATCTCGGGCGGATCTTTGCGGCGATTGACCAGGCGGTGGACCGTGCCTTTGGCGCGGCGCGCCCAAAACTGGTCTGCGAGCCCGGTCGGGGCATGGTGGCCGAAAGCTTTACCCTGGCCTTGCGGGTGAAATCGGTCAGCGATGAGGCGGTTTTCCTGAATGACGGGATTTATGGCGGCCTCAGCGAATGGCGCGATTTGGGCACGGGCGAACGGGTCGAGCTGATGGCGGATCAACGCCCGCAGCCGCCGCTGGGCTTTCGCGAACGTGTGGTTTTTGGCCCGACCTGTGACAGCGTTGATCGCCTGCCGACACCGATGAAACTGCCCGATGGAATAGAAGAGGGGGATTACCTGCTCTTTCCTGGCATCGGGGCCTATTCCTATGCGCAAACCACGCGCTTTAACGGTTATGGGGCCTGCAAGATCATCACTTTGAGCAGCCGCCCGTAATCGTTCTCTGGACAGTCGCGCCATTCGCACTAAAGTCGACTTTGAGGGACACGCGAATAACCAACATTCCATGTGGCGGCCTGAAATCCTGGATTTCGCCGCCCAATCCTATGTCGAATGTCTGGGGAAAACCGCGGTCGCATTGAGCGAGCAAGAAGCGAGGGGCCGTCATGGAACGTTTCGGAAAAAGCCAGCCTGTCAAACGGGTTGAGGATATGCGCCTGTTGAGCGGTCATGGGCGCTATGTGGATGATATTGCGCCTGAGGGCGCGCTGCATGCCTTTGTTTTTCGTGCGCCTGTGGCCCATGCGCAGATCCTGTCTTTGGATGTAGACGAGGCGCGCGCGGCTGAGGGCGTGCATGCGGTGATCACGGCGCAGGACTTGGCTAAGGCCGGGTTGGATACGGAGATGACCTATACCTCCGCGCCCAATCGCGACGGGTCAAAAGCCCCGCGCCCCAAACGCCCGATTCTGGCTGAGGACCGGGTGCGTTTCGTCGGTGAAGCGCTGGCAATGGTGGTGGCAGAGAGCCTTGAACAGGCCAAGGATGCCGCCGAGCTGATCCTGTTTGATTATGACGAATTGCCGGTGCATGTGGAGCCACTGCCCGGTGGCCCCGCCGTGCATGAGGAATGCCCCGATAACCGTGCCTTTGACTATGGGCTGGGCGACGAAGAGGCGACGGCCAAGGCGCTGGAAAACTCGGCCAAGGTTGTTCGCCTTGAGGTCAGTGACAACCGGATCATCGTGAATTCGCTCGAGCCACGGGGGTGTTTTGCCGAAATCCAGGATGGGCGGTTGCACCTTGCCTTTGGCGGGCAAGGGGTCTGGGGCATGAAGGACGAATTGGCCCGGGTGCTGAAGCGCGACAAGGATAGCATCCGCGTGACCAATCCCGATGTGGGCGGCGGTTTCGGGATGAAGGCCTTTGCCTATCCGGAATATTTTGTCGCTGCCTTTGCCGCTGAAAAGCTGCAACGCCCGGTGCGCTGGATGTCGGACCGCACCGAGGCGATGCTGACAGATAATGCTGGGCGTGATCTGGTCAGCATGGCCGAGCTCGGCTTTGATGAGAATAACCGCATCACCGCTTACCGGTTGCACTCGTTCTCCAATCTTGGCGCGTATAATTCGATGTTCGCCCAGATGATCCAGTCGCATCTATTTGCGCGGGTCTTTACCGGGGTTTACGACATTCCAATCGCCTATATGCGCTGTGAAGGGATCTATACCAATACCACGCAGGTGGATGCCTATCGCGGGGCCGGGCGGCCCGAAGCGATATACCTGCTGGAACGTATGATGGATCGCGCGTCGCGGGATTTGGGGGTTGATCCGCTGGAGCTTCGCCGCATCAATTTCATCAAGCCCGAGCAGTTTCCCTATGAAACCAAGGCGCAGGAAACCTATGATGTCGGGGATTTTGGCCGCGTGTTGGATCGCGCCGAGCAAGAGGCGGATCTGGCCGGATATACCGCGCGCCGAGCCACGTCTGAGGCGGCAGGCAAACTGCGCGGGCAGGGCTTGTGTTACTATATCGAAAGCATTCTGGGTGCGCCCAATGAGGATGTTAAGGTCGAGTTCACCGATGAGGGTGGCGCAATCATCTATGTCGGAACTCAATCAAACGGGCAGGGGCATGAGACAGTTTTCATGCAGTTTCTGTCGGATCAGACCGGCATTCCGACCGAGCAGATCCAGGTTGTTCAGGGCGATTCCGATCGCATCGCTCAGGGGGGCGGGACGGGCGGCTCTCGGTCTGTTACGGTGCAGGCCAATGTGACGCTGAAGGCGGTGGATGAAATGATCACCGGGTTTGGGGCGTTTCTGGCGGAACAGGCCGGGGCAGATGCCGCGGATGTGAGCTTTGATGACGAACGGTTTCGGGTTTCGGGCTCAAACGTTTCGCCGACCATGCTGGAGGTTGCGCAACTGGCCCGCGAGGCCGGGCGCACTGATCTGCTGGTCTGGGAGGCCTCGGAAACCTTGCCCGGGCGCAGTTTCCCGAATGGGGCTCATGTTTGCGAGGTTGAAATCGACCCCGAAACTGGTGAAACTTGTGTGGAAAAATATACGGTTGTTGACGATTTTGGTAACCTCATCAACCCTATGCTGGCCGAAGGGCAAGTGCATGGCGGCGTGGCCCAGGGGCTGGGGCAGGCCCTGAGCGAACGGGTGGTTCATGACGACGAGGGGCAGCTGCTCACGGCGACGTTTATGGACTATGCGATGCCACGCGCCGATAATTTGCCCATGATCCGCTTTGCGACCGAGGCGGTGCCATCCACAACCAACCCGATGGGGATGAAAGGCTGTGGAGAGGCAGGCACCGTGGGTGCCATGGCTGCGGTTGCCAATGCGGTTCAGGATGCGCTTTGGGCGCGTGGGATCAAACAGGCGGATATGCCATTCACGCCGATGCGGGTCTGGCAGATGTTGAAGGATGCAGAACGACAAGGTGACGGATAGGTTTTTTGGATGGATCCGACGGCGCTTTGCCTCGGACCATTCGGCGCTGACCCCAAGGCGGGGGCCGCGCGACCATGTCATCATCTTGGACGGTACCGCATCGACGTTGAAACGCGGTCAGGAAACCAATGCCGGGCTGACCTTTCGCCTGCTCAAGGCACATGGTCAGGCCTCGCTTTACTACGAGGCGGGGATTCAATGGCGCGATTGGAAGAATACCCATGAGGTGGTGCTGGGGCGCGGCATCAACCGTCAGATCCGCCGCGCCTATGGCTATCTCGCCTCGCGCTACAGGCCCGGGGACCGGATCTTTCTGTTGGGGTTCTCGCGCGGCGCCTATGCCGTGCGCTCACTGGCCGGGGTGCTGGATCAGGTCGGGTTGCTCAAGGCTGAACATGCGACCGAACGCAACATCCGCCAGATCTATCGCCTTTATCGCTACGCGCCAGACGGTGACACCGCGCGGGCCTTTGCTGGGCTTTATTGCCATGACAGCGCCCCGATTGAGGTGGTTGGCGTCTGGGATACGGTCAAAGCGCTGGGTTTGCGCCTGCCCCTAATCTGGCGATTCATGGTGCAGAACCACGAATTTCACAATCATGAGCTGGGTGATTCGATTCGTCATGGCTTTCACGCCTTGGCCTATCACGAGACCCGACAGGCCTTTGATCCGGTGCTTTGGGCCTGCCGGCCCGGGTTTGCCGGTCAAGTGGAACAAGTGTGGTTTCGGGGAACGCATGGCGATGTCGGCGGGATGATCGGATCGCGGGGCGATAGCCGCCCGCTTGCCAATATCCCCTTGGTTTGGATGATAGAAAAGCTGGAGAGCTGTGGGTTGGATCTGCCAGGTAACTGGCGAGAAGGGTTTCCATGCAATCCCAAAGCCCCCTCGGTCGGGACATGGCAGGGCTTTGGCAAACTGTTCTTACTGCGGCGCAAGCGACGGGTGGGTCTGGACCCTTCTGAAAGCCTGCATGACAGTTTGGAAAAGCGGCTTGATAAGGTCGGCGAAGTGACACAAAGCGCAAAAGCAAGATTTTTTTTCACGAAAGGTTGATAGGGGTTGGAACTGTGACATTATCGCCTATCTCTAATGCAGGACGCAGGGCCGGAACCCCTGCGAACCTTTCACTGTCCCTCGTTCCGTAACTGGCGCCCGGCCGTGACCCGGGCGCCTTTTCTTTTGGGAATTTGCGGATAGGGTGGGCGCATGAGCTATACCGATACTTTTCTCAAAGATGTGCTGGGTCGAACCAAGGTGATTGCCGTTATCGGCGTGTCGATGAACCCGGTGCGTCCAAGCTATTATGTGGCGCGTTACTTGGGGTTGAAAGGGTTCACAATCATCCCGGTAAATCCGCGGCATGCGGGCGAACGCCTGTTCGGACAAGAGGTGCGAGGCAGCCTGTCAGACTGTCCTAGCACTGTGGATATGGTGGATATTTTCCGCCGCAGCGAATATGTGCCACCGATTGTCGAGGAAGCCTTGGAGGTCTTTCCCAAACTCAAAACGATCTGGATGCAAATCGGCGTCGAACACGCGGAGGCCGCGAAACTGGCCGAAGCGCGCGGCGTGGATGTGGTGATGAACCGCTGCCCCAAGATCGAGTATCAGCGCCTGTTTGGCGAGTTGCGCATGGGCGGCTTTGCAACCGGTGTGATTTCGTCAAAACTCTAAAGGATGGGGGCGCCGCTCTTTGCAAAGCAAAGTCGCCCCGCCCACCATCCCGAGACGCGCGCCTGTGTTTCTCTGGGCTAAAAATATCCCGGGGTGAATTGGTCGCTTGCGACCAAGAGGGGCAGCGCCCCTTTCCCCGCCCGCGGCACGCGCAAGGGGCGTTTACGCCCCTTAACGACTGGCTTTTTCAGCAATACCTGACAGGCCCTGACGGCGCGCCAACTCGGTCAGCACATCATCCAGCGCAATATCGCGCGCGGCCAGCATGACCAACATATGATAAAGCACATCCGCCGCTTCATAGGTGAGGTTCTCGCGGTCATTCTTGGCGGCTGCGATAATGGCTTCAATCGCCTCTTCGCCAAATTTTTCGGCGCATTTTTCTGGCCCCTTGGCCAGCAATTTTGCCGTCCAGCTGCTGTCGGGATCGGCGGATTTGCGAGCGGCGATGGTGGTTTCGAGTTCGTGCAGGACAGACATCAGAGCCTCACCGAAATGCCGGCATCGGCCATATGCTGTTTGGCTTCGCCGATTGTGTAGGTGCCAAAATGAAAGATCGACGCCGCCAGAACGGCGCTGGCCCCACCTTTGGTGACGCCTTCGACCAGGTGATCCAGCGTGCCGACGCCGCCCGAGGCGATGACGGGGACATCAACGGCATCCGAGATCGCTTTGGTCAGGGGCAGGTTGAACCCGGCCTTGGTGCCATCGCGATCCATGGAGGTCAGCAGGATCTCTCCACAGCCCTTGGCGGCCACGGTCTTGGCAAATTCCACCGCGTCAATCCCGGTGGATTTGCGCCCGCCATGGGTAAAGATCTCCCAGCGGCCCGGCTCTACCGTTTTGGCATCTATCGCCACCACAATGCACTGGCTGCCAAAGCGATCTGCAGCATCCGCGACCACATCCGGATTGGCCACGGCGGCGGAGTTAAAGCTCACCTTATCCGCCCCGGCCAAAAGCAGCGCGCGCACATCCTCAGAGGTGCGCACACCACCGCCAACAGTCAGCGGGATAAAGCATTGTTCGGCTGTCCGCGTCACCACATCAAACATGGTGCCGCGATTTTCATGGGTGGCGTGAATGTCGAGAAAACAAATCTCATCCGCGCCAGCAGCGTCATAGGCGCGGGCGGCGTCCACGGGATCGCCGGCGTCGACAAGATCGACAAAATTCACACCTTTGACCACGCGCCCATCGGCCACGTCGAGACAAGGAATGATGCGGGTTTTGAGCATAGATGCGCTCCTGCAAAGGGCTACAGGCTAGGTTTACTGCGCTTCTAAGCTGTCGCCGCCCGATTGACCAGTGTTGGAATGCTGCGCCACGCGGACAAGGGCATTCCGCGCGATCAGGATGTGAAAGGGCAGAATGGTCGCCAGATAGATACGACCACCAATGTTATGCGGGCTGACCCAGGTCGCGAGGTAGACATATCCGTCCTGTTGGATGGTCGAGACACAGAAATTCAGGTGTTTGTCATCAAAGCCGGCAATCAGCTCGTCATGGGTTTCGGAGATGATCGGGAAGAAACCGACACTATCGACGCCCTCAGGTCCGGATTGTTTCAACCCGAACGGCGTGGTTACCAGCCCGCGCAACTTGACCAAAAGCTGCGCCCAGGCTGGAAAATTGGTGATGATCTCCGCCGCCGCGCGCGGGGCCATGGGCGAGGCGATACGGTAGCAATCAAGGAAATCTCCCGGGCGGCGCATCTGGTGCAGGGCGCTGAGTGCGGGCAGGGGGGCGGAGGAGGTTTGAAGCAACATAGGCTTTCCTTTGTCGAACGCGAACAACGCGCTATCAAAGGAAAGCTATGTATCGGAGGAGGGTTTACCAGCGCGGCAAAGCGTCTCGGGGATAGTTGTTACTTCCTACGCATCCTGAGTTTTGAAAGGACACGAAACAGTCCAAGCAATGCAAAGATGGTGGCCCATGACAACATCCATGGGGCACCAAAGAAAAGGATACCCCATGCCATATAGAAAGAAACTGCACCCAAGACCCCGGTGAAATCCAGAGCCAGAGTCGTGCAGCCGACCGGATCGACACCAACGAAATGACAATCGGGGATCAGGGTTTCAAATAGAAAAAGAAATAGCCACCCCAGCCCCCATAATAGGGCTGGAAGCAGAGCTATGAATGCGACGATACGCATTAGCCGCGAAGCAACTCCAACGCCTCTTTCAGATCAATCGCCCCATCATAAAGCGCGCGGCCTGAGATTGCGCCGTTCAGCGGCGCACCGCAACTGTTCAGGGCTTTGAGATCATCCAAAGAGGAAACACCACCCGAGGCAATCACCGGGATGCTGACCGCATTGGCCAGAGCAGCGGTGCTTTCGACATTGGGGCCTTGCATCGCGCCGTCGCGGTTGATGTCGGTATAGATGATCGCCGCCACGCCTGCATCTTCAAAGGATTTTGCCAGATCGGTTGTTTCGACATCTGTGACTTCGGCCCAACCCTTGGTGGCGACTTTGCCGTCTTTGGCGTCGATCCCAACCGCGACCTTGCCCGGGAAGGCGCGGGCGGCTTCGCGCACCAGATCGGGGTTTTCCACGGCTACGGTGCCCAGGATCACGCGGGCCAGGCCTTTGGACAGCCACATCTCGATGGTGGCCATATCGCGGATGCCGCCGCCCAGTTGCGCGGGGGTTTTGGTCTGGCTCAGGATCGCCTCGACCGCTGCTGCGTTCACGGGTTCCCCAGCAAAGGCCCCGTTCAGGTCAACCAGATGCAACCATTCACAGCCCGCCGCTACAAACTCCATCGCCTGCGCGGCGGGATCGTCATTGAACACGGTGGCCTTGTCCATATCTCCGCGCAAAAGGCGCACGGCCTTGCCGTCTTTGAGGTCGATTGCCGGGTATAGGATCATGGCGCAAGCTCCGTTTCTCTGTTGCCCATGCCCTTAGTCTGACGCCACGAAACATGCAAGCGGACCCAAGGGAAGGCTTGATCGAAGGGTGACCTGCACGTCAAGCTGAGGCTGATCTCATAGGGAGGAGAGCGAGACATGAAGAAACTGGCTTTGGCAGCGGCGCTGACCTTGATCGCGGGTGCAGCAGTGGCGGACCCGGCTGAGGGTGTTTGGAAGACGCAGCCGGATGACGGGGCTTATGCCCATGTGAAACTGTCCAAATGCGGCAGCAATATTTGCGGCACGATTGTGCGCACCTTTAACGGGTCAGGTGAATATGACTCGGAAAACAAGGGCAAGCAGCTGGTGCGCAACATGAAGCCGATGGGTGGCGGGGCCTATGAGGGCAAGGTTTGGCGCCCATCCAACAACAAGATTTATCTGGGTAAAATGCAGCTGAGCGGCAATAGTCTCAAGCTCAAGGGCTGCGTCGCAGGTGGGTTGCTGTGCTCCAGTCAAACCTGGAAGCGCGTTAAGTAACCTTTATTTTTGTAATGCGAATTAAGGCCGCTCCTAATGGGCGGCCTTTTCTGTTAGGGCTTCCAGCGCAGGAAGTTTGCAATCATGCGCAACCCGGCATCGGCGCTTTTCTCCGGGTGGAATTGCAACCCGATGCGGTTGTCACGCGCCACAATGGCGGTCACGTCCGCGCCGTAATCCACATGTGCGACGCGCTGGCTCGGGTCGTCCATCTGCATCTGATAGGAGTGCACGAAATAGGCGTGATCGCCGGATTTGAGACCGTCAAGCACCGGGTGGGCCTGTTCGATCACCAGATCATTCCAGCCCATATGCGGCACCTTGAGCGCCGGATTGGTGGGGGTGATGCGGTGGATTTCACCGTCAATCCAGCCCAGTCCATCGGTTTCCTGGTACTCATGGCCCTTGCGCGCCATCAGCTGCATCCCAACGCAAATCCCAAGGAATGGGCGGCCTTTGCTCTCGACCGCTTCGACCATGGCGTCAAAACAACCCGAGGCGCGCAGGGCCGAGGCACAGGCCGGAAACGCCCCATCGCCGGGCAGCACCAGATGGTCGGCCTTGGCCACAACCTCGGGGTCGTCGGTGATCACGACATCGGTATTGCCCACCTCCTGCGCCATGCGCTGAAAGGCCTTTTCTGCCGAATGCAGGTTGCCGCTTTCATAATCGATGATCGCTGTCAGCATGGCTGCGCCTTTCCCATTTGTTCGGGTTTCGATTGCCGCGAAGCGGGGGCGGGGTCAAGCCCCTGTTTGACCCGGTTGGTGCACTGTGAGCTGATCCAAAAGCGCCATGACAGGGTCAAAGATCGGGCCGAGGGGGGCGTCAGGATTGCTGCCGCCAAAGCGACCGGCCAGCAAAAGCGTGCCATAGCCGTGGATCAGTGACCACACTTGCGTTTCGACAAGGATCGGGTCGGTATCGGGGGCGACGAACGGGGTGCAGGTGTCGCGTAAAACGTCATATCCAAGCGCGGAATCCGGGACCACGGGGGATGTCACCATGTCATATATCACTTTGATATTAAACATAAGTTCGAATAGCGCGGGAAAATCCGTGGCGAAATAAATGTAGCCACGACAGATGGCTTTGACGCGCTCATGCGGATCGGGGCCAACATTGCCGCGCGCATCCAGCATGTAATTGCGAAAGATGCGAAACCCTTCCTCGGCAATGGCGGCACGCAGCCCGTCCACCCCGTCGAAATGATGCGCTGGCGCGGCATGTGACACCCCGGCACGGGCGGCGCAGCGGCGCAAGGTCAGCTTGTCCAGCCCGTCCTCGATCAGAATCGCCAGCCCGGCCTCGATCAGGGCAGGGCGGAGGTTGCCGTGGTGGTGGGACGGTTTGGTGAGAGGGGCGCGGCTGAGATCAGACATTTGTGATGACCGTATCAGCGCCCTTGACAGCGTCAAGTTGCTTTCTATTTTGACAGTGGAAAGTTTACACTGTCAAATTTAACGGGAGCCAAAGGCATGACCCTGATTTCTAGACTGCCAACTTACCTTTTATGGGGGCTGTCCCTGCTGGTTGCTTTGGTCTCATGGCGTTTTCTGGTGCTGGGGGGCGCGATTGCAATGCCGCATATGTTGCATCAGCTGAATGGGCCAAAAATGGCCTTCTACGCGCATATCTTTTTTGGGCCGGTTGCGCTGGCGGTGCTGCCGTTTCAATTGTCAGAACGGTTGCGTCAAAAGCGGCTGGGCCTGCACCGCTGGTTGGGCCGGGTTTATGCTGTGGCTATCCTGATTTCGGGGGTGGCGGGTCTGATTATTGCGCCGGGTGCGGATACCGGAGCGGTGGCGGCAACTGGATTTTTTACCCTGTCAATCATTTGGTTGCTGACAACGGGATTGGCGGTTTGGCATGCCATGAGCCGACGCGTGGCCGATCATCGCCGTTGGATCATCCGCTCGGCCGCGCTGACGTTTGCAGCCGTTACCTTGCGGCTTCAACTGCCGATTGGCATGGGGCTGTGGGGAGTCGAAATAGCTTACCCGGCGATTGCCTGGCTGTGCTGGGTGCCCAACCTTCTGGTGGCCGAATGGTATTTGCGGCGCAAGAATTGGGCCTGAAACTGAGCTTGCTCAAGACAAAGAAAAAGGGGGCCGTGGCCCCCTTTGTTACAGCATCCCTTTGGTGGAAGGGATCGCGTCAGCCTTGCGCGGGTCCGGTTCAACCGCCTCGCGCAGCGCCCGTGCAACGGATTTGAACGCGGCTTCGGCGATGTGGTGGCTGTTGATGCCGTGCAGTGCATCCACATGCAGGGTAATGCCGCCATGGGTGCTGAGCGCCTGAAAGAATTCGCGCACCAATTCGGTGTCAAATGTGCCGATCTTTTGCGTCGGCAGATCCACATTCCACACCAGATAGGGGCGACCCGACAGGTCAAGTGCGCTGCGAACCAAGGCGTCATCCATCGCCAGAAGGCAATCGCCATAGCGGCGGATTCCGCGTTTATCGCCAAGCGCTTGGACCATGGCCTGACCAATGGCGATGCCCACATCCTCGACCGTGTGGTGATCATCAATATGCAGGTCGCCTTCGCAGCGTACAGTCATGTCGATCAGCGAATGGCGCGACAGCTGATCCAGCATATGATCGAAAAAGCCGACGCCGGTCTGATTGTCATAGCTGCCGCTGCCATCGAGGTTCAGTTCGACGGAAATCGCAGTTTCGGCGGTTTTGCGGCTGATCGTGGCCGTGCGCATGGGCGGTTCCTTTTGCTGGTTGCGCGCCCTTATAGGGGGGCGCGGCATAATGGCAAAGGCCTGTCAGCGCGAAAATCCAGACCCGTGGCGCTTGGGCCAGACCGGAAACGTCAGAGGGCAATACGGCTGCCAGATGCGTTTTTCGTGACTTTGAAAGAGAGACTGATGGAGCGGGCGAGGCGATTCGAACGCCCGACCCTAACCTTGGCAAGGTTATGCTCTACCCCTGAGCTACGCCCGCATACCATCATGTAAATCCAGACCGGTTGGCCTGTCCAGACTGGGTGGTCTGGCCGTTTTGGAGCGGGCGAGGCGATTCGAACGCCCGACCCTAACCTTGGCAAGGTTATGCTCTACCCCTGAGCTACGCCCGCACTCCGTAAACGGTGGACGCGGTTTAGTCTGACCTGAGATAGGGTGCAAGAGGAAAATTGCGCCAAATCATGAGTTTTTTTTGGCGCGGTCCTGACGCGCATGATGAGGTGATGCGCGTCAGGTGGAACAACAAGCAATCAAAGCTTATTCGGCGGCGATTTCCGCCATATTTAACAGGGGGTCCGGCGTCAGGCCGATGCGCATGGCCATGGCCGCCAGATGGGCACGATTGCGCGCACCGGTCTTGTGCTGCACGGCCGCAAGGCGTTGGCGCACGGCAGAAAAGGAGATTCCCAGCTGGTGGGCGATCTGTTTGTCCAACAGGCCCTGACCGACCAGAGAGACCAGCTCGGTCTGCTTTTCGGTCAACTGGTTGCGAATGACAAATTCCTGTTTGTAGAGCGCGCGGTAACGGGCATGGCTGGCCATGGCCGCCAGGTGCAAACCACAGCCAAACCGCTCCAGTGAGGAGCTGAAGGCGAGGGCAGGGGCACGGCTGCCCAGCAGCACAACGGCGCGTTCATTGGCGTCGCCAGAGACAAGGGGAATGGCCAGACAGACAGGCATGCCGATCTTGTCGAGGATGGTCTGGCGCAGGCGTTGTTCTGCCATGTCTCCGTTTTGATCAGCACTGTGCAGCAGGCGCGGCTCGAGCGAGGCGCAACCGTTTTGCGGGCAGAGCATGTCGCGGATCACCGGCAGATCGGGCAGATGCTCGGCCATGCCTTCGGAGTCGCAACAATGAATATGCCAGCTACAAGTGCCATCTTGCGCATCGTCAAAAGAACTGATGGCTTGGATATAGGCCGCCGCTGGAAATCCCAGCGCCGCACCAAGTGATTTGAAGGCTTTCCACACGTCCTCTGAGCTCTCGATCGAGCCCAGTTGCTGCAGAAAGCTGAAAAGCGGGGCCGGAAGGCTGGCCTCGGGGCCGCGGAATTGTATGAGCTTTGAATGTTCCATGACCTCACTATAAAAGCGCGGCTTTGGAACGATCAGTCAGGTATTCCTGTAAGGAACGACAGGTCGGGTCAGGTATACCTTACGTTCCGCTGCGTTTTTAGGCAGTTTTGAGCTGAAGCAGGTCCCAGCGATTGCCAAAATCGTCGGTAAAGACGGCAACCTTGCCATAAGATTCGCTGCGCGGTTCTTCGGCGAATGTGACGCCGGCCGCCTGCATGCGGGCAAAATCAGCGTCGAAATTATCGGTATGCAGGAAAAGCCAGACCCGCCCGCCACCTTGCTGGCCGATAAAATCGCGCTGCTCACCTTTGGCCTCGGCCAGGAGGAATGCAGTTTGCGCGCCTTGCGGTGCGACCCTGACCCAACGTTTGCCGCCGCCCATATCGGTGTCTTCGAGCAGGTCGAAGCCAAGCTTTTGGGTAAAATACGCGATCCCGGTGTCATAATCAGGCACCAGAAGCGCGACCAAGGCGAGATGCTGCGCCATGTCCGTTCCTATTTTTCCGGGTTGAACCGCCATTCCGGCGGCAAAGGGTTGTCGACCAGCAGGGCGCGGTATTTCGCGGCGCGCTCGGGGGCCATGTCTTTGATCAGAACCCGCGTGGTGTAATAGCCGTAAAACCGCCCATCCACCGCCTGGACCGCCCAATCGGCGATTTGCGCATGGAAGAAATCGACCGTATCACCCATGCGTTTTCCAGGCATATAGGTGGGGTGGCTGGCCAGGCGGGCCTTGAATGTCTGCCCGTCGCGGCGGATCTTGTCGACCCAGACCATCTCAACCCCGACTTCATGATCGACGGGCAAGGCGACCTTGAAGGCCAGCGAGGGGCTGAACCAGCCATTGCGCTTTTCCATCGCGCCGATGGCGTATTCCAGAGTCGCGCGGGCCTCAGACCAAGCGCGCGCGATTTGCCAATCCGAAGAGATGACTTTCTTGGGGGCCTCAGCCAAGGCAGGGCTGCCACCGAGCATGGCGCAGACGAGCGCGAATTGGATCGGCAAAAGGAAGAGGCGGAGCGGCACTGAAAGAGCTTTCCAAGAAAAGGTGTGTTGGCTTCACGATATGGGTTGACGCGTTCTGGTGCAATGGGGGAAGGGGGCGCTGCCCCGTCTCAAGCAAGCTTGAGACTCCCCGGGATATTTTTGGCCCAAAGAAGCGCAGGGTGGTTTGCCTGGGAGCGATGTGATTGCTCTGGAGGCTAGCGTTGCAGGCTGGCCATAAGACCCGCCGCGCCCAGCATCATGCCACCGCTGATCTTGTTGATCCAGGCGCCAAGGCCGGATTGGCTGAGCTTGCTGCCGCCCTGGTCGGCGACCCAGCAATAGGCGAGGATGATGGCGAAATCGATCAGGGCGCAGGTGAGGGCCAGCAGTGCGAATTGTGGTGCCAGCGGCAGATCGGGCGACAGGAATTGCGGGAAAAGCGCCCCGTAGAACAGGATGGCCTTGGGGCTGGTGCCTGCGACGATGAAGCCTTGGCGGTAATGCCAGTGCCAGGGGCGCGGGGCGGCCTGGGCCTGGGCACCAACTCCAAAGGCGGCTTTGGAGCGCAAAAGTTTAATCCCAAGCCAAAGCAGATAGAGCACGCCCGCCGCCTTGATCACGAAAAACGCATAGGCAGAGGTCTGCAGGATTAGGCCAAGCCCCGCGACGGCGGCGATCATCTGCAGAAAATTGGCGGAAATGTCGCCAAGACCCACCCAGATCACCCGCTGCCAGCCATAGCGCATCCCATGCACCACCGCGACCATGACCGAGGGGCCGGGGGTGATCATGACGATGAAAACGGTCAGGATGAAGACGAGGTAGAGGGTGAGGGAGATCATGTTAGCGTGGCTCCGTATTAAGGGTATGCGCGATACCGGCAACTTAATAGGTCAAAAATGCGGCTGTGGTGGTGTGCGTGTGTTAGCGGCAAATGACCAAGACGCCCATTAGACAGGCTTCGACATAGATTGGTAGCTCGGCGAGGTTTGCCTGACAATCAGAAGCCAGAAGCGTTTGTTCATCGGAGGGGAGATGAATCGTCATATAGTGATCACTGTCGCGCGTGTTGAACAGACTGTTGAATGCGCTCATGCTGCAGAAATACTCGGGCCGCCGTTGTTCTTCTAAGGCTTCCTTATTGTGAAGCTTGGCAAGGGTTTCAGACATGGCGGCTATCTTGGTCAGAAGGGATTTTTCGAGCTTTAGGTTCAGGCAATCGAAAACGGTCCCGTTCATATCTGCAAAGAGTATCGGCCAGTGTGATCCGTGTTTGGAAAGTGCGGCCTGTGCCTGTTCTACCTGCGGCTTCCAAAGTGTTTCGCACAGGTTTGACACCGGGTAGGCAGGCTGAGCAGTACTTATTACGAGACCAAAGAGAGTTGGAAAAAGGAATTTCATATCAAAGGACTAACTCGCTAGTTGAAACGCAGATGCAGTTTAGTCCATTTTGTAGCGTTGCAAAGAAAAACCCCGCTAAAAAGCGGGGTCTTCGTTCTTTTAGGATAGGTTAGCTCAGCTCGATCAGCAGATCTTTAGCGTCGATTTGGCCGCCGGGCTGGACGTGGACGGCGCTGACAACGGCGTCGCGTTCAGCGTGCAGACCAGTCTCCATTTTCATCGCTTCGATGGTCAGCAGCAGATCGCCTTCGCAAACTTTCTGACCAGCCGTGACCGCGACCGAGGCGACAACGCCGGGCATTGGTGCGCCAATGTGACCTTCATTCGTCGGGTCCGCCTTGGGCCGTGCCACGGTTTCGGCGGCCACCTTGCGGTTTGGCACGCGGATGGTGCGGGGCTGGCCGTTGAGTTCGAAGAACACTTTGACCTCGCCCTTTTCATCGGTCTCGCCAATGGCTTGCAGACGGATTTCTAGGGTTTTGCCGGGATCGATCTCGGCCTCGATCTCTTCGCCCGGTTTCATCCCGTAAAAGAAGGTGCTGGTGGGCAACACGCGGACCGGACCATAGGTGCGGTGACGACCCATGTAATCGAGGAAGACCTTGGGATACATGAGGTAACCGTTCAGGTCCTCGTCATCGACTGCTTTGCCCTCAAGCTCCTTTTGCAGGGTCAGGCGGGTTTCTTCGATGTCGACCGGGGCGGCGTGCAGGCCTGGACGGTCGCTAAAGGCCTTCTCATCCTTGAGGATCTTTTTCTGGATCTTCTTCGGCCAGCCGCCCGGAGGTTGACCCAGATTACCCTTCATCATGTCGATAACGGAGTCAGGGAAGCTAACATCGGTTTTGGGATCTTCGACCTGATCGCGGTCGAGCCCTTGGGACACCATCATCAGCGCCATGTCACCTACCACCTTCGACGAGGGGGTCACTTTGACGATATCGCCGAACATGTGGTTCACATCCGCATAGGTCTGGGCGACTTCGTGCCAGCGTTCCTCAAGCCCCATGGAGCGCGCCTGTGCCTTGAGGTTGGTGAACTGACCGCCGGGCATTTCGTGCAGATAGACCTCGGAGGCAGGGGCCTGCTGACCGGTTTCAAAGGCGGCGTATTGGCCACGCACGGCCTCGAAATAGTTCGAGACTTCGCGGATTGCCCCGATATCCAGGCCGGTGTCGCGTTCGGTATGGCGCAGGGCCTCAACAATCGAACCCAATGTCGGCTGCGATGTGTTGCCCGAAAAGCTGTCCATCGCCGCATCGACCACATCCACACCCGCATCGGCGGCGGCAAGGATGGTGGCGATAGAGGCACCAGAGGTGTCATGGGTGTGGAAGTGGATCGGCAAGCCGACCTCTTCCTTGAGGGCTTTGACCAGCGGACGTGCAGCAGAAGCTTTGAGCAAGCCTGCCATGTCCTTCAGACCCAGAACATGAGCACCGGCGGCCTTCAGCTCTTGGCCCATGGCGACATAGTATTTCAGGTCATATTTGGCGCGATCCGGGTCGAGGATGTCACCGGTATAGCAGATGGTGCCTTCAAGCACGCGACCGGTATCCAGCACCGCATCCATGGCGACGCGCATGTTTTCCACCCAGTTCAGGCTGTCAAAGACGCGGAAGACGTCAACGCCGGTTTCTGCCGCCTGTTTGACAAAGAACTGCACCACGTTGTCCGGATAGTTGGTGTAGCCAACCCCATTGGCCCCGCGCAGCAGCATCTGGGTCATGACATTGGGCATGCGGGCGCGCAGGTCACGCAGGCGCTGCCAAGGGCATTCCTGCAAAAAACGATAGGCCACATCAAAGGTCGCACCGCCCCAGCATTCAACCGAGAAGAGCTGTGGCAGGTTATGGGCATAGGCCGGGGCCGCGCCGATCATGTCGATCGACCGCATCCGGGTGGCCAGCAGCGACTGGTGACCGTCACGCATGGTGGTGTCGGTGATCAGCAGCTGCTTTTGATTGCTCAGCCAATCCGCAACCGCTTGCGGGCCTTTTTCCTCAAGCAAGGTCTTGGTCCCCGGCGCAGGTGCATCGGCGCGCAGCTGGGGGCAACGGGCTGGTTTGAGATCAGCGGCGGGCTTGGCGCGGCCTTCGACCTCGGGGTGACCATTCACAGTGATATCGGCGATATAAGTCAGGACCTTGGTGCCGCGGTCACGACGCTTGGCAAACTGGAACAGCTCGGGCGTCGTGTCGATGAATTTGGTGGTGTATTGGTTGTTGAGGAAGGTCGGGTGCTTGAGCAGGTTCTCAACAAAGGCGATGTTGGTCGAGACACCGCGCACACGGAATTCACGCAGCGCGCGGTCCATGCGTTTGATCGCCTTTTCGGGGGTCGGGGCCCAGGCGGTGACCTTGGTCAGCAGGCTGTCATAGTAACGCGTGATCACGCCGCCCGCATAGGCGGTGCCACCATCCAGACGGATGCCCATCCCGGTGGCCGAACGATAGGCCGTGATGCGGCCATAATCGGGGATGAAGTTGTTTTGCGGATCCTCAGTGGTGACGCGGGTCTGCAAAGCATGGCCGTTCAGACGGATGTCATACTGACTGGATTTGCCGGTGGCCTCGGCCAGGGATTTGCCCTCGGCGATCAGAATTTGCGCCTGAACGATGTCGATGCCGGTAACTTCTTCGGTGACGGTATGTTCCACCTGAACACGCGGGTTCACTTCGATGAAATAGAACTTGCCGGTGTTCATATCCATCAGAAATTCAACGGTGCCGGCGCATTCGTAATTCACATGCGCGGTGATCTTGCGCCCAAGTTCGCAGATTTCCTCGCGCTGGGCCTCAGACAAGTAAGGGGCGGGGGCGCGCTCAACCACTTTTTGGTTACGACGCTGGACCGAGCAATCGCGTTCATAGAGGTGATAGATATTGCCCATCTTGTCGCCCAGGATCTGGACTTCGACATGGCGGGCGCGGGTGATCATCTTTTCCAGATAACCTTCGCCATTACCGAATGCAGCTTCGGCCTCACGGCGGCCTTCCATGACCTTCTCGGGCAGCTCGTCGGCGTTTTGAATCGGGCGCATGCCGCGACCGCCGCCACCCCAGGAGGCTTTGAGCATCAGAGGGAAGCCGATCTCGTCGGCCTCCTTCTTGATCGCATCCATATCATCGCCCAGCACTTCGGTGGCCGGGATGACCGGTACGCCCGCCTCAATGGCAACCTTACGGGCGCTGGCCTTGTCGCCCAGGGCGCGCATGGTGGCGGCTTTGGGGCCGATAAAGGTGATGCCATTGGCCTCGCAGGCGTCAACAAAATCCGGGTTCTCAGAAAGCAGGCCGTAACCCGGGTGAATCGCGTCTGCGCCGCTTTCCTTGGCAACGCGGATGATTTCCTCGATGCTCAGGTAAGCTGCGACCGGCCCCATGCCTTCACCGATCTTATAGGCTTCGTCCGCCTTGAAACGGTGCAGGCCAAGCTTGTCCTCCTCGGCATAAACCGCAACCGTTTTCTTCCCCATCTCGTTGGCCGCGCGCATCACACGGATCGCAATCTCGCCACGGTTGGCAATAAGGATCTTTTGGAAGGTGGTGGTCATAAGGATGGGTCCTCCAGACTTTAAAGGGTGGGCAGGGGTCGGAACTCGCATCCTTGTGACACGCCCCGCTTGCCGCGATGCGGCGATTTATCAGCATGGAGTTTCGAGATAGCAATCGGGAAGCGACAGTTTAGCGCTAAAAATGCGCATTTTTATGTCAGTAGTGCTGTCTCAAATTAATAATTTGCAAAATTTGCTATGCGTTTGGGAAATATTTGCAATCGTTGCAAACTCATTGATCGCAAAGGATTCGTCTATTTTTTGTTGGATTCGCAATGAGTCGGTATTGGTAAGGTCCTGTGACCAATTATCATGTTTACTAAATCAAGCGCTCTGAAAGCTGCTCAAACCGCTCCACACCGATCTGCGCCATATTCAATTTCATATCCTCGCTCAGGATATGTGTCAGATGGGCTGGTCCGGCAGAGCCCAATGCGGCAACCGCATAATGCCAGGCCCGCCCAAGCATGACGAAATCCGCCCCCAGGGCGAGGGCGCGCAGGATGTCCATGCCAGAGGCGATTCCACTGTCAAAAATCAGCGGGACATCCGGCCCAACAGCGGCGCGGATTTTCGGCAGCATGTGAATTGAGGCCGGACCGGGCTCAAATTGGCGTCCGGTATGGTTGGACACCCAAAGGGCATCAACCCCGGCCTTGACCAACCGTTGCGCGGCATCCGTACAAAGAACCCCTTTGACGATCAAATCGCCGGGCCATTCGTCGCGCAGGGCCGACAGGGTGTCCCAATCCGGGGTGCCCCGAATGATATGTCCGGCATGGTGCAAAGACGACCGGGCCTGGGTGGTGTCAACATAGCTTTCGGGCAGGCGCAGACGCGGCGCGCCCGTTTGCAAGGTGCCCAAAGACCAAAGCGGATGGGTCAGCACCTCCCAAATGACGCGCGGCGTGATTTGGGGCGGCAAAGTCAGCTTGGCGCGGCGCTGGCGTTCGCGCCGGGAATCGTCGGGGACATCGACTGTGAAAACCAGCTTGGTAAACCCGGCCTCGCGGGCGCGGCGCAGCATATCGCGGCGGATTTCGGGATCTGCGGGGCAATAGAGCTGAAACCAGCCCATATCCCCGGCCAATGGCCCGATCTCTTCAGGCAGCCGGGTGGCAACGGTCGACAGCCCATAGGGAATGCGCGTCTCTTGCGCATAGCGCGCCAGGATGGCCTCCATCCCCGGCCACATCAGGCCGGACATGCCGACCGGAGCAATGCCAAAGGGGCGGCCATAGGTCTGCCCCATAAAGGAGGTCTCAAACACAGGCTGCTGAGGCCCCTTTAATATGTCGGGCATGAACAGCACCGCATCCAACGCTTCGCGATTGCGCTGGGCTTGCAACTCGGCCCCGGTCGCGCTGTCGAGATATTCAAAGGCGAAATGCGGAATGCGACGGCGGGCGCGGCGGCGCAGGTCGCTAATGGCCGGGTATGAAAGGTCAAGATCCATGACCGCATTTGTGCGCCATATTCGGTAACTGTCCAGCCTTTCCGAAGCCTTACCCGAGTTCATCCAATTTTAAGTGATTTTGACGCAAAGTGAGTCGTGTCAGAAACGAGGGAGCAAACCATGCATTGTCTGATTGTCGATACTCAGATGGACCGTTTGAACAACACCATGATCGCCTTTCTGGAAGCAGGTTTGCAGGTCACGGGAACGGGCAGCGCGCGTGTGGCACAGACCTGTCTGCGGCGCTCATTGGTGGATGTGTTCGTAATGGATGCCGGGCCGATGACACCCAATGACGGCTCGCCGCGGGCGCGTCTGCTCGATCTAGCTGAAGCACGTAATGAGCAGTTGGTCACCCTGTTGCTCACCCAGGATGTGGCAGAAGATACCGAAGCCATGACCAAAGCCTATCAATCGGTGCATTGCGTGCTGGGCCATGATGTCGCCCCGCGTTTGGCGGCGAAACTGGCGCTGGCCTCATTGGCGGAACGCACAGTGGTGTCTGGCTTTGACGTGGAACCGGTCTTGCCGCGCGTGATGCCCAGCCGCACACCCGTATTCCAATCGGCGCGGGCCGCGTAACCCGGATAAGCGCCACAAATCACTTGGCGAACATAGTGCGAACACGGCTTCCCAAGCGCGCGCGGTTTCTGTAAACTCGCGCCATGAGCAGTTTCGACGATATGGACGCCTTTGAGGGCGCTTCTCTTTCCGCGCGGGCCATGGCCGCGCGTCCGGCCCCCTATTTGGATGAACTCAACCCGGCGCAGCGCCAGGCGGTTGAGACGATGGATGGCCCGGTCTTGATGCTGGCCGGGGCGGGCACGGGCAAGACCAAGGCACTGACCGCGCGGATCGTACATCTGCTCAACACCGGGCGTGCCCGCCCGAATGAGATACTGGCGGTGACCTTTACCAACAAAGCCGCACGCGAGATGAAGAACCGCGTCGGGCGTATGTTGGGCGAAACGGTTGAGGGGATGCCGTGGCTTGGCACCTTCCACTCGATCTGTGTGAAATTGCTGCGCCGCCATGCGGAGCTGATCTGCGCTGATGATGAGGATGGCGTGGTCGAAGGGGCCCCGTCGCTGCATCTCAAAAGCAATTTTACCATTTTGGACACGGACGACCAGCTGCGCCTGCTCAAGCAGTTGATTCAGGCCGCAGGGATTGACGACAAACGTTGGCCCGCCCGTCAGCTGGCCTCAGTCATTGACGCCTGGAAAAACCGCGCGCTGACGCCGGACAAAGTCCCGAGTGCGGATGCCAATGCCTATAATAACAGGGGTGTTGAACTGTATGATCAGTATCAGCGCCGCTTGTTAGAGCTGAACGCGGTGGATTTTGGCGATCTGCTGCTGCACATGGTTACGATTTTTCAGCAACACCCTGATATTCTGCGCAAATACCAGAACTGGTTCCGCTATATCATGGTGGATGAATATCAGGATACCAACGTCGCCCAGTATCTCTGGCTGCGGCTTTTGGCGCAGGGGCACCGCAATATCTGTTGTGTGGGCGATGATGACCAGTCGATCTATGGCTGGCGCGGGGCTGAGGTGGGCAATATCCTGCGCTTTGAAAAGGATTTCGAGGGCGCGCATGTGGTGCGGCTGGAGCAGAACTACCGCTCGACCCCACATATTCTGGCCGCCGCTTCGGGTGTGATCCGGGGCAATTCAAACCGTCTGGGCAAAGAGCTGTGGACCGAGGCCGAGCATGGCGAAAAGGTCCGACTGATCGGCCATTGGGATGGTGAAGAAGAAGCACGCTGGATCGGTGAGGAAATCGAATCCATGCAAAGGGGAACGCGCGGTGCGCGGGCCGTTGGGCTGGATGAGATGGCGATCCTGGTGCGGGCCTCGCACCAGATGCGCGCCTTTGAAGACCGGTTTTTGACCATTGGCTTGCCGTATCGCGTTATTGGCGGCCCGCGCTTCTATGAGCGGATGGAGATCCGTGATGCGATGGCCTATTTCCGCATCGTCACCTCGCCCGATGATGATCTGGCGTTCGAGCGCATTGTGAACACGCCCAAGCGTGGTTTGGGCGACAAGGCGCAGCAAACCATTCAGATGATTGCCCGTCAGAACGGCGTGTCGCTGTTGGACGGCGCGGCCTTGGCGGTGGAGCAGGGGGCGATCAAGGGGAAAGGCGCGAAAGCGCTGGGCGAATTGGTGATCAACATCGCGCGCTGGGGGCGCATGACCCGCGCCACGGTGGCTGCGGATGGCGATGCGGTGGTTGAGGATCTGTTGACCCCTCAGCCGGTTAAAACCGAAGTCAGCCATGTGGAACTGGCCCAGATCATTCTGGACGAAAGCGGCTACACCGCCATGTGGCAGAATGACAAAACGCCCGAGGCTCCGGGTCGGTTGGAGAACCTCAAGGAACTGGTCAAGGCTTTGGAAAGCTTTGAAAACCTGCAAGGATTTCTGGAACATGTGGCGCTGGTCATGGATAATGACAGCGATGATGGTGGGGCCAAGGTCTCGATCATGACGTTGCACGCGGCCAAGGGGTTGGAATTTCCTGCCGTCTTTCTGCCGGGCTGGGAAGATGGGCTGTTCCCCTCGCAGCGCAGTATGGATGAAAGCGGGGTCAAGGGCCTCGAGGAAGAACGCCGTCTGGCCTATGTGGGCATCACGCGCGCCGAAGAGGTCTGTACGATTTCCTTTGCGGGCAACCGGCGTGTCTTCGGGCAATGGCAAAGCCAGCTGCCCTCGCGCTTTGTCGATGAACTGCCTGAGGAACATGTGGAGGTGCTGACACCTCCGGGGCTTTATGGGGGCGGATACGGCGCGGCGGCCCCAAGTGCCAGCATGTCAACCGGGGTTGAGGCGCGGGCGGCTGCGGCGGACGGCTATAATTCCCCCGGTTGGAAACGCTTGCAGGCGCGTGCCGCTGAACGCCCGGTAAGCCAGCCGCGCGAAAGCAAGGCCTCGGTCATTGATATGCAGGCAGTGGCGGCCTTTATGATTGGTGAGCGGGTGTTTCATCAGAAATTCGGCTATGGCGCTGTGATTGATGTCGAAGGCGACAAGGTGGAAATTCACTTTGAAAAGGCTGGTATCAAGAAAGTTGTGTCGCGCTTTATCAAGCCAGCGGCTGAGGCGGATGACGTGCCCTTTTAAGGGCCGCATGGGCTGTTGAGCGGGGAAGGGGGCCAGCCCCCTTGCAAGCCAAAGGCTTGCCACCCCCGGGATATTTTGGGCCCAAAGAAACCTGGAGGGCTGCGCATGTCGGCTGCCGAATTGCGTCAATAGACCGGGAGCGGAGCGTCCTCTTTGGGTTGGTCCATGACAATTTGGCTGTGAACGCGTGCGACAACCGGATGGGCGAGCAATACGTCATGGATCAGTCGATTGAGCGCGGACAGGTCGGGGCACCAGACGCGCAGCAGGTAATCAGCTTCGCCCGTCATGGTCCAAACCGATGTGATCTCGGCCCGGGTGCGCATGAGGCGGAGGAAACTGTTGCCCTGTTCGGGGCCATGGCTGTCGAGCTGGACTTGCACAAAAGCCTGGACAGAAAGGCCAAGTTTGGTTGGGTCGAGGCGGGCGCGGTAGCCTTGGATAAAGCCGGCCTCTTCGAGGCGTTGGCGGCGGCGGCTGGCCTGGCTGGCGGAGAGGTGCAGTGCATCGCCAAGTTCTTGAGCGGTGGCCTGGCCGTTCTTTTGCAGGGTCGATAGCAGGGTTATGTCTGAAGGTTCTAAATTCATGCGGTTATTTTGCACCAAATTCAGGAAGTGCGCAAGGTTGGCGCAATAATTCCCGAAAGTCGAGGAAATTTGCGCGATGGGCGCAGGCGTGAAAAGATACATTTGGCTCAGGACTTTCAAAGGAGATAGATATGGGCCCGTTCCCGCATAATGCCCCCCAATCCACCATCACCGAGGAAAACCCAGCCGGGACCGACGGTTTCGAGTTTGTGGAATTTGCCCATCCCGAGCCGCAAGAATTGCGCGATCTCTTTGCGTCGATGGGGTATGAGCATGTGGCCAACCACAAGAGCAAGGCGGTTGAGCTGTGGCAGCAGGGCGATATCACCTATATCATAAATGCCGAGCCTGGCAGTTTCGCCGCGCGCTTTGTCGAGGAACACGGGCCTTGCGCGCCGGCAATGGGCTGGCGTGTGGCGGATGCGCAAAAGGCGTTTGAGCATGCCGTCTCCAAGGGGGCGGAGCCCTATGAAGGGGCGGATAAGACGGTGGATTGGCCCGCGATCAAAGGGATTGGCGGCAGCTTGATCTATTTTACCGATCAGTATTACGACACCTCCCCCTATAACGAGGAATTCGACTGGATCGCGCAATCGAAACCGCGCGGGGTTGGTTTCTATTACCTCGACCACCTCACCCATAATGTCTTTAAGGGCAATATGGATGTGTGGTTCCGGTTCTATGGTGATCTGTTCAACTTCAAGGAAATCCGGTTTTTCGATATTGAGGGCAAGTTCACCGGGCTGTTCAGCCGCGCGCTAACCTCGCCTTGTGGGCGCATCCGCATTCCGATCAATGAAGATCGCGGTGAGACCGGGCAGATCGTTGCCTATCTGAAAAAGTATAAGGGCGAAGGCATTCAACATATCGCCGTTGGATCCGAGGATATCTACAGCGCGACTGATGCCATCGCCGGGAACGGAATCAAGTTTATGCCGGGGCCGAATGAGGCTTATTATGACCTGTCTTATGATCGTGTGTCCGGCCATGACGAACCCAAGGATCAGATGATGAAGCACGGCATCCTGATCGATGGTGAGGGTGTCGTGGATGGCGGCGAGACCAAGATCCTGCTTCAGATCTTCTCCAAGACCGTGATCGGCCCGATCTTTTTCGAATTCATCCAGCGCAAAGGCGATGATGGCTTTGGTGAAGGGAATTTCAAAGCTTTGTTTGAGAGCATCGAGCAAGAGCAGATCAACAATGGTGAGTTGAGCGCGGCTGAGTAAGCCGCGAGCAAGGAGGCCAAAAGAAACGCCGCCCGGATGAGGGGCGGCGTTTTTCTTTGATATTTGCGGCGCTTAGCTGCGCGGCATCTTGAGCGTCACATTGCGCCCGCTTTTGGTATAGCGCAGTTCGGAATCGCCAATTGCAGCGACGCGGCCACCATCGAGACGATCGCCGACTTTGACCTTTTTATACTTGCCATTGGGCAGGCGAACCAAGGCGCGGCGATTGGCGGGCGTGCCATAAACGCCAATCAGGTTGACCTTGTTGAGGTTGATGGCGTTGCGTACGGTGGCCGAGGCGGCAACACCACGACTGGTTGGGGCCGCAGGGGTTACGGTGCGCGGGGCAATGGCTGCGGTTTGCACGCGGGTTGCCGGGGCCGCGTCGCGGTTGCGTTCGGCGCGGCGCACGATGGCGTTCATGTTGCGCGGGCGTCCAACAGGGGCAAGCGAGCGGTTCACAGCCTGGGCGGTTGCGGGCGCTTCTGGCTCTTCGGCAACCGCCTCTTCCTGTGCGGTTTTTGGGCGCATGACCGGACGGATGGCTGCCAATTCAGCCCGGGAAATCCCGCCCAATTGCGCCCGTTCGCGCGTTTCGATCAAAGTATCGGGGCGCAGGCGGGGACGGATTTTTGACAGGGCTTCGTTGATCTGTGGTTCGGCGGTCTCGGGTTCTGCGGGAGTTGCCAGCGCCTGTCGCTGCGGCGGCACGACCGGAGGCAGGCCCGCAAAGACGCGCAGCCCATCCGGTGATAAAGCGCCTTCGGGCGTGGCGCGCACAAGCCCACGCTCATCCATGTCAAAGACCTGACCGGCGGGGGGCGGCAAGCGTTGTGGTTCCAAGATCGGCTCTTGTGCCATATTGAGCGGGTCGGGCAGGGCAATCGCGTCGGATTCCTGCACGGCCGGGTCGATGGAGGCGACATAAATATCCTCGACCCCATCCACCGGCGGTTCAAGAGGGGCGACAGGGGCGCGTTGCCAGATGCCGGTGGCAGCATAGGTCGCGGCGGCCTCTTCGGGGGTCAGACTATGCGGGGAAACCGGAACGGCCCGGGCACGCGGGGCATCGGTGACGGCTGTGGCATCGCCGTTATCGTCCAACCCCGTATCCAAAGAGGCAAGCTGCACATCATCCGCTTCTTCTGCGCCATCATCCGATGGCAGCAGGGCGGGATCGGCCACCGCGAGTTCTGGGGTGATATCGGGCGCGACGGCGACAATATTGGTTTCATCCGGTTCGCTGCGGAACAGGCCCGCCAAACCGTCATCGAGAAAGACCGAAGCCCAGGCGGCCACACCAGCCATGAACAACAGCAGGCCCGCCGTCAGAAACAGCCCCAGAAAGCGGGGTTTGCCGCCGATATTGTCGCGATTGCGCGCGCCGAAAACGGTCATCCGCTCGGATTCTTCGGCGGATGTCAGCGATGCGGCTTTGCCGGTGTTGGTTGTCTGGTTTGGTTTTGGCGAGGTGCTGCGCAAAGCGGCAATGCGGCCCAGAGCGGATTTGCCCTGCGCGCCAGCGTCGTTTGGTTGCGCGGCTTCGGGTGCGGCTGGTGCCGCTTCGGCGGTTGATTTGCGCCGCGCCGCAAGGCCGGCCAAAGCCCCGCGTTTGCCTTTGGGGTCCGGACCCGTCTGATCCGGCGTTTCTACTGGCGCAGGGGCGGGAGCCTCGACCGGTTTGTCCGACCTTGCCCGCAAGGCGGCCAAGCGGGCCAGGGCGGGAGCTGCTACGTTGGCCTCGGTCGCGTCTTTGTCTTTGCTCGGATCGGCCTTGGATGCGGTGGCTTTTGGGGCTGCTGGCGGTTTTGGCGCTGAGACCGGCGGCTCGGAGCGCTTGGCAACCGTAGGTTCTGCCTTGGGCTCTTCGTCGCGCGGGACATCCAGGGCGGGGTCTGTGACCGCGTCCGATGTTGCCTTTGCAGGCTCTTCGCCTTTGGATGCGACCGGGGTAAAGCGCGATTTTACTTGCGAGACAGGCCCGTCACCAGCCGCCAGTGCTTTGCCCTTTGGGACCTCCGGCAAATCCGAAGAATCGCGGCTTGCGCGGATGGTTGAAAAGGAGACAGGGGCCGCTTCGGGTTCTGGATCAGGCTCAGTAACCGGTTCCTGGATCGCCTCTGGGCTTGCTTCACCAGTGGCGGATATATCCGTAGGCGCATCGGGCGCGGTGTCAGGGGCGGCTTGAGTTTCGGCAGGCGCAACGGGGGCTTCCGCCTTTGTCTGGGACGGTTCCTCCGTTGCAATGGGTGTTTCCGTGGGCTCTTGAACCGGGGCGGTGGATTTCAGTGTCTCTTGGACAAGATCCTGTACCGGGGGGAGCGGAGCCGCTGGTTCGTCAGCCTCCACAGCTGGTTCAGCTATGTCCGCAGGGGCGGAAATCTCAGCCGGTGGGGCGAGATCCAATTCAGTTTGCGCTGGGGCCTCCGCCGGTTCTGCACCGGTTTCTTGCTCAGCTACCTGTTCTGGCGCAGATGCCGCGACCTCGGCAGTCTCACCCGGTGCGTCCTCAGGCAGTTTATCAGCCTGCAAAGGCAGCAAATCACCCGCCTCGGCGGGATGAACTGCAATTGCATGCGGCAAGCGTTGCGGCGCGGGGCCAGTCCAAGCGCTGCTGGCCCCGAAAAACACGCTGCCATAGAATTGGCCGTCTTCGGCAATCGCGGCATGGCTGACCGGGTCAAACCCGTTTTGTGACGCAAACGCCTCGGCCTCTTGCAATGTTTCCTTGGCCACAGCGGCGATCAGCAAGCGGCCATCGTGATCGACATAGTCAAAGACCAGATCATCAACTGCGTAAGGCGTTGCCCCGTCCAGTGCCGTTCGAGCGGCAATCTCTTTGGCGGCGTCATCACCGCCCAAATCGGGTACATCCAGATAGCGGATCTGTTCGTTGGGGATGATCAGGGCAACTTTGGCCCCATCCGGGTCCAATTCTTCGGCGCGATTGCGCAGGGTCAAAACCGCCGCTTCTAAATCGCCACTATCCAGCGAAACCTCTTGGATATGAGCCCATTGATCGCCGGATTGATCCCCCCTGCGGCGGAGCAGTGCGATGCCTTCGAAGGACAGGGAAAGTGCAAAATTTGGTACCATGGGCGGTCTTTAGCAGCCTTGACAGGGCGAGGGGAGTCTTATTGCCAGTTCTGAATATCATAAAGCAACTGTTTGCCGACGCAAAGAATACAGCAAAAATTCCCCTTGCGACCGGCGAGATGCAGCCCAAAGTTCTGAACAGGTAGTTAATTTAGGAGAAGGCGATGCGAGCCTTACTGATAGTTTTGGCACTTATGGCGGGTCAGCCTGCCTTGGCGGAGAACACGCGCACGATTACGGTGGCGGGCGAGGCCTCGGTTGCGGCGGCCCCGGATATGGCGACATTGACGCTGGGGGCAACAGGGCGGGGCCAGGACCCGGTGACAGCGATGAATGCCACATCCGAGGTTTTGGATGCGGTCATTGCGCGGCTGAGGGCGCAAGGTTTGGAAGAGCGCGATATGCAGACATCTTCCTTGCGGTTGAACCGTCAGGCACGCTGGGATTCAAAGGCCGAGAAAGAGGTGTTTCTGGGCTATGAGGCCAGCAATATGCTGACCATCCGCGTGCGCGACCTGTCGCAGCTTAGCGAAGTGCTGGCGGCGGTGTTGCAGGATGGGGCCAACAACCTGTCAAACCTGTCCTGGGGTGTACGTGATCCGCAGCGACTGGAAGACGAAGCGCGCCGGCGCGCGGTCAAAGATGCAATGGACAAGGCCAAGTTATACGCGGACGCGGCGGGCCTGCCTTTGGGCGATGTTTTGTCGATCCGGGACACGGCTGAGCCCATCCTGCGCTCACCTTTGCATCGTAATGCGCCGGTGATGGAGGCTATGGCGGCCGATGTTCCCGTGGCAGCAGGCGAAATCGAGGCCCGCGCAGAAGTCACCATGATTTTTGCAATTGGCGAATAGGACTTGGTGAACAGGAAAAAGAAAAGGCGGGGATTTTCCCCGCCTTTTTTGATCTAACAAGGGCCAGTTTTACGCGTTGGCTTTGGTCAAGGCCTGATCCAGATCTGCGATCAGGTCGTCGGCGGTTTCGATCCCGATGGAGATACGCACCACATTCGGCGCGGCCCCGGCGGCGACTTGTTGTTCTTCGGTCAACTGACGATGGGTGGTTGAGGCCGAGTGGATCACCAGCGACCGGGCGTCGCCCAGATTGGCCGCATGGCTAAAGATCTCGAGCGAATCCACGAACTTGACGCAGGAGTCATAACCACCCTTGAGCGCGACGGTGAACAGCGCACCAGAGCCGCGCGGACAGATGCGTGCCGCGCGATCTTTATAAGGCG
The DNA here is from genome assembly GCA_017744045.1 of Tropicibacter sp. R15_0. Taxonomy (GTDB): domain Bacteria; phylum Pseudomonadota; class Alphaproteobacteria; order Rhodobacterales; family Rhodobacteraceae; genus Pelagimonas. Next base: position 186,327 of record JAGHRD010000005.1, on the reverse strand, counting down.
AGGAGTCCAGCCCGGCATAAGTCACAGCTTCGACCGCGTCATGGGTCTCCAGCCATTTGCCGATTTTCAGCGCATTTTCCACATGGCGTTCCATGCGCAGGGACAAGGTTTCGATCCCCATCAACGTGTAATGCGCAGCCTGTGGGTTCAGCGTCATGCCAAGGTCACGCAAACCAATCGCGATCCCGTGGAATGTAAAGGCGAGCGGGCCAAAGGTCTCGTGGAATTTCAACCCGTGATAGGCCGGTTCCGGCGCGCTGAGCGAGGGGAATTTGTCGCTGGCGGACCAGTCGAATTTGCCGCTATCAACCACGATACCACCGGTGACGGTGCCGTTGCCGGTCAGGTATTTGGTCAGCGAGTGTACAACCAGCGTCGCGCCATGCTTGATCGGGTTGCACAGGTAAGGCGTGGCCGAGGTGTTGTCGACGATCAGCGGCAGGCCTGCTTTGTCGGCTACAGCGGAAACCGCATCGAGATCAGTGATATAACCGCCCGGATTGGCGATGGATTCACAGAATACCGCGCGCGTGTTGTCATCAATCGCCGCCGCAACCGCGTCAAGATCGTCAAAGTCGACAAACTTGGCTTCCCAGCCGAAACGCTTGATGGTCTGGCTGAACTGGGTGATCGAGCCACCGTAAAGACGGGTGGAGACCACAACGTTCAGTCCCGGACCCATCAACGGGAACAGCGCCATGATCTGGGCCGCGTGACCCGAGGAACAGGCCACCGCGCCGACACCGCCCTCAAGCGTCGCCACGCGTTCCTGCAACACGGCGACGGTTGGGTTGGTCAGGCGCGAATAGATATAGCCAACTTCCTGAAGGTTGAACAAAGCCGCGGCATGTTCCGCATCGCGGAACACATAGGCGGTTGTCTGATAAATCGGTGTCTGGCGCGCGCCGGTGGCCGGATCTGGCCGGGCACCTGCGTGGATTTGCAACGTGTCAAAACCGAAATTTGGTGCATCTGTCATGAGGACCTCCCTGAAAAACTTGCGACAATGCGTAAGCGATTGAAACGGCTCCGGCAACGGGGCGTTGGGCAAAAGGTCTCATTTCCTTTGAAACTTGTTGGAGTCGGAATTTAATCCGCCAGGGTTTCGACGCATAGGATTGTGGGAAGGTGGCGGGCGATTTCGCTCCAACTGTCGCCCTCATCCAAACTGGCGAAAATTGACCCGGAATTGGTGCCGAAGTAGAGCCCGCTCTCTGGGCAGCAATCTACGGCCATGGCCTGACGCAGAACGGTGAAATAACAGGCGCTTTGTGGCAATCCGTTGCGACAGGCCTGCCAGGACGCGCCGCCATCGCGTGACCGCCAAACCGCCGCGCTGGCATCAGGCGGGAAGCGGCCAATGGCATCGCCATTCAGTGGAAAGGTCCAGATCGTTTGCGGCTTTTCGGGATGCACGGCGATGGGAAAGCCGAAATTCGACGGCAGGCCTGCGCTAATATCATCCCAACTGCGCCCGCCATCTTGGGATTTGAACGTGCCGTGGTGGTTTTGTTGATAGAGCGTACCATCACTTGCCCGCATCATATTATGCACGCACAGCCCGGTATTGCCGTCATGCGGCCCGGTGGGGTGTGGATGCCCCTCGCAGGTGGGCGCATTAGAAAGACGATTGCGCCGCTCCCAACTTTGCCCGCCATCCTCGCTGGCAAAGACACCGGCGGCGGAAATGCCCAGCCACAGGTGATCCAGCGTTTCGGGATGGGCAATAATGGTATGCAGCGTCAGTCCAGCCGCCCCCGGCTGCCAGTCTTGGGCAGAGGGATGTTTGCTCAGGCTCTCAACCTCAGCCCAGCTCTGCCCCTGATCATCGCTGACAAATAGCGCGGCAGGTTTGCCCCCGGCAAATAGCCGATCACCGCTTTGTTTCAGCGACCAAAGCGCCTCAAGCTTGCCGCTGAACGGGGCAGGGTCTGCTGCCTCGCGCCCCGTCATCTTGGAAAAATCGGGATCATTGCGCAGCCAATCGTCGACCATGCCGTCAGAGAGTTTGCTTAACCGCCAGTCTTGCCGGTCCGTACTGTGCCAAACCCCGGCACCGCTCCATTCACCACCCCCGGCGGCCCAAATCTGGCCGGTGATCGGGTCGCCTAGGGCGTGGTTGATTGTCCAACCCTCGCAGAATGGCCCCGCGACCTGCCAGCCTTTGCGCGCGACATCTGATGAAACCAGAAACAACCCCTTGGTTGTTCCCACCAATAGAGTGATCGCCCCCATGACATCCTCCCCCAAGTTGCCCCTGCGAGTTCCAGACAGACGCCATAGCACAAAAATGCTGTCAAATGTAGGGGTTGGGGCGGGATCAGCGCATCCAGAACCCTTCGCGTTTGATCTGGTTGCGGATTGCTTGTTCCTTACGCGGCAGATCCTTGCGATCAAACATGGCGCGCACCTTGTGGCCGCGGCCCTGATAAATCATGCGCTTGAACGGATCATAAAGCTTGAGCACTTTCTTGATCTTGTTCGGGGCGCTGATTTCTTCGAGCAGATCGACAACCTTGTTGGGCTCGCGCGCATAGAGCAGCGGAAGAACTCTGTAATGACAGGTGGTTATGCCGTCGAGATAACCTTCGGGCAGGGCGTCGCGACCGCCACCCAATGCGTGAATGACCAAGGGCAGGGCCACCTGATCCAGCCACGGGTCCAGCGATTGGCACACCAATTCCGGCGGGGCGTTGTCGCGAATTTCCAGCGCGTATTTCAGGAACAGATCACCAAACAACTTTGGGCATTTGTAGAAAAAGAAACCAGCGTTAAAATAGAGATACCGCTGCCAGTATTCGTCTGGCCAGCTGGTGTCGAGAGAGCTTTCGAAATCCAGCCCGAACTTGTCATAAAGTGACTTCCAGGTCTGGGTATAGCCAGGGCCATAAAGCTCCAACTTGGGCCAGGTATCTTCGCGTCGCATCGATGCTGTTGGGCGGTCAAAATCAAACGGCACGCGATTGAGATCACCGGTGATCAGCGTATCGGTGTCAAAGAAGATAAACGGCTCCCCCTCAGGCAGGGCGGTCAGCGCTTCGATTTTGTTGCCATAGGGATAGGCCGCGCCAAAATGCTTGCTCTCGAAAGGGACAAATTCGGCATCAAAGCTTTCCAGCAGCGCGCGTGTGCCTGTGTCCTTGATACGCGGATCATTTGGCCATAGCGGGCCGGGCTGAGGTTCGGCGATCAGCAGACGAAACCGTTTGGCGCGGGTTTTGCGGCGCAGCGACGCCGCGAAAAGCACGGCTTCGTATTGCAAACGCCCCGATTGCCCTACGATACAAATATTTACAGTTTGTGATGCGCGCGGATTGCGTGCCATTGTGTGCCTGTCTGTCGCCTCTTTTGCGGCAGTATAGGCCGGTTTGGCGCGGCTCAAAAGCGTCTATCTGCTTTAATGAACAGGAATTCTTGGGGAGCGCTGCATGCTCGATATTTTGTTGATGGTCATTGCGATGGCGGGCGGGGCAGGGGATGCCCCGGCAGACGCCAGTGCAAAGGACGCCACCGTGACGGAAACTCTGGCACTGGATCTGGGCAAAGATGCTGCGCCTGCCAGCGGTGAGGAATTGCCCCCCGGCGCGGTTCCCGCCGCCGAGCCCGAGCCCGAAGTGCTGCCCTATGAGGCGGAACAGCAGGTGGCAACGGGGCGGTTCACCACCGCGCTTGAGGTCAAACCGATCTTTAACGCCACGCGCAACAGCTGGATCGCTATTCGAGAATATAACGGGCAGGATCTGGTCTATGTCACGCAAATTTGGTCGTGGCGCTGTGGGCTTGTGGCCTTGCATTACGGTGTGAATGACGAACCGCTGGAACCCTGGCCGCTGCCCAAATGCCACGAGGACACCAACAGCCCCAATGTCATGAAACCCGAGGATGGCTTGCCCTATCGCGAATACCCGCTTGGCTCGGTTGAGACTGTGACGGTTGAGCTGATCTTTGACGACCTCACCAAGGATCGCGTGACCTATAACCGCAAAGGCGCGTTGATGCCGTGAAGGGGGCAAGGGGCGCTGCACGCGCCCCTTCTTCTCAGATTTCAATCGCTTGCATGACTTGGGGTTCAATCACATCGACCCCCGGCAGCCCCGCCGCCAGCGCCGCTGCGGATTGCTCCAAGGCCGGGAAAGTGCGGTAATGGCCGGGGATCACGGTTTTGAAGTTGAAATACTTTTTGGCGGCATAAGCGGCCAATTCCATATCCATGGTATAATAACCCCCGGCGGAAAGAATGCCGATATCTGGCTGATAATACTCACCAATCCATTCCATGTCGGCCATCACGGTGGTGTCCCCTGACATATAGAGGCAATGCCCCTCGCCGCGGATAATGTATCCGATCTCGGCCCCCATATAGGCACCGCGCCCCTCCACCATCATGGATGAGGAATGCGAGGCCGGAACCATATTGACCTGTACGTCACCAAAGCGCAGCGTGCCGCCTTTGTTAAAGGCATGGCCCTCTTTCGCTCCAAGCCCGAACAGGTGCTGTGCAAGCTCATATATTGCAGTGACAGGAGCGCCCGTGCGCTCTGACACCTCAACAATATCCTGCGTGTGGTCGAAATGGCCATGGGTGACAAGGATCTGAGTTGTGCCCGCCAAAGCGGCCTCGATATCCTGCCCCTCCATCATCGGATTGCCATTGATCCAGGGATCAATCAGCAGAACCTGATCCTCGATCTCAATGCGAAAGCTACCATGGCCGAGCCAGATGATTTTCATGGTCTTCTCCCCAATCGTTTCTTGCGAATTTCTTGCTCGAAACTCTAACGGCGGCCCCCTAGATTACAAGCAGCGGGAGAGCAGGAGACCGGGATGGACTGGCATGCGCATCTGGACATCTATTGTGAACGCATCGATGCCAGCTTTTGGGCTGAGCCACTGAACGCGATCTCAAACGGGGCGTTCCTGATTGCGGCTTTGGTGATGGCATTGCGGCTGCGCGGCAGCGGGCTGGTGTTGGGTTGGATCCTGACGGGTATCCTTGCGGCCATCGGTGTGGGGTCTTTCCTGTTTCACACCTATGCGACGCGCTGGGCCGGTGCGGCGGATGTCATCCCGATCCTGCTTTTCATTCTGACCTATATCTTTCTCGCCAATTGGCGGTATCTAAGATGGCCCTGGTGGCTTTCGGCGCTCGGTGCCTTGGCGTTTGTGCCCTTTTCACTGGCACTGGCCCCAATATTAGAGCTTTTCCCGTGGCTTGGCAGCTCATCAGGATATGTGCCGGTGGTCGTTATCTTGGTGATTTACGGGCTAGGCCTGTTGCGATCCAACCCGCCCGTGGCCAAAGGCATCCTGATCGGAGCGGTGATCCTGAGCCTGTCGCTGACAATGCGCAGCATTGACGAACCGCTTTGCCACCATCTGCCCATCGGCACGCATTATTTCTGGCACATCCTGAATGCGATCATGCTGGGCTGGATGATCGAGGTCTACCGCCGTTTCAAGCAACAACAACCGGTATAAGCAGTGCTAAGTCCTGCGAACCGGTTGCGGGTGCTTGCAACCCCGCAAACCCCGCGCTAAAGCCAATCGCAACCCAAATCTCAATGAGGTCCGCCCCATGTCGATTGACATCGAGACCGCCGCCAAGGTGGCGAAACTCGCCCGTATCAAGGTCGAAGACGATGCACTGCCCGCGCTGGCTCAGGAATTCAACGATATCCTCGGCTTTATCGAACAGTTGAATGAGGTCGATGTCGAGGGCGTCGAGCCGATGGTTTCTGTCACCCCGATGCGTCTCAAGCGTCGTAAGGATGGCGTCACCGATGGTGATATTCAGGAACAGGTTCTGAAAAACGCGCCCGATGCGCGTGAAGGCTTTTTCGCGGTTCCGAAGGTGGTTGAATAATGACTGATCTCAATACGTTGAAAATCGCCGAAGCCCGCGATGCGCTGCGCAAGGGCGACGTGACCAGCCTGGAACTGACCGAAAGCTGCCTGGGCGCGATCGAAGCCGCGGGTGAACTGAACGCCTTTGTTCACAACACGCCCGATCTGGCGCGTGAGCAGGCCAAGGCCGCGGATACGCGTATCAAGGCGGGCGATGCACCTGATATGTGTGGCATTCCGCTGGGCATCAAAGATCTGTTTTGCACCAAGGGTGTGCCCTCGCAGGCGGCGTCCAACATTCTGGGCGGGTTCAAGCCGGAATATGAAAGCACCATCACGCGCCAGCTTTTTGACGCGGGCTCGGTCATGCTGGGCAAGCTCAACATGGACGAATTCGCCATGGGCTCGTCGAACGAAACGTCGTGCTATGGCAATGTGGTCAACCCTTGGCGTCGCGGCAATGATGACGCGCAGCTGACCCCGGGCGGCAGCTCGGGCGGTTCGGCCTCGGCTGTGTCTGCTGACCTGTGTCTGGCGGCGACCGGCACCGATACCGGCGGTTCGATCCGCCAGCCTGCCGCCTTTACCGGCATCACCGGGATCAAGCCGACCTATGGGCGTTGCTCGCGCTGGGGCGTGGTGGCCTTTGCCTCCAGCCTTGATCAGGCCGGGCCGATGACCAAAGACGTGCGCGACGCTGCCATCATGCTTGAGGCCATGTGCGGCCATGATCCGATGGACAGCACCAGCGCCGATTTGGCTGTGCCTAACTTCGAGGCCGCTCTGACCGGCGACATCAAAGGCAAAACCATTGGTATTCCAAAGGAATACCACATGGACGGCATGCCCGATGAGATTGAAAAGCTCTGGGCAGACGGCCGTCAGATGCTGCAGGATGCGGGTGCCAAGATCGTCGATATCTCACTGCCCCACACCAAATACGCGCTGCCTGCCTATTACGTGATCGCCCCTGCCGAGGCCTCGTCCAACCTGGCGCGCTATGACGGTGTCCGCTACGGCCACCGCGCGACGCTTGAGGCCGGGGATGGCATCACCGAGATGTATGAAAAAACCCGCGCCGAGGGCTTTGGCGATGAGGTCAAGCGTCGCGTGATGGTGGGCACCTATGTGCTGTCGGCTGGTTTCTATGACGCCTATTACAACCGCGCCCGCAAGGTCCGCACGCTGATCAAGAAAGACTTTGAAGACGTGTTTGCCGCCGGTGTCGACGCCATCCTGACCCCGGCCACGCCAAGCGCGGCCTTTGGTCTGGGCGAGATGAAGGATGCCGATCCGGTGCAGATGTATCTCAACGACGTCTTTACTGTAACCGTCAACTTGGCTGGTCTGCCCGGCATCGCTGTGCCGGCGGGCTTGGACAAGCAGGGCTTGCCCTTGGGGCTGCAACTGATTGGCCGCCCGTGGGAAGAGGGCGATCTGCTGAATACCGCCTATGCGCTTGAGCAATCTTTGGGATTTGTGGCCAAACCGTCGAAATGGTGGTAAGGCCGCTCAAAGGTTAACGCCGAAAAAGGCGTTCAGATCGGTACAAGAGTAGGGCCGAACGGTCAGGCAGGAGCGACAATGCGGTTTTTGATGTTGAGTGTAGCGGCGGTTGGCCTGTTGGCCTGCGCGCCTCAGGTCCCTGATAGCGCGGCTGGGGTGGCTGACCCTGGCCGGGGCGTGGGCTTTGGTGACTATGACAATTATCAAGCCCAACGCGAAGCGCAATTGAACGGCGATGCGCCGCTTTCTGTTCCGGGCCCAGTTGATGTTCAAGCCACGCCATTGGACGCGGATGACAAGCAGGCGGCTGACCTGGCCGCCAGCAACAATTCCGGCGTCGCGCCTCTGGACGCTTCGCCTGGCAACCCGGCACCGGCCTTGGTCAGCAATTCCGACGGAATTTCCGGCGAGAACGACTTTGACGCAGTATCGGCGCAGCGCGACATCAAGGCGGATGCGGCTCTGATCGCTCAGAACCGGGCACAGTATACGGTGATTGAACCGACTGAATTGCCCAAACGCCCGGGCGGCGGGGGACCGAATATCGTTGAATATGCGCTGCGGACCGACAACCCGGTTGGCACGTCGCTATACAAGCGATCCTCGTTCCGGGCCGAGGCCAAATATGCCCGCGCCTGCGCAGCCTTTGCCTCGGCTGATCTGGCGCAAGAGGAATTTTTGACCTTGGGTGGTCCGCAGAAAGACCGCAAAGGCATGGACCCGGATGGCGACGGCTTTGCCTGCGATTGGAACCCGGCCCCGTTCCGTGCGGCGCGCGGTGGGTGACGTGATCTCGTGATTGGATCGCCAGAGGCCATTTGCTTTCCGTCTGACAATTTCGGGCCGCGTCGCAATTGCGCGCGGCCCGATCTGATTGTGCTGCACTACACCGCGATGGACAGCGCCGAGGGCGCGCGGGATTGGCTTTGCAACCCCGAGGCGGAAGTTTCCGCGCATTATGTCCTCTCGGAGACCGGGGCACTGTGGCAACTGGTCAGCGAAGACATGCGCGCCTGGCATGCCGGGGCGGGGTCCTGGGGCGGTATTGAGGATGTGAACTCGCACTCGATTGGCATCGAAATTGCCAATACCGGCAGCGCCCCGTTTCCCGAGCCACAAATGGCAGTCTTGGAGCAGCTTTTGTCGGGCATCATGGCGCGATGGGAGATTCCGGCGCATCGGGTGATCGGCCATTCAGATAGCGCCATTGGTCGCAAGATTGACCCGGGCGCGCGGTTTGACTGGCAAAGACTGGCGCGACGCGGTTTGTCGATTTGGCCCGAGCGTAGGGGGGGGGAGTTGGACGCGGAGGCGTTTCGCAGGAATAGTGCCCGGTTCGGCTATGTGGCTGGTGAGGGGCAGGACCGCGCCTTGTTAAACGCGTTTCGACTGCGTTTTCGACCTTGGGCCAGCGGCGTTTTGGATGAGGTCGACTGTGGTTTGGCGGCTGAACTGGCCAGGCGCTGGCCCGTTGCTCAGAACCCGGAGCTCTTGGCGTAACCGCTGTTACATTATGCGCTTCCGCGCGCTTTCTTCGATGCAAGGGGCGAGGTGATGGGGGATGATTGGTGTTGGTGGGGAGGAGAGCTGTCAAAGCTTCAAGACTCACCAAAGCAAAACCCTTTGCTCCGCATCCCTCGCTCACCTCGATTGCGCCCTGACAGAAGATGTGATCCTGATCAAGAAAAATAGCCGCATCCCCAAAGGGGCCCCTCGGCGATTTGTCTTGATCCGGCGCTCATCCTCTGTCCTGTCGGGCGCGAGGCGAGAGAGGGCTCCGAAGCAAAGGCTGGGGATTAGTCCAGGCGGTAGGGCAGCACGCTGCGCAGCGATGGGTCGATGGAGAGGCGTTTTTCCAGCGGCGGTACAGAGCGTTGATGGCAATGGGTGCGCTCGCATATGCGGCAGGAGATGCCGATCGGTTCAAAGGCCGAGGCGCGGGTGAAATCCATGTCATCGGCATAGACCAGCGCCGCTGCGTGGCGGACATCACAGCCAAGCGCGATGGCGTAGCGGCGCATCGGGGCCCCAAAATGCCCGCCGGTTTTGGAGACATCGCAAGCGAGTGAGATATAGCGGACACCATCCGGGGTTTCGGCCAATTGGCGCAGGAATTGCCCCGGGTTTTCAAAGGCGCGGTGTACGTTCCACAGCGGGCAGGCCCCGCCGAAACGGGCAAATTGCAGCCGCGTCGCCGAGTGGCGCTTGGTGATCGTGCCAGCCTGATCGACGCGCACAAAGAAGAAAGGTACACCCTTAGCGCCGGGGCGTTGCAGGGTTGAGAGGCGGTGCGCCACCTGTTCCACAGAAGAGCCAAAACGCGCCGAAAGCAGTTCCAGATCGTGGCGGGTTTCCTGCGCGGCATCAAGGAAATCCTTGTAGGGCATCATCGCAGCCCCGGCGAAGTAATTGGCGAGGCCAAGTTTGGCGATGGAGCGCGCCTCGTCCGATTGAAAACGTGCCAGATCCAGGGTGGCATCCAGCAGTTGATTTTGCCCCAACAGGGCGACTTGAACCAGCAGTTGGAAGGTTTGCGTTTCCACCGGAGCATAGGCGCTTAGGATCAGCTCTTTGCGGTCGTGATCATAGCTGCGCATGGGCGTGGTCTGGTTGAACTTGACCGAAACCCCCTGACGCGAAAGGCGCGCAATGGCGGCGGTGCGGATGTCTGGCTCGGTCGCGCTGAGTTGGGCGTAACGTTCGGCAGCGCGATCCACCGCGTCGATATAGTTGTCGCAGTAGTGGAAGAAATCGCGCACCTCTTCCCAGGGGCTGGGGCGAAGTTGGGCGTCTTCGCGTCCCAAGGCTTCGTCCAGGGAGGCCAGCCGTTCATGGGTTTGTTTATAAGCCCGGTGCAGGGCCAGAAAGGCGCGGGCAAAGGCCGGGGCATTAGAGGCGGTCAGGCGCAGATCGGCAAGCTGCGGGGCGGCTTCGCCAAAGACCGGGTCGGCCAGGGCTTCGCGCATATCTGACACAAGGCGTTCTGCATCGCCTTGGCCGAGCTCGGTGACGTCAAAGCCGAATTCCTGGGCAAGGGCCAAAACAACCGTGGTTGATACCGGTCGGTTGTTGTTTTCCATCTGGTTCAGATAGGGCAGGGACACGCTGAGCTTGGCGGCGAAATCTTTTTGCGTCAGGCCAAGCCGGGTTCTGACATCACGGAGTTTCGCCCCGGCATAGAGCTTTTGTGTCGCCATATTTGCACCTTTGCGATTTTCGTCTCGCAACTTTGCAATTCAAGTCAGGCCGTGTCCAGCCCCCGCAGCTGCTTTTCCCGCCAGATGACCAGGAGGATTGCGGTCAAGGAAGCCAGGGCAGTGCCTGCCATCAGATACAGCAGCGGCCAGGCTCCGGTTTCAACGCTCAGCAGCAGGCCGGCCAGAGCCGACATGGCCGCGCCGCCGCCCAGCATGATGGCCCCCCCAAGGCCCGATGCGGTGCCCGCCAGCTGTGGGCGTACTGAGAGCATGCCAGCCGTGGCATTGGGGATGGTCATGCCATTGCCAATACCGACAAAGGTCATGAAGCCAAAGAAAACCCATTTACTGTCCAACCCCGCCGCAAAGAATCCCATCAGCGCCACCATGGGGATGGCAACAATCAGGCTGCCCCAAAGAACCATGCGGTTGACGCCAATGCGTGCGGCAAAGCGGCCGGTGATATAGTTGCCAAAGAAATAACCGACGGCGGGAGCGCCGAAGAAAAAGCCAAGCTCAGAGGCAGACATGCCATAGAGTTCGGTTCCAATAAACGGGGCACCGCCCACATAGGAAAAGAACGCGCCTGAAGACAGGGCCGAGGCCATGGCGTAGCCCCAGAAGCGAGGTGAGCCAAGCAGTTCGGGATATTCGCGCACCTGTTGGCCGATGGTTTGGCCGCTGCGCTGCTTGGTTTCACCTACATCATCATAGCTGATCCACAGGATTAACAGCCCAACGATCAGGAGAACCCAGAAATTGGCCTGCCAGCCAAATTGCTCGCCCAGATAGCCGCCGATCACCGGGCCGATCATCGGGACAACCGACATGCCCATTGTGACATAGCCAATCATCGAGGCAGCCTGATCTTGCGGATACATGTCGCGCACCACGGCGCGGCTCAGCACCATGGCGGTGGCGACCACCGCTTGCAACATGCGGAACAGCAAGAAGGTAAAGGAATCCGGCGCGAGCAGGCAGCCCACAGTAGCCAGACAAAACAGGCCGATCCCGGCCAGAATGACCGGACGGCGCCCGTAATGATCGGAAATCGGGCCGATAAAGATTTGTAGCACCGCATTTGCCGCCAGATACCCAGCCACAGCCAGCTGCATCACCTGATAATCCGTATCGAAATAGGCGCTCATCATTGGCAGCGACGGCACAAAGATGTTCATGGCGAGCGCAGAAATGCCGGCGAGAAGAACCAGTGTGACAATATGTGGCGGGGTGGTGCGGTCGCGGAAACGGACCTCAATTTTCCTATCCATGTGGATAGGGGTAGGCCCGGGTGATGGCTTTGTCCATGAGGGGTTGAGAGAAAAGGACTCTTTGCAGTTTTGCAAATTTGCGGGGCGGTAATTTTCTTACTTTGCAAATTTGCCAAGAATCCCTTGAGACAAAGGGTTTGAGCTGTATTTTCACGGCCAAGCGCTTTTGCGCGGAGTTTGCAAATCGGTGCGGTGCACAGAGACTGTGCGTAAAACCGTGGATCAACCGGGCTTGGGCAGGCTGCTGCGCGCCAGATAGGAAAGGGATGGGCAATGAAAGACATTCTTCAGGAATTGCAAGAGCGTCGCGAAAATGCGCGGCTGGGCGGTGGGCAACGTCGGATCGACAGCCAGCACGCCAAAGGCAAACTGACCGCGCGGGAGCGTATCGATCTGCTCTTGGATGAGGACAGTTTCGAAGAATACGACACGTTCAAAGCCCATCGCTGCACCGAGTTCGGCATGGAAGACAACCGCCCCTACGGGGATGGTGTTGTGACCGGCTGGGGCACGATCAATGGCCGCATGGTCTATGTCTTTAGCCAGGACTTTACCGTGTTGGGCGGCTCGGTTTCCGAGACCCATGCGCAAAAGATCTGCAAGATCATGGATATGGCGATGCAAAACGGCGCGCCTGTGATTGGCCTGAACGACTCCGGCGGGGCGCGTATTCAGGAAGGCGTGGACGCGCTGGCCGGATATGCTGAAATCTTCCAGCGCAATATCATGGCCTCGGGTGTGATCCCGCAGATCTCGGTGATCATGGGCCCTTGTGCGGGTGGCGCGGTGTATTCGCCGGCCATGACCGACTTTATCTTTATGGTCAAAGACAGCTCTTACATGTTTGTCACCGGCCCTGACGTTGTAAAGACCGTGACAAATGAGGTCGTCACTGCCGAAGAACTGGGCGGCGCGGGGACACATACCAAGAAATCCAGCGTCGCTGATGGTGCGTTTGAAAACGATGTTGAGGCTCTGGCCGAAGTGCGCCGTCTGGTCGATTTCCTGCCGCTCAACAACCGTGAAAAGCCACCTGTGCGCCCGTTCTTTGACGATGTGGATCGGATCGAAGGCAGCCTTGATACGCTGATCCCTGAAAACCCCAACATGCCCTATGACATGAAGGAGTTGATCACCAAGGTTGCCGATGAAGGTGATTTTTACGAGATCCAAGAGGATTATGCAGGCAATATCATCACAGGTTTCATGCGTCTCGAAGGCCAGACCGTGGGTGTTGTCGCGAACCAACCGATGGTTTTGGCGGGTTGCCTGGATATTGACAGCTCGCGCAAGGCCGCGCGTTTTGTCCGCTTCTGCGACTGCTTTGAAATTCCGATCCTGACCCTGGTTGATGTGCCTGGCTTCCTGCCCGGGACCTCGCAGGAATATGGTGGCGTGATCAAGCATGGCGCAAAACTGCTTTTTGCCTATGGCGAAGCAACCGTGCCAAAGGTCACCGTGATCACCCGCAAAGCCTATGGTGGGGCCTACGACGTGATGGCGTCCAAGCATTTGCGCGGCGATGTGAACTATGCCTGGCCTACGGCTGAGATCGCCGTGATGGGCGCGAAAGGTGCGACCGAGATTATTCACCGAGCCGATTTGGGCGATGCTGAAAAGATTGCCGCTCATACCGCGGAATACGAAGACCGGTTCGCCAACCCGTTTGTTGCGGCTGAGCGTGGCTTTATCGATGAGGTGATCCAGCCGAAATCCACCCGCCGTCGCGTGTCCCGGGCCTTTGCGATGCTGCGCAACAAGCAGCTGAGCAACCCGTGGAAAAAACACGACAATATCCCGTTGTAAGACAGGCGATGTCGGGGGGAACACATAAGGCTCGCGGCGGCTGGCATGAATTGCGCGATGGTGCGCGGTTCACGCTGGCGCGCCATCTGCCTGCGCGTTTCGACGTGTCGGCAGAGGCGTGTTTGCCGCTGGCGCGTGCCTCTCGATTGGCGCGTCAAATCCGTCAGGATCTGTGGCGTGAATTTAGGGGCTTGCGTGGTTTTTCTCCCGTGATACTCATTGACGTCAGGGAAGAGGGTGTGTGTGTCAAAGCCGGTGGCCAGTTTTTGGTCTCGGCACCGGTTCCTGCAAATCTCTCTGACCGAATCCAAGCGCTGCTGGACAGCCCTGCGCATCGCGCACGTTGGCTGACCTGGGCGCGGGAGCGGGCGTCATGATCGCTCGGTTACGGAATATATCCCTGGGTGCGCCCGGGATTTTTGCAGCCCCGGCGGGAGGACCCTTCGGGGGCCGGGGCTGCGCCTTACTCTTTTCCATTCTCTTTGCTGGCATGACCCAGGCTGATAAGGCTCTGGCCGACCCGATTGCGGTGCCCTCTGGGCTTGAGGTCAGCTTTCACGACTGGTTGGATGATGGCCCGGCACAGCGCTTTCGCTTTGTCGCGCCCGGGATCGCCGAGGGTGGCAAAAGCTTTGAACAGGTCCTGGATGACATGGCCTATCTCTGCACGGAATTTGCCCTGCCTCAGCTGCAAATTCAGGGGGCCAGCGCGCAACAGATCGTTGTCACCCTGATGGAAAAACCAGTGGAATTCGGGGTGATGACCCCGGATGTGACCCAGTTTTTCGAAAGCTACAGCGTCGAAAATGACCTCTGCATCTGGGAGGTTTTTTGATGGTTGCACAATATCTTGCGGGTCGACTCTCATGTGGACAACTTTTTGAGGCTTTGCAGTCACAGGATTTTCTCTCGGATTTGGGAACGTATCTTTTCCCCACCCTGTCGGTTAATTTACGTCCAGATTGCTCCCAAGCAGTCTTTACCTCGAAAATGGGGTGGGTAGGGTCGTTTGGCCTTGCGGACCTCGTGGAACCTGACAGGAGTCTTAGATGTCCAAGAGCATCAAACTGCTTGCCATGTTCGCCATCGTTGCAGGCGTTTCCGCCTGTGGTGGCCAGCAGGAAGAAGAAGAGTTCATCGTTGTCGACCCAGAGCCGATCAGCGTTGAGCCTGTCTACACAGGCAAGTACAAGTAAACACTGTTTGGAGCGGGCTTTCGGGCCCGCTCCAACCCCCGCTTCCTCAAGGGGAAGTGAAAAAAAGCCATGCATGGCTTTTGCAAAACTCTTGCAAGAGTTTTGGTTGCGAGGCACCCAGCGTTGGACACAACAACAAAGGGGTGCACAATGCTAAAGCATCGCGGTTTTCCCGGGCGACTGCCGGGCACAGATTTCCAATTCGTCATTCGCAGACCGAACCCGAAAGGGGTGACGCCGATCACCCGGCGGGAACGCTATCGCGACCGCCGCACGCCGGATCGCAAGGCAGATGCCGGTTTCATGGCGGCGCTATGGGCACATTTTGGCGACCAGCCATTTGAACGCGGCAATCTCGATGCCGGTCGTCTAAGCTGGCTCTTTGGGCGCGAAGTGCTGCCCTATGATCCCGAAGATTTTGACCCTGAAAGCTATGACGCTTTGCTGGTCATTGATGAAACCGCGGCCCGCGCCGCGTTCCCCGAAGCTTTTGACGGAACGGAGGATTGGGCGTGATCCTGCCACTGACCCGAGTATTTGCGCAAAACGCTGCCGAAAAATCGGCAAGCGTGGCTTTGCGCTTTGCGTCGGGTCATGGCTTTGGCAGCCTGATTGCGAAGGGCGAAACATGGACCCAAGACATGATCGCCATTCAACGTGACCCTTCCCTTAGGGGGCGGTTCGGCCATTCCCCTGTCCGTCCGCCCCGCCTTTTCCAACCGGTTGCGAAAAGGTCAAAAGACAATCGGCACATGCTTGCCGAAATCACCTCTCCTTCCCATATGCATTGGACAAAGAGGGCCACAACATGGTCCCTGAACCTGTCCGGCATAAGGACCAAAGAGGAGAGCAGAACATGCAAAAACACACATGGATGGCGGGTGCCTTGGCGCTTACAGCGCTTGCAGCCTGCGGTGACTCCGTCGGTGACCAGGCGCTTATTGGCGCTGGCGCTGGCACAGCTGCCGCGCTTGTCCTGGAACAGGACGTTCTTACCGGTGCCGCCATCGGCGTCGTGGGCAATGTTGCCTATTGCCAAAAATTCCCGGAACGCTGCTAGCGCGCGCCAGCAGCCCTTTCGGATTCAGTTTGACCGCCTCTCGCGTGTGACCCACGCGGGGGCGGTCTTTTTGCATGCATCAGGGGGCTGTGCTGCCCTGAGCCAAAGACAAGAGGAAAGGGACTGACATGTTCGACAAGATCCTGATCGCCAACCGTGGCGAGATTGCCTGCCGTGTCATCAAGACCGCACGCAAAATGGGTATCAAAACCGTGGCGATCTATTCGGATGCCGATAAGCAGGCGCTGCATGTGCAAATGGCCGATGAGGCCGTGCATATCGGCCCACCGCCGGCGAACCAGTCCTATATCGTCATCGACAAGGTCATGGATGCCATCCGCCAGACTGGCGCGCAGGCGGTTCACCCCGGCTATGGGTTCTTGTCCGAGAACAGCAAATTCGCCGAAGCGCTTGAGGCCGAGGGCGTTGCCTTTGTCGGCCCGCCTAAAGGCGCGATTGAGGCGATGGGGGACAAGATCACCTCGAAAAAGATCGCACAGGAGGCTGAGGTTTCCACGGTTCCCGGATATATGGGCCTGATCGAAGACGCAGATGAGGCGGTCAAGATTTCCAACGAGATCGGCTATCCGGTGATGATCAAAGCCTCTGCCGGTGGCGGTGGTAAAGGCATGCGGATTGCCTGGAACGACCAGGAAGCACGCGAAGGTTTCCAAAGCTCGAAAAACGAAGCGGCCAACAGCTTTGGCGATGACCGGATCTTTATCGAGAAATTCGTGACGCAGCCGCGCCATATCGAGATTCAGGTGCTTTGCGACGCACATGGCAATGGCATCTATCTGAACGAACGCGAATGCTCGATCCAGCGCCGCAACCAGAAAGTGGTCGAAGAGGCTCCGTCGCCTTTCCTTGACCCCGAGACCCGCAAAGCCATGGGCGAACAGTCGGTCGCGCTGGCCAAGGCCGTGGGCTACACCAGTGCCGGGACCGTGGAATTCATCGTCGATGGCGACAAGAATTTCTACTTCCTCGAGATGAACACCCGCTTGCAGGTGGAACACCCGGTGACCGAGCTGATCACCGGCGTTGACCTTGTCGAACAGATGATCCGCGTCGCCAATGGCGAACCGCTGACCATCACGCAGGACGATGTGCAGATCAACGGTTGGGCGATTGAAAACCGTCTCTATGCCGAAGACCCGTATCGCGGTTTCCTGCCCTCGATTGGTCGTCTGACCCGCTATCGTCCACCGGCTGAACTGTCGGGTGGTCTGCTGCTTGAGAATGACAAATGGCAAGGTGATGCGCCAGCTGGCGACGGTTTCGCGGTGCGCAACGATACCGGCGTCTATGAGGGCGGGGAGATCTCGATGTATTATGACCCGATGATCGCCAAGCTCTGCACCTGGGCCCCGTCCCGTGACGAGGCGATTGAGGCCATGCGCAATGCGCTGGACGGGTTTGAGGTAGAAGGGATCGGCCACAACCTGCCATTCCTCAGCGCCGTGATGGATCATGAGAAATTCGTCTCTGGCGAGATGACCACCGCCTTTATCGAAGAGGAATACCCAGAGGGGTTTGCAGGTGTGACACTGGGCGAGGATGGGCTCAAGCGGATCGCCGCTGCTGCCGCCGCCATGAACCGTGTTGCCGAAATCCGCCGCACCCGTGTGTCGGGCCGTTTGGACAATCACGAACGCCGCGTTGGTACTGAATGGGTTGTGACCCTGCAAGGCGAAGCCTTTGAGGCCAGCATTGATGCGGATCATGACGGCTCGACCGTCACCTTTGCCGATGGCACCGCGCTGCGTGTCGAAGGGGCGTGGACACCGGGTGACAGCCTGGCCCGCATGACCGTTGATGGCGCGCCTTTGGTGCTGAAGGTCGACAAGATCACCCATGGGTTCCGCATCCGGTCGCGTGGTGCCGACCTCAAGGTGCTCGTGCGCAGCCCGCGTCAGGCGGAACTGGCCAAGCTGATGCCCGAGAAACTGCCGCCTGACACCTCGAAAATGCTGCTCTGCCCGATGCCGGGTCTGGTCGTCAAGATCGACGTGGAAGAGGGGCAAGAGGTTCAAGAGGGCCAGGCGCTGTGCACCATTGAGGCGATGAAGATGGAAAACATCCTGCGCGCCGAGAAGAAAGGTGTCGTCTCCAAGATCAACGCTGCGGCGGGCGACAGCCTTGCGGTGGACGAAGTGATCATGGAGTTCGAATAACTCAAATGATCTGGGCCGCCCCATATCAAGGTTTGGCAACCAAGCGTCAATCATTCCCGGCTAAGACTGCCGGGGATGACGTGTGCCTGGATGCAACCTGTGGCGGCCCGATTGGGCTTGGCCTTCATGGTCCTAGTGACCAGCTTGTCGGGCTGCGCGCTCGACAAGGAGGCAGAGCTGCGCCAACAGCTGGCGGGCTGGGTGTATCTGGCGCAAACCCGCTATTTTTCCTCGCGGATGAATTGCACGGCAGCGGTCTTCGATCTCGCCCTTCCGGTTATTCGCGCCACAATACCCCGCGCTCGATCAATCGATTCTGCCGTGGAACGATTAAAGCAGGGGCAGGTCATCGTCTTCGACATGCCGGAAACCAGCCCGCATGTGGTTTCCGAACAGTTGATGTCACGCGATCTGGTAACGGGGCTGGGCTTGCTGTCTACCGGCGTCGGCCCGGTCAAGGATTGTATGGAAGAGCACATCGCCAATGGCTATTTCGCAGTGTTGATGTCACCGGAAACGCTGACGCTCTACGATCCGGCTGGCGATGCCCTGCTGATGGTCTATCCGCCGGAAAACCTGGCGGTTTTCCTGCGTGGCAACGTTTAAAACCGGCTGAACGTCAACGTTCGCGGATTTCCTGTTGGCGCAGGGGCAGTTTGTCGATAGATCGCGAAATTTCGCGCATGTCCCATGGGGCGGGTTTGCGGATCACCACGCTGCCATCCTTGGCCAGCACCACCAGCATAAAGCCGCGTGCGCGCAACGCTTTGCGCACCTCGCTGCGCGCCTTTGGGTCCGTGTCGGTGATCACCACCACATCGCGCTCCAGCAACGCCTCTGGCCGGTCCTCGATCAGCCGCATTTGTTCGGCAAAGCGCGGATCATTGGGGCTGTCGGCAAAGACCACCACCACCCGTTTGATCCAGGCCCACTCCTCAAGAGAGGTGTCCGAGGCATCCCGGATCAAGGTAAACGGCTCTTCGGCCTCGGTCGCGCTGAGCACAGGTGAGGCGAGCAGAGCAGGGATGAGGGCCAAGGCGGCCAGACGGGAAAATACGTTCATACACATAGATATAGGGTGCGAAACGAAAGCTGCACAGTCCACAGGGCGCGGGAACCGGAAAAATTTTAGCATTAACGAGTTTCTCATAAGCGACAGGCCATCCTTGTTGGCATCTGCAACTGCCCGTGTCGCTGCTGACGCGGGTCTGGCTAAGGGCCGCTGCCTCATGGACGTCATCCTGCATATCGGTGCGCACCGCACCGGATCGACAAGTTTTCAGCAATATCTGCGCGCCAATCGCAGCGCTTTGATGGCGCAAGGGGTTGGGTTTTGGGGGCCATGGCGGACCCGCAAGGGTCTGCTTGACGGTGTTGCGGATCGCCCGGTTTCGCCCAAGCAAACCAAACGCGCCATTGGCCGTGTACAGATGAACCTTGCTGGTGCCGCGCGGCAGGGGGTGACGCATCTTGTTGTGTCAGACGAAAACCTGATTGGAACGGCGCGGCGCAGCCTGCGCGCGCGGGTGATGTATCCTGACATTGGCGAACGCATGGCGCGGATCAACGCAGCCTTTGACCCGATCACCCGGGTGGTCTTGCAGATCCGCTCGCCTGATCGCTGGTGGGGCTCGGTCATGGCCTATCTCGTGCCGCGCGGCGAATCCGTGCCCAGCGATGCGGTGCGTGACAGCATCGCCCATTCCGACCGCAGCTGGCGTCATGTCATCACCGATATTGCCTGTGCCTGCCCCGATGCCGAGATTTTGGTGACGCCCTTTGAGCGCTTTGCCTCTCATCCGGATGAGCTTTTGGCGATGGCGACCCAGAAACCGGGCCAACCCGGCACCGGGATTGGTGAATTCTGGGCCAATCGCAGCCCTAATCTTCAGGAATTGCGCGAGGTCCTGCTGGATCGCGGCGATTTCCCCGACCTGCTGCCGGATGAAACCGGACGCTGGCAGCCCTTTACACCGTTTCAGGCCTCCGCCCTGCGCGAGGCCTATGCCGATGACCTTTACTGGCTGCGTGCCGGAGCCGAGGGATTGGCGCATCTGAGAGAAGATCCCATGCCCGCAAGATCGGAAAAACCGACGGCGGTGCTGACTGAGAGAGGACAAGCCTATGACCGATCTGCCCGACGATTGGAAGAAACTTGCTGAAAAAGAACTGCGGGGCCGCCCGCTGGATGATCTGACCTGGAACACCTTGGAAGGGATCGAGGTCAAACCGCTTTATACGGCGGAGGATACAGCCGAGCTTGACCATATGAACACGCTGCCTGGCGTGGGGCCGTTCACCCGTGGGGTGAAGGCGACCATGTATGCGGGCCGCCCCTGGACCATCCGCCAATATGCGGGCTTTTCAACAGCCGAGGAATCCAACGCCTTTTACCGCAAAAACCTGGCAGCTGGTCAGCAGGGGGTTTCGGTTGCTTTCGATCTGGCGACCCACCGGGGCTATGACTCCGATCACCCGCGCGTTGTTGGTGATGTGGGCAAGGCCGGGGTTGCCATCGACAGCGTTGAGGATATGAAAATCCTCTTTGACGGCATTCCGCTCGACAAGGTCTCGGTTTCGATGACCATGAACGGCGCGGTGATCCCGATCCTGGCAAACTTTATCGTTGCAGGCGAAGAGCAGGGCCATGACAAAAGCCTGCTGGCGGGGACTATTCAGAATGACATTCTGAAAGAGTTCATGGTGCGCAACACCTATATCTATCCGCCCGAACCTTCGATGCGGATCATTTCGGACATCATCGAATACACCTCGAATGAGATGCCGAAATTCAACTCGATTTCGATTTCCGGCTACCACATGCAGGAGGCCGGGGCGAACCTGGTGCAGGAACTGGCCTATACGCTGGCGGATGGGCGCGAATATGTGCGCGCAGCGATCAATGCTGGCATGGATGTGGACAAATTCGCGGGTCGCCTGAGCTTCTTCTTTGCCATTGGCATGAACTTCTTCATGGAGGCGGCCAAGCTGCGTGCCGCGCGCACCCTTTGGCATCGTGTGATGACCGAATTCGAGGCCAAGTCTGAACGCTCCAAGATGCTCCGCACCCATTGCCAGACCTCGGGCGTGTCCCTGCAGGAACAGGACCCCTATAACAACGTCATCCGCACCGCTTACGAGGCGATGAGCGCGGTTCTGGGCGGCACACAATCCTTGCACACCAACGCCTTGGACGAAGCGATTGCCCTGCCAACCGAATTCAGCGCCCGCATCGCCCGCAACACCCAGATCATCCTGCAAGAGGAAACCGGCGTCACCAATGTGGTCGATCCCTTGGCAGGCTCCTACTATGTCGAAAGCCTGACGGATCAGTTGATCAACGACGCCTGGGCTTTGATGCAGGAGGTTGAGGAAATGGGCGGCATGACCAAGGCTGTGGCCAGCGGCATGCCCAAGCTGCGGATCGAGGAATCGGCGGCCAAGCGTCAGGCGATGATCGACCGGGGCGACGAAGTCATCGTTGGGGTGAACAAGTATAAGCTCAACAAGGAAGACGAGCTTGAGATCCTCGATGTGGACAATATGGCTGTGCGTGACAGCCAGATCGCGCGTCTGACCCAAATGCGTTCGGATCGCGACGAAGCGGCCTGTCAGGCTGCTTTGGCCGAGCTGACCCGTCGCGCTAAGGAAGGTGGAAACCTGCTGGAGGCCGCAGTTGAGGCGGCCCGTGCACGTGCCTCTGTGGGGGAAATCAGCATGGCAATGGAAGAAGAATTTGGACGTCACCGCGCTGAAGTCAAAACCCTGGCCGGTGTTTATGGTGCTGCTTATGAGGGGGATGAGGGCTTTGCCGCCATCCAGAAAGATATCGAAGCCTTTGCCGAAGCAGAGGGGCGCCGCCCACGGATGCTGGTGGTCAAGATGGGCCAGGACGGCCATGACCGTGGGGCCAAGGTGATTGCGACCGCCTTTGCCGATATCGGCTTTGACGTTGATGTGGGCCCGCTCTTCCAGACCCCGGATGAGGCCGCGCAGGATGCCGTCGACAATGATGTGCATGTGGTCGGTATCAGCTCGCAGGCGGCGGGTCACAAGACGCTGGCACCCCAGCTGATCGAAGAGCTGAAAAAGCAAGGGGCCGAGGATATTCTGGTGATCTGCGGCGGTGTGATCCCGCAGCAGGATTATGACTTCCTCAAATCCGCTGGCGTGAAGGCGATCTTTGGTCCGGGCACCAATATCCCCGAGGCTGCGCAGGACATTTTGCGCCTGATCCGCGATGCTCGCGCCTAAGCGGTCATAAACATCAAAAAAAGCGCGCCCTTGTTTTGAACAAGGGCGCGCTTTCAGTTTAAAATCAGCGTCTTATTCCGCAGCGACCTTAGCGCCTTCCGGCTCGGCGGCGGTCGACAGGCGCAGGGCGGCATAGCCGATGACACCGGACACCAAAGAGCCCAGCAATACACCCAGACGCACATGGTTCATCAGCTCTGGATCGGCAAAGCTGAGCGAGCCGATGAACAGCGACATGGTAAACCCGATCCCGGCGAGACAGGCCACACCATAGATCTGCGCCCAGTTAGCCCCCGCAGGCGGTTGTGCGAGGCGCAGCTTGACCATCAGCCAGGTCACGCCAAAGACGCCAATCTGCTTGCCGAGGATCAGGCCGAGCGCGATGCCCAAAGGCAGCGGTGCGGCCAGGTCAGACAGGCTCAGCCCCGTCAAAACCACACCGGCATTGGCAAAGGCAAAGACCGGGATGATCAGGTAAAGCACATAAGGGGTCAGCCCATGTTCCAGGGAATGCAGCGGGGACTTGCCCCATTTATCCGTCAGCGGGATGAAAAAGGCGGTCACAACCCCGGCCAGCGTCGCATGAACGCCGGATTTCAGCACCAGCACCCACATGATCACCCCAAGGAAGAGGATCGGCGCGACGCGGTGAACCTTTTTGAGGTTCAGCCAAAGCATTGCGAGGGCAGGCACCAGCGCCATCAGTAGGTAGTCGACCTTGAGCTCAGCGGTGTAGAAAATCGCGATGATCAGAATCGCGCCAATATCGTCAAGAATGGCCAATGTCAGCAGAAACACCTTGAGCGACGAAGGCACGCGATCTCCGACCAGCGCCAACACCCCGAGGGCAAATGCAATATCAGTTGCAGCAGGGATGGCCCAGCCATTGATCGTGGCCGTGTTGCCCCAGTTGAACATGACAAAGATCAGCGCAGGGACAACCATGCCCCCCACTGCCGCCATGCCAGGCAGAACCACATCCGAGGGTTTCTTGAGCTTGCCCTCAAGCAGCTCGCGCTTCAGCTCCAACCCGATCAAAAAGAAGAAAATCGCCATCAAACCGTCATTGATCCACAGGATCGCCGGTTTCTCCAAACCGGTCCCGTTGATCGTCACAGACAGGACACTGCCCAGCACGGCGTCATAGGCACCCGACAGGCCGGAATTGGCGACAACCAGCGCGGCCAGGGCCGCCGCCATCAGCAGCAATCCCCCCGACGCCTCGTGCCGGAAAAAGCGGTCTATCATTCTAAGCAGCATCTATCCCTCGCGATTTGGTGAAGTCCTATGAAAGGTGGGCCGAACTTGCATCTTTTCAAGACAAAATCGGTCAGGTTTTGTAGGATAAAGAGGCGTTTTCAACGGTTTTGGAGGGATGCGGATGCTGGCTTTGGATCATATCGCAGTTTTGGGTGAAAGCCTGGAAGAAGCAGCAGCCCATTTGGAGGCGGCTGTTGGTATTCCGCTCTTGCCCGGCGGGCGGCATAATCGTTTTGGAACCCATAACCGTTTGCTTGGCATGGCGCCGGATTTCTATATCGAGGCGATTGCGATTGATCCGGCGGCAGAGCCTCCGACGGATGCGCGTTGGTTCGGGTTGGATCATTTCTCGGGCCCTGCGCGGTTGGACAAATGGATTTGCCGGGTTGAGGATATGGCATCTGCTCTGGACGCGCTGCCTATGGCTGGCGAGCCGATTGAGGTTTCGCGCGGCGGGCTCAGTTGGACCATGGCGGTGCCCAAAGATGGGTTTTTGCCCTTTGATGGCCTGTTCCCGGCCCTGATCCAGTGGCATGGCCCGCAGATTCCGGGTCGGACATTGCCCAAAGGCGGCGTTCGTCTGAAACAGCTCACCGTGTCGCATCCCGAAGCGGATGCGCTGCAAACCCTGCTGGCCTCCCATCTGTCCGAGCCATTGATCCGCTTTGAAACCGCCGCCCCGGGATTGGCAGCAGAGCTTGAAACACCGCTTGGCGGGGGCCAATTGACATAAATCCGCCGGGCCGTGTTGCAGGCGCAGAAATTTCTGCAATGACCGCCTGACACTGCTTCTTTGCTCGCGTAAGGTGCGCTTATGTCGATTTGGTCTCGTATATCCAACGCAGTTGCGGCGCTCGCCTCGGGTGAGGGCCTGTCAGCGGTGTTTGAGAAACTGCGCAGCCCGCCGGAAAAATCGATTGCCTTTACCATTGCGGTGATTGCACTGTCGGCCAAAATGGCCAAGGCTGACGGCTTGGTCACCCGAGATGAGGTCACCGCCTTTCGCGAAGTGTTTCAGATCGCGGCTGAGGATGAGGCAGGCGCCGCCAAGGTGTTCAACCTCGCCCGTCAGGACGTTGCGGGCTTTCAGGATTACGCCAAACGCATCCGCGCGATGTTTGGCGAAGAGCCGGGCACGCTGTGTGACCTGATGGAGGGGCTGTTCCATATCGCCATGGCAGACGGCACCTATCACCCGGCCGAGGATCAGTTTCTGCATGATGTGGCCGAGATTTTTGGCATTGATGACAATCGTTTCCGCGCCATGCGCGCGCGCTTTGTTCCTGATGCCACGCCAGACCCTTATACCGTTCTGGGCGTCACACCAGATATGCCGATAGATGAGATCCGCAAACATTGGCGGCAATTGGTGCGCGAAAGCCATCCCGATGTGATGATCGCCCGCGGTGTTCCCGCTGAGGCGGTCAAACTGTCGGAACGGCGCATGCAAGACATCAATGACGCCTGGGCCGAGATCAACGGAAAACCGGCCTGATGCGTCTGGCCACCTATAATGTCGAATGGTTCGATGCGCTATTTGATCGGCGCGGGCGGCTTTTGGCAGATGGGAAATGGTCAGCGCGACACAATGTGACCCGCGCCCAGCAGGCCGAGGCATTGGGCATCGTGTTCACTGCGCTGAACGCCGACGGCGTCATGATCATCGAGGCCCCCGATACCAGTTCGAAACGCTCGACGACCAAGGCGCTGACCAGTTTTGCCCAGGCCTATGACTTGCGCTGCCGCGAGGTGGTCACTGGGTTCACCAATGACACCCAGCAGGAAATTGCCTTTCTGTATGACCCTGACGTGCTGAGCGCGCGCCATGATCCCAAAGGGGCAGGGGATGTGGATGCGCCGGTCTTTGATCAGGTTCTTGGCATTGATCTGGATATTGACGCCAATCGCGACGAGGTGACCTTTTCCAAACCGCCTTTGGAATTGGAGGTCACCACCAAATCGGGCAAAAGCTTGCGCCTGATAGGTGCACATCTGAAATCCAAGGCACCCCATGGTGCGCGGTCTCGGGACGAGGTTATGCGCATCTCGATCGCCAATCGTCGCAAGCAATTGGCGCAGGCGATTTGGCTGCGCCGCCGCGTGGAAACCCATCTGAGCACCGGTGATCCTGTCATCGTGATGGGGGATCTGAATGACGGCCCGGGTCTGGACGAATACGAGAACCTGTTTGGCCGCAGCTCGGTCGAGATCGTGCTGGGCGAAGGGGGGGCGGCTTTGTTTGATCCCCACGCCGATGAGGCGCTGGCCAGCAAGCTGGGTGCGCATCCCACAACCTCGCGCTTTTACCTCAAGGACAAAAAGCGCTATTTGCAGGCCTTGCTGGATTACATCATGGTTTCGCCAGACTTGCAGGCCATGAATGCACACTGGTGCATCTGGCATCCCTTTGATGATCAAAACTGCCGGTCCGTGCCCGAGCTGCGCGAGGCCTTGCTGACCGCCTCGGATCATTTCCCGGTCACGTTGGACATTGACCTCTAAGCAAGGTTTGGCTGGTCTGGTGGATTCGCCCAGTTTCCCCTTACGTCACAAAACCATGCCCCTATATTCAAGACATGACTCGTTTTGCTGCCTCCGTGATCGTCGCCCTTGCCATGGCTTCCCCCGTCTTTGCTGATGACAAAGAAGGGCCTTCGCTGATGGAGCAGGGGGCCAAGATGTTTTTCCAAGGGTTGATGGAAGAAATGGAACCGGCCTTGAAAGAGCTGGAAGGCATGGCCGAAGAGATGGAACCCATGCTCAAGGATTTTGCCGCGGAAATGGGACCGGCCTTGAAAGAGATGTTCGGCAAGGTCGAGGATTGGAGCCTTTACCACCCGCCGGAAATGCTGCCCAATGGTGACATCATCATACGCCGCCGCACCGAAGAAGAGATCGCCGAGGATGAACCGGAAACCGGCGGTGAGATTGATCTCTAGTCACCTGGAACTAAAATCCGCAACATAGACAATTGGTTACTACACAGGTTCGCGCCCGACCCCGAGGGTGGGCGCGTAGAAACTTGGCGAACGAGTTGTGGCATCAAATAGCCGTGCAACTTGTTGAAACGTTGAGATGATTTCGCGCCCGCCCTGGGGGCGGGGTCGGGCGCGAACCGGATCGCAGGCGATCCGGGGACATTTTTCTATGACAACGATTTCGGATCCAGGTGACTAGGCGCGGTGTAGGTTCAATCCACAACCATCTCTGCACTCTCCGCCTGCAGGGCTGCCGCCAAAGAGCGAAAGCGCGCCTCGGTGACTTCGCCATATAGCGGCGCAGACTTTTCCGACAGGCGTAGGGACAGATCGCGCGTTTTCGGGTCCCATAGCAGTTGCGCTTCTTCGCGGGTCAGCTTGTCCATCCACAGCATCGCCCCCAATCGCATGGCCTTGCCGAGGATTTCCGCCTCAAGCTGATCGTTCTGATCGAGCAGCTCAAACAACGGTTCAAAATGTGTGCCCTCGGGTTTGTTGCGATAGCGATAGAGCAGCGAAATCCCCAGATAGACCCGTTCGGAATGTTTGAGCCCGCCCAGATTGGCGCGGGTGGCATTGTCAAAACAGATTTCCGCCCGGTAGTCGGGATGGGCGCGCCAGCTTACATCATGCATGAGGCAAGCGGCCTTGATCAGGCGCAAACGGGTTTCGTCGGCATCGGGAAAGAGAGGTTTCACAAAGGAATACAAGCGCTTACCAAATCCAGGCAGGCGGGCATCCTTGGCCTCAGAAAACCGGCTGGCCTCGATTAACGGATCGCGTCGGCGCAGCTCTTCGGGCATTTGTTCATACAACATACCCTCGCGGATACCGTAGCTGGAAATGGCGATATCGGCGGGTTTGAATTTTTTCAACAGCTCTTCCAGAACTTCGGCCGCATAAGGAAGCAGCGACATGCGGGTCGAGGATATTCCGCAAAGCTTGCGCAACTCTTCGGGCGTGTGTTGTTCGATGAAGGTGATGGTTTGGGCGACGGCATCCGCATCCATGCGATATTCGTGCAGCACATGCAGCGGGTAATCGCGGCGCAGCATGTCGACCTTGGCCAGGGCGCGCCAACTGCCGCCGACCAGAAACAAACGGTCACGCTGCTTTCCCATATGATCGCGCAGCTCAGCCATGACGGTTTTGATCCGGTCCTTGCGGGCCTCGGCCCCGCCTTCCAAATCTCGCAATTTCAGCGGCCCAAGTGGCGAGGTCACGCGCCGTCCGACCTCGCCGTCGTGAATCTCGGCCAGCTCCATCGAGGACCCGCCAATGTCGCAGATCAACCCATAAGACCCTGGCCATCCAAGCAAGACGCCCTGGGCGGAAAGCCGGGCTTCTTCTTCGCCATCAATGACATAGACGGTCAGGCCTGTTTCTTTCTCGATGATCTCTTTGAATTCCGGCCCGTCCTCAGCCTCGCGCATGGCGGCGGTGGCAACAACGGTGAGCGGGGCGAGGTCCATGCCTTCGGCCAGACATTGAAACCGGCGCAGCGCCACCAAGGCACGTTCGCGCCCTTTGGAGTTCAAACGCCCGGTTTCGTTCATGCCAGCGCCAAGGCCACAGAGGATCTTTTCGTTAAAGAAATAGGCCGGGCTGCGCGCCGCGCCGTCAAAAACAACCATCCGGACCGAGTTTGATCCGATATCGACCACACCAACGCGGCTAAGCCCACGGGATTTCGCATCTTCAAACAAAGGACGCCCGAACGGGCCCCAATCATCCTGCGGCAGGCTGTTTTGCATATGGTATGACCCCCGGACTTTTACCCATATGGCCTGAGTATCGTCCGGGGGTCAATCGCTTGAAAGCGTTGCGATTTGTCGCTGGGTTTCCAGCGCAATCACAGGTTTAGCGGAACAATGCCAGCAAGGTGGATGGCGATTGGTTCGCAATCGACAGGGCCTGAACCGCCAGCTGTTGCTGCACCTGCAGGGCCTGCAACTTGGCCGAGGATTCTTCCATATTGGCATCAGTCAGCGCACCGATCCCGGATTTCAGCGAGTCGGTGAGTTTGCCGATAAAGTTGGATTGAGTTTCAATCCGTCCCTGATCCGAGCCAAAAGCCGCCGAGGCTTCGACCGCAACCTGGATCAATCCTTCGATCTGACCCAAGGCATCATCCGCACCGGAGGCGGTTGAGACATCCAAGCTGCTCAGCGCCTCGAGCCCGCCGCCAATCGTATTGCCTGCATCGGCATCCAAACGGTTGATGGCCACCTGGATTGTGTCAGAGCCGGTCGTGACATTAGAA
Organism: Tropicibacter sp. R15_0; assembly: GCA_017744045.1. Taxonomy (GTDB): domain Bacteria; phylum Pseudomonadota; class Alphaproteobacteria; order Rhodobacterales; family Rhodobacteraceae; genus Pelagimonas. The sequence goes on along the minus strand of JAGHRD010000005.1, from coordinate 157,515 downwards.
CTGAGCGAGATGGTTGATCCTGAGAAGGTCAACGACAGCTCATCACTGGTGTGATCATTGGAATGGGCAAAGGCCTGCCATTTTTTCCCTAGTGCGTTGACCACATCGGCCATGGTGTCCCCTTCGGCCGCCACATAGGTCAGGTCACCAGCCGCCATTTCGGCCTGGGTTTCCGTGGCCGCAGCGGTGGAGCGGTAATTGGCTTGGGTAAAGCTGGAATCATCGGCATCTGTGCCAAAGACCGAGATGGAAAAGGCCGCGCCGGCCTCGGCCACCAGGCTGCTGGCGTCGATGGTCGCGGTTTGCGTGGCGTTCAGCGTGGCGGTGGCCGCATCGGCGGCATATGTCCCGCCCGAGGCGGCAACGGTTGACGCGTTGGTCGACAAATCCTGCTTTTTCACATTCATCGTCGTGGTCGTGACACCGGTCGAATAGCGATCCAGCGACGCCATGATATTAATGCTGCCAGATCCCGCATCGGTGGATTGGTTTTGCAGCAGGTTTTCACCGTTGAACTGCGCCGCCTTGGCAATATCGTTGATCTGCGTGGTCAGTGCCTCGATATCCGCCTGGATCTTGGAACGGTCGACATTGTCCTCTTGGGCCGCGACGATCTTGCCTTTCATATCGGTCAAAAGGTCGGTGATCGTTTCTGCACCCTGGCGCGCCACGGCGACGGTGGAATTGCCCAGGTTCAGGTTGTCAGAAATGGTTTTGAAGCCCGCTACATCAGCTTCCATGGTTTTGGCAATTGCCCAGACGGCAGAGTTGTCTCCAGGCCGGGCCACCTTTTTACCAGTGGAGATTTCGGCCTGAACAGTGCTCATTTCGCTGTTGATGGCCTTGAGCGTTTGCAGTGCGATGCTCGCACTATTGTTGGTCAGAATACTCGACATCAGTCTCGCCTCTTTTTCAGGTCAAGGCGTTTACACGCCAGCGCCGCGGGTTTTGCGGCAAGTCCAGCGTCTTCTGACGGATGCTGACCCGAAATTACGGGCAGCGCCACTTGTTACCAAAGTGCGAATTCACATTCTCAAAGGAGGCTTAACGCGTCTTTAACGATTTGAGGCCCTTGCAGGGTCATTTTGCGGCGAAAATGGGGCGAAACCCTGTGGATAAAACCTGCCAACGAAAAAGCCCGGCGAGCGGGCCGGGCTTTGTTTATTACTCTTCAAAGGATATTAATCGGTATGGGTCAGTTTGGGCACATCCTTGGCCCCAGCGGAACCGCGCCCGGACAGCGATGGGTTTTCCATAAAGAACTTGTGGCAGTTAAAGGGTTTTTCACCTTCGGCCACCGCATGACGGGTGAATTTTCCGCTTGGTTCCATGACCCAGCTTTGGGCGGTATCCGCCAGATTGGCCGCCATGATCTGGCTCACAATCTGCGCCTTTACGGTCGGGTTCTCGATCTCGACACCGGTTTCAATCCGTCGGTTCAGGTTGCGCCCCATCCAGTCCGCAGAGGAAATAAACACCCGTGCTTTCTTGTGAGGTAGCCCGTGGCCATTGCCAAAGCAAATGATCCGCGAGTGTTCAAGGAAGCGTCCGACAACCGATTTCACGCGAATATTCTCGCTCAAACCCTTGATACCCGGACGCAACCCGCAAATCCCGCGCACAACGCAATCGATCTTCACCCCGTCTTGCGAGGCTTTGTAAAGCGCGTCGATGATTTCGGGTTCGATCAAGGAATTCAGCTTGATCCAGATTTGCGCGGGGCGCCCGGCGCGGGCATGTGCGGCCTCGGCCTCGATCATCTCGATCATGCCCGATTTCAATGTATGTGGTGAGATCAGCAGGTTGTCCAATGTCTCGGGGCGGGCATAGCCGCTGAGATAGTTGAACAGCTTGGCCGCATCACGCCCCAGCGCCTTATCTGAGGTGAAAAAGCTCAGATCGGTGTAAATCTTGGCGGTGATCGGGTGGTAATTGCCGGTGCCCCAATGGGTATAGGTGACCAGCTTGTCCCCTTCACGCCGCACCACAGATGAAATCTTGGCGTGGGTTTTCCAATCCAGGAATCCATAGACCACCTGCGCGCCCGCCCGTTCCAACCGACGAGACTGGCGAATATTGGCGGCTTCGTCAAAACGCGCCTTCAACTCGACCAAGGCGGTGACCGATTTGCCATCCTCGGCCGCCTCACACAGCGCTTCGACAATGGGGGAGTTATGCGAGGTGCGGTAAAGCGTTTGCTTGATCGCCACCACATCCGGATCCATCGCCGCCTGCCGCAAAAAGCGCACGACCATATCAAAGGTCTCGTAAGGGTGATGCAGCAGCATGTCCTTTTGCGTGATGGCCTCGAACATGTCGCCGTCAAAGTCCTGCACGCGTTCAGGCACACGCGGGGTAAAGCTGCGCCAGAGCAGATCAGGGCGGGCATCGATCACCAGCTCCTTGGTGTCTCCGATGCCAATCAGCCCCTCTTGTTCGATGACTTCTTTGTCACTGACATGCAGCTCGTCCATGACGATCTTGCGCAGCTTGGCCGAGGCCCCGGCGGTGATGGTCAGACGCACCACTTCGCCGCGGCGGCGGCGTTTCAGGGCGACTTCAAATTCGCGCACCAGATCTTCGGCTTCTTCCTCAACCTCAATGTCGCTGTCGCGCAGCACACGGAACCCGAAATGGTCCCGGCAACGATAGCCCGGGAACAGCCCGTCCACATGCAGGATCAGCACGTCTTCGAGCAGGATAAACCGGTGTTTGCCCGCCTCAGCAGGCAGTTTCATAAAGCGATCAATCTGGGCCGGGATCGGCACAAGGGCTTGTAGGCCCTTCTTGTCCTTGATCCGCTCCAGCTGCATGGCGATGCAAAAGCCCATATTCGGGATAAACGGGAAAGGGTGGGCCGGATCGATGGCCAGCGGGGACAGGACCGGAAACACGTGGTCTAGGAAAGCATCGGCCAGATGTTTCTTATCTGCCTCGGTCACATCTTCAAGCGAGACCATTTCGATCCCCGCAGCCTCAAGCTCTTGGCGCAGGGCAACATAGACCTGTTGCTGCTTGGCCATGAGGTTGCGCGCATCTTCGTCAATCAGGTCAAGCTGCTCTGCCGGGGTGAGCCCGTCAGCCGCGGGCATATTGTTGCCTGCATGTGCCAGCTCGCGCAGGCCAGCCACGCGCACCGTATAGAATTCGTCCAGATTGGTGGCGGAAATCGACAGAAAGCGCATACGTTCTAGCAAAGGCACCCGCGGATTTTCAGCCTCTTCCAGAACCCGCCAGTTAAACCCCAGCCAGCTCAGCTCGCGATTGTGAAATCGACCGGGGCCGGTGATGTCAACATCGGGCAGATCGATCGGGGCGGGAAGCGGGGATTTGAGAAAGTCAGCTTGGGTCATGGGGCCTTATGCAGTCTGCATTGCAACTTTATTATGACATAGATCAGTCTTGCCCGTCAGTCGCGTTTTCCACCGTGTCTTCGGGTGTTTCATCAGCCCCTGTCATCTCGGACAGGATTTGAATGGCCAGGGGGCGGTTCACCCCCGATGGGCGGGTCAATGAGGCGCGGTCAAGCCGATCAACCAGCGTGCGCGCTGCCTCGTAACTGCGGGGCATCTGGCGCAGTAGATAGGGGATCACATCGCTGGCAGGCACGATTTGACGGTCCGAGAAAAGCTTGACCAACAGCGCCGATAGCAGCATGTCATCCGGCCCGCTCAGCGTAGCAGATTGCGCGCCTTGGATGCGGCTGTGCAGGTCTGGCAATTGCAGAGGCCAAAGCTTGGGCGCGGCGCAACCGGTCAGCATCAGGAAATGGCCCTGCGCCAACACCAGATTGTGCAGATGAAACATCGCCTCTTCGGCGCGCAGATTACCCGCAATCTGGTCAACGTTTTCGACACAGATATTCTGATCGGCAAGGCTTGGGATATCGGCATATTCCAGCCCCTGCGCGGCAACAATGCGCGCGCCTGACATCTTGGCCCAGACATGGGCCAGATGGGTCTTGCCTGATCCGGCCTTGCCATTCAGCACCATCTTATGGCCGGCCCAGTTTTCCCAGCTTTCCACCAATGCCACTGCCAGCGCATTAGATTCACTGACGAAAAAGTCCTCTCTCCCCAGCGCCGTCAACACGGGCAGGGGGATCTGCAGTTGCTCGATCAACATTATAGTTCCTTGCGTTCCGTCAATCCGCGATACAAGCGGCTGCCGGTGTATTGTGCGGTGGCAAAGCGGGCCAAAACCCCGATTGCCGCGGCCAGGGGCACAGCGACCAGCATGCCCACAAAGCCGAAAAGAGATCCGAAAACGGATAAGGCCAGCAAGAGCCAGACCGGGTGCAACCCGACCGAAGAGCCGACCCAGCGTGGGGTCAGGATATTGCCCTCGATGAATTGGCCAGATTGGAAGATCGCCCAGACTGCCACAATCCAATGCCATTCGCCCCAGAACTGGAACAGGGCCAGCCCGATGGCCAGCAACCCGCCGACCAGCGCGCCGACATAGGGGATAAAGGTCAACATGCCCGCGACGACGCCGACAATCAGGCCGAATTGCAAACCAACCATCCACAGCGCCAGCGCATAATAAATGCCCAGCACCATGCAGACCGAGCCCATGCCGCGTACAAAGCCTGACAGCACTTTGTCGATCTCACCGGCCAGTTGGCGCACGACTTCGCTATGATCGCGTGGGACCAAAGCATCGATCCGCGCAATCATCCGATCCCAGTCAAGCAGCAGATAAACGGCCACCACTGGAACGATCAGGAACAGAATGGCAATGTCCAGAACTGTCTTGGCCGAGTTGAACAGGGTGTTGATCACCCGCCCGCCTTGGTCCTGGATGGTTTGGCCAATCTTGATCAGGGTTTCGCGAACGACGCTGTTTTCATCCAAAAGATTGGGGAAACGCTCGGTCAGAAAGCTTTGCAAGTCATTGAACAATTGCGGCGCGAATTGCACCAGCGCCAAAGCCTGCGAGATCAAGGTCGGAATAATCGCCAGAGCCAGCACGACAAAGGCCAAAACACCGATAACGGTGATGGTTCCGGTTGCGGCCCCGCGCGAAAATCCCATGCGTTCCAGTCGATCTGCGACCGGATCGAGGAAATAGGCAATCGCCCCGCCCAAAACAAAGGGCAGCAAAACGTCGCCAAGAAACCAAAGCACCAGCGAAAACACCGCTGCTGTCAGTCCCCAGTATTTCAATTGATCCCGTACCGGCAGGGCCATGTGACTTCCTTTTCCTGCCTCTACATCGCCCGCCTTGCAGGGTGTTTCAAGCCTTCAAACAGCTTATTGTTTCTGCATGAGCGATAAAAGCAATAACCGCTCAACCTCACCGCGTTGTCCCGTGGTGCGTGCCAATTGCTCCAGCCCCAGATGGGCGGCGTAAAACAGGCGGGCATGGGCCATCTCGATCTCACCCAGATGATTGAGTTCCTGTTGCAAATACGCGATGCGTTTGACGTCAATTTCCAGCAATGCAGCAGCGACCTCGGCATCAATCCGAGCCCAATCACGAATCGCGGGCTCAACACCATTGCCGCCATAATGATCCGGGGTGGAGCTGGCCTTTTCGATCAAGGCCACCAGGCGATTGCGCCCTTTGGGCAGCTCTTCCAACTCGTCAATGATGCCATGTGTGGCTTGCTCTTTCCAAAAGGCAATCATGGCTGACTTAAAGGCCTTCAAATCTTTGAAATGCCAATAGAACGACCCCTTTGTTGTCTTAAGGTCCCGCGCAATCGCTTCGACGCGCAACGCCGCGGATCCGCCCTTGGCCAAGGCGCGAAAACCTGCTGCGATCCAATCCTCTTGTGACAATCTGTTTTGTGACATGGGGGCCTGACACTGATTTCCATACGGTAGCGTATTGACACTGGATAGCGGGCAGTCTTAACCATACGCAACCGTATGTTTTGCGATCCGGAGGTCTTAAATGTCCAAATCCTATCTTGTTCTGTCTGCTCTCATGGCCGCCATCACCGGCGTGCATGTCTTTTTGGGCGGCCCGCAATATGCCGACGCCTTTGCCATCACACTTGAGAATGCCGATCTCAGGGCCATGTCCCTGGTCCTGTGGCATGCGGTAACCGTCGCCTTGATCCTATTTGCCTTGGCGTACCTGTGGCTGGCGTTTCGGCGCAGCCCGGAGCTTGTGGCCATCACCTCGCTTTTGCAGCTCGGTTGGGCCGGATTATTTCTGTTTTACGGGGTCACACAACTTGGGGAACTGGTGACACAACCACAGTGGGTTCTGTTTATTGGTTTCCCTTGTGTGGCCGTGTTCTCGGAATGGTTGCGGGACCGGCGAAATCCGGCAAAACCGTAAGAAAACAAGAGCTTTCCATTCAAGAAATGCTATAATTGGACCATGAAGGTCCAAGAACACAATGCATTCCCCATTATTAAAACGATTTTGGATGGGACTGCATGGGCGTTGCTGAACAAGTGCTTTCCGTCCTTTTTGCAGTACTTTCATATTCCACATGTGGTCGAGACATTTGAGACCAGCCGGATCGTCAGCACTGTCGAAGAGTTTGAGCGCCTCTTTAATCAACTGACGACTGAATATGAAAAGCATGGCACCACGGATCTCGTTCGAAATTGTCTTTCGGTCAAGTTTCGGGATCCGGACACAATTCTTTCGACACATGAGGCGCGCGTCATGAATGGATCGAGGCTGATGTGGGGGCCGTATCCGGTTTTGTCGGAAATCAAACGCTATGGCAGTGACTGGAAAGTTGTCAAAACATCCTATGCGATAAAAGGCAATCAGGCTTTGTCTGACACCCTGTCCGGAAAATTCGATTGCGAGTAGCGCTCCCGCCACTCGATGTCACTGCCATTCAGCCCTTGCCAATAGGGGCGGCTTGGCTCAAAACCGCCGGGACATGTTTTGCAAGGGACACGAATATGCGCCTTTCCCGATATTTTCTGCCGGTTCTCAAGGAAACACCCTCTGAGGCTCAGATCGTCAGCCACCGTTACATGCTGCGCACCGGCATGATCAAACAGGCCAGCGCCGGGATCTATTCCTGGTTGCCGATGGGCTTTAAGGTGCTGCGCAAGCTCGAAGATATCGTGCATGAAGAGCAGGCCAAGGCCGGTCACATCGCCATGTTGATGCCAACCCTGCAATCGGCTGACCTGTGGCGCGAATCCGGGCGTTATGACGGTTATGGTGAGGAAATGCTGCGCATGCAGGACCGCCACGGTCGCGATATGCTGTTTTCGCCCACCGCCGAAGAGATGTTCACGGATGTGTTCCGCAGCAATGTGACCTCTTACAAGGATCTGCCGCTGACCCTGTATCAGATCCAGTGGAAATTCCGCGATGAGATCCGACCACGTTTCGGTGTGATGCGCGGGCGCGAGTTCTTTATGAAGGACGGGTATAACTTTGACCTGACCAAAGAAGACGCCTTGCACGCCTATAACCGCCACCTGGTCAGCTATCTGCGCACCTATGAGCGGATGGGTCTGCAGGCGATCCCGATGCGCGCCGATAGTGGCCCGATTGGCGGCGATTATACCCATGAATTCCTCGTGCTGGCAGACACCGGTGAATCCGAGGTGTTCTACGATTCCGAGATCACCGATCTGACCTTTGGTGATCGTGAGATCGATTTTGACGACAAGGCCCAGTGCCAGGCGGTTCTGGAAGAGTTCACATCGCGCTATGCCCGCACCGATGAAACCCATGACGAAGCCGAATTCGCCAAAGTCCCGCAAGAGCGTCAGCGCACCGCGCGTGGCATCGAAGTTGGGCAGATCTTCTATTTCGGCACACAGTATTCTGACGCCATGGGCGCGGTAGTGCAGGATGGTGAGGGCAACAAAGTGCCAGTGCATATGGGCAGTCACGGTATTGGTGTGTCGCGTCTGCTGGGGGCAATCATTGAGGCCAGCCATGACGATAAGGGCATCATCTGGCCAGAAGGTGTGACCCCGTTCCATTGTGGCATCGTCAACCTGAAATCTGGCGACGCCGAGGCGGATGCCGCCTGTGAAGCGATCTATAAATCGCTGACCGCGCTGGGTCTCGAGCCGCTTTACGATGACCGTTCCGAACGGGCAGGGGCCAAGTTTGCCACCATGGACCTGATCGGCCTGCCATGGCGGATCACCGTTGGTCCGCGCGGGCTGAAAAACGGTGTGGTTGAGCTGACCTCGCGCCGCACTGGTGAAAGCGAAGAACTGCCGCCAGAGACCGCTATCGAGCGCATCGCCCAGATCTACGGCAAGGTATCCGCCTAAGCGGAATTTCCCACTGACTTGTGGTCTGGCTTGGCTTAAGCTGGACCAAAACAAGGTGGGGCTGCATGATCGTCAGAGCGTTGACATTGGCAGGTGGGCTGACCGGCGCGGTTGGCCTGTCGCAATTCCCTGAATTTTCACAACAATACTTGCAGCGCCTTGGTGGCGCGGTGGATGAGTTGGGCATCATCACCCAGCAATATGAGGCCGACGCCGCAGCGGCCGGCATGGCTCTGCCCGACTATATTTCAGCCCTGTCGCAAGAGGGCGCGCTGAGCAAGACCCAGGCCGGAAATATGCAGGCCCATTTGGATCGCTATTCTTCCTTGTCTGCAGCGCTGACACAGCTCCAGGGGGCTGGGCCCTTCATGCGGGCCAGGCTGGCCGCGAATATGAGCGATCACGGCGTCGCCAAGCGCACTCTGGATGAGTTCAAACCCGCCATTCCCGCCACCTTTGAAGGGGCGGTTTTTGCCGGGTCTGGCTTCCTTGGGGGATGGTTGGGGCTAAAGCTGGTCTTTGCGTTTCTGGCTGGTCTATGGGGCAGCGCGACATCTCTGTTCCGCCGCCCGGCCTAACATGGAGCGCACCAAAATCCATTGATGGATTTTGCAAATTCCGTCGACGGAATTTGGGCGCGCTTGCCTTACGCGACCGCCTGAACCTCGGCGACGATCCCATCGACGACCTGTTCCAACAGCCCCGGATCCTCGCATTCGGCCATGACGCGGATCAGCGGTTCGGTGCCCGACTTGCGGATCAAAAGACGTCCTTTGCCTTCCAGCAACCCCTCGGCATCCGAGATCGCTGTCTTGACCGAGGCGATTTCCAGCGGAGCCTGACCTTCACCAAAGCGGACATTCTTGAGCAGCTGCGGCACGGGTTCGAAACTGCGGGTCAATTCCGAGGCGCGTTTGCCACTGCGCACCATTTCCGCCAGGAATTGCATCCCCGCCATCAACCCGTCACCGGTTGTGGCATAGTCGGTCATCACGATGTGACCCGACTGTTCACCACCCAGGTTCCAGCCGTTTTTGCGCATGGCTTCAACCACATAGCGGTCCCCAACCTGGGTGCGTTCGAGCCGCAGACCCTTGCCCTCAAGGAAGCGTTCCAGGCCAAGATTCGACATCACCGTCGCAACCAAAGCCCCCCCGGCCAGACGATCTTCGGCGGCCCAGCGGGCCGCCATTAGCGCCATGATCTGGTCGCCATCGGCGATCTGGCCTTTTTCGTCGATCAGAATGATCCGGTCGGCGTCTCCATCAAGGCAGATCCCAACATCAGCCCCGTTTTCGATCACCGCAGCGGCGGCTTTTTGCGGTTTGGTCGAGCCGCAGCCTTCGTTGATATTCAACCCGTTCGGTTCAACCCCAATCGGGATCACGGTTGCGCCCAACTCCCACAGGATTTCGGGCGCACTGCGATAGGCAGCGCCATTGGCACAATCTACCACAACCTTGATCCCATCCAAGCGCAGGCCCGAGGGCAGGGTGCTTTTGACCCGTTCCTGATAGCGCGAGCGGCCATCATCAATGCGGCGCGCCCGGCCAATGTTTTCGGGATGCGCAGGGCGCACACCCTCATCGACCAGAGTTTCAATCTCAGCCTCGACCGCGTCGGACAGCTTAAAGCCATCGGGGCCAAAGAACTTGATGCCGTTATCAGCCGCGTGATTGTGGCTGGCCGAAATCATGATCCCGAGATCAGCGCGCATCGACGGGGTCAGCAAACCCACCGCAGGCGTTGGAACCGGCCCCAGCAACAGCACATTCATCCCGGTCGAGGTCAAACCCGCAGTCAGCGCGTTTTCAAACATATAGCCGGACAGGCGCGTATCCTTGCCAATGACAACCCGGTGCACACCACCATGTTCGTTGCGGAAATAGCGGCCCACAGCCGCGCCCAGCATCAGCGCCATTTCGGCGGTCATCGGATAGCTGTTGGCCGTGCCCCGCACGCCATCTGTTCCAAAAAGCTTACGTTTCAAAATGCTCTCCTTTGCAAATGGCTTGCCAGACCTGCAGCGCTTGCGAGGTGTCAGCAACATCATGCACGCGCACGATCTGCACCCCTTGATGCACCGCTGCCATGGCTGCGGCAATCGAACCGGGCATGCGGGCCGAAGCAGGCACCGCGCCGGTAATTTTGCGGATAAATCCCTTGCGCGAGGCCCCCAAAAGAATGGGGCATCCCAGGGCATGGAACAATGAAATCCCGTTCAAAAGGGCCAGATTGTGCTGCAAGCTTTTGCCAAATCCAATGCCCGGATCGACAATGATCTGGTCGCGGCTGATCCCCAGGTCACCCAACATCGCAATCTGCGCGTTGAGAAAGTCGAACACGTCCAGCAAGACATCCTCATAATGCGGATCATCCTGCATGGTTTCGGGGGTGCCCTGTGAATGCATGACGCAAACTGGCAGATTATGTGAGGCGCAGAAATGCGACAACATACGGTCATAGGTAAAGCCCGAGACATCATTGATGATGCTTGCGCCCACCTCATATGCGGCCTCGGCGACGCGGGATTTGCGGGTGTCGATGGAAATCGGAACCGGAAGCTTGTGGCGAATGGCGTGGATCACAGGCTCGATCCGCGCAATCTCGGCCTCGGCCGGGACTAACTCCGCGCCGGGGCGCGTGCTTTCACCGCCGATATCCAGAATATCCGCCCCCTCTGCGACCATGGCTTCGGCATGGCTCAGGGCTCGGGCGGGCGAAGCGTGACTACCACCGTCGGAAAAGCTGTCAGGCGTGACGTTCAGGATGCCCATGATCCGCGGTTGATCCAAGGTGACCCCGGCAATCGGTTGCCGTGGCGACGAAATCAACATGCGCCAGTCATCGGGAACCTGATCCAATTCCACGATGGTCTGAGAATTCTCGCTGCGACGGTGCAGAACCGCTTGGCTAAACCAGCCAGCCCCACCCGCAACACAAAGCGCATGGTCCGGGCGCGGCAAGTCAAAGCGGACAAGGGGCCGATAATAGTCGTTCATTCTTTTCCCGTGGCGCATCCGCGCATATGTAACAGGCCTTGTTTAGCGCTAAAACAAGGCCTGTCCAAGGGCAAGACCACGCTTTGGCGTCGCACCGGTTTCCGGCAGGGCTTCGCCGATCACGACCAACTCGCAAGCGTCAAGCTCTTCTGCGAACCAAGCCGAAAGGGCGACGCTGTCCTTGGGGGCCACTGCGGGGCCTTGAACGGCATCCAAAACGATTTTCGACGGGGCCCAGACGCAGATCTGTTCGTTCTTCATCGCCCAGTCGAGTTCGGTGCGTGTGGCCACAACCTTGCAGCGCAAATCACGTGCCGCCAAGCACCAGCCATTTTGTTCGATGGCCAGCAGATCGATCCGGCGTTGCGTCATTTTGTGCTGAGTTTTGGGGCGTTCCAAATCTGGCAAGCCAACGCACAGGATCAACGGGGCCTTGCGCGCCGCCAATTCGTCAATCCATGTGGACAGTTCAGGATGTGCAATGGCGTCGTTTGACAGGTAAACAAGGCGCGGGCGCGGTTGCTCCTGCGCCACCTCATCCGCCAGCACCTCCAAATGCTCGCCAAAATCCCGTTTCGAACGCACGATCTCAACGCCCAATTCCCCGGGGCCGCGATCCATCTTTTCGATCCGCACAAAGGTGCGCATGGCTTGCGGCTCCAGCAGAATGCGCTCAGCGATGCGTTCTGCCAGCGTTTCCAAAAGGTTCAGCCGTTCAGCCTCAAGTTCATGGGCAATGGCTTCGGTGACCCGATCGTAGGACAGGATGCGATCGACATCGTCATCAATTGGCCCTTTGAAAGGGACAACCTCGACCACAACGTTAAAGCGAACCCGTTGCTGTGTGCCGCGTTCCGCCTGAAATGCCCCGATCTCGACCTCGACGATATGGTCGCGCAGGCTGATGCGGTCGCGTGGCTCGTCTCCGGCTGTGGCAATGGCGCGCTCGGAAGGGTGCGAAAAGGCAAGACGGGTTTCACTGGCCATCGGGCAGCTCCAAAGGAATGGGGTCTGCGTTCTATAGGCGCATCACATGGCAAAGAAAACCGGCACAGGCGTCATCAAGGCCGGGTTTCGCGACATCGTCACGGTTTATAGAAAAGATGCACGCCGATTTTCGCGGTTCTAGAGAATTTGCGCGCCCATTTCGGGTTCACGGCGGTGGTATGATAATAGGTTGCGCCCTTGGTCAGACCGCGCGGTGCCCCGGCGAGCATCAGTTTCGCAACCTTGCCAACGCGGGCCCAAGAGGCTGGCTCATGGATGTTTTCCGGGCGACCATCACAGGTATAGGTGAACTGACAGGCAAATTTGCGTCCGGTGCCCTGATTGATCACACCACAAACCGAGCCGGGGAATTTCTTGCTGTCGACGCGGTTCATGATCACTTCGGCCACGGCAAACTGGCCCTTGATCGTTTCGCCGCGCGCCTCGAAATACAGCGCTTCTGCCAGGCACCGCCATTCGGAACCGCCGCTGGCTTTGGGTTGCGCATTCAGCCAATTGGCGTCGTATTTCACCTGCACGCCACTGCGCGAAACCGAGGCCGGAATGGCCTGGGGGATCACGGTGACCAATTTCTTGAGGTGACCGGCCGAAGCCTGTTCCAAGGCGCGCTGTTCCATGGTCAAAAGGCGTTTGGCCTTAACATGGGTGCTATCCGCCAAGCTGGGCCCGGCAAGAACAAGGCAGGCGGTGGCACTGGCAATAACAAAACGCAAAGCTTTGATCATCGGTCGACTCAATCATTGTCTCAACAGGCGAAAACCGGGACGGATCCCGGTTTCAAACATTTGTTACATACAAAATTATGCAAATTGCGTAAACCCGGCCACATCTTGGGGCTGGGGGCGCCAGACTCAGCTGATCTTGTCGGCTATCGCTAATTGTGCTGCTGCCAAACGGGCCACGGGGACCCGGAAAGGCGAACAGCTGACGTAATTCATGCCGACGGCACGACAAAATGCGATAGAGGCCGGATTGCCGCCATGTTCGCCGCAGATCGACAGGGTGACATCACGCTGGATCATTCGGGCGCGTTCTGCCCCAATGGCCAGCAATTCGCCGACCCCTTCGATGTCCAAAACATGGAACGGATCTTCGCCAAAGACGCCCTGACGGACGTAATCGGACATGAAACGCCCGGCATCGTCGCGCGACAGACCATAGGTCATCTGGGTCAAGTCGTTGGTACCAAACGACAAAAATTGCGCATGTGGTGCGATATCCCCGGCGCGCAGACAGGCGCGGGGCGTTTCGACCATGACCCCAAGGCGATAGGTGAAATCCTCACCGCGTTCGGCACGCACGGCCGCCGCCACCGCGTCGATCCGCGAGCGGATCAGTTCAACCTCGCGCTTGGCGGACACCAGCGGTAGCATGATCTCCGGCTCCACCGGGTCGCCATCCTCGAGGGCATCCAAGGTCGCTTCAAAAATCGCGCGGGCCTGCATGTCATAGATTTCCGGCAGGGTGATTCCCAAGCGCACACCACGCAGGCCGAGCATCGGGTTATACTCGCCCAGGGCCTCAACCCGGCGCGTCACATCAGAGACCGGCAGGTCCAGCGCCTCGGCCAGGTCGCGCAGACCGGGGCGGTCGCTGGGCAGAAATTCGTGCAAGGGCGGATCGAAGAGGCGGATCACCACCGGCAACCCCTCCATGATGCGGAACAGCTCGGAAAAGTCCGCGCGCTGCATGGGCAAGAGGATTGCCAAAGCCGCCTGGCGATCTTCGGGCGTATCAGCAAAGATCATCTCGCGCATGGGGGTGATGCGATCTGCCTCAAAGAACATATGTTCCGTACGGCACAGCCCGATCCCCTCGGCGGCAAAGTTGCGCGCTGTGGCGGCATCGGCAGGGGTGTCGGCATTGGCGCGGATTTCAATGTCACGCGCTTCATCAGCCCAGGCCATAAGTGTCTGAAACGCATCATCAAGGGCGGCTTCGATTGTATCGGGTTCACCGGCCAGGATCTGCCCCAGCGTACCGTCCAGGGTGATAACATCGCCCGCGCGAAACACCTTGCCTGTGGCCGAGGTGATGGTCTTGCGCTTCAGGTTCAGCTTCATCTTGGCCGCGCCAACCACGCAAGGTTTGCCCAAGCCGCGACCGATGACTGCCGCGTGGCTGGTCATGCCGCCGCGTTCTGTAAGTACGCCTGCCGCTGCGTGCATGCCGCGAATATCCTCGGGCGAGGTTTCACGCCGTACCAGAATGCAGGCTTCGTTTCGGGCAAGCGAGGCCTGCGCTTCGGTCGCCGAAAACACGATTTTACCGGTTGCCGCCCCGGGAGAGGCAGCAATGCCCGCGCCAATCACATCCCGCGGCGCATCCGGGGCGACCTGGCGGTGCAGCAGTTCGGAAATGGCACGCGGTTCGATCCGCATCACCGCCTCTTGTCGCGAGATAATGCCGTCTTCGGCCAGGCGCACAGCAATCCGAACCCCGGCGCGGGCCGAGCGCTGCACGCGCACACCGTCCAGAATATGTACCTCGCCGCCCACAAGGGTGAATTCGATCTGCATCTCTTCGCGCAATTTGCGCCGCATCAGCTCGGCATGGACTTGCAGGCGGGCAAAAATTTCGGGTTCAGCCTCTTCAAGCGAAGGGCCACGAGGGTCTTTGACCAGATAAAGGCTTTCGCTCTCCTGTTGCAGGGCCTCGCGCCCCTGGCTTTGGCTCAGGTAACGGCCTGTGACCTGCGGCAGGCCGGTGTCCGAGTTGACCAGTTGCAAAACGCCTGAGCCGCATTCGCCCTGACCAAGCCCCAGCGCCATTTCCTGCACCACAAGGCCCAGCCCCGCATCCATCGGCGCCCCTTTGGCCTGACGTAACAGACGCGCGGTTGTACCTTCCCAGGCGCGCGCCATTGACCGCAATACCTCGCTCAATTGCATGGCAGGGTCTTGCGGGAATTCCTCTTCGGCCTCGTCCTCATAGGCGCGCAGGGCCTCAGCCAGCCCTTCGGCCCCAGTGGCCTCGATCTCTTCGAACAGGTCGGGATCCAACCGGGCGACGTGAATGGCAAAGCTTTGAACAAAGCGCAGATAAAGCTCTGCCGCCGCCTCTGCACCCAGCGTTTCTGTCAGATCCTGCAAGCGGTCATCATTCATGCCGATATTCAGGATCGCCCCTGGTCCGCCCCAATCCGGATCCTCGCTTGAAGGGCGCACGCAGAGCAGCGCACCCTGACCAAAGGTCGCGACCAGCGCCTGCATATCGGGCATGTCGCCGCCGGCGATCTTGTGCACCATGTCAAAGGATAGGGCGACGGTCTGAGGCACGGGCAAGTCCAGACGCACCAAACGCTGCAAACATTTCGCCCGTCCGCCATGGGTTGGCGTCGCCATGGGCGAAGAGGGCGTGATCAATGTCACATCCGGGTTTTGCTCGTCTGGTTTCTGCACTGCGGCACCTCTTTCCTGACCGGCAGCATAAGCGCCTTCCGTCTTGTGACAACCCGGATTAACGAAACGTTAACGCGTTTCCAGCGCCTCGAGACGGAATGGACCGGGTTTCCACTCTTGAACCAGAGGCGAAAGGCCGTGAAATCATGGGCTTCCTTCATTGGAAACGCTGATGGGACACAGGCCTGTCACTCCGAATGGCTTGGGGCAAATTATCGCAGTTGAGTTAGGGCCTGTTAACTCGATGAAAAGCGCACTGGCGCGTGTCGGATTTTGCCACCGATGAGGTGATTTGACCGTGGCGATCTGGGTGATCGGAAGGGCAAATCAGCGATGTCGGGGGCAAAATCCGCCGCGTCCCTTCGGGATTTCGCCAAAATCCGCTGCTCCTTCGTTGTTTTCGCTTGAAAGGGGGCCACCCTGTCGGCGCTAAAACGCCTCGTATCAGCGGATTTTGGACAGAAACCAGTGCGTTTTTCATCGAGTTAACAGGCCCTAAAAAAGGGCGGCCTTTACAGGGCCGCCCAATCCGTTGCTTTAAAGCCTTTGGCCGGGTTATTCCCAGCAGCTGACCAAAACTGTTGTATCAGCAGCCAGCGCCGTCAGATCTTCGGGGGCCATGACGCCAGCGCCGCCACGGGCGACGGGGCGAATGCCGTTGGATTGCAGAAAGCTCAGCAATTCCCCGGTTTTGGCGGCAAAGCTTACATCTTCGGGCAGGCGGCGCGATCCGCCATCGGCTTTGGTCTGCATCATGCCAACAACCATGCCGCCGCCATCAAAGACAGGCCCTCCAGCGTCGCCGGGCAGGGAGGACAGGCCAAGACGGGCGATCTGTGTTTCGCCACCCAGACCTTGAAGATCTTCCAAAGTACCAAAGGTCAGGGTTGGTGCGCTCAGACGGCCGCCAAAGCTGTAGCCTGCGACAGCAACTTCGGATTGCAGGCGCGGGCTATCGGTGCGGAAGGCCGCGACGCGACGAGGGGCCAGCGCATTGGTGGGGCGCAGGGCCGCCACGCCCAACCCGTCATCGCTGGCGATCAGCTTGGCGTCAAACACGCCGTCCAAAGTTACCCGAGAACAACCCGCAACCGTCGCGGCGCTGGTCAGCACCGTGCCGGAATTGTCGACGAAAAAGCCCGAGGCGTTTTCACGTGGCGTGCGCACCTTCAAGCCCGAGACCAGATCAACCGCCTGACCGGCATCGGTCACTGCAGCCGGGTCCAGCACACCATCGGTGCGCTGCCAGCTTTTCTGCATCAGCCCCAGAACACGGGTCCGGCGATCTTCGTCACCGGTTGGCCAGATCAGGGTAAAGCCTTTGATCTCGCCATTGCGCAGGCCCACTTCGGTATGGCTGGTGATACGGGCATTGCTGCCGGTCAGCAAAAAGCCATTCGCTTCGCGCTTGCGCTCCCCATCCAAGGGAACGATTTCAAGGGTTTGCATGATCTCATAGAGACCATTCATGGTCTTGCGATCGCCGGGCTGACTGATCAGCAAGAGCTGCGCGCCCTCAACAACACCGGTCCCATCAAACAAGGCAAACGGGGCCTCGTAGCGGTCAAATTTCACTGCGCCCATAGGCAGTTGCACAGAGATACCGGCGCGTGGATCGGTGTAGACGGCCATGTCCATACCATCCAGTATGGAGTTATACTGACGCAGCAATTCGGCCCGTTGCAGGGTGGTCAGAATGCCGGTTTCCTCAAACCCGTTCTGTTCCTGCCAGGCGGCCATGGCCCGGCGCGTGCCACGGCCAAAGGCACCATCAATGCCCGAGGTGTATACACCGGCCCATTTCAGCGCGATCTGCAGCTCTTCGCGCTGCTCACGGTTCAATGCGCGTTCGCTGGCGCGGGCCTGACGTGGGGTTTCCTCGACCACTTCTGGCTCAGCAGGGGCAGGCGCTGCCTCGGCCACGGGTTCCACAGTTGGCTCCGGCGTTGGCGCGACCTCGGCTACAGGGGCCTCGGCGGGCTCCGGCGCTGGGTCTGCGACTTCGGGTGCCGGGACCGGTGCCAGCCCGTCCAGCACCTGCGCGCCAACCGGCCAGAATTGGCGACCATAGGCGCGCGGCACTTCGATATAAGCATCTGCGGGGATCAGCCCGCGATTTTGCAGGTTCAGCAAGACTTGCTGCGCTTCGGTTCGGCTATAGGGGCCAAGAGCCACACCATACCAGCCGCCGCCCAGCGAAAACCCGTTCACATCCTGCAAGCTCCCGGTGTATTTGTTCACGCTTTGCTGCGCGCCATTCAAAGAGGTCCGTGCCTCGATCTGAATGAACACCGTATCTTCCTGTGCAAAGGCAACATTTGCCGTGAGCATCAGGGCTGCCAGCCCGCCAATCAAACTTTTCTTCATTCGCAATTTCGACCTCTGCGTCACACTTTAATCCTGTCCATCGGCTTAGTCTTAGCAGATGCAGAACCGGTTGCACGTCAAAAGTGGCTTATACATGGGCGCTGCGGTTGACCCCGCCCATCAGCCCGCCTAATCAGGCGCAACGTATGATGCGACGCGAGACCGGGAAGATAGACATGGCCGAGACATTGCCCAAACCAAGAAGTTTTCAGGAAATCATCCTGCGCCTTCAAACCTACTGGGCGTCAAAAGGTTGTGCGATTCTACAGCCTTACGACATGGAGGTCGGGGCAGGGACGTTCCACCCGGCCACCACCTTGCGCTCGCTTGGCTCCAAGCCCTGGACAGCCGCCTATGTGCAGCCTTCGCGCCGCCCGACCGATGGTCGTTATGGTGAGAATCCCAACCGGCTACAGCATTATTACCAGTATCAGGTGATCATCAAACCATCGCCGCCCGACCTTCAGGCACTTTACCTGGGCTCTCTGGAGGCGATTGGCATTGATATGGCGCTGCATGATGTGCGCTTTGTCGAGGACGATTGGGAATCTCCGACGCTGGGGGCCTGGGGCCTGGGCTGGGAGGTCTGGTGTGACGGGATGGAAGTCAGCCAGTTCACCTATTTCCAACAGGTGGGCGGCCATGATTGCCACCCGGTGTCTGGTGAACTGACTTATGGTCTGGAACGTCTGGCCATGTATGTGCTGGGTGTGGATCACGTGATGGATATGCCGTTTAATGATCCGCAATCGCCGAGCCCGCTGACCTATGGCGATGTGTTCAAGCAAACCGAACAGGAATATTCGCGCTGGAACTTTGACGTGGCCGATACCGACACGCTGCTGCGCCACTTCGAAGAGGCCGAGGCCGAATGCGCCCGTATCATCGACGCTCCGGCTGAGGACCCAAAGACCGGCAAGCGCATCATCATGGCGCACCCGGCCTATGATCAGGCGATCAAGGCCAGCCATATCTTCAACCTGCTGGATGCGCGCGGCGTGATCTCGGTCACTGAACGTCAGGCCTATATCGGCCGTGTGCGGGCACTGACCAAGCTTTGCGCAGATGCGTTCGTTCAGACAGAAGCCGGGGGATATGTCGCGTGAGCGCAGGCAAACTCATCGGCGGGGGAATTGTTATGAGCGCTTTGGTTTTTGGTGCTGTCGTCTACTACATGCAGATCTATCACTTCTATAACGAGGTCCCGGTCAACGGGACCACGGATGTGGAACTGACCCTATTCGCCAGCGGCGAGCCTGAGCCGATCCTTTACGAGGATTTCACGGCCATCGACGCCGAAAGCTCGCCGATCCGCTATCGCGCCTGTTTCAAGACCTCGATGTCTTTCCCGATGTTGACCGAAACCTACGAACCCTACGAGGGCGCATCGCCGAAAAACGCCCCCGATTGGTTCGACTGCTTTGATGCTGCCGCGATTGGCCAAGAGATCGAAGCTGGCACCGCCCTGGTCTTTACCGGCCAGCGCAATTTTGAATGGGGCATCGACCGCGTGGTGGCCATCACCGATGATGGGCGCGGCTATGTCTGGCACGAGATTAATGACTGTGGTGACAAGGCCTATGACGGCTCGCCACTGGGCAAAGATTGCCCGCCCCGAGATGAGGACTGACCCGATGCCTGATTTGCTGATCGAACTGTTTTCCGAAGAAATCCCCGCCCGTATGCAAGGCAAAGCGGCGGCGGATCTGCAAAAGCTGGTCACCGATGGTCTGGTCGAGGCGGGGCTGACCTATGCTGGCGCGCGCGCCTTTTCCACGCCGCGCCGTTTGACCCTGGCGCTGGACGGGTTGTTGGCGCAATCGCCCACCCTGCGCGAAGAACGTCGCGGCCCCAAGGTCGGCGCGCCTGACAAAGCGCTTGAGGGGTTTATGCGCGGTGCGGGCGTCACACGCGATCAGCTTGAAGAACGCGAAGACAAAAAGGGCAGCTTTTACTACGCCACCGTCGTGACCGAGGGCCGCCCGGCGGCTGAGATTGTCGCTGAGGTGTTGGAAAAGACCATTCGCAACTTCCCCTGGCCGAAATCCATGCGCTGGGGCGCTGGGTCTTTGCGCTGGGTGCGCCCGCTGCACCGCATCACCTGTATCCTGAGCGATGAGGCCGGGGCGTCGGTTGTGCCGCTGGATATTGACGGGATTGTTGCCGGTCAGGAAACAGAGGGCCATCGCTTTATGGGCGGCGGCGCGTTCACTGTGACCTCGTTCGAGGATTACGAAGCACAGCTGAAGCGCAACTTTGTCGTGCTGTCCTCGGAAGAGCGGCAAGAGGCGATCTGGAACGACGCCACCAATGCCGCTTTCGCGCTGGGCTTGGAAGTTGTTGAAGACAAGGGGCTTTTGCGCGAGGTCGCCGGGCTGGTCGAGTGGCCGGTCGTGTTGATGGGCGATATCGAAGAGGATTTCCTCGGCCTGCCGCCAGAGGTGTTGCAGACCTCGATGAAAGAGCATCAAAAGTTCTTTTCCGTGCGCAACCCGAAAACGGGCCGGATTGAGAAATGGATCACCGTTTCCAATATCGAAACAGCCGATCAGGGCGCGACCATCCTTGCGGGCAACCAAAAGGTGCTGGCGGCGCGTCTGGCGGATGCGAAATTCTTCTGGGAAAACGATCTACGCGTTGCGCAACGTGAAGGGCTGTCTGCCTGGACCGACCGGCTGTCCAACGTGACCTTCCATCGTGAGTTGGGCTCTCAGGCAGAACGTATCGATCGCATTGCCGCCTTGGCGCGCGAGATTGCACCTGCTGTCGGGGCCGATGCTGATCTGGCCGAGCAAGCCGCGCGTGTGGCCAAGGCTGATCTCAGCTCGGAAATGGTCTATGAATTCCCGGAACTTCAGGGGCTGATGGGGCGGTACTATGCCGAGGCTGCGGGGCTCGACGCATCGGTCGCTGCGGCCTGCGAAGAACACTATTCGCCGCTCGGCCCCTCTGACGACGTGCCCACAGCGCCGGTCTCGGTCGCGGTGGCCTTGGCGGATAAGCTCGACACCCTGACCGGGTTCTGGGCCATCGACGAAAAACCCACCGGGTCGAAAGACCCCTACGCGCTGCGCCGCGCGGCGCTTGGTGTGATCCGTCTGGTTCTGGCCAATAGTGCCCGCATGAAGCTGGATCGCTTCATCGACGCCCAATTGGTGCGCCACAAGGTCAAGATCATTGAAGATCTGCGCCAGGATGAAGCCACTGCTTTGATTGCGGAAATCGCCGAGCACGGTGTTTTTGGCGCGGCGTTCCGAACTGTTCTGGAAGCAGGCGAAGAGCGCACAAATGGTTTCTCCTCTTTGGAGCAAGTCGTGCCGGACACGTCGACCGATCTGCTGACCTTCTTCCATGACCGTCTCAAGGTCCACCTGCGCGACGAGGGCATTCGCCATGACGTGATCGATGCTTGCCTTGCGATGGAAGGATCCGATGACATTCGTCTGCTCGTCACCCGCGCCGAGGCTTTGGCGGCGTTTATGAAAACCGATGATGGTGAAAACCTTGTCCAGGGGTTCAAGCGCGCCAATAACATCCTGTCCCAGGCCGAGGAAAAGGATGGGGTGGAATATTCTTATGGCGCGGATGTGAAATTCGCCGAGGAAGACAGCGAAAAGGCGCTTTTTGCTGCGCTGGACGCGGCTGAGGCCAAGATCACCTCGGCGATGCAGGGCGAAGATTTCGCTGCCGCGATGGAGGCCATGGCCTCTTTGCGCGCGCCGATTGATGCGTTTTTCGAAGCGGTTCAGGTCAATTCTGAGAACTCCATCATCCGCCGCAACCGTTTGAACCTGTTGTCGCGTATCCGCACGATCTGTTCTCAGGTGGCGGACCTGACCAAGCTTGAGGGGTAGGTGGGGTAAAACCCCACCCTACATCGCCTCACATAGGGGGCGGACATAGGAAAGGGCGGGGATTTCCCCGCCCTTCTTTGTTTTAGCCACGCAGCGCGTGATGCAACAGGATCGGCACGGCCAGATCCTCTTCATCGGTCAAATGCCGTTCCAGAAACCCGTCAATGGTGGTGACGGTGTCCAGCATCTGCCCGGCCTCATCCTTCATCTGCACCGGGTCCAGCGTGGCGAGCTGCACGAGCCGGTTGCCGGTGCGCCGAAACTGATCCAGATGTCCATCCAGCGCCTCATGGTCGCTTTCCAGCATCTCGAGCCCCCGGGCAAAGCGCGGATCGGCGGCCTCCAGCTCTGGGAAAAAGCTTCGATCCTCCCAGTTGTGATGGCCATGCAGGTTGTTGAACAGCAACATGCCAAAATGCGCCAGGCGCGCCGCATAGGTCTGATCCTCTTGCCTTTGCTCAAGAAAATCCTCGCTATCCTGGCGGATCTGCCCGGTCAGGCCGCGAAACATCTGATGTGCGCCCATCCAGTTCTGGATCGAGCGGGCAAAGTTGGGATGATCCCGCCAGCCATCGCGTGGCAAGACCGTCAGCAGGGCCTGCATCTCCTGTGGCAGGCCCTTACGGGTTTGGATGTCATATTGGGTCATGCGCCCGATATGGGTGGGGCGTTACATTGTAACAACTACGTGTTCGCGCAGGGCGATGGTGCGTGCGTGTTCAGTTTCCGCGCAGCAGCCCTTTGAGCGCGCGCCATTGGCCAAGCGCGAGGCCGCACAGGATGAGCACCAGCGCGAGGTAAAAGCGCCAAGGTAGGTCTTCGCCCAGCAAGAGCGTGCCGTAGATCATCGCCCAGATTGGCACCTGGTAATTCACCAGAGTCATGAACACCGACCCGGCACTGCGGATCACCTGGATGCGCAGCAGGTTCATCGCCGCGGTTTGCATCAGGCCCAGCATCAGGATCGCGCCGCCCGGGCGCAGACCTTGCCAAGTCGGCACGCCTTCGAACCACAGCATCAGCGGGATCAAAACAATCGACCCGATGGCCAGAGGCACGGCTGCCAAGGTCAAAGGTTCCACAGGTGGGCAGCGGCGGGTCAGGATCGACGAGACGGAATAGCAAAACGCCGCCGCAAGGCAGGCAAGCTGCGCCAAGGGGGCGGTGGATTGGCCAAGCTCAAACAGCCCGGGCCCGATCAGGATCAGCGCCCCGGCAAAACCAATCGCCACCCCGGCGGCGCGGCGGGCAAAGATCCTCTCATCGCCCCAGACATGCGCCAGAACCAATACCATGAGGGGGATGGTCGACATGGCCAGGCCACCAAAGGAGGAGGGGACATATTGCAGCCCCCAGCTGAGCAGCACAAAGGGAATGGCCGTGGTCAGCAAGCCGGTCACGACAATATAGCCCCAAAGCACCGGGTCCTTGCCCGGCAATTTTTGCCCGACCATGGGCATGATTGAGAGCAAAACCAGCGCCGCCAACGTCGTGCGCGCCGTGGCCACCGTGATCGGCCCATAGCCTTCGAGCGCCACCGACATAAACATAAAGGCACTGCCCCAGACGAGGGCGAGGATGACGATAGAAAGCCAATCGGCGCGGGTGGCGGTGTCGGTCATGGGGCCTCTAAGTGTTCGGTTAGAGCGGCAAGCCAAATGGTTTGTGCGACCTGTGGAATTGTCTCACGTTCCATCATGTTGAACACAATTTTGTGCGGCCGCCTTAGTTCTTGAATTTCTTTTGGCCAGAGCGCGATGGATCTTTTGAATAGCGCCAAGGCTTCCTCGCTATCCCCAAGCTCAGCATGTGCGATCGCGCGAGACCTTAAGAGGCTTTTTTCACCTCGGGTTTCTTTGCGGGCTTCGGCAGGGAAAAAGTAGAAAATAACCTTCGCTCTGCGCTCCGCACGATCACAAAATTCCAAGCGTTCAGTAGGTGGGATGTTTGTATCGGCACACTTACGGTAATAACTTGAATACTGCACCATGAAGAAGAAAACGCTCAGAAATGCGATCGGGAAAACGATCCAGATCGACATCTTGATACGTTTTTCAAGCTCATCGGCTTGCCGTTCTCGATCAGTATACATCACACAACCTCAAAAAAATGGGGTGCCCTGACTGATAGGACACCCCGCGTTTGACTAGATTACGGTTTGAACCGCAAGGCGCTTAGTTGCGCTCTTTGTCAACCATCTTGCCAGCAGAGATCCAAGGCATCATGCCGCGTAGTTTTGCGCCGGTGGCTTCGATCTGGTGCTCGTCATTGTGACGGCGCGCCGCTTTGATGGTCGGCTGACCCACGGCGTTTTCCAGCATGAAGTCACGCACGAATTTGCCGGTCTGGATGTCTTCCAGCACTGCTTTCATGCGGGCTTTGGTTTCGTCGTAGTTCAGAATACGTGGGCCGGTGACATACTGGCCGTATTCCGCAGTGTTGGAGATCGAGTAATCCATGTTGGCGATGCCGCCTTCATAGATCAGGTCAACGATCAGCTTCACTTCGTGCAGGCACTCAAAGTAAGCCATTTCAGGCGCATAGCCAGCTTCGACCAGGGTCTCAAAGCCACAGCGGATCAGCTCAACCAGGCCACCGCAGAGAACGGCCTGTTCACCGAACAGGTCGGTTTCACATTCTTCGCGGAAGTTGGTTTCGATGATGCCGGAACGGCCGCCACCGATGGCAGAGCAGTAGGACAGGCCGGTTTCCAGCGCTTTGCCGGTGGCGTCGGTGTGAACCGCAACCAGGCAAGGCACGCCGCCGCCTTTGGTGTATTCGCCGCGCACGGTGTGACCTGGGCCTTTGGGGGCCATCATGATGACGTCAACGCCTTCTTTCGGCTCGATCAGGCCAAAGTGAACGTTCAGGCCGTGGGCGAAGGCGATGGCTGCGCCGGGCTTGATGTTGTCATGCACGTATTTCTTGTAGGTTTCGGCCTGCAGCTCATCGGGCATGGTGAACATGATCACGTCACACCAGGCGGCAGCTTCGGCGATACCCATGACGGTCAGGCCTTCGCCTTCGGCTTTCTTGGCAGAAGGGGAGCCTTCACGCAGGGCAACAACCAGGTTCTTGGCACCGGAATCGCGCAGGTTCAGCGCGTGGGCGTGGCCCTGGGAGCCGTAGCCGAGGATGGCGACTTTCTTCTCTTTGATGATGTTCACGTCGCAATCGCGGTCGTAGTAAACGCGCATGGTTTTCTTCCTTATTTGGCGTGTGCGTTATGATTGCGGTCAAAATACCCGGGCTGGCGTGAGTGTGTTTGCGTTTTTTGAGTATTTTTGCCAAGAAGAAGCATAAGTATTCGCGGAATTTGGGGTTGGCGGGGATTTCATGCTTGATGACACGGATCGGCGCATTCTGCGTTACTATCAATCTGACCCGGATATGTCGGCCTCGATTCTGGCCGAGCAGGCCGGAGTGACGGCGACAACCCTGTCGCGTCGGTTGGAGCGCATGCGGGATACCGGCGTGTTGAAGGGCGTGCGCAGTGTCATCAATTGGCCAGCCTTGGGGTATGAGGTCGAAGTGTCCCTGCGTGTGACGCTGGACAAAACCCAGCCCCGCGCCTTTGACGAATTCATCGCGGCGGCGCGGCAGGTGGCCGAGGTGATTGAGATCCAGACCTTTCTGGGGCAGGTCGATGTGCGCTTGTCCGTGATTGCCCGCGATATGGCGCATTATCAGCAGGTCTATCGCGACCAATTGCTGGTGCTGCCCCATATCAACGATATCGAGGCCCTGATGCAGGTGGCCCGTGTCAAAGGTCAGGAAAGCCTACCGCTATGATCGAGTTGGATGACAAGGATCGCGCGCTGATCCGCGCGCTGGCCAAAGACGCAACGCAATCCGCCGGGGCCTTGGGGAGAGAGCTCGGCCTGTCGCAACCAGCCTGTTGGCGCCGCATCAAACGCCTGCGCGAGGCGGGGATCTTTCGCGAAACCCGGCTTGAGGTTAATGCTGCCGCGCTTGGGTTCGGTGTGACGGTGTTTCTGGGCGTGAAATTGGCGACCAAGGGCCGGGTGTCGCTCGAAGACTTCGAGCGCGCGGTTGGGGCCATTCCCGAAGTGCAGACGGTTGAACACGTGCTGGGCCTATATGATTACCGCCTGCGTGTCGTGGCGCGGGACATTTCCGACTTTGAGCGCGTGCTGCGGCGGCGGATCATGACACTGCCGGGGCTGGGCAATGTTGAGGCCAATGTTTTGCTCAGTGAAGAGCGCCGCCCGGGGCCGATTTAGCGTCAAGCCATGATTAACGAATGGCGCACGTGGCGTGACTTCTGTCGGAATTGGCGTTCACTTTCACCTTTGGCCCCGTTACGCCTAGGTAAGCTTTGCGCCTCCGCTCCGGATGCCCAAGATCAATTGAAACCGCTCAGCGAATAGGGGGCCGCCATGGCTTTGCTCGATAATGTTGACCCGAATGGGTTTGATGAATTCTCCGTCGTCTTCACCGATCGATCGCTCAATCATATGTCGGCGAAATTCCAGCAGGTGATGCGCGATATCTCGGACGAGCTGCGCGAGGTTTACAAGGCGGACGCCGTGGCGCTGGTGCCCGGTGGCGGTACGTTTGGGATGGAGGCCGTGGCCCGTCAGTTTGGGCGGGATGCCAATGTTCTGGTGGTGCGCAATGGCTGGTTTTCCTTTCGCTGGAGCCAGATCTTTGACGCAGGCGCGTTCAACGACCAGACCGATGTGATGATGGCTCGCCGGGTTGGGAATGGGGCGGATGCGCCCTTTGCCCCGGCCCCGATTGAAGAGGTTGAGGCACGGATTGCCGAGACCAAGCCGGATATCGTCTTTGCCCCGCATGTGGAGACCTCTTCGGGCATGATCCTGCCGGATGATTATGTGACCAGGCTGGCCACAGCGGCGCATCAGGTGGGCGCGTTGATGGTGCTGGATTGCATCGCCTCGGGCTGTGCCTGGGTGGATATGAAAGCCACCGGCGTTGATGTGCTGATCTCCGCCCCGCAAAAGGGCTGGTCCTCAACCCCTTGTGCGGGTCTGGTCATGCTTTCGGAGCGCGCGGTCGCCCGGATGGAAGAAACCACGTCAGACAGCTTTGCCGCTGATCTGAAGAAGTGGCGTGCGATCATGGCGGCTTATGAGGGCGGCGGGCATGCCTATCACGCCACTATGCCGACCGAAGGCCTGGTGATGTTTCGCGACGCAATGATCGAGACGCGCGATTATGGCTATGAAAAGCTGCGCGAGGCGCAGTTTGAACTGGGCAATAAGGTCCGCGCGCTTTTGGCTGAAAAGGGCATCACTTCGGTGGCTGCCGATGGGTTTGGCGCGCCGGGTGTGGTGGTGAGCTATACATCTGATCCCGAAATCCAGACCGGTAAAGCCTTTGCCGCGCGGGGCATGCAGATCGCTGCCGGTGTGCCGTTGCAATGTGACGAGGGCGAAGGGTTTTCGACCTTCCGTCTTGGACTGTTTGGCCTGGACAAGCTTTATGATGTCGATGGCACGGTGGCGCGGTTGCGCGCGGTGCTGGACGAGGTTCTGTGAGTTGAACCGGGGAGGGGGGCGCTGCCCCCCGTCGCCAAGGCGACTCCCCCCGGGATATTTTTGGCCCAAAGAAACCCAGAATGCCTCTATCGGGGGCGTTTATTTGGTGCCGAGGCCGAGCTGCATCAGGGTTTTTCGGATTGGTGCGGCGCTGTAAAGTGTGTTGAGCGCGGCGGCGCGGGTGTCGCGCAGCAGCGGGTTGGACAGCATCGAGGTTTTGTTGAGCAAAGTGATCCCGGCGACGCGGGCGCGAATATCGGTGATGCGGGCGCGATGATAGGCCTCGAGCATGGCGCTGTCGCCTAAGGTCGCGGGTGAAGCTTTGGCCAGGTCCAACAGGGCGGTGATATCCTTGAGGCTCATGTTCAAGCCCTGCGCGCCGATGGGGGGCACCACATGGGCGGCCTCGGCCACAAGGGCTAGGCGTTGACCAGTCAGGCGTTCGGCCTCCTGCGCAATGATCGGCCAGATCGTGCGCTGCGAGGCCAGTTTCAACGGGCCGAACAGATGGCAGCTGCGTTCGGTCATGGCGGGCTCGAGCTCGGCGTCGGGCAGCGCCATCAGCGCGTCGGCTTTGGGGCCTTCCTCCATCCAGACCAGCGCCGAAGATGGACGGCCGTGAAAATCGGGTAGAGGGACCAGGGTAAAGGGTCCGCCGGTGCGATGGATCTCGGTCGAGACATTGTTATGCGGGATCGGATGGGTGGTGGCAAAGGCCAGCGCCTTTTGGCCAAAGCGCGTGGTCTTGACGTTGATCCCGGCGGCTTTTCGCATCGGAGAGTTGCGCCCATCGGCGGCAATCACCAGATGGCAACGCACCCGTGTGCCATCGGATAGGCCAACGCGGGCCTCGGCGTCGCGGGTGAACAGGCTTGTGGTCGCGGTTCCGGGGCGGAAATCCACGTTTGGCAGTGCCGCGAGTTGGGCAGCCATTTCCCGGCGCAGCAGCCAATTGGGCAGGTTCCAACCAAAGGGGCGATCCGAGATGTCGGAGGCCTCAAAATCCTTGCTAACCCGCGCCACTGGCTCGGGCCCGCCCGCATCGACGATCCGCATGGTCTGTAGCGGCATGGCGTGATCCGCCAGACGCTCCCAAAGGCCGATTTCCTCTAGGAACCCTTGTGCAGGTTGTAAAAAAGCCGTGGTGCGCAGATCGGCCCCGGCGCTGTCGCGGTCGGTGATCGGCGGGGTTGGATCGACGCAGAGCACGTCAAACCCGGCCTGTGCAAAGGCGGCGCTGGCGGTTAACCCGGCAATCCCGCCGCCCGAAATGACGATATCATAATCCATAACCGACCTCCCAAGGCGCGACGTGTCTTGTCGGTTATCTAGGGCAAAGAGGCCGCAAGGACCATGCGGCCAATCGTGTTATTCCGCATCCGGGTCTGTCATTGCGGCCGACCTTTGGAAGCGCGGCTTAGCGCCCGACGGTGATGGTCAGCAGGGTGATGAACATGACCGGGACCAGCGCCAAAGCGGTCATGGACAGGCCGACCAGACCAAAGAGCGCCGTGTTCGTCGCCAAAACAGTCACAAGGACCAAAGCCAGCAGATAGGCCCATTTTTCGGTCGAGCTGCCAGCGGTTTCGGTGGTCAACGGGGCGGTGAGGGTTGCGTCGCTCATATGCGTCTCCTGAAGTTGCCCGGTTGATATAGGGTGAATTGCTGCATTGCGGCATCGGCAAAAAGTCGCAGATCAGAACGCGCAGCAGAGGCGCAAGATTCAGACCAGGCGGCCCAGAAAATCATTCAGGTCATCGGTGTGATGATGGATATGATCGGCGGTTTCGGGCTCTGGGGCGACATGGACCGTGCGCAGCCCCATCGCATGCGGCGCGGCGAGGTTGCGCGGGTCGTCCTCGAACATGGCGGCCTGTGTCGGATCCAACCCATCCATCGCGAAAACCCGTTCAAAGGCAGCGCTTTGCGGTTTGGGCACATAGCCTGCATGTTCGACGCCATAGATCGCATCAAACGCCGCCTCAAGCCCGCGCGCCTTGAGCACCTGTGCCGCGTAAGGGGCGCTGCCATTGGTGTATACAATCCGGCGGCCCGGCAATTGCGCGAGCAACTTAGCAAGGTAGGGATCAGGTTCCAGCACGTCAAAGCGGATGTCATGCACCTCGTCCAGATAGGCATCCGCGTCGATGTCATGGTTGGCCATCAACCCGGCCAGGGTCGTGCCATGTTCCGCCCAATAGGTGCGGCGTAGATGATCGGCCTGTGCGCGGCCTACGTCCAGTGCGCGCATGACAAATTCTGTCATCTTTTCCTCGATCTGAGGGAAAAGCTGCTGGCTCGGCGGGTAAAGCGTGTGGTCCAGGTCAAAGACCCATGTGCGGACATGATCGAAATGGCGTTTTGGCATGCACCTGATGTAGCGCGGCGGCCCTAAACTGGCAATGTCGCTTGAAACTTGGCTTGTGGGGCGTTTAACGTGGCGCGACGCGAAAGGGAGAGGTCGCATGTCCCAGGTGAAAAACAATAAAGATGCCTATGCCTTGATCCTGGAGGCCATTGATGGCGGGTTGTATCGCCCGGGCGACCGTCTGGTGGAAAGCGAGCTGGCGGAACGGTTTGGCGTCTCGCGCACCCCGATCCGTGAGGCCTTGCAACGGCTTGAAACGCAATCGCTTTTGACTCGGGACGGTCGGTCTTTGATTGTGGCCTCGCTGGATCACAACCAGATGTCCGAACTCTATGCGGTGCGCACCGAGCTCGAAGGATTGGCGGCCCGGCTGGCGGCGCGCCATGCGACCGAAGAAGAAGTGCAGGTGTTGCGCGACATGGTGGTCGAGGATCGTGCCTTGCTCTCTGACCCCTCGGCCTTGTCGCGGGCCAATCGCCGGTTCCACACGATGATCCATAAGGCGTCGCATAACCGGTTTCTGGTGCAGCAGCTGGACCTTGTGCATCGCTCTATGGCGCTGATGGCCACCACCTCATTGGCGGCTGAGGGGCGGGGCGAAGATGCGTTGGCGGAGCACCAGGCCATTGTTGATGCGATTGCACGCCGGGACGAGGATGCAGCCTATAAGGCTCTGCGCGATCATATCTCGGTCGCTTTTGTGACGCGTCTTAAACTGGATGCTGGAAATTAAGCACCTCTAATGATGGGTCAGATCCGCGCCGGGGTCATCCGGGTGGGAATGGCCATGTTCGGTCTTGTCCCAGTAAAACGGTTTGGTCACCGTTTCTGAAATCGCCTTGTAAGCGGCAATGGTTCCCAGCGGGAAATAGGCAAACATCGTCGGAACCCAAGGGATGAGGCTGCGATGGGGGCTGCGCGACAGGGCGGCAAAGCCGATCAAAACCGTGATACCCTCGGCGCTCAGGAAAACCGCTGTCAGCGCCAATGCCTGCTGGTAGGTCATCACGTCCTCTAGCGGGTGCGGCAAGCCAAAGAGGACCAGCCAGAATGTCCACAGCACCGGTGCAAAGGTGAATTGGATCAGGGTACAGAGAAACATCAACTGCACGCCAAAGAATTTCCACGCCCCCATATCCTGCAACAATTTCAGCGGGTTGCGCGTATGCACCCACCAGGTGATCCCGTAGCCCTTTAGCCAGCGCGACCGTTGACGAATCCAAGGCCAAAACCGGTTATTCGCCTCTTCGCGCGTGACGGTCTGGATCAACTCGGTGCGATAGCCATGACGGGCCAGGCGCAAGCCCAGATCGGCATCCTCGGTGACGTTATGGGCGTCCCAGCCGCAGACCTCCTCCAGAACCGGCCTTCGGAAAAACACTGTCGTCCCGCCCAGAGGCACCGCAAAGCCCAGGCGCGCGACGCCCGGCAAAAGAATCCGAAACCAGCTGGCATATTCCACGGCGAAACAGCGCGACAGCCAATTGGCACGCGGGTTGTAGAAATCCAAAATCCCCTGCACACAGCCCACCTTGGGGCTGGCGCGGGCAAAATGATCGACCACTTTGTCGATCTGATCCGGGGCAGGGGCGTCCTCGGCATCATAGATCCCGACGATATCGCCGCTGGTAAAGCGAAAGGCATAGTTCAGCGCGCGCGGTTTTGTCGTCACCTCACCCGGAGGAACCGAGATAACCCTGATCCAGGGCGGCAACCGTGTTTGCGCCAGCGTAGCTTGGGTGGTTTCATCATCCTCTTCAAGCACCAGCACGATGTCGAGCAGCGATTTGGGATAGGTCAGCCGCGAAAGGCGCGTCACCAAGCTGCGCGCAATCTCCTGTTCCTTGAACAGAGGCACCAGAATCGACACGGTAGGCGGGTCCTTGGGCAGTTTCGCCTCTGGCGCCGGGCGGTGTTTGGGCAGGGCAAAAAACGCCGCGACTTTAAGTGCCTGAGACAAGCTCAGAGAGATAACCGCCAGGACTAGCGCCCCGGCAAAGAAAAACACCGGTTGCCAGGCCAGCAAGGTCAAGCAAATCGCCGCCGCTATAAAGGAAAACAGCCGCGTTTGCCCGGTGCTGCGGCTGAGGTCCCGACAGCTGGCCTCGGCTGGCACCCAGGTTTCCGCCTGCCTTGCCAAGGCTGCGCCATGCTGCGCAGCAATCTCCGCATGAATATCTGCCTCGAGCGTCAAGGCCATCATCACCGGGCCCAGCCCCGGTGGCAGTTCGTTCAGGGTTTCAGAAAAGCTGTCTGGTCGCGAGGTCGCCAGGACCAGCGTGTCGCCCAGTCGCATCCAGGGATAGACGCCCTTCTCCAAACAAAAACTGGCTGAAAGAAGCGTCGCCAACTCGGCGCTAGGGGGGTGCACATCGCGTCTAAGGGCCAAGGCCCCAAAATGCTGCGCCTGCGCCTCAAGCACCGATTCCCGCGACACGATCGCCTCGGCGGCAATCACATGGTCCAGCGGTTTTTTCAGACGCTCAGCCTCGGCCAAAGCGCCGAGCATGACACGGGAGGAGACCTGCCCGCTTTCCATCAGGATATGGCTGACAGGCAGGCCGCGTTTGCTGCCAGCCTGCTGCGCCAATAAGTCTGTCTTGGTCAGCCGATGCGTGTTCATGTCCCTACCGTCCGAAAACCGTAGGGAAAATGGCATGTGAAGCCTTAACGAGCGGTTAATTTAACCTTTTCAATGTCATGCCATTGAGGCTGCAAATCGCTCAAAAAGGTAAAAACTGTCTTGAGGGCCGGGCGATGCCTCGGGATGGTGTTGTACCGAGAACACCGGACGGCCTTCGATCTTGATACCGCAATTTGAGCCGTCAAACAGAGAAACATGTGTTTCTACAACACCTTGCGGCAGGCTTTGCGCATCCACAGCAAAACCGTGGTTCATCGAGGTGATCTCGACCTTGCCGGTGTCATGTTCCTTGACCGGGTGGTTCGCGCCGTGGTGACCGTGGTTCATTTTAACGGTTTTTCCCCCCAGAGCGAGGGCCAGCATCTGGTGACCCAGACAAATGCCAAAGACCGGCAGCTCGGTCTTGTCGAGCAGGCTTTTGATCATGGGCACGGCATATTCGCCGGTCGCAGCCGGGTCGCCGGGACCATTGGACAAGAACACACCATCGGGATTATGCGCCATGACTTCGTCATAGGTCGCGGTTGCAGGCAGAACGGTCACGTCGCAACCCGCCGAGGCCAGGCAACGCAGGATGTTGCGCTTGGCACCGAAATCAACGGCGACAACCTTGTGCTTGGGCGCGGTCTGGCGCGAGTAGCCGTCAGGCCAGGCCCACCGCATCTCATCCCAGCGATAGCTTTGCGCGCAGGTGACATCCTTGGCCAGATCCAGACCTTCGAGCCCGCTGAACCCGCGCGCCTCGGCCACCAGGGCCTCAATGTCGAAATTCCCGTCAGGATCATGGGCCAGCGCCACATGAGGCGCACCTTGTTGACGGATGGCCCGGGTCAGGCGCCGTGTGTCAACGCCGCCAATGGCGATCCGGCCGCGGGCCGCCAGCCAATCCGACAATTCCTGCGCCGCGCGCCAGTTGCTGCTTTGGGTTGGCTGCCATTTCACCACCATGCCCTCGGCCACCGGATCACCGGTTTCGTCATCCTCGGGGGTGACGCCCGTATTGCCGATATGAGGGAAGGTAAAGGTCACGATCTGCCCGGCATAAGAGGGGTCAGTCATAATTTCCTGATAGCCGGTCATCGCTGTGTTAAAGCACAGTTCGGCCACGGTTCGCCCGGTCGCGCCAAACCCCTGTCCCATGAAAATAGTTCCATCAGCAAGCGCAAGGCATGCGGTTGGCTTGGTCTGGGCAGCAGACATGTCGACTCTCCGGGCTTTTGGCAAATTGCGCGGAAACTACGGGCTAGGGGCCACAGGGTCAAGAGGAGTTTTGAAAGTAAATATCGTTTCAAATCAATAGCTTGAATTGTCGGTTGCGGCTGTTGCCATGTGAGGTGGCTTGGGGTAGGTTTCATTCTTGGGTTCGACGAAAGAGCGATAACAGGCCAAAATATCGGCCGTTAACTGGGGATAGGAAAACTCATGGAACTGCGTGCACGTCTCACGGTTGCGGTGAAACAGGCGATGAAGGACAAGGCGACGATGCGCCTCTCCACGCTCCGCCTGATCAATGCAGCGATCAAGGATCGCGATATTGCTGCGCGGGCCGAGGGCAATGATGATGGGGTGGGCGAGGCAGAAGTGCTTGCCATCCTTGACAAATTGGCCAAACAGCGCCGCGAAAGCGCCAAGACCTATGAAGAGGGCGGGCGTCTGGATCTGGCCGAGCGTGAACTGGCCGAGATCGAGGTGATCGCGGAATTCCTGCCCAAGGCTTTGTCTGAGGATGAGATCAACGAGGCCGTTGCCGCCGCCGTGGATGAGGTTGGGGCCGACTCGATCCGCGACATGGGCCGCGTCATGGGCGCGCTCAAGGCCAAATATACTGGTCAGATGGATTTTGGAGCCGTCGGCCCCAAGGTCAAGGAACGCCTTTCGGCCTCTTAACTGGGTCTACGCCCTAGGGCTGCGGAAATCCTTCGGCGATTTCCGCCAGCGCGTCGGGGTCCTCGATCTGGAACCGTTCGACAAAACGGGTCTTGAAACTGACCCGACCACGCCGCGCGCCGAAATTCTCACCATGGTTCAACACGTATAGGACCGCAGGTTTGCCTAGCGGGGCCAGGCGATGCCCGGCCAAATCCGCCAGATAGGGGAACATGCGGTGCTCATGCGCTGTCATCGCGCGCAAAAACGCGTCATTGCCGGGCAAGGCCGGGTCATAGGCCACAGCCGCACAGGACCCGCACAGCTTCCAGAACGGTTTGCGCAGCGGTTCGGACAGGGTCGGGCGGTCTGCCAGCGCAATCACCCCGGTCGCGGCATCCATGACATAGCCTGCCTCAACCAGATAGCCGCCAGGTGCCTGCCGGGTCAGCATCTCGCCCACGACGCCCTGGCGCAGCAGATCATCCGCGTCAAAGCTCATGACATAGCCGGGCAGTTGCGCCACCTTGGGCAAGGCATCACACAGCGCTGCCAGTTTGCGCCATTTGTCATTGCCCGGTTCGGGATCGTCAAAGGGCAGATAGTGAATGCGCGGATCATCGGGCAGGGCAGGGCGCTCTTGGCAACAGATCACCGCCTGCCAATTCGGATTATCCTGCGCCAATAGACATTGCAGCGTGGCGTTCAACCGCTCAACAACCCCCTCCCAATCGCCCACATGATGTGGCCCGACCAGTGGGATCAAAAAGGTCACCTGCTTGCGTGCGCGCGGCAAAACATGCGCCGCCTCAGCCCGCAGCTCAAGCGCGGCAATCTCGCTTTCGACCGGTTGCAGACGCAGAATCAGATTGGTCAGCCCCAAACGGGCGGCCAGTCGCATCGCGAAACGATGCGGTTTCGAAGTAGCCGGGGCTTGCGCCATACGTCACCCTATTCGTTGCCATGCGCCATCTGGCGCAATCTGTCGCTTACTTCGGCGTAAAGCGATTTGCGTTCCTCTTCGCTCAGAAACGCGCCAAGCTCAACCTCGCGACCGCTGCCCGACAGGGTTACATAATTTGGCACCGGCCCACCAGAGGGATGCAGTGCCACCTTGACCCAATAGGTCTGCGCCTCCCAGCTTTGTTCCTCGGCGCGAGCCGGTTTGTGGATCAGCCGGGTCTTTTCCGGGGTCAGTGTCAGGACTTCCAGAATTTGGCGATCGCGCCCATTGCGGCGCAACGCATAATAAAGAGCGGCGGTGGCGGCCAGCATGAAGGGCAACAGCCCCCAGAACAGTTTGGTCCCCAACACCGCAATAAGGGGCAGCGAGGCAAAGGTGAAAAAGCCCAGCACCATCGCCGCGAACCCTTCGGGTTTCAGGGCGTTAAAGGGCCACAGGTGCAGCTCGGTGCTATTATTGTCTGGGGTTGGATCAATCCACGCATAGGGCATGGCGCAAAATTAATGCATTCCGCATGGATGTTAAGTGACAAGGTGCCGCGCCCCAAAAGGCCTGCCCCTTGTCTCCAAGTGGCTTACCCACCGCAGGCCGTGCCAAAATGCTCGACAAACAGCAGATCCCAGCTGCCGCCATAGCCCTGATACATCATCTCGGCCATATCCTCGTAGCCTTCCCAGTTGTGATGGGTCAGCTCGACCTGGGTCTCTGTCGCCGAGATCGGGGTAAAGCGCACATCCACCAGGCCGGTCTTGTCCTCGGGCAGGCCCATATGAAAGGTCATCTGCAAGAAGGCATGCGGGTCAAATTGCACAAAGGTTCCCCAATGCCATTCCGCGTCATCCAGGGCAGTTTCGACAATCTTGCCACCTTCGCGCGCATCAACCGTCAGGCTTTTGGCCGGGCCACCGGCCCGCATCAGCGACATGGAACGTTTTTCCAGCGGCCACCAGCTGGGCATATCAACAAAGATCTCAAAGGCTTTGTCCTGCGCGCAGGGAACGGTGATGGTTTTGACGATTGGCTCTAACATGGAAAGTCCTTCAATTAGGTTTGGTGCGACGGCGGACTTCGGCGGCATAAGCCCTCAAAGCATCCGTCCAGAATTTATCGAGATAGTCGCGCAAGGCGGCGAGCCCTGCGGTGTCGAGGTGATAGATCCGCCGCGTGCCCTGGGCTTCGGCGCGCACCAGATTGGCCTCGCTCAACACCTTGAGATGTTGGCTGACCGCCGGGCGGCTGATGGGCTGGGTCTTGGCCAGCTCAGTCACACTCCGCGGCTGTGCGGCCACGGCTTCAAACACCGCGCGCCGTGTAGGATCACTCAGCGCGGAGAGGGAACGTTGCATCGGCGAATCTCCGTAAGTCATGACTTACGGTAAGTTGTGACTTACATATCTGTCAAGAACTCATATGTTCGGCTAGAGCGTTTCGGTTTAAAGTTGAGACACGAATATCCTGCCATGCCTGCGGCACTCACGGGACATTCGTGTCTCATGAGGATTCAGGTTAAAGCCGAAACGCTTTAAGTCGGAGGAACCCGCCAATCGTTGCCTGCCGCCAGCCAGGCGCGAAACTGCATACGGTATTGTTCGATATCGGCGCGGGGCAGGGGCTGTCTCGGGTCGCCGCTCAACTCATAGGCCATGCCTTCGACATACCATTTCGGTAATCTATGCGCGACGTGTGCGGTACCAAAAGTTTCGCTCTGCCAATGATGGATCATCTCATGACGCAGGATATATTCCTGCCAGCCGTCCGGGTGGATCAGAATGCCGTGGGTGCCAACAGCGTAGGCCTTGGTCCCCGCCATGCCGAAATTTTGCGAACAGGCCTCGGTCGAACAAAACAGCACACGCGGGGCTTTCTTAAGCGGTCCGATTTCCGACTGCACAAAGCGTAATGCCTGTAAGCGCAGCGCTTTGGCTTCGGGCAAACGCCCCGGATCTTCGAGGCATAGGCCTGCTTCGGGGCAAGTCATGCCAAAATGTTCTGGTGCAAAAACCCGTCCAGGTTTGATTGCCTCACAGGACTGTAACCCAAGTAAAGCGAGCAGCAGTATCGCCAAAGTTCCCAAAAGGTATCGTCGCATCACGCCCCCCTTAACTGCACCTTTGCAAATTGGGGGCGGAAGGCTTGTGTCACAAGGGGAAGGCGACACAAGCCGACGAAAAAGAAAAGGCCCCGCAAATTGCGAGGCCTTTCCTAGATTTCAGAGCCGGATCAGTGCGACGGGGCTTTGTCCCAGTCTTCCTGCTTTGGCAGCTGCTCGAACGTGTGCTCGGGCGGCGGGCTAGGCAGGGTCCATTCCAGCGTATCCGCATATTCGTTCCAAGGGTTGTTCTCGGTCGATTTCGCGCCTTTCAACAGGGCGTGGATCACGATGTAGAAGAACAGCAGGAACGAGGCAAAGGACAGGAACGCGCCCAGCGACGACCAGTAGTTCCATGTGGCGAATGCCTCAGGGTAGTCGATATAGCGGCGCGGCATGCCCTGACGACCCAGGAAGTGCTGCGGGAAGAAGGTCAGGTTGGCCCCGATGAAGAACATCCAGAAGTGGATGTGGCCCAGGGTTTCCGAATACATCTTGCCGGACATTTTCGGGAAGTAGAAGTAAACCCCCGCAAAGATCGCGAACACGGCACCCAGGCTCATCACATAGTGGAAATGCGCAACCACGTAGTAGGTGTCGTGATAGGCACGGTCCACACCAGCCTGGGACAGAACAACACCGGTCACACCACCGATGGTGAACAGCATCAGGAAGCCCAGAGCGAACATCATCGGTGTCTTGAACTCAACCGAGCCGCCCCACATGGTGGCAATCCAGCTGAACACTTTCACACCGGTCGGAACCGCGATGACCATGGTGGCCAACATGAAGTAAGACTGCTGACGCAGGCTCATGCCGACGGTGTACATGTGGTGCGCCCACACGACAAAGCCCAGAGCGCCAATCGCGATGATCGCCCAGACCATTGGCAGATAGCCAAAGACCGGCTTGCGCGAGAAGGTCGCGATGACGTGGGAGATGATACCAAAGCCCGGCAGGATCACGATGTAAACTTCGGGGTGACCAAAGAACCACAGGATATGCTGGTACAGGATCGGATCGCCGCCGCCTGACGGATCAAAGAAGGTGGTGCCAAAGTTGCGGTCGGTCAGCAGCATGGTGATCGCGCCCGCCAGAACCGGCAAGGACAGCAGAATCAGCCAGGAGGTGACAAAGATCGACCAGCTGAACAGCGGAACCTTGAACAGGGTCATGCCCGGGGCACGCATGTTCAGGAAGGTGGTGATCATGTTGATCGCGCCCAGGATCGAGCTTGCCCCCGATACGTGAACCGCGAAGATCGCCAGATCCATCGAGAAACCTTGTTCATTGGTCGAGAGCGGCGGGTAAAGAACCCAGCCCACGCCGGACCCAAGCTGACCGTTACCGCCCGGGCTGAAGACCGAGCACACCGCCAGGGTGGTGCCGGCAACATAAAGCCAGAAGGACAGGTTGTTCATACGAGGAAAGGCCATGTCCGGCGCACCGATCTGCAACGGCATGAAATAGTTGCCAAAACCGCCGAACAGGGCCGGGATGACGACGAAGAACATCATCAGGATACCGTGGCCCGTGATCAACACGTTCCAGAGGTGGCCATTCGGGGTACATTGCTCAACTGTTGTGGCAATCAGGCGCGCGCCTTCCTGACACATATATTGCACACCGGGCTCCATGAGCTCCATGCGCATATAAACGGTGAAGATCACCGATACCAAACCCGCAAGCGCCGAAACGATCAGGTAGAGGATACCGATATCCTTGTGGTTTGTGGACATGAACCAGCGGGTAAAAAACCCCCGGTTGTCCTCGTGCTCGTGGCCATGAATGGCGGCGTCTGCCATCTCGTGCCTCCCTTTTGTCCTACTAATGCGGGCGCGAAAGAGAATCCCATCGCGCCCGTCAATTCCATTCATGTTTTAAAAGGTGATCTTTAGGTCGGCAACGGTGGTATTTGACGCAGATCAAACAAAAGTGTCGCAGGTCAGATGGGCTGGTGAGGTCAGATCGGCGAAATCCGCCATAAAACACGGGCCCACACCCGGCGACATCGCTTGTGCCTCACATCCCCCGCAACGCGCGCCACCAAATTCCGTCGACGGAATTTGCAAAACTTTTGTCAAAAGTTTTGGAGCGCCCGCCGCTCGGTAGGCGCTCCCTTTGTCACTTTAGGCAAGGATCACGCGGCCAGCGACACCTTTGCCTCGACCATGTGCTCGGCCACCTCATGCGGGGGCAAGCCGCTGCGCAGGGATTCGCTCAGAATGGCATCCATATTGGTGCTCAAAGCTTGCAGCTTGCCCTCCAGCCAGGCCGCATCCTGCGTCTGTCCGATGATTTCAGGCGTGGCATTGATGATCCCGCCGCCATTGGCGACAAAATCCGGTGCATAAAGAATGCCGCGCTCCACCAGGCGCTGACCATCCTCAGGCGTGGCCAGCAGGTTATTGGCGGCACCACAGACCACTTCGCAGGTGAGCATCGGGATCGTCTTGGCGTTCAATACCGCCCCAATGGCACAAGGCGCAAAGATATCGACATCTTGCCCATAGATCTCATTCGGCCCGACAACCTTGGCGTTGAAAGACACCACGGCCTCATCCAAAGCATCTTCGTTCACATCGGTCACGATCAACTCGGCCCCGGCCTCGTGCAGCATATCCGCCAGATGCCAGCCCACATGGCCCAGGCCCTGCATCGCCACGCGCTTTCCGCTGAGATCATCACTGCCGAACTTATGCTTGGCTGCCACCTTCATCGACAGGAACACACCGCGCGCGGTTATCGGCGAGGGATCCCCGGATTTCCCCGGCAGGCCGGCGACAAATTTGGTCTGCCGCGAGATGATCGCCATATCCTCGGGCGTCATGCCCATATCCTCGGCGGTGCGATAATCTCCGCCCAGCTGATCCACGGCCATGCCAAAGGCTTCCATCAGCTCGGGCGTTTTCTGCGTCGCCACATCGCCCATGATCACCGCCTTGCCGCCGCCCAGTGGCAGATCGGCGGCGGCGTTTTTCAGGGTCATGCCATGGGACAGGCGCAGCACATCCTCAACCGCGGCGTCAAAGCTGTCATAGCTGCGCATCCGCAAACCACCCGCAGCAGGCCCGCGTGCCGTGGAGTGAATGGCGATCAAAGCGCTCAACCCTCCGGGCAGCCCTTCGACATGAACCACGCGTTCATGGGTGGCGACAGCGAGATCGGTCAGGGTGGGGGCGGTCAGTGTCATATGGGTTTCCTCCTCAGTTCCATAACAGGATAGTCGCGTGTGTCGGAGGATTTTCCCTATTCTTGGACGTGGATTTGGGTATTCTTAGTGAAAACCTTCAAGTTTCAGCGCAAAGGCGCGATAAAATGGATGATCTCGACCACAAGATACTCAAAATCCTGCAACAGGATGGGCGCATTCGCATGGGCGATCTGGCCGAACAGGTCGGGCTGTCAGCCACGCCCTGCGCGCGGCGCGTCGCCCGGATGGAAGAGGCGGGGATCATCACCGGCTACGGCGCGCGTGTGGATCAGCGCAAGATCGGGCAGGCGGTCACCGTCTTTGTGACGTTGGAGCTTGACCGGCAAAGCGTTGAGGCGGTGTCAGGTTTTACCAAGCGCATCGCGACTTTTGAGGAAATCGTCGAATGTCAGCTCATGACTGGCAGCCCGGATATTCTGATGAAGGTCGTGGTGCCGGATCTCGAGGCGTTTGACCATTTCCTCGAAACCCGGCTGATGACGGTGCCCAATGTGCGCAATATGCGGTCAAGCTTTACCCTGCGCACCCTAAGCCGGCGCGCCGCATTGCCCATGCGGCGCGTGGTGTGACCTGATCTATTACACAGGCCCTTGACCCAGCTGCACCGACACGCCGCCATCAGCAAGCATCGCCGTTCCGGTGACAAAGCTGGCGCGGTCTGACAACAGGAACAACGCCGCCTGTGCGATCTCCTCTGGCTCGGCCATGCGGCGCATCGGATGCAGGGACCGCACAAATGCATGGCCCGCAGGATCATCCCCCGCCATGGCGGTCATCGTGCCACCGGGCAGCAGGGCGTTCACCCGAATACCGTGTTGCGCATGATCATTGGCCAGGGATTGCACCAACCCGTTCACCCCCGCCTTGGCCGCCGCATAAGCCGCCATGCCCGGCAGCCCGGCATTGGAGGACCCGACAAAGGAGGAGGTGAACACCAAAGCCCCGCCCTTGGTCATCGCCGGGATCTGCGCCTTGGCGCAGAGGAAGGCGCTGGTCAGGTTGGTTTCCAGAACATTTTGCCAGTTGGAAAAGGCCATGTCAGCGACCGGCATCATGTCTCCGACCATGCCCGCATTGTTGAACGCCCCATCCAATTGGCCGTACCTGTCCAGGGCACAGTCCACCAGCGCCTTTGCGTAATCCGGATCGGTCACATCTCCGGCCAGGGCAGAAGCCTTGCCATTGCTCTGGGTGATTTGCCCGGCCACCTGCCGCAACTCCGCCTCGCGCCGCGCCCCCAGGACCAGCTGCGCGCCTTCTTTGGCAAACAGCAATGCGGCGGCGGCCCCAATCCCGCTGCTCGCCCCGGTGATGACAATCGTTTTGCCTTTTAACTCCATGATCTCATGTCCTTTCGCGTTACAGATCATGGCCGTAATGGCGCTTTCCCAAGCCACAACGCGACCCGGATCCTGCGCTCTAACAGCAGGCATCAGGCAATGCGCAAGATCCGGGTCAAAGAAGCAAAACGCGCCACGCAGATCGCGAGCCACACAGAACGCGCATCGTCATTGCTTACGAATTTCCGGGAAAGACAGGTTCACATCTCTCTGTGAAATGGTGCCGCTGAGGGGACGAACCAGGAATTCCATGCTCTCATTGCTCCTTTGGAGCAACTGCCGAATTCCCATGTTTCGATTGCTTCGGCATCTTCTCTCGGAAGAGCCATTGGTGCGGTCGAGAGGACTCGAACCTCCACGGGTGTTACCCCACAGCGACCTCAACGCTGCGCGTCTACCAATTCCGCCACGACCGCACTGTACCTGGCTTGGTAGAGCGCTACCTAACGAAGGGCGGGGCGGATGTGAAGAGGAAAAAATGCCAATTCGGCATTTTTCGGCCCTGAGACCTAAGGCGCGGCCTCTGGCCATTTTCCCCACCGCAATGTTAAGGAAATCGCGCAAGGAAACAGAGGCTGCGATCATGGTGGAATGGAAGATCAGTGACGGGTTGACCCCCTATGAGGACGCGCTGGATTTCATGGAGGCCCGTGCCACGGCGATTGCCGCCGGAGAGGCCGAGGAATGCATCTGGCTGCTGGAACACCCGCCGCTTTATACTGCGGGCACCAGCGCGCAGGCCCAAGATCTCAAGGATCCGGATCGCTTTCCGGTCTATCCCAGCAAACGTGGCGGGCAATACACCTATCACGGCCCCGGACAGCGGGTGGCTTATGTGATGCTGGATGTGTCCAAACGGGGCAAGGATGTGCGCTGTTTCGTGCGTGATCTCGAGGCCTGGGTGATCGATGCCCTGGCCGAGTTCGGGCTCAGCGGGCATATCCGCGATGGCCGTGTCGGCGTCTGGATCGAACGCCCGGACAAACCGCGCACCATCACCGGGGCCATGGCCGAAGACAAGGTCGCTGCCATCGGCATTCGCATGCGCAAATGGGTGAGCTTTCACGGCATCTCGGTCAATGTCGAACCGGATCTGAGCCACTTTGACGGCATCGTCCCCTGCGGCATCACCGAATATGGCGTGACCTCGCTGGTTGATTTGGGGTTGCCGGTTGGCATGGACGATCTCGATGTGGCGCTGAAAACCAGCTTTGAGAAAATCTTTGGCGAAGAACGGCGGCGCATCACCTGCGAGGCGCGCTGACAAATTCCGTCGACGGAATTTGCAAATTCCATACATGGAATTTGGGGGTGCCTTAAGCACCACCTCCGAACACATGAAACAGGATGTCCTGCCGCTGCAAACCACGTGCAGCCAGTTCGGCATCGGACAAGGCGCGCAGATCGGCCACTCGCGCGGCCAACCGGCGCTGTCGGGCATCAAACGGGGTTTCAAACAGGCGGGTCGCCATGCGCCCCAACGTCTGACGCAACCCGGTCGAGCGTTCAAAGCTTGGATCAAAATAGGCCATCTCGGCTCTCCTATGTCTTGCCCCCAGGTTTGTGCAGAGCGGAGGCTGTTGCGGTGTTGGGTTCAATCTAGGTGAGTTGCGCCTTTGGCATCAGTCCGGAAAACCTCCGTCAGGAATTCCTGACCCTTGGCCTTGCAGGATGCGCCGCGCGAGGCGATTGCAGATCCGCCGCTCGCCAAGGTATGAAAAGTCATGACAAAGCAGAGCATGACAAAACGGGTTTTCATCACCGGCGGGGCAGGGGGGCTGGGCCGGGCCCTTGCCACCCAACTGGCCAAGCAAGGCGCGAAGGTTCTGATCGGCGATCGTGATGCCGAGGCCGCGCAAAACACCGCTGCAGAGATCGGGGTGGATTGGATCACCTGTGATGTGACCTCCGAGGCGGACCTAGGCGAAACTGCCGACTGGCTGCACAGCAACTGGGGCGGTCTTGATCTCTTGGTCAACAATGCCGGCGTCGCCCAGATGGGCCCCTTTGATCAGACCGAGATCGAGGATTGGCGCTGGATCTTCGACATCAACACCCTCGGTCCCGTGCGGACGGCCCAGACGCTGGGCCCGCTCTTGCCGCGCGGCGGGCAGATGCTCAACATTGCCTCCATGGCGGCCGTGCTCTATCTGCCCAATTCAACTGCCTATAACGCTTCCAAAGCCGCGCTTTTGGCGATTTCCGAAACCCTGATGCTGGAATGGCAGGATCGTGGCATTTCGGTCCATGTGGCCTGTCCCAGCTTCTTTCGCACCGATCTGGCTCGGAATATGCGCGCCACCGATGATCAGACCCGCGCCGCCACCACGCGCATGGTTGAACGCGCTCGCATCAGCGCTGATGAGGTCGCGGCGACCATTCTTGACGGGCTCGCCAAGGGGCAGGCCCATATCCTCACCCATCCGGCCGCGCGCAAAAGCTGGCGGCTCAAACGTTACTTGCCGTTTCCCTGGTACATGGCCCGCATGCGCCGCGACATGGCCCGCCTTCAGGCCCGGCTGGCGCGCAAGAACAACTGACCCAACGGCAGCCACCAAACTGGCGCAGCGTCGCATTTGGCACATGGCTCCCCATGCCCTAAGGCCTGACTTAGACGTGCAGGAGGCCCCATGCAAAACACCGCTCTTGAACTGCCCCGGAACCATTTGAACGGCGTGTTGGATCGCATTGCCTTTCTGCCGGAAAAATGGCGGCTGCGCGCCTTTGATCTGTTCCTGGGCCGTTTGATCCGCGCCTATGCCACGGTGGGTATCCGCACCGAAGTCCTGCAGCCAACCCGCGTGGAAATGAGCCTCAGGAACCGGCGCAAGTTCCGCAACCATGTGGGCGGCATTCATGGTGTCGTCTGCCAGATGCCCGGCGAATTCGCCGCCGGTATTCTGCTGGCCCATTGGGTGCCCAAAGGCGCAGTTGTGGTGGTGCGTCGCATGCAGGCCGAGCTGCACAAACCCATTCGCGGCGATATCCGCGCCGTTGCCGCACTAAACGAAGACCAGCTGCGCCC
The DNA here is from genome assembly GCA_017744045.1 of Tropicibacter sp. R15_0. Classification (GTDB taxonomy): domain Bacteria; phylum Pseudomonadota; class Alphaproteobacteria; order Rhodobacterales; family Rhodobacteraceae; genus Pelagimonas. Next base: position 112,626 of record JAGHRD010000005.1, on the reverse strand, counting down.
GACCATGGAACAAGACAAGGGCGAAGTGACCGTTTCCATCCAACTCACCGATAGCAGCGGCAACCAACCAATTGCTGCCGATATCACCATGGCCTGGTTCCAAAAGAGCGCAACCTGACGCCTTCACCACCCCAACCCCGTTTCGAAACGTCCCCAAGCCCCGCCCAACTTTAGGCCAAATCCCCGGCTTTGCTTGCCTTTCTCCAACAATTGCGCTCTAGTCTCTTAGACGGGATAGATTCCCGGGGGGATAGTAATGAAGAGCGACCTCACGGTCAGGCTCGCAGACCGGCTGTCACGGTTGCGCGCCGATAAGGGATGGACCCTCGATCAATTGGCCGGGGCAAGCGGTGTCAGCCGCGCGGCCCTGTCACGGCTTGAAAATGCCGAAGTCAGCCCGTCAGCGGATGTGCTGGACAAGCTCGCCAGTGCCCATAGCATGAGCCTGTCGCGCCTGCTGGCCATGACCGAGGCCGCCTTTCCGGCCCATATCCAACGCGATGATCAGGCAATCTGGCGCGACAGCGAAACCGGCTTTGCCCGGCGCATCATGTCACCCGGCGCAGCGGCTCTGGCTGGAGAAGTCGAAGAATGCCGCCTGCCTCCAGGCAGCGAAGTTGTTCAGGACGGTGCCGATATCGAAGGGCAAGAGGTGCATATCCTCATCCTCTCCGGCTATATGCACGCAGATCAAGGCGGCCAGGCCTACAGCCTCGCCCCCGGCGATGCCCTGCGCTTTCGCCAATCGGGCGCTTTGCGTCTGGTCACAGCCAAAGGCCAGGGCTGCAAGTTCATGATCTGTCGCCTCTCCGGGTAATCGCTTTCTAACCTCTGAAAGATTGAAAACGGGCCGCGTCCGCGCCTGAGATCCGACCGGCAGGGCCATACCAAAGCTTTACCTAATGACCCAATCCCCCTTGTCTTCTCTGGGCCATAAATATCCCGGGGGTGAATGGAGCCCTTGGGCTCCAGAGGGGGCTGGCCCCCTCAACCCGCCCGCGGCACGCGTTGATCGTCAGATCATCCCCGCTTTAGCAATTGGGCACATTCACCGCCAACCCGCCCAGCGAGGTCTCTTTATATTTCTCATGCATGTCATGCCCGGTCTGGCGCATGGTCTCGATCACCGCATCCAGCGGCACCAGATGCTCACCATCCCCGCGCATCGCCAGAGACGCCGCCGAGACCGCCTTGATCGCGCCCAGACCGTTGCGCTCGATGCAGGGCACCTGCACCAGACCCTTTACCGGGTCACATGTCATGCCCAGATGATGCTCCAACGCAATCTCGGCGGCGTTTTCCACCTGTTTCGGACTGCCACCCATCACCGCACATAGCCCCGCCGCCGCCATGGCGCTGGCGCTGCCAACCTCGGCCTGACACCCGGCCTCGGCCCCCGAGATCGAGGCATTGTATTTCACCAAGCCTCCAATAGCCGCTGCGGTCAGCAGAAATTCCGGCACCTTGGACGCGCTCGCCCCCGGCACAAAATCCAGCCAATAGCGAATGACCGCCGGCACAACCCCCGCCGCGCCATTGGTTGGGGCGGTAACCACCTGACCGCCGGCTGCATTCTCTTCGTTGACCGCCATGGCATAGGTGCTCATCCAGTCATTGATCACATGCGGCGCGGTCAGGTTCATGCCGCGCTCGGCCTCCAACTGTTCGTGAATGCCACGGGCGCGGCGTTTCACATTCAAGCCCCCGGGCAAAATGCCATCGCGCTCCAACCCGCGATTGATACAGGCATCCATGACCTCCCAAATCCGCGCCACACCTTTCTCCAGACTGTCCGAACAGCCGCGCGAAATCTCATTGGCGCGTTTCATCTCGGCAATGCTCTTCCCGGAACGCTCCGCCATCTCCAGCATGTCCGCGCCGCTGTGAAAGGGGAACGGCACCGGGTCGCCGTGATCCACATCTTCGCCCGCCTCCAGCTCGGCCTCGGTCAGGACAAAGCCGCCGCCGACGGAATAATAGGTCTCTTGCAGGATCACATCGCCCTGCGCATCGGTGGCCATCAGGATCATGCCATTGGCATGGCCGGGCAGGGCGGGGCCAAAGTCAAAGGCCAGGTCAGCCTTCGGATCAAAGCTGAGCGGCCCCAACCCGTCTGGCACCACCTGTTTGGTCTTGATGATTTCGGCCAAAGCCGCCTCGGCCTTGTCAAAATCGTAATCTGCGGGGTTGAACCCGGCCAATCCCAGGATCGTCGCGCGATCGGTTGCATGGCCGACGCCGGTAAAGGCCAGCGAGCCATGCAGGCTGGCGCGCAGCCCATGCACCTGGAACGGCGCAGCCCGCAAAGTGTCGAGGAATTTGGCCCCCGCCACCATCGGCCCCATTGTATGGCTGGAAGAGGGGCCAACCCCGATTTTGAACATGTCAAAGACAGAAAGAAACATGCGCGCGCCCTCAGGTGGTTTCGCCGCCAGCATAGGGCAGGGCCCCGGGCGGCAATGGTCAAAAAACGACGGTTTATCCCGTAAAGTTTCCTATAGTGAACTTTTCTCCGATGGGAAACACTCGTGGTGATGCCTGTATTCGTGCCAGCGCTAAAGCGCGCTGCCTTCGGGCGGATTGGCCAGGCTGGGGGCGGTAAACGGCGTTTCGCCCAACCCTTCGGCCAGTTGCGCAGCCCTGACCGCCGGGCGGTCCTGCAACCGGCTCAGCAAGGCCTGCAAACCGGGATAGGCAGACAGATCAAACCACCCGGCATTCAACTCAGGATACAGCGCACACCAGCGCAGGCAACAGGCGAGGTAGTAGTCAAAGACCGACACCTCATTGCCACCAAACCAGTCATGCCCGGCCTGCACCTCATGCTCCAAAAGCTGCAAATGCCCGACCAAGACCCCTTGCATATGGCTGCGCAACTGCGCCTGATCCTGGGCTGCCGCGCCAATATATTTGTCCGGGTAAAAAGTCAGGCGCAGGCCGGCCTGCAAGGTATTGGACAGGAAAAATAACCATTTAAGAAAAGCCCCACGCGCCGGGTCGCCCACTTGCGGCCCCATCCGCCCCTCACGATCCACCAACCAAAGCAAGATCGCCGCCGTTTCCGATAGCGGCCCGTCTGGCGTTTCCAAGGCCGGGATATGCCCGGCCGGGTTCAACTGGCGATAGGCCGCGCTGTCCTGCGCCTTGGCGCTTCGATCAACAAGGCGAGTTTCATAGGGCAGGCCCAATTCTTCCAGCGCCAATCGCACGATCAAAGAGGCATTGTCGGGCGCGTAATGCAAAACCAGCTGTTTCATGGGGCCAGACTAGGGCTTTGGGCGTGAAACGTCTGCCCATCCGCGGCAAAATACATGACATTTCAGACATCCCTATGTTGCCCCCAGGCGGTCCATGCCTCGCGCGAACGTGATGACCTTGGGCTTGAGCCACCCCATGCCCAGTTGCATCGTCAGCCCAGGAGGATCCGCCATGAAACGCCGCCATTTTCTCTTTGCGTCCATCGCCGCCCTTGCGGCCAAACCCGCCAGCGCCGGGTTTGAAGTCACCCGCAGTGATGCCGAATGGCGCGCCATGCTAAGCGCGCTGGAATACAAGGTCATGCGCCGCGAAGGCACGGAACGCGCCTTTTCCTCTCCATTGGATCGCGAAAAGCGCACGGGCACCTTCCTGTGCAAAGGCTGCGACCTGCCGCTCTACGCCTCCAAGGACAAATTCGACAGCGGCACCGGCTGGCCCTCCTTTACCCGGTCGCTGCCCGGGGCCATTGGCACCAAGAAAGACCGCAAGCTCCTCGTCACCCGCACCGAATGTCACTGCCGCCGCTGCGGCTCGCATCTTGGTCACATCTTCAACGACGGCCCGGCCCCCACCGGCAAACGCCATTGCATCAATGGGGTGAGCCTGCGCTTCACGCCTGCCTGACCCAACATCGCTAGGACAAAGCTATGACAAAACGGATAACGGGTCCCTGCCACTGGCAGAGACCCGTTTCCGTGAGTGTCGAGTTGTGTCTCGAGGGGGGGGACCCTATAGGAAATGTGACACAACCAGTGCGTGCACGTCTATAGGAAAGTTCGCCATTGCGGAATTTAGGCCATTTCCTGCCGGTGGTTCTATGCTCGGCACCCCATCCCAAAACAAAAAGCCCCGCCAGAGCGTTTCCAGTTTACATTGGATCAGCTTTCGCTGCCTTTCGCCTTCGGCTCAAACGCAGAAAGCTGATGCTTTGTTTTAACAAAAACTGGAAACGCTTTAATTGCGGGGCTTTTCAAACTCTTGCGGCGCTTACTTAAAGCTGCGGCTATCCTTGATCTGATCCCAGGCCCAGACAACCTCTTGCAGCTGATCTTCCTGGCTGCGATCGCCGCCATTCATATCCGGGTGCAGCACCTTGATCAGTTTCTTATAGGCCTTGCGAATCTCGGCCTTGGTCATGGTGTCCTTGGCCTCAAGGATCTCAATCGCCTTACGCTCGGTCGGAGGCAGCTTGCGCCCGCCGCCACCAGCCTTGCCTGGATTGCGCGTGGCATTGTCGCCCAGCACCTGATGCGGGTCCTCAATGCCCAAACGTTCCCAGGCCTTGGCCTCGGGGTCGCGCCATTCCTTGGTCTTGCGCTCCCACACCTTGTCCGAACTCTGCTGCGCGTTCATTTCCGCTTCGGTTTTGCCTTCGAAAAAGCTCCACTTGGCGTTGTATTCGCGCACATGGTCCTTACAGAACCAGTAAAATTCATCCAACACATCCGGGGCCTTGGGCGCGCGATATTTGCCCGGCTCGTTACAGCCCTCATGATCACATATACGTGTCGATGTGCTTTGTTCTCCCGTCATGCCCTTTCTGCCGCGCGGATTTTTCTTCTTTGCGGACTTAATGGACATGTCAAACCCAAAAGGATCGTCTCTGCTCATCATGCACCTCTTCTCGACTCGGACGCCAGAGTTTAGACTAATCTGCGTAAACTTACAGGGGGCGATTTGCCAAAAATGACCAGGTCGGCGGAAATTTACAAACGGTTGAGTGAATCTTTGGCACCTACATCTCTGGATGTAAGAAATGACAGCGCGCGCCATAGTGGCCATGCCGGGGATGATGGCTCGGGTGAGAGCCATTTTCACGTCACCCTGCGCAGTCCGGCCTTTGAAGGCAAGGCCCGCATCGCCCGCCACCGTATGGTGCATCAGGCCTTGGGCAAGGATCTGGTGGCAGAGATTCATGCCCTGTCTCTGGATCTGGATGTGTAGAGCTTTGCCGTACTATGAAGGAAAATACTTGACGCGGAATCAAGGCCAAAGGCCGCCGCGTCATCGCCGTCCCGCCCCCCGGGATGGCGATTTTGCAAACGCTTGGGTGAACACAAAAGTTGGAAAGAGCTCGGCTAGTATAAAGTGGCAGAAACAAATGTAGCATCGCCAACCCGCGGGACGGCGATGACAGGTCTCAGCGCATCAAAGCAAAACACTCACCCCGTCCACAACTCCGTCGTCGGATGAAACTGCGACCAGGCAAACCAGAACGCCTGGTGACTGCCCAGATCGCGCCCCTCCGCATCCACGGCCCGCACCCCACCTGCATCCAACACCAGATGCACATTCTCGACCTTGATTTCCTGACCGCGTTTCAACGCCAGAAAAGCCTTGCTGCGTTGAAACGCCACCGGCTGGCCCGAGGCGGTGATCACCCCGATCACATCCTCATGCACCGGCAACCTTGGATCAACATCACCGACCGGAAAGATCGGCCCATTGGCATCGCGCGTGTTGCGAAAATCCGGGTCCCGCCCCAGTGCAAGCGCCTCCACCAGAACCGTGGTCTCGGGATGTGCCTCTTTCCAGGTGCCCCAATCGGTGGTCACCACACTGGCCTGCTGCAACTCTATCCCGCGCTTGGCCAAAGGCCCGGTCACCGCTTCGCCGGTAAATGTGTCAAAGACCGACTTGCTGCGCAGATCATACATCACCTTGTTGGAGCGGATCAGAAGCCCCGAGGTGCGCAAAACCGGTCGTCGAATGCCAAGCCCATCGGTGAAATAGGCCTGCGCCGCCCCACACAGCGTGCAATAAGGAATGCCCAGCTTGCGCCCACCAAGCGTGTCATTGACCATCTCACGCACTTCCATGATGCGGCGCGGATAGGCGCGGAATGCGCCATTCACCTCAACCCCAAAGACAATGTCACTATCCTTTAGCCAGGTGGCCTCGTCGGCGCTGCTGACCTCGGGGTTATCCGCCGCCGGAATGCAGTTACAGGCGGTGCTTTTGCTGTTGAAACGGCGATCATCGATCAGCACGCCGCCCCAGGACACATGCCGCCAATCAATCTCCCCCTCGACAAAAAGCGGTTGCCATTCCGGGGCCATTGCGGTGAAAATTCCGCTCTTGAATTCCAGATAGCCGGGCGGGGCAGGGATATCCCAGGCAATGAGATGATCGGTGATCACCCCCCAGCTGTTGCTGCGCGGTGCCTTGATCTGCAACAGCTCCGCCGCCGCTTCACTCAAGACCGCGTTCAACTCGGCCCAGGCGACAAAGCGCATCATGTCACTGATCACCCAGGCCAGACGCGGGTCCTTGCTGGCGGTAATCGTCTGCAAGGCCTCGGCCTGCGCCGGCCCCCATTCGGTGTTGCGCAGACTGTCAACTAGCCCGACCTGAATGGCAGTCCTGACATCTGCGCTCAGCGCGCTTGTCGGGCTTTGCGGAGGCTGCCCGAACTGAGCAATGGCATGGGCGGGCAGGGGGTCTTGCTCGGCCTGGGCGGGCAAGGACAGCACAAAAGACAATACCAGCATAACCGCCATGCAAGCACATCGGAAACCGAGCAAACCTTTGCGCGCGCCAGTTTGGGCATCAGGGGCATCAAACATCATCAAAGTCTCACAATAGCGATTTGCCCCAGCCTAAGCTGCCTCGGCGCTCGCGTACCAATCACGATGGCTTTATGATCCAAAGCTCATTGCGCAATGACGCTGTCCTGATTTCCCTTTCAGGTTTCTTTGGGCCAAAAATATCCCTGGGTGAATTGGCGCTTGCGCCAAGAGGGGCTGCGCCCCTCCACCGCCTTCACGCAACTACAGCTGATCCAATGTAAACCGGAAGCGCTTTAAACCCAAATAATAAGGGCGCAGCCTCGCAGCCACGCCCCCGATTTGATGATAAAAACTGATCAAATCCCCTTGCGGGGTTGCATCGCAACAATCACTCGTCTCACACCGTCCCGCTCTATACCGGGACACCGGTGAGATAGTCTCGTCCGGTAACACTTTCTTAACACTTCTGCCTGACCCAGCGTCAGTCAGGGATTCCTGACTTCCCGGGTTTCCCCTGGTCCTGCCAAGGGATTCGCTCTGGGTCCTGACCCTAGTCTTCCCCCATCAGCACCGCATCAAAGGGATAAGTCGTCAGGTTCTCATAACCATCCTCGGTGATCAGCACCTGATCCTCCAACTTGATGGTGAAATCCGCGCCGACAGCGCCCACGGCCGCCTCGACGCACAACACCATCCCCGGCTCCAGCGCATAATCAAACGCGCCCTTCACCTCCTGATCCGGATAGACAACGCTCGGCCACTCATCACACAGCCCCACCCCATGCATCAGGCAGCCATATTTCTGTGCCTGAAACTGCTCATCCAGCACATGGGCATTGGCGGTCAGCTCGGGGATCGTCACGCCGGGTTTCAGCATCTCCATATTGGTCATGATATGCTCATGGGCGTGGCGCATGGCATAGATCATATCCGCCCTCGGCTTGGCATCGCCAATCCACCAACTGCGCGAAATATCAACACAAATCCCATAGTTTCCAATCAGATCCGTATCAAAGCTGATGATCTCATTTTGCTGACAGATCCGCGGCCCACATTCCTGGAACCAAGGGTTCGTGCGTGGCCCCGAGGCCAGCAGCCGCGTTTCAATCCATTCCCCGCCGCGCTTGATATTCTCGCTGTGCAGCACCGCCCAGATATCATCTTCGGTGGTGCGCCCATCGCCAACATTGGCGCGCGCAAAATCCTCCATCGCCCGCACCGAAGCCTCGCAAGCATGCGACGCGCAACGCATCGCCCTGATCTCATCCGGGCCTTTGATCGCGCGGGACTTCTCCGTCACCTCCTCGCCATCAAACAGCTCGATGCCGACCGCCTCCAGCGCCTTGGCCCCGTGCAGCATGATCTTGTCCACCGCCAGCCGGGTATTGCCCCCGCCATGTTCGCGCAGCAGATCCAGCACCTCGCCGCTGAACTTGTCCGCCGTCTGCCCAATCCGATCCCCACCCGAGAAATAGAACATCGACGCGCCCGACCGCTGCTCGCGCACCAGCGGGTTGAACGTGCTCAGAAACGGCGCATTCTTGTAATCCCAGATCACCATATAGCCATCCGCACAGAGCAGCACCGCGCGAAACGGGTTATGGGTGTTCCACAGCTGCATATTGGTGCTGTCGGTGGCATAGCGAATGTTGAGCGGATCAAACATCAACAGCCCGCCATAGCCCCGTGCCACCACATGCTGGGTCAACCGCTCCCAGCGAAAGCGCCGCATCGCCTCAAGATCGGGCAGCTCCAGCCCCGCCGTGCGCCATTCGGCAAAGGCCAGCTCCGTCGGCCCGATCTCCATCCGATCGCCCCGATTGGCGCTGCCATCCCCAAGCATCTCACCAAGCGTCGGGTCAATCTTGCGACTGTCTCTGTAATGCTGATCCATTGGCTCTCCTCCCTAAGGCGTTTCGAGCAAAGGAAAAAACAGATGCCCCGTCAGGTCCCGCAGGCCGCCATGCGTGGCAAGGCCCGTGCGAGTCACCGTTTTCCCGAAACGCGATAGGCAAAGCGTCTCAGGCCCGACCGGGCTGGAAATGCCAAATAGCGACGGATTCGCTTCGCTTTTTTGCAATCGCTCAGAGGGGCGCAGAAATTTCCGGGCCCAAATCCGTCAGATCACCACAGGCACCACAGGCGACCCGATCCAATCCAGCAGCACATGCAACCACGCCACATAGCCCGAGACGATCACCGCCCCAAACTGCCAGAGCGCCCAAAGCACCGCGCCGCCCAAAAACAAGAACCCACCATAAACGCCGACCAAAGCCCCGGATAGTCGCGCCGCCGCCCACCAGCCGCCCATCGTATCCTCTTGATCAAGCAAACGATCCACGCCCCGTTGCCAAAACGGCACCGGCACCCAGGTGATCAGGCTGAACAGCGCCAGCCCCAGGTGCACCAACGTCGGCACAAGGGTTGAGGCGATCATCGCAATCACCCAAAGATGCGCGCCCGGCTGATCCAGAATAGCACGCACATCCACCAGAATATCACCACGCCACAGATTGATCTGCGCCAGTATCACCACAAGGCTTGCCGCCAAAGCCGCAAAGATCACCCCCGCTGCAACCACATCCGCCACACCACAGAGAAACGGCCAGCCCCCACGCTTGGCTTGACCCTTCTGGAGAAGGAAGATGGTCGTGCCGTAGCTCACCCAATCGAACAGGGCGTTGAAACAAGGCAGAAAGAAAAGAGCCAGAACCAAACCGATCAATTCGGGTATTTCGGCCCAGCTGAGCACCCAAATTGACGCCACCACGACACCCAAAAGCCGTGCGAGATGCGCTGCCACACCCAAACCCATGCGGGTCAGGTGTTGAACCAAGATGGATACCCCAATTGGAAACAATACGGCGCAAATCACAGTCAAGAAAACCGCTCCGCCGCTCAACGAAGAGTCGCCTCCAATGAAAAGCATCGCAAAGAAAAGTGTGGCCACAAAGCCAATCACTGAAGTCATTCTAAAACGGCGCAACATAACGGCAGCGCACAAGACACCCGTGAGGAAGCCAATAGCAAACAGACCCTCTTCAGCAAAGTAGCTGGCCAGCGTTAAGCCCCAAATGAGCAAAAGCGCAAAGCTCAGATATGCAAAAATCGTCAATCCCGTTTGCAGGGTTTTCGGCCCTCTATCGAGCGGGATCAAAAAAAGCAATGGGGCAAGGAAGGGCGCTAATATCATCAGGGCCATGGTCAATCGGGAACTCGCGGAAACGGTCTCCGACAACAAAAGAAAAGCGTCAGCGCTGCTCGACTGGCCGGTGACCAGCCATTGCAAAACCGCAAACAAGCTTGGATATATCAATGCAAGTAAAGCCGCAACAGAGAGCATGGGCCACGACCACGGGGTCTTTTGCAATCTGCTCACATCATCCGCATCCCGCGCCAATGGCTCCATACGCCAAAAAAGTCGCCCAAGCGCATCCGCTGGGGCGGGGCGGCTGATCAGCGTCTCAGGGCTGAGACTGCGAGTTGCCCAACGGATACTCGCGGTGAGCAGATGCTGATACCGGTCTTTAAGCTGCTGAAGGCTATAGCGGGCGGTCCGCTGATCCGACGGCCCATTGGCGGCGCGCAAGAGAGAGGTCGTAAGGCCAAGCCAGATGACCACGGTCACGGCGCTGAACAAGATGAAATGATCTTTGATCAGAGTAAGAACATCAACCAATCGCATGGCGCAACTTAGGGGGGAGTGTTTTGCGCACTTCAACCCTGCAATTTCGCGGCGGCGGGCAAATTAACCTTTTGTTGCGCGAAAACAGCGTTCTTTCTGACCGCGCCGAGGGGGGCGACCTCTGGCGGGGCCAATCCCCCCTAAATTCAGGCAGAATCAGACAGATTGCCCCCAAGGCCCGATCCGGGGCCCCATTTGCACCGGGGGGCAATCCCCCCAAAACGCACCGGGTTTTGTACCAATTGCCCCGTTGCACATAAAACGCCCGGTCCGTTACCGGTACCGGGCGTTCCATTAAGATGTAGGGTGGGGTTTCACCCCACCGCTGCGCTGTCTTTACAGACCCAGCTTTTGCGCGACGATCTGGTTCACCGCCTTTGGATTGGCCTTGCCGCCGGTGGCTTTCATGACCTGACCGACAAACCAGCCTGCAAGCTTTGGATTTTGCTTGGCTTTTTCCACCTGTGCCGGGTTGGCCGCGATGATCTCATCCACCGCCGTTTCAATCGCGCCGGTATCGGTCACCTGTTTCATGCCGCGTTCTTCAACGATGGCTTCTGGATCGCCACCCTCAGAATAAACGATCTCAAACAGGTCTTTCGCAATCTTGCCGGAAATCGCATCCGACTTGATTAGTTTAATGATTCCAGCTAGTTGCTCCGGGTTGACCGGGCTGTCCGAGATGTCGTGATCTTCTTTTTTCAACCGACCAAACAGCTCGTTAATAACCCAATTGGCCGACAATTTCCCGTCGCCCGAACCCGCAACAACCTTTTCAAAGAAATCCGCGCTCTCGGTTTCGGCAGTCAGCACCGAAGCGTCATATTCCGAAAGCCCGAACTCATTGACAAAGCGCGCTTTTTTCTCATCCGGAAGCTCGGGCAAGGACTTGGCGATATCGTCCACCCACTCCTGTTCGATCTCCAAAGGCAGCAGATCGGGGCAGGGGAAATAGCGATAATCATGCGCCTCTTCCTTCGAGCGCATTGACCGCGTCTCACCCTTGTCAGGATCATACAAACGCGTCTCCTGATCGACCTCACCGCCGGCCTCAACGATCTTGATCTGACGCTCGGCTTCGACCATGATCGCCTGCTGGATAAAGCGCATGGAGTTCATATTCTTGATCTCGCAACGTGTGCCGAGATGCGAGAAATCCTGCGTTTCCATATACTTCTCGTACTGGCCCGGCTGGCAGATCGAGACGTTCACATCCGCGCGCAGGTTGCCGTTTTGCATATTGCCGTCACAGGTCCCAAGGTAGCGCAGGATCTGGCGCAGCTTGGCGATATAGGCCGCCGCTTCCTCTGGGCCGCGGATGTCCGGACGCGAGACGATCTCCATCAGCGCTACACCGGTGCGGTTCAGGTCAACGAAAGACATATGCGGATCCATGTCATGGATCGACTTACCCGCATCTTGCTCAATATGGATACGCTCAATCCGCACTTTGCGTGCGATGCCCGGCTCCATATCCACGATGACTTCGCCTTCGCCGACAATCGGGTGATAAAGCTGCGAAATCTGATAGCCCTGCGGCAGGTCAGGATAGAAATAATTCTTGCGGTCAAAGGCCGATTTCAGATTGATCTCAGCCTTGAGGCCCAGCCCCGTCCGCACCGCCTGTTCCACGCAGAACTCATTGATAACCGGCAACATTCCCGGCATGGCCGAGTCAACAAAAGCCACGTTGGAGTTCGGCTCAGCCCCGAATTTTGTCGAAGCGCCCGAGAACAGTTTGGCCTGACTGGAGACCTGCGCGTGCACCTCCATCCCGATGACCAGTTCCCAGTCATTCTTGGCCCCGGCAATCACCTTGGGCTTGGGCGTGTCAAATGTCAGATCCAGCATTGCAATCCTCGGCTTTCATGGAACAAAGCAGGGAATACGCCAAGGCAGGATTGGGGGCAAGGGCAAGCCGCGGCTCAAATGGATTTGCGCAGCTGTAACCCGTCCGGTGTAAAGACCAGGCGACGCCCGGATTCCAAGGCCGGAGCAAAATGCTGGGCGATTGAACCGATGGCGCGGGTGCGGCCGAGGCTGATCAGATCAACGTCGTCGCCCAAATGCATATCGGGCTTGCCGGGCACCGGGGCCAAGGCCCAGACCTGCGGGTGCAACTCGCGCAGGTGGTCCTGCAAAATCCAGCGAAAACAATCCATAACCCGCGCGCGCGCGCTGTTATGTTCACTGGGTGCGGCAATGGTCAGGCCGGTAAAGGCGGCCATGACATTGGCCATGTGTTGTGATGGGTGACGGTCCAGGATCTCATGCATGCCCTCGACAAACAATTCCGGATCCAAGCGGCGAAAGGCGGCCGGATCCTGTTGCAAGGCCCCCATGAACACCCAAGTATAGGCACCAGCGCCCCAGACATCCGACAATTGCGCCACTTTGCGTCGCGCCTGCCGGTCCAGCATCTCAAGCGTGCCTAGGCGACGTGGCAACAGGTGCTGGCCGAGTGCAATCAGGTGAAACGGGTTTTGCGGGTCGAGATCAATCAGATCTTCGAAATCATCGGCAACACGTTGGGCCGCGCAGGGATCGCTGTCGATCACCGCGCAGCGCACCTGCGCCCAAAGCGGTGAATCCTGTTCAAACGGGTCAAATCGATCTGCCAAAGCGGCCGCCGCGCTCATGTGATAATCATGTGCCTGACGGCGTTGCGGTGCCAGATCCTGAACTCGGCTGGCTCCGCGCCAGATCAGCGCCACATCCACATGCGACATGGCCAGAATATATGACAGGGCAGGGTCGTCCGGGTCTTCCTCAAGATTGGATGCAAAGGCCGTCAGGATCGCGCCTGCGCCCTGCATGTTCGATTTTTCAATGGCTTGCCCAACGGCATAAATTGCATCTGATCGACAGCCCTTGGCGATTATCTGAGCAACAGAGGCCAGCCCCGGTGTCAGGCTGCGCTGCTTTTCGGCATCGCCGATCTCGCGCGAGACGTCCTCCCAGGCATCTTGGCGGGCCAGAAACTGACCACGGCCAAAGGTTTTGGCCAGGGCATGGGCTTCGGTACCGGGATCACAAATCGGGATTTCAACACGGGGCCGCAGCGGCGGGATCTCATCCTGCAAAAAGGCAGACTCGGAGTCGTCCGGGTCAGTGGATGATGGCGGCAGCAGGCTCTGGCTGTCGCGCAGGGCGGCAAATTTTTGAGTTAGAATACGCATGGTGGCAGCATGTCGCTCCTTGTTATGACGGTCATACTGCTGGGCCTTTGCGGCCAAATCGGGGCGGCAAAGAGGTGATGCGCAGGCTTTGTTTCGCGGTTTCGCGGGCGTTGATCACGGCTTTGGAACGCAGTGTTGCCAAGGGCGAAACGACCACAAGCCTTGCGCGAATCTCTTGGCTGGTGCACCTATTGGGCCCATGTTGCGTGCTGCCATTCTTTTCACGCTTCTCGCGGCGCAAGCCAATGCCAATCCCGGCCCTGTCCCTCTGGAAGCTGCCAAAGGGGATAAGGCCGCTATTGCGCTTGAACCGACAGAGCAAGCCGTTTCCGTTTCGCTACGACCTGTGGCGCGGCGGGCGATCCGTCCTCTGCCCAATGCCCGTTGGGGGGCAAAAGGGGGCAAAGCCAATTGGACACGGGCCATCCTGACCGGCCTGCAATCCCATGCCTCTGTGCTGCCGGAAATCGTTCCGCGTGACATTGCCGCCTATTGCCCGGCCTATCCCAGCGCCAGCCGCGAACAGCGTGAGGCGTTTTGGGTCGGCCTGATATCCTCGCTGGCTTGGCATGAAAGCACCCATCGCCCCCATGCAGTGGGCGGCGGCGGCAAATGGTATGGCCTTGTGCAGATCCTGCCCGACACGGCGCGGCGCTATAAATGCAAGGCCCGCACGGGCCGGGCGCTCAAAGATCCCGAGGATAACCTGTCCTGCGCGCTGCGCATCATGGCAGTTACGGTAAAGCGTGATCGGGTGATTAGCGAGAACTGGCGCGGTGTCGCGGCTGACTGGGGCCCGTTTCATTCCCAGCGCAAGCGCAATGACATGAAGGCCTGGACCCGCAAGCAGGAATATTGCATCGGTATGGCCAGCTCCCTGCGCCCGGTGGCCCGCCCTGAAGGGATTGGCCCGGACCCGATCCGCCCTATGGCGCGCCCTTTTGTGATGGAGCCCGCGCCAAGCGCAGAACCCGCGCTTGAGGCCATCAATCTCGTCGATGAACCGGTGAGCGAAGGCTAAGGCTAAGGCCATCCCCCTGGTTTCTCTGGGCCAAAAATATCCCGGGGAGTCCTGAGCTGGCTCAGGACGGGGCAGCGCCCCGAAACTCTACAGCCAGCTCGGGCGCTTTGTGGCATCGACAAGAGACACCGCCGGAGCCTTGTTGCCCCCCAATGCAAGCGTTGCTTTGCGCAACATGGCGATACCGTCTTCGGACTTGGCGGGCAGGGCCGCGGCTGAAATCGGTTCTCCGACCGTGATCCGGAAGGGCTGGCGCGATTTGTTCAGGGTCTCGTGGAACAGGGTGATATCACGCAGAGTCGGGTGAATCAGGTCAAAGAGATAGAACAAGGCCGAATTGCGCGCGCGAATGTTCACCGGGATCACCGGCAGATCGAACTTGCGCGCGATCATCGCGGCCGAGGCCATCCAGGGCCGTTCATGCAGGCTTAGCTTGCGCCGTTTCGCCAGCCGTCCGGAGGGAAAGATCACCCCCAGCCGCCCGTCCTCGACCGCCTTGCGGGTAAACGCCATGGTTTCGCGAGTCTTGCCATGGCTGCGCTTTTCTTTGCGCCATTCCACCGGGGCAATCATGTCTGACATCTGCGGAAGCACTCGCAGAATGTCGTGATTGGCAAAGTAATAGGCATCAGGGCGGATGCGGCGCAGGATGTGATGCAGGATGATCCCATCCGCAATCCCTGTCGGGTGATTGGCCACCACAAGCGCAGGCCCATAGACCGGCAAGTTGTGCAGGCCGCTGGTTTCCACGTCACGTGCCAGCAGATCCCCCATAGCCAGCATCAGCTGGTCCGAGCTCATATCCTGCAGGGTTTCGGCAATGGCAATCGTGCGCTCATAGCCCAGCATGGCGTTAAGCAGATGGCGGGCAGGTGCTGTCTCTGGCCGGTTGTTGAACAGCCAGGGCGCGCGTTCCTGAATCAATGGGTCGATACGGTCCTTCATCCGCATAGATGTCGCGGGATTCGGTGACAGGCATATGACAGAACGACCGCTTAGCGGGTGACCGCAGCCTCAAATCCCGAAGTGGTGGCGAGAAACCGCAACCCCGCGCTGGCCAAGCGCGGTTTCCAGCGCTCGGTGCGGGGGCACACAATCCTGGGGCAGGGTGATCCGCTGCCCTTCTGCCAGGATACGCACCCGCACAGACAGATCCCATCGCGTCTCCAACCGTATCTGAGTGATCTTTGCCAGAGCCACGGTGCCGCTCACCCGGCCCGATTGCCACTCCATCACCTGATCATCCAATCGAAAACGCGCCACCTTGCCCCGTGCAAATTCAAAAGCGGCGGGCAGGGTGGCAGCCAGCAAGAGCGCGATGATCCATTCCGCCAGATCAATCGTCCACCAGAGCAACAGCAGGCCAAGCCAGATGGCCGCGATGGTTCCGCCAGCCTTTCGGGATCGCCCATCATAGACATGGGTTAGCGGTGGGTGATTGAGGCGTGCTTCGTCTGCCATGAACCCTGACTCTATCGCCCGCCCGTGACATCCAGAATGGTGCGGGTGACATAGCTGGCGCGCTCGGACAAAAGCCACAGGATCGCCTCGGCGCATTCCTCGGCTGTGCCGGGGCGGCCCATCGGGGGCGTGGTGCCGATCTTGTCCAGCCGATCCGGCGCGCCGCCTTTGGCGTGGATGGCGGTTTCAATCAGGCCGGGGCGGATGGCGTTGACGCGAATACCTTCGGCCGCCAGCTCATCCGCCAGGCCAAGGGTCATGGTTTCAATCGCGCCTTTGGTGGCGGCGTAATCGACATACATATTGGCCGATCCCAAGCGCGCCGCTGCGGAGGATATATTGACCATTGCCCCGCCTTTGTCCCAATCGCGCATAAGCAGCAAGCATTGCCGCGCGACCTCAAACGCACCGAAAACGTTGATCTCGAACACTTTCTTGACCAGCTCAGGCGTGCGATCGGCAAAAGGGCCGGTCGGGGAAACAACACCGGCATTATTCACCAACCCAATACGGCCAGGCTTCAGCTCAGCAATCTTGGCGAACATCTTTTCGATGGCCTTGGGTTTGGCGACATCGGCCTGAAACAGATAGGCCTGCGCGCCCATGCTTTCGACCATGGCGGCGGTCTCTTCGGCCCCGGCTTTGTCGCTGCCGTAATGGACGACAACGCGGCTCCAGCCGTTAAAGCCCGCCATACGGGCCGTGGCCGCGCCGATCCCGGCGCTGGCCCCTGTCACGATCAACAGATCACTCATGAGATGCGAAAGGCGCGCGGGATATCCTCAAGCGCTTCTTTTTGCTTCACGCTCAGCTGGCCCGAGCCTGCCTCTGACACCATCTTGATCACCTCCATGACCGGGCCGAACCCGTCCGCCCCCTGCATTTTATAGAGTTTGCGCGCCAACCGCGTCACCGCTTGGTCTGGCGTGCCGCATTCAGTCACCATCCATCGACCCAGAACAGCCAATTCCTCGGCATCATTCAAGCCCTTTTCGGTCACACGCGCCATGGCCCGGTTCAGGGCGTCGCGCTGTTCCTGCGTTGGCAGTTTGTCCAACTCGACAAAGGCGACGCCAAGGCTGGCCAAAGCGATGTCGGGGTCTTCGATGGCCTCGACCGGATGAATATTGGTGCGGCGGGTAAAGCCAAAGCGCCGCGCGGCCAGGCGCACATCATTGGCAGCGTCCAGTACTTCGCTGGCCATATCCGCGGCCCCGCGCGCCCGAATGACAAAGAAATAAACGGCGGCCAATGCGCCCAAAGCTGCGATAATAAAAGGCATAAACTCTCACTCCATAAAACCTTCGCCGCCACTGTGTCGCAGCGGCGAAGTAGGAGCAAGTGGGGAATGCCAGTTAGGGCCAGGACCCACTAATTCACAATGCTCAGCATGGAAAAATACGTGTTATCAGAGGTTTGAATTTCGCAGACAAGGCTGGTTGCCTTGGCAAGAAAATCGAGCCGCTGAGAGCATGTATTTTTCCATGCCCTGCGGGTTCGCCAGATTTTGCCCCAAACTGCGTTATATACCCTTGAAATAGAACCACTATTCCTGCGGGTATATTCCTGGTTTGGAACAAAATCTGGCGACCTGAGCGTTGCGAATTAGTGGGTCCTGACCCTAGCTGGCCAAGATACGGCTGACCATTTCGCTGGTGTCACGGCTGAGTTTGTCCTTGGCCATGATCCGTTCCAGCTGGGTCTGGATCAGTGCCTGTCGACCCGCGTCATAGCGTTTCCAGGTCTGGAAAGCGCTGCACATCCGGGCGGTGGTTTGCGGGTTCTTGTCGTCGAGCTTGATCAGCCAATCGGTCAACAAAGCGTAGCCGCGCCCCGATTTGTGATGAAAGGCTGCGTGATGCATGGCCAGCGCGCCAAAGACCGCACGGAAGCGGTTGGGATTGGTCCAGTCGAAATCGGGATGTTGGGTCAGGGCTTCGGCGCGGTCCAAAGCTGCTTCGGGTTCCGAGGCCCCGATTTGCAACCCAAACCACTTGTCCATCACCAGCCGGTCATCTTTCCACTGTTCATAGAACTTGGCCAGCGCGGCGTCGCCCTGTCCAACCCGGATCAGGTTGCCAAGCGCCGAGAGCTGCAAGGTCATGTTATCCGCGCTGTCAAAACGCGCCTGCGCGGCCTTGCCCCCATCCAAGCGGCTGATCAGCGTGGCGGTACTGGCCCCAAGCGCACGTTTGCCTGATTGCTCGGCATCGGGTTTGTAGGGAGCGGTGACGTCGGCCTCTTTGGCCAGGTCTGGCAGCAAATCCTTCCAACGTTCGGCGCGGGCTTTGACCAGACGATCCCCTGCGGCCCAAATTGCTTCGGGATCCGGGGGCACGCCCTGATCGGCCAGCAATTGCGCCAGTTCCGAGGCGCTGGGCAGGTCCAGCATCAAGGATCTGTAAGCAGGATCAAGCGATTGATCACGCAGCACATGTTCCAACCCATCAAGCCAAATCGCATCCGGCTCAGCCCCCGTTGTGATCATCGCCACCAGGCATTCCTTGGCCAGTCCCTGGCTGGCATCCCAACGGTTGAACGGGTCGGTGTCATGGGCCAAAAGGAACGCGCGGTCCACATTATGGCTCAGAACGACAGGCGCTGAGAAGCCGCGATTGACCGAGGCCACAGGCCGCGCCGCCAGCCCCTCGAATGCAAAGCTTTGTTCAGCCTCAGTCAGCTCAAGAATTTGCGTTTCCAGCACCTCATCCCCGTTTGGCCCCAGCAAGCCGACCGCCACCGGGATCACAAAGGGCTCTTTGCTCTCCTGACCGGGCGAAGGCGGGGTGTGCTGTTTCAATGTCAGGGTAAATGTGCCATCCTCCCAAGCCTCCGACACCTCAACAAAAGGCGTGCCCGCCTGCGAATACCAACGTTTGAACTGGGCCAGATCACGCCCAGTGGAGTCCTCAAATACCTTTATCCAATCCTCAATCGTGGCCGCATCGCCATCATGACGTTCAAAATAGAGGTCGAGCGCCTTTGAATAGGCCTCATCCCCAACAAGGGTCTTGAGCATGCCGATCACCTCGGCGCCTTTTTCATAGACGGTGGCGGTGTAAAAGTTGTTGATTTCCTGAAAGCTTTCCGGGCGAACAGGATGGGCCAGCGGGCCCTGATCCTCGGGGAATTGCCGGGCGCGCAGGGTAATGACATCGTCAATCCGCTTGACCGGCGCGCTGCGCAGATCGCTGGTGAATTGCCCATCGCGGAATACCGTCAGCCCTTCTTTCAGACACAGCTGAAACCAGTCGCGACAGGTGATGCGATTGCCGGTCCAGTTGTGGAAATATTCATGGGCGATGATCGCTTCGATACGTTCGAAATTGCCATCGGTCGAGGTTTCGGGGCTGGCCAACACACAAGAGGAGTTGAAGATGTTCAGCCCCTTATTCTCCATCGCGCCCATGTTGAAATCATCCACAGCAACGATGTTGAAGATATCAAGGTCATATTCGCGCCCATAGACCTCTTCATCCCATTTCATCGAGGCAATCAGCGCCTCCATGCCAAAGGCGCATTTGCCCTCATCGCCGGGGCGTACCCAGATGTTCAGCTCAACATCTTTGCCGGACATGGTCTTGAACGCGCCCGGGTGATTGACCAGCTCGCCGCCGACCAGCGCAAAAAGATAGGCCGGTTTCGGCCAGGGGTCATGCCATTCGGCCCAACCCTCGCCTTTGCCCATGAGATTGCCATTCGACAGCAGCACCGGCATCTCGCCCTCAACCCGCACCGTGAACACGGCCATCACATCGGGGCGGTCCGGGTAATAGGTGATCTTGCGAAACCCTTCGGCTTCGCATTGCGTGCAATACATGCCGCCCGACATATAAAGCCCCTCAAGCGCGGTGTTGCTCTCGGGCGCGATCTCAACCTCGCATTCCCACAGAAACGGCCCGCTTGGCACCTTGCAGCGCAGGCCGCGCGCGTCGGTCTCTGGTGTGACCGCCTCGCCATCAATGCGCGCGCTGATCAGGTTAAGCTCTTCGCCATGCAAAAAGAACTCTTGCTCAGGCGCATCAGGGTTGGGGGCAAAGTGGATTTTCGACACGACCCGCGTGGCGTCGGGGCTGAGCTTAAAGGTCAGATGCACATCTTCGATTTGCCAGCCAAAGGCTTTGTAATCTCTTAGGTAAATCGTTTCGGGGGTGGTTTGTGCGCTTGCGTCTTTCACGGCATCCTCGCGTGTCAAAACTCTTTGACAGGAAACCTACGCCGCGCCCAAGATACCCGCAACCGAAACAGGCCTTCTTTGAGCTTTAAATATCCCGGGGAGCGCGAGGGGCTGGCCCCTCGCACCCGTCGCTCAATACCTGATCACTCCGCCGCGCGCAGATCCAAGGGCTGAACCTCACCCGGCTCCTCATCCCAATAGATCTCGGGCAGTTTGGCGCGCTTGGCCTGACGGGCCAAAGCCCAGTCCCGCGCCGCCCGGCTGCCACGCCCAGATCCCAGCCGCGCTAGCAAACGGGCAAACCAGGTGACATAGGTCCAGAACCAAACCCGG
Source organism: Tropicibacter sp. R15_0 (assembly GCA_017744045.1). Lineage (GTDB taxonomy): Bacteria > Pseudomonadota > Alphaproteobacteria > Rhodobacterales > Rhodobacteraceae > Pelagimonas. The sequence goes on along the minus strand of JAGHRD010000005.1, from coordinate 92,003 downwards.
ATCGCCAGCATGGATGGGGTAAAGACCAGCGTCAGCACGGTTGAAACACCCAAACCAAAGACCACCGCCGTGGCGAGGTTGATCCACCAAAGCGCCGTCGGCGAGTTCACCGAATAGCCACCGCCAAAGAAATCCAACGACAGGCCGAACATCATCGGGGCGAGACCCGCCATTGTGGTGATGGTGGTCAACAGAACCGGGCGAATGCGGTCTTCGGCGGTACGAATGATCGCCTCGATCCGCGGCATGATCCGAGCATATTCCTGATAGGTGTCAATCAGAACAATATTGTTGTTCACCACAATCCCGGCCAAAGCCACGATCCCGGTGCCGGTCATGATGACGCTGAAATACTGATCCATCACCAACATGCCGATCAACACCCCTGTGGTCGACAAAACCACTGCCAGCAGCACCAACGTTGCGTTGTAGAAGGAGTTGAACTGCGCCAGCAGGATAATGAACATCAGCCCCAAAGCCGCCCCAAAGGCCGAGCTGAGGAAGGCCTGGCTTTCCGCTTGATCCTCTTGGTCACCGGTCCATTCAAATTCAATCCCGGCAGGGAAGGGCTTGGTCTCCAGCCATTTCGAAAGGAACTCGATGCGTTCGTTTGCGGTTATTGGGACAACTTTGAGATTGGCATCTGCCGGGATATTCATCTCCTGTTGCATTTCCTCAAACGTTGCCCGGATCTCATCCGCAGTCGGCAGGTCTGAGCTGTCGATACCAAAGCTTTCCGTTAGTTTGACGAGGTTTGCGCGTGCTTTGTTCCAATCCTCTTCAGGTGGAACAAGCAGGTCTCCAACCGGTCGATATGTGACACCATCGATCGTCAGCTCGCCCTCTGGATCCAGCTGAATATAGCCAAGAAAAGTTCCACTAGAGTGCTCCAAACCAAAGAAACCGGCTTCGACATCTGCCTTTACATCGAAATACCGTTTCTGGTCGATCCGGTTGATCTCGGCCAGCTTCTCAACCGGCTTGCGGGTGATGAAATTGGACAGCGGGATCAGGCCGTTGGGCGTGCGCACCTTGAGCGAATCCAGCGTGCTCAGCACCCGGTCTTCTTCGGGGAGACGCACGCGGATTTCGATTTCTTCATCCGATCCTTCGGGCGTGTAGGTGTCGAGCATGATGCCGCGAGTCACCAGCTGCACCATGCCACCAACCGTGGCCACATCCGCGCCATAGCGACCGGCTTTCTCCACATCCACCTCGATCTGCCAGTCGATGCCGGGCAGGGGGCGGGTGTCTTCGATCAGAGTCAGGCCAGGGGTCGCATCATATTGCTCGCGGGCCAGAGTGGTTGCGGACAATAGATCATCCCAATCATCCCCCTTGAGGCGAAGATGCACCGGCTTGCCCGAGGCCGGGCCACGTGCTTGGGCGAGGATCTCGATCTTGATGCCTGGGATTTTCTCAAGTTTGGCGGTCAGATCGTCAATGATCACATCCCCGTCCAGTTTCGCCAGATCATGGCCGGTTTCGCGCGCATAGGCGGCGCGATCTTCCCAAGGGATGGTTTCAAGCTGAACCTGACCAATGGTGTCATTGGGTGGCTGCGCCCCACCGGTATTGTTGTTCAACCCGCCATCACCGGCAAAGGCAAAGGCGTTCAGAATACCGGGATGCGCGAGCACGATCTTTTCCGCGCGTTGGACCAGCGCGTCCTTCTCGGCCAGGGACAGGTTGCCACGGGCGCGAACATAGACAATCGCCTGTTCCGGTTCGCTTTCAACAAAGAATTCCACGCCATTGTTGTTCTCGCCGAAATAGGCAAAGACGCTCATAACCACAAAGATCACCGCGCCGACCGAGGCCAAAGGCATGATCGGGTTACCAGCGATGAATTTGATGAAATGCCCGAAAAAAGTCCTTCTATAAGTGCTGTCGATACGGGTTCGTTTGCGACGAAACTCTGCGGAATGCATCGAAATGGAAGCAGCGACCATCGCCGCCAAGAGACTCGCAATTGCCAATAAACCTATTTCAGCCTCGCCAATGACAATCTTGGCACTCAGCGCGCCTTCTCCGAAGTATCCAGGATTAATAAACCAAAGGAAGCTTTGAACGACCCAGGCCAAAGAGACTGCAACGGCAATCCAGCGAACATACCAAGGGTAGCGATCTCGCATCTCATCGCCCATGTTTTGAACCCAGCGCGAGAAACGGCCAGACACACCGCCCATAACCGGCAGGTAAACCAGTGCCACGATCAGCGAGGCCGACAGAACAAAGATCAGCGTGACCGGCAACATGCCCATGAACTGACCGGGCACACCGGGCCAGAACAGCATTGGCAGGAAGGCACATAGTGTGGTCGCGGTCGAGCTGACAACCGGCCAGAACATGCGTTTGGCGGCCTCGACATAGGCATGCATGGGGCCGGTGCCCTCAGCGATGCGCTTATCTGCATATTCCACCACAACAATCGCGCCATCGACCAGCATGCCCACCGCAAGGATCAGACCAAACATGACGATGTTTGAGATTGTCACACCCATCAGCGCAAGTGTGAGGAAACACAGCAGGAAGGATGTCGGAATGGCAAAACCGACCAACAGGGCAGGGCGCAGGCCGAGAGATGCCAGAACCACCATCATCACTAGTGCAATTGCGGTCAGAACCGAGCCTTCGAGCTGGCTGACCATCGAATCCACCTGACGCGATTGGTCGTTAGACGCACCGACCTCAAGCACAGCGTTCAACTCATCGGGCCAGGCTCTGCGGGCCTCCTCGATGACGGTGCGCACCTCGTTTGAGGTGTCGATGATGTTGAAGCCTTTACGCTTGACCACTTGCAGGGCAACGGTGGTTTCACCGTTAAAGCGCGCCGTGCCTTCGCGATCCTCAAATGTGGGGTTGATCTGCGCCAGATCCCAAAGCGTGACCGAGCGATTGCCATTGGTTTTCACGGGCAGATCAAAGACATCCTGCGCCTCATCAAAGCTGGATGGGATTTTCACGGCAAAGCTGCCCTGATCGGTGCGCACTTCACCGGCTGCAATCAACTGGTTGTTGTTTTGCACAACACTGATCAATTCGCCCGCGGTGACGTTGTAGCTTTCTAGCTTGAGCGGGTCGATGATGACCTCGAGCATCTCGTCACGATTGCCCGCAATCCCGGCCTCGAGCACGCTGTCCAGCGCCTCTACCCGGTCCTGCAAATCCTTGGCGATTTCGTTCAACGTACGTTCCGGTATGGGGCCGGTGAGGTTGACGATCAGGATGGGGAATTCGGAAAAGTTGATTTCGTTGATTGAATATTGTTCTGCGCCATCGGGGAAATCCGCCTCGGCATTGGACATGCCGTCGCGCACATCGGCCATGATCTTGGTCTTGTCCCAGCCGAATTCGAATTCCAGCGCCAGACCGGCATAACCTTCGGCGGCGGTGGCGGTCATGCTTTTCAGACCGTCCAGATCCGCCAATTCGGTTTCCATTGGCTTGACCAGAAGGCTTTCCGCGTCAGCCGCGGAGATGCCGGGGAAGGGGACCGATACAAAGAGAGCCGGAATTTCAATATCCGGCTCGCCTTCTTTGGGTAGGGAAACATAGGCGTATCCGCCAACCACAAGAGACAGAACGATAAATGCGATGACCATACGGGCGCGTTCGGAGGCCCAATCGATGATCCCGGTCATTGGATCACCTCCTCAAAGCTGGGGGCGACGGGTACGCCATCGGTGACATATTCCTGGCCCACGGTGATGATATCGACCGTGTCAGGCAGCCCGGCGACCCAGACGCCCTGAACCGTATCGCGCAACATGCGCACGGGCAGGAATTCCGCGGTGCCTGCCTCGGTCACTTGGCGAACGCCAAGCGAGCCGTCATTGTCCAGGGTCAGCGCCGATTGCGGGATCAGGTGCGCCTTGGCCCCCTCGGCCTCGATGGCGAGATCCGCGGTTTGACCATCGCGGATGCTGAGATCGGGATTGGGTAGGGTCAGTTCCACGCGGAAAGTGCGGGTCAGCGGGTCAGCGCTGCGCGCAACAAAGGTGACCTGACCAAAGACCTCGCGATCATTGACCAGACGGGCGGCGGCGTTTGCGCCCAGTTTGACGCGCGCAACCTGCGCCTCGGGGACAAAGCCGACGATCTTGATCGGATCAAGTTGAATAATGGTGGCGCAGGCGGCACCGGGCTGCAGCAATGCGCCCAATTCCGCCGTGTCGGTTTCCAAAAGGCCAGCGAACGGCGCGTGAATGCCCAGGCGGTCGATATTCATTTCAGCCCCAGCAATGGCGGCTTCGGCAGATTGAATGGCGCTGCGTGCGCTTTCCTCGCCGGTCATCGCGGCCTTGACGCCAGCCTCAGAGCTTTCAAGTTGCGACTTTGCCAGGATCACGGCGGCCTTGGCCCCTTCAACCGCGCTCAGAGCGGTTTCCACGGCGGCTTTGGCGCCTTCGACCTGGCTTTGGGCGTTTTGCACCCCGGCTTTGGCGTTCTGGATTTGGGTTTGCGCCGATTGCACACCGACACGGGCCGCTTCGACCTGGCTTTTAGCAGATTGAACACCCGCCAGGGCCCCTTGAAGGCGGCTCTTGGCCCCTTCGATACCGCTAGACGCAGCTTTTAGGCCGGCCAGAGCGCTTTGCACGCCTGCTTTGGCAGCCTCATAGGCCGCTTCGGCACCGGCGAGGCGGGTTTTGGCGGCAAAGCCACCCTTTTGCAGTTTCTGCGCGGCGTTCAGATTGATTTCAGCCTCGGCCACACGGGCCTTGGCTTCTACAAGGCGCGCTTCGGCTTCCGGCAAACGGGTCTCAGCCTCGGCCAGCGCGGCTTTGGCGGCTGGAACAGCGGCTTCGGCTTCGGCAAGGCGGGCCTCCGCTTCGGGGATGCGAGAGGTGGCTTCCTCCAATCCTGCCTCGGCTTCTGGCACGCGGGCCTGGGCCTCGGCCAAGCGTGCGGCGGCGGCGGGGATGCCTGCGCGTGCTTCCAAAAGGCGTGCTTCGGCAGCTGGGACTGCCGCCTCGGCCTCAAGAATGCGGGCCTTGGAGGCTGGGATCTGGGCTTTGGCTTCACTCAGCCGCGCGGCAGCTTCGGGCAGGCGGGCTTTGGCCTCCAGCAAACGGGCCATGGTTTCGCGTAACGAGATGTCGCTGGTGCCCGGGTCTACGGCGCATAGCAATTGATCCGCGGTCACCTGCGTACCTTTGCGCAAAGGTTCCGAGATAATCTTGCCACTGGTTTCGGCGCGCACCTCAACCTGACGCAAGGCGGCAGTTTCGCCACGCAAGAAGACAGCGCTGTCAATTTCCTGAACAGTAGAGCGCAAGGCGATGACCCGAACCGTGCCTTCGGGAATTTCTGGTTTTGCGGTTTCAGCCTGGGCCACATCCTCAAGAACCGGGGTTTCCGGTTCCGCGTCGCCTGTCACACCTGCAAAGCCGAGCAGCCGGTCACGTTCCAGCACCACCCCATAGAGCACTGCAGCAACCACTAATGCGGTGATAAGAGAAAAAATACGCATCCGATTTCCACTGTCTTTATGTTAATTGGCGTAACATACGCGTTGGCTATATAGGTCGTGTTCTTCAACAAACAAAGACCTGAGACTCATTTAACGCGAAATTCTAAACCAACCAGTTCATTTTTAAGGTGCCCCAGAGTCATCTTCAAGGACATGTGAGCCATTTTTTGCTGCTTTACAGGCAGATCTGGCGTTTTTGCGGCCTGATGGTGCCAAAAATGGGCAGTTGAGATACCTTGGCACCGGCACAGAGCCGGGGTATGAAAGGCAAAAGCAGAAAGTGACGCCATGTGTCGCGCAGGGAGACGGTAGTGAGCAATCCGGACAGTTTCATTGAAGAAGTCAGCGAAGAGGTGCGCCGCGACCGTTTGTACGGCTATTTGCGCCGCTATGGCTGGATCGCGGTAGTGGTGGTTTTGGGCATCGTAGGCGGCACAGCCTGGCGGGAATACCAGATCGCCACACAGAGCGCGTCGGCGCAGGCCTTTGGCGACGGGATCCTGACGGCGCTTGAGAACGAAGATGTTGGTGAACGTGTTAAGGCCCTGGATGCCTTGACGGTCGAATCGCCTGATAGCAAAGCGATTCTGGACATGCTGATTGCGGCAGAGCAGGGCGAAGAGGGTGACGAAGCAGCGGCGATTGCCCGCCTTCAGTCCGTGTCCAACAATGCCGACCTGCCCAGCATCTACCGCCAGATCGCGAGCTTCAAAGCGCTGGCAAGCGGCGCTGAAACCTTATCAGTGGATGAGCGCCGTTCCGGGTTTGAAGCTTTGGCCATCGCGGGGCAACCTTTGCGCCTGTTGGCCGAGGAACAACTGGCTTTGATCGAGATTGAAACCGGCGAAAAATCGGCGGCTTTGGAACGTCTTCAGGCGATCCTTGTGGATTCCGAGGTGACCTCGGGCTTGCGTCGGCGCGCAAGTCAGTTGATTGTGGCGCTGGGTGGTACAGTAGACCAGAGCTGATACTAAGATTGCAGAGCAGTCATTATTGCGGTGGGAAGGGGCATCACATGCACAAAGCAAACATGTTCGGATTTGTCGGACTGGTTGTCGGGGCGTTGACCCTTGCTGGCTGTGCGGAACGCGAAGAAATTCTGACCGGTGAACGGTTGGGGGTCCGCGAGGTTCTGAAAGGCGATTATCAGTCGGATGCGCCACTGAGCGCCGATGGATCACGCGCCTTGTCACTGCTGGCCTCGCAATCCAATAGTTCCTGGACCCAAAGCATGGTATCGCCGCATGCGCGGATTTCTCATCCCGCGCTTGGTAAATCCCTGGGTCAAATCTGGGCCGCCAAAATTGGCGAAGGCGACAGCCGCAAGGTGCGCCTGAACGTTGATCCGGTTGTCGCCGATGGGCGTGTCTTTGTGATGGATGCGGCCTTTGTTGTTCGCGCGGTGTCCACCTCGGGTGAAACGCTATGGAGCCGTGATCTGACGCCATTGCAAGACAATGCCAAAGAGGCGCGTGGCGGTGGTTTGGCGGTGGTCGGCGGCGTGCTCTATGTGGCCTCGGGCTTTGGCACAGTCTCCGCGCTTGATGCCAGCACTGGCAAAGAGTTGTGGGTGCAGCGCCTGGGTGGCACGGCCACTGGTGCACCAACGGTTCGAGACGGCGTTTTGTATATCGTGTCCGGTGACAAGGTTGCTTGGGCGCTTGAGGCTGATAGTGGCCGGATCCGTTGGCAGATCGAAGGGGCAGGAGACGCGCATAACGTCGCCGGTACGCCGGCCCCGGCTGTCAGCGACAAACACGTGGTTTTCTCTTTTGGCGAATCCAACGTGCAGGCAGCTTTCCGTCAGGGCGGGCTGCAATTGTGGAGCGCCGATATACTTGGTCGCCGCAACGGTATTTCCGTCGCCAATGTCGATGATGTAACCGGCGATCCGGTGATCTCGGGGGACACAGTTTACGTTGGCACGCATTCCGGGCGGGTTGTGGCGCTGTCGCTGTTCAATGGCGATCGTTTGTGGACAACCAAGCAAGGGGCCTTGGGGCCGGTTTGGCCAGCAGGCGATTCCGTGTTCTTTGTGTCGGATCGCAATGAACTGGTACGGTTGGATGCGGCCACAGGTGAACAGATTTGGGCCAAAGATTTGCCTGGATGGGTCTCGCGCAAAAAGCCGAACAAGCGGCGCGACAGCAGCTATGCGCATTACGGGCCAATTCTGGCGGGCGGTCGCCTGATCGTTGCGGGAAGCGACGGCAAAGTGCGCAGCTTTGCGCCGGAAGACGGGGCATTGCTCTCGGCCTTTGACATCAAGGGCGGTGCGACAGCGCGGCCCGTGGTTGCTGGTAACACGCTTTATGTTGTGTCCGGTGATGGGGTCCTGCACGCCTATCGTTAAGCGCGTCGTGACTGGCTGGCGCTCAAAACTTTTGTGAAAAGTTTTGCAAATTCCGTGCACGGAATTTGGGCCTTGCGTTTGCCTGAAACACAGGGCTTCCCTGTCTGGAAAAAATAGTCTAAGCGGGCTGCTTGACCCGGAGTATCACCCATGTCTTTCACCCTCGCCATTGTTGGCCGCCCCAATGTGGGCAAGTCGACCCTGTTCAACCGCCTTGTGGGCAAACGTCTGGCCTTGGTCGATGACCAGCCGGGTGTGACGCGTGATTTGCGCGAAGGCGAGGCCAAGCTTGGCGACATCCGTTTTACGGTGATCGACACGGCGGGTCTGGAAAACGAAACCGACGATTCCCTGCCAGCGCGGATGCGCCGCCTGACGGAACGCGCTGTGGACATGGCAGATGTCTGCCTGTTCCTGATTGATGCGCGGGCCGGGATTTTGCCGGATGACGAGGTCTTTACCGAAATCCTGCGCAAACGCGCTGACAAGGTGATTTTGGCCGCCAACAAGGCCGAAGGTGCGGCGGCGGATGCCGGTGTGATGGAAGCCTATGCGCTTGGACTTGGCGAACCCTTGCGCATTTCTGCCGAACATGGCGAGGGTATGAACGAGCTTTATTCGGCCTTGCTACCCATTGACGAAGAGTTCAAGGAGCGCGCCGAAGCTGATGCGCCTGAGATCGAGGTCGAGGTCGACGAGGACGATCCCGACGCGCCACGCCCGATCACCGCAGATAAGCCGTTGCAGATCGCTGTGGTGGGCCGCCCCAATGCAGGCAAATCGACCCTGATCAACCAGATCATCGGCGAAGACCGCCTTTTGACTGGCCCCGAGGCCGGGATCACCCGCGATGCAATTTCTGTTCAAAAAGAATGGAATGGCACCCATATGCGGATCTTTGACACGGCCGGGATGCGCAAACGCGCCAAGGTGCAGGAAAAGGTCGAGAAACTTTCGGTATCGGACGGCATTCGCGCGGTGAAATTTGCCGAGGTGGTCGTGGTGCTTTTGGATGCGGCCATTCCCTTTGAAACGCAGGATCTCAAGATCGCCGACCTTGCAGAACGCGAAGGTCGCGCGGTGGTCGTGGCGGTCAACAAATGGGATGTGGAGGATGAAAAGCAGGAAAAGCTCAAAGAGCTGAAAGAAGCTTTTGAGCGTTTGTTGCCCCAATTGCGCGGCGCGCCTTTGGTGACCGTCTCGGCCCGGACCGGGCGGGGTATGGAGCGGTTGCACGCCGCCATCATGAAGGCCCATGATGTTTGGAATCGTCGTGTTCCGACGGCACAGTTGAACCGTTGGCTACAGACCATGATCGAACGCCATCCACCGCCCGCGCCACAAGGTCGTCGGATCAAACTGCGCTACATGACACAGGCCAAGACCCGTCCACCGGGGTTCGTTGTCATGTGCTCCCATCCTGACAAGTTGCCCGAAAGCTATTCGCGCTATCTGGTCAATGGCATGCGCGAGGATTTTGACATGCCAGGCACGCCCATCCGTCTGACCATGCGCGGGCAGGGGGACAAGAACCCCTATAAGGGCCGTAAGAAAAAGAATGCCGGGGCGTTGAAGAAACACCTGGGCAAATTGCCCAAGCAAAAAGACTGACGCCGTTTGCGAGAACCGGGGAGGGGGCGCTGCCCCCGTCACAAGCAGGCTTGTGACTCCCCCGGAGTATTTTGGCCAAGAAGAAACCTGACCCAGGGCTTACGCCGCTGGCAGGAAGCTGCCTGCCATTGCTTCGAGTTCGTGGCGGTCCTTGTCATGAACGGCGATCATGCCCTGCGAGGCCGCGTCAGGGAAAATCTCAGCCTGCTTTGTTGCGATCCCGTCAAGGATGGCCTGTGCGACATCAGCCGCCGGGGTTTTATCGGACTCCAGACCAGCAGCCATATCCGTGTCGACCGGGCCGGGATAGACCGTGCCAACATAGGTGCCCTGCGCGGCCAGTTCCGCACGAAACGCCTGCATTAGCGAATGCACCGCGGCCTTGGATGCTGAATAGGTGCCGAGAACCGGGAAGTTGGACAGGGCTGCGATGGAGCTCACAGAAACCACGCCGCCGCCGCCATTTGCCTTGAGGATTGGGGCAAAGGCCTGAGTGAGAGCCAGCGGTGCGATGTAATTCACATCAATTTCAAACCGCGCCTTTTCCACGGCGTTTTCGGACATGGAGCTGGTAAAGCCCGCAACCCCGGCATTGTTGATCAAAAGCGTGGTGTCTTTGGCCGCAGCGACGGCCTGCGCAATGTCGGCTGCTTTGGTCACGTCCAAGGTGATGGGAATGACACGGTCCGGATGGGCGGCGGTAAGGTCGGCGATGGCAGAGGTGTCGCGCGCTGCCGCATAGAGTTTGCGAACACCTGCGCCCAGAAGCGCCTCGGCCAGAGCGCGCCCGATTCCGCGATTGGAACCGGTGAGGAAAACGGTGCTGTTGTTAAGATTGGTCATTGGGTCATCCTTTAAAATACCAAGTGGTACTTAAATTGAACCTTTGAAAACCGAAGTCAAGATGATTAAATACCACTTGGTACACAAAAGTGAGAGCACTGATGCCACGTGGACGACCCAGAAAGATGGACCCCGAAGACGCCTTGTCCAAGGCCTTGGTTTTGTTTTGGAAACAGGGGTACGCAGGGACGTCGATGAACGATATCTCAGCGGCAACCGGGATGGCAAAGCCCGGGCTCTATGCCAATTTTGGCGATAAGGATGCATTGTTTATCAAGAGCTTGGAGCGCTATGTGGCCAAATATGGGGAACCTGTTCACACGGCCTTTCAACTGGGCGCAGGGACGTTCAAAGAAGATCTGACAACCTATTTAAACACATTGGCCAATGGCATGACCCTCAACGATCATCCGCATGGTTGCATGTGTGTCATGGCCAGCTTTGATTTCGGCGAAACCTCGGACCCTGTCGGGGTGAGATTGGCGGAGTTGACCGCCAAGGGCGGAGAGGCCCTGGCGGATCGTCTGCAAAAAGCGGTCGCAGATGGGGAGCTGCGAGCGGACGCGGATCTTGATCGGTTGCAACTGTTTTTGAATGGTCAGATCGTCGCCATTGCCTCGCTTGCGCGCACCGGGGCGGAGCGTGGGCAATTGCAGGTCATCATTGATATGGCCATCGATAGCCTGCCTTGGACGCAGCAACAGCATTAAAAAGGGCCCGGAAGAACCGGGCCTTTTCTTTGGGTTAGCTCAGTGTGCCATCCACATTCAGGGTCAGCTTGCCGCCGAGGTAAGGGCCAAGCGCCTCGGGCAGTTTCACCGAACCATCTGCTTGTTGTCCGTTCTCCAGAACCGCAATCAGGCAACGCCCCACGGCAAGGCCGGAGCCATTCAGCGTGTGCAGGAATTCCGGTTTGCCGCCATCGGCCGGGCGGAAACGGGCATTCATGCGGCGCGCCTGGAAATCGCCGGTGGTAGAGACCGAAGAAATCTCGCGATAGGCATTCTGACCGGGCAGCCAGGCCTCAATGTCATAGGTACGACGCGCGCCAAAACCCATATCGCCGGTGCACAAAGTGACGGTGCGATAGGGGATGCCCAGGGTCTCGAGGATCCCTTGCGCACAATCCAACATGCGTTGCTGTTCCGCATCCGATTGCGACGGATGGGTGATCGAGACCATTTCGACCTTTTCGAACTGGTGCTGACGCAGCATGCCGGATGTATCCTTGCCCGCACTGCCGGCCTCTGAGCGGAAACACAGCGTATGGGCGGTCATGCGGATCGGCAGGGCGCTTTCCTCGACAATGTCTCCGGCCACGGTATAAGTCAGCGGCACTTCGGAGGTGGGCACCAGCCACCAGCCATTGGTGGTCTGATAGCTGTCCTCACCAAATTTCGGCAATTTATCAGTGCCATACATGGCGTCATCACGCACCAAAACGGGCGAGTTCACCTCTTGCAACCCGTTTTCGTCCACATGAGTGTCGATCATGAACTGCGCCAGCGCGCGGTGGATGCGGGCCACGGCCCCCTTGAGCATCACAAAACGCGAACCAGAGGTCTTGGCCGCGGTTTCAAAATCCATGCTGGCGGCGACAGAGGTCAGTTCAAAATGCTCTTTCGCATCGAAATCCAACGTGGGCGGCGTGCCCCATTTGCGGATCTCGACATTGTCATCCTCATCGGCCCCCAATGGCACATCGTCGTAAGGAAGGTTCGGGATGACGGCGAGCTCATATTGCAGCTTTTCGTCCAGCTCCTTGGCCTTGGTCTGCATATCGGCCACTTCGGCCTTTTTCTCGCCGACCAGGGCGCGCAGCCGTTCAAATTCGGCCTCGTCCCCCTTGGCTTTGGCGGCCCCCACCTCTTTGGCGGCTTTCTTTTGTTCGCTCTGTGCGGTTTCGGCGGCCAGAATCGCGGCGCGGCGCTCTTCATCCAGTTTCAAGAGAGAGGATGAGGCATTTTCGATCCCACGACGCGAGAGAGCCGCATCAAATGCAGCGGGATTTTCACGAATGGCGCGGATGTCATGCATCGCCTTGGCTCCTGAGTAGGTTGAGTCGTGTTGGGCTTATGCCCCAGATTATGCGGGGAGGGTAGGGCAGAGATGGTTAATCGGGGATGACCACACCCTTGGTCTTGGCCCATTCGCGCCATTGGGTGTTGAACTCATGATAGGGTAGCTCAGCTTTCGGCCAATGTTCTGGCCAAGGTGTGCCCTCAGGCAATTTGGTTGATCCGTCGCCGAATAGGTTTCCACATTCGTAAGTGGCAAGAAAAACATTTGTAAAATCGCAGCCTTGGACTGCGGCACCAAAAATTTTGTCGTTTGTTATAAACCTTATTGCTTCAGACAGATTATTAGCACCTGTAAAGTCTGTCCAAATCAATATGGCGCTAGAAAGGTCTGCTCCTGAAAGCTTTGTTTCAGACAGCCTTGCATAAGAAAAATCGGAAGCGAAACCTTGCAATACCTGTAAATTGCAGTTTGGCATGTTGGCGCCTGCGAAACTCGACAATAGTGCATTCGCTTGTACAATGCTCGCCCCATAAAGATTTGCTTCGTTAAACTTAGTGCTAGTTAGGTCAGTACCGTCCAAGTGTGTTTCTAGCATGCGGGCGCCCGAAAAGTTTAAATTAGTTAGGTCCATCGCTTGGAGGTTTGCCCCGCTCAGATCGATTTCCAAGTTTTTACTGTATACGGTTTCAATATTAGCCAATCGGCCAAGAACCTGTACGGCCTTTTCAAGGTCTGGCCGGGCAATTTCTAGGTTTTTGGACCATTCTCTTAGACCTTCAACTTCCTCGGACCCCGGCGGCTTTTGTGCCGGAAATTCCTTTGACAACTCTCGAACATAAACGCTGAGCAGTCGAGAGACGCGGCCAGCCTCTTGAGGCTCTTCACGGACCAATCCTTCTAACCGGTCAATAGCGGCATTGCGGCGGGTGACGTCGTCTTCCCAAACCGTCTCCCACTTTCCGTCCACCTTTTTCGACACCTGCCGCATTGCGTGCAGGTCGGCGGCGGCATCGGTGATTTTGGTGTTGAACAGGGCGGCTTGGGCGGTTTGGGATTGTTTTTGGCTCAGACGCAGGCGGATCACGGTAAAGGGCAGGGCCACAACGGCCCCCAGAACGGCCGTGAGCCCGGCGATTTGGGCGATCAGAAAGCGGAAATCCCCTGGCTTCACCTCGCTTGGCCTGAGATCGGGGACCGTGACCAAGAGGCTGATTAGGCCGGTGACCAACACCAGAAGCAGCGCCAGCCACAAGCCCACGCCGATCAAGCAGAGCGTTACAGCCGCAAGAAACAGGGCGGAGTTCATCTCTTCGGCCCGCAACCAGGCCTGTAGACGGTTTAGCCAGACAGGCCGGTCTTCGCGGTCCCGAAACAGCACACCGCAGACCAACAGCACCACAAAGAGAGTAAACGCCAACGCCGCAAGACCGACCCAAACATCATCGACAGTAACCAAAAGGCGGAACAACACATCATCGGGATTGGAAAAATCGCTCATCAAATCACTCTAAAACTCATGCGATGTCACCTTAGTCTTATGGCGAAAACCCGTCCAGCTTTGGTGATCCTCTGCAATGCATTGAAAATTTTACGCGCTTTTTGGCGGCTTTTTCTGACGCGGGCAGGGCGGTGTTAACCCTAATAGGATCACAAAGGAGCCAGCCGGTCAGAACGGGCCGCTTTGACGTGTAAAATACAGGAGCCAAGGTGCCAAAAGGCATCACAGATACATATGTCCAGCATTCTAACGAACAATGGCGCCATGGTGGCGCTGCAGACGCTCAAATCGGTCAATGCAAATATGGCCGAGGTGCAAAACCAGATCTCGACCGGTAAGGCCGTTGCCAATGCCAAGGATAATTCGGCCATCTGGGCGATCTCCGCGGTGATGAGCTCGGATGTGGTCAGCTTTAAGGGCATTTCCGACAGTCTGAACCTCGCGCAATCCACAGTTGCCGTGGCGCGACAGGCCTCGGAAACCGTGACTGATCTGCTGACCGAGATCAAAGGCAAGATCGTTGCCAGCCAGGAAGAAAACGTAGATCGTGAAAAAATCCAGACGGATATTACGGCGCTGCGTGAACAGATCAGTGCTGTGGTTGGGGCTGCCCAGTTTAACGGGCTGAACCTGCTGCAAAATAGCGGTCTGACCGATCAGGATGTCAGCGTGCTTGCCTCGCTTGACCGTTCCGGTTCCGGTGTAACCGCGTCCAACATTGATGTTGCGCGCCAAGACCTTGGTAATGGCACCGCAGTGGCAGGGACCATGGGCACCGATATCGGCAGCAACTCGGCCATTGCGGATGGCAACACCGCGGCTGCCTTTACGCTGACGGGGACACCCGAGGCTGGCATGTCCTATCAGATCGACTCGGGCGGTGCTTTGGGGCTGTCTGCCAATGTGGTCTATGTGGCGCGCAATGGTGACACTCTGTCCGATGTGCGCAACGCGCTGATTGCCAAGGCGAATTTCCAGGCGATTACCGATGGCGTCGATGTCAGCTTTTCCGCGAATGCGACAGCGGGCCAGGTGGATCTGACAAACAATTCCGGGGCTTCGATCACCATCGCGACAGCCGGGGTGTCTCAGGCGGCGAGCAATGCGGAAAATGACGGCACCATTGGCGGCAGTCTGGAGATGTTGGAGCAATTCGACGTCACCACTGGTGCGGGGGCAGATGCGGCCTTGGAAGCGGTTGAATCCATGTTGCAAGTCTCCATCGAGGCCGCGGCGAATTTTGGTTCTGCTCAGGGACGCATCGAAACCCAGAACGATTTCATCGCCAGCCTGACAGATGCGTTGAAATCCGGCATCGGGTCACTGGTTGACGCCGATATGGAAGAGGCCTCGGCGCGCTTGCAGGCGGTTCAGGTGCAACAACAGTTGGGTGTTCAGGCGCTGTCGATCGCGAACCAAGCTCCGCAGCAGCTTCTGTCGCTGTTCCAAGGCTAAGGCAGCCTCAAAAATTCATACAGGTAGTTCGGGCAGGGCCAATGGCCTTGCCCTTTCGTTTGTCTCTTCCAATTCTACAAATGCGCGCAGCTCGGTGAAATGCTTGAAAACCAGCGTGCATAGGGTCCCGGTCCCTTGCATCTACCCCCTTTAATCCATAGGTTCCGCCCGACTGTCGCGGGGGATGCCCCGCCCATAACACTAGGAGCATTCCATGGATTCTCAGACCATGTCGTCATTCGTCATGATGGGCTTGATTTTCGCCATCATGTATTTCCTTCTCATCCGCCCTCAGCAAAAGAAGATGAAGGAACACAAGGCCATGGTCGAAGCCCTGCGCCGCGGTGATCAGGTTGTCACCCAGGGTGGGCTGATCGGTAAGGTCGTAAAGGTCAAGGAAAACAACGAGATCGACGTTGAGATTGCCGAGGGCGTGAAGGTGCGCGTCGTGCAGTCCACCATCGTTCAGGTCATGTCCAAAACCGAACCTGCCGAAGGTTAAACCAACATGCTGCAGATTGATCTCTGGAAGCGGGTTCTGATTTGGGCTGTGATTGTGTTGGGCTTGCTTTTGGCAATGCCCAACGCGTTCTACACCCGGGTTGAGACCGCAAATGATGCCTCCGCGGCGATTGAGCTTGGGGCGGATACCACGGAAAACCGTGATGCGGCGGCGGAATGGCCGTCCTTTTTGCCTTCTGGATTGGTCAATCTGGGGCTTGATCTGCGCGGCGGGGCGCATCTTTTGGCCGAGGTTCAGGTCAAAGACGTTTACGAGGCCCGCATGGAAGCGTTCTGGCCTGACGTGCGGGACGCCTTGCGCGGGGAACGTGACACGATTGGCACCATTCGCTGGAACTCCGAAGCGGTGAAAAACGGCGAGTTGCGGGTGCGTATTTCCAAGCCTGAGGGCATGGAACACGCGCTTGAGATCGTGCGCGGCCTGGCCCGCCCCGTTGTGTCCTTGACGGGGGCCGGGGCGACCGACCTTGAGGTGCGGGGCGAAGGCGCAGAAATCGTTGTGACCCTGTCAGAAGCGGAACAGCAGGCCACGGATGAGCGCACGTTGCGCCAGTCGCTGGAAATCATCCGCCGCCGGATCGACGAGGTTGGCACCCGCGAACCGACCATCCAACGCCAAGGCTTTGACCGTATCCTGATTCAGGTGCCGGGTTTGGGCTCGGCTCAGGAACTCAAGGATATCATCGGCACCACCGCCCAGCTGACCTTTCAGCCGGTTGTGTCCCGCGCCAGCTCGGCCGATCAGGCCCCGGGTGTCGGCAATGAAATCCTGCCGTCCTTGGACGAAGAGGGCGTCTTTTACATTCTCGAACAAACCCCGGTTGTCACAGGCGAAGAGCTAACGAACGCGCAGCCCAGCTTTGACCAAAACGGGCGACCGGCGGTGAGCTTTACCTTTAACGCTGCCGGGGCGCGCAAGTTTGGTGATTATACTGCCGAAAATATCGGCTCACCATTTGCGATTGTCCTGGATGGCGAAGTGATCAGCGCGCCGGTCATCCAATCCCATATTCCGGGCGGCTCCGGTATCATCACTGGCAATTTCACCGTCGAGGAAAGCACCAATCTGGCGGTTCTGCTGCGTGCTGGTGCCCTGCCAGCGGGGCTTGAATTCCTCGAAGAACGCACCATCGGCCCGGAACTGGGCCAAGACAGCATTGATGCGGGCAAGATCGCGACCATCGTCGCCTTTGTCGCTGTGCTGGTCTTTATGGCGGCCAGCTATGGGCTGTTCGGGATCTTTGCCAATATTGCCCTGATCATCAATATCGGGCTGATTTTTGGCATGTTGTCCATGTTCGGCGCGACGCTGACCTTGCCTGGTATTGCCGGGATCGTTTTGACCGTCGGTATGGCGGTGGACGCCAATGTGCTGGTGTTTGAAAGAATCCGAGAAGAGCTGAAAACCGCCAAGGGCCCGGCCCGGGCGATTGAGCTGGGCTATGAAAAGGCCCTTTCGGCGATCGTCGATGCCAATATCACCACCTTCATCACGGCGGTGATCCTCTTTGTCATGGGCTCTGGCCCGGTGCGCGGCTTTGCGATCACGCTGGGTCTGGGCATTCTGACTTCCGTCTTTACAGCGATCTTTGTCACGCGGCTCTTGATCGTCATGTGGTTTGAACGTCGCCGCCCCAAAAAGATCGAGGTGTAAGATGCGTCTGAGACTTGTTCCCGAAAACACCTCCTGGGATTTCTTTAGTCGCGCGCGTATGTGGCTGGGGATTTCGGCGGTTCTTGTGGTTGTTGCGCTTGGCTCCTTCTTTCTGCAGGGCTTGAATTACGGGATCGATTTCCGTGGTGGCACGACGATCCGAACCGAAAGCACGCAGACCATTGATGTGGGGGCTTATCGCGATGCACTGGCCGCGCTCGATTTGGGTGACATCACAATTGTTGAGGTCAACGACCCCACCTTTCGTGCAGATCAGAACGTGGCGATGATCCGCATTCAGGCGCAAGACGGGCAAGAATCCGTGACGTCTGAGGTGATCGATAGCGCCCGTGTGGCCCTGCAAGCCGTGTCCGAGGACATCAAGTTTGTTTCGGTGGAATCGGTTGGCCCGAAAGTCTCGGGCGAGTTGATCCAGACAGCGGCCATTGCGGTGGTTTTGGCCATCGGCGCGGTGCTGTTCTATATCTGGTTGCGGTTTGAATGGCAGTTTGCGCTTGGGGCCGTGGCGGCCCTGGTGCATGACGTGGTGCTAACAATCGGCGTGTTTTCCGAGCTTCAGATCCGCTTTGACCTGGCCATTATCGCGGCGCTTTTGACCATCGTGGGCTATTCGCTGAACGATACCGTGGTTGTGTTTGACCGGGTGCGCGAGAACCTGATCAAGTATAAGTCCAAGGATCTGAAAGAGGTTCTGAACCTCTCGATCAACGAGACCCTCAGCCGGACCTTCATGACCTCGGTCACCACTTTGCTGGCGCTGATTGCGCTGTTTGTGCTGGGTGGCGATGTGATCCGTGGCTTTGTCTTTGCGATGATCTGGGGCGTTGTGGTCGGGACCTATAGCTCGATCTTTGTTGCCTCGGCCATTCTGCTGCGCCTTGGGGTCAAACGTGACTGGTCCAAGCCGGTTGACACAACCGGCAACCAGTTCGGCGACGTTGATGCCTGAGTTATTATCCAGCCTGATCTCGCTTCCGGGATTGGGCTGGATCATTTTTGCGGCCTTTATCGCCGGGCTTGTGCGCGGGTTTACCGGGTTCGGGACTGCGCTGGTCTTTTTGCCGATTGCCGCCCAATTCCTCCCTCCTTTTGCGACCATTCTGGTCCTGACCTTTATGGACCTGCTCAGCCCCTTGCCTGTGCTGCGCAGCGCCTGGCAGGATGCGCATCGGCCTGATTTGCGGCGTTTGCTGATCGGGACAGCGGTGATGCTGCCGGTTGGATTGTGGTGTCTGACCTTGCTGCCGCAGGTCGTGTTTCGCTTTGGGGTCAGCGGGATTGCCTTGGGCATGCTGGCGGCATTGGTGCTTGGCCTGCGCTATCGCGGCGAGATTCGTCGGTCCATGGTTTACGCCATCGGCGGCGTGGCCGGGTTCCTTGGCGGGGTTGCGGGCCTGCCTGGACCGCCGGTTATCCTGTTTTACATGGCGCGCCCGTTGGCGGCGGCGGTGATCCGCGCCAATACGCTGATCTTTCTCTTTGGATACGAGTTCTTCGTCGTTGCCGGGATTGCCGCCTATGGGCGGTTGGAACTGATCTGGGTGGTGCTGGGCTTGGCCATGGGCCTGCCGGGCATGGCAGGAAATTGGCTTGGCGGTCGGCTCTTTCGTCCGGGGCTTGAGACGGTGTATAGGAGCGCAGCCTATATCGTGATTGCCCTATCGGCCCTGTCTGGCCTGCCGATTTGGGGCTGAGGAGAGCGCAATGCAGTTAAACGAGATGACTTTCCGCGACGCGGTACCGGTTGATGGTTATGGGCCAGGGTTTTTCCGGGTGGCTGATCAGGTGATCAAGGGACCGCTGTTGATGACATCCTCGGCGGTTCTGGCCTGGCAAGGGTTTGACGATGTCGCGCCGCTGTTGAGCCTGAAGGATGAGATTGACGTGCTGTTTGTCGGGACGGGGGCAGAGATCGCCCATATCCCGGCTGATTTGCGCGCCAAATTGGAAGAGGCCGGGATGGGTGTGGAAAGCATGAGCTCGCCTTCGGCCTGTCGCACCTTCAATGTCTTGCTTAGCGAAGGGCGGCGTGTGGCGCTGGCAGCACTACCGGTCTGAGGGTGGTTCAGGCCGCGCGGGCGGGCAGGGGGCTGTCTGCCCCCTACGTCGCCAAGGCGACGACCCCCGAGAATATTTGTGCCAAGAAGAAACAGGCGCGCAGGCTTGATTAGGGTCAAGGTGCTTTGGAGCTTTCTTCTTTAGGTCGCCATGCGGTAAGGGGGACCTATGGAATTGCAAGTCTTTGATCTGGCTGTGGCGCGGGGCGGGGTTCCGGTGCTTGAGGGCCTCAACTTTTCCCTCGCTGACGGGCGGGCGCTGGTGTTGCGTGGGCCGAACGGGTCGGGCAAGACGACGCTGCTGCGCACGATTGCCGGGCTGCAACCCGCGCTTGAAGGGCGCGTCGAAGGGGCGGGTGAGCGTATTGCCTATGCGGCCCATGCGGACGGGTTGAAAACGGCCCTGAGCGTGGCAGAAAACCTGAGCTTTTGGGCGCAAGTCTTTGGCAAGGAAGATATTTCGGCGGCATTGCAAGGTTTTGACCTAGTGGATCTGGCGCATCGTCCGGCTGGCTCCCTGTCAGCGGGGCAAAAGCGACGGTTGGGATTGGCGCGCCTGATGGTGACAGGCCGTCCGGTCTGGGTGCTGGACGAGCCGACCGTGTCACTGGATGCCGCATCGGTGGCACTGTTTGCCGAGGCCGTGCGTGGCCATCTGGCTACCGGAGGCTCGGCCCTGATGGCGACCCATATCGACCTTGGATTGGATGAGGCCGAGCTGTTTGACGTTGGCCCATATAAGGCAAAACCGCGCGTGTCAGCGCAGGATGAGGCGTTTCTATGATTTCTCTCTTGATGCGAGATCTGCGTCTGGCTGTGCGCGCAGGGGGGGGGTTTGGCCTGGGGCTGGCGTTTTTCCTGATTGTAACCGTGCTGGTCCCCTTGGGTGTGGGGCCTGAAACCGGACTATTAGCGAATATCGCACCGGGGATCTTGTGGATCGGGGCGTTGCTGGCCTGTCTTTTGTCACTGGATCGGATTTTTGCCCTGGATTGGGAGGATGGCAGTCTGGATCTGTTGGCGACGGCACCGCTGCCAATGGAAGGGATCGTGTCGATCAAAGCTCTGGCGCATTGGCTGACCACTGGCTTGCCACTGGTGATTGTCGCGCCGGGCTTGGGCGTGCTGCTCAGCCTGCCACAGGGCGGGTATTTTTGGATCGTTGTGTCCTTGCTGCTGGGCACGCCTGCCTTGTCGGTGATCGGTACATTCGGGGCCGCATTGACCGTGGGCCTCAAACGCGGTGGGCTGTTACTGTCTCTGCTGGTGCTGCCGCTTTACGTGCCAACGCTGGTCTTTGGGGCCGAAGTGGCCCGACGCGGGGCCGAAGGGTTTGCTGTTCAGACACCGCTTTTGATGCTGGCGGGGATCAGCTTTGGCGCTGTGGCGCTCTTGCCTTTTGCCAGCGCTGCGGTTTTGCGGATCAATTTGCGGTAATGCCCCATGAGGCGCGACAAAACGGGCCAAAAGGATTGCTTTAAATCAAGGACCGGAAGGTTACATTTGCTCAAAACACGGGCAAGGATAGCCGCCAATCCATGCGGCAAGACGACAGAGACCCGCGCCAGAACTTGCGCCTTGTCCCGTTTTGGGGTGTAAAACTGGCGCGCAACAAGGACAAAGCACACCCATGTCGATCTGGGAATACGCCAATCCGGTGAAATTCATCAAAACCACGGACCGTTTGATGCCCTATATGGCTGTCGGTGCCGTGGTCTGCCTCGTCTCAGGTTTGGTCTGGGGGTTCTTTTTCACCCCGGATGATTACCGGCAGGGCTCAACCGTCAAAATCATCTATTTGCACGTGCCGGCGGCCTTGATGGCCATCAATGCATGGCTGATGATGCTTGTGGCCTCATTGGTCTGGATCGTGCGGCGACACCATGTTTCAGCTCTGGCCGCACGTGCAGCCGCCCCGATTGGCGCAGTGATGACAATTATCGCGCTGGCAACCGGTGCGATCTGGGGGCAGCCCATGTGGGGCACGTGGTGGGTCTGGGATCCGCGTCTGACCTCGTTTCTGATCCTGTTCCTGTTCTATCTGGGGTACATGGCGCTTTGGGAGGCGATAGAAAACGACGATACGGCGGCGGATCTTACCTCGATCCTGTGCCTGGTCGGATCGGTCTTTGCCGTGCTTAGCCGCTATGCGGTGTTGTTCTGGAACCAGGGCCTACATCAGGGCGCGTCGCTGTCGCTGGACAAAGAAGAGCATGTGCATGACGTCTATTCCAATCCGCTCTATGTGTGCATTGCCGGGTTCATCCTGCTGTTTATCGCTTTGGTATTTCTGCGCACGCAGACCGAAATCCGGGCGCGCCGTGCGCGTGCCCTTATCGCGAGGGAGCGTTTGGTATGATGCCTGATCTGGGAAAATACGCCGATGCGGTGCTGTCATCTTATGCGGTGTCGATTGTGTTGATCGTAGCGCTTGTCGCCCTGTCGATCCGCCGCGCCCGCAAGGTCAAAGCCTATCTGGCCGAAATCGAGGAGCGGCAGAAGAATGTCTGAGCAAGAGGGGAAAAAGGGCGGGGTTCCTTTGTTGATGATCCTGCCTCCGCTGATCTTTATGGGATTCGCGGCGCTTGTTTACTTCGGCATGCAACGTGGAAACACACGTGAACTGCCCTCGGCCTTTATCAACCAGCCGGCGCCTGCTGTGACCGAGGTAGCCCTGGATGGCTATGACCCTGTGACCAAAGAGATGCTAAGCTCGGGCGAAGTGACCCTGGTGAATTTCTGGGCCAGTTGGTGCCCGCCTTGCCGGGTGGAACATCCCAACCTGATGAAAATGCAGGCGGATGGGCTGCGCATTGCCGGGGTGAATTTCAAAGATAAAACAGCCCAGGCCCAACGGTTTCTAGGCGAGGGTGGAAATCCGTTTATGGCGGTGGCCTTTGACCCGCCGGGCCGCACTGCGATTGATTGGGGGGTAACCGCGCCGCCCGAGACCTTTATCGTAGATGGGCAGGGCAAGGTTCTGTTCCGCTTTACAGGGCCGCTGGTCGGCTCTGACTATGAACAACGGTTTCTACCGGCTTTGGAAAAGGCGCTGACAAGCCAGAGCGAGTAAGTCGCCTTACAGCTCACAATAGGCGGTTGGCTCGGGGCCGGGGCAGCCGCCTTTGGCCTCTTCGGACCCGGCATAGGCACCCATGACAGCAAGTACCAGCAATGCGGCTGCTTGGATCAGTGTGATGATTTTCATGGGCTCGGGCCTTTCCTTGTCTTGATGACAACATGGGGGATGCGGCGCGAATTGTTAGGGGGGAATTCCTGACCCTTTGCTTCAAACCCTATGAATTGGTTCACAAATGCGCGGTTTCCCGCGAGATGGATCAAATCCTGTGCGGTTTGTTGCCCAAGGTATCCGAGCGCTCCACCCGTTCGAAACAGCGGAAAACCCTATGATGAAACTCTGGGCACCTGGCAAAAGTTTCACAGGCCCATCGCAAATGAGTGATTGGAATCTTTTACCACTCTCTTTTAAACCAAAGAGACAGAGATAGAAAAAGGTCCGACATGCGCAAGCTCCTCTCTCTTTCAGTGGCGGTTTTCACCGCGTTTTCCAGCGCCGCATGGGCGCAGGACAATCCTGTTTTGGTTGAGCTGTTCACGTCGCAAGGGTGTTCATCTTGCCCGCCTGCCGATGCTTTGCTGCATGAATTGGCGGGGCGCGATGACGTGATTCCGCTGGCGCTGCATGTAGATTATTGGGACTATATCGGCTGGAAAGACAGCTTTGCCCAAGCGAAGTTCACCAAGCGGCAAAAGGGCTATGCCCGTGCCGGTGGCTGGCGCACGATTTACACGCCTCAAATGGTGATCAATGGGGCCGATGATGTTGTTGGATCAAAACCAATGAAAGTCACGGACCTGATCCGCAAACATGCAGCGCGGGCCCCAAAGGTGGATCTGGATGTGACGCGCCAAGGGAATACTTTGGTGCTGTCAGCGAAATCTTTGGGCCAGGGCGAACCTTGTGACATTCACATCATTCGCTACAAACCCAGCGAAGAAGTCGCAATCGGGCGTGGTGAAAACGCCGGTCGCTCGCTGGTCTACAGCCATATCGTCAAGGATTGGCAAAAGGTTGATCAATGGGACGGGCAGGGGACCTATCAGCATGAGGTTGCGCTGAAAGGCAGTGAGCCGGTCGTCGTGATCCTGCAGGAACCCAATTACGGCGCGGTTGTCGCCGCAGCGCGTTTGCGCTGACGCCGGGCCTGGCGCTCGGGCTTCCAGCGCCGGTGAATCCACATCCATTGGCCGGGATTTTCTTCGATCCGCGCCTCTAGGCGGCGGGTCGCCTCGCGCATCATGTCCAGCGGATCGCCATGCTCGATTGGGGTTTCCAATATGGTATCGAAGCCGAAAAAATCATCATGGCGCACACCGAAAAATGGGACAAGCAGCGCATTGGTCCGCAAGGCGATATCTGCGGCTGATGTGAGTGTGGGCGCAGGTTGCCCCAGAAAATCAATGGTTTCGCCCGCACTGCTAAACAGATCGAACAGCAAAACCGCCATGCCGCCGCTTTTGACATGTTTGATCAAGCCCATAGTTCCCCGGCGCCCCTGTTCAAAAACCGGGTCGCAAATCTGGTGCATGTTTTTGGCGTAATGCGCGTTTGAGAACGGGTTGCTCAGTGGTCGATAGAGCCCGCCAACCTGAAAACCGCGCGCCACCATTGCGCAACGAGCGCCTTCGACAGCCCCCAAATGCCCGGTGATAAACAGAACGGGGCGCCCTTCGGCGCGGGCCTTTTCGACATGCGCCAAACCGGGGCCGCCAAAACCGGCAGTTGCCCCGCGTTGCAACAATTCGGGCACATCATAGTTTTCTATGAAAACGCGGGCGACATTATCAATGCCCTGATCCGCAATCTTGCGCCGCTTGTCTGCGGGGCAGTCCGGCCAAACGTGGTCAAGATTCGCGTAAACCCGTTTGTGCCACCCCAAAAGCGGAGAGAGCAGCCGACGCACAACCCACCCAACAAGCTTGAGACGGGTTTTGACCGGGAGCCGCAGAGCCGTCCAGATTATCCCGCGAAGGACATAATCCGCCAGCCGATCCTGCCAGCCGCCATGGCTGCGTTTCTGCTTGTTCGATTTTGCCAAAACGGGCCCCTCGTGAGATTGAAGCCCTATGTAAGCCTTGGCTGAACTATCAGCAAGAATAAGCGTCGCAGCGTAACGCTATTCGTCCTCATCCGGATTGAGCAGCTCAATCTCTCCGACCGAGACAAGGTCGCGAATGGCTCCGACCACCTCATTCATGGCTTTCTCACCCACTTTGGGTTTCACGCTGCCTTTGGCGTCAGCCTCCTCGCGGATATTGTCGGCCATGCGTTTGGACATGTTTTCCAACAGGAAGTCAGCGGCGCGCTGTTCCTCTTCCGACCCACCAGAGGCGGCGGCGATCGCAGTGGCAAGGGACTCGGGTTTGACGTCGCGCGTGATCTTGGGCACGTCGATGGCGTTCAAACGCTCTGGTACATTGGCAAAGGTAAAGATCGCTTTGCGCACCGCATTGGCAAATTCCTCATCCTCTTTTTCAAGATCGCCCAGCAATTCCTCGCGGACAGCGGAGTTGGAATAGTTGAGGATCGAGCCAAGCCGTTCCTCTGGTTTGGCCTGAAAGGCCTTGGGCGGTTCGGCGTCCAATTGCGCGGCCAATGCCAGGCCGATTCGATCCACGGCATCCGGCGTCACACCGGTGGTCATCGAGACCGCATAGGAAATGCGCCGCGCCTTGTCACCGGGCAGTTTTGCCAAAACTTGGGCTGCCTTACCGACATCGATCTTGGACATCATGACAGCGGCCACTTCGGTGGCCTCGGACATGACCAGCTGTTCGATTCGTTCGATTTCCAGGGCATTGATGCGTTGCCAGGGATCACCCGTTTGGCGCACCCCAGCCTCTTTCCTGAGGCGCATGGCGGTGCGTGGGCTGATCTTGCCATCCAGCGCCGTCAAAGCCCCGGCCATATCGCCGGGAAAGGACAGCCCGACCTGTTCCAGCTCATTCGAAAACTCTTCAATAACCATGTTGAGCGTTTCGCGATCCACATAGCGCATATTGCCCATAAGCAGGGTGAGTTCCGCCTGCTGTTCTTCGGGCAGGTCAGAGAGAGGAATATCCGCCTCTTCGTTCAGCAGCAGCTGAACGACAATCGCAGCCTTGGTTTTGCGTGACAATCCAGCAGGGACAAGGTCAACGGGGCCGGGAAGGGCAAGTGCTGTCATTGCGGTCCTCATAAACACGGGTGTTGCGTTCAAGAGTTACCGCGCATTGGTTTCCGGCCCGTTAAGCTTGTTTGCCAAAGCGGCGCTCAGTAGGAAAAAGTTTCCCCTGTCGCCAAAGATTTGGTCAGCGAGGTTTCTGCCCAGGTTCCGGTGCCACCGCGGGCGATTATTTCGTTGAGCTGTTCCTCGGCCTCCAGCGGTTTTCCCAATAGAACAAGGGTTTGCCCCATATAAGATCGCGCCAAAAGGTTGTCGGGATTGGTTTCAAGCGCCTGTTCGTACCATGTCATGGCCGCCGGCAGATCACCGGTTTTGCGCGCGATATAGCCGCGATAGGTCAGAACGCCATCAGCCTTTTGGTCTTGCATGGCGTCCAAAACGGTCAGCGCGTCGTCAAAGGCCTCGTCATAGGCATATTCACGCACGGCCTCATAGCGTTCCTGATCCCCCAACCGGCTGTCCTGAGCATCAACGCAACTATTGCTGCCGGTCTCAAGAACCTGACCACCGGTGCAATCCGGAGGCGGAGGTGGCGCGGTCCAATCGCTGCCCGCAGCAAAAACAGAAACTGAAGAGCAAAGTAAAAACGTAGCTGCCAAGCGCATGACATATCTCCTATCCGCGTGGATTGGGTATCACGCTAACATGACAGTTTGGCAGGTCCAGAGATCACATTTCTGCCAGAACCGGCGCGCGTTCTAGCTCGAAACGGCTTTGCAGCTGTTGGTGGTTTCGTCATAAACCATGCCTTCGGCGCAGCTCATGGCATGTTGGTTGGAACATTGAGCATAGCCCAGGGCCGGAACCAATGTCAGGGCGGCACTGATCAGAATTGCTTTCATGTCTTTCCCTCCTGTTTGGGCAGGAGAGTATCACAGCCAGGCGATTTCCCAAAATTCGCGTGTTCAAAACGCAAAAGGCCGGGTTTGACCCGGCCTTTCCAATATCATTTTTCGCAAGGATCAATCTTCGTTGAACACGCGGGCAAAAATCGTGTCCACATGTTTTGTGTGGTAATCCATGTTGAATTTCTCGTTGATGCCGTCTTCGCCCAGGGCTTTGACAACATCGGCGTCCTGCAACAGCAATTCGCGGAAATCGACACGCTCTTCCCAGACCTTCAGGGCGTTGCGCTGCACCATGACATAAGCGTCTTCGCGGCTGACGCCGGCTTGGGTCAGGGCCAGAAGCACGCGCTGAGACATCACCAACCCCGGGAATTTGTTCATGTTATCCAACATGTTCTCAGGGAAGATCAGCATTTTCTCGATCACGCCGGTCAGACGGGCTAGGGCAAAGTCCAGCGTCACACAAGCATCGGGGCCAATGGCGCGCTCGACCGACGAGTGCGAAATGTCACGCTCATGCCACAGGGCGACGTTTTCCATCGCCGGGATCACCGACATGCGCACCAGGCGGGCCAGACCGGTCAGATTCTCGGTCAGAACCGGGTTCTTTTTATGCGGCATCGCCGAGGAGCCTTTCTGACCCATCGAGAAGAATTCCGCACCCTCAAGCACTTCGGTACGCTGCATGTGGCGGATTTCAACGGCGACGTTTTCAATCGAGCTGGCAATAACACCCAGAGTGGCAAAGAACATCGCGTGGCGGTCGCGTGGAATAACTTGCGTGCTGATCGGCTCTGGCACCAGCCCCATTTGTTCGCAAACATGCTCTTCGACGGCGGGGTCGATATTGGCGAATGTGCCAACCGCGCCGGAAATAGCGCCGGTGGCGATTTCAGCACGCGCATCGCGCAGGCGCGACAGGTTGCGGTCCATCTCGGCATAGAAACGCGCGAAGGTCAGGCCCATGGTGGTGGGTTCAGCGTGAATGCCGTGGCTGCGGCCAACGCGCACGGTGTGTTTATGCTCCATCGCGCGGGTTTTCAGCGCGGCGAGCAGCTTGTGCATGTCCTCGATCAGGATGTCGGCGGCGCGCACCAGTTGCACGTTCAGGCAGGTGTCCAGCACGTCCGAGCTGGTCATGCCCTGATGGACAAAACGCGCCTCTTCGGAACCGACATGCTCTGCCAGATGGGTCAGAAAGGCGATGACGTCATGTTTGGTGACGGCCTCGATCTCGTCAATACGGGCCACGTCGAATTCGACATCCTTGGCTTTCCACACCGCGTCGGCGTTTTCCTGTGGGATCACCCCCAGCTTGGCCTGAGCGTCACAGGCATGCGCCTCGATCTCGTACCAGATGCGGAATTTGGTTTCAGGCGACCAAATGGCGACCATATCGGGGCGGGAATAGCGGGGGATCATCAGCGAACCTTTTTCATGAGTTGTGAGCAGCCAGCGCAGGCGTCATAAACGGACATCCCAAATGTCTCAAGGGGCGTGGCATGAGACCGATTGCCCTTGTGGCTGGTTTTAGGGCTGACCCTACTTGGATCGGTTAAGCGCAGCACGGACCAACATGACGATGCTGGCCAGGATCCAAAGCGCGGCAGAGATCGCCATGCTGAACAGGCCCAGGGCGGCCAACACATTTCCCAACCCTTTGGGCATGGCCACGCAATTGTTCAGCCCATAAAGAAGGTTGCCGTCGCACATGAGGTTCATCGCGACCACTTCGATGGTGCCAAGAAACCAAAAGGCAAACAGCGCCTTCGAAACCTTGCGATAAAAGGCCCATTCGGACTGGCGCGTCAGACGCCAAAGACCCAGAGGCAACAAAACCAAAAGAGCAAGGGTATTAAACGCTGCAAGCATAAATGGCCTCGGGTCCTGATTGGGTCTCGACGGCGTTTAACAGGTGTGGGGGAAAACCAAAAGGGCCACCCAGCAGCTGGCGGTCCGTTTCGTGGAGAGGCGAGATTGGTCAGAGACGTCGGAGAGAGACGGAGAACAGTGCTTCATCCAAGGTCCAACCCGCGAAACTACGGGTTTCACCAAAGGGCGGTTCGACAATTGGGGATGGCTGAACCGAGGCGGTCAGCATCCAGACAGACAGCAGGAACAAGCTGCGGGCAAATATGGAAAACATCGGGGAATCCCCTTTCATGACTGCTCGTTTTGTGGCCAATTCTGTGTGGCTCTTCCCTTTGATGCCGTCTCAGATGGGCGCAAATAAGGAGGATTTGAGGTAATTGTGTCGCAAATGTAAACAAAGCCCTAACCGGCAAAAGCGGATAAGCAGAGGCAGATGACATGCGCGATTTGACAGATTTCCTTGGCACCTGGGGTTTGCAGCGTGACATCCAGCATCAGGGCGGCGGAAGCGCAGTATTTATGGGGCAGGCGGAATGGATCGCGCAGGACGATGGGGCGCTTTATATTGAACGGGGTGAGTTGCAGATTCCGGGACAAGGGGCGTTTCAATCGGAACGCCAATACCGTTGGGGCGCTGATCTGCGGGTCTACTTTTCAGATGGGCGGTATTTTCACACGGTCCCATCTAAGGGCGGCGAAAGCGCACATTGGTGCGATCCAGACCAGTATGATGCCGCTTATGACTTTGACACCTGGCCGCAATGGAGCTGCCGCTGGCAGGTCAAAGGGCCACGCAAAGACTATGTGATGATCAGTCGCTACCAACCGCAATCTGTCGCCTAAATAATGGAAATGTCGCAGCATTTTGCGCCAGTATACTTATGTATTCATCTAACTTATTGAAAATCAACAAATTTAGTCTTTACAAAACCTATCTATCCCTCGCATGTTCCAGCTATCTGACAAGACTGGCGCGATAAATCGCGCCGCTGCAAGGACTGACCCATGCCCCCGATCCAGGATCACCCGCTGCGATATAAATTGGCGAATGAGCTGCATGCGCGGCCATTTCCGTCGCTGAGCGCGCCTTGCCGTGCGGTGTTTCTGGCGGTCAAGCGTCCAAAGGATGCCGCTTCGCGCGATCGTGCGTTGGATCTGGATCATCTGAAGGCCTTGCTGGACCGCTATGGGGCCGCGCATCCTCAGCCGGGGGCAACGCATTATTCCGGCCAAATTGGCCAGCACACCCTGAAATGGGAACAGCATACCGAATTCGTGACCTACACGGTCTTTATGCCCGGGTTGGGGGATAAACCGTTTGATCCCTCGGATTTCAACGTGTTTCCAACAGATTGGCTCATGGACGCGCCCGGTGTCCGGGTGACTTCGGCCATGTTGCGGATCGAACTTCGGCCAGAAGAAAGTGAGATCGACGCGCATCTGTCCGATTGGTTTGTGCCCGAAAGCCTGGCTGTCAGTCAGGTGCTTGGAGATGATGCGGTCATCGCTGGCGACTTTCGGATCGACCAGTCGGGGCACCAGCGCTTTGCCATTTTTGCCCGCGAACGTGTGGGGGAACGCCGGGCCGGGCGCATTGCGCAAAGGGTGTGCGAGATTGAAACGTATAAGGCAATGTCGATGCTGGGCTTTACCCGTGTGCGCGAGGTTTCTCCGCGTTTGGGGGAAATGGATGCTGAGCTGATGCGCCTGATGGAATTGATGGCCAATGATGATGGCCATGAGGAATCGACCTTGCGCGCCTTGTTACAGGTGTCGACCGAGCTGGAAAGCCTGTCGGCCCGGACGTCTTTTCGTATGGGGGCCACCGGGGCTTATGAGGCCATTGTCAATCAGCGCATCGCCGTGCTGCGAGAAGAGCACTACAAGGGCCGCCAGACCTTTGCTGAATTCATGATGCGCCGCTATGACCCGGCCATGCGTACGGTCAAAAGCGCCGGTGTGCGGCTGGACAATATGGTGGCGCGGGCGACCCGTGCTGCGGACCTGTTGCGCACGCAGGTTGAGGTGGGGCGGTCAGCGCAGAACCAACAGCTTTTGCACAGTATGAACCAACGCGCCGAGCTGCAATTGCGGTTGCAGGAAACGGTTGAGGGCCTGTCTGTCGTGGCGATCAGCTATTATGCTGTGTCGCTGGTTGGCTATCTTTTGTATCCGCTGGCAGGTGCGATTGGGTTGTCCAAAGGCATGATGACGTCCTTGACGGTTTTACCGGTGGTGGCCGTCGTGTGGTGGATGATCCGGCGGATCAAGCACAAGGTCGAAAAGGGCGGGCCGGATTTGTAAATCCGGCTGCGCGTGCCGCGGGCGGGGGGCGATTTTTCCTGTGGAAAAATCGCGGGAAGGGGCCTGCCCCTTCTTGGTCGCAGGCGACCAATTCATCCCCGGGATACTTCGGGCCCGAAGAAACGCTTATTCCGCAGGAACCGGGGCCGCAGCGGCGCGGCTGGACAGTTGCGCATTGGTCAGTAGCGCACCGATGGTGATGGAGACCAATGTCAGCAGAGCTGCGACGGACAGGGTTGGAATGCCCGACAGGCCCGCACCGATGGTGCATCCACCGGCCAGAACGCCACCTGCGCCCATGAGCACTGCACCGGCGATGTAGCGCAGGGTTTCTTGCGGGGTGCTGAAGCTTTGCCATTCCAGGCGACGCGCTGTGAGAGCCGAGAGAAACGCGCCCGCCAGGGTGCCGCCGATCAGGCCAAGGCCAAAATTGGCAGGGATCGAAGAGGCGGCAACCGTCCAGAAGATTGTATCGGTCCAGGGCGAGGTGAAGGCGAGGCTTTCCATCGCAACCGGATCAAAATCGTCATAAAGGATAAAGCCGGTGCCAATCCAGCCAAGCGGGACAAGCACGCCGATCAGCGCCCCTTGCAGCAAAAGCGAGGGGCGGTTGCCAGAGCGCAAGGCAATGGCAAGGGCGGCGAGGGCCAACAGACCGGCAAAGAGCCAGGTTCCGCCCGGCAGGTTGGCCAGGTTGATGGCATCGCCCATGTCTACGGTGACGCCGTTCAAGCCGCTGCGCAGCGGGGCCAAAGCGCCTTTGAGCACCGAATGGGCGGTGACGGCAAAGACCAGCAACATGGTCAAGGCACGCAGGTTGCCAGTTGCTGACAGGATGGTCAGGCGCGAGGCGCAGCCCCGTGTCAGGACCATGCCTGCGCCAAACATGACGCCCCCCAACATAATGGCAGCGATGGGCAGGTCCGACGTCATGAAGCGATGATCGTCAAAGCTGATCAATTCGGCGGCTACGCCGGCTTGGGTGCCGATGATGGCAACGGCCAGGGCTGCCATCCAGACGCCCAATGCCTGTTTGCGATCATCTCCGACCAGGCCACGGCGGAAACAGAATTTCGTGCGTTCTGCCAGAATCCCGAATAATGCGCCCAGGATGAGCGCGAAATAGACCGCAGCTTGTGGCGCGGTGAGCTCTTCGAAACCAACGGATTCGTACATGGGATTCTCCGGCGTATTGGAACAGGGTTCCGTTTGGCGCATCAATTCGTCCGGAGCAAGCGTTAGTTATGCACTAATTCTAATGTATGGAGGGAAAGTGTTCTGGTTTCTCGCTTTTGGGGAGAAAGGGGTCTTGGGAAATCCGCAAAAGGTATTCGAACGTTCTGTGGCGCGGAATTTGCCCCCGAACTCAGTCCTTTTCTTCACCATTTGGCGTGTGCTCACCCCAAGCGGCGGAAACGAACCTGTGGCAGTCAGATTTTGGCCAAAAGGGTTTGCACCTTGACCATCGTATTGAGATTGCGCGCCGTGCCGAGCGTGTGCTCCGGCAAGGTCAGGCGCGAGCGGGACATGCCGTTTGGGTAGTGGATGAAGATGCAATCTGGACCGATCTTCAAGGCTTCGTCGGTTTGGTTTTTGGGGGTCAATGTGGTCGGCGTGTGATCCAGCAAAAGGCACATGATCTGATTGCCTGCACCTTCAAAAGGTTGGGCGGTGAGCAGAGCGTCTAGCTCAGGCTGGGTTAAAACAAAGCCCCCCACAGGCTTGCCCGCATAGGTCTCAAGCGCGGTCTCCAACTTGCTGCGTAAAGCCTTGCCACTGCCGTCAAAGTGACAGACCGCATTGCCGCTGGCGATATAGGTGGTGATATGCGTGCAGCCGATGTCTGAGAGCATCTGGCGCAGGTCCGCCATGGGCAGCTTGCCGGTGCCGCCGACATTCACGGCGCGTAGAAAGAGTGCATAGGCTGGCATGGTTGCTCCTGAACAAGGCCCCTCGTGAAAAAGAAACGGGCCCGAAGGCCCGTTTCATGTGTCTTGGTTAGCGCCCGCGAATGCGCGGGTCCAGCGCGTCGCGCAAACCATCTCCGAGATAGTTCACGGACAGTACTGTCAGTGAGATGGCAAAGCCCGGTAGCAGCACGCGTTCTGGGTATTCTTCCATCCGGACCACCGCATCCGCCAGCATCTTGCCCCAGGTGGGGAAGTCAGACGGGAAGCCGACGCCAAGGAAGCTCAGCGCGCTTTCGGTGATGATGGCAGTGGCCAGACCCAGAGCCGCCGAAACCAGAATGGGTGAGAGCACGTTAGGCAGCAGATGCCGTCGGATGATCTTGCCCGGCATGGTGCCGATAGAGCGCGCCGCGAGCACAAATTCCCGCTCTTTGATCGCCAGAACGTCACCACGCACAATCCGTGCCGTCGGCATCCAGGAGGTCAGCGCGATGACCGAGACAATGAGGATGAACATGCCCCCCTCAGGCCCGAAATTCTCACGCAAAGGTTGGCGGAACAAGGTGACCGCCAGCAAGAGCAGGGGCAGAACCGGCAAAGCCAGGAACAGATCGGTGGTGCGCATCAGCAAACCGTCGATCTTTTTGTAAAAGCCCGCAGCAACACCAATCCCGGTGCCGATCAACAGCGACAGGATCATGGCCGCCCAGCCAACGGCCATCGAGGCGCGGCCACCGGCCAGCAATTGCGCCAGCTGGTCGCGGCCCAATTGGTCAGACCCCAGTGGCTTGTTCCACCCCACCTTGGCATCGCCATCCCAGATCGCGGTGTAGATCGGGCGCATGTTCTTGTTTCGAATGTCGATCTTTTGCGGATCTGCGTCCCACAGAAGCGGGCCAATCAGCACCGCCAAAGTGATCAACACCAGGAAGAACAGCCCGAACATCGCGCCTTTGTGCTTGGTGAACTGATCCCAAACATCCTTCCAGCGTGAACGCGGCGGTTTCTCTGGCCCTTTATCCTGGAGGGCCTCAATCGGAGCAACGGTCTCAGTCATAGCGGATCCTCGGGTCAAGCAGGCCATAGAGGATGTCTGCCACCAGGTTGAACAGCACGATCAGCACCGCAAAGATAAAGGTCAGGGTCATCACGCCCGGCAAGTCATTGGCAAAGAGCCAGGTCAGCAGGAGCTGCCCGATGCCGTTCACCTTGAACACGTTCTCGGTGATGATCGCACCGCCAAAAATGCTTGGGATGCCCAGGGCAATCACGGTCACAACCGGGATCATCGAGTTGCGCAAGACGTGCTGCAGGACCACGACGCTTTCGCTCATGCCTTTGGCGCGGGCGGTGCGGACGTAATCCTGCCCCAGATTGTCCAGCATCGAGGCGCGCATATAGCGGCTGAGCTGGGCGGTGATCTGAAGCGCAAGCACCATGACCGGCATGATCATCTGCTGCAGCTGCACTTTGAAACTGGCCCAGCTGTCCACCACATGGGTGGTGTCATAGATCGAAGGGAACCAGCCCAGCTGAACGGAGAAGATCACGATCAAAAGTGGCCCGGTAAAGAAGGGCGGGATCGAAAAGCCGATCATCGTCACAAATGTCCCGGCCTGATCAAAGACTGAATATTGACGATAGGCAGAATAGATACCGATGGGCAGCGCAATCAGGATCGCGACGACATAGGCCACACCGACAACCCAAAGGGTCTGCGGGATCCGTTGCACCACGATATCCATCACCGGAGAGCGAGTCTGCCAAGAGATAACGCGTTGGTCCTGTACCAGGATTTCGGCCTGACCGGCGACTTCGCGGAACCGGCCGGCTTCTTTCAGCGCGGCAATCTGGTCTGCGTTCAATTCGGTCAGCGCGGGTTCCCAATGCCAGGCGAATTGGGTGCCAAACATGTAGTCGACCAGAACCTTGGGTTCGATCCAAAAGACCTGAACCAGCCATTTCCAGTATTGCACCAGCGCGGGTTCACCAACCCCCAGCGCTTCGCGCATCTTTTGTTTGACTTCAGGGGGGACTGTCAGCGGGACCTGAGCCATCGGATCGCCTGGTGCCAGCTGCAACAGCATGAAAATGACAAAACTGATGAACAGCAATGTCGGAACAGAAAGGATCAAACGCCTGATTGCATAGGTCAGCATGCGGCGCCTCGGATCATGAGTGTCATAGGGATGTGGTCCTTTGAGGAAGGGCGGGGCGCTCCCCGCCCATCACAGAATGGGAAAGGGGCGAAGCAAGGGGTTGCTCCGCCCAAATCGCCTTACTTGATGCGATACCAATCAGCGACGTTCCACAGCTCGCTGTCCCAAACGTTCAGTTTGACGCCACCAAGGCTGTTGGCATGGGCAGACAGACGACCACGGTGAACCAGTGGGATCATCGCGCCTTCTTCGAAGGCCATTGCGCTCAACTGCTTGGCCAGCTCGGCGCGTTTGCCCATATCGGCTGTTTCAGACAGTTCCGCGTGGATCGCGTCAAACTCTTCCGAGCAGAAGCGCGAAATGTTTTCACCCTGCCACTGGGTGTCCGGACGTGGAGCCTTGTCGCACAGACCGTTGCCCAGATAGGCCTGAGGGTCGGTGCCGTTGAAGGTGTTGGCATACATTTCAACGTCGGCATAGAACTTCTGGAAGGTGTCCGGGGAACCGGCGTCACCACCAAAGAAGACCGAAGCGTCGATGTTGCGCAGCTCGGTTTCGATGCCGATCTCGCTCCACCATTCTTTGATCAGAGCCTGGAAGTCCTGACGCACGGCGTTGGTCGAGGTCTGGTACAGGATCTTGAGCGGTACACCGTCTTTTTCACGAACGCCGTCACCATCGCTGTCTACGATGCCAGCATCGTCGAGCATTTTCTTGGCGCCTTCGATGTCCTGCACGTCGCAGCCATCAACGGTGATTGCATAGGCTTCGGGGGCAGGGACCCAGGAGCAGGACACACGACCGGCTTGGCCATAGCCCACTTCAACCAGCAATGGGCGGTCGATGGCCATGGACATGGCTTTGTAGACGGCAGGGTCGCTCAGGAATGGGTGGGGGCGGACAACTGAACGCTCATCCGGGCCAAGCGCCGGATCAGGGTTGGTGTTGTTCAACATGATGCGTTCCAGCAGCGGACCAAAGCCAGCGACCGGCTTGCCTTTGCCGCCTGCTTCCATCTTGGCGATGACGTCGGGTGCCAGCTGCAGGTTCCAAGCATAGTCAAATTCGCCGGTTTCCATAACCGCCGTACCGGATGCCGCTGCAGATCCGCCACCTTTGAAGGTCACCGATGCAAATGCAGGTTTGTCAGCCACACGGTAATTTTCGTTGGCTTCCATGGTGATCACGTCGTTGGGCTTGAACTCAACAACTTTGAACGGGCCGGTGCCGATTGGGTTAAAGTTCTGCTCGGTGCAGGTCGAAGCCGCAGCACCCATGCAGTTTTCGAACTGTGCCTTTTGCAGGATCGGGCTCTCGCCGCCGACAAACGGGCCATAAGGATTCGGCGTCGGCGCGTCGAATTTCACGATGACGGTCAGATCGTCGGGGGTTTCAACCGCGGTGACACCTTCGAATTTGGTCAACTGCGCGCAGCCGCCTTCGGGATCGGTGCAATAGTCATAGGTGAATTTGACGTCAGCCGAAGTGAAGGCCGAGCCATCGGACCATGTGATGCCCGGGGTGATTTTCCAGGTGATGCTGGTCAGATCTTCGGACACACCGCCATTTGCAGTGGTTGGGACTTCCTCAACCAACCAAGGAACCAGTTCGCCTTTTTCGTTATAGCGCGCCAGTGGTTCGATGATCATCGAGGCACTTTCGATGTCCTTGGTGCCGCCGGACAGGAACGGGTTCAGGATCGATGGGGCCTGCCAATAGATGATTTTGACGTCGCCATCGCTGCCGCGTTCCGCAAAGGCAGCAGGGGCCAGCGCCATGGACGCTGCGGCCCCAAGCATCAAAGACTTGAGTTTCATTTTTCTCTCCATGTTGGTTGGTCAGGGCTCAAAACGTCCCTTTCCATTATGATTGAATGGGCTGACCATTGGCACATTTACAAGGCAACTAAAGTTAATCGCTGACAAATTATGCAAATACCGCGCCCACACTAATTGTATCGAAAACCGGAAAGCGGACAAATTGCAAGGGGGGCGTGTGGGAAACCTTTGCCTCTGTCCGGAAAAGCGAGACAAGGGGTTTACACTTTGTCGACAGAAGAACTAGCCTCCAAAGCCAAATAATATTTGGAGCGCTAACAATGCTTGACGTTGCGTCGCAAGGCCCGATCGCCCGCGTAGAAAAACTGCGGGTGGAGTTTCAAACAAAGGACGGACCGGTCGTCGGGGTCGAGGATGTGTCCTTTGATGTCGGGGCCGGTGAAACGGTTTGCGTCGTGGGCGAATCGGGGTCGGGAAAATCGGTTTCCTCGCTCTCGCTGATGCGCTTGGTCGAATATGGCGGTGGTGAAATATCAGGCGGCCGCCTACTTTTTGATCGCCGCGAAGGCGGTGTGACTGACCTGACCGAAGTTGACCAAAACAAAATGCGCGGGATTCGCGGTGATGAGATCGGGATGATCTTTCAGGAACCGATGACGGCGCTGAACCCGGTTTTCACTGTCGGGCGGCAATTGACCGAAGGGTTGCGCGTGCATCGCGGGCTGAACAAAGCCGAGGCGAAAGAGCGCGCGCTGGAACTGTTGCGTCAGGTGCGCATTCCTGAACCCGAGCGCCGTTTGACCCAATACCCGCATGAATTGTCGGGTGGTATGCGCCAGCGCGTGGTGATCGCCATGGCCCTGGCCTGCAAACCCCGTCTGTTGATTGCGGATGAGCCAACGACCGCTTTGGACGTGACCATTCAGGCCGAGATTCTGGCGCTGATGGACCGGTTGAAGCGTGAGACCGGCACAGCGGTGATGTTCATCACCCATGACATGGCGGTCGTAGCGCAAATGGCGGACCGCGTGGTTGTCATGTTCCGCGGTAACAAGGTCGAAGAAGGCACCGTCGAAGAGATCTTTGAAAATCCGCAGCACCCGTACACCCAGGCGCTGTTGGCGGCGGTGCCCAAACTGGGCGAAATGCGTGGCAAGGATCTGCCCGAACCCATGCGCCTGGTTGGGCAAGAGGATCATGACCCAAAGCCTATTACTGGTTCAGAAGAGCGACTGTTGACGGTGGAGAACCTGACAACGCGCTTTCCGGTCAAAGGTGGTTTCTTTCGCCGTACGGTGGCGAATGTTCACGCGGTCGAGGATGTTTCCTTTACCATCAACAAGGGGCAAACCCTGTCACTTGTGGGCGAATCCGGCTGTGGCAAATCCACAGCGGGGCGCTCGATATTGCGCCTGGTTGATCCACTTTCCGGCAAGATTGATCTCGACGGCAAGGATGTGATGGCCCTGTCTCCGGCTGAGCTGCGGGATGAGCGTCGCGAAATGCAGATGATCTTTCAGGATCCCTTTGCCTCGCTGAACCCGCAATTGCAGCTGGCTGATCAGGTGGCGGAGCCCCTCAAGAACTACGATGTCGACAACGGCAGCGCGATCAATGACCGGGTGGCCAATCTGTTTGACCGGGTGGAATTGCCACGCAGCTTTATGCGCCGCTATCCGCATGAGCTGTCGGGTGGGCAACGTCAGCGTATCGCCATTGCGCGGGCTTTGGCTTTGAACCCCAAACTGATTGTTGCAGACGAAGCTGTTTCGGCCCTGGATGTGTCGGTGCAGGCGCAGGTGATCAACCTGATGATGGAGCTGCAAGAAGAGTTGGGGCTGGGTTATCTGTTCATCAGCCACGATATGGCCGTGGTTGAGCGCGTCAGCCATCAGGTCGGCGTGATGTATCTGGGGCGGATTGTTGAACTGGGCCCTCGCCGCGAGGTGTTCGAGAACCCGCAACATGCCTATACCAAAGCCCTGATGAGCGCGGTGCCCATCGCCGATCCGCGCCAGCGCAAGTCAGAGAAGGATCTGAACTTCAAACCGATCCCATCGCCGATCCATCCGGTTGGCCATGAGCCGGGGCCGTCGGAATACAAAGAGGTCAGCCCGGGCCACAAAGTGCTGATTTCCGACAGCGGGTACTAAGCTATGTAAAAGCTTAGGCGCGTGCCGCGGGCGGGGCGGGGGGCTGTCTGCCCCCCAGGTCGCGCAAGCGCGACGCTCCCCCCGAGAATATTTGGACCAAGAAGAAACAGGAGGTCTGCATGCAGGTCTTGTCACCGCGTGAGATTCTGGAGCGGCTGGTCGCCTTTGATACGGTTTCGGCCAAAAGCAATCTGGTGCTCATTGACTGGGTTGAGACCTATCTGAGTGGACATGGCATCACCTGTCATCGCCATTGGAACGATGCGCGGGACAAGGCAGCGCTGTTTGCCCATGTCGGGCCAGAGATTGCCGGTGGGGTGATCCTGTCCGGGCACACGGATGTGGTTCCGGTAGACGGGCAGGATTGGGTCACTGATCCGTTTGTGTTGACCGAAAAAGACGGGCGTCTTTATGGGCGCGGCTCCACCGATATGAAGGGCTTTGATGCTTTGGCGATTTGGGCGCTGGTCGAGGCGAAGCAGCGCGGGATCACCCGGCCTTTGCAAATCGCGCTGAGCTTTGACGAGGAAATCGGCTGTACCGGCGCGCCGGGGTTGATTGCCGATATGGCGATTTTGCCCAAGGCCAGCGATGTGATCATTGGCGAACCTACGATGATGCGGGCTGTTTTGGGCCATAAGGGATTTGTTGGCTACAACGTTCATGTTCAAGGGTTTGAGGTGCATAGCTCGATCTTGAATGAGGGCGTCAGTGCGATCATGTTTGCAGCCAAGCTGATCGAATGGTGCAATCAGGTGAATGCCTCACAGGAGGCCGCTGAGCCGCAAGGCATGGCCGAGCTGTTTTATCCGCCCTACACCAATGTCCATGTCGGGGTGATCGAAGGCGGCACCGCCCATAACATCACCGCCAAGGATTGCCATTTTGGCCTGGGCTTTCGGGTGGTGCCGGGGGAAAGCTTGGATCACTGGCGCGCGGCGTTTGAGGAGGAGCGCGCCAAGGTTGAGGCAGAGATGCGCGCCATTCGACCCGAAACGGCCATTGTCGCGACAGAGATCTTTTCGCTGCCCCCCTTTGCGCCAGAGCAGGATAACACGGCCGAAGCGCTGGTGCGGCAGTTGACCGGGGACAATTCGGATGGGTTTGTCAGCTATGGCACCGAAGCCAGCCATTTCCAATCAGCCGGGTATAAAACCGTCGTCTGTGGTCCGGGCAATATCGATGTGGCGCATCAGCCCAACGAGTTTATCACCGTGGCGCAATTCAACGAAGGGCAGGCGTTTATGGAGCGGATGTTGCAGAGATTGGCCTGATCCCGATTGATGACGGTGCAATCTGTACGAAACCGGGCGTGTATTGTACAAATTGCTTGGTGCTGATTGTACTCCTGACCACTTGTCTTGGCCGATTTGCGCTGCCAAGGTTGGCGCATCATCCTACATCGTTTCAGGGGCGCGTTTGACCCCTGTTTCCTTTCAACATGGAGCCTTTCATGCCCGTCAAAAACCGCTTTGCCGAGTTGCAGGACGAAATCACCCTGTGGCGACGCGATCTGCACGAACATCCTGAAATTCTATTTGAGACCCATCGCACCGCACAGGTGGTGGCGGAGAAGCTCAAGGAATTTGGCTGTGATGAGATCGTTACCGGCATCGGACGCACGGGCGTTGTTGGCGTGATCAAGGGGCGCGAGACCGGGTCAGGCAAGGTGATTGGTCTGCGCGCCGATATGGATGCGCTGCCGATTCTCGAGGCGACGGGTCTGGATTATGCCTCGAAAACGCCGGGGGCGATGCATGCCTGTGGACATGACGGGCATACTGCGATGCTGCTGGGGGCGGCGAAATACCTGTCTGAAACGCGTAACTTTGACGGCACGGTTGTGGTGATTTTCCAGCCTGCCGAAGAGGGCGGCGGCGGTGGCCGTGAGATGTGCGAAGACGGCATGATGGAACGTTGGAACATCCAGGAAGTCTATGGCATGCACAACTGGCCCGGCCATGCGGTTGGCGAGTTTGCTATTCGCCCCGGGGCGTTTTTTGCGGCGACGGATCAGTTTGACATCGTCTTTGAAGGGCGCGGTGGTCATGCCGCCAAACCACATGAGACAGTGGATAGCACGGTGATGGCGTCGCAAGCGGTGTTGGCGCTGCAAACCATTGCCTCGCGCAATGCGGACCCGGTCGATCAGATCGTGGTCTCGGTGACTTCGTTTGAAACCTCCTCAAATGCGTACAATGTGATTCCACAAAGCGTGCATCTGAAGGGAACTGTGCGCACCATGTCTGCAGAGATGCGCAGCTTGGCCGAAGAACGAATTCAGGCAATTTGTGATGGGATCGCGGCAACCTTTGGTGGGACCGCCGATGTGACCTATCACAAGGGCTATCCGGTGATGGTGAACAGTGAAGAGCAGACCGAATTTGCCGCAGACGTGGCGAAATCCGTTTCGGGTCAATGCGAAGAGGCCCCGCTGGTTATGGGCGGCGAAGATTTTGCCTTTATGCTCGAAGAGCGGCCAGGGGCCTATATTCTGGTGGGTAATGGCGACACAGCCATGGTGCATCACCCGGAATACAACTTTAACGACGAGGCAATCCCGGCCGGGTGCAGCTGGTGGGCGGAAATCGCCGAGCAGCGTATGCCGATTGGGTAAAACCGGAATTACAAGATGGGCCAGCGCCTACCTTTGGGTGGGCGCTGCTATTGTTTTGGGAAGCACGTTGTTTTGAAATGATCGTCTAACCTTCGTGAGCTACGTCACGTTGCAATAGCGCCTGCCCGGTTGGGGCAGGCAGGCGCTGAACCGCCTTAACGCCGGCCTTTGCGTTTGGCTGACCCTCGGACAGTTTTGTTTACCATCTTGGAAAAGGCTTTGTTTCGAGCGCGTTGGCGCGCGATGCTCTCGGAATTGATCTCATCCTCGCGCTTGAGTTTGCGCCAGCGTTCCAAACGATCCGGGTCCAATTCACCGGCATCAATCGCCGCCTGAACGGCGCAGCCAGGCTCGCCCTGGTGGGCGCAATCGTTAAACTTGCACTGCGTGGCGAGCTGCTCGATATCCTCGAAAACCGCGCTGATGCCGTCTTCTTGGCCTGCCAGTTGCAATTCGCGCATGCCTGGCGTGTCGATCAACCAGCCACCATGCGGCGTGGGCACCAGCGAGCGGTGAGTCGTGGTGTGACGACCGCGGGCATCATCCTCGCGAATGGCCTGCGTTTCTGCCTCCCCACCGGTAAGCGAGTTGCGCAAGGTGGTTTTGCCGACGCCTGAAGAGCCAATCAGCGCAAGTGTTTGCCCTGATTTGCACCAGGGAATGAGCTGGGCCACATCCTCTGGGTTCTTGGCGTTCAAGGCGATGGCCGTCACCAAGGGTGAGATCCGTTCTGCCTGACGTTGATAGTCGCGCGGATCTTCGCAGCGGTCGGCTTTGGTCAACAAAACCAAAGGCATGGCTCCGGCGCTGCTGACCATGGCCAAATAGCGCTCCAGCCGCGGGATGTTGAAATCCGCATTGCAGCTGGTGACGATGGCGATTGTGTCAATATTGGCGGCGATGCGCTGCTGATAAGATACATGGCCCGCTGCCTTGCGGGTGAGATTCGAAATCGGGTCGAGCCTATGCAC
This sequence comes from Tropicibacter sp. R15_0, assembly GCA_017744045.1. Classification (GTDB taxonomy): domain Bacteria; phylum Pseudomonadota; class Alphaproteobacteria; order Rhodobacterales; family Rhodobacteraceae; genus Pelagimonas. The sequence goes on along the minus strand of JAGHRD010000005.1, from coordinate 49,631 downwards.
GGCTTTTACCCCGTCGCTCAACACCCAATCGCCCACGGCATATTCACCGGCACTTTCGACCGGAATAAGGGTGCCGGGGCCGGTCTCGGTCAGCACCAGCAATAGATCGCGCTGCACCTCATGGATGCGCGCAGGGGTGAGATCCGCCATGGTTTCATCGATTTGGCGGGCAAAATGATCCGACCATCCGAGGTCGGCAAGTGTATGATTTGTCAATGGTTTAACCCTGAATAGGCATGCGTGAACCCCCGGCCGGACGGGCAGGTGGCATGGCTTGCTCGGGTTGCACGATCAGTGATGTGCAGCCCGGAGGGTGGATACATTCTCCATAAATCCTCCGATCATCGGGTTTCGTTGGGCTGTGGGTAGCGCGCTGCGCTGGCGGCGGCAAGGGGTTCTGGCCTTTCGTGGCGCGCATTGTTATGGCGGGGCAACACTTCACGACGAGGGCAGGGATGACACAACCCGTCAATATCATGTGCATCAAATGGGGCACGCTGTTTGGTCCGGAATATGTCAATCGGCTCTATTCCGGGGTGCGCCGCAACATGTCGCGCCCGGTTCGGTTCATTTGCATGACCGAGGTGAGCGAAGGCTTGCACCCGGATATCGAGGTGATCGATCTGCCGGTTGAACCGTTTCTCGAGCCGATGAATGCAGCTTTGGCGGTGGCCAATCGCCAGGGGGCGATGCGCAAAGTGTCCTTGTTCAAACCCGGCTTGGTGCCGGATCTGAAAGGGCCAGTTCTGGGCTTTGATCTGGACGTAGTGATCACCGGATCACTGGACGACATCCACGATCTTGCCCCGGGCACAATCGCAATGCGCCATGACTGGACCGAGGCCCGCAAGGGGCGGCCAACCGGGCATGGGTCGGTATTTCGCTTTGATCCCGAGGCGCATGCGTTTTTGTATAACGATCTGGCAGCCAACCCTTATGCCGAGGTGGAAAAGGCGCGTGGCAGTGAGCAGCGCTATACCTCGCATAAGGCGATGGATAATGGTGTTTTCACATATATTCCAGGGGATTGGGTGGTGTCGTTCAAGTATGACTGCAACCCGTTTCCAATGAATTATCTACGTGGTCCGGAGTTGCCAGAGGCGGCGAAAGTGGTTTGCTTCCACGGCCGTCCCAAGATGCCGCAGGCGGTTGAAGGCTATACGGGCTCGTTTATTCGCCGATCCAAACCCTGCGCTTGGCTCAAGGATCACTGGATTGATCGGGCGCGTGAAGATTTGGGCGAAGACTGGGCCTGAGCCGCGCCCAAATTCCGTTGACGGAATTTGCAAATTCCATTGATGGAATTTGGGGGTGGTTGCCGTGAGCAGAGCGTTGGAAACACCTGTTGAGGGGCGCTGCCCCGTCCCGAGCGAGCTCGGGACACCCCGGGAAATTTTGGGCCAAGAAGAAGCATAAAGGGTCGCCTTTCCAAAGAGGGCGCGCTTTGAAAAGGCAAAGCTTTGCCGTGAAATTCTGCGAACCCTTGCCCCTTGGCGGGCAGACAGGGTAAGAGCGGGTCAAGAGAGATTGAGGAAAGGGCAAACCCATGGCGCGTCGTGTCGTTGTTACCGGTCTAGGACTGGTTACCCCATTGGCTTGCGGAGTCGAGGAGACCTGGTCTCGTTTGTTGGACGGGCAATCGGGCGCTGGTACGATCAGCAAATTTGATGCCAACCATCTGGCAACAAATTACGCCTGCGAAGTGCCTTATGGCGATGGCAGCGATGGGACGTTTAACCCCAACGATTGGCTCGACAAGAAAGAGCAGCGTAAGATCGACGAATTCATCCTGTTCGGTATGGCGGCTGCGATTCAGGCGGTGAAGGATTCCGGTTGGGAGCCGGAAGACAAAGAGGCGCGCGAACGCACTGGCGTTATGATCGGCTCAGGCATTGGCGGGCTGAATTCGATTGCCGAGACCGCCGTGATGATCAAAGAGCGTGGACCACGGCGCGTGTCCCCCTTCTTTATTCCCGGTGCCTTGATCAACCTGATTTCGGGCAATGTCTCAATCAAGTTCGGTTTCAAGGGGCCGAACCATGCGGTTGTGACCGCCTGTTCAACCGGCGCCCATGCGATTGGCGATGCGGCTCGTTTGATCAAATATGGTGATGCGGATGTCATGGTTGCCGGTGGGGCCGAGGCCGCGATTTGCGAAATCGGCATTGCGGGCTTTAACGCCTGTAAAGCGCTGAGCACCAAGCGCGCAGATGATCCAAAAACCGCGAGCCGCCCCTATGACGCAGACCGTGATGGGTTTGTTATGGGCGAGGGCGCTGGCGTTGTCGTTCTGGAAGAATACGAACATGCCAAAGCGCGCGGGGCCAAGATCTACGCCGAGGTTTGCGGCTATGGCCTGTCCGGTGATGCCTATCACATTACAGCTCCATCCGAGGATGGCGAGGGTGGTGAACGCTCCATGCGCGCGGCGCTGAAGGATGCCGGGATCGAGGCGGGCGCGATTGATTACATCAACGCTCATGGCACTTCTACCATGGCGGACACAATTGAGCTGGGCGCAGTTGAGCGTTTGCTGGGGGATGCTGCGGCGACGGCCACCATGTCCTCGACCAAATCGGCCACCGGGCACCTGTTGGGCGCGGCGGGCGCGATCGAGGCGATCTTCTCGATCCTGGCGATCCGCGATCAAGTTGCGCCTCCTACGCTCAACCTGGACAATCCGGCGGTGGACACACCGCTGAACCTGGCCCCGAAAGCCAAGCATGAGCGCGAGATCACCTATGCGCTGTCCAACAGCTTTGGCTTTGGCGGCACCAATGCCAGCGTGATTTTCGGTAAGGTGGAGTAAGCTCAGATGTGGCGGAGCCTCGCGTCCAACGCGTTGACCTTTCTGGTCGTCGCGGTCTTTGTTCTGGCCGGGGTGATGCTCTGGGCGCAGAATGAATATGCGGCCAAGGGGCCTTTGACGCAGGCCATCTGTGTTGAGGTTCCGCGCGGCACCACCATGTACAAGGTCTCCAAGACATTGGAAGCCCAAGGTGCGGTTTCAAATGGCTCGATCTTTCGCCTCGGCGCTGATTACACCAATAAATCCCAAGCGTTGAAGGCAGGCAGCTATCTCGTTGCGCCTGGGGCGTCCATGTCTGAAATCACCGATGTGATCACGCGGGGCGGGGCGTCGACCTGTGGGACCGAAGTGGTGTTTCGGATCGGCGTGACGCGCACCAGCGTACAGGTGCGCGAGATCAATCCGGCCAGCGGCCGCTATGAGGAAAAGGCCAGCTTTAACCCGGCCGAAGGTGAGGCACCGGAGGTTTATAAAGCGGTTCTGGACCGCTCGGACACGCGCTATCGCATTGCATTGGCTGAGGGTGTCACAAGCTGGCAGATCACCAACGCATTGAAGTCCATCGATATCCTTGAAGGCGAGCCTGAACAGCCCGCCGAGGGGGCCTTGGCCCCGGACAGCTATGAATTTGTCCCCGGTGACAGCCGCGAAAGCATCCTGACCCGCATGAAAGAGGCACAAGAGCTGATCCTGGCCCGTGCTTGGGAAAACCGTGCCGACGGTTTGCCCTATGCCACGCCAGAAGAGGCGCTGATCATGGCCTCGATCGTGGAAAAGGAAACCGGCGGTGATGGTGAACGTGGTTTGGTCGCCAGTGTGTTTGTCAATCGCCTGGACAAGGGCATGCGTCTGCAAACCGACCCGACCGTGATCTATGGCATCACCAAAGGTGAGGGGACCCTTGGGCGCGGATTGCGCCAATCAGAGCTGCGCAAAGCGACGCCCTTTAACACCTATGTCATTCCAGCCTTGCCACCGACGCCGATTGCAAATCCAGGCCGGGCCAGCATTGAGGCGGCTTTGAACCCGGAAAGCACGGATTTCATCTTCTTCGTGGCCAAGACCTTGGACCCGCGGGACGGTCACAATTTTGCGGTGACGTTGGATGAACACAACCGCAACGTGGCGGCCTACCGAGCGTTGGAACGGGCAAACCAGTAAGGCGAGCGCTGACAAATTCCGTTGACGGAATTTGCAAATTCCATGAATGGAATTTGGGCGCGGTTCCCTTTTCGGGCTGTGTGTCGCGAAATGTGATACAGGCTATCGGATGTCGCGAAGAGTTGCTTGCAATGCGCCATAATGCCCAAGGTCGGGAAGGGCGTGGAGGGTTGCGTTTTGCAACCGCGCGGCAAGAAGCTCGGACATTTCTATTGGGGCCCAAGTATCAGCCTTGCCGTGATGCAAAGTCACCGGACAGGTGACATGATCCAAGTGCTGCGCCCAGGGCTGCACATAGGCTGAGATTTCTCTGAGGTAAGTGGCCTTGTGCTTGGTCAAACCTTCTTGCACTGCCGTTTGAACCGGTTTTGAGGTGATCAGTTGCGCCTCGGCCTCGGAGACACCTATGGCCAGCATTCGAGTCATGAGGGTGGGTGAAAGCCGAACCAGGGTGGATTGCACGGCGGTGAGCACCGACAGTTGCGCATGAGAGCGCGCCGCGCGAAAAACCGGAGCCCCGGCCATTTTCGGAAGGAATTCGCCCAGTTCCAAAGCGGCAGCGGGTGAGATCAAGGTCAGCTTACCGATCTTGTTCGGAGCCAAAGCGGCCAACCGCAATGCGCAGGCCGCCCCAAGGGAAAAGCCGATAAGATGCAAAGGGCCAGCTGGCAAAGCATTGGCCAGTTGCGCAAAGCTGGGAACCGCGCGGTCCAAGACATGCAAATTTGAGGGGCCAAGAGCCAGTTCTGCCGCCGAGCCAGGAAGCCCGTGCAGGTAAAGCGGTGTCATGCGCCGGAAATCTCTTTCTGCAGCTTCTTGGTCAGGCCCGAAAAGACCAGTTGGTACGAGGTTTCAATCCTATCGCGCAGCTCCGCCTCGTCCAAAGTGTCCCAATCGACGCGCACCCAGCTGCGATGGAAATAGGGGGCTTTGATCGCGCGGCCCATTTCGATCAAAAGCTGGGCATCCTCAATTGACGGGGTCTTGACCGATACGCCATCATTGCTGACCCCGATACAGGCGAACATCTTGCCGCCGACCTTCCAGGCATCATGGCCGCCACCCCAAGGGTCGGACCATTCCGCGCCAGGTTGCGCCTTGCAGATGTCGTTTACCAAATCACGTGTCATGGCGGCAGAGTGGCATGTCTATTCGGCATCGTCCACTGCTTCGTCGATCACATAACGGGGCCCGGTGCCGCGTTTGGCCAGGCGGTCCTCATTATTGTAGAGTTCGCAGTTTTCCAGAGATAGGCAGCCGCAGCCGATGCAGCCATCCAACCGGTCACGTAGCCGGTTCATCATTGCGATGCGTTCATCCAAAACCTTACCAAACCGGCGTGACATACGGCTCCAATCGGATTTTGTCGGGCCTTTATTGGCGGGCAGCGGGGCGAGTTGCTCGCGGATCTCAGTCAGGGTGAAACCCAGTTGCTGGGCAATCAGAATAAAGGACAGCCGGCGAATGTCTGATCGCAAAAACCGCCTTTGCCCAGAGGCGTTGCGATAAGGGTGTACCAGCCCTTCGGATTCGTAGTGGCGAATGGCTGATGCCGCAAGGCCGGTCCGGTCGGCCACTTGTCCAATTGTCAAATCTCTTGCGCGCATCTTATTGACCTAAAACATTTCTTACTTCTTGACCTCAAGTTTACTTGAAGAATTACCTTGAGGCTAGTTTGAAAAAGGAGGCAGCAATGCAAGCCAAACTGGAACATGTGAATTTCACCGTGCCTGACCCAAAGGCCACCGCGCTATTTCTTGAAACCTTGTTGGGGTGGAAGACCCGCTGGGAAGGGGCAGCCAAGGATGACGGCTATACCGTGCATGTTGGCGGGGATGAGACCTATCTGGCGCTATATGCCCCCAAGGGCGATCTCGCCGGACGGGCGCAACGCTATGCGCTGGAAGGGGCGATGAACCATATCGGGATTGTGGTCCAAGACCTTGATGCGGTCGAAGAGAAAGTCGCCGCCTTGGGCTATGTCCCGCATAACCACGGCGATTACGAACCCGGTCGGCGGTTCTATTTCGATGGTCCCGACGGGATCGAATATGAAATGGTCAGTTACGCCTAATCCCGGCTTGCGTTTGACGCCTTGCCATGTCACTCAATGAAAATAGTTAGCGCTAACAATTTGAGTGGTATCGCATTGAAATTTGGCCTGGATAAGCGTTTTCTGCAGGCTGTCGGCCTGCGTTTTTTGGCGGCTTTGTTGATGGTGGTGATGTCTGCTGCTGTCCATGGGGCCGCCAAAACCGTTCCGGTCGGGCAGATCATGTTCTGGCGCTCGGCCCTGGCGTTGCTGCCGATTTGTTTCTACCTGATCTGGCTCGGCCAGTTTCCAAGGGGCCTATGCACCAAGCGGCCAATGCTGCATGTGACCCGAAGCGGTTTTGGCGTGTTTTCGATGATCATGAGCTTTCTGTCTTTGGCCTATCTACCGGTGGCCAATGCGCAGGGGCTTGCCTATCTCGCCCCGGTTTTGACCCTGCCTTTGGCGGCCTGTCTCTTGGGCGAGCGCCTAACCTGGCCGGTCATTGCTGCCGTGGGGCTGGGTTTTGCCGGTGTGGTTGCCCTGCTTTGGGAGGCGCTGGATCTGGGCGGGCAGGGCAGCTTGATCGGGATCATGGCCGGGCTGACCTATGCGGGGACAATGGCCTTTGTCCGGGTGCATACGAAACGCATGACCGAAAGCGAAAACAGCTCATCCATTGCCTTTTACTTTGCCCTGCTATCGGCGGCTGCCGGGTTGCTGACATGGCCGTTTGGCTGGGTATCTCTCAGCGCTGAGGCATTGGGGTGGCTGTGTCTTGCCGGGTTGGCCGGCGGGGCAGGGCATATCACCGCCAATGAGGCCATTGCCCGCGCCCCGGTCAGCGCATTGGCTCCGTTTGATTTTACCGGGCTCGTCTGGGCGCTGGGTTTTGACATTCTGATTTTTTCACAATGGCCCGGCCCACTTGGGGTTTGTGCCATCACCGCTGCCGCGCTTTTGGTGACGTTTCAAAAGACCAGCCTTGACCCGCGCCCCAAGCCCTGACACAAAGCCCCCATGAACAAGACCCGCACCATCATCTGTTGCATTATCACCTGACATAGTCGGGTTGCCAGTTGTGGGCCCGATATTGGCGGGCCTGTTCTTGTTTCAAAGCTTCTCTTTCTGAACCAGACTTGCTAAGCCCGCCGCGACCCTGCGAAGGACATAAGCCATGGACATTTTCCTCACCAATAGCAAAACGCGCAAAAAAGAGCGGTTTGAGCCGATCGATCCCAAGAATGTGCGGCTCTATGTCTGTGGGCCGACGGTTTATGACCGCGCCCATCTGGGCAATGCGCGCCCGGTTTTGGTGTTTGATGTGCTGCAACGCCTGCTGCGCCATGTCTATGGCAAGGATCACGTGACCTATGCGCGCAACTTCACCGATGTGGATGACAAGATCAACGCCACCGCTTTGGCGCGCAAAGAGGCCGGGGCCAAAGGCACGCTCGAAGAACTGGTGACAGAACGTTCGAATGAGACCATCGCATGGTATCATCAGGATATGGACGCGCTGGGGGCCGAGCGCCCCGATCATGAACCGCGTGCGACAGAATATATCGGGCAGATGCAGGCAATGATATCGGACCTGATCGCCAAGGATCACGCTTATGCCGCCGAGGGCCATGTGCTGTTCCGTGTGCGCAGCTATGCCGATTACGGCAAACTGTCGGGCCGTTCTGTCGATGACATGATCGCGGGCGCACGGGTCGAAGTGGCCCCGTTCAAAGAAGACCCGATGGATTTCGTGCTGTGGAAACCCTCAAGCGATGATCTGCCCGGTTGGGACAGCCCCTGGGGACGTGGCCGTCCGGGCTGGCATATCGAATGCTCGGCCATGAGCCATGAGCTGCTGGGCGCGAGTTTCGACATTCATGGCGGCGGCAACGACCTGAGCTTCCCCCATCATGAAAACGAGATTGCACAAAGCTGCTGCGCCCATCCCGAAGCCGAATTCGCGCGCTATTGGCTGCACAATGAGATGCTGCAGGTTGAGGGCAAGAAGATGTCCAAATCCTTGGGCAACTTCTTTACCGTGCGCGATCTGCTGGATCAGGGCATTCCGGGCGAGGTGATCCGCTTTGTGATGCTGTCGACCCATTACCGCAAGCCGATGGATTGGACCGAGAAGAAACGCCAAGACGCCGAGGCGACCCTGCGCAAATGGCGCGATCTGCTGCAAGGGGCCGAGCCGACGGGCGTGGATCAACGCGTCGTCGATGCGGTCGGTGACGACATCAATGTCGCTGGCGGTATTGCAGTTTTGCACACCATGGCACGAGAGATCGCGGATAACCCGCAGAAGGACTGCTTTTACGAAAAGGGGGCCATGCTGGCCTCGGCGCAGTTCCTTGGCTTGCTGACGGAAGAATTGGGCGGTTGGGACACGGTGTCGGTTGACCTATCCGATCTGGCTGAAAAACTGGCGGTTGTCCGCGCGATGGCAATGGAGACCAAGGATTTTTCCGCTGTCGACCAAATGAAATCGGCTTTGATCGAGGCCGGGGTCGAGGTGCGCATGTCCAAAGCTGGTGTCGAACTTGTGCCGGGGGCGGGCTTTGATGCCGCCAAGCTGGAGAACATCACATGACTCGTGAAAAGCTCTACCTTTACGACACCACCCTGCGCGACGGGCAGCAAACCCAAGGGGTGCAGTTTTCCACCGATGAAAAACTGCGCATCACCGCGGCGTTGGATGAATTGGGTGTTGATTATATCGAAGGCGGCTGGCCTGGGGCCAACCCGACCGACAGCGCGTTTTTCGACACCGCCCCCAAGACCAAGGCGCAGATGACCGCCTTTGGCATGACCAAACGCGCTGGGCGCTCAGCAGAAAATGATGATGTGCTGGCGGCTGTTCTAAATGCCGGAACCGAAGCGGTTTGTCTGGTTGGCAAAAGCCATGACTTCCACGTCACCAAGGCATTGGGCATCACGCTTGACGAAAATCTCGAGAATATTCGTGCCTCAATCGCCCATATTCGTGCACAAAAGCGCGAAGCGCTGTTTGACGCCGAGCATTTCTTTGACGGCTACAAGGCCAATCCGGATTACGCTTTGGCCGCACTAAAGGCCGCCTACGAGGCCGATGCCCGCTGGATCGTGCTCTGCGATACCAATGGAGGGACATTGCCGCATGAAGTCGGGCAGATTGTGCAGGATGTCATCGCCTCGGGCATTCCCGGCGACCGATTGGGCATTCACACCCATAATGACACAGAAAACGCTGTGGCCTGTAGCCTGGCCGCCGTCGATGCGGGCGCGCGCCAGATCCAAGGTACTCTGAACGGGCTAGGGGAACGGTGCGGCAATGCCAATTTAACAACGCTAATCCCGACACTCCTGCTTAAGGAGCCCTATGCCTCGACCTTCGAGGTCGGCGTCAATAGGGACGGCCTGGAAAGCCTGACACGCATCAGCCGTATGCTGGATGAGATCCTGAACCGGGTCCCGATGAAACAGGCCCCCTATGTCGGGGCCTCGGCCTTTGCCCATAAGGCCGGGCTGCATGCCAGTGCGATCCTCAAAGATCCCTCGACCTACGAGCATATCGACCCCTCACTGGTCGGCAATCGCCGCATTGTGCCCATGTCCAACCAGGCCGGGCAGTCCAATCTGCGTAAACGTTTGGCCGAGGCCGGTTTAGAGGTTTCCAAAGATCATCCGGCGCTGGGCCTGATCCTGGATCAGGTCAAGGAACGCGAGGCGCTAGGCTATTCCTATGACACTGCACAGGCCTCGTTCGAGCTGTTGGCGCGCGAGGCTTTGGGACAGCTGCCTGAGTTCTTTGAGGTCAAACGCTACCGGGTGACCATTGAGCGGCGCAAGAACAAGTATAACCAGATGGTTTCGCTCTCTGAGGCGGTGGTTGTGGTCAAGGTTGATGGCGTCAAAAAGCTCTCGGTTTCCGAAAGCATGGATGAGAATGGCAGCGACCGGGGGCCGGTGAACGCCTTGGCCCGTGCCTTGGCCAAAGATCTGGGGCGCTATCAATCGGTGATCGACGATATGCGTCTGGTCGATTTCAAGGTGCGCATAACCCAAGGCGGCACCGAGGCCGTCACCCGCGTGATCATCGACAGCGAAGACGGGCAGGGGCGGCGCTGGGCCACGGTCGGTGTCAGTGCCAACATAGTTGATGCCTCGTTCGAGGCACTGTTGGACGCCGTGCGTTGGAAACTGGTGCGCGACGGCGCGGCCTAAGGGGGCAGGGCGTTGAGCGATCCTTTCACCGACAATCCCGATCTTGTCGCCTGCGCGCAGATCGTTGAAAAGGGCGATCCGGCGCGGTTTCAGGCCGTGATGGCGGCACCCGTCGCGGCGCGTGCCGTGCTGTTCCCGATCTATGCCATGAATGTCGAGGTCAGTCGTGCCCCTTGGGTAACACAAGAACACATGATCGCCGAAATGCGCCTGCAATGGTGGCGTGATGCCTTGGCCGAGATTGCCGAAGGGGGCCTGGTGCGTCGCCACGAAGTGGTGACCCCTTTGGCGATGGTTTTGCCGCGCGACATGGCCAAGCGTATGGATGACCTGGTGCTGGCGCGACGTTGGGATATCTACCGCGATCCGTTTGAGGGTCAGGCCGCGTTCGAGGATTTTATCGGCAACACGTCTGGCTTGCTGATGCAGGCCGCAGCGGCAGCGTTGGGAGACACGGATGGCCGCACCGCCTATGCGCTTGGCTGGGCCTCGGGCTTGGCCAGTTTCCTGACGGCGGTGCCCGAGCTTGAGGCGGCAGGGCGCGTGCCTTTGGTCGATGGTCGGCCAGAGGCCGTGCGCGTTTTGGCGCAAAAGGGGCTGGAACAGCTGGTAGAGGCGCGCAAATTCCGAAGCGCAGTCCCCCAAGCCGCGCGCCCCGCTTTGCTGTCCGCGTGGATGGCGCGCCCGATCCTGAAACGCGCAGCGGGGCAACCGCATCTGGTGGCGCAGGGGGCGCTGATGCCGTCAGAAGCTGCGCAACGCTGGCGCAAATTATGGGTGTCTCAGACCTGGCGCTGGTAACGCGCCCTTCGGGTTAAGCCAGTTGGTCTTTGGGCCGTAGAACCAGCCAGATCAAAGCAGCCCCGGCCAGCATCAGGAATGGCACCATGGCGATATTCACCGCCGCCCAACCCGCCTGCGCCGATCCACCCGAGCAATTCATCAATCCGCCCGACGCCAAAGACGCCACGGTCACGCCGCCAAATACGATCAGGTCATTCATACCCTGCAAACGGCCGCGCTCTTCAGCGCTATGCGAACTGGCGAGCATGGCAGTGGCCCCGATAAAACCAAAGTTCCAGCCCAGCCCCAGCAGGATCAGCGCGATAAAGAAGTTTTCCAGCGCGACGCCCTGCAACGCGACAAACCCCGCCCCGGCCAGGATCACAAGACCGGTTGCAATGATCTTTTCCGCACCAAAGCGCGCAATCAGGTGTCCGGTAAAGAAACTCGGGGCGAACATGGCCAGCACATGCGCAGTCACCACATATCCGGCGATAAAGGTGAACTGTTCGCGCAGCGTGCCCTCGGGCACCATGTTGACCAGATAGTCGGGCAGCTCGGTTTCTCCGGTCAGGCCGCAGCCGACGACAGCCAAAGGTGTGGAGGTCATAACAAGGTTCATGAGCGCATAGGAAACCATGGCGGCGATGATCGCCACGGCAATACGTGGGGTGCGCAACATCTCAAGCCGGGTTCGACCTTGCGGTGCGTCCAATGCGGGCTTTTCCGGCTTTGGGATATCCAGAAACAGGAACAGGATCGCGCCAAAGGCGTTCAAAAGGGCGACGGCAATATACGTCCCGAAGAATGGGATTGGTCCAAAGGCCAGCGACGAGAAATTGCCAAGTTGCGGGCCGATCACCGCCGCGAGCAAGCCACCGGCCATAACGTAGGAAATCGCCTTGGGGCGGAAATCGTCCGAAGCTGTGTCAGCAGCGGCAAAGCGGTAAAACCCCTGCGCCGACATGTAGACCCCGGTGACCAAGCTGCCCAGCAGAAAGATGACGAAATTGGCCTGATACAGCCCCAGCGCAGCCACTGCGGCGCCAAGCGCGCCCATAAACGCCCCCAGCAGGAAACCAGCACGCCGCCCATGGCTTTGCATGAAAGATGAGACCGGTGTCGCCGCCAGCATCGAGCCCAAAACGATGAAGGAAATCGGCAGGGTGGCAAAGCACGGGTTCGGGGCCAATTGCTGCCCGGCCAGACCGCCAACGGTAAAGATCATCGGCATCTGAGAACCCAGTACAGCCGAGGCCATGACCAAAACGGTCACGTTGCGCTTGGCTTGACGATCATCGGGGATTTGGGTCGCATCTGTCATGGCGAAAGGGGTAAGGGGAGTTGACCTATATAACAAGTACTGAATGTGTGTATCAATACAAAGTAACTGAGCTAACTGCCCGGAATGAGACCAAGAGCTGACTTGGGTTTTCTGTCTCAACCCCTTATCAAAATTGCATGAAACGCGTTTTGATCATTGGCGGCTCGGTTGAGGCCTGGCATCTGGCTTGCAGCCTGGATCACGCGACTGTGTGGTTACCTGAACCGGAACGCGTTGCGCGTGACTGGCCTTGTCCTGTTACGCAAGGGGCGTTGCCCGCCTTGCATCAGTTCGATGTCATGGTCATTGCCTGCCATCCGTGTGATGCCAACACGGCCTGGATGTGTTGGCGGGCTGCGAAGGCTATCGACTTGCCTGTGGCTTTCCTGCGCCGCCCGGCCTGGCGAGCAGGGGCGCGGGACCGCTGGGTTCTGCTGCCAACTGAACGTTCCGCAGCCGAAGTTATTCCCGTCGGCGCAAAGGTGCTAACAACGCTCGGCCGCCAAGGGCTGGGCGAGCTCAAAAGCCTCAAGGCGCATGTTCTGGCGCGGCGATTGGGTGCCCCGGGCGGGGCGTTTCCGCTTAGGCATGGTCGTTTCCTGCCCGCCAAAGGCCCGTTCACGATTGCGCAAGAGGTGCGTTTCTTGCGCAAGGAACGGGTTGACTGGCTGCTGCTGCGCAATGCAGGGGGGCCGGGGGGCTGGCCCAAACTTGCCGCGGCTCGGCAACTGGGTCTCAGCGTCGCCATGGTGGCGAGACCCGCCTGGCCGGGCGGAGTGAGCTGCGCAGATGTTGCAGAGGCAAAGACATGGATAGACCGGAAATAGGGCGCATCATCACGTCGGATGCTTGCGTGGCTGAAGGGGCCGCTTGGCTTTCGCAGCATGATGCGCGGTTTGCGACGGCGCTGGAGGCCACTGGCCCTTTGCCCTTGCGCCTGCGCGATGACGGGTTTGCGCAACTGCTTAGCGCCATTGTCAGCCAACAGGTCAGTGTTGCCTCGGCCCGCGCCATCTGGGCGCGCCTTGAAACAGCGGGCATGGTCACGCCGGAGGCCGTCGCGGGGCAAAACGAAGAGCAGTTGCGCGCGCTGGGCCTGTCGCGGCAAAAGGCCAGTTATGCTTTGGCTCTGGCAGAGGCCGGGATCGACTTTGACGCGCTGCGTGACATGCCTGATGCGGAAATCGTCAAAACCCTTGTCGCCGTCAAAGGCATCGGTGTCTGGACCGCCGAAATCTATTGCATGTTCTCCCTAGGGCGCGCCGATGTTTTCGCTCCCGGCGATCTTGCTTTGCAAGAGGCCGCCCGCATCCTCTTTGATCTGCCCGAGCGTCCCAAGGAACGCGCCCTGCGTCAGATGGCCGAGGCCTGGAGCCCGTGGAGAGCGGTTGCGGCGCGGCTGCTCTTTGCCTACTACCATGTGGCAAAGGACAGAGAGGGCATTTCATGACACGCGTTTTGCAAGCAGGCCGCAAGGCTCCGGTTTCTGGTGACACTCGCTCTTGTGTGGTGTTCCTGCATGGCTACGGGGCCAATGGCGCTGATTTGCTGGGTCTTGCCGATCCTTTGGGTGAGCATCTGCCCGATACGCTCTTTGTTGCACCTGATGCACCCGAAGCCTGCGCCGGCTCTCCTATGGGCTTTCAGTGGTTCCCAATCCCCTGGATCGACGGCTCTTCGGAAGAGGAAAGCATGGAAGGCATGGGGCGCGCTGTCGAAGACCTGAATGCCTTTCTTGATGCCCTCATGGTCGACGAAGACCTGCTGCCCGAACAGGTTGCAATCTTTGGCTTTAGCCAAGGCACCATGATGGCCCTGCATGTGATGCCCCGCCGCGAAGATCCGGTTGCTGGCGTCGTCGCCTTTTCCGGTCGTCTGCTGCAACCGGAATTGCTGGTCGATGAGGTGCAAAACACACTGCCCGTTCTGCTGGTGCATGGCGATCAGGACGATGTCGTGCCGGTGCAATCCTTGCCCGAAGCCGCCGAAGGGTTGCAAGCCGCAGGCTTCAAAGAGGTGTTCGCCCATATCCAGAAAGGCACCGCGCACGGTATCGCCCCCGATGGGCTGTCAGTCGCACTGGCCTTCCTGCGGGATAAATGCGGGTTCTGATCGCATATCAATAATTTGATGTTCTCAAAGGTTTGATTTCTGCTTAGCTTTTCAGAGATTTTCTGAGAGGCCTTATGCGACGTATTCTTTTGACAACCGCCATCACGCTTTTTCCAGCAATCTCGGCAGGACAGGAGCTAATGCTGTTTGACGCATCCACCTTTGGGGATGTCGTCCTTAGACAAAACCAGTCGGCGATGGTCGGGGTGGAGCTTGAGGCGCAGATTGGTTCTTACAACAACGAATTTATTGCCAATTACGGAACGCAATCCGTTTTTGCCCGGGCGGGGCGTTCCGTTGGTCGTCTGGATATTTTGACGGATAAAGGGCACGCGCCGTGTACGGCTTTCTTGTTGAACGACAATCGGTTGATGACCAATCATCATTGTGTGCCAGGAATCTTGGAGAATGACCGTCTTGGGGCAAGCTCCATTATCTCGGTGCAATTCAAAGCGGGGTATGTGCGGGACGGAATCGAAGAGGGTGTGAAAACCTTTCACGTCAACCCGCAGCCCTTGGAGAGTTCCAAAGATCTTGACTATTCAGTTTTGAAGTTGATTGGCGACGCAAATTCAGAATTCGGAGCGTTGGAATTGTCGGCCGCGGAACCCATAAGCTTGGCTCCTTTGTGGATCATCGGCCACCCAATGGGCGAGGCGCAGCGCATCAGCCGGGAAAAATGTCAGGCTGATGATCCTGCTTTGGCTTCGGGGCGGGTGAGACATACCTGCGATACCTTGCCGGGCAATTCCGGCTCTCCGGTCCTGGATGCGGATAGCAAGCTGGTGGTCGCGCTGCATCACGCCGGTTCGCGGGCCGGGGCGGTTAATTTCGCCGTTCCCATGCGCGATATTCTGGCCCAAAGCGCCATCCTGACACCCGCAGCACAGCCCGCCCCTTTGGAAGAACCCGATAACAGCGCTGAGCTTGCCGCGCTTGCCAAAGAACTGGCTGAACTGAAGGCAGAGCGCGACCGATTGCTCAAGGAAACGCAAGACAAAGAACGCGTCACTACGCCCCGCATCCTGCAAGCGACACCGCTAGATCCAAAATATTGGCGAAGAGGTCCCAATCGCGTTCCCGAGGAAAGGCAGCCTATTCAGGATGCGGATCTTTCTGTGGATGGGAAATATGCGGCGATTGCGACCAAAGACGTCGCGCGGATCTGGTCGCTGGACGAGGAAAGATATGTCTGGACGCTCAAACATGAAGGCTCTGTCTATGGCGCACATTTTTCACCCGATGGCGCGCGCCTTGTGACTGCGTCGTCTGACAAAACCGCCCGGATCTGGGACGTCGCCACAGGGGAACAGTTGGTTTCGCTCCGGGGACATGAAGGTTGGGTCGCGGATGCGCGTTTTTCCCCGGACGGAACGGTGATCGCAACCGTGTCGGGGGGACAAGACGGTCCGCCTCTGGGATTCAAGATCGGGCCGTGAATTGGGCAAGATGGAGGGGCATGAGGACTGGGTGGTGAACGTTTCTTTTGACCCGGCGGGTAAACGTATTGTCACCTCGTCAACCGATGGTAGCGCGCGGATCTGGTCGACGCGCTCTCTCAAAGAATTATATGTCAAACGTCTCTCAAAAGGCTCGGTGCTGGCATCGGAGTTCTCTCCGGACGGTAAAACCATTGCGAGCGGAACCTCAGATCGCACGGCCTTCCTTTGGGAGGCTGACTCGGGGCGCGTCTACAAAACCGTTTCAGGGCAGGGCGAGGGCGTCGCAGCACTGGCCTTTTCCCCGGATGGACGCGTCCTGGCTGTTGCCGGTTGGCGTGGGCCTCTGCACCTGTTTGATCTTCAAAGGAACGCGACGATCGTCTGGCTAAATTCACATCAGAAGCCGATTAATTCCGTCCGGTTTTCACCCGATGGCCAGCGTCTGATCCTGTCATCTGACGACGCAAAGAGCCCGATTTTGGGCGCTGCCAATTAGGCGAGAGCGCATTCTTGTGTCACAGCATGGCGCGTTTTTATAAATTACCGACTCTGACACAGGGTTCGCTTTGACCCTGTTACGGCATAGCGGAGCATTTCTAAACCCCGCTTGGGATCCGTCTTTATTTTTCCCATTCTGCATTGGATGCCTTCAGGGATCAGACCCGCAATACTGCCTGTCACACACCCGTAACAGAATCGTCTTATCCACAGGGACAATACTGTATCTAGCGGGGGTTGCCTTAGTCCAAACGCGAGATATAGTGTTACAGAGGTTGGGGCGGTCCCCGCCCCGGTCGCTTGTTGTAAAGCAGACAGGGCGAGGGAAGAGTCCCCAATGGATGGTGATTTCAGGACAGAATTTGTACGCGAGCCGGGTGCGCTCAAACAACATCCTGCATTGGTGTTGAATGCGGATTATCGTCCGCTTTCCTATTACCCGCTCAGCCTTTGGCCCTGGCAGGATGCGGTCAAAGCGGCCTTTCTCGACCGGGTCGATATAGTCGCTGAATATGACGAGGTGGTGCGCAGCCCCAGTATGACGCTGCGAATACCCAGTGTGGTTGTCCTCAAAGATTATGTAAAACCGAGAAAGCGCGTGGCCTTCACGCGCTTTAATCTTTTTTTGAGGGATGAGTTTCGCTGTCAGTATTGCGGGGCCAAGGGGGATTTGACCTTTGATCACGTGGTGCCGCGGGCAGCGGGCGGGATCACCAGTTGGGAAAATGTGGTGGCGGCCTGTTCGCCGTGCAACCTCAAAAAAGGATCGCGCAGTCTGCGCCAAACCGGAATGTCGCTGTTCAAACCTCCGCGTCAACCGTCGGCACAAGAGCTTTTGAACATGGGGCGGCGTTTCCCGCCAAACCATCTGCATGACAGCTGGGTGGATTACCTGTATTGGGACGCAGAATTGGACGCCTAAGGTCTTTGCTATCGGCTTGCAGAAGGGGCGCGTGCGCGGATAAGTTGCCGCCATGGCTGATATCCCGCTCTCCACCAAAATCGCACAGACCCTCGCCGAAGAAATCATCCGCTCGGATTTTCAGCCCGGCGACCGTTTGGCGCAGGATCACATCGCGAAACGCTTTGAGTGTTCCCATGTACCCGTGCGCGAGGCCCTGGGGCAATTGGTGACCATGGAACTGGCCGAAGCGGTCCCACGTCGCGGCGTGCGCGTGGTCAAGCTGAGCTCTGACGATCTTCGCGACATTCGCGATATGCGCCTGGCTCTGGAACCTTTTGCCGTGTCTCTGGCCGCGTCCAGGGTGACACCGGCGCAGCTTTCCGAAATTGACGATCTACGTCTGAGCTGCGATCGCGCGCAGGATGCGGTGTCATGGGAGCGTGCCAACCGCGACTTTCACCTGGCGATTCTGCGCCCCTGTGGGCGCAAACGTCTGTTGAAGACGGCAGAAAATCTACAAAATCTTTCGGCCTGGCATTTTCATGTCAAATGGAGCCAAGGCTGGCGTCGCAAAAGTGATCCGGACCACCTTGCCATAACCTTGGCAATGAAAAAGGGCGACGGAGCAACGGCTTCTGCGGTTTTAAAGCGGCATTTGTCGCGCGGGTGAGCTGCCTTAAATCATAGATAATTCAGAACTGATTGCAGCGTCAGAGGGGGCTGTCCCCGTGTCGTTGCAAAATTCATCTTGCAGGTTACTATTTTATATCGATAAAAAGGTGAGAATTTAACCGTACTTGTAAAAATATCGATAAAAGGAAAGCCCAATGCAGATCGCACTCACACGCAACGCATTGCTGACCCGTGTCTTGCTGGTTGTCTTTGCCACAGCCTTGCTGACCCTGTCGGCCAAAATCAAAGTTCCCTTCTACCCGGTGCCCATGACGATGCAGGTGGCCGTTGTCCTGCTGCTTGGCGCGGCGGGTGGTGCGCGCTTTGCCTTTCAATCCTTTGGTGCCTATCTGCTGGCAGGTGCCGCAGGCCTGCCTGTCTTTGCTGGCACTCCGGAAAAAGGCATTGGCCTGGCTTATATGACTGGTCCGACCGGGGGCTATCTGCTCGGCTTCCTTGTGGCGGCCGTTTTGGTTGGATGGGCTGCGGATCAATTCGGGCGCAAGGGCATGGTGCTGTCACTGCCCGTCGCGCTGGTGGCCATCTACGCGCTTGGCGCGGCTTGGCTGGCGCAGTTTGTTCCTGCTGACAAAGTCATGGCCTACGGTGTCACCCCCTTTGTTCTGGGGGATCTGGTCAAGCTTTGCCTTGCCGGCGTTCTGGCCTGGTTTGCACCTGCCAAACTGACCAACCTCATCCGAGGCAAAACGGATGTTTGATCTGAACAACTCCTCCGTGGCCGAGACCGCGGATCAGGCAGAGGCGCTGTTAAAAGCGCCTCTGCTCGACCTTTTACATCAGGCGGCGGACGTCCATCGCGCACATCACGACGTCACCGACATCCAAAAGGCGAGCTTGCTATCGGTGAAAACCGGGGGCTGCCCCGAGGATTGCGCCTATTGCCCGCAATCGGCGCATCACAAAGAGGTTGGGCTGCAAAAAGAGCATTTCATGAACCCTGACGCGGTGATCGAGATGGCGCAACGGGCCAAATCCGCCGGGGCTGAGCGTTTCTGCATGGGGGCCGCCTGGCGCAAGGTGCGCGATGGGGCCGAGTTTGACGCAGTGCTGGAGATGGTGCGCGGCGTGCGCGGGCTGGACATGGAGGCCTGTGTCACCCTTGGCATGTTGCAGCGCCATCAGGCCGAAGCTTTGGCCGAGGCGGGGCTGACCGCCTATAATCACAACCTCGATACCGGGCCTGAATTCTACGGCGAGATTATCGGCACCCGCACCTATCGCGACAGGTTGGAGACGCTGGAGCATGTGCGCGCTGCGGGTATGTCCATCTGTTGCGGCGGTATTATCGGCATGGGGGAAAGCCTTCGCGACCGGGCGGATATGCTGGCGGTCCTGGCCAATTTCACCCCGCCACCGGAAAGCGTGCCGATCAATGCTTTGATTCCGGTCAAAGGCACGCCTTTGGGGCATTTACCGCGGGTGCGTGCGCCGGAGATCATTCGCATGGTGGCGACGGCCCGTATCCTGATGCCAAAGGCCCGTGTGCGCCTGTCTGCCGGGCGTGATGGGTTTTCGATCTCGGATCAGATCCTGTGTTTCATGGCCGGGGCCAATTCGATCTTTTACGGCGATGAATTGCTCACCGCGCCTAACAGCTCGCTTTCGTTGGACAAAGAGCTGTTCGAAACCTTGGCGGCGATAGAATAGACCGCACGTCGTCCCCGGGCTTGGTCTCGGGGGCACCGCACGGGGCAGGGGCAGGCTTAAGCTCCGTGATACGCCCAGGTTTTTTGAAACCGCGCGTCTAGGCACCCAAAATTTTGCAAAATTTTTGCAGCGTCGAGGCTCAACCGGGGAGCTTGAGCTCTGACGCTTCGGCCCGGCTTAACTGCTCGCCTTGCTTGCGTTTCAACAAGACCTCGCGAGCCTTGGCATATTGTTCGTCCTGCCAGAAAATCAGGCAACCATTGCACCCTTTGCCACAACATCCATCAACGCCAACACGATTGGTCTTGAACCGACGCGCATTGTCGTCTTTGCCGATCTCTTCGACCAGGGCGTCGCGGCGTTTTTCATAAGCCTTGTCATTGCGCTGCCCCTTGAGTTCCAGCCCCTGGGTCAGCTTGTCAAAGCGCACCCTGGCCCAATGTTCCTCGGTCAAGGCGCGTTCCTTGCGCAGCACGGTAAAGGCGGGGAAGCGGGCGCGCAGCTCGTCCAGATCTTCGTGATCGAACAGGGTAAATGGGATGCGGATTTTGGTTTTGGTTGATCCATGCACGGTGTCGAGCATTTTGCCATTCTCGGCATTTTCAAACTCATACATGCGCAGCAATACCGTGTCTCGCGCGATGGGCGAGACAAATTCCAGCACTTCGCCAGCCGTTAGCTTGTTTTTGACCTCAACAAGGAAAGCATCCTCCGTCACCTCGGTCACGACCCCGGCATATTCCCACTGGGCAATGGCGGCGGTGTGTTCGTAGTCATGGGAATAATTGGTCAGCCGTCCCTCGTGAAAGGCCAGCGTATAGCCGCGGTTCCCGACCGATTCCAGCTCGCGCATATAGGGTTTGGGGTCCCAGTTTTCCGGGTCGGCATAGTAGTCATCAATCGCCATGCGATAGGCCCGCGCGACGATCGCGGCGTAATATTCCGACTTGCCGCGCCCCTCGACCTTGAGGCTGTCAACGCCGATTTTCAGGTATTCATCCAGTTTCGGCATGATGCAGAGATCGCGTGAATTCAGGATATAGCTGCCGCGATCATCCTCTTCGATCGGCATCAGCTCACCGGGGCGGCAGCCTTCTTCGAGCAGGAATTCAAACAGGTCAGCGTTTTCTTCGGTGATACGGATCTCTTCGCGGGTGCCATCCTTGAGACGCAGCTTTAGCCCATAGTTCCAACGGCAGGAATTGGCGCAATTGCCCTGATTTGCCCCGCGTTCCGCCATGAAGTTGGACAGAAGGCAGCGACCGGAATAGGTCATGCACATCGCCCCGTGAATGAAGGCTTCGAGTTTGATATCAGGGCATTTTTCGCGGATTTCAACCAGTTCCGGATAGGATACCTCGCGCGCCAAAACCACCAGTTCTGCGCCTTGAGCTTTCCAGAAATCGACCGAGAGCCAAGAACAGATATTGGCCTGGGTCGAGATATGCAGCGGCAGTTCCGGCGCGCGTTGGCGCACATATTGGAACACGCCGGGATCAGCGATGATCAACCCGTCGGGCTGCACCTTGCGCACTGTGTCAATATATTCGTCGAGCTTGGGGATGTCTTTGTTATGGCTGAACAGGTTCAGCGTCAGATAGGCGCGCCGCCCGTGATCATGGCAAAACTGAACGCCTTCGATGACCTCTTCGAGGCTGAATTCCGACTTTGTGCGCAGCGACATATCCGGCGTCCCCAGATAGACCGCATCCGCACCATAAAGGATGGCCATCTTGAGTTTGCGCAGATTGCCTGCAGGCATCAGAAGTTCGGAACGATGAGTGGTCAGATCAAAGGACATGGCGATACCAAAGCTTGGGAAGCTGGCTCTTTACGGGAATTCAGCGCGTTTGTGAATGCGGCGATCTGATCTTGTGTTTCGGGGGAGAGGGGCGCTGCCCCGTCTCGAGCAAGCTCGAGACTCCCCGGGATATTTTTGGCCCAAAGAAACAGGAAAAAAGTGGCGATGTGGCGGATTTCTTGCTTACCTTGGGTCAACCGGCCTGAGGGGGACGCCATGGCAAAACCGATCACATCCATCACAATTGTTGGCGGAGGCACGGCAGGGTGGTTGGCCGCCACGTTTTTGCGATCCAAATTGGCACGCAAGATCAAGGTCACACTGATCGAGAGCCCGAATGTTCCAACCGTCGGTGTGGGCGAGGCCACGGTGCCCAATATGCCCGCCACTTTGCGCGAGATGGGGCTGGATGATCAGGAATTCTTTCGCCGATGTAACGCGTCGATCAAGATGGGCGTCATGTTTCGCAATTGGAACGTGGATCACAAGGGCGACTTTATCAGCTACATGAACCCTTTCATCACGCCACCGATGATTGACGGGATGGAGGCCGGGTATTTCTACCATGCCTATGGCGCGGGCAAGCGGGATTTCATCCAGAGTTTTTGCCCATTGATCGATCTGTTGGAGGCCTGGAAATGCCCGCTATCGCTTGGTGGGAAAGAGGATCCAATGCCGAAGGTCGGCTATGCCTATCACCTGGATGCGGTCAAATTCGCAGGCATGCTGGCCGAGGTTGGTCGCGAGCGCGGCGTGACGCATATTCTGGATGATGTCGACGATATCGAACTGGATGAACGCGGCCATGTCGCCGCCCTTCAACTGCGCCAACGCGGGCGGCATGACGTGGAATTCGTGATTGATTGCACCGGGTTTCAGGGGTTCCTGCTGCAAAAGGCCTTGGGTGAACCGTTTGAAAGCTATGCGGATTACCTTGGCAATGACCGCGCCATGGCGCTTCAGATCCCGCATCAGGATCCGTCAAAAATTCCGGCAGCGACCAGTTCCACGGCGCTGGGGGCCGGGTGGTCTTGGTCGGTGCCTTTGTTCAACCGTGTCGGGACCGGCTATGTGTTTTCCTCGGCGCATCGCACAGATGATCAGGCCCGCGATGAGTTCATGGCCCATCTTGGCGACAAAGCCCCTGAGGGGGCCGAACCGCGGGTTATTCCGATGCGGGTCGGGCGCACGCGGCGTGCCTGGGTCAAGAATTGTGTGGCTCTGGGTCTTTCGGGCGGTTTTATCGAGCCTCTGGAAAGTACGGCTATTCACATGATTGATATGGGGCTGCGCTGGCTGCTGATGTATTTCCCCAGCCAGGATTTCGATGAGGCGACGCAGAACCGTTACAATAAGATCGTGGACAGCATGTATAATGAGGTGCGCGATTTCATCTGTCTGCATTACCAACTGGGCAATCGCACGGATGATCCATATTGGATCGATGCGCGCACGCAGTTGAAAGTGCCGGACCGTCTGGCTGAGAATTTGGAATTGTGGAAGCACCGCCTGCCGGGGCCCTTGGATTTGCCGACCAGTTTCCTGTTCACGCATACGACCTTTCAGGCCGTTCTTTTGGGCAAACGGGTTTATGAGATGGGTTATGGCGACGGAGCCTTTAGCCGCCCCTATGCGATGAACGAGAAGAGCTGGAAAGAGTTCCTGCGCAAATCTGCAGCCCATACCCGCGCGACCGTTGCCTACAAGGGGGATCACCGAACGATCCTGCTGGCTTTGCGCGGCGAGTTGGGGCCAAAGGCGACGGTTACCAAGAAGTTGGGGGAGGTCGAAGAGGATCTGTCTTTGGAAGCGGGTTTGTTTTGAGGGCCAGAATGCAAAGGCCTGTCACTTAGGTTTTCATCGCGAAATCCGGGCCTCATCATGGGGACCGCAGGACGGACAAGTTACTACGCGACTGAAAGTGCCCTGACAGTTTGGCGGAGTGTCGAAAGTGACGAGTTCTATGTCCTTGCAATACGGGCAAAGTACCTTTGCATCAGGCGACCGGATTTTGGCGATACAAGCTTGCGTCCAGTTTGGCGATGTCATCATGATTTGAAACTGGGTTTCGGGGATACTTAAAAAGAAAAACGGGCACCAGAAATCTCTGCTGCCCGTTTGAACTCAATCTGATCGACGGATCAACCCTCGGCTTTGGCCGCCGGTGCTGGGGCAGGGGCCGGTGCTGCCGCAGGGGCGGCTGCGCGGGCTTTGCCGCCATTGAGAGGGTCGTCCTGGCGCTGAACCGAACCTTCGAAATGGGCACCGGATTCGATGGCGATGGTCTTGTGGATGATGTCACCCTCGACACGTGCCGTCGCAGTCAGGCGCACCTTGAGACCACGAACACGGCCCACGATGCGGCCATTGATCACCACGTCATCGGCGATGACTTCACCCTTGATGGTTGCGCTTTCGCCGATGGTCAGCAGGTGGGCACGGATGTCGCCTTCGACAGTGCCTTCGACCTGGATGTCACCGGTTGTCTTGATGTTGCCGGTGATGTGCAGGTCCTGGCTCAGCACCGAGGCAGGTGGCTTGGCCTTGGGCGCGGCAGGCTTGAAATCGCCAGCCGGAGCGCGCGGGGCTTCTGCTGCTGCGGGCTTGGCCGCGGCGGGTGCATCTTCGGGTTTTTGGCCCGGTTCGTTGATTTTGCTTTTAGAAAACATCGTTCGCAGCCTTGATAAAGATCATCGGATTGACGGGTTTGCCGCCGACTCGGGTTTCATAGTGCAAATGCGTACCGGTCGACCGTCCAGTGTTCCCCATATCACCGATCCTTTGCCCGCGCGAGACCCTTTGACCAACCTTAACACGAATTTTCGACTGGTGTGCGTAACGGGTCTCAATTCCGAATTCATGCTGAATTTTAACGAGACGGCCATAACCAGATGACCATCCGGCGTGAATGACCACTCCATCACCGGTTGCATAGATCGGTGTGCCATGAGGTGCGGCGAAATCGGTGCCCGCATGCAGACGCCCCCAACGAGAGCCAAAGCCCGAGGTAAAGCGGAACTTATCCTTGAGCGGGCTGGCAAAGGGCGCTTTTTCAGCGGCAATGCGGTAGAGGTTCAGACGGTCCATCTGACCCAGAATGGTATTGGCGCGCTCGGTATCCAGCGTTGGCGCGGCCCCACGGGTGGTAAAGCTGATCGGGGTCAGCGGGCCACCCTGGCCGCTATAGCCTTTGCGCACCTGGCGCAGGATGGTGTCCGGGTTCATGCCTGCCGCCTTGAACATTTTGTCCAGCGGTTTCACCGAAACTGTCATGGCTTCTTCGAGCTGGCGGAAGATGCGGTCGTTCTTGTCTTCCATCGCCTCGATCTCGGCCTGCATTTCTGCGGCGCGGATCAGGGCGCTTTGCGCATCGGCAACAACCTGGTCACGTTCGGCGGCGGTTTTCGCCAGCGCATCGGCCAGAATATTCATGGTGCTGTCAGCCCCGCCCGAGGCCGCAACGGCCACATCGCCGCCTTCGATCTGCGCCTCAAGCGCGGCGAGGCGGTCATTGACCAGCTCGCGCTCTTTCATCGTATTGCGCAGGGTTTCCTGGATCACATCAATCCCGGTTTCCAACTCGCGACGGCGGGTTTCACTGTCCAGCAGTTCCGACTGCATCAGCGAGATTTGCTTGAGCGCGGAGTTGAAGCGATCCTGAGCGGCCACAGCCTCGGCGGCGCGGGTGTCGCGCTCGGAGGACAGGGCGTTGAGGCGCTGCTGATACGTGATCTGTTCGCGCTTGGCCTGTTCGCGGAAATTGCCTGACCCGATGGAATCCATCAGCAGGATCGCGGTCGCGACAATCGTCCAAGCGACAACCGCGGTAGCGCCAAAGAAGGCGACCGCCTGCGTTTCCGATTTCAGCCTGATAAAGCGTGTGTCATTGTCAGAACGCAGGAATAACCGGCGTTCTGGAAAGAAGCGCTCAAGAAGCGCATGTGTCTTGATTGCCAGACGTGTTCTCACCCGACTGTCCTTTGTCACCCGTCCCAAATGTCGGCCTGCGGCTGTCCCCCTCCGCGTCCAACAGGAAATGGCTTAGCCGGGCCTTCACAATAGCGCAAGAATTTTAGGCGGGTGATTCGGTCTCATGGGCGAGCTGTGGCCGAAATGGCAAAAAACCGCCGATTCAACGGGTTCTTGGCGGGTGTTGATCTGCGAGCGGCCAGTAAAAATCCGGCGGCAATCCGGCTTCCGCGCGCTTTTCCTCGTTAAAGGGCGGTTTCAAGGCACCGTGAAAATATTTTCTCACAAGTGTGTGAAACTGCTCTTTCGGGTCCAGGTTGTGCCGCCCACAGAGGAAATGGAACCATTTGCTGCCATAGGCGACATGGCCGACCTCTTCGGCATAGATGGTTTCCAAGGATGCGACGGCGCGATCCGCCTTGGCCTTGCGAAACAGGTCGATCATGCCGGGGGTTACATCCAGACCGCGCGCCTCGAGAACCATGGGAACCACCGCCAAACGCCCCATGAAATCGTCCACAGTATCCTCGGCCGCGCGCCACATGCCTGCATGGGCGGGCAGGGCCCCATAGAAACTGTCCAATTCCTTAAGACAGTCGCATATCAAATTGAAATGTTTGGATTCTTCGTCGGCGGATTTGACCCAATCATCATAAAACCCCAGCGGCATTTCGATATGAGCAAATCGCGGGATGATGTCCCAGTGCAAATCGACTGCGTTCAACTCGATATGTGCGACAGCGTGCAGAAGGGCGATGCGCCCCTGCGGGCTGCCGGGTTTGCGCTTGGGTACGTCGCGCGGGTCAAGCAATTCCGGTTTGGCAGGTCGCGAGGGGCGTAGGGGCGCGTCCGCCCGTCCAATGTTCAATGGAGTGCCTGCCTCGCGCGCGGCGAACCATTGCGCGGCATAGTCACGGGATTTCTTGGTTTTTTCGAAACCATCGGCGGTGGTCAATACATCCACTGCCATCTCGGAAAGGGTCATCTCAGCCATAACGGGCGGTCTGACACGATGTGATGGGCTTGCCAAGAGGCGGCAAGCCCGAAAGGGTCAAAGCGCGCGAACAGCGTCGAGCACCTCTTGCGCGTGATCTTTGACTTTAACCTTGCGCCAGGCCTTAACAATCTGACCGTCGCCATCGATCAGAAAGGTCGCGCGTTCGATGCCCATAAAGGTCTTGCCATACATCTTCTTTTCCACCCAAACGCCGAAATCTTCGCAGAGCGTGCCGTTCTCATCGGACAAAAGCGGCACGGCTAGCGCTTTTTTGCTGATGAACTTTTCGTGGCTGGCCATGCTGTCCTTGGAGACGCCGAATACCGCACAGTTCAGGCTCTGGAAATCGCCGTAAAGCGCTGTGAAATCTAGGTTTTCCGTTGTGCAGCCCGGTGTGTTGTCACGTGGGTAAAAGAACAGAACCGCCGGGTTGCCTTCGAGATCAGACAGCGAAACCGTCTCGCCGGAGCTGGAGGGGAGTGAGAATTCTGGGGCGGCGGTCAAACTTGTGTCAGACATGGGTGTCTCCTGCGCGGGAATGGTTTAGACTGGTTTCTAACGTCAACTCGCCAACAAGAATAGATCGCCGAGGCCGAGCAGCAAGTGAGCGCGCGCGAAACAGACACATCCGAGCAAAAGCCCAAGCGCAGCCGCCGCCGCACTGGCGGTTTGATTGCTTTGGGCAGTCTGGTTTTTGTTCTGGTATTGGCCGGGATTGGGGCGGCGCTGATGGTTGGGCGACCGGTCGATGCGCCCCCTTGGCTGCGTGACAAGATCGAAGAGCGGATTGCGCAAACTGTGCCCGGCATTGATGTTCACTTTGGTCGGATGAGTCTGTTGGTGCAGCGCAGTGGCCTGGCCCGGATCATCCTTTGGGATGTGAATATCCAGAACAAGAGGGGCGAACAGATCGCTGCCTTGTCCGATATTGAGGCTGGCCTGTCGCCGACGGCCCTTTTGCGCGGGCAATTGGTGATGAAAGAGGCGCAGGTCTCGGGTGCTTTTGTGACATTGCAACGTGATGAGCACGGGCGCTTGGGGCTGGCTTTGGGCGATGCCTTTGCCGAAGGCACGGATATGCCCGATGTCACTGAAATTCTGGCACAAGTAGATCAGGCGATGCTTGATCCCCGCCTGTCGGAGCTAAAGCTGTTCGAGGCGGATGCCCTGACGCTGCGCTACGAAGATCTGCGCGCCCGGCAGGGGTGGACGGCGGATGGCGGTCGTCTGCGGTTGGAAAACAAGGACGGCGAATTGCAGCTATCCGGCGACGTTGCCTTGCTGGGCGGCGGCGACGGGGTTGCGACCCTGTCCGTCAATGCGCAAAGCCCGATTGGCAAGCCTGAACTGGATTTCGGCTTTGCCTTTCGCGATCTCGGTTCGCGCGACATTGCCACTCAAAGCCCGGCTTTGGCCTGGCTCAGGGAGTTGGACGCGCCGATCTCTGGCTCTTTGCGCTCGCGGATGCAGTCCGATGCCACTTTGGGGCCCTTGAATGCGACGCTCAAGATTGGGGCAGGGGTCTTGCAGCCCAACCTTGCCACCCGCGCCATTCCGTTTGACGGGGCCAAGACCTATTTCTCCTACGACCCGCAAAACGCGCTTTTGCAATTCGACGAGATCTCGATTTCCTCGGATCTGGGACAGATTTCAGCAGAGGGCAAAGCGCAGCTGCAAGGCATCGAAACCGGCTGGCCCGAAGGCTTGTTTGGTCAGGTGCGACTGTCGGATATCAGACTGGCCAAGGGCACGTTGTTTGATCGCGCCTTGGATGTCAGCGGGGCCGATCTGGCCTTTCAGCTGAAACTGGATCCGTTTCAATTTACGCTGGGCGAATTGTCGGTCACCGATCCGGATTTTCCGATCATGGCCAAGGGCGATGTTTTTGCCCGCTCAAACGGCTGGGCCCTGTCGCTGGATGCAACGGCCGCGCGTACGACGCCCGAGCAGGTCATGTCATTCTGGCCCGAGGATTTTCGTGAGAAACCCCGCAAATGGGTTAGTCAGAACGTCAAATCAGGCGTGCTGAAGGATGTGACCTTTGCCCTGCGTGCGGAACCCGAAGAAAAACCCAAGACCTTTGTCGATTTTCGTTTTGACGAGGGGGTGGTGACCTTTAACAATCGCTTGCCACCGATACAGGATGCGATCGGGCGGCTGAACATTTATCAGGGGCGTTTGGGGCTTACTCTGGAAAGTGGGGTTTTGTACCCGGAAAAGGGCGGGGCGATTGCGCTGGATGGCTCGGAATTTGTCATTCCCGATTTCAAACAAAGGCCCACGATGGGGCTGCTTGATCTCAAGGCGTCCTCTTCTCTGACGGCCGGTCTGAGCTTTCTTGACAACGAAGTGTGGCGCGTTCTTGCCAAGGCCGGCAAAACGCCGGATCTGGCCACTGGGCGGGCCGAAGTGGCAGGCAAGGTCGAGATCCCGTTGGTCAAAGGCCTGAAACTGGCGGATGTCTTGCTTAGGCTCAAAGGCACCCTGCGCGATGTAGAAAGCGCGACACTGGTGCCAAATCGCACCCTCAGCGCCAAATCCCTGGCTTTGGATCTAACCAATAAGAAAGTATCAGTTTCTGGCGACGTCTTGCTGTCCGGTGTGGCTGCGCAAGGTCGGTGGGAACAATCGCTGACCGGTGGCAACGGTCGCGTGCTTGCCGATGTGACCCTGTCACCGAAATCGCTGGCGGCATTTGGCGTGGCCCTGCCAGATGGGATGATCCGAGGAAAAGGCACCGGAAAATTTGTGCTGGATCTGGTCAAGGATCAAACACCCAAATTCACCTTGTCCAGCGATTTAAAGGGGATCGGCCTCGCCATTGCGCCGCTGGGCTGGGCCTTGCGCGAAGGGTCCACCGGGGCGTTCACCGTCGCCGGGCAGTTGTCGCAACCGGTGAAACTAGATCGAATGACCTTGAACGCTGCCGGGCTGGAGGCGCAAGGAAATGTGGCCTTAAAGGCCGATGGCAGTTTCGACCGCCTGACCCTGGCGTCGCTCAAGCTGGGGTCCTGGCTGGACGTTGCCGGATTCATTCGTGGGCGGGGCACCGGCAATGCGCCGGCTATTGAAGTCACCTCTGGGCGGGTCGACCTTAGACAGGCGCAATTCGGTACTGGCGGTGGATCGGGCAGCGGCGGTTCTGGCGGTGGCCCCTTATCAGTGACGCTGGAGCAGTTGCAGGTCACCGATAGCATTCAGATGCTGAACTTTCGCGGCAATTTCGATCTGGCCAAGGGGATGGAAGGGCGGTTTGATGCCGCTCTGGGCAAGCGGGCCAATATCACAGGGCGTGTGGTGCCGCAGGGCAATCGCAGCGCGTTTCGCATCAGGGGCGAAGATGCGGGAGATATTCTGCGCGACACCGGGTATTTGAAAACGGTTCAGGACGGTTCGTTCAAGCTGGACCTGGCCCCGGTGAAGGGCACGACAGGCAGCTATGATGGCAAGTTGGAGATCGAGGGCGCGCGGGTGCGGCAGGCCCCGGCGATTGGGGCCTTGTTGGATGCGATCAGCATTGTGGGGCTTTTGGATCAGTTGAACGGGCCCGGTATCTTTTTCGCCAATATCGATGCCAAGTTTCGCCTGACCCCAAGCCAAGTCATCCTGACCGAAGCCAGCGCTGTTGGCCCTTCGATGGGGATTTCCATGAATGGCTATTACGATTTGGCCCGAAGTCGCATGGATATGCAGGGTGTTCTGTCGCCGATTTACTTTGTGAATGGGATCGGGCGCCTGATTGCGCGCAAGGGCGAAGGATTGATCGGGTTCAACTTTGATCTGACCGGATCGGTTGACAATCCGCGTGTGGCGGTTAATCCGCTGTCGGTCTTCACCCCCGGCATGTTCCGGGAAATCTTCCGACGCCCACCTCCCGAGGTGAGCCAATAGCCCGCAGGTATTTGCCCGATGCAGCTCAGCGATTTTGATTTTGATCTGCCTGAAACCTTGATCGCGACGCGCCCCGCACGCCCGCGTTCTTCGGCCAAGCTGTTGGTGGCAGAAGGGGACAAGATCCATGATCGGGTGGTGACCGATTTGCTGGACTGGTTGCGGCCCGGCGACCGTTTGGTCCTGAACGATACCCGCGTTATCCCGGCGCGCCTCAGTGGCACACGGCACCGGATCAGCGCACAGGGCGAAACAGAGGCGCGCATCGAAGTCACCCTGTTGGAGCCGCGCGCAGATGGCTGCTGGTCAGGTCTGGTCAAGCCGTTGAAAAAAATCAAAGAAGGTGAGGAGGTTGTCTTTTCACCTGAGCTGTCGGCGGTGCTGGAGGCCAAGGAGGACGGGCAGGGCGTTTTACGCTTCAACCTGACCGGCGAAGATTTCGACACCGCGTTGAACGCGGCCGGTGCCATGCCCTTGCCCCCCTATATCGCTGCCAAACGCGCGGCTGATGAACAGGATCACGAAGACTATCAGACCGTCTGGGCCAAAAACACCGGCGCGGTCGCTGCGCCCACGGCGTCGCTGCACTTTGACGATGAATTGTTAAAAGCACTGCGCGAAAAAGGCGTCACATTCAGCCATGTGACTTTGCATGTCGGCGCGGGCACGTTCTTGCCGGTCAAAGTGGACGACATCACCAACCATAAAATGCATGGCGAATGGGGCGAAGTTTCGGATCAGGCGGTGGCCGAGATCAAAGCCACGCAAGAGGCCGGCGGTCGGGTCATTCCCGTGGGAACCACCGCCTTGCGTTTGATCGAAACAGCGGCGCGCAGCGGCGAAATCGCCCCATTCAAAGGTGTGACGGACATTTTCATCTATCCGGGGTTCACCTTTCATGTGGCCGATGCGCTGATGACCAATTTCCACCTGCCTAAGTCTACCCTGATGATGTTGGTCTCCGCCCTGATCGGCAAAGACCGCATCATGGACATCTATGCACACGCCATCGAAAACCAGTACCGGTTCTTCAGTTATGGCGATGCCTCTTTGCTGATCCCTGACCGAAGTCTTTGACGCAAAGCGCTTGCGATAGCGCAAAAAAATTCCCGGATGTCGTTTGCGAAATAGTCAGCGGGTCAAAAGCGCTCTAGCGTCGTAAGTCTGATTGCGTTGGACGAGGGCATCATGCTGGACGTATTGAAAAATTCTTGGGCTTTGTTGCTGGGCATGTTGTTGCTGATGTTGGGCAACGGGTTGCAAGGGTCGCTCTTGGGCGTGCGTGGCCCCGAGGCCGGGTTTTCAACCCTGATGATGTCCATGGTGATGTCAGGCTATTTCGCCGGGTTCCTTTTTGCCAGCCGCGTGACGCCGGGCATGATCAAGCGCGTTGGCCATGTGCGGGTATTTGCGGCGCTTGGCTCGTTGGTATCTGCCGTTTTGATCCTGTTTCCGGCCGTGGTAAACCCCTTTGCCTGGATGGCAGGGCGGGTGATCATCGGGTTCTGTTTTTGCGGCGTTTACGTGACGGCGGAAAGCTGGCTGAATGACAGTGCCAGCAATGAAACCCGAGGTCAGGCGCTGTCTGCCTACATGATCGTTCAAATGGCCGGAATCATTGCTGCGCAAGCGCTTTTGGTGGTGCCGGATAGCAGTGGCTTCTTGTTGTTCGTGATCCCGTCGGTGCTGGTAAGTGTGGCATTTGCGCCAATTCTCTTGTCAATTTCGCCCACGCCAGCCTTTGAAGCGACCAAACCGATGACCCTTCGTGAGCTTTATAGCTTTTCGCCTTTGGGGATGGTCGGCATGTTCTTGCTTGGCGGCGTGTTCTCGGCGCAGTTCGGCATGGCGGCGGTCTATGCCACCGAGGTCGGGCTGAGCCTGGGGCAGATTTCCCTGTTCATCGCGGCCTTTTATGTGGGTGCCTTGGTACTGCAATACCCGTTGGGCTGGCTGTCTGACCGGATGGATCGCCGCATGTTGATCTTTGCCGGGGCAGCCTGTGGCGCGGCTGGGGCCGGGGCCGCGATGGTATTGGGGGGCAATTTTGTTATTCTCCTTGTCGCGGCATTTGTCATCGGGGGCTTCTCTAACCCTCTGTATTCATTGCTGATTGCCCACGCGAATGACTATCTTGAGCCTGCGGATATGGCCAGCGCCTCGGCTGGATTGCTGTTTGTAAACGGGCTTGGAGCGATTGCGGGCCCGCTTGTCATTGGTTGGGTTATGGCCATGGTTGGACCACCTGGCTTTTTCCTGCTGATCCTGTTTCTCTTGGCCATCCTCGCATCTTATGCCTTGTTCCGGATGACACAGCGCGCAGGTATCTCTGTCGAAGACACCGGTATTTACACGGCATTGTCCCCTAGCGCGACGCCGATTGCCGTAGAAGTCGCGCAAGAATACGCCATCGAGGTTGCCGAAGAGCTTGATGATGAGGCAAGCGGCGACTAAATGCGTGTAAGCCCTGTTATATATTGACAGAATTCGTGACTTGGATTGTAGATTCATTGCACGGTAACGTTTTTATGACGCAAGGGTTTGCGTGGCGTGGGAGCAGGAGGAAGAGTGATGTCGACGCCCGAGGAGATTCTGTCATTTTGGCTTGATGAGGTTGAGCCAAGGGCATGGTATCTGCACGACGACGATCTGGATCAGCAGATCAGAGACCGGTTTTTGAAAACATGGGAAGGGGCGATGGACGGGCGCTATGCACTTTGGCTGACCTATCCCAGCGGCGCTTTGGCCTATATCATCCTGCTGGATCAGTTTTCCCGCAATATGTTCCGTGATAGCGCCAAGGCGTTTTCAGCGGATCGGGTTGCCCTGGCTGCGGCGAAACAGGCGATCAATCGCGGCTGGGATCTCAAGATTGACGAACCGGCCCGCCAGTTTTTCTATCTGCCACTGATGCATTCGGAAAACCTCTGTGATCAGGATCGCTGCGTGCGTCTGATGAAAGAGCGGATGCCAAAAGCCGGTGAGAATAACCTGCTGCACGCACAAGTGCATCGCGAAGTGATCCGCCAATTCGGCCGCTTCCCTTATCGGAACGATGCCTTGTCGCGCCGCTTTACCGAGGCCGAGAAACGCTATGTCGATCAGGGTGGTTATGGAATGACCCTGCGCAGTTTGCAGGAAACGCAAGCCGCTTGATATCGCCGGTGGGCCTCTCCGTTTTGGAGACCGCCCAACCGCCCACCCCGATCTCCAAAACGGAGAGGGGAGATGTTGCCGCCCGAGTTGCTCTCTTTCACGCCCTGCGTTAGCGTTCTCATGAGATGCTAGCAGGAGGAGACCCACATGGCCGCACAGCAATTCGACATGATCGTCATCGGAGCAGGCCCCGGAGGCTATGTGGCTGCCATTCGTGGCGCGCAGCTGGGCTTGAACGTTGCGGTGGTCGAACGCGAGCATCTGGGGGGGATCTGCCTGAATTGGGGCTGTATTCCGACCAAGGCCATGTTGCGGTCTGCCGAAGTGTTCCACTTGATGCACCGCGCCAAGGAATTCGGTCTCAAGGCCGAGGGGCTGGGCTATGATCTTGACGCTGTGGTGAAACGGTCGCGCGGGGTGGCCAAGCAGCTGTCGGGCGGTGTTGGGCATTTGTTGAAAAAGAACATGGTCACCGTGATCATGGGCGAGGCGACGATCCCTGCCAAGGGGCGCGTCACCGTCAAGACCGACAAGGGCAGCCAAGAACTGCAGTCCAAGAATATCGTATTGGCCACGGGCGCGCGGGCGCGGGAATTGCCGGGGCTTGAGGCGGATGGCGATCTGGTCTGGGCCTACAAACACGCCTTGAACCCGCCACGTATGCCAAAGAAGCTCTTGGTGATCGGTTCCGGCGCGATCGGTATCGAATTTGCCAGCTTTTTCAATACCCTCGGAGCCAAAGTTACAGTTGTCGAGGTTATGGATCGCGTGCTTCCGGTTGAGGATGCCGAAATCAGCGCCTTTGCCAAGAAACAGTTCGTCAAACAGGGGATGGAGATCCGCGAAAAGGCCCTGGTCAAGCAATTGGATCGCGGCAAGGGAGAAGTGTCGGTCCATATCGAACAAAGTGGCAAAATTGAAAAAGTGACCTTTGACACGGTTATTTCTGCGGTTGGAATTGTTGGGAATGTCGAAGGTCTGGGGCTTGAGGCGCTTGGTGTGCGTGTGGAGAAAACCCATGTGGTCACGGACCCACATTGCCGGACCGGCGTTGACGGGATTTATGCCATTGGCGACGTGGCCGGGGCCCCTTGGCTTGCCCATAAGGCCAGCCATGAGGGCGTCATGGTTGCCGAACTGATTGCCGGGCAAAAACCCCATGCCGTCGATCCCGACAGCATCGCCGGTTGCACCTATTGCCACCCGCAAGTGGCCAGTGTCGGTCTGACCGAGGCGCAGGCCAAAGAGCAGGGATTTGACATCAAGGTTGGTCGTTTCCCCTTCATCGGCAATGGTAAGGCAATTGCCCTTGGCGAACCCGAAGGGCTGGTGAAAACCGTGTTTGATGCCAAAACCGGCGCGCTGCTTGGGGCGCATATGGTTGGGGCTGAGGTGACCGAATTGATCCAGGGCTATGTTGTCGGGCGCCAGTTGGAAACCACCGAAGAGGATCTGATGCAAACCGTCTTCCCGCATCCGACCCTGTCCGAGATGATGCATGAAAGCGTGCTCGATGCCTTTGGCAAGGCGATCCATTTCTAGAAAGGGCGGCGATGGCTGAGAACAAGACCGTTCCGACAGGTGCTTCGGTGGCGAATTATCTCGCAACCGTCATGCCGGATCGTCGGCGCGCGGATGCTCTTGTTCTCGACACTCTATTTCAGCGAACCACAGGCTGGCAGCCGCAAATGTGGGGGCCGAGCATCATAGGCTATGGGCAGTATCACTACACCTATGACAGCGGGCGTCAGGGCGATTTTCTTGCCACCGGCTTTGCCCCGCGCAAGGCGAATATGGTGGTCTATATAATGCCGGGCTACGCGGAATTTTCTGACATCCTTGCCCGGCTTGGGCCGCACAAGCTTGGGAAATCTTGCCTCTATCTTGGCGCGCTGAACCGGATTGATCTGGAAGTTTTGGCAGAACTGATCACTGCAGGCCTGCAAGACTTGCGGCAACGCTGGCCCGTTGACGCAACCTGACCTGTTTCTTTGGGCCAAAAATATCCCGGGGAGTCTCAAGCTTGCTTGGGACGGGGCAGCGCCCCTAGCTAGGGTCAGGCATTTGCCTTGATCCCGTCAAGAAACGCCCGAACACGGGGCGCGACCCATGCCCAGAGGCCCGGTGCCCCATTGGCGATCTTTTGTCCGACCCGCGACTCGAACATCTCCCAGGTGACATCATAGTCGACCCAGGACCCGCCACCGGAATTGAGGTTCTGGATGGGGGGCACAAAGCGGTCCAGTGATTTGGCGAATTGCGCCTCGGGGCTTTGATTGGCTTCAAATTCGTCCCAGATGGCTCGAAAGCTGTGGTTTAGCTGATCGGGCAGCAAGCCGAAAATCCGGTCCGCGGCGGCCTGTTCTGCCGCCTCAATCGCGCTTGCGTCATGGTCGCCAAAGACTGGCGCGTCGCCGGCGTCAATCTCAACCAGATCGTGGAGCAAGAGCATTTGAATGGTCTTGTAAATGTCGACGGTGGGGGCTTGATCAGCCAGGATCAAAGCATAAAGCGCGACATGCCAACTGTGTTCGGCGCTGTTTTCAAAACGCGACCGATTGCAAAGCCGTGACGCTCTCTTCACGGATTTCAAACGGTCCGCTTCGGCAAGAAAACTGAGGCATCTGTCCAGTTCGCTGGTGACAGAAAAAGGCGTGTCAAACAGCTCTGACGCCCGTGTATAGAGTTCGGGCCAGTCTGATTTCATCCGCCTTGCGCGGCCTTCAAACAAGGTGTGGCGGGCAATGTCTTCGTGGCCCGGTTGGCGTTCAGGTGCACAGAGCACCTGAAAAATCGGCTGAATATGGTCGATCCGCTTGGCAAAAATAGCCGAGGGTGTCTGATTGGCCTCGAACTCTTCCCAAAGCGCGCGGATCTCTTGCGCTTGCCCCTCTGGCAAGAGGCCAAAGAGCCGGTCCGCGGCCTTTTGCTCTTTGGCTTCGATCTCGGCCTGATGGTGGTTCTGATCGACCGGGTGGTCACCTGCGTCGATTTCCACCACATCATGCAAAAGCAACATAGACAATGCGCGGCCCAGTTCGGCCCCGGCTGGCATTTGATCAGCAAAGACCATCGCCCAGAGCGCCACATGCCAGCTGTGTTCGGCAGAGTTTTCCGGGCGGCTGCGATTCAAAAGAACATTAGAACGCGTCACAGATTTCAATTGGTCCGCTTCGACCAAAAATTCGATCTGCGCGTCTAGCCTGTCATTCATATCCTGTCCTCGTTACCAGGGCAGGGGGTGCCT
Source organism: Tropicibacter sp. R15_0 (assembly GCA_017744045.1). Classification (GTDB taxonomy): domain Bacteria; phylum Pseudomonadota; class Alphaproteobacteria; order Rhodobacterales; family Rhodobacteraceae; genus Pelagimonas. The sequence continues at coordinate 12,956 of JAGHRD010000005.1, read as the reverse complement.
GCCTCACAGTGCTTCGTTGTCCGTGCCCGGTGCCACGGCCTTCGGCACCTCTTTGCCTTGTTTCTTGGCCTCGAGCGCCGTTTTGACATGTTCTGTCAGAAATTGCCGTGCGCGGCGTTCGGCCAGACGAATGCGAACCGCAGCGCGAAAGATCTCTTCTGAGCTGGGTGAAGAGGCCCCAAGCACATTGGCAACCTGCTCGGGCAATTGCTCATCGCCCAAGGCATCCATGGCTTTGATCACATCCTGTGCAAGCTTGTCAGAAAGGTCTTCTACAACGGACATCTGCGCCTTTGCTCCTTTGGTTAAAAAAGGCCGCGTCATGCGCGGCCCTTTTGTCGTTTCGCTGTCTTAGCGTGTGTTCTCGGTCAACCGGCGTTTCACGTAACCGGTGACATTGTCGATCATGGTATCCATGTAAGGCTCTTCGAAGAAGTGGCCGGAGCCGTCGATTTCTTCATGGGTGATCGTGATGCCTTTTTGCTCGTGCAGCTTGTTCACCAGCGCCGTTGTATCAGCGGGCGGGGCGACACGGTCGGCCTTGCCATTGATGATCAGGCCAGAGCTGGGGCAGGGGGCCAGGAAGGAAAAATCATACATGTTCGCCGGAGGCGAGACCGAGACGAAACCGGTGATTTCCGGGCGGCGCATCAGAAGCTGCATGCCGATCCAGGCCCCAAAGCTAAAGCCGGCGACCCAGCAATGCTTGGAATTGTTATTCATGGATTGCAGGTAGTCGAGCGCTGAAGCCGCATCAGACAGTTCTCCGACACCTTGATCATACTCACCCTGCGACCGGCCAACGCCGCGGAAGTTAAACCGCAACACGGTAAAGCCCATATTGTAGAACGCGTAGTGCAGGTTATACACCACCTTGTTGTTCATGGTGCCGCCAAATTGCGGATGCGGATGCAACACGATGGCAATCGGGGCGTCACGGTCTTTTTGCGGGTGATAGCGGCCTTCGAGGCGGCCTTCGGGTCCAGGAAAGATGACCTCGGGCATGGGGCGGTAACGGGCTCCTGCAACGGTGCGTACAAATTCTTGACGAATTCGCTTGGGCACTTTAGAATTGTTCTAAATCCGGGTGAATCCCGGTTTTGGCTTTTGAAGCAGATAGGCAATTGCTGCGACAAGGTCAATTGTTTGAGCGTTTGGAACCCGGAAAGTTCCAGAAAACGTAGGGAAAAGCGGGGGGATCAGATGAAGTTGAGCACCAAAGGCCGGTACGCCATGGTCGCGTTGACGGATATTGCTTTGCAAAGCGAGGATGCTTTGGTGACGTTGGGCGAGATTTCCAAGCGTCAGGATATCTCGCTGCCCTATCTGGAGCAGTTATTTGTAAAACTGCGCCGCGCAGGTCTGGTTGAATCGGTGCGTGGCCCCGGTGGAGGCTATCGTTTGGCGCGCGTGCCCTCTGATATTCGGGTCGCTGATATTCTTGCAGCCGTAGATGAGACGGTGGATGCCATGCATAAGGGGGCGGGGGCCTCTGGCGGTTTGTCGGGCAGTCGGGCGCAATCCTTGACCAACCGATTGTGGGAGGGGCTGAGCGCGCATGTCTATGTGTTCTTGCACCAGACCCGCCTGTCGGATGTTGTGAAAAACGATCTCGCCCCGTGTCCGGCGGTTCCGACCCTCTTTGCGGTTGTGGACGAGGAAAAGGATTGAGGGGCGCTGCCCCTCTTGGTGCCTGAAAGGCCCCAATTCACCCCGGGATATTTGGAGCCCAAAGAAACCATGAACCGCACCTATCTTGATTGGAATGCAACAACCCCGCTGCGCGATGAGGCGCGGGCGGCGATGATTGCGGCCATGGATGTGGTGGGTAACCCGTCATCGGTGCATGCCGAGGGGCGCGCGGCCAAAGCGTTGGTCGAGCGGGCGCGGGGGCAGGTGGCATCTGCCTTTGGCGCGGATGGCGCGGATGTGATCTTTGTCTCTTCGGCGACAGAGGCGGCGGCTTTGGCCTGCGCAGGGCGTGGATTGGTCGGCGCTGATATTGAGCATGAAGCGGTGGGGGCGTGGATCGATCCAGTCTTGAGCGTGGCTGGCGATGGCCGAGTGGTTGTCGAGGACCCGGCGCAGACTGCTTTGCAACTGGCCAACTCCGAAACAGGGGTGGTGCAGGAGTTGCCGCAGGGGCTAGCCGTGGTGGATGCGACACAAGCCTTTGGCAAGATCCCGACCGCTTTCAATTGGTTGGGCTGCGAGATGGCCCTGGTGTCGGCCCATAAGCTGGGTGGGCCAAAGGGTGTCGGTGCCTTGGTGATCAGGCGCGGCGCCGATCTGGCGGCGCAGCTCAAGGGGGGCGGCCAGGAGATGGGACGCCGGGCTGGCACCGAAAACGTGCTCGGGATTGCGGGATTTGGCGCGGCGGCGGAGGCGGCGGCGCGGGGTCTGGATGCCGGGCACTGGGGCGCTATCGAAGAAATTAGAAACATTCTAGATTCAACTATTGCAGCCGAAGCTCAAGAGACTATTTTTGTCGGGAAAGGCGCGACTCGTCTGCCAAACACCACTTGCTTTGCCACTCCGGGATGGAAGGGCGAAACGCAGGTGATGCAGATGGATCTGGCGGGCTTTGCCATCAGTGCGGGCAGTGCCTGTTCCAGCGGCAAGGTCAAAGCCAGCAAGGTGTTGCGTGCCATGGGATATGAAGAGCATGTCGCCCAGAGCGCCGTGCGGGTGAGCCTGGGGCTGACCACAACACAAGATGACGTGATGCGTTTCGCCGAAACGTGGATCAAAGCATACAAGCGGCACCGTGCGCGGGCTGCATAAGAAGGGGAAAACCATGTCGTTGAACGAAGACGTGCAGGTCAAAGAAGGCGTTGATCAGGAAACCGTGGATGCGGTCAAAGCGGTCAGCACCTACAAATATGGCTGGGACACAGAGATCGAGATGGAATACGCCCCCAAAGGTGTGTCTCCCGAGATCGTCAAGCTGATTTCTGAAAAGAATGAAGAGCCGGAATGGATGCTGGAATGGCGTTTGGCCGCCTTTGAGCGCTGGACCCAGAAAGAAGAGCCGAAATGGGCCATGGTCAACTATCCTGAGATCGATTTTCAGGATCAGTATTACTATGCCCGTCCCAAGAGCATGGCGGAAAAGCCCAAATCCATTGATGAGGTCGACCCAAAGCTGCTGGCCACCTATGAAAAGCTGGGTATCCCGCTGAAGGAACAGATGATCCTGGCCGGGGTTGAAGGCGCTGAGGATGCGCCAGCCGAGGGTCGCAAAGTGGCCGTGGATGCGGTGTTTGACTCGGTATCCGTGGGCACCACCTTTCAGGCGGAGCTGAAAAAGGCCGGGGTGATCTTTTGCTCGATCTCCGAGGCGATCCGCGAGCATCCTGAGCTGGTCAAGAAATATCTCGGTTCGGTCGTGCCTGTGTCTGACAATTTCTATGCGACCCTGAACAGCGCGGTCTTCTCGGATGGCTCCTTTGTTTACGTGCCGCCGGGTGTGCGCTGCCCGATGGAGCTGAGCACATATTTCCGTATCAATGCGGAAAACACCGGTCAGTTTGAACGCACGCTGATCATTGCCGATAAGGGCAGCTATGTGAGCTACCTTGAAGGCTGCACCGCCCCGCAGCGCGACACCGCGCAGCTGCACGCCGCGGTGGTTGAGATCATCATCGAAGAAGATGCCGAGGTGAAATATTCCACCGTGCAAAACTGGTTCCCCGGCGACGAGGAAACCGGCAAGGGCGGTATCTATAACTTTGTGACCAAACGTGCCGATTGCCGCGGGGATCGTTCCAAGGTGATGTGGACGCAGGTGGAGACCGGCTCGGCTGTGACCTGGAAATATCCAAGCTGCATTCTGCGTGGTGAGGAAAGCCAGGGTGAGTTCTATTCGATTGCGATTGCCAACAACTTCCAGCAGGCGGATACCGGCACCAAGATGGTGCATCTTGGCAAGAACACCAAGTCGCGGATTGTCTCGAAGGGGATCAGCGCCGGTGTGGCGCAGAACACCTATCGCGGGCTGGTGTCCATGCATCCCAAGGCGAAAGAGTCGCGCAATTATACCCAGTGTGACTCACTGCTGATTGGCGACAAATGCGGAGCCCATACGGTGCCGTATATCGAGGTCAAGAATAACTCGTCCCGGGTGGAGCATGAGGCGACCACATCCAAGGTGGATGACGATCAGCTGTTCTATTGCCGTCAACGCGGCATGGACGAAGAAGAGGCGGTCGCCTTGGTCGTGAACGGGTTCTGCAAAGAGGTGCTGCAAGCGCTGCCCATGGAGTTCGCCATGGAGGCGCAACAATTGGTGGCGATCTCGCTGGAAGGGTCTGTGGGGTAGAACTCTTTGGAAAGGGCGCTGTAAATGAGCACACCAAAAGCATATTTGTGCGCGACCTGTTTAGGGCTGGTAAGCGCAGGTCTTGTGGTGATCGGGCGTCCTTATCTCGGCGAAGCGGCGATGGTTTTCTTAGCGATCCCAGCTGGCTGGTACATATTGAGCTATTCAAAAGCGCTTTATGGTCCTGACAGAAATGACGGTTTAACAGTGCGCCATTGGCAAGCCAGTTTGTCACCGGGTGCGGTTAGCTTATCAAGCGCTGTGATCGCTTTGATTGGGCTGACAACGTATTTGCGGCCATGAAGGGAAAACGCAGTGGGGTCAAACAGGGTGACTAAAACCTTGATATCGACGGCTATCCTGACCGGCTTGTTCTGTGCCATTTTCTCGCTGATGGTTAGCTTGGTGGCGGTGCAATTATCGATAGTGGCGGTGCTGCTGGTGTCCTTTGTGTCGGGCTTTCTCGGCTCGACCGTTGCGCAGCTGGTGCAACGCTGGAGAGACGCGCGCAAACAAGGAGAGTTGACATGACCGACTATAACAAAGGCGGTTTCTGGGATTTTCTGCCTTACGCGCTTCCAGTGCTGGGCGGAGCGATTGGTATGTTCTGGGCTCGCTACGGGACCGAGCATTTCAACCCGGTGATTGCCGTGGCCGTTGGCGTGATCACGGGCATTGTGATCGCACGCGGGGCGCTGCATTTGGCCGACCGTTTTGGCTGGCGCGGGTAGGGTCGCATGACCCCTTGGAGTAAAAAGGAAAACAAGATGATTGTGACCACCACACCCAGCGTCGAAGGCTATCAGATCGCCGATTACAAAGGCATCGTCGTGGGCGAAGCCATTCTTGGGGCCAATGTGTTCCGTGACATCTTTGCCGGGATCACCGACATCATCGGTGGGCGCTCGGGCGCTTATGAGGCCAGCCTGGGTGAAGCGCGTGAGACCGCGCTGCGCGAGTTGGAAGAGCGCGCCAAGGCCAAGGGGGCCAATGCGGTTGTGGGCGTCGATCTCGACTATGAGGTGATCAACAATATGCTGATGGTTTCGGCCAGCGGCACAGCGGTGGTTCTGGGCTAATACTTGACGATTTTTTCTGAAATATCCCGGGCATTGCCTCATTTTTGGCGCTATTCAGCGTCACAACCCGTACGTGTATTAAGTATCACGCACGGGATTAGCGGCAATGTCATATCAAAGAACGGATTTTCAGGATCGGGTTGCACGGATGAGCGCCGAGCATCAGGCAGCGCGGCCCAGCAAAAAGATCAAACAGGATTACAAGGCGAATACGGGCTATGCGCTCAGCTTTGTCTGGGCTTTCCTCACCGGGATATTGTCGGTGTTTCTGGTGCGTCTCGTCATTCATCACATGATGGGCGGCGCAGCGATCGAGGATCTGTCGCTTGGCGAGTTACTGATGAACGCCGTCTTTGCCGGGGTCATCATTCTCGCCATTCGAATGGCCACAAAGCTCAACGGCAAAGAACACCTGATGTGTCAGACCGCAGGGCTGCTTGTCGCGTTCACCGGGTTTCACAACCTGTCGCATTGGGCTCCGGCTCCGATGTCTTTGGTGTTTTCTCAGGAATTCGTGGCGGAAACGCAGGGACGGACCTATGCCAACACGCTGATCTATCGTGGCATCGTGTTCTATTTCGGTCCCAAACCGGGGCAGAGCCTGTTCGGGGAGGGCGCGCGTGATGACCGTCGTGGAACGTCCGGAACTGACTTTACCCCCCGCGGAGGCAACGCTTTTGTCTCACGCCTATAAGGCGGCGGATGTTATATTAGAATTTGGTTCGGGCGGCAGCACTGTCATGGCGTCCGAACTGCCCGGGAAACGGGTGTTTTCTGTCGAATCCGATCCCGATTGGGCTGCGATGATGAAAGGCTGGCTGGAACAGAACCCGCCCGCCGCCGGAACCAAGGTCGACATGATCCATGTCGATATCGGCCCGACCAAGGAATGGGGTCATCCCCAGGATGACAGCCATTGGCGGCAATACCAAAACTATGCGCTAGGGGTCTGGCGACAAAAGAATTTTGTCCAGCCTGATGTCGTGTTGGTTGACGGGCGCTTCCGTCAGGCCTGCGCCCTGGCCACAGCGTTTCTGTCCAAGAAACCGGTCGATCTGTATTTCGACGATTACACAATCCGCAAGCATTATCACAAGGTCGAGGACTATCTCGGCCCCCCGCAAATCACCGGGCGCATGGCGTATTTCCGCGTCACGCCCATGGCCATTCCGCCTGAAAAACTGTTTCAGGTGGTGAAGTTTTTGCAGAACCCATAGGGCTGCCGAGGAAGGAAAAGACATGCTGGAAATCAAGAACCTGCACGTGCAATTGGAAGAAGAGGACAAGCAGATCCTCAAGGGCGTCGACCTGACCGTCGAGGCGGGCAAGGTGCACGCCATCATGGGCCCGAACGGCTCGGGCAAATCGACCCTGTCTTATGTCCTGTCGGGCAAGGACGGCTATGAGGTAACCGACGGTGAAGCCACGCTGGCTGGCGAAGACCTGTTGGATATGGAACCCGAAGAGCGCGCCGCCGCAGGCCTGTTCCTGGCCTTCCAATACCCGGTGGAAATTCCCGGTGTCGGCAACATGACCTTTCTGCGCACAGCCGTAAACGCACAGCGCAAGGCGCGTGGTGAAGAGGAAATGTCAGCCGCTGACTTCCTCAAACTGGTGCGTACCAAAGCCAAAGACCTGAAAATCGACGCCGATATGCTGAAACGCCCGGTCAATGTTGGCTTTTCCGGCGGTGAGAAAAAGCGCAACGAAATCCTGCAGATGGCCATGCTTGAGCCCAAGATGTGCATCCTGGACGAAACCGACTCGGGCCTTGATGTGGATGCGATGAAGCTGGTTTCCGAGGGCGTGAACGCCCTGCGTGACGAGGGCCGTGGCTTCCTCGTGATCACCCATTATCAGCGCCTGCTGGATCACATCAAACCCGATGTTGTGCATATCATGGCGGCGGGTCGTATCGTCAAAACAGGCGGGCCCGAGCTGGCGCTGGAAGTGGAACAGAACGGCTATGCCGACATTCTGGCGGAGATCGCGTAATGGCTTTGACGCAAGTGAAACAAGACGCCACCGCGGCGCGCCTTGCTGGGCTGAGCCTGCCCGAGGGCGGCTGGTCGGCTGGCGCGCGCAAGGATGCGCTGGCGCGGCTTCAGGCCATGGGGCTGCCCCATGCCCGTGACGAATACTGGAAATACACCAAACCGGCCGGTCTGGTCGCAGCGGAACCGGCCAAAGCGGCCATATTTACCACCGACGAAGCCCCGATGTTCGACGGTCTGGACCGTCTGAAGATTGTCTTTGTGGATGGTGTGTTTGACGCCGAGGCCTCGGATGATCTGGCGCTGGAAGGGATCACCATTGATCGCCTCGCCGAAGTCAAAGATATCCATTGGGCCAATGGGCTATACGGTGTTCTTGAGGCCAAGGGCCAGGACCCTGTTGAGCGTCCCTTGGCGGCGTTGAACACGGCATTTGCCACGGATGGTATTCTGATCCACGCCGCCAAAACCCCAAGCAAGCCGATCAACCTGATCTATCGCCATGGCGATGAAAACTCGGACGCGATCCTGCACCATGTGGTTAAGGTCGATAGCGGTGCCAGCCTGACCATTCTTGAAAACGGCCCAGCCGCGGCGCGTTTCAACAAATGCCTTGAGGCTGACATTGCCGATGGTGGTGCGCTGCATGTGGTGCGCACGCAAGGGCGTGATCACGAACGTCAGGCGGCAACGCATATGTTTGCCCGTCTTGGCAAAGAAAGCGTGTTCAAGGCCTTTACCCTGACCGTCAATGGCGTGCTGACCCGCAATGAATGCGTGATCGAACTGACCGGCGATGATGCGGTGGCCCATGTGGCCGGTGCCTGTATGGGTGACGGCGATTTTCACCATGATGACACGGTGTTCGTCACCCATGATGCTGTGAACTGCGAAAGCCGCCAGGTCTTTAAAAAGGTGCTGCGCAACGGTGCGACCGGTGTGTTCCAGGGTAAGATCCTGGTGAAACCGGATGCGCAAAAGACCGATGGGTATCAAATCAGCCAGTCTTTGTTGCTGGATGAAGACAGCCAGTTCCTCGCCAAACCAGAGCTTGAGATCTATGCCGATGACGTGGCCTGTTCGCATGGCTCCACCTCGGGTGCAATCGACGAAGACGCATTGTTCTATCTGCGCTCGCGCGGTGTGCCGCATGCCATTGCGCAAGATCTGCTGGTACTGAGCTTCTTGGCGGAAGCGGTTGAAGAGATCGAGGATGAGGCGCTTCAGGAGGAGATCCTGACACGTGCCGAGGCTTGGCTCTCGCGTCACCGCAAGGACTGAGACACGGGGATGAGGCCAGAGAAATGGCGTTGAGCAGCGATATCGCGGCGACCTATCGGGGGCCGGGCAAGGTGATTGCCCGCCTCTTGGGCTATGGTATCCGCGAGGATAGGGCGCTTGCCATGCTGATGGGCGGCTGTTTCGTGATGTTCATTGCGCAATGGCCACGTCTGGCGCGGGATGCGCATTTCAGCGGTGGCTCCGTGGGCGAAGTGATTGGCGGCGAATTTGCCACGATGATCTTTGTCCTGCCTTTGCTGTTCTATCTGCTGGCCTTTGCCGCTCATGGCCTCATGCGGTTGCTGAAAGGGCAGGGGGATAGCTACAATGCTCGTCTTGCCTTGTTCTGGTCCTTTCTTGCGGTGTCACCGTTGATCCTGTTGCAGGGGTTGGTGGCCGGTTTTATCGGGCCTGGGCTGCAATTGGAACTGGTCAAGCTTCTGTGCTGGTTGGTTTTTCTCTGGTTCGGATTTTCTGGGTTGCGCAAAGCCTATTGGGGAGCGCAAGGATGATCCAAGCCGCGTTCTCCCTTGCCCTCCAGTCGATCACCCAACCACGCCAAGTCGCGCGGTGGCTGATTGACCTGCGTCTGAGCCGCGAAGCCTTGGTTACCGGTTTCGCTCTGGTGGTTGTCATCAACAGCTTGCTGTTTGGTGTGTCGGTCCTTTTGGACCCGGCCCCCTTGCCATGGTTCCTTGCGCGTCCCGCCGTATATGGCGGCCTTCAGGCCCTGTCGTTGATCGCAACCCTGTTGGGTTTATACTTTGGCGGCCGTGTGCTTGGCGGGCAGGCGTCAATCCAGGATATTACCGTTCTGGTGATCTGGATGCAGATCCTGCGCGCGCTGATTCAAGTTCTCTTGCTTGTTCTCTTGCCCATTTCGGCTGTTTTGGGCGGGTTCCTTTTGTCGCTGACCTCGGTGATTGGTATTTGGATCATGGTCAGCTTTGTGGATGAAGCGCATGGTTTCTCCAATCTTCTCAAATCTTTGGGCGCGATCATCATCGGGCTTTTCGGTATGGCCGTTGTGCTGTCCATTCTTCTGATCCTTCTTGGGATCGACCCATCGGGAATAACTGCAAATGTATGATGTCAACAAAATCCGCGCCGATTTTCCGATCTTGTCGCGCGAGGTGAATGGCAAACCGCTGGTTTATCTGGATAACGGGGCCTCGGCGCAAAAGCCGCAGGTGGTGATCGATGCGGTGACCAGGGGCTATGCAGAGGAATACGCCAATGTGCATCGCGGCCTGCATTACTTGAGCAACCTAGCGACTGAGAAATACGAGGCGGTGCGCGGCACGATTGCGCGTTTCCTGGGCGCGCCGGATCCGGATGAGATTGTCTATACCACCGGTACGACGATGGGCATCAATATGGTGGCCTATGGCTGGGCCATGCCGCGCCTGCAACCCGGTGACGAGATTGTCCTGTCAGTGATGGAGCATCACGCCAATATCGTGCCCTGGCATTTTCTGCGCGAACGGCAAGGTGTGGTGCTGAAATGGGTTGATGTTGATGATCAGGGGGCGCTTGATCCGCAAAAGGTCATCGACGCGATTGGCCCCAAGACCAGGCTGGTGGCGATTACGCAGATGTCCAACGTTCTGGGCACGGCAGTTGATGTGAAAACCATTTGCCATGCGGCGCGTGACAAGGGCGTGCCGGTGTTGGTCGACGGCTCGCAAGGGGCGGTGCATATGCCGGTCAATGTGGCGGATCTCGGCTGTGATTTCTATGCGATCACGGGCCACAAGCTCTATGGACCCTCAGCATCGGGCGCGATTTATATGAAGCGCGAGCGCATGGATGAGATGGCTCCGTTTATGGGTGGCGGAGATATGATCCGTGAAGTTCACAAGGACTGTGTGACCTATAACGACCCGCCGATGAAGTTTGAGGCCGGAACACCCGGGATTGTGCAACAGATCGGTCTTGGGGTGGCGCTTGACTATATGATGAGCGTTGGCATGGAGCAGATTGCCGCCCATGAGGCGGAGCTTCGCGATTATGCCATAGCGCGTCTGGAAGGGATCAACTGGCTGCAGGTTCAGGGCAAAGCCCCGGGTAAGGGGGCGATCTTTTCCTTTACCTTGGATGGTGCTGGGCATGCGCATGATATCTCGACCATTTTGGACAAAAAGGGTGTCGCCGTGCGCGCCGGACATCATTGTGCTGGCCCTTTGATGGATCACCTAGGTGTCAGCGCTACCTGCCGGGCGAGCTTTGCCATGTATAACACCCGTGACGAGGTGGATAAGCTGGTCGAAGCGCTTGAATTGGCCCATGATCTGCTGGGATAGTGGGGACGCTCTTTCCTGACGGAAAGACGCCCCGCCCACCATCCCGCAGGCCGGGCGTGTCCTTGAAAAAACTTTGAGATTTGCAATCAAGGCGCGTTGCACAAGCTTGGACTGCGGCCTATAAGGCCAGACAGGCACCTGTAGCTCAGCTGGATAGAGCGCTGCCCTCCGAAGGCAGAGGCCAGAGGTTCGAATCCTCTCAGGTGCGCCACATCGCCTTTATTTCCCTTTTAAATCAATAACTTTACTTTGCGGTTGCCGCGAGTTTCCAGTCTGAGTTTCCACAACCATTGCCCATTTGTTCGCATCGCGTGTGTAGTGGGCGATTTCCTGAAGGGACTCGTGCCCTGTCCAAGCGCCGATCTGGTGTGGTGTCCATCCGTTTTCCGCCAAGATGACTGCGCGTGCCTTTCTAAGGCCGTGAGCGGTCTTATTCGTCAACTCCGCGTCCCTGGCTGCACGGCTTACGAACATCGACAGGGCTTTAACTGATCGTGCCTTTCCCGCTGATGTCAGAATGAACAACATTTCAGGTGACGCCGATCGTAAGAACAGAGTTCGATCTTTTTCCAGGAAGCTCGCAACGGGCGCTGTTATGGGGACATAAGCTAAGCCGCCGGTCTTTTCCTGGACGAACTCAAGAACTCCGTTTTCAACATTCTGCCATCCGATTTTCACGGCATCCACGCAGCGCGCGCCTGTCCAGAAAATCACTTCGAATGCCTGGCGTTCGGGTGTCCCAATGGTCCATATCTTGCGAAAGGTAGCGACATCCTCTTTTGTCCTGGTGGCATGCGGAGTGGTTTTTGACTTCTGGATATCAACGTCTTTTGCTGGATTATCGTCCCTCCAGCCCATCAGGACAGCATAGGCCATCAGTGCGCGCCAAATCGTTCTTTCCGACCTGGCTGCACCCGGTGTCAATTTGTTCAGAGCCTTTTGAACATGCGTCTTGGTGAGCTTGGAAACAGGGCTTTTCCCGTATTGGTTCTGAATATGCTTCAGCCGTCGCCGCCAGACCGTCTGTGTGGTGACTTTGCGGCTCTTGAAGTCATTTGAAGCCATGAAATCTCCGATCAATGCCCCGAGAGTTCCATCTAGGGTGATGGCATTTTCATCATCGAGATACGCTTCAAGAAAGGCTGGGTCGTTTTCAGGGAGGTCGGGTAGAGGGATCAGCCTTCCCTTCACCCGGCGATAGACATAGCGCCTGCCGTCAGGCTTTCTGACCTGCTTGATGCCTTTTAGTCGAAAGCCTTTTGCCAATCTTCGACCTCCTCGTCATTGGTTTTTTGCGCATTCGCGCTTGTCTGGATTTCAGGAAACCGCAGAATAGCCCCTGAAGGAAGCTCAATTTCAACAACCTGAAATGGATCAATCTCGCGCGCGGTGGCAACCGCCCGCACGATTTGGGCTTTGGTGATGCTGGCTGTCTTTCCCATTACGCACCCTCTGTCTGATCGATAAGGAAAATCCGCCGCGTCTGCGTCTTGCGGCCATCAAGTAGGGCACGAACCATCGGCCCGCTGAACAAGATCGGTTTATCAGCCATCATGCGGCCCTCCATTTCTTGTCGGTCATCAAGTGCGAGCAGTTCGCTTCGACCTGGGCTTGCCGCCAAGGGCGGGCAGATGGACTTGCCGCAATCGCTTGTTGGTTTTGTTGAAGACTTGAATAGGCCCAAGGCAATCCGATTTTGCGTCCGGCGGCAACGGTGGACGGATCCATATCCCAGTTAATGCTGTCCAGGTGCAGAGTTTCGGGGTGTTTGGTCTCTTGCAAGGCCAGCGCCGCTTTGGAATGATTGATCGCCACATCCGGGCTGTGGCCAAGGGCCTGCTCGATCCCGGTTGGCGTGCCCCCATCGGGTGGTCCAGTTTGATTGTTAGTGCATCGTCGGCCTCTGGTCCATCGGAACGATGCTTTCTGGCGCGGGTGGGCGATAGCCTAATGCGCTGTGCGGCCTGACGGTGTTGTA
>JAGHRD010000004.1:0-490361 GCA_017744045.1 Tropicibacter sp. R15_0 | reverse complement strand
GCGACGAGGGCGGAGGCGATCAGGGTTTTCATGACAAATATCCTTTCGGGGAGGGAGTTTTGGGAGTCTTGGGAGCGGGGAAGGTTGCGGCCAGTGCGGCCGCAAAAGTCCCTTAGTTTACGATCTTGCGAACCGCATTGCGCTTTTCGCTTTCAGAACCGCCACCATTGACGATCAGGTGCAGCGAGGCGGTTTCAGCGGCGGTCAGGCTGGAGATATCCGCGCCAGGGGCGTAGGTGTTCACGTCAGATTGCAGCGACGCATTGGCAGCACCGGTCAGAGCGGCGGTTGCGACGAGGGCGGAGGCGATCAGGGTTTTCATGACAAATATCCTTTCGGGGAGGGAGTTTTGGGAGTCTTGGGAGCGGGGAAGGTTGCGGCCAGTGCGGCCGCAAAAGTCCCTTAGTTTACGATCTTGCGAACCGCATTGCGCTTTTCGCTTTCAGAACCGCCACCATTGACGATCAGGTGCAGCGAGGCGGTTTCAGCGGCGGTCAGGCTGGAGATATCCGCGCCAGGGGCGTAGGTGTTCACGTCAGATTGCAGCGACGCATTGGCAGCACCGGTCAGAGCGGCGGTTGCGACGAGGGCGGAGGCGATCAGGGTTTTCATGACAAATATCCTTTCGGGGAGGGAGTTTTGGGAGTCTTGGGAGCGGGGAAGGTTGCGGCCAGTGCGGCCGCAAAAGTCCCTTAGTTTACGATCTTGCGAACCGCATTGCGCTTTTCGCTTTCAGAACCGCCACCATTGACGATCAGGTGCAGCGACGCGGTCTCAGCGGCGGTCAGGCTGGAGATATCCGCGCCAGGGGCGTAAGTCTTCACGTCAGATGACAGCGACGCATTGGCGGCACCGGTCAGAGCGGCAGTGGCGACGAGGGCGGAGGCGATCAGGGTTTTCATGACAAATATCCTTTCGGGGAGGGAGTTTTGGGAGTCTTGGGAGCGGGGAAGGTTGCGGCCAGTGCGGCCTCAAAAGTCCCTTAGTTTACGATCTTGCGAACCGCATTGCGCTTTTCGCTTTCAGAACCGCCACCATTGACGATCAGGTGCAGCGACGCGGTCTCAGCGGCGGTCAGGTTGGAGATATCCGCGCCAGGGGCGTAGGTGTTCACGTCAGATTGCAGCGACGCATTGGCAGCACCGGTCAGAGCGGCGGTTGCGACGAGGGCGGAAGCGATCAGGGTTTTCATGTGTCTGTCTTTCTATATGTATCAGTGTGTTAGGCCCGGTTGGGCGTTTGTTTGTTTGGACTGTTGCGTCCGACACCAAACGAGATAGGGGCCCCGATTTCGGATTTGAACACACGAAAAAATCGCGCCCGCTCACGCGAATTTGCCCTTGAATTGCGCGCGCCAAGACAGGTCTCTGCGCGCCCCTGCACAGCCCCGGTGCGGGCCAATAAAACAAGCCCCCCACCCTCACACCCACCCCAAATCCCTTCACACAAACCGTCACCAAACGTGACAAAACAATCCCATGAACAACCCGTGTGCACCCGTGAACAAAGAGAATGTTTCAGTTTTCTCGCAAAACAGAGTGAGGTTTTCACGCGCCCGTGAGTAACGTCATGGCGAAGACATGGCGAAAACCGTCCCGATCCTTGAAAAAGGGCGCCTTGCCAAGGCAACCGGTGAAAATCCCGTGCACGGGATTTGCAAATTCCATCAATGGAATTTAGGCCAACCGCTCGGTCGTGAGTATTAATGCCCGGGAATCAGCGCTCGGTTCAGGTTTAGGAACCCGTGGAACGGCGGCAGGAAAGCGCCTTAACTGAAAATCTTGGGCTCAGGCTGGAACTCCTGATAGTAAGGCTTGCCACACCCCCATCTCCGCTGTATACGCGCGCAATGTCCCGAAAGGGCAGTGCGGCGGGGTGATTCCCGCCGTTTGGGTTCGACGAGGGTGTGCGGTGGTCGCCCATCCTCCTCTCAACTCCAATGCCAATAAAGGTATGTTCAATGAACCAGAACATCCGTATCCGGCTGAAGGCGTTTGACTATCGCGTTCTCGATGCTTCCACACAGGAAATCGTCAACACTGCCAAGCGCACCGGTGCTCAGGTCCGCGGTCCTATCCCGCTGCCTAACAAAATCGAAAAATTCACAGTTCTGCGTGGCCCACACGTGAACAAGAAGTCGCGCGACCAGTTCGAGATCCGTACGCATAAACGTATGCTCGACATCGTCGACCCGACTCCTCAGACTGTTGATGCCCTGATGAAGCTCGACCTCGCCGCTGGCGTTGACGTCGAGATCAAAGTCTAAGGGGGTATCATGCGCTCTGGTATTATCGCAAAGAAAGTCGGGATGACTCGTCTGTTCCAAGAGGACGGCAAGCAGATCCCGGTGACCGTTCTGCAGCTGGAAAACCTGCAGGTCGTGGCACAACGCACCGAAGAAGAGCACGGTTACACCGCTGTTCAGCTGGGTGCCGGCACAGCCAAAGCCAAAAACGTTTCCAAAGCCATGCGTGGCCACTTTGCCAAGGCAAATGTGGAACCCAAGCGTAAGGTTGCGGAATTCCGTGTTGCTCCTGAGATGCTGATCGAAGTGGGCGCGGAAATCACCGCCGAACATTACAACGAGGGCCAGTACGTTGACGTATCCGGCATCTCGATCGGTAAAGGTTTCGCAGGTGGTATGAAGCGTTGGAACTTTGGCGGTCTGCGTGCGACACACGGTGTGTCCATCAGCCACCGTTCTCACGGTTCGACCGGTCAGTGTCAGAACCCGGGCAAGGTTTTCAAAGGCAAGAAAATGGCCGGTCACATGGGTGCTGCCCGTGTTACCACTCAGAACCTGCAGGTTGTGAAGACTGACGCGGATCGCGGCATCATCATGATCAAAGGCGCTGTTCCGGGTTCCAAGGGTGGCTGGGTCACTCTGAAGGACGCGGTCAAAAAGCCTGTGCCTTCTGACGTGCCGACACCTGCGGCTATCCGCTCCACAGACGCTCCGGCAGAAGAAGCTGCTGCCGAAGGAGGTGACGCATGAAACTCGACGTAATCAAACTTGACGGCGCAGCCGCCGGTTCTGTCGAGCTGGACGAAGCACTGTTTGGCCTCGAGCCACGTGCCGACATCCTGCACCGTGTGGTCCGCTGGCAGCGTAACAACGCCCAAGCCGGTACCCACAAGGTCAAGACCCGTTCCGAGGTCAGCTACTCGACCAAGAAGATCTATCGCCAAAAAGGCACCGGTGGCGCACGTCACGGGTCCCGCAAGGCGCCTATCTTCCGTAAAGGTGGTATCTACAAGGGCCCGACGCCGCGTTCGCACGGTCACTCCTTGCAGAAAAAAGTCCGCGCTCTGGGTCTGAAAATGGCTCTGTCCGCCAAGGCTGCAACTGGCTCGCTGGTTGTTCTTGAGGATGCGGCCACCGACGGCAAGACCAAGACCCTGGCCAATCAGGTCAAGGCTCTGGGTTGGAAGCGCGCGCTGATCATCGACGGGGCTTCGGTCAACGAAGACTTCGCCAAAGCAGCTCGTAACATCGAAGGTCTGGACATCCTGCCAACCATCGGTGCCAACGTTTATGACATCCTCAAGCGTGACACCCTGGTGATCACCAAAGCAGGTGTCGAAGCACTGGAGGCTCGCCTGAAATGAGCGCGAAAGCAGAACATTACGACATCGTCCGCAAGCCGGTCGTAACCGAGAAATCCACCATGGCGTCCGAAAACGGCGCAGTGGTTTTCGAAGTTGCCATCGACAGCAACAAGCCACAGATCAAAGAGGCCGTTGAGGCTCTGTTTGGTGTGAAGGTGAAGGCGGTTAACACCACCATCACCAAAGGTAAGGTCAAGCGCTTCAAAGGCGTGACCGGCCGTCGCAAGGACGTCAAGAAAGCCTACGTGACCCTCGAAGAGGGCAACACCATCGACGTGACCACTGGTCTGTAAGCGATGGGTAAGGTGGGGTTTAACCCCACCCTACGGCATGAATTTGAAGAACCCCCTGGTTTTTGCCAGGGGGTTTTTCTTTGTGCGCGGGTGTGGTTGTTGTGACCTGAGCTTGCCGTGCCCGAATTCCCCTTACCCGCTGCGACAAACTGTCAGATGTTTGGCGCATGTAGCTTACGAGGTGAGGGTGCGATGAAGAAACAAGTCGCTGAGTTTATTGGAACATTCACGCTGGTGCTGATTGGGTGCGGGTCGGCTGTGATTGCCGGGCCGGACATTGGGCTGACCGGGATCAGCCTGGCTTTTGGACTGGCATTGATCGGGATGGCCTATGGGATCGGGCCGGTATCGGGCTGTCATATCAACCCGGCTGTGTCGCTGGGCGCGGTGGCGGCGGGGCGCATGGCCATGCCCGAGGCGGTGACCTATATCATCGCGCAGGTGGCCGGAGCCGTGGCCGCTGCGTTCATCCTGATGATGATCGCCATGGGCAAGGCCGATTACAGCGTGGCCGAGAACGGGCTGGGCCAAAATGGCTGGGGCGCGGGCTATCTGGGGGAGTATGGCATGATCGCGGCCTTCCTGTTCGAACTGGTGGCGACGTTCCTGTTTATGGTGGTTATTCTCGGTGCGACCGGGGCCGGGGTGCCGGCCCAATTTGCGGGTCTGGCCATTGGTTTGACTCTAGTGGGCATCCATCTGGTCGGTATCAATGTCACCGGAGTTTCGGTCAATCCGGCACGCTCTTTTGGCCCGGCTTTGTTCGCGGGAGTGCAAGCTTTGGGGCAGCTTTGGCTGTTCATTCTGGCGCCGATCCTGGGGGCTGTGGCTGCGGGACTTTTGTTCCGCTCAGGGGTGCTGGACAGCGACGCCTGACCAGATGCGCAACAATCTGAAAACAGGGAAACCCTCGGCCATGTGTCGGGGGTTTTCTAATTGGGCAGATCAAGGCGAAATCGGATAAAACCCAGCGTTCGCTGCGTTAAAGCCGGGTGATTAACCCCTTGTTAGGCACGATTCTGTGCAAAACACCCCGCGTTTGGGGGAGATTGCCCTGGCCGATTTCGGGGGGCTGAACCGGGGTTTGAGCGAGGGCAGGGGGCAATCTGTCTGATTCTCCCCGAATTTTGGGGGGATTGGGTCAGCACATTCGTCGCGGCCAAAAAAATCGGGAAATTCACCGCTCACAATTCTGTGAGCTGGCTCAAAAAAAGCGGCCCAATGTCGTGGAGCCGCCCCAAAGCGCAATCTTGCTTTTCCGCGGTAAATAATATACCCCCCTATACTATATTCGGAGCCTCCTCATGTCCCACCTCAGCCGCGACAATTCCAAACTGATCGCCCGCCTGCGCCGCATCAAAGGTCAGGTCGAAGGGGTGGAGCGCGCGCTGGAAAAAGACGCAGATTGCACCGAAGTGCTGCGCCAGATCGCCTCTATTCGGGGCGCGATGACCGGGCTGACCCATGAGGTGTTCGAGGAACATCTGCGCTCGCATGTTGTTGAGGCCTCGGATGAGACGGCCCGCGAGCAAGGGGCCGAGGATATGATCCAGATTTTGAAAACCTACCTGAAATGAACCGTGCGTCTTAGAAGCCGCAGGAAAGGAACCGCCATGCCAGAAACTGACACAGCCGCGTTCACGCATGACCACGCCTTTCTCGGGCAGGATCAGGATCGCAATGAGCGCCGCGTTTGGCTGGTGATCGCCTTGACGGCCGCAATGATGGTTATCGAGATCACGGCGGGGCACTGGTTTGGCTCGATGGCCTTGGTGGCGGATGGCTGGCATATGTCGACCCATGCGGGCGCGATGTTGATCGCCGTGCTGGCGTATCGTTTTGCCCGCAAGAACGCCAATAACCCCAGCTTTAGCTTTGGCACCGGTAAGGTCGGCGACCTGGCCGGGTTTGCCAGCGCGGTGGTGCTGGTGTTGATCGCCTTGCTGATCGGTTGGGAAAGCCTGATGCGGCTGGTAGAGCCGGTGCCTATCAGCTTTGAACAGGCGATTATGGTCGCGGTGATTGGGTTGGTCGTCAATTTGGTCTGTGCCTGGTTGCTGCGGGATGATCATCATCACCACCATGGGCACGGGCATCACCACCACGGTCACAGCCATGGGCACGATCACCACCATGACCACCATCATCACGGTCAGGATAACAACCTGCGCGCCGCCTATCTGCATGTGCTGGCGGATGCGTTGACATCCTTGCTGGCGATTGCCGCGCTGTTGCTGGGGCGGGCTTATGGCTGGTTCTGGGCGGATCCGATGATGGGCATCGTCGGGGCGATTGTGATCTCGCGCTGGTCCTGGGGGCTGATCCGCGACACGGGCGGCGTGCTGCTGGATCGCACCCCCGGCGGTGATGATCTGGCCGCTCAAGTCAAATCTGCGGTGGAACAGGGCGAAGACACCGTCACCGACCTACATATCTGGCAAGTTGGGCCGGGACATTATTCGGTGATCCTGTCCCTCGCCTCGCCCAACCCGCAACCGCCTGCGCATTACAAAGAGAGCCTGAAAAAGATCGGCCACCTGTCGCATATTACCGTTGAGGTGAACGCGGCGGTGCGGTCGCGTTAGGGCCGGGACCTTAGGGCCAGATCGCTTGCCCTTCCCAATCGGGGCGGCAGTAATGCTGGAACATGGCGACGGCTTTTTCTTGAACCTGCGGCCATGTGGCGTCCGAGGCTTGAATGCCGCGCCTGACGGTCACTGCGAGGGTCTCGACAACCGCAATTTCGCAACCATGCAGGGCGCGGGAAATTTCGGAAAAGGAATAGCTGGCCTTGATGTCTGGAATATCGCCCGGGCCGTTGCAATTGGCCAAGATCTCTTGCGCGAGGGCAGAGCGGTCATCGGCCTGGGACTGCACCACGTCATAGGCGCGGGTCAGGCAATTGTCAGCGGCACCCATCCAGGGGAAAAAGTTCAGGTTCATCTGGATCTCGAAATCGTTTTGTTGATCGGAATCCAGGTAATGCCTGAGCGCGCTTAACCGCGGGATCAGATTGGTATTCCAATCAATATAGGCCACGTCATAGGCCGATTTTCGTTCGTGCAATCGATCAGAGGGTAAACCGCGCCGGATGCCGGAGACAACCAGAGAGCCGCGCACCCGGCGCTCGGCAGCGGCCTGAACAAGACCGTGCACCGCATCCATGGCAACCAGCCGCTCTGCCGCCGCTTGTTTTCGGTTTTCCAGCACGCTGTCGTAGAACCCGCCGATGCCCACGGTGAGCAGAAAGCCAACGATCGTCAGCATCAAAGGGTGTCTCAGGAAACGCCAACGGGGGTTTTCTGCTGGCTCGAGCTGGCCCGCCAGATGGCGTTTTGCGATTTCCTCATCCACCAAAGACGCGATCTGTTTTTCATCCATGTCCCGGTCATCCCCAGCACCCCAATAGGACGAGCCTAACGGGCCATTGCACGCGAAACAAGGAACAGAGGTCGGTGTGACGGCAGCAGGGGAAGGCGTCTGTTTGTCGACTGCGCCTAAAGGAGCATGTCGGGACGGTGGCGACAACCTTGAGTTATTTTCTTGATGATGCGTTTTTGTAAAACGGGAAATTGATGTTACCATCGGGCATTGATTTGCCTATCGCTCATTCAGATTAGGAGCATCCCCATTGTCTTTCACGTCCTTCTTCACAACTCTGGATCACCTCACCCCAAAACCCGGTTTGCGTGCGGCGGTTGTCGCAGCGGTTTTTTGTGCTGGCACGCCTTCTTTTGCGGCTGACCTGCTCTTTGCGATACCGGATCGCATGGACCCACCGACGGCCCAATTCGTTGACGCTCTGTTGATTGACGACCGCTTGGCCGAAGCGGGTATCAAGTTGGATGTCAGGCCCTATGCCGAGTTGGGGGGCGCGTCTGACGTTGTGGCTGAGATGTTCAAATCCGAGGCGGTCGCCTTGCTGAGCACGGATCTGCTGACCTTTGTGGCCCGCAATGAGGAGCAGGGGGCG
Organism: Tropicibacter sp. R15_0; assembly: GCA_017744045.1. Taxonomy (GTDB): domain Bacteria; phylum Pseudomonadota; class Alphaproteobacteria; order Rhodobacterales; family Rhodobacteraceae; genus Pelagimonas. Next base: position 482,486 of record JAGHRD010000004.1, on the reverse strand, counting down.
GTGGTTGACATGCTATCCGCCTATGAACGGTCCTATTTTGGTGTGCCGCCCACCTCTGACGCGACCGATCAGCGCCGACCGTTGGAGGTTGGGGCCACCGCGCTGTTGGGGGAATTGGGGCTGTATGGGCTGGCAAACTGGCCGTCATCCCCAAGCAGTGTTTTTGCATCCAATGCCGAAACGAATGTCGCAGATTTGCAGGGCCTGAAGCTGCGCACCGTCGGGACCTCTTCGGCAGAGATTTTCAAACAATTGGGGGCGGTGCCACAGTCGCTGCCGTTATCTGAAGTGTATCAAAGCCTGCAAGCCGGTGCGATTGATGCTGCCGAAGATCTGAGCGTTCCCAATGGGGCGCTCAGCAGGTTTTACGAGGCCTCACCCAATGGGGCCCTGTTTCTGGATGCCAAGGCGCGCACCGGGTTCTTTGTGATCGGGAAACCGGGGGTAGAGGCCCTGACGGCGCGGCAGTTGAAAACCCTGGAAAGCGCCGCGCAAAATGCGTCTTTGGCGGCGCGAGAGACGTTGATCGGGACCTATAACGCGACCCTGCGCGAGGCCGAGGAAAACGGGGTGCGTGTGGCCAGCCTTTCGGCGGCTGTGCCTGAGGACTATTCGCTCGCCCAGGAGATCGCGCAAGCCTATGGGCTGAGCCCTGACGAGATACGCGACCTTATCGGAGATATTGACACTCCTGTGCCGCAATCGGCGCCGGGCCCGGCCCCGGACTCGCGCCAAGGAAACGGGCGCGCGCCGGAAATCTTTGTGGCGACATCGCGCAATGACGAGTTCGACAGTGATCTGCGTTTGCGGTTCGGCTACAAGATGGATGCAGACTCGCCGCTGCATTGTTTCAAACTGATCTATGCCCGGGACGCGAACCGACGCTTTGGTGACCCTTATACCGGCGCTGTTGAGATTGGCCCGAGCGGAGTGAGCGCAGGACCGGCAGATTGTGCCAAGCAGATTTTTGACCAGCAAGACCCCGGTCAACGGCTGACAATCCTGATCCATGGTTTCAACAACAGTTTCGAAGATGCGGTGAACTGGGCCGTCGCAGTGACCGAAGATCTGGCGATTGACGGTGATGTCCTGCTGTGGAGCTGGCCCAGCATGGGGCAATTGTCAGCCTATGTTCATGACCGGGACAGCGTCGATTTCAACAGCTTTTATCTGGAGCCTTTTCTGGCGAGTTTGAAACTGCGCGCTGAGGCCGGCAAGGCGCAGGATATTTCGATCCTGGCCCATTCCATGGGGGGGCTTGTTGCCATAGATGCGCTGCGGTTTCTGGCCAAGCCGCCGCAAATGACGATTAGCAATGTGGCCCTGGTCGCGCCCGATGTGCGCCATGCCGTTTTCAAGAAAACCTTGCAGCAGGGGGCGGGGGTCAGTCCGCTCTGGTCGGTCTATGCCAATTCCAATGATGTGGCCTTGCTGGCCTCGTATGGGGTCAACAGAAACCCCGCCATTGGGCTTGGCGGTCGGCACAGGCTGATGGTTGCGGGGGTGGAAACGGTGGATGTCAGCGCATTGGATCGCGACGTTTGCATCTTTTGGAAGTTGACCGAGGCGCGCTGTCGCAACCACACCCATGCCTTTGACGTGCAGCCGGTTGCCGATGACCTGGCTAAGCTTTTGGCGACCCGGGAGACTGCCACTGCGCGTGGCCTGGCGGTAAAGCAGGTTGGGCCGGACCAACTCTATTATGAAATCGCGCCATGATGTGCTTTGTCGATCCTAGAATTGTGGGCGAAACAGGACACGGAGCCACAGCTTGCTGAGAAAGATCAGATTACTGCCTTTTCTGCTGCGCTGGTCATGGGCCTATCATGGTGGGTTTGGTGGCATGTCGGACGAGGTGAGATTGAAAAGGCTCGCTCGCCTAAAGCCGGAGAACGGGCCCAAGCAGGTCATCCTGACCCAACGCGCCGCTGCGCATTGGCGGTTGGGGCAAACGCAAGACGCAGTGACCCTGTTCCGACTTGCCAGAGAAAGCGAATTGGATTGGGGTGGTCGAAAGCGGCGGGATGTTTCTGAATATCTGGTGGAATACTGCGCGTATTGCGTCAACTTAATCCAACATGACGCGACGGCAGACGAAAACCTTGAGGCGCAGTTTGAACGGCTCAAAGCCTTGGCCGTCGCCGATATTGTAAAGGATGACTTTATGCCGATGCCGTGTTCGCCGACCGGTAAAGTTTATTGAACCCGGACGCGCCAATGGAGCAGCCGATACAATATCCGAGCATGCGGTCCGAGCTGATCACTTACCTGGAGGAGTTGGCGGATCTTGAGTATCAAAGGCGGCACTGGCTTGGTGGTTCGCATGGTGCCAAGAGCATGTTCGACTATGCTGTACACTTCTTTTTCGACGATACGGATCTCGGCGAAGACCCCTCTGCCTATATCGGTGTTTTTCTGTTTGATCAAAGCGAAGCGGAGCATCTGAGCAAACTTGTGAATGTGCTTGATGTGCTGATTGATCGGCATGGGACGACCTGTAACGACCAGCAATTCACGCAATTGCCCGAATGGCCGCAAGTGACAAGGCTGGCGCACGAGGCTTTGGAGGCATGCAGAGGGCGGGGGTTGGATAGGTGCGGAGATGGGGAATGAGTGAGGCGCGCCTAAAGTGCTTTGTTAAGCGCGGGTGCGTTCGCGTGGACTGCGATTGCGCAGGCTCGGGCAGGCGTCGGTTTTTTCGGTTAAGGCTGATTACGCCAAAAATCACCGTTACGGGGCGTGCGCTGCGTTAAGGGTGGGGCTTTAGGCGTTTCTTAACCACGATTCTGTGCAAAACACATCGCGTTTGGGGGAGATTGCCCCCATGGGATCCGGGGCCCCAGATCAAGGCTTCCCCCCAATCTGTCCGATTCTGGGTTCGTTTTGGGGGGATTGGTGGAGTGGTTTAGGTTGGGTCTGGGTTTTGGAGAATTTGGGTGCTCACGTTTGTGTGAGCTGGGACGGGATGTCGCGGTTTGTTTGCATCCTAAGAATTTCTCGATGTCCGCTAAGCGCAGATTGTGTACTTTGCAAAATCCGTGCCTCACTGCCCACCATGCGGGACAAAGTGAGCTTTTTGCTACGACAGCGCCAATGGCCATTTCGGAGATTGAGAGCCGCCAAGGCTGTGGGTACTGCCCCCGCCCTCACAACGCTGAGGGCGCCTGATACTGTCCATCTTTGAGATGGACCTAGTACAGTGCTTTGTGGCAGGGAAGGAGGTCTAGAAGACGCGATTTTGGGTGACATTGCTATGATTACTGAGTTGAGTGAGCCACTGTTCAACATCGCCATCGAGAACACAGGCCAAATAGGTCAAAAGAGTTTCGAGCTTTGGCTTACAGTAGAGAATAATAGCAAAGACGATATCGCTTTCAGCTCTGGCTATGTTACGCTTTTCTACCACTATGGGAACTGGGTGTCAGGATTGCCGCTGCAAACTGAAACAACACTTCCATCTGAACTGGCGGCAGGACAAAGAGTGCGCTGCCGCCTTCATAAAGGGAATTCGCTGCCAATTGCGAAGGCCGGACATTCGGGCTGGATGCATGGGGAAAAGAAGCTGAAAGGGCTTGAAGCATACACCAGCTTTCATGACCTGATGAATGATGGTCAACTGGAAATCGAAGCAGGGTTTCGTTTCCAAATGCCCCGCGCCAAGGATTCAGGTCCTCTGAAAGAGCCGACAGCATCCAAGCGTCACTTCGAACAAAATCCCTATAGGGTGCTGTCGGTCTCGTCTAGCCTAAGCAAATTTCAGCGTGTGCCATTCACTGCGAAATCCGTTGAGCGATACGATCTATCTAGACGGACACCCCAAAACCGCGGGGTTGCGAATGACGATCCTGTGCCCAAAGGCAAGAAACCTTCCTGGGCCCAAAAACTCATGGCGAAGCTCAGGATATTTCTGTCAGTTTTTTGACCAAATCTTGAATACCGGACATTCGGAAAGACAGCAGAACCAAGCGGTTTGGGCTCACAGCGGTCTTTAGCTGCGCGCAATTCCTATGACTGCTTCGGCCTGGTAGCCGCCGTCAAGCGCGTTTCAAAGCTGACTAGGTTCAAGCTAACAGAGTTTGCTGTGTAGACTCCGTCCCGTGGGCTTAAGTTGATCCAATCCGCCTTGTTTCTTTGGAAATCGCGAAAAAGCCTAGACGCCCCGGCCCACCGCTGTTAAAGCACCCCAATCGCGCGGCCCCGGGATTCGTTTCCGGGGTTGTTTGATGTTTTCACCGGGCACCTACGGGGGCCTAAACTCCTGAGGCGCAAGTCTCAAAAACATAGGCAGGGGCAACCCTGTCGTCTCAACGGAAAGTCACTAAGCATGGCACTCAAGTCGTACAAGCCGACGACGCCGGGCCAGCGCGGGCTGGTGCTGATTGACCGTTCGGAGCTGTGGAAAGGTCGCCCTGTCAAAGCCCTCACCGAGGGTCTGACAAAGTCGGGCGGTCGTAACAACACCGGACGTATCACTTCTCGTCGCCGCGGTGGTGGGGCAAAACGCCTTTACCGTATCGTAGATTTCAAGCGGAACAAATTCGACGTTTCGGCCACCGTGGCCCGCATCGAATATGACCCGAACCGGACTGCTTTCATCGCTCTCATCCAGTATGATGACGGTGAACAAGCCTATATCCTGGCCCCTCAGCGTCTCGCCATTGGTGACCGCGTTGTGTCCAGCGCCAAGGCTGACATCAAGCCCGGTAACGCAATGCCTTTCTCGGGCATGCCCATCGGTACTATCGTTCACAACATCGAGCTGAAGCCTGGCAAAGGTGGTCAGATCGCACGCGCCGCGGGCACCTATGCCCAGTTTGTTGGCCGTGACGGTGGCTACGCCCAGATCCGCCTGAGCTCGGGTGAACTGCGCCTGGTTCGTCAGGAATGCATGGCCACCATCGGTGCCGTGTCCAACCCTGACAACTCCAACCAGAACTTTGGTAAAGCCGGTCGTATGCGCCACAAGGGCATCCGCCCATCGGTTCGTGGTGTTGTTATGAACCCGATCGACCACCCACATGGTGGTGGTGAAGGCCGGACCTCTGGTGGTCGTCACCCTGTGACACCTTGGGGTAAGCCAACCAAGGGTAAGCGTACCCGCAACACAAACAAAGCGTCGCAAAAGCTGATCATCCGCTCGCGCCACGCCAAGAAGAAGGGACGCTAATTAATGTCTCGCTCTGTTTGGAAAGGCCCCTTTGTCGATGCCTACGTCCTGAAAAAGGCCGAGAAGGTACGCGAGTCGGGCAAGAACGAAGTGATCAAGATCTGGTCGCGCCGTTCCACCATCCTGCCGCAATTTGTTGGTCTGACTTTTGCCGTTTATAACGGTCAAAAGCATATCCCGGTTTCCGTAACCGAGGACATGATCGGCCAGAAGTTCGGCGAATATTCCCCGACCCGGACCTATTACGGTCACGCGGCCGACAAAAAAGCCAAGAGGAAGTAAGCCATGGGCAAGGATAAGAATCCCCGCCGCGTGGCGGATAACGAAGCGATGGCCAAGCTGCGCATGCTGCGCACCAGCCCGCAGAAACTGAACCTCGTTGCACAGCTGATCCGCGGCAAGAAGGTGGACAAGGCCCTTGTGGACCTGACCTTCTCGAAAAAGCGTATCGCTGAAGACGTGAAAAAGTGCCTGCAATCTGCCATTGCAAACGCAGAGAACAACCACGGTCTGGACGTTGACGAACTGGTCGTCGCCGAGGCCTATGTTGGCAAGAACCTGATCATGAAGCGTGGTCGCCCACGTGCCCGTGGTCGCTTTGGTCGCATCAACAAGCCGTTCTCGGAACTCACCATCAAGGTGCGTCAGGTTGAGGAGCAAGCCTAATGGGTAATAAAACAAACCCGATCGGTATGCGTCTGCAGGTGAACCGCACCTGGGACAGCCGTTGGTACGCTGACACCAAAGACTACGGTGATCTGCTGCTGGAAGACATCAAGATCCGCGAATTCATCCATGCCGAGTGCAAGCAGGCTGGTGTTGCGCGTGTGATCATTGAACGCCCCCACAAAAAGTGCCGTGTGACTGTTCACACCGCGCGTCCGGGCGTGATCATCGGCAAAAAAGGTGCTGACATCGAAGTTCTGCGCAAGAAACTGGCGGCGATGACCGACAGCGAGTTGCACCTGAACATCGTAGAAGTGCGCAAGCCAGAGCTGGACGCCCAGCTGGTTGGTGAGAGCATTGCTCAGCAGCTGGAACGCCGTGTTTCCTTCCGCCGCGCCATGAAGCGTGCGGTTCAGAACGCCATGCGTATGGGTGCCCTGGGCATCCGCGTGAACGTTGCTGGCCGTCTGGGTGGTGCTGAAATCGCGCGTACCGAATGGTACCGTGAGGGCCGCGTGCCTCTTCACACCCTGCGTGCGGATATCGATCACAGCCAAGTCGAAGCTTCGACCCCCTATGGTATCATCGGGATCAAGGTCTGGATCTTCAAAGGCGAGATCATGGAGCACGATCCGGCAGCACGTGACCGCAAGTCACAAGAAATTCAAGACGGCCCAGCACCTCGTGGTGCCGGTGGTGGTCGTCGCGATAACCGGGGGTAACTATGCTTCAGCCAAAGCGTACTAAATTCCGCAAGATGCACAAAGGCCGGATCAAGGGCCTTGCCAAAGGGGGTTCTGATCTGAACTTCGGCACATACGGTCTGAAGGCTCTTGAGCCTGAGCGTGTCACTGCCCGTCAGATTGAAGCCGCCCGTCGTGCCATGACGCGTCACATGAAGCGTCAGGGCCGTGTTTGGATCCGCATCTTCCCTGACACCCCGATCACTGCCAAGCCTATCGAAGTTCGTATGGGTAAAGGTAAAGGTTCGGTTGACCGTTGGGCCTGCAAAGTCAAGCCGGGCCGCGTGATGTTCGAGATTGACGGCGTCAACGAAGACATCGCCCGCGAAGCCCTGCGTCTGGCCGCGATGAAACTGCCGGTGAAAACCCGCGTTGTTGTTCGCGAAGACTGGTAAGCCAGTTTAAGGTCTCGGTGGGGTAAAACCCCGCCCTACCCAAAGATTGACCCCCGGCGCAGGATTGCGGCGGGGGTTTTTCTTTGCTTTCCTGAGTTTGTGTTTTTTCTTGGGTAGACTGGGCAGATGGGGTTTGATGGGGACTTCAAAAAGTTGGACGGAGAATTCCGGATTTCGCCAGACGAATGTGTGACCTGCGGGTGCTGCATCGAACTGGCACCGCTCAACATTGACTGGGTCGCAAATGAAGAAAACCCGTCGGCCGTCATTCTCAAGCAACCGGAAACTGAGGCAGAGGTCACAGATGTCGCAAGGGCTGCGGACAACTGCATGGTCGATTGTATAAAGTTCGTCGGCCAAGACCCGCGTGTGGATGCCGCTTTGGAACAGGCCGAATTAAAACGCTTGGAAGCCTTACCTAAGCTACGTTTTTGACGCGGTTTCGGCCTAGGGGGAAGCCTGGCCAATCGAAGCCGTCCTATGACGTTCCAGTGTTCACGAAGATTGGTAAGCAGGTGAGGTTAAACCCCACCCTACCCAAAGATTGACCTGTGGCGCTGTCACGTCAGGGGTTTTTCTTTTTGCGCGAATTGTTAATGTCCTTGCACCCAGAAGGGGAGGGGCAGGGTGTTTTCGCATATCAAGGGCAAGATCAATCTGGCGGTGGTGAATGCTGCGGATAAGGGCAATCCGGTTGCCAAACGGGTGGTTGCCAATGAGATGCAGAAATTCGTTGAGACCCTGCCGGCGCAATCCCCATTGGTTCAAGAGGATCTGATGATCCCGGATTTCGCCCGCCCGCTGCCCGAGGCGGAACAGGGCGGTATGTTTGGCGATTACGAGTTGGTGCCGCTGGTGCCCAAACCGGTCAGTGGCCCGGATCTGGTAGGGCGGCGCGTTGCTTCGGTGATGACGCGGCTGGGGTCCTATGGCATGGGGGATTTCGGCTTTGTCGGCCTGCTGTTTGAGGATGAGGACTGGCTGATTATCCCGATCACCGGGGCCGCCCATTGGGTACAGGTTGATGGCCGTATCCTTGAGCCGGATGGCGAAGGCGGGGGCTGGATCATCGATGGGGATGACCGGGCGCTGATCGCACGCCTTGAGGGGCAGGAGATCACTTCGGCCACATTGGGGCGGGTCAGCCTGTCGCTGGAATTGGTCAATGGTGCCGAGCTGAGCATTGCCGAAGAGGCAAGCGCGCGGCCGGTGTTTTCTGCGACGGGCCTGCCACGGGCCTTTCTGCCGGAGGATAATCTGGCCGAAGCTGTGTTTCTAAGCCCGTCGGGCGAGTTGAGCGTGTAGAACAGATTTGGAAACACACAGTTTCCGCCGCTATTTAAACGCATTTTAGTCAAAAACCACCATAAGATGAATGCGCTTTGTACCCGCATGATTGGAGAGTGCCATGGGTGGTGGATTGATATTCGGTTTGTTGGTGGCTGCCATCATGGGCGCTCCGTTCGTGATCGAGGGGAGCGGTGACGCTGAGGCGGACTCACCAGACAGCGGTGACCCCGATCTGGGATTTCTGGGCGATGATGAAGAAAGCTCGGGCTTTGAGTTGGACGGCGACGGGATTCTGGCCGGGACCGAGGGTGCTGACACTCTGACGCGGGATGAGTTGGATACCTCCTTGGCGGAGGATGTAGAGGCCGGGGCAGGTGACGATCTGATTGATCTTAACGCTGCCGAAGGAGAGCCGAACTCAGGCATTCCGCAAGAGATCCGTTTTGATCTTGGTGATGGCGACGATACGTTGACCGGCCCTGTGGTTGGCTCGACCATTCTGGGCGGAGCCGGAGACGACCTGATCGACGCCATTGAAACGGATGGCGAGATCATGTCGATTGAGGGCGGTTCGGGTAATGACACGATTGATGTGAACCTCTCTCCGAATGTCCGGGTTGATGGCGGTGATGGCGATGACGAGATCGGGGGGATTGGGCGCGGCTTGGCCGGGACTGGTTACACCACCGATGTGACCGGCGGCGCGGGCAATGACACGCTCTCGGTAGAGGCCGTTACTGAATTTGGTGAAGGTGCTCCCCTGAACGACATCTGGGAAGTGAATGGTGGCACAGGCACGGATCACTTTGTTGTGGCGCTGGATGAGGGGGCATTGGATGCTGATGACCCCACGGTCGGTGACGCATGGGATGATCTGGAAACCGCAGATGGTACTGCCTGGCGCGTCGAAGCGGCGGCGTTTGAGGATTTTGACCCGGCGACTGAAACGCTCGAATTGCATGTAGAATCCGTCAATGATGACTACACGCTCGGCTCGATGCGGATTGAGGAGGAGGGGGTGATCGTGCGCTACGAAAGCACCGGCGAACAGCTCGACCGCGAGATTTTGATCCGCATGAATACCGAAGGTATGACAATGGATCAGGTGACGGTGGTCGAAGTCTGAAACTTGCATCCTGACCCTAAGGGAAACAATTTGTTTCCAATTCGAATTAACCTGTTCTGACCCCGTAATCCCGCTAAAGTAGCAGTGTTTGCTGACTTTTGTGCTTAAGGGGTCATTATGGGACTTGGTGTTTTACTTGCATTGTTTTCGCTCGCCCTGCTTGGGACCGCATTTATTGATAGCGGCAGCAGCGGCGGGTCGGAGGATGATGAACCTTCGAACCCGGATCTAGAAATCGACGATGAGGGGAACCTGTATGGGACCCAGGGCGATGATGTCATCACCTTGGACGATATCGACGATGGGGTTGTGCCGACGACCATTTCCACCGGTAATGGCGATGATCTGGTGGATTTGCGGGTGCCGGAAGGGTGGTCCGTGGACAATCCGGATGTCAGCCCCTCTCAATTGGCGCGAGGCGTGGATCTGATTGACCTGGGCGATGGCGACGACACCTTGGAAGTTTTGAGAGACTGGATGGGCGAAGAGGACCAGGTATTTGGCGGTGATGGGGATGACTCTATTCGTGTCGATGGTCTGTTCGGAGAGGTCCATGGCGGCGATGGCAATGATACGATTGATGCAACAGAAACATCATCGGTCATTGTGGCAGGCGATGCGGGTGATGATTACATTCTGACATCCGTCGGGCACCCTAGCGGAACGTCCTTGTCGACCTCGACATTCGGTGGCGAAGGCAATGATACTCTGCATGTCACTGTTGATCATGAGTTTGGGGAGCCAATCCAAGGTGAAGTTTGGACCACTGATGGCGTTCTGGGCAACGGCGGGGTGGACCATTTTATCGTTGAATTGAATGAGGGGCTTGAACTGAGCGATGAGACCGCTGCCGATCCAGACGCTCTGGCTCTGTTCCAGGAAGACTTTAGCTTCCTGGAAAACTCAGACGGAACTGCAGTGAGAACTACGGCTTTGACTCTGACCGATTTCGATCCACAGACCGAAACCTTGCAATTGAACCTGACCCCGGAAAGCGATCAGTTCGAGGTTGGCTCGGTCCGGATCGAGGGGGACGGGATCGTGGTGACATATGTCCCGTTGGAGTATCAGGAATACTTGCTACCGCGTGAGATCATGATCCGTTTGGACACAGACGGTCTGACCTGGGATCAGATCACCCTGGTTGGTGCTGATAACGCGGTGCTGTCGACGGTTGTGGCGTAGTAAGCGGGGAGACCGGGTATCGGGAAACCGCTCTGCCCGGCATGGTGTAACGGATCTTCGAAGGGAATTCGGAATGATTGCGAGTGTTGTTTTGGGACTGTTTGCCATTGGGCTATTGGCAACCTTGTTTGACACGGGTTCAGACTCGGATGACGGGGCGGATGCACCCGAGGAACCAGGTTTTGAGCTGGATGAAACAGGGAATTTGGTCGGGACAGAGGGGGATGATGTCATCACCTTTGACGAGTTTATCGAGGCCGATAATCCCAGTGGCATCCTGGCTGGCGGTGGGGATGACTTACTCGATTTGGTTCCAGAAGAGGCCAGCCTCTTTGAGCCGCATCAACCCGATTACGAACCGTGGCGCAGTGTCCTGGAGGGCACTGAGATCGATTTGGGAGAGGGCGATGACACGTTGCGTGCCTCTGGCCTTGGGGTTTTGGTGCAGGCTGGTGCCGGTGATGACCTGGTTGAATTTGACGGCGGGCCAAGTGATCCGATTGTAATTGAGGGCGGGGACGGCAATGACACGATTGACGCGCGCACGGCCCAGAATGCCAGCCTGACAGGTGGCGACGGGAATGACCTTATTCGTGGGCGTCATGGTGAGGGTGGTGCGGGCTATGTCGTCGAGGTTGACGGCCAAGCGGGTGATGACAGCTTGCACGTCTTTGCCAACGAAGACCCGTATGACTTGCTTAGCCGGAACCCAACAGATCAATGGCTGGGCGGCGAAGGCGTGGACCATTTCATTGTTGAGCTGAATGAAGTGATTTGGGACATGAGCGCGCCTGAAATAGAGGCCTATTCCAACGATGATGGGAATGCGATCCGCCTGACTGCTGCCAGCTTTCCGGATTTTGACCCGCAGCTCGAAACGCTTGAGTTGCGGCTACAGTCCGGTGACGATGAATTCACGCTCGCCTCTGTGCATGTTGAGCAGGCCGGGGTTGTGGTCACCTATGACAGCGACACTCAGTTGGATCGCGAATTCCTGATTGCTGTAAATACGGATGGGCTGACCACGGATCAGATTTCATTGGAGGGGGCCGATCAGTCTATATTGGTGCCGATTGCGGCGTAGGGTCAGGACCCATTAATTTAACGCCACTGGTTTGGTTGGTCTTGCCCCTGAGCTGCGTTACATCACCTTGAAATACAACCAGTATTCCTGCGGAGACGTGCCTTGTCAGGACCAAGACCAACCAAACCAGTGGCGTTAAATTAATGGGTCCTGACCCTAAGGCCGGGTTGCGGCGGGGGGCGTCTGGGGATAGGGCGGTGGTGAACGCCTAACCTTCGGGATGTCCAAGATGTCTGAAATCAAATCGCTGTTTGCCACCCGCCTGTATCGCGCCCGCCTGTCCGAATTGGGAGCGGCGATTGACCCGGATGAGCTGGAGGCCTCTTGCTATTCCATCGCCGAGGATGACGAGGCCGGGCAGGAGTGGTGCGAGACCGAGGGCTATCCGGGCTATACCTCTTATGCCTCGCTGACCGATCTGCCCTGGCGCTTTCCGATCTTTGGCGAGCTGGTCCAGGTGCTGGATGCCCATGTGGCGGCCTTTGTCGAAGAGCTGGATTTTGACCTTGGTGACAAGAGCGTCGTGCTTGAGGATATCTGGATCAACATCCTACCCCCCGGCGGCACCCATTCCAGCCATATCCACCCACATTCGGTGATCTCGGGCACCACCTATGTGTCGATGCCTGATGGCGCGGCCTCGCTGAAACTCGAAGATCCGCGCCTGCCGATGATGATGGCCGCCCCACCACGCAAGAAATCGGTGCGCGACGACCTCAAGACGTTTTTCTATGCCAAGCCCGAGGTCGGCGATGTGCTGCTTTGGGAAAGCTGGTTGCGCCATGAGGTCGGGCTGAACATGGCCGATGAAGACAACCGCGTCAGCGTGAGTTTTAACTACAAGTGGGAGTGAGCCGGATCACGCCACCGGTTGCAGGACGGGCGGAATGTGGTCTCCGACAAAGGTGACGTCATCCCACACAAGACCAGCGCCTGCACCGATCACCAGGTCGCGGGTGGGTTCAGTTGCGTGCTCATACCTGACGATCAATTGGGTCCCGTTCTCAATTCGGGCCGAGGTGATTTCGTAGCCGTCACCCGCAATATCGGCGTGGATTTCGATGTGATCCACACCCGTTTCAAAATCCTCGATACCAACGACGCCAAACCTGTAAGTCCCGTCTGGCTGGACGGCGTCGCGTGGAAGCCCCGGGTCTGTTTCTTCGGAATAGAGCCCTTCGTTGAAATGGACTTGGAACAGATCCGCACCCTCGCCGCCATAAATGGAGTTGGGGCTGGCCAGAAAGAAGGAAACGTCGCCGCTGGTATAGGAAATCGTATCATCGCCTTCATCCCCGTATGTGCTGGCGAAATAACCTGCTCCTACATCACCCGGACCCCCGGTTTCGATCAGGTCATCCCCTGGACCTCCGCGGATGGTGCCTATCGACCCTCCGGCATCCTCGACGCGGATCGTATCATCACCCTCGCCGCCATAAATCTCGGTCTCATCAATATAGGGCGCTTCGATCAGGTCATTGCCCGCTCCACCTTCGATGGTGCTGACACCGGCATGATCAAAGGACATGATATCATCCCCGTCCCCACCCTGCACATGGCTGAGCTCGACAGAGGCATCGATTGTGTCATCGCCTTCGCCCATGTCGATTTGTGACCACCACCAAGTTGCATCACGGGGTGTATCGTCGGGGCCGGTGACGGACAGGTTGAGCAGATCATCCCCCGCACCGGTCTCTAACGTGATCCCCTCAAACCCACCATCACGCGCGTCGATGTTCAGGGTGTCATCGCCCTCGGTGCCGAGGATGCTGTCGCCGTCAATTTCGGTCAGGTCAAGCGGCTCGGTTTCCGAGCTATCCTCGTCACTGTCGGAACTGTCAGAGCCCATGAACAGGGGCAGCAGCAGACCAAGGGACAGAAGACCTAGTAAAGCAATACTCATTGGGACACCCTCAGTTGGCCGCCTGGGCGGTGGGTATCAAGATCGCCGGGATATGGTCGCCGGTAAAGGTGATGTCGTCAAAACTCAGCTCTGTGGTGCCGGTCGAAATGACAACATCCCGGATCGGTTCGCTGGCATGTTCATAGCGGATGATCAGATCCGAGCCTTCGATACGGGCCGTGGTCGGGGCGTAGCCGTCATTCTGGACCTCAAGCTCGATCTCGATCTGGTCAATGCCGGGTTCGAAGTCGGGCAGGTTCACCAAATCCAATTCAGCGACGCCATTCGTAACTGACACCGAGCTTTCTAACTCGGCCCGACCTTCATCAAAGGAAATTTCGAAGGTATCGCTTCCTTCATCGCCATAAACACTGGACGGGGACCATTCCTGCGGGTTTGTAATTGCTGAGCCATTGATGACCATCGTGTCATTGCCGGTACCGCCATGGCCAGTCATTAAATAACCTGTGCCTGGGTCACCTGCCGTGCCGACATAGATATGGTCATCGCCGTCGTCACCATAAAGTCCACCGGCGCCCTCACCGGTTAAGGTGTCGTTACCAGCACCGCCATGGGCAAAACCAGGCTCGGAATCCGTGGTCAGGTCAATATAGTCGTCACCCAAGCCACCATGAATTTCCCCGCCGCCTGAAAATTCGTCCGCGTTGATACTGTCATTTCCGGGTCCGCCATCAATCAGGTTGCTATCTCCGATATACATGATGGTGTCATCGCCTTCGCCGCCGAGCACAGTGCTGCTGTTCAGCAAGGCGTTCTCGTAGGTTTCATAAACCCCGAAGGTTTCTCGGTCTGACAGATCCAACAGATCATCCCCGGCACCAGCATCGATTAAGACGCCGTTATACCCACCGTCGCGTGGATCGAGGTCAAGCGTGTCATTGCCAGAGGTGCCGGTATAGCTGTCGCCTTGAAGTTCGGTGATCGGGTCATCTTCGGTTGGCTCGGGATCGTCTGACGCCCCGTTATCATCCGATGTAAACATCAAAGGGGTCAGCAGACCCAAAGCCAGCAAAGCCAATAGTGCGACACTCATCTCAATACCTTTCCGCAATCGGGTGTGACGTTAATGAGCGACAGGGAAATGGTCAGCTTTGAGGGTAGGAAACAGTTTGGTAATCGCCATGAGATAGTGGAGAGGGGAGACGTTGCCCGAGGCCACCTGTGATCGCCAAGACGATATCCCTGCTTTTGCCCGCTCTGCTGCCCTCGTGGCGGTTTTTCAAGACGGTTGCGGCCTCGCCCCGGGTTGAGCTGCGGGTCGATGCGGGGGACTGGCAGGAGGCAAGGCCGATCCCGGAGCGGGTGGGTTTGGCGCGGATGGCGCGGCGGCTGGTTTGGAACCCAAGGCGGAATGAGCAGCTTTATATGGTCAGCCTGTCAGAGCGGCTGGCCGAGGACGGGCGCGACCATGCGCGGGCTGAGCTGGAACGCCTGGTGCGCGCGGGTTTGACAGAAGGGGAGCGGTTTCAGTTTCGTCTGGTGTTCTTGCAGCGCGAGGGCACGCAGATCGTGAAATTCATCGATTATGAAAGCCCGGTTTTGCCGGTGGCCGAGCACGTGTCATGAGCCTGGCCGAGGTGGTGCAGATCACGTCGGTGATGCTGGGGCTGGCGGTGGCACAGCAATCGGCCGAGCATCTGGCAGGCGCGCGGGATCGGCTGTTGTTTCTGCCGAGGTTGATTTTGGCGCTGGTGCTGGTTGCGGGCTGGCAGCAGGCCTGGGTCACCTGGGCGTTGTTTGCCTATGGGGGCGTGCTGCTGCACCGGTTTGACGGGCCGTATAATGGCGGCTCGGACAAGATGACCTTGCTGATCACGGCCTGTTTGTCAGCCTATCACCTCGCCCCGGAGACGCGCTGGCAAGAGATGGCGATGGCCTATCTCGCGGTGCAGCTGGTGCTGTCCTATTTTGTTTCGGGCTATATCAAGATCATCAAGGCAGAGTGGCGCAGCGGCGAGGCATTGTGCGATGTGTTTCGCTTTTCCGCCTATCCGGTGTCCGAGCGGTTGCGCGGCTGGGCCGAACGCCCCAGGGTGCTTTGGTTGATGAGCTGGGCGGTGATGGGCTTTGAGGTGCTGTTCCCGCTGAGCCTGTTGCATCCGGTGGCTTTGATCGGCGCTCTGGTGGTCGCCGGAACGTTTCATCTGGCCAATGCCTGCCTGTTCGGGCTGAACCGTTTTTTCTGGATCTGGCTTTGCGCCTATCCGTCGCTGATCTGGTTTCAGGATCGGGTGTTGGGGTAGGGTTTGAACGTGTGGGCTCGCTGAAATGTTCGTTCTCTAGTGCCTCATCCTATCGACATACCGCGTGATTTTCAGAAGGTTCAGGCTAGCGAAAGAGAAGGAATGAGACGCGTGGTCGCCGTCTCGCGGGTTGGCGACAAAACGCGCGTTTCTACCACTTAATGCCAGCCAAGCTTTCTCCAACATCCGTGTTCACCAAGACGTTAGAAAATCGCCATCCCGGGGGGCGGGTCATGCCGGAGGCATGCCTTTGGCATGACGATCACGCGGCGGGCCAAGGGCCTTGATTCCGCGTGAGGGGAGCAAGGCATTCAAAGGGATAGCCCCTCACGTCACCACGCGCAAAGTCAGGTTGATGCGCCCCCCTTGGGGCAGGAGGGTCGAAGAGCCAAAGCGCAGGCGGTCCACCCCGTGATAGGCCAGCCGTGCCTCTCCGCCCATGACCACCACATCCCCTGATTGCAGCCAGATCGATTCGGTTTTGCCGCCGCGTTCGACATTGCCCATGCGAAACAGGGCCTCATCGCCGAGGCTGACCGACACGACCGGATAGGCGAAATCGCTCTCATCGCGGTCCTGATGAAGGCCCATTTTCGTGCCCTCGCCATACCAGTTGATCAAACAGCATTGCGGCGCGCGGTCGGGGGGCGTACCGCCATTGGCAAGTGCTTGCCAGATGGCCAGAATTTCCTGGGGAATCGCGGGCCAGGGCGTGCCGTTGGGGTGCTGCGGCTCATAGCGATAGCCGCGTCGGTCGCTGATCCAACCATACTCCCCCGCTGCGCTCATGCGCACCGACATTGGCTTGCCCCGCGCAGTCACCGGCTGGAACAAGGGGGCCTGGCGCAGCAGGTCACGCAAGGTCACAACCAGTGTTTCCTGTGCGCTGCGGTCCAAAAAACCGCGATGGATCTCAAAGCCCTTTTGCCGGATCGGCGGGGAAAATGCGTGCTTCATACCCCTTTCTTGCCGGATTCCTAACATTCGCCAAGCAATTCTGCACAATTGCTGACACCGGGATGCTTGCAGGGTGCAGGATGGCTCCTTATATACCCTTCGAACGCGCTGGATCCGGCCGGTCCAGTGTTCATTGCAAAGCGGAGCCGGATGCCATAATGGGTCCATCGCTCCGAGATATCGCCTGTAACGAAAGGGATCGAAAACATGGCCAAAGTGATTGGTATCGACCTCGGCACCACAAACTCTTGCGTTGCCATCATGGATGGTTCTGCTGCCCGCGTTATTGAAAACGCAGAAGGCGCACGCACCACCCCCTCTATCGTCGCCTTTACCGACGATGAACGCCTCGTTGGCCAGCCGGCCAAGCGTCAGGCTGTCACCAACCCAGAAGCAACCGTTTTCGCGGTTAAGCGTCTGATCGGCCGTCGCACCACCGACGCCGAAGTCACCAAAGATAAAGACATCGTTCCATACGCCATCGTTGACGGCGGCAATGGCGATGCATGGGTCGAAGCCAAGGGTGAGAAATACTCTCCTTCGCAGATCTCGGCCTTTATCCTGGGCAAAATGAAAGAAACCGCCGAGAGCTATCTTGGCGAAGAGGTGACCCAGGCGGTCATCACCGTTCCTGCCTATTTCAACGACGCCCAGCGTCAGGCCACCAAAGATGCCGGCAAAATCGCCGGTCTCGAAGTGCTGCGCATCATCAACGAGCCGACCGCGGCTGCGCTGGCCTATGGTCTGGACAAGAAAGAAAGCAAAACCATCGCCGTGTATGACCTTGGTGGCGGTACTTTCGACGTGACCATCCTGGAAATCGACGATGGTCTGTTCGAAGTGAAATCGACCAATGGCGACACCTTCCTGGGTGGTGAAGACTTTGACATGCGCATCGTCAACTACCTGGCGGATGAGTTCAAGAAAGAGCACGGTGCCGACCTGACCAAGGACAAGATGGCCCTGCAGCGTCTGAAAGAAGCCGCTGAAAAAGCCAAGATCGAACTGTCCTCGGCCACGCAGACTGAGATCAATCAGCCGTTCATCACCATGGATCCAAACTCCGGTGCCCCGCTGCACTTGGTGATGAAACTGACCCGCGCCAAGCTGGAAAGCCTGGTGGGTGATTTGATCAAAGCCTCGATCAAACCGTGCCAAGCGGCTCTGAAAGATGCGGGCCTGTCCACATCCGAGATCGACGAAGTCGTTCTGGTTGGCGGTCAGACACGTATGCCAAAAGTCATCGAAGAGGTGACCAAGTTCTTTGGCAAAGAGCCACACAAAGGTGTGAACCCGGACGAAGTTGTTGCCATGGGCGCGGCCATTCAGGCCGGTGTTCTGCAGGGTGACGTCAAAGACGTGGTTCTGCTGGACGTGACCCCGCTGTCGCTGGGCATCGAGACCCTGGGTGGCGTGTTCACCCGTCTGATCGACCGCAACACCACCATCCCGACGAAAAAGTCTCAGGTCTTCTCCACCGCCGAAGACAATCAGTCGGCTGTGACCATCCGGGTTTTCCAGGGTGAACGCGAGATGGCAGCGGATAACAAGATACTCGGCCAGTTCAATCTGGAAGAGATCCCGCCAGCCCCACGTGGCATGCCGCAGATCGAAGTGACCTTTGACATTGACGCAAACGGCATCGTGTCCGTTGGTGCCAAAGACAAAGCCACCGGCAAAGAGCAGCAGATCACCATTCAGGCCTCGGGCGGCTTGTCGGATGAGGACATCGAAAAGATGGTCCAAGAGGCGGAAGAAAACGCCGAAGCCGATAAAGAGCGCAAAGAGCTCGTTGAGGCGCGCAACCAGGCCGAGAGCCTCGTGCATTCCACCGAGAAATCGGTCGAAGAGCATGGCGACAAGGTGGACCCATCCACCGTCGAAGCGATCGAACTGGCTGTTGCTGCGCTGAAGGACGATCTGGAGAAAGACGACGTTTCCGCAGAGAAACTGAAAGCTGGCATCCAGAACGTGACCGAAGTTGCGATGCGTCTGGGCGAGGCGATCTACAAGGCACAGGCCGAGGAAGCGGGCGAAGAGCCAGCAGCCGCGGATGATGCTGGCCCGGCGGCGGGTGACGATGACATCGTTGACGCCGATTTCGAAGATCTGGGTGACGACAAACGCGCCTAAGCGTCTGTCGTAGTGATCGGGGCCGGTCCGGGCATTGGACCCGGGCTGGCCCTTTTCCTTTCCTGGAAAGGAGGGCTTAGATGTCCAAGCGTGATTTTTATGATGTCCTGGGAGCGGCCAAAGGTGCCTCTGCGGATGAGCTGAAGAAAGCTTATCGCAAGAAGGCCAAAGAGCTGCACCCGGACCGCAATGCCGACAATCCCGATGCAGAGGCGCAGTTCAAGGAAGTGAACGAAGCCTATGACGTGTTGAAGGATCCGGAAAAGAAAGCCGCCTATGACCGCTATGGCCACGCCGCCTTTGAGGGTGGCATGGGCGGAGGTGGCGGGCGTCCTGGTGGCGGCTTTGGCGGCGGCCAGGGTGACTTTGCCAGCGCGTTCTCTGACGTGTTTGACGACCTGTTCGGCGATATGATGGGCGGCCGCGGTGGCGGCGGGCGTCAACGCGCCACGCGTGGGTCTGACCTGCGCTATAACCTCGGCGTCACACTGGAAGAGGCCTATTCCGGTCTGCAAAAGACCCTGAACGTGCCAACCACAGTGCAATGTGGCGAATGTGACGGCTCCGGTGCCGAAGGCGGCGCAGAGCCGACCACATGCCCGACCTGTTCCGGCATGGGCAAGGTGCGTGCGACCCAGGGGTTCTTTACCGTGGAACGCACCTGTCCGACCTGTTCTGGCCTGGGGCAGATCATTAAGAACCCGTGCAAAGGCTGCGGTGGCACTGGCCGCGTGCAGAAAGAGCGCGCGCTGTCGGTGAATATCCCGGCAGGCGTCGAAACCGGCACCCGCATTCGCCTGTCTGGCGAGGGTGAGGCCGGGATGCGCGGTGGCCCTCCGGGCGATCTCTATATCTTTATTGAGGTCGAAGAGCATAAGATCTTTGAACGCGAAAGCACCGAACTGCATTGCCGTGTGCCGGTCTCGATGGCCAAGGCGGCGCTGGGCGGAGATATCGAAGTGCCGACCATTGATGGTGGCCGTTCGCGGGTGAAAATCCCATCAGGCAGCCAATCGGGTCGCCAGATGCGCCTGCGCGGCAAGGGCATGCCAGCCCTGCGCGGCGGTGGCACCGGGGATATGTTCATCGAATTGGCGGTGGAAACCCCGGTCAACCTGACCTCGCGCCAAAAGGAATTGCTGCGCGAATTTGAAGGTCTGGCAGAGGATAACAACCCCGAAAGCTCCAGCTTCTTCTCTTCGGTGAAGAATTTCTGGGATAGCATGAAGGGGTAAATTCCTGCCCGGGCTTGCCCGGCAATTTGTCTGGGGGACAAATTGTGGAATTTACGGGCGGAGCCCCGGTTCCTTAACATCTGGTCTTGCCCGGGCTTAGACTTTGAGAACGGCACCCTTTCGGGTGCCGTTTTGCTTTTTGCGCCTTGGCCGTCTTAACCACTTGTTCACCAAGATGAGCGCAAAGTTGCGGTATGAAACGAGGTCCGCATTTCTCTGATTCACAGGCGGCGCTGTTTGACCTGGATGAGGCACCCGTCCAACCGGTGCCTGATACCAAGGTTTTGCCCTCTTATATCAAGGATCACCGAGCCCGGCTGCGCGAGCGGTTTATGATCGGCGGGGCAGATGCGCTGCCCGATTATGAGCTGTTGGAGCTGGTCCTGTTCCGCGCCATCCCGCGCCGCGACGTGAAACCTTTGGCGCGGCAATTGCTGAGCCTGTTTGGCGATTTCAACGGGGTTCTTTCGGCCCCTGTTTCGCGATTGGCCGAGATCAAGGGGGTTGGCGATGCGGTGGTGACCGAGCTCAAGATTGTCGAGGCGGCAGCGCATCGGCTGGCGCAGTCCAAGGTGTTGAAAAAGCCGGTGGTCAGCAGTTGGGACGCCTTGCTGAGTTACTGCCAGACGGCAATGGCGCATGGCGATGTGGAGCAGTTCCGCGTGCTCTATCTCGATCGTAAAAACGTGCTGATCGCGGATGAGGCGCAGGGCAAGGGTACGGTGGATCACGTGCCGGTCTACCCGCGCGAGGTGGTCAAACGCGCGTTGGAGCTGAACGCCACGGCGCTGATCCTGGTGCATAACCACCCGTCCGGTGACCCGACCCCCAGCGGCGCGGATATTGAGATGACGGAACAGATCCGCGAAGCGGGCGAGGTGCTGGGCATCACGCTGCATGACCACCTGGTGATCGGAAAATCCCGAGAGTTGAGTTTTCGCGCCGAAGGCCTACTCTAGACGCACCCAAATTTCGTGCACGGAATTTGCAAATTTCATCGATGAAATTTGGAATCGCGTGCCTCTAGCGCACCCAGACCTCAACCCGGCGATTCACCTGTCGGCCCCAGGAGGTTTCGTCACAGGCCATGGGCATAGCCTCGCCAAAGGCGTCCGAGGCGATCTCGATCCGGTCTAGATCCGCGGTTTCAGCGCTGCGTTCCACTGCTCGGCGCACGGTTTCGGCGCGTTTGCGGGCGATGTCGAGGTTTTCTGACGTCGGGCCAACCCCATCAGAGAAGCCAACAAAGACCAGCTTGCGCCCATCATAAACCCCCGCCTCAAGCGAGCGTGCAAGCTGTTGTACGTTGGAGCGCGACTGCGCGTCCAACCGGGTTGAGCCGGTTTCAAATCGGAAAGAGGTGGTCAGCCGCCGCATCTCGGACAGGCTGCGCACCATGCGTTGCAGCTGCGCCAAGCCGGTTTGCCCTTGGGCCACCACCACCGCATTGGTAAAGCGGTTGCCTTGCAGATCCACGGGCACCTCTTCGGGGGCTTGGTCAACAAACCCGGCGCGGCGGATGACGATTTGTGCAGGCGGCGTGCGGGTAAAGGCCAAAAATTCGCGCGCCAGGGCGGGCAGGCGGCGGGCGGGTACATAGAGGAACATCGGCGCGGTCAGCGGGTAATCCTCGGTCTTGATCGAGCGGCGGGCGGCGCGCAGGGAAAACCCGCAATCGCCGCCAATCACCAATGGCTTGGCATTGGCGATTTCCGAAAAACTGGCAATGCCGATGCCAAACGGGTCGCGCGAAACGGCCTTGGCCAGCGCACCATTGCTGTCATGGCGCTGCGCCGTTGGGGCGAGGGTCACATTCGCCGGGGTCAGAACCCGATCCTCGAGCCCCTGCGAGAGGCCGGAACCCGCATCGCGCAGATGCACACTGACCGGGGCATCCACTCCGCCCAGTTCACGCCAATTTGTCAGGCGACCGGACAGGATGCGCGAAAGATCATTGAGCGAGATTTGATCGACCGGGTTGTTATGGGCAACCACAGGAACCAGCGCGTCGAGCGCCAGAACGCGGGCGCGATTGGGTTTTTCCAGGTCACCCAGCCCGGCCTCGCGCGCCAAAGCCACCTCGCTGTCGCGGATTTCGCGCAGGGCCATGACGATGTCGGCCTCATCCGCGAGCAGGTCGGCAAAACCTTCATCGGTATTGGTCACGCGAAAGGTAAAGACGCCGACGGTTTTCTGGCTGCGGATATTGGTCAGCACATAGGCAAAGCGGTGCGCGTCGATCTTTTGCCGCTTGGCGGTCAGCCCGTTGCGCAGGGCAAAAGCCTCGAGCAGGGCGGGCATCAGGACCGAGCCGATGGTGGCCGAGCCCGAGATCGATAATTGTGCCACGTAATCGGTCAGCGAGGGGCAAGACGGGCCTTCGCAGAGCACGCCGGAGCTGTCGACGGTCAACTCGCCGAATTTGGTCTCGATGCGATAGAACTCGCCGTCAAAGCCCAGCAGGCTGCCTGTTAGCTCGATCGCGCCATCGCGCGAACGCAGGGTGATATCCTGGGCCAAGGCCGCAATGGCCTGTCCGAATAGAAAAAGTGCGGCGATGATCGCCGCACGCCAAATCTGCATGTTTTGCCCTGCCCAGATCCTGAAGTGACGCGGTTAACGCGCGCTGATTGTCAGGTCTTGGACAAGATTATTCAACACCAGAAAGTCACCAGCAGTGTCGCAACCGGGAATTTCCAGCGTCAGGTCGCGTATGCGCAGGTCTGCTTCGCCCACCAGTTCAAAGGTTTGCGCCTCAACCATAGTGTCGCAATTGGCGGTGGTCACCTCGGCCTCGACCGACAGGGCGATGTCGCCGTCGCGGGTGGAGGCCCCGCTGGGGTAGGAATAGACCTCAACCAGCTGCGCCTCGGGTGCACCGCGTTGGCCGAGACGGGTCAGGAACCCACCTTCGCCGCGCGCCGCGGCGCCCAGATCACCGCTGGTATCGGCCCAGATATGGCCTGTGCCGAAATATTCAGCGCCAAATTCCAGCGCATGCAATTGCAGCCCGGCCTCGCCGCGCCATTGCACGGCTACACGGTCATAGAAGGGCATCGAGGGGACTTCGGCGGTGGTCATTGCGCCGTCACCGCTGGCAAAAGAGGCCATGAAGACCGCGTTTTCCGACAAGGCGGGGACGGTGATGTCAAGCGTGCCATCGGGCTGCATGACCTCGGTGAACATCATGCCCTGGTGGTGGATGGTCACCCGGTCGCTGCCATGGCAGGCGGAGGACAGGGACAGGCGTACCATGGCCCCGGCGGCGGGGCTGGATTCCATGCGCACGTCACAGCCAAAGCTTTCGCTGAGCGGTTCCTGTGGCAGGTCTGTTCCGGCCATGCCAGCATCTGCGGCGGCCAGTTCGATTTTCTGGTCGGGCAGGTCGATTTCAAACTGCACATCGGAGGGGGGCAGCGGCAGGGCGGTTGCCGAGGATACCTCGGCCACATCGGTCACCTGAAGCGGCCCGGCCGCAGCGGTTTGTTTTTGACCGGGCAGAGCCAGGCCGAATTGCATGACATAACCAATGCCCAAGGCGCAAACCAGGGTCGTTCCTGCCAGCAGAGTGCTTTTGAGACGCGCCATTTTGGCCTCCCGTTCATGAAGATACGGGATGAAAATGGCGGGGAAACATGGCGGTCTTGGGGCAGGGCGGCGGAGTCATTGCGGCATTTTGATACCGTATGACGCGAATTGAGGCATTGGTGCCGGGCAGGAGGGGAAAGGGGCATAGACTTGGGAGAAAAAGGGGTGGAGGCGCGTGGTCGCCGTCCTGCGGGTTGGCGACGCTCGGTTGCTTTCTGCCACTTTATCCCAGCCAAGCCCCTTCCAGCATCCGTGTTCACCAGGAAGCTTGGAAATCGCCATCCCGGGGGGCGGGACGGCGATCACGCGGCGGGCCAAGGCCCTTGATTCCGCGTGATGGCATTGTTTTGACGTTTAAGCCAAACGCCCGTGGCAGTGCTTGAACTTTTTGCCAGAGCCACAGGGGCAGGCATCGTTGCGGCCCGGATTGCCCCAGGTTGACGGATCGGTCTCGTCAAAACCTTCGATCAGCGGCTCAAAATCACCGGCCAAGTCGGTCTCAGCACCCTCGGCACCCGCCTGTTGCGCCGCTTGCTGCTGCAAGGCGGCCTGTTGGGCCTGCTGTTGCTGCATCATTTCGGCCATCATGGCGCGCTGCTCTTCTTCGGTCATCGGACGGACCTGAGCGAGCTGCGTGGTGACCTGTTCGCGCAGGGACTCCAGCAGGTTTTCGAACAGTTGGAAGGCTTCGGTCTTGTATTCGTTCAGCGGATCGCGCTGCGCATAGCCGCGGAAACCCACGACAGAGCGCAGATGTTCCAGCGTCAGCAGATGCTCGCGCCATTTGCCATCGATGGTTTGCAGCAGGAACTGCTTTTCGATCTGGCGCATGGTGTCGGAGCCAAAGGCTTCTTCCTTTTCGGCCATCAGCTTGTCGCTGGCCTCTTCGAGGCGCTCGCGGATCACGTCCTGATCGACGCCATCCTCATCCGCCCAACCCATGACCGGAATATCAAGGCCCAGCTTTTCGATGGTCGCGCCATAGAGCCCTTCCATGTCCCATTGCTCGGCATAGGATTTTTCGGGCGCGTAGATATCGACCAGCTCGTCGATGACTTCGTGGCGCATATCCTGCGTGATCTCGGACAGATCCTCGGATTCCATGATCTCGCGACGCTGGGAAAAGATCACCTTACGCTGATCATTCATCACATCGTCGAATTTCAGCAGCTGCTTACGGATGTCAAAGTTGCGCCCCTCAACCTTGGCCTGGGCGCGTTCGAGCGATTTGTTCACCCAGGGGTGAATGATCGCCTCGCCCTCTTTCATGCCAAGCGAGGACAGCACCTTGTCCAGACGTTCCGAGCCAAAGATGCGCATCAGGTCATCTTCGAGGCTGAGGAAGAAGGAAGATTTTCCCGGGTCGCCCTGTCGGCCGGAACGACCACGCAGCTGGTTGTCGATACGGCGGCTTTCATGGCGCTCGGTGGCCAGAACAAAAAGACCACCGGCGTCTTTGACCGCCTGTTCGTCTGCGGTGTGTTCCTCTTCGATCCGGGCCCGGATCGCCTCGGGATCGCCTTCGGGATCGGCGGCGATGGCCTCCATGATCTTGAATTCAACATTGCCGCCCAGTTTGATGTCGGTGCCACGGCCCGCCATGTTGGTCGCAATGGTTATCCCGCCCAGCTTGCCAGCATCAGCAACGATCTGCGCCTCTTGCTCGTGCTGACGTGCGTTCAGAACGTTATGGGGCAGATCTGCCGCCTTGAGCATCTGGCTCAGCATCTCGGATTTTTCAATCGAGGTGGTGCCGACCAGAACCGGCTGGCCTTTTTCATGGGCCTGCTTGACCTCTTCGACAATCGCCTCGAACTTTTCCTTGCCGGTGCGATAGACTTTGTCGTCTTCGTCAATCCGGGCGACGGGGCGGTTGGTGGGCACTTCGACCACGCCCAACCCGTAGATTTCGGCAAATTCTTCGGCTTCGGTGGCCGCAGTGCCGGTCATGCCGCCCAGTTTCTCATAGAGGCGGAAATAGTTCTGGAAGGTCACAGAGGCGAGGGTGACGTTTTCAGGCTGGATGTTGCAGCCCTCTTTCGCTTCGATCGCCTGGTGCAGACCCTCGGACAGGCGACGCCCGGCCATCATACGACCGGTGAATTCGTCGATCAGCACAACCTCGCCATCGCGAACGATATAATCTTTGTCTTTGGTGAACAGCACATGGGCGCGCAGGCCTTGGTTCACGTGGTGAACAATTGTGGTGCTTTCGGGATCGTAAAGCGACTGACCCTCGGGCAGCAGGCCACGGGCCTGAAGGTGCTCTTCGAGGAAATCGTTGCCTTCGTCAGTAAAGGTCACATTGCGGGTCTTTTCATCGACGGTGTAATGCTCGGGCGAGAGATCCGGGATCAGCTTGTCGATGGACACATAAAGGTCAGAGCGGTCATCTGCCGGGCCAGAAATGATCAGCGGAGTCCGCGCCTCATCGACAAGGATCGAGTCGACCTCATCCACGATGGCGAAATAATGATCGCGCTGGCTCATCTGTTTGAGCTCGGATTTCATATTGTCGCGTAAATAGTCGAAACCCAGCTCATTATTGGTGGCATAGGTGATGTCGGCGTCATAAGCCTGCTTTTTCTCATCATCGGGCTGACGAGGATAGACAACACCGGTGGTCAGACCCAGCGCGCCGTAAACGTTGCTCATCCATTCGGCGTCACGTTTGGCGAGATAGTCGTTCACCGTGACCACATGCACACCGCGCCCGGTCAGGGCGTTCAGATAGGCGGCAAAGGTCGCCATGAGGGTTTTGCCCTCACCGGTTTTCATTTCCGAGATATTGCCCTGATGCAGGAAAATCCCACCCATCAGCTGCACATCATAGGCCCGCAGCCCCAGGGCACGTTTCGCGGCCTCGCGGCAGTTGGCAAAGGCCTCTGGCAAAAGTTTGTCCAGCGATTCGCCATCTGCGACGCGCTTTTTGAACTCTTCAGTTTTGGCGATCAGGCCGGCATCATCGAGTTTCTCAAACTCGTCCTCCAGCGCGTTGATCTGTGCCACCACCGGGCGGGTGGCCTTGATCTTGCGGTCATTCGGGGTGCCGAACACCTTTCGCGCGAGTTTTCCCAGCATGCTTGATCTACCTGTTTCATCCAACATCAGTCGGCATCTGCTTGCCCGGCGCTCATACAGCCCATATGACGGAAGAAACGACCGGTTTTAAAATGCCCATTCGGCATGTAAGCCCGGGGGTGTGGAGTGTCAACGCCGCCCATGTCGCGGCCCGTCTGGAAGGACCAAAACGATGTTAAAATCCCGCAATTTCTGGGGCACCGTCGCCCTCACCGTGAGCATGGCGCTGCCTGTGCAGGCCGAAGAGCTCAAGGTAGACAGCGTTGTGGCGACTGTCGACGGGGTCGAGATCACGCTGGGTCACATGTTGATGGTCCGCGCCTTTCTGCCCGAACAATACCAACAACTGCCCGGCGATGTGCTTTGGGACGGGATCCTGGATCAGCTGATTCAGCAGCAGGTTCTGTCGACAGATGAGATGGCCAAGGAAACGCCACGCGTGCGCATCGCGCTGGACAATGAGCGCCGCTCGCAGCTGGCCTCGGTCGTCTTGGCGGAACTGGCCGAACAGCCGATCCCCGAAGACGAGATCAAGGCCGCCTATGAGGCAGAATATGCCAATGGCCCGCAAGGCAAGGAATTCAACGCCTCGCATATTCTGGTCGAGACCGAAGAAGAAGCCCAGGCCATCGTGGCTGAGTTGGCCGCCGGTGCGGATTTCGCGACCTTGGCCAAGGAAAAATCCACCGGCCCATCCGGTCCGGGTGGCGGTGCGCTGGGTTGGTTTGGCCCGGGCATGATGGTGCCTCCCTTCCAGGAAGCCGTGGAAAAAATGGAACCCGGCGGCGTGGGCGGCCCGGTCAAAACCCAGTTTGGCTGGCACGTGATCAAGCTGAACGAGACCCGCATCAAGGAGGCCCCAAGCCTGGATCAGGTGCGCGCGCAGCTTGAAAGCCAGGTCCGCCAGCAGATGGTGACCAAAAAGATCGAAGAACTGGTCAATGCCGCCAATGTCACCCGCACCAAGAAAGAGGATGTCGACACCTCGATCCTCTCCAATCTCGACCTGCTGGAGAACTAAATGACACTGCCCCGGTCGCCACTGGCCCCAGAACACTTTCCTGACCTGCCCATGATCAAAGGCGCACGCTTTGCCGCGGCCGCGGCGGGGGTGAAATATCAGGGCCGAACCGATGTCATGCTGGCCGTGCTCGATCCGGGGTCGGTGATGGCCGGGGTGTTTACTCGGTCCGCGACGCGCTCCTCTAACGTGCTGGACTGTCAGGCCAAGATTGGTGCTGACAGCGATGCAGGCGCGGCGATCATTGTGAATTCGGGCAATTCCAACGCTTTCACCGGCAAGGCCGGTGACGGCTCGGTCGCGGCGATCTGCCAAGCGGTGGCCGAGGCGACAGGCCTGCCCGAGGCACGGGTCTTTACCTCGTCGACCGGGGTGATTGGCGAACGCCTGCCCCATGACCGCATCACCGGCAAGGTGGGCGAGCTGGTCGCGACGTTGGATGAAACCGCGCTGAAACCCGCCGCCGAGGCGATCATGACCACCGATACCTTCCCCAAAGGGGCCTCAGCCGCGGTTGAGATCGACGGCCAGACTGTCAATATCGCCGGTTTTGCCAAAGGCTCGGGCATGGTTGCGCCGGATATGGCGACCATGCTGGTCTATATCTTCACCGACGCCAAAATCGCCCGCGCCGATCTGCAAGCTCTGGTCAGCAGCATCAATGCGCGCAGTTTCAACTGCATCACGGTTGACAGCGACACCTCGACCTCGGACACGCTTTTGATGGCGGCCACCGGGGCCTCTGGCGTTGATGTCACCGGTCATGACGCCTTTGCCGAGGCCATGGAAACGGTCTTTCTCGACCTCGCCCATCAGGTGGTACGCGATGGCGAAGGGGCGACTAAATTCGTCACCATCAACGTGATCGGCGCGGCCCATGACTCAGACGCCCGCACCCACGCGCTGGCCATCGCCAATTCGCCGCTGGTCAAAACCGCCATTGCTGGCGAAGACCCCAACTGGGGCCGTATCGTCATGGCCATCGGTAAATCCGGCGCGGCGGCAGATCGCGACCTGCTCTCGATCCGCTTTGGCGATGTGCTTGTCGCCGAAAGCGGCTGGGTCGCTGACAGCTACCGTGAAGAGGACGGGGTGGCGCTGATGAAAGAACAGGATATCGACATCACCGTCGATCTCGGCCTTGGTCAGGGCCGTTCCACCGTTTGGACCTGCGACCTCACCCATCAATATATCAGCATCAACGCCGATTACCGATCTTAACACACGCGCCCTCATGGTTTCTTTGGGCCAAAAATATCCCGGGGAGCGCGAGGGGCTGGCCCCTCGCACCCACCCGCGAACAGGAGCATTCCCGTGAAAACCATTCTTGTTTCAGCCGTTGCCCTGATTGACGCTGATGGCCGCATTCTGCTGGCCCAACGCCCCGAGGGAAAATCCATGGCCGGGCTGTGGGAATTCCCCGGTGGCAAGGTTGAACCGGGCGAAACCCCCGAGGCGGCCCTGATCCGGGAATTGCAAGAAGAGCTGGGCATCGACACCTGGGCCAGTTGTCTGGCTCCGCTGACCTTTGCCTCGCACACATATGATGATTTCCACCTGCTCATGCCGCTCTTTGCCTGCCGCAAATGGGAAGGCATCCCGCAGGCCCAAGAGGGCCAGACTCTGAAATGGGTCCGCGCCAGCGAGCTGCGCGATTATCCCATGCCTCCGGCAGATATCCCCCTGATCCCGATCCTGCGTGACTGGCTCTAGAGTTAGGCACTAGGACCAGACATTAGGGGCAACCCCTCACCTCGTTGCACATATTCGCGAGGTTACGTCCGCTGCTGCAGGATTCTGTTAACCTATTTTTTATAGGTTTGACTCGTGTTGTCTGAGGAGGGGCCTGGACACATCTTTGCGCTGTTGGCTGGGGCAACCTGGTCTATCGCGGTCACACCACATCCCTTCGCAGGTCATCACGTTTCGCTGTGTTCAGCACGGTCTTTGGGGAGAACTGCCATGATTAGAACAATCACCCTGGGAAGCTGCGTTTCCATTCAGGGGCAATTTGAGAAGACCTTACCAGATGGGCGGGTTTGCGTGCGCGTTGGTGACAAGCTTTATGTTGGTCGCCTGGTCAAACCCATTGCTCAGGCGGCTTAGGGTCCTGACCCTAAACTCCACCCTCAGGAACAGTCAAAGCCACCAAAGAAAAACCCCCGAAAATCCTTCGGGGGTTTTTCTTGTTCTGTGATCGGTGCCGACCGAAAGACTTAGTCCAGCGTGCGTTCGATCTCTTCGCGCTCGAAGATTTCGATCACATCATCAGCGCGGATATCGTCGTAGTTTTCAAACGCCATACCGCATTCCTGACCCGACTGAACCTCGGCCACCTCGTCCTTGAAGCGTTTGAGGGTTTTCAGCGTGCCTTCGTGGATCACCACGTTGTCGCGCAGCAGGCGCACACCGGCAGAGCGGCGCGCCACACCTTCGGTGACGATACAACCGGCAACCTTGCCAACGCCTGTGACCTTGAACACCTCTTTGATGCTCGCATAGCCGATAAAGTTCTCGCGGATCTCCGCTTCGAGCAGGCCAGAGGCCGCCGCTTTCACATCATCCACCAGGTCATAGATCACGCTGTAATAGCGGATCTCGACGCCCTTCTGGTTGGCCGCGTTACGGGCCGAGGCGTTTGCACGGACGTTAAAGCCAATGACCGGGCAGCCCGAGGCTTCGGCGAGGCCGACATCGGTCTCGGTGATCGCGCCAACGCCGGAATGCAGCACGCGAACGCGCACCTCGTTGTTGCCGACTTTTTCCAGCGCTTGAACGATCGCCTCGGAAGAGCCCTGAACGTCCGCTTTGACCAGAACAGGCAGTTCGGAGACGTTTTCGTCTTCCTTGGCCTTCTGCATCAGCTGTTCCAGGGTGGTCGCGGCACCGGCAGCGGCGCGCTTTTCCTTAGCGAGGTTGGCACGATATTCGGCGATCTCACGCGCCTGCGCATCCGTTTCCACCACGTTCAACACGTCACCCGCTTCGGGTGTGCCGTTGAGACCGAGAACCTCGACCGGAACCGATGGACCGGCCTCTTTGACGCGGTCACCCTTGTCGTTGATCAGGGCACGGACCTTACCGTATTGCTCACCCACAACAAAGATGTCGCCGGTGCGCAGGGTGCCGTTCTGAACCAGAACAGTGGCAACAGGGCCGCGGCCCACATCCAGCTGCGCCTCGATCACCGCGCCTTCGGCATTGCGATCAGGGTTGGCTTTGAGTTCCAGAATTTCAGCTTGCAGCGCAATCGCTTCGAGCAATTCATCCAGGCCTTGACCAGTATGGGCCGACACTTCGACATCCTGCACTTCACCGGACATCTGTTCCACCACAACCTCGTGCTGGAGCAGGTCTGTGCGCACCTTGGTCGGGTTAGCTGTGGGTTTGTCGATCTTGTTGATCGCCACGATCATCGGAACCTGAGCCGCCTTGGCGTGGTTGATCGCTTCGACGGTCTGCGGCATCACCGCATCGTCAGCCGCAACCACCAGAACAACGATATCCGTCACCTGAGCACCACGCGAGCGCATCGAGGTAAAGGCCGCGTGGCCCGGAGTATCGAGGAAGCTCAGCACAGTGCCGCCATCGGTTTTCACCTGATAGGCACCGATATGCTGGGTGATGCCGCCGGCTTCGCCTGCGGTCACCTTGGCGTTGCGGATCGCATCCAAGAGCGAGGTTTTACCGTGGTCAACGTGGCCCATGATGGTGATGACAGGCGGACGACCTTGCAGATCTTCTTCCTTGTCTTCGACCTGCTGAATCACGTCTTCGACGTCAGCGTCAGAAACGCGGGTCACCTTGTGGCCGAACTCTTCGATGATAAGTTCCGCAGTGTCCTGGTCGATGGTCTGGTTCTGGGTCGCCATGATGCCATTGGTCATCAGGGCCTTGACGACATCTGCCACGCGTTCGGCCATCCGGTTGGCGAGTTCCGCCACGGTGATTGCCTCGGGCAGCTGCACGTCACGCACAACCTTTTCACGGGCTTGGGTGCCACCCATCGCTTTTTGACGGGCGCGTTCCTGCTTGCGCTTCATCGCGGCCATGGAGCGGCCACGCTTGCCGTCGCCACCCAGCGCCTGATTCAGCGTCAGCTTGCCACTGCGACGGTTGTCATCGCGGCCACGGCCCCGCTGATTGCGGTCGTTGCGGTCATTGTTGTTGCCACGGTCGTCACGACGCGGAGTAGCGTCTTTGGCTTTGCCGCGATTCGGTGCGTCTTCGCGGGCCGGAGCCGGGGCGGGAGCCGCCGCAGCGCGCTTGGCCGCCTCGGCGGCTTCCTTGGCCTTACGCTCTTCGTCTTCGGCCTTCTTGCGCGCGCGTTCTTCAGCTTCGCGCTGTTCGCGCTCTTTCTGTTCCTTCTCGGCGCGCTGACGCTCGCGGGCTTCGGCGCGGGCCTTTTCCTCGGCTTCGCGCTTGGCTGTCTCTTCGGCTTCGCGGGCTTTCGCAGCCTGCAACGCCTTGAGACGACGTTCCATTTCCGCATCAGAGATGCCAGCGGGGCGCTTGCCACCACCGCCTGCCGGGCCAGCAGCGCCCTTGGCCCCAGCCGCACCCGGCTTGGGGACCACAACGCGCTTGCGCTTGGTTTCCACCACGACGTTCTTGGTGCGGCCATGGCTGAAGCTCTGCTTCACATTGCCCGAACGGGCGCCACCGCGCAGTCCCAATGTCTTTTTGCCGTCGTTATCGCTCATGAAGCTTCTTTTCCTTTCCGGCGGCCCCTGCCGCCGCGATCCGTGTCTTTCGCCCCTGATTTGGACGCCGGAACACGCATACCCTTCAATCTTTGGGCTTCCTCTACAACACGTGAGGCCAGACCGCCAGTGCCTAGCGCCGCATGTATTACAGATTGACGCCCAAACGCCATTCCTAGCTCATCCGCTGAGAGCCATCCTATATAAGTTCCACCATAAGGTGTGCTGAGCTTGGTCTTGCCGCGCTCGGAACCGTCTGTTGCCTGAATCAGGACATCCGCCTGATCCTTCATCAGCCAATCCTTGACCTTTTCGTAGCCAGAAACCGCATCCCCGGATTTGCGCGCAAGGCTGATCAGGTCGATCACCCGGCGCACCAACATTTGTTCCAGCAGCTCAAGCAGCCCTTCGGGCAGTTTCACCGGCTGTTTCAGGGAGCGCTGAAAAAGGCCTTTTGAGATGGCTTTGTCCAGCGCTTTGCGGTCGGAACTCACATATACGCCCCGACCGGGCAATTTACCAGCTAAGTCTGGCACGATTCGTCCATCCGGCCCCAAAACAAAGCGAATGAGGCCGGTTTTCGGCTGTGCCTCGCCTGTGGCGATGCATTTGCGTTCCGGACCGTCTTCGCGGTTTTTTGTCTGGCCGCCTCGGGACATCAGGTTCAGACCTCTTCCTCGGTTGCGGCATCTTCGCCGTCTTCTTCCTCGGCTGCTTCCAGCTCGGCAGGGTCAACCCAGCCCAGCAGGATGCGTGCGGTCATGACCATGTTCTGCGCCTCTTCGAGATCGACGTCGAACTTTTCGAGCAGACCGTCATCCTTGACGCGCTGACCATCAACGGTGGTCCAGCCACCGGCCAGTTCCCAGTCGGCGCAGGTGGCGAAATCTTCGAGCGAGAGAACACCGTCCTCGGCCAAAGCTTCGATCATCTGCGGGGTCAGGCCCTCAAAATCGATGAGGTTTTGCTGAACACCCAGTTCCTGCGCGCGTTCCATCGCCTTGCGGGCTTGCGCCTCAAGGAATTCACGGGCGCGGGTCTGAAGTTCGTTGGCGGTGTCTTCGTCGACACCGTCAATCACCAGCAGCTCGTCGATTTCGACATAGGCGACTTCTTCGAGATTGGTGAAGCCTTCAGACACCAGCAGCTGGGCAAAGAATTCGTCCAGATCCAGCGTTTCCATGAACAGCTTGGTGCGCTGTTCGAATTCTTTCTGACGGCGCTCCGATTCCTCGGATTCGGTCATGATGTCGATATCCAGACCGGTCAGCTGCGACGCCAGACGGACGTTCTGACCACGACGGCCAATCGCCAGCGACAGCTGCTCGTCAGGAACAACAACTTCGATACGCTCGGCTTCTTCGTCCAGAACCACCTTGGAAACCTCGGCAGGCTGCAGAGCATTCACCAGGAAGGTCGGCGTGTCTTCATTCCAGGGAATGATGTCGATCTTTTCGCCCTGAAGCTCGTTCACAACCGCTTGCACGCGAGAGCCACGCATACCAACGCAAGCCCCAACAGGGTCGATGCCACCATCATGCGAGATCACGGCGATCTTGGCGCGCGAACCGGGATCACGGGCCACGGCCTTGATCTCGATGATGCCGTCATAGATTTCCGGCACTTCCATCTTGAACAGCTCGGCCATGAATTCCGGCGCGGTGCGGCTGAGGAAGATCTGCGGGCCACGGGTTTCGCGGCGCACATCCTTGATGAAGCAGCGCACGCGGTCGCCGGGGCGATAGCTTTCGCGGCCGATCTTTTCATTGCGGCGCAGCATGGCTTCGCCACGGCCCACATCGACAATCACGTTGCCATATTCTTCGCGCTTCACAGCACCGTTGATGATGGTGCCTGCACGATCCTGGAATTCCTCGAACTGGCGGTCACGCTCGGCTTCGCGCACCTTTTGCAGGATGACCTGCTTGGCGGATTGCGCGGCGATGCGGCCCAGTTCCACCGGGGGAACCTCTTCGACAAAGGTGTCGCCGATCTGAGGGTCTGCCATATATTGCTTGGCCGTCTCGACGGTCATTTCCGCCTGGTAGTTTTCCAGCTCTTCCTCATCGACGACGGTGCGCACGCGGGTAAAGGTCGCCTTGCCGGTCTTGCGGTCGATGCTGACACGGATGTCCATTTCCGCGCCGTAGCGGGATTTCGCCGCCCGGGCGAGGCTTTCTTCCATGGCTTCGACAACCAGACCGGGGTCGATCATCTTTTCGCGTGCCACCGCTTCGGCGGTTTGCAGCAGTTCCAGCTGGTTGGCAGAGGTGATTGCCATCGCTCTTACTCCTCCTGCGGGCCGGTCTCGGCCTCGATTTCATCGAATTTTGATTCATCCACCGCCTGCGCCTTGCGCGCACGCAGCATTTCTGTGACCAACTCGTCGGTCATGACCAGCTTGGCCTCGGCCAGCCAGTCGTAGTTCAGGCCAATGGTGACGGTTTCGCCGTCCTGGTCGGTGTTGATCAGAACATCATTGTCTTCGACCCCAGCCAGAATGCCGCGAAAACGCTTGCGCCCGTCGATCAGGTCGGCGGTTTCCAGCTTGGCCTCATAGCCCTCAAAATTGGCGAAATCCTTGAGGCGGGTCAGCGGGCGGTCGATGCCGGGGCTGGAGACCTCAAGGTTATAGGCGTCTGTCACCGGGTCCTCGACATCCAGAATGGCGCTGACCGCGATGGAGATTTCGGCGCATTGGTCGACTTCGATGCCGCCCTCGGGGCGTTCGGCCATGATTTGCAAGGTCTTGGTGTTGCCGCCCATCAGGCGGATGCGCACCAGTTCAAACCCCATATCCTCGATGACAGGGGCAATGATTTCAGCGATACGCCGATCCATGGCGGATTTGGCGATGAGATCACTCATGTTTGTCTGCCTTTCCGGCACTTGTTGCAGGCGGACCCTGCAAGCACAAAAAAACGGGCCAGCGGCCCGTGCATCTTTCCCGGTGGGTGGTGGGTGTGGACCCCAGCACGCCGCTGTTGAGGGGGATATAGGAGGAATGCGCCTATAAGGCAAGGGATTCGTTTGAGGGGCGGGTAGGAGAGGGGGCCAGCCCCCTCACCCCCGGAGTATTTGGGCCAAGAAGAAACCCGGGCGGAGTTTACTTTTCAGGCGGTCAGGCGGAGTTCGTGAGGCGGTCGATGACCCGGCGGATCATGGCGAGGTCGACAAAGACCTTGTTGATCTCGCCGGTCAGTTCAGACATCGGCTGATTGATGCCGGGCATTTTCAGGAAATCCTGTTTGCGCCCCATGGCCATCAGAAAGTCGCGCCCGTCAAAGGCACAGCGAATATCGGTCGAGCCCAGATCCATCAGGTTATCGAGGAAAGCGTCGGGGAGGTATTCCAGCGCTGCCTCGCCATGATCGGCATGCAGCTCGAAAAAGCGTTCAAACTCCGGGTGGCCGGTTTCAACCCGTGGCATGCCGCGCCCTTTGCCGCCTGAGAACATGCCGGCAAAGCGATTGCCCAGCTTGCCGTAATCCTTGGTGATCAGGATCGGGCAGGGGGCGTCGTTGAGCAAAGAGATGCGGAACAGCAGCCCGCGAAACACGGTAGAATCCGTGCTGTCACCATCGGAATCAGTGCTTTCCTTGGTCAGGGTTGCCTCGACCATGGCGTAATCGACACCGTTATAGGTGCCTTCGATCCGGTCTTCGAGGCTGGCGTCATCGTAATTGGCCACAAGTTTCAGCGATGTGAAGCGGCTGAGGCCAAAACCTTTGCCCGCATAGCGATCATAGTGCATGTCACCGACAAAGTCGCAGACGGGCGGCATGATGACATCGTTGATGGTGCTGCTCCAGCCGCCTGTGGCGCGGTTTTTGCCGATCATGGCAACAAAGAACCCGCCACCAATGCCTGCAAACATGATCATGGGTTGCCAATCATGGCCTTGCAGCAGGAAAAACGCCGCGATGCTGATGGCGATGCCGATCCCCATGATGATCCAGAAATTGCGCTGACCTTCCTTGCGCATGCTTTGGCGCTGGGTTTCGAGCATGTTTAGCTCGGGTTCGATGCGGTCATAAAAGACCTCGGCAAAGCCCTTTTCAATGGGGAGTTTTTCCAGATATTCCATAATGCCCAATGTCCCTGTTTGAATAAATTGCGCGCAGGCTAGCCCCTTGGGCAGGTTCTGTCAGGGCAGAGATTCCTGACCCGGTCAGGCGGTCACGGCGGCGATGATCCAGCTGACGGTCAGGATGCTGACGGCGGTGGAAATCAGGATCGCCGCCGAGACACGCTGGGGCGCGACACCGTAATGCTGGGCAAGGATAAAGACATTGCCCGCCACCGGCAGGGCGGCAGCGGAAATCGCCACCGAGGCCGGGTAATCGCCAACCTGAAACAGGTAATAGACGCCAATGGCGACAAAGAGCGGGTGCAGGATCAGCTTGGCGAAGCTGAGCCAGACGGCAATCTCGATCCGTTCCGCCGATTTCGTCGCGAGCGAAGCGCCGATGGCAAAGAGCGCGCCGGGGGTGGCGGCATTGCCGAGCGTGCTGAGAAAGGAATTGGCAGCTTCGGGCAGGGTGACGCCGCTGGCAGACACACATAGCCCCAGTGAGATCGACACGATCATCGGGTTTTTCAGCAGGCCCATGCTGACGGTTTTCACCATGGCCAGCTTGGAACGTCCCTCGCGCGAGCCGGTGATCAGGATCACCAAAAGCGAGGAAAACACGATGAGGTCGATGGACAGCACAAGGATGATCGGGCCGATGGCCTGTTGTCCCAAAAGCAGCGCCAGCATAGGCACGCCGAGAAAGCCGGTATTGCCGATCGCCCCCACCTGCGCTTCGATCGCGGCGGTGGCGACATCGAGGCGGCGCAGAAAACCGACGATCATCACCACGCCGTACACCGCAGCTGTGCCAAACAGATAGGCCCCGGCCAGTTGCGCATCAAAGATCTCCGCCAAAGACAAATTGGCGGAAAAGCGGAACAGCATCGCCGAGAGGGCAAAGTAGAACACGAACTTGGTCAGGTTTGCCGTGGCCTGTTCATCAAAGAACCGCGTGCGTGCCGCGCCATAGCCCAGCCCGATCAAGCCAAAGAATGGCAGCGTTTTCAGCAAAACCTCAATCATACGGAGTTGGTAACATGTTAATTTTTGGCGTCAATTGGCCAAGGACCTGTTAACCCTTTGACAATCAGTTGACAGCTGTCAACTTTTCCACAACACCGCCGACAAGCGAGGATGTGATGAGCAACAAATACGCCCCTTTTGAGCGCATGGTCACGGCCGCCCGCCCTTCATCTGGCTTGAGGCGGCTGGCTTTGGGGTTGGTTGCGATTGCGTTTTTGCAAATCGTGCTGGTGCAGGCGGTGTTTGCGATCATTCACACGGTGGCCTCGGGTGATACCTATTTCCGCTTGATCTCGGGCATTCAGAGGGCGGATACGCCGGGGTCGCTTTTGGCGGTGCTGATCTTGACCGGTTGCATGGGGCTGGGGGTGATCGTGGCGAGTGAATTGGTGCATCAACGCCCGTTTCGCAGCCTGTTTGGTCCGCTGCGCCCCGCGATTGCGCAATTTTGGGTCGTTCTGCGGATGATGATCGGGCTGACGGGCGTGATCATGGCGTTGATGTTCCTGACTGGTGAGCCTTTGTTGCCCGGTCTGTCGCTCGGGCATTGGCTTATGCTGCTGCCGCTGACCATTGTGGCGCTGCTGATTCAGACCGGGGCCGAAGAGCTGGTCTTTCGCGGTTATTTTCAGTCGCAACTGGCGGCGCGCTTTGCCAATCCCATGGTGTGGATGTTCGTGCCCTCGACCCTGTTTGCCATGCTGCATTACCAGCCCGAGGTCTATGGTTCCAACGCGTCGTTTCTTTTGATCTGGTCTTTGCTCTTTGGCATTGCCGCGGCCGACCTGACCGCGCGCACCGGCACGCTTGGCCCCGCCATTGCCCTGCATTTCGCCAATAATTTTACCGCGCTGGCGCTGGTGTCCTTATATGGGGATATGTCGGGGCTGGCGCTGTGGCAGCTGCCCTTTGGCCCCGAGGCCGAGGCCGCCATTCGGGCCGAAATGCCCGCCGAGTTCCTTTTTATCGTAATTTATTGGCTTGCGGCGCGTCTTGCCTTGCGGGTTTGATTGCATTTCCGTTCCGTCACGCTTAAGTGAGGCGAAATCAGAAAACCGCCAAGGTGCCCAATGAACTGGATTTCAAACTACGTCCGTCCTCGCATCAACTCGATCTTTTCGCGCCGTGAAGTGCCCGAGAACCTTTGGACGAAATGCAGCGAATGTGGCACCATGCTGTTCCATCGCGAGCTGAGCGATAACCAGCACGTTTGCACCAATTGCAATCACCACATGCATATCACTCCGCGCGAACGCTTCCACGCGCTGTTTGATGGCGGCATCTATGCCGAGGTTGAGGTGCCCGAACCCATTGCCGACCCGCTGCAATTCCGCGATCAAAAGAAATATCCCGAGCGGATGAAAGCGGCGCAGAAAAAGACCGGTGAGAAAGAAGCCATGCTGGTTGCCGCCGGTGAAATCGGACGCACGCCCATCGTGGCCGCCGCGCAGGATTTCAGCTTTATGGGTGGTTCCATGGGCATGTATGTCGGTAACGCCATCGTTGCCGGTGCCGAAGAGGCCGCGCGTCTGGGTCGCCCCTTTGTTCTGTTCTCGGCTGCGGGTGGGGCTCGTATGCAAGAGGGTATTCTGGGCCTGATGCAGATGCCGCGCACCACCGTGGCGCTGCAGATGCTCAAGGAAAAGAACCTGCCCTATATCGTCGTGCTGACCCACCCGACCACCGGGGGCGTGACCGCGTCTTATGCGATGTTGGGGGATGTGCAGATTTCCGAACCCAACGCGCTGATCGGCTTTGCCGGGGCGCGGGTGATTGAGCAGACCATCGGGGAAAAACTGCCCGAGGGCTTTCAGCGCGCCGAATACTTGCTGGAACACGGAATGCTCGATCGCGTCACCGACCGCCGCGAGATCCGCAAAGAGCTGATCATGATCTGCCGAATGCTGATGAAGCAGACGCCGCCTACATGGGGTGACCTGCCCGCGCCGGGACCAGAAGATCAAGACGCCACCGCGCCAGAGGCCGACCAGAAATGAGCCAAGCCCGCTCGGATGTCATCCTGGATCGGATGATGGCACTGCATCCCAAGGTGATGGATCTGGTGCTGGATCGCGTGTGGCGGTTGCTGGACGCGCTGGGCAATCCGCAGAATGATCTGCCGGGGGTGATCCACCTTGCCGGGACCAATGGCAAAGGCAGCACCCAGGCCATGATCCGCGCGGGCCTTGAGGCGGCGGGCAAGAGCGTGCACGCCTATACCTCGCCCCATCTGGCGCGGTTTCATGAGCGCATCCGGCTGGCGGGTACTTTGATTACTGAGGATGCGCTGAGTGCGATCCTCGATGAATGTTATGCCGCCAATGGTGGCGCGCAGATCACCTATTTTGAGATCACAACCTGCGCCGGGCTGCTGGCCATGGCGCGGACACCGGCGGATTTCACCTTGCTCGAAACCGGGCTGGGTGGGCGGTTGGACGCCACCAATGTGGTTGAGAAACCGGCAATGACGGTGATCACGCCTATCTCGATCGATCATGAGCAGTTTCTTGGCAACACCCTGGCCAAGATTGCCGGAGAGAAAGCGGGCATTCTGAAACGCGGCGTGCCTTGCGTTGTTGGCCCGCAACCGGATGAGGTGATGGATGTCATTGAGGATCGAGCGCGCGCCTTGGGCTGTGAACTGATCGCCCATGGACAGCACTGGCATGTGTATGAGGAACGCGGTCGCCTGATCTATCAGGATGAAACCGGCTTGCTCGACCTGCCCTTGCCCAACCTGCCGGGCGAACACCAGTATCAGAATGCCGGGGCGGCCTTGGCGGCTTTGCGCCACCTGAACATGGGCGAAGCGGCTTATGAGGCGGCGGTGTCTGAGGCCTATTGGCCCGCGCGGATGCAGCGGCTCAAGGATGGTCCCTTGGCCGAGGCAGCTCCGGGTGTCGAGCTGTGGCTGGATGGCGGGCACAATCCGGCAGCGGGGGAGGCCTTGGCCAAACACCTGTCAGGCCTGCCAAAACGCCCGACCTATCTGATTTGCGGTATGCTCAACACCAAGGATGTCAGCGGCTATATGCGCCCCTTGGCAGAGCAGGCCCAGCACCTGACCGGGATTTCCATCCCGGGTGAGGCGGCAACCCTGTCGGCAGAAGACACCGCCAAGGCGGCGGCCAATGTCGGCTTCGAGGTGGCAACCGCCCCGGATGTGGCGACCGCTTTGGCCGAAATCGCCAAGCAAGAGCCGCAGGCGCGGGTGCTGATCTGCGGCTCTCTCTATCTGGCGGGCTATGTGCTGCGCGAATTCGCACTGCCTGAATAGGGGTCAGCCATCACGGCCTTGGATCCGAGCTGGCTCTTTCAGAGTTGGCACGGGCTTGGGATTGTTTGCCGGGCCCAGTTTGCAATAGGTCTCCTTGCCAAAAGTGACTTTGTCCAAACCATTACAGCCGGTTTTCGCACCGGGCTTTGAGTAGCAAATGCCGCCCACTTTGTAGGGGCAGGCGGGGTCATCGGTTTTCTTTGGGGCGGCATGGGCGGCGGAGGCCAGAACAAGCGCGGCGGCGATCACGCCAAAAGAGAGCTTTTTCATATCTAGATACCTTATCTTACTGTTTTCAAATATCGCTTGGCTGTCTGCGAAGCGTGGAAAACAGATGTGGCACGGTCTCGGGTTTCGAAAGTAAGGCTTTCAATACGTGGCTGCTAAAAGGCCGTTCTGACGGCGATTTTCCCAAAACGGGTGTTTTTCCAATGAAAATTCCCCTTTTGAGGGTTGATTTACACGCTTGTGTGCACCCACCGCATATTGACTGATTCAACCCGTCTGCCCTATATTTTGAAAAAAGTATAACAAGTGACGGTCAAAAAGACCGCCAGAGGACGAGCAGATGTATCAGGGTCTAGTACTGACCGCGGTGAGTGTCGCCATGCTGGCCATGCCAGCTTTGGCGCAGGAAAGCCGTATTTCCGAAGATCGAGATCGCTTTCAGATGTCGGTCAACGGTGCCTCTGTGTCGATCACCCGCTCTGGCGTGGCGTGTCCGCCTGCCTGTCTGCAACCAATGCAGGCCGGGCCGGGCGTGTCTACGATTGGCGAGCTTGAGATGCTGGATTTCCTCGAACTCTTTGTGGCCGGAGGATCTGGCCTGTTGGTGGATATCCGTCTGCCCGAAGGGTTTGGGGCCGGGACTATTCCGGGCGCGGTCAACGTGCCCGCAGCAACGCTGCGTCCGGGCAACCCCTATCGCGATGATCTGCTGAACGCGCTGGGCGTGCGCAGCGGTGATTTTTCCTCGGCCTTTGATCTGGTGATATTTGGCAGCGGTGCCGATGATCCAGAGGCGGCCGAGGCAGTGCGCAGCCTGCTGGATGCAGGCTATCCGGCGAGCAAGCTCAAATATTACCGGGGCGGTTTGAACGCCTGGGTGGCCCTGGGTCTCAGCACAGCGCTGAGCCGATAGCGGGAGGAGTGAATAATGATCAGGATGGTTCTTCTTGCCCTTGGATTTGTCGCCGTAACGGTGGCCTTGGTGGTGATGATGCCCGGCATGGGCCAGCGCAGCGCTGACCTGCCCGTGGCCGAGCCCACAGTCACCCGCGCCGATCCCGGATTGACTCCGGTTGATCCGATGGCGGCGGCTGGCCTGCCCGAAACACACCCTCCGGCCCTGGTACAGCCACAGGCCGCGCCTCCCGCCGCTCCGGTGATGGCGCAAGAGGACCTGGATGATCAATCGCTGCGCAAGATGACCTGGCAAACCCTGTCGAGCCTGAACCATGCCACAGGCCGCGAAAGCGCGCCGGGTCAGCCGGGCAGCTTGTTGCACACCATTGTGCGTCGCTCGCTCGACGAAGCGCCCAATGGTGCCGCCGCGCCGGACCTGTCCCAGCCGCAAGTCTATGTGGTCGAAACCGGCGACAGCCTCGTGTCGATTGCCGAAAAGATCTATGGCGATGTGAACATGACCGGCCCGCTTTTCGCAGCCAATCAGGGGATCCTGACGCGGCCAGACGACCTTCGGGTCGGTTTGACGCTGATTTTGCCTGCAAAATAGACCGCTACACCTTGTGGCGGAGCTGACACACATTTCATACCCCTTGACGCGCTTACTAAATGTTGACGGCGAATAGGTGATTCGCCTATAACCGATGTAATCGCAAGAAAGCTGCCACTTTCGGTTCGCGGTTCTTTGGGGGAATACACATGGTTTCGCATGATTTGGCCGGCCAGGCCGGCACCGTGCCCAGTGTCTGGGGGCGCGCATGATACGTCTTATCGCTTTGTCCTTTGGGACCGTCACCATGGTGGGCGCTGTTCTGTGGGGGCTGGATGATCGCAATGCCAAGCCGCGGGGCGAAATCAACGAAGTCAGCCGTTCCGAACCTGCCACGCTGAGCCTTCAACCAGCCCTGGTGCAATCGGGTGTGGTGATGAACCAACCCGTGGCGCAAGCGCCTGTTCCGGCGACTGTGCGCGCCGCGATCCAGGCCGAAGTGGCCGATATCCCGCGCATCCGCCCGGTGGCGCGCCCGTCCAATCTGGTGCCCCAGCCGCAGCCTGCGCCAAAACCGGTGCAAGAGGCATCGCTGGCTGATCAAGCACGCGCGGCCTTGGCTCCGCGCACTGTCGCTCCGGCCCCGGCTCCTGCCCCTGTGCAAGCCTCGCCTGCGGCGACATCCTTGGCCGATCAGGTCAAGGCGGCCCTAGCCCCGAAACCCGCCGCGCCCGCGCCGCAACCGGTGGCCAAAGCCCCAGTTCAAGCGGCCCCGGTTCAGCAAGCCCCGGCCGTGGCAGCCAAACCCGCCAAGCGTGACGTCACAAATGATGCGGTGGCGACCATGAGTTACGGCATTATCGGTGCCTTCCAGGCCGAGCCGAGCCAAAAGCCCGCCACGCCAACCCTGCGCCCGCAGGCGCGCGTTCCAGCGCTGGCCAATCAGCAAACCGCCAAGCTCGAACCTGCAGCGCCACCCATGCGGACCTATACGGTCAAAGAGGGCGATAGCCTGCCGGGCATCGCGTTCCGGTTCTATGGCACCACGGTGGCCTATCTTCAGATCATCAATGCAAATCAGGACGTGCTGGCCAATCCGTCAGACCTGCGCGCGGGCATGACCCTGCGCATTCCTGAAACGGAATAACAGAATTAACAATACAGGCGAAACAAAGCCAACGAGCAGTCTTCAGGGTCCTTCGGGACCCTGATTTTTGTTTGGGGTGTTGCGAATGAATAGGGCCTAAGCCCCATCGCCAAAGGCCTTGGCCCCCCAATCG
Organism: Tropicibacter sp. R15_0; assembly: GCA_017744045.1. Lineage (GTDB taxonomy): Bacteria > Pseudomonadota > Alphaproteobacteria > Rhodobacterales > Rhodobacteraceae > Pelagimonas. Next base: position 438,615 of record JAGHRD010000004.1, on the reverse strand, counting down.
GCGCTTTGCATTTCGCGCAGGCGCGAGGCGGTGCGTTCGAATTCAAAGCTGCCGGTGCCTTCGACATAAAGCATCTCGGGGCGGGCCGCGGCTGAGGCAATCAGGCAAGTCCCCGCCTCGTATAAGGTGTCGATCAGGGTGACAAAGCGCTTGGCCTCGTTAAAGTTGCGGCGGCTGAGTTCCGGAATGTCTTCGAGGATCAGCACGCGAACATTTTCCGCCAGCTTCAGATAATCCCCTGGCCCCAACATCTTGCCGCAAAGGTCAAAGAAATTCGCCCGCGCGACGCCATTGTGGTAACGGGGCAATTCGATTTCGCGCCCTTTCACATGCAGGGTCAGGGTTTCCTCGACCCCGTGGGTCAACTCCTCCCACAGGGCGTCGATCGCGGCGCGGGAGTCTGAATTGACCGGTGTGAAATAGACCTGCGCACCCTGTAGCCGGTCCTGACGGTGGTCGCGTTCTGACACCAGCTCTTTGACCACCATTTTATTTTTGAGCAGGTCAATGAAGGGCAAAAAGAGCTGCCGGTTCAACCCGTCTTTATAGAGCTCATCGGGCACGCGGTTTGAGGTGGTCACCACGACGCAACCGGCCTCAAAGAGCTGTTCAAACAGGCGGCCCACGATCATCGCATCGGTGATGTCGGTGATCTGCATTTCATCAAAGGCCAGCACCCGCACCGCATCCGAGACGGATTTGGCAATGGGTTTGATCGGATCCTCGACCCCGTCATTGCGCAGCCGGTGCATTTCGGAATGGATTTCCTGCATGAAGGCGTGGAAATGCACCCGCCGCGCCGGTTCGTCCAGGGCATCAACAAAGAGATCCATCAACATGGACTTGCCGCGTCCTACTCCGCCCCACAGGTACAGCCCCTTGGGCGGCTCAGGCGCTTTGCGAAAAAAGCCGCGCTTGACCGGCTTGGCCAGCTCTTCGCGGATACGCTCCAGCTCGGGCAGGGCAGCAAGCTGAGCATCGTCGCGCTTGATCTGGCCAGAGGCGACGCGGGAGTCATAGATTTGGTGCAGTGTTTCCATGGGTTTGGCTTAGCGTTTCGTCAACAAAAAGGGTAGTGCGCAAAAACGCATAAAAGATGTTTATGCGTCACATGAATTAATTCGATTTGACGTAATCGGGGCAAGGCGGCACAGTCGCGCGGCTGATAGGAGCCTATATTATGCAGAGCCGTACCCCTCTTTTTACGCCGGTCTTGATTGTCGGCTGTCTCATTATTTTGGTTTCCTTTGCCATCCGGGCCAGCTTTGGCGTGTTTCAGATCCCGATTGCCGAGGAATTTGGCTGGCTGAGGGCTGAATTCAGCTTGGCCATCGCCATTCAGAACCTCGCCTGGGGGATTGGCCAGCCGATTTTTGGAGCGATTGCGGAAAAGATTGGCGACCGCAAGGCGATCATCATGGGGGCGCTGGTCTATGCGGCGGGTCTGGTATTGTCGAGCATGGCGGTCACGCCCGAGGCGCATCAGGCCTATGAGGTATTGGTCGGCTTTGGCATTGCCGGCACCGGGTTTGGCGTGATCCTGGCGGTTGTTGGCCGGGCCAGCAGCGATGCGAACCGCTCGATGAGCCTGGCGATTGCCACGGCTGCGGGCAGTGCCGGTCAAATCTTTGGCGCGCCAATGGCGGAATGGATGCTGGGCATGATGAGCTGGCAACAGGTGTTCCTGATTTTTGCCGCCGCGATCCTTGCTGTGCTGCTGCTGCTGCCCCTGATGCGTGCACCGGCCGCCACCAAGCAAGAGCTGCAGGAAAGCATGGGGCAGATCCTGGGCAAGGCAGCGCGCGATCCAAGCTTTACCCTGATCTTCCTTGGCTTTTTCAGCTGTGGCTATCAGCTGGCCTTTATCACCGCGCATTTCCCGGCCTTTGTGACCGAGATGTGCGGGCCGATTTTGGCGGGTGGTGTGCTGCATAATGTCGGGATCACCACAACCTCGGCCCTTGGGGCGGTGTCGATTTCCCTGATCGGGGTGTTCAATATCATTGGCACGCTGACGGCGGGCTGGCTGGGCAATCGCTATTCCAAAAAATACCTGCTGGCGATCATCTACACCTTGCGCACGGTTGTGGCGGCGGCGTTTATCTTGATGCCCATCACGCCCTGGTCGGTGATCATCTTCTCGGCGGTGATGGGGGGCCTGTGGCTGGCCACGGTGCCGCTGACCTCGGGCCTTGTCGCGCATCTCTATGGGTTGCGCTATATGGGCACGCTCTATGGGATCGTGTTCTTTTCCCATCAGGTCGGCGGGTTCCTGGGCGTGTGGCTGGGTGGCAAGATGTATGACATCTACGGCGATTACACACTGGTTTGGTGGATCGGTGTCGGCGTCGGAGCGTTCAGCGCGATTGTGCATCTGCCGATCCGCGAAAAGCGCGAGAGCGCCGGGGCGGTGGCAGCATAAGGGATCTGAAGCGTTTCCAGTTTTCGTTGAAGCAAAGCATCAGTTTTCTGCGGTTGAGCCTTTGGCGAAAGGCAGCGAAAGCTGATCCAAAATAAACTGGAAACGCTCTAGTGCGCGGCATTAGGTTCGCGCCCGGCCCGAGGGCGGCTCAAAGGCTTGCGGACCTAGCAAATCAAGCGGCTCGGAGACAGGAAAGGCACCGGTGCAACTTCGCACCCGCCCTGGGGGGCGGGTCGGGTGCGAACCGGATTGCGGGCAATCCGGTGGCAAAAGTACGGGCATTTTATTTTGCCCTCGGCTCGGGTGCGAACCTGTCGTTTCGCGCTACTCGTCGTCCAGCAAATGCTCCACCACATCCAGCGCGTGGGTATAGGGCAGCCCATGCCCGGCGCCGTCGATGACGATCTGGTGGGCATTGCGGTTCCATTGCACCAAAGTTCCCATAGAGCGCAGGGGGATGACCGTGTCCACCTGCCCCCAAACCGCCGTCACCGGCAGGCCGGTCTCGGCCAGCTTGCGGTGGGTCTTTTCCAGCGGGCGGTTCAGGGTGCCGCGCAGTGATGACAGGACCGAGCGGATAAAACCGCGCCGCTGCAATTCAGCCTCTTGGTGGCGCAGTACGGCAGGCGGGGCGCTGCTGTCGCTTTGTATCCCGGCCAAGAGATGCTGGGGATACAGGAGCGAAAACAGCCAATCCCCCAGCACCGGCACCCGCGCACAAAGCCGGGCCATGCGCCCCAGCTCTTCGCCCATGCCCGCGGGGGCCAGCAGGACAACTTCGCGGAAACGTTCCGGGTTTTCGGCGGCCACATGCGCGGCGATACTGCCGCCCATGGAATAGCCAATCAGGGTGATGTCCCTGTCCAACCCCTGATCTGCCAGCAAGTCCAGCAATTGCCGCTCAAAGAAGGTCGGGGATTGCCGTCCGCGCGGCGCATCCGAGGCCCCGCGCCCATAGAGGTCATAGACCAGCACCCGAAAGCCCAGCAGCGCCATGTTCTGGGCGAATTCGTGATAGGCAATCGACGGGGTCGACAGCCCATGCACACAGACCGCGACCGGCCCGTTATCTGGCCCATACCAGCGGAAATAGGTCTCGCCCCTGGACAGTTTGGCCTTGGGGCTGGCATCGGGGGTGGGGGAGCGTTTGGCCTCTTGGTAGATCGGCAGGGCAGCGGCGCTGAGCACGCCCGCCCCGGCTATCAAGGCCAACCAGCTCATGATCCTTGCGTGCCTTGCGCCGCCGTCCAGCAATCAAGGATATAGCGCCCAACCATCAGGTCGAGATGCGCGCCGCCGCCATTCTTGAACATGGTGATCTCCTCGTCGCTTTGCCGGGTAAAAGCGTCGAGCTGGTAGTAATCCGCCAGCACATGGTCGCGGGTGATCGCGCCTGTGGCCAGCGGCTCTTTCAGCTCACCGATATGTTCCAGCGTTGTGTCAAAGCTGTCAACAAAGAGCCGCGCGCGTTGTAGGGCGGTATCATCGGCTTCGCGCATATCAGGGCGATAGGCCCCGATCAGGTCAACATGGGTGCCGGGCTGGATCCAGTCGCCCTTGATCACCGGCGTGGTGCTCATGGTGGCAGAGGTGATGATATCGGCCCCGGCCATCGCAGTTTGCAGATCAGGCTGCCAGTGAATGCCAAGGTCATCCGCCATGGCCTGTCCCGAGCTTGCGGTGCGGTTCCACAGGGTGAATTCTGCATCCGGGAAGGCGGCGGAATAGGCGGCATGGAGCGAACGCCCGACCGTGCCCGCGCCAACGATCAGGATGTTGCGGCTGTCAGGCCGAGCCAAGCGGCGCGCCGCCAACAGGCTATCCCCAGCGGTTTTCCATTTGGTCACCAGATGGAAATCCACCAAAGCCTCAAGCGCGCCAGTGGCATCGTTGAACAGGTTCACCGCGCCGTTGATCATCGGCTCACCCTTGGTTGGGTTGTCCGGGAACACCGTCGCCGCCTTGACCGCAACGCCCAGCCCGTCGATCCAGGCCGAGCGGTTCAGCAAAGTGTCCTTGCCGCGATAAAGGAAGGTATCGGCGATCTCGGCCTTGGGCAGGGCGTGGCCGGCGGCTAAGGCGTCGGTCAGGGCGAGCCAGTCGAGATTGGCCTCGCCTTCGGCAAAGGGGATGATGATCATGTCGCTTGCTCCGCTGTCAAAAGACCCTTGGACACCAGGCAATCGGCCCAGCCCTGCGAGCCGGTAAAGTGATGCACCTGCCAGCCCCGTGCAAGGGCGGCGTTGATATTGTCGATGCGATCATCGGTAAAAAGCAGCGCCGAAGGATCAATGCCTGAGTGGTCTTCGACCATCTCATAGATGCGCGCCTCGGGTTTGATGACACCCATATGGCCCGAGACATAGGCATGGTCGAATTCGTTGAGAAAGTCATAGACCGGCGTGGCAATCGCCCAGGTTCCAATGCCGAAATTGGTCAGGGCAAAGACCTTGACCCCTTGCGCGCGCAAGGCCCGCAGACAACGCACCGATTGCGGGATGGCGGGTTTGGCCAGGTCGAGCCAATTGTCATGCCACATGCGGATTTCATCGCGAAATTGCGGGTATTTTTCGGCCGTTGCGTAAATCGTGTCGCGAAAATCGCCGCCACGATCCACCACATCATTCATGCCGTGCAGATCGACCTCGGCAAACATGGCGCGGCGGCGGTCCTCGCCGATCACCGCGTCATAATAGCGTTCGGGTTGCCATTCGATCAGCACATTGCCGATGTCGAAAATCACTGCTTCGGGTGTCATAAAATCTCTTTCTTTGCCGCGCGCAGGGCGCGTTCCAAACCGTCCAGAAAACGCGAGCGATCTGCTTTGGTAAAGCCCTTGCCGCCGCCCTGGCGAAACGGATCGGCCGAGCGCAGATCGGCCATCAAGTCGCGCATCGCCAGTTGTTGACCGATATTGGCCTGGGTCAGGGCCGACCCGTCATGGCGCAACACCTGCGCCCCCGCCTCAACACATTTCGCGGCCAGGGGCATGTCTGAGGTCACCACAACGTCCCCCTTCCCGGCGCGATCCGCGATCCACATATCGGCCACATCCGGGCCCTCTGGTACGATCACGGTTTCCACCAAAGGGTTGGCGGGTGGGCGCAATCCTCCGTTTGACACCAGTTTCATCGGGATCTTGTGGCGTGTGGCGACGCGCTCTGCCTCGGCTTTGACCGGGCAGGCATCTGCGTCGATATAGAGGGTCGTGATCTTGGTGGGCGTGGTCATGAATACAGCGCGTTGGCGTGAAAGGCGACGTGGTCTTCCATAAAGGTCGAGACAAAGAAATAGCTGTGATCATAGCCCTTTTGCATGCGGAACGTGCCCTCTTGCCGCTTGGCCGCCATGGCCTGGCTCAGCGCTTCGGGCTTGAGCAGGTCAAGGAATTGGTCATCGCTGCCCTGATCAATCAACACCGGGCCGTCAAAACCTTTTTCGGCCATCAACAGCGTGGAATCATGCGCTGCCCACGTGCTTTCATCCTCTCCCAGATAGGCCGCAAGCTGCTTGCGCCCCCAGTCCGAAGCTGTGGGATTGGCGATCGGTGCAAAGGCCGAGACGGAGCGGTAACGCTCAGGCAGGGACATCGCCAAGGTCAGCGCGCCATGGCCGCCCATGGAATGGCCGGTGATGGATTGGCGATCCAGATCAACCGCGAATTCCTTGCCCAGCAGGGCGGGCAACTCATCCGCCACGTAATCCCACATGCGGAAATGCGGGGCCCAAGGGGTTTGGGTGGCGTTCACGTAAAAACCGGCACCCTGACCCAGATCATAAGCCTCGTCATTGGCAACGCCGTTGCCGCGCGGCGAGGTGTCGGGAAAGACCAGCGCAATGCCCTCTTCGGCGGCCCAGGCCTGGGCACCCGCCTTGGTCATGGCGTTTTCATGGGTGCAGGTCAGGCCCGAGAGATACCAGAGCACCGGCACCTCACCCTCGCGCGCGGCGTCAGGCAGGAACAGGCCAAAGGTCATGTCGCAGGAACAGGCGTCCGAGCTGTGGGAATAGACCCCTTGAACTCCGCCAAAACACCGGTTTTCCGAAACAGTTTGCATGCACGCTCTCCAAGGCAAATCAGGGCCCTGGGGCGGGCCGGTTCATGTGCCGTAACGTGCCATGAAGGTGTCGACAGCGCCATCCACAATTCGCGTTATTTCTGCGTCAGAAAACGACGTTTGGATGCCAAAAAGCAATTTTGGATGCAGGTCGGATTTGCACAGCTCGGCGAATTGATCCGCCGCCAGTGGCATGTCGTCAATCTTGAGGTCTCCGCGTTCCACGGCGGCGCTGAGATATTCGATCATCGCATGGCGCATGACCATGGGGCCGCTGTGGTAAAACTCATGCCCGATCTCGGGGAAACGATCTGCTTCGGCCACGCAAATGCGGAACATGCGCTGGCCCATATCGGAATAGATGAAATGCAAAAACATCTGTCCGGCCTGGGTCAGGATCTGGCGCGGCGGGGCGGTGAGATCAATGGTGGTCAGCGCCTCAGAGGCCTGAGCACGGCACTGGGCCGAGGCCACCTCCATGAATAACAGCCGTTTGTCGGGGAAATAGCTGTAGAGCGTCGCCTTGGACACACCGGCCTCGCGGGCGATGTCATCGACACTGGCTCCCTCAAACCCATCGCGCAGAAACACTTCGCGTGCGCCTGCGAGAACCTGATCGAACTTGCGTCCTTTGCGAACGCCGGTTGTCCGTTCTGTGGTCGTGGCGGTGTCGGAAACCATATGTAACCCCTGTTATCCCAACCCCTTTATAGGGCGGCTGTGCGCGGCGCGGCAAGGAAGCAAGTCACCTGCCGTTGCGCAAAATGAAAGGGCATCCCTCAGGGGCTTGGTCACAAGACCCCTAGGAATGCCCGGTTTTTCTTATCTGTTGCAGTGATGTCAGTGCTTATTCGCAGGTGGTCACGCCGCCAATCAGATCGGTGCAGCCTTGGGTCACATCCCCATCAGGGGCCGGGAAGGTGAGGTCAGGCAAAGGCATGGAGGGCAGGGCCATAGCCGAAGCGGCGGTGGACAGGGCAACGAGGGCGGCGAGGGCAATAGAACGCATTGTTTGGGTCCTTCTAAACTGTTTCGTTTAGTTATCTAAACTGTTCAGTTCAGTTTGCAAGGTTAAAACTGAACTAATCGGTTCAGTTTTTCGCATTGCAGCTATGCAAATTCCGATTACATTAGAGTCATTCTAAAAAGAGGGCCGAAAATGCGCTTTTTAACCCATCGCCGCCGCTTTGATGATCTGTCCGAACAAGAGGTCCTGGCGCTGGCCATTTCCTCAGAAGAAGATGACGCGCGCATCTATCGCAGTTACGCGGAGCGTTTGCGCGCCGACTATCCCGAAACCGCCTCGGTCTTTGACGGGATGGCGGTGGAAGAGGACACCCATCGCGCCGCCCTGATCGCCTTGCATCAACAACGTTTTGGCGAGGTGATCCCGCTGATCCGCCGCGAACATGTGGCGGGCTATTATGCGCGTCGCCCGGTCTGGCTGGTTGAAAACCTGTCGCTCGAGCGCATTCGCGAAGAGGCGGCGAGCATGGAGCGGGATGCGGAACGGTTTTACCTGTCAGCGGCGCAGCGCAGCACGGATGCGGATACGCGCAAGTTGCTGGGTGATCTGGCGGCGGCGGAGGCTGGGCACCAGACGGCCGCTGAAAGGATGGCTGACAAGGCCAGTGAAAACGGTGATGAAGAGGAGGCCACGCGCCATCGCCAATTCCTGCTGACCTGGGTGCAGCCGGGCCTTGCGGGGTTGATGGACGGGTCGGTGTCGACCCTGGCCCCGATCTTTGCCACCGCCTTTGCCACGCAGGATACCTGGACGACGTTTCTGGTTGGCCTCGCGGCCTCGGTCGGGGCGGGGATTTCCATGGGCTTTACCGAGGCGGCTTCGGATGATGGGCAGCTTTCGGGGCGTGGTTCACCACTGAAACGCGGTCTGGCCAGCGGGGTGATGACCACGGTGGGCGGATTGGGCCATGCCTTGCCCTATCTGATCACCGATTTCTGGACCGCCACCACCATCGCCTTGATCGTTGTTTTCATTGAGCTTTGGGCGATTGCCTGGATTCAGAATAAGTTCATGGAGACCCCGTTCTGGCGCGCGACGTTCCAAGTGGTGGTCGGCGGAGCCTTGGTCTTTGCGGCGGGTGCTTTGATCGGGGCTGGATAGCTTACTTTTCCCGGATTGCTTGCAATCCGGTTCGCGCCCGACCCCGTCCCCCAGGGCGGGCGCGAAATGAATGGAACGTTTCAACTTTGTCCATCGGGCTCTAACCCAACTAGGTTGTATCAAGTACAAATGCGCCCACCCACGGTGTCGGGCGCGAACCTGTGTCGCGTTTGACCTTCAATGAAGTGAATACCCGTGCTCGACGATTACTTGCTCACCCCTCGCAGCAACCCAGGTAGCATGTCGCGCAGCGTGTCCCAGACCAGGCGGATGCGGGGATTGGTGCGCAGTTCGCGATGCGAGACCAGCCAAACCGGGTATTCAAAGAGCGGCTCATTGGGCAGGACCCGGTGCAGATCGGGGTCGGCGTCACCCATGGCGCAGGGGCCGACACACAGGCCCAGCCCCGCCTTGGCAAGGTGCCAATGGGCAAAATGCGAGGCAGAGTTGGTGCGGAAATTCTCGGCCGTCACCGGTAGGCCAAACTCCTGAAAAGCCGTGACAACCCGGTCACCATCGCCAAGCCCGATAAAATCAGCTCTGTCCAGATCCGCCAATGACGTCACCGGCCCCAGCTGTTCAAGATATTCGGCGCTGGCAAAGAAAGTGCCCACATCATTGCCCAGTGATTTGGCGATCAAATCCGGGTCTTCGGGGCGGGTGTTGCGAATGGCGATATCTGCCTCTCGTCGCCTCAGGTCGCTGATTTCATTGGAGGAAACCACATTGATGGCGATCCCCGGCGCGATGTCGCGCAATTGGCGGATGATGGGCGGCAGAACCCAAACGGAATAAAGCTCGGTCGCTGAGATGCTGACCTCGCCCGCCAGTTTTTCGGATTGGCCGGTGGCGACAATGGAAATCGCCTGTGCCGCGTCGCCCATGGCCTTGGCCTGCACCAGCAATTCGCGCCCGGCCTCGGTCAGTTCGAGCCCACGCCCGACCCGTTCGAACAGGGTCACGCCCAGCTCTTCTTCGAGGGCCGCGACCTGACGGCCCAAGGTCGGTTGCGCCATGCCCAGGGCGCGGGCGGCTGCAGAGAGCGAGCCTTCTTCGGCGGTCACCAAAAAGGCCCGCGCGCGGTTCCAGTCAAAATTCACTGAGCGCCAATCCATGGGCACAGGGTTAAAGCAGCGGTGGGGGCAGTCAATGGCAAAGACAAAAAGACCCCGGCGGGAGGAGGCCGGGGTCTTTTGCGCGCAAGTATTGGGAGGGGTTTGCGCGGGTCTGGATGGTGCCCCGCAAAGGGACGGGCAGGGCACCGGAGGAGTTTATTTTCAAGGGGTTAATCGCTCGCCTTTGTCCTGTGACACCGATACCCTGCCGCGCCTTCGGCGCTCTCGGGACATCGGTGTCGCTTGGTGAAAAAGGTAAAAGGCGGAGCGATTTAGTTCACAGCCTGCGCGTCAACCACATCCTTCTCAACTTGCTTGGTCGTCGCGGATTCAATCGCAATGCGGCGGGGTTTCAGCGCTTCGGGGATTTCGCGGGTCAGGTCGATATGCAGCATGCCGTTTTCATGGCTGGCACCGGTGACGCGGACATGATCGGCAAGGTGGAACTTGCGCTCAAACGCGCGGGTGGCGATGCCGCGATGCAGGTATTTCGCCTGATCTGCATTGGCCTTGCGCCCGGCGACGATCAGAGATTGCTCTTTGACCTCGACGCTCAGATCACCCTCGGCAAACCCGGCCACGGCCAGGGAAATCCGATAGCTGTCATCAGCGGTTTTCTCAATGTTATAAGGGGGGTAGCCCTGTTGGGGCGTGTCATTCGCCAGCACGCGATCCATCATGTCAGCAATCTGGTCAAAGCCAATCGAGGCACGATGAAGGGGGGCAAAATCAAAATGTCGCATGGAATCCTCCGTTGAGCGATCCGGGTTGGTGCCTTCCCGTTTGGGACAGGCGTTTTCGTGTTGCGGGGCCCAGCATTAGGCACCCCGGTCACTCTGAGATGGGGAGGGGTTTTGCAGGTTTCAAGGGGGGCATAGCAAAGGTGAGATAAGGCAAAAAAACCGAGCGTTCGCTGCGTTAAACATGGGGGGTTAACCATTTGTAAAACACCAATCTGTGCAAAACGCCCCGTGTTTTGGGAGGATTTGGTGCCGCTACAATGGGGCCCCGGATCGGGGTTTTGCCCCGGGCAGGGGGCAATCTGTCCGATTCTGGCGGAGTTTTGGGGGGATTGGCTGCCAGGGATATGAGGTGCCACGAATAGGGGCAAATTCAGTGGTCACGTTTGCGTGATATGGGGCTCAGATTTGTGTTGAGGGGCAGTCATTCCCAATTGTTGGTTCTCGCTTCCAATTGGTTTACTTGGTTGCAGGAACGATGGGATTTAGGTCGTAACAGACATGCGCCTGACACTCAGCGCTGGCGGGGGTTTGTTGTTGTTTGGAGACGTGTTTTGAATTGGAAATTGTTTATGTGCCTGCAGGTTTTGGCAGGTGGGGCGATTATTTTTTCCACGCCTGTTCTTGCGTCTTGTGACGATTGGACGTCACACAATTTTGTCAGGAGCGCGACAGCGGCTGAAGTGGAGCTTTGCCTCTCGCTGCGGGATGACATCGAAACACATGACAAGTTCGGCTACACGGCGTTGCAAAGTGCGGCCTCGGCGGGAAACACTGAGGTTGTCAAATTGCTGTTGGCTCACGGCGCTTCGGCTAAAACAGGTGGGATCGGAAGTCCAAGCGCGACAGCGCTTCATTTTGCGGCGTCACCTTGGGGCAATGCCGAGGTCATTCATGAATTGATTGCGGCAGGTGCCGGTGTCAACGAAATCTCAGGACAACACAAATACACAGCGCTCCATTTGGCGGCGCGGGTTGGCAATGTCGAAGTTGTTCGCGCGCTGCTTGAGAATGGTGCTGCTTTTACCAGAGATCATGAGGGGCTGACGCCATTGCATAGGGCCTTTACGTATGGGCGGCGGTTCAGGGGCGGAGAAAAGGCGCGAAAGACGGCAGCGGAACTGATTAAGTTTGGTGCCGATCCTTATGCAGTGACGCCAAAAGGCTGGAATCCGTTGCATTATGCGGTGGGATACAACGCATTTGAGGCGATCCCCGTTTTTGCGCCATTTGGGGATTTGGCAGAGAAGGCCAATTCAGACGGGATGACACCCGTTGAACTTGCCACCCATTGGGCAAGTGGAGAGACGATGGCGGCATTGATCGCGATTGGTGCGTCCGTTTCTGGCCGCGACGCGAATGGCAATTCGCTGCTTCATATGGCGGCAGAGGCCGAAAACCACTTGATGATCGATTTTCTCGCCGGGTTTCCTGACCTGCTGGATGGAACAAACAATCAAGGAATGACCCCTTTGCATGTTGCTGCCAAGAAAGGTGCGGATGAGGCGCTGTGGCGTTTGCTGGATGCGGGGGCAGACCATAATCTGGTTGATCAAACCGGGCAAACAGCGTGGGATTATGTTCGGGACCATCGACGGATGAGAAACAAGCCCACTTACTGGCGACTGTTGGATTTGGACAGGATGGGTGGTGATTAGCGGCCAATCAACACGACCTAGTATCTGGCGCAATAGTACGACTGTTCAGAACATGCCGCCCCAGAGCCGCCTGTGCATGTCTTTGAGGTTTTGATTGGGAACGACCCTGTCAGGGCGGGCAGGTTGTCCGCCCCGGTTAAATTCCAAACCGAAGCCACAAATTCGCCTCAAAACCAAAATAATTTTTCACCAGTTTAGTCTGAGCAACACGTGTTAGAGGCTCAGAGGGTAGTGAAAGCGGTAAGAGTATGGCCATAGGTGAGGCGGGTAGCGTAACCACGAATTCTCCGACGGAGAACCAACCGATAACGGTCAATCTGACCGAACCGCTGACCGACCCTGTCTTTGCGCTGAGTGCCACGAATAACGGCGGCAATCAGTTTATCCTGCGCATCACGGATCAGACCCTGGACGCGAATGGCGACACGATATCCTTCACCTTCATCATCGAAGAGTGGGAATATCATGACGGCCCACATGGTGCGACAGAGACCATCAACTGGATCGCGGTTGAAGAAGGGGTGCATACCCTGCCGGATGGGCGCGTCATCGAAGCAGGGACAAGCGACATTTCCAGCACCGGGCAAAACACCGGTGACAGCGTGGCCTTTAGCGGCAGTTTCACGGAGCCTCCGGTTGTTCTGACATCGGTGATGTCGGAAAATGACACGACCACTGTCGATAGTGACCCCAGCAATATCACCGCTTCGGGTTTTGACCTGACATTGCAGGAAGAAGAAGCCGAAGATGGCGTTCACGCGTCAGAAACGATTGGTTGGATCGCGATTGAGCCGGGTGGGGATGCGGCGTCGGGCACGGCAAACACGCATGATGGCGTGGATGAAAACACCGATGTTCTAAGCCTGGGCGACACGTTTAGCGACGGGGTGGTGGTGGCGGAAACCCAGACGATCAATGGCGGGGATACGGCCACTGTTGTCATTGATGGGCAAACGAGCAGCAGTGTTGGTGTCTTTGTCGAAGAGGAGCAATCCGGCGATACCGAAACCAACCATATCAACGAAACCGTTGGGATCGTGGCCTTTGAAGATGGTCTGATCCCCTGTTTCACGGCCGGGACGCGGGTGTTGCTGCCCACGGGCTATGCGGATGTCGCGACGGTCAGAAGTGGTGATCTGGTGGTGACTGCCGATGAGGGGGCGCAGAGGATCCGCTGGATCGGGCGCCGTCACATCGACCAAGCCGGTTTCAGGCGCAATGAGGGGCTGCGACCTGTGCGTATCAGCGCCGGGGCTTTGGGGCAAAACCTGCCGGAACGCGATCTGCTTGTCTCGCGCCAGCATAGAATGTTGGTGACGTCGAAGGTCGCAGAGCGGATGTTTGGGCGACGCGATGTGTTGGTGTCGGCGATCAAACTGACGGCCTTGCCCGGCATCTTTGTGGATTTTGACGTGAAGGAGGTTGAGTACATTCACCTCCTGTTCAAAGGGCATCAACTGCTCTTTGCCGAGGGTGCGAAGTCAGAAAGCCTTTACCTGGGCAGCGAGGCGCAAAAGGCGCTGTCGCCGGAAGGCCGGGCCGAGATCGAAACCCTGTTTCCGAATTTACGGGGGCGGCGCGATGCCCTTATGCCCGCCAGATTTGTGCCATCGGGGCGGTTGCAGAAAAAGCTCATGACCCGCCATGTCAAGAATGACAAACCGGCGTTGAACTGACTTTGTCTGGCTCAGTCTCGTGGCACGAGCGGGGGCAGGCGGGGGGTGAAGATGGATGATTTCACGATGGATGTATGCGTTTCTGCCCGGTCGTGGAACGGGCGCAGAATGTCGTCCAACTCGGCGATGGTCACCAGGGCCAGCCGAGCGACATAGCAATCTTCGCCGGTGACGCGATCGCAGGACATGAAGCGCGGTTGATCCTGGATCATCTGTTCGACCGCGCGCAGCTGACCGCTGCGGGGTTTGATCCGCACAAGGGCAAAAATCGTGTAGCCCAAGGCGTGCAGGTCGAGCCGCACGCCGAACCCGTCAATACAGTCGATCTCGCGCAAGCGACGCAGGCGCTCACCCACGGCGGGGCCGGTCAGCCCGACCTCTTTGCCGATCTCTGACAGGCTTGCGCGACCATCCGAATCGAGAATTTCGATTATTGAACAGTCTTTTTGATCCAGCACTTTTGACATGAAGGCATTTTATTTCGCTTGCCTTGGTTTGGAAAGGAATTTCTGAGAAATGCTTTTCATATGGCTGGGATTTATTGGGCGTGTTTTCCTATGATGTCCGTCAAACAGATACGAGGAAAACCCAATGGATATTCAACGATTTGCGGCCTTTGCCACAGGGGATGCGGGCGGCAACCCGGCAGGGGTGGTTTTGTCGGATACAGCCTATTCTGAGGCCGAGATGGCGCGTGTCGCCGCTGAGGTCGGTTATTCCGAAACCGCCTTTGCCGTGGCGCAGGATAACAGCGGCAAGGCCTGGCGGGTGCGCTATTTCTCGCCGGAATCCGAGGTGCCGTTTTGCGGCCATGCTACCATCGCCCTGGGCGCGGCGCTGGGGTTGCATGCGGGGCCGGGGGAATTTGACCTGACGCTCAACAATGCTGCGATCACCGTTGCGGCGCAAACCTCGGAGGCGGGGATGCAGGCCAGCCTGTCTTCGCCGCCAACACAGAGTCAGGCGATCTCTGATGACGAGTTGGCCGATGCCCTGGCCCTGTTCGGATTTGAACAGGGGGATCTTGACCCGCGTCTGGCCCCGGCCCGGATTCATGGCGGCGCTGACCATATTGTGCTGGCGCTTAAGGCGCGTTCGCAACTGGCAGGCATGTCTTATGATCTGGATCAGGGGCGGGAGATGATGCGCAAACATGGGATTGTGACGATCATGCTGGTTGTTATCGCCGGTGATCAGAGCTTTGACGTGCGCAATGCCTTTGCCTCGGGCGGGGTGCTGGAGGACCCGGCAACCGGTGCCGCGGCGGCGGCTTTTGCTGGCTATCTCAGGGATCAGGCATGGCCCCATGGTGGCAAGCTGACACTTCGGCAGGGCGAGGATATGGGGCAGCCATCGCTCATACAGGTTGAGCTGGATGACACGGCTGGCGCGCCGGTTCGGATTTCCGGACGCGTGCGAGATATGGCCTGATATGCTGGGCGGAGCGCCTGCGGGTGGTCCGCCATTGATCCTGCCGCTGCTTTGATGATCGAAGGGGCGGCATGGGGTGCGCAAAACTGTTGTGGCGGGGGCGAGAAATGTCGATGTTGCCGATATGGGTACAGAGACTGAGTTTTCCTTTGCAGGGCTGAGCGGGTCGGCGCGACGGCATATTCGGGTGTTTCAGCTGCACCAGTTTCTGGATCGCTTTGCGATGGGGCTGACAGTGGCCGTTGTGGCGCTGGCACTCAGCGACCGGGGCATGGATCTGTTCCAGATCTCGCTGCTTTTTGGGGTCTATTCGCTGACGACCATGGCGATGGAGCTGCCATTTGGCGGATTGGCGGACAGTATCGGGCGCAAACCGGTTTTCCTGTTGGCGGTTATCGCCAGTCTGATCTCGCTTGCGCTGTTTCTTTCAACCCGTGATTTCCATGTCCTCGCCCTGTCTTTCGCCTTTATCGGCTTTGGGCGGGCGCTGCGATCTGGGACATTGGATGCCTGGTTTATTGAGGGTTTTCAGACCGAAGCGCCCAATGTCGATGTCCAGCCCGCTTTGGCCAAGGCGCAATGGGCGGGGGCGATGGGGCTGGCCATTGGGGCGGTTTTGGGCGGGCTTTTGCCGGACAGTCTGGGCCCGGTCGCGCAAGGCCTGGGGTTCAGCATCTATGACACCTCTTATGCCGCGAGTTTTATGGTGATGCTGGGGGTGTTTGGGTTCACCATGCTGGCCATTGTGGAAACACCACGCGCTCTGAATCCCGGTGCCTTGCGGCAGGGCTTTGCGACTGTTCCAAAGGTGATCCGGGAGGCCGGTTGGCTTGCCCTGCGGCATCCGACGCTGTCGGTGCTTTTGGCGGCGCTGGCGTTTTTCCTGATGGCAACCAATCCGGTCGAGGTGATCTGGCCGACTTTTGCCAAGCCGATGCTGAATGCGGCCTATGCCAACACGGTCATCGGAGCCCTGACCGCGAGCTATTTCTTTGCCATCGCTTTTGGTGCCGCGCTGTCCCCCTTGGTCAGCCGGATTTTCAAGCGGCGGCATGGGGTGACGCTTGGGGTCGTGTTTTTCTGTCTGGCGGGTGTTCAGATCGCTTTGGCCTTGCAGGGGGGTATTCTTGGCTTTGCCAGTGTTTTTATCCTTTATTCTGTGTGTCTTGGCCTGAGCGAGACACCGGCCAGCAGCCTGTTGCATCGCTGTGTCGGGGATCATCAGCGCGCGACCATGCTATCGCTGAGATCGCTGATACAACAGCTTGGGGCGGCCCTGGGTTTGGTCCTGGCTGGACGCATGGCCGAGATCTATTCCACACCAGTGGCATGGGCTATCGGAGCGGTGTTTCTGTTGCTGGCCGCGATCCTATGTGCGGTGTTGGCCCGGCAATTATCCGATCAAGGCAGATAGCCCGGCGCGGCCTGCATGTCAGAGCGCGTTCGTGAAGTCGGTGAAGCGGTTCTGCAGGATGTCGGCCCAGCCGGTGACGTAGTTCGCTCTTGTGTCTTCGGCCTGGTCCCCTCTGGCCTCCCAACCGCTATGAATCAAGGTGACGAGGGTGTTGCCATCATCTGTCCGTTCAAAGGACACTGACACTGTTGTTGCTTCGGCCTCGGACAGGCCAGGATGCCAGGTGAATGCGATGCGCTTTCCCTCTTCATAGGCCAGAATTTTGCCCCAAATCCTGTGTTCGCCTGATGCCGAAATCTCAAAAACCTGCCCGCCCTCATGGCGTTCGATGATCACGGTTTCCGGGGCCGGTTCGCCGAAATAGGGGCTGACGGAATGCGTTTCCAGGGGCCACCAGAGCGACACTTTGGACATGAAGGCCTCAAATGTGTCCTGCGGGCTGCGGTTCACCTTGGTCGTGACCTGGATCGGCTCAAGCGGCATGTGACTATTCCTTTTGTTCATTGAGAGACGCCAACAATTTTGACCAATGCACCGTCCAAAAGGCGCGTATTTCTTCCAATTTCTCTTTGTTGACGCAGTAGATATTTCGGGTGCCTTGCGGGCGGACCTCAATCAGGCCAGCCTCTTTGAGAACCTTGAGATGCTGCGACATAACCGGTTGAGACACATCAATTTTAACCGTCAGCTCGCGCACGGACATGGGCCGCTGCGCCAGTTCATTGATGACGCTTTGGCGAATGGGATTGGACAGCGATTTCAGCTCGTATTCATAAGGCATGCCTAATGATAAGGTTTTCCTTATGGTTTTTGCAAGGGGGAACTTGCGGATGCCGTTGCCCGCGCAATGTGTTGACGTTTTAACCCGCCTTGCAGCGGGCTTTGTTCGGGTCAGGACGGTGACAAGAACCGGCGCAAACGACTGGCCAGAAAGAAGGCAACAGGCCCGACCGCCAATGACAGGACAAAGGCAATCGGAAAGGCCAATGCAAAGCGTTGCAGCCAAACCCAAAGCCAGCCTTGGGTGAAATGCATTGGAAATGCCGTAAAGATGAAGGTCATCAAAAACGCCATCATGAGGGCAATCAGAAATTGCGCGAGGATGAGGGTAACTTTGTCGGGGCCCATGGTTTTTCCTTTCAATAGGCAAAATCAGGGCCGCAAACAGGATATGCGACCCAGAAATTCAACTGGATCGCCTTGGGTTCGCTTGATGAAAGAAAAGCGACTAGCTCTCGCAAGACTGCAAGGACCGGGATAACCGTACCGGCCAACGTTTTTCGGCCCCTTGCAGATAGGTCACCCCAGGCCACCGGTCAAGGGGGCAACCTGTTTGGGTGCTGTTGATAGCCCGGCATGCGCCGGGCTTTTCGTTTTAGATGTCGAGCGTGTTGTCTTTTTCCCATGAGGAAAAATGGGAGGTGAAGGCATCCCATTCCTGCTTTTTCATTTTGACGTAGGAGGCGGCAAAGCTCTCGCCCATCTTGGCTTTCAACTCTGTGTCCGCATCAAAGGCGCGGAGTGCATCAAGCATGTTGAGGGGCAGTTTGGGTGCGTCTGTGATGGTATGACCTTCCGCATACATATCAATGTCGTAGCGCGGGCCAGGGTCTGCCTTGGATGCAATTCCTGACAAGCCCGTCGCGATGATCACAGCTTGCAGCAGGTACGGGTTGGCAGCACCGTCCGGCAGGCGCAGTTCAAACCGCCCCGCTCCGGGCACGCGGACCATGTGCGTGCGGTTATTGCCGGTCCATGTGACGGTATTTGGCGCCCATGTCGCGCCAGACATGGTGCGCGGAGCGTTAATGCGCTTGTAGCTGTTGACAGTCGGGTTGGTGATCGCGGCCAAAGCTGTGGCATGTTTCATGATCCCCCCGAGGAAATAGCCGCCTTGCTCTGACAGGCCGACCTCGCCAATTTGTCCACCCGCATCACCGGCAAAGGCGTTGGTTTTGCCGTCCAGATCCCAGACTGAGATATGCGCGTGACAGCCGTTGCCTGTCAGGCCTTCGATGGGTTTGGGCATAAACGTCGCACGAAATCCGTGTTTCTCAGCAACCGATTTGACCATGAACTTAAAAAAGGAGTGACGGTCTGCCGTGACCAAAGCGTCGTCAAAATCCCAGTTCATCTCAAACTGGCCATTGGCGTCTTCGTGGTCGTTTTGATAGGGGCCCCAGCCTAGCTCAAGCATGTAGTCACAGATCTCTGCAATCACATCGTAGCGGCGCATCACGGCTTGCTGATCATAGCAGGGCTTTTCTGCTGTATCGAAAGGATCGGAGATCTGGTTGCCCTCCGGGGTCAGAAGAAAGAACTCGGCCTCGACACCCGTTTTGACGCGCAGACCTTGCTCGGCCGCCTCGGCCACCAGTTTTTTCAAGACATTGCGGGGGGCCTGTTCCAGCGGTTGACCGCCGATGACACAATCTGCCGGCACCCAGGCCACATCGGGTTTCCATGGCAGCTGGATCGCAGCAGAAGCATCAGGCACGGCAAGCATGTCTTCGTCAGCTGGCGAGAGGTCAAGCCAAGAGGCAAAACCTGCGAAACCTGCGCCGTCCTGTTCCATATCCGCGATGGCTTGGGCCGGAACCAACTTGGCGCGTTGCCCGCCAAAAAGATCCGTGTAGGAGACCATAAAGTATTTGACGCCTTTTTCTTCGGCGAATGTCGCTAGAGCGCTCATTTTGTGTCCTTTTTTCCCTGTCGTTTATGAAAAAAGGGGCGCATGGCCCCTTTTGTGACTTAGAAACCCGATTTGCCGGGGTACCAATTTGTGCCTGCCAGCGGCACTTGCGCCATGGCTGCGGCCTCCATTGTCAGGGCGCAAAGGTCTTCTGGCTCTAGGTTGTGCACATGGCTTTTGCCGCAGGCGCGTGCCAGCGTCTGGCACTCGAGTGTCATCACGTTGAGGTAGTTGCGCAAACGGCGACCTGCCGCAACGGGATCAAGACGTGCTGCCAGCTCCGGGTCTTGTGTGGTGATGCCTGCCGGGTCCTTGCCCTCGTGCCAGTCATCATAAGCTCCTGTGGTGGAACCGAGTTTCTGATACTCTGCTTCCCATTTCGGATCGTTGTCACCAAGGGCCACAAGAGCTGCGGTGCCGATGGCCACAGCATCTGCGCCAAGCGCCAACGCCTTGGCCACATCCGCGCCATTTCGGATGCCGCCGGAGACCACCAGCTGAACCTCGCGGTGCATGTCCAGATCCTGAAGCGCCTGAACGGCGGGACGGATGCACGCGAGGGTGGGTTGGCCCACATGCTCGATGAAGACATCCTGCGTGGCGGCAGTGCCGCCCTGCATCCCATCAAGCACAACAACATCTGCACCGGCTTTAACCGCGAGAGCCGTGTCATAATAGGGGCGCGCGCCGCCGATTTTGACGTAAATCGGAACGTCCCAATTGGTGATCTCCCGCAGTTCCAGGATTTTGATTTCCAGATCATCCGGCCCGGTCCAATCGGGATGGCGGCAGGCGGAACGCTGATCGATGCCTTTCGGCAAGTCGCGCATACCGGCCACACGTTCGGTGATCTTCTGGCCCAAAAGCATACCGCCGCCGCCCGGCTTGGCACCTTGCCCGACCACGATCTCAATCGCATCTGCGCGGCGCAGGTCGTCCGGGTTCATGCCATAGCGGGAGGGCAGATACTGGTAGACCAGTTTCTCAGAATGCCCGCGCTCTTCTGGTGTCATGCCCCCATCACCTGTGGTGGTGGATGTGCCAGCCAGGGTTGCACCGCGTCCCAGCGCCTCTTTGGCGTTGCCCGACAGCGCACCAAAGGACATGCCAGCGATGGTGATCGGGATTTTCAGTTCGATCGGGCGTTTCGCAAACCGGGTGCCAAGGGTGACGGAGGTGTCACACTTTTCACGATATCCTTCGAGCGGATAGCGCGACATAGAGGCCCCCAGAAACAGCAGATCGTCGAAATGGGGCACCTGACGTTTTGCACCACCACCGCGAATGTCATAGATGCCAGTGGCCGCCGCGCGGCGAATTTCGGAGTTCACAGAGTTGGAAAAGGTCCAGGACTGGCGCGGGTCGGTGTTTGGGATTTTGTCCATGTCGCGCTCCTAGTAGGCGTCTGCGTTGTCGATGTTGAAGTTGTAGAGTGTGCGGGCCGAACCATATCGTTTGAACTCTTCGGGCTTGGCGTCGGCCCCGGCTTTGGCAAGCAGATCAGCTAAGATGTCCAGGTGCTCTTGGCGCATCTCTTTTTCAATGCAGTCAGCGCCAAGGGACTTAACCTCGCCGCGCACAAACAGTCGGGCTTCATAGAGGCTATCACCCAGGGCGTCGCCTGCATCGCCCAGCACCACAAGGTTGCCCTTTTGTGCCATAAAAGCAGACATGTGGCCTATGGAGCCATGCACGACAATGTCGATGCCTTTCATGGAAATGCCGCAGCGAGAAGAGGCGTTGCCCTTGATGTTCAACAGCCCGCCATGTCCGGTTGCGCCCGCATATTGCGAAGCATCGCCTTCGATGGTGACAAGGCCGGACATCATGTTTTCAGCCACACCGGGACCTGCAGACCCTTCTACGGTTACTGTCGCCTCTTTGTTCATTCCGGCGCAGTAATACCCTGTTGATCCTTTGATCGTGACATTCAAAGGACCATCAAGGCCGCAGGCCATTGCATGGTGGCCGCGCGGGTTTTGAATGACATAGGCTTCATTGCTCTGCGACTTCGCGGCGGATTGCAGGGTGCTGTTCACCTCGCGCAGATCGGTGGAGGTCATATCGAGTGCCGTGCTCATGATCAGCGCTCCCAGAAATAAACGGTTGCGGGTTCCGGTTCCCAGACCTTGGCGGCGTCAATGCCCGGCAGGTCGGCAAAGGCCCGGTATTCAGAGGCGAAAGCCACATAGTCTTCGGTTTCGGCCATTACCGCTGGTTTGCAGGCAATGGGATCGCGCACGACGCCAAATCCATTGCGGGTGCCGGTGACAAAGGTGAAGAACCCATCGAGATCCTCGATGGTGCCTTCGAGGGCTTCACCCAGGCTTGCGCCATCTGCGATGCGGGAAGAGATATAGGCCGCGCCCACTTCTGTGTCGTTTTCGGACCTTGTGAACACACCTTTGCGTGCAAGTTTGCGGCGCATACGGTTGTGGTTGGACAAAGAACCGTTATGCACCAGACATTGATCATCTGCGGTCGAGAATGGGTGGGCCCCCAAGGTCGTTACCGCGGATTCTGTTGCCATACGCGTGTGGCCAATACCATGTGAGCCGCCCATGTCGCGCAGACCAAAGCGGGCGGCGACATCTTTGGGCAGGCCGACCTCTTTGTAGATTTCCATCGACGCCCCGGAGCCCATAATCCGCAGCCCCTTTTCTTCGAGAGACGCGATGGCGACATCCGCTTTGTCTTCGGCCACGCTGAGAACGGCATGGGTGTCTGTCACTTTCACATAGACTTTGCCATCGACCGCAGCTTGGGTGGTCTCTGCCAAATCCGCAAAATCGCGTTCAGGGGTGTCAGATTGTACGTTGATTTTCACCTGTCCCTCGGTCTCATTACCATAGATCGCAATACCCGCGCTATCTGGGCCGCGATCTGTCATGGTGATGAGCATATCCGTTAACATCCCACCGAGCTGTGGTTGGAGCGCGTCCTTTTTCAGGAACAACCCAACAATGCCACACATGGCTTTCCTCCATTAGAAAGGCTCGGCGACGGCCGAGCTGCTAACGGCAGTGCTAACACTTTCCTTGAAGGAAAAAAAGTTTCATTGGGGGAATTTATTGGCAGACCTAAGTCGTCGCCTAAAAAATAGGCAAAAAGATCGGGTTATACGTATCAAGAGGGACGCGCGCGGCGTCGCAGGCGGCTACTTTGCCTGGGCGTAGGTGATGATGGACAGGTATTTTGCTGGCAGAGAAACCAAATCATCCGGACCATGCGGGGCATCAGAATCGAAAAGCAGGCTGTCTCCTGGCTCAAGGAGATAGGTGTCATCCCCATGTCGGTACTGCACACATCCTTCGAGCATGTAGAGCAATTCGATGCCGTCATGTTGGAACGTCTTGAACTGGTCAGATGAACTGTCGAGCGTGATAAGATAGGGTTCGACAATCACGCCTGCGGCGGTGGTTCCGATATGGCCAAGCAGACTATATTGATGACCTGCACGCGTGCCTTCGCGCTCTGTCTTGACACCTTCTCCGGCTTTAACATGTAAACAGGCGCGCGGCTCCTCATACCCCGAGAAGAGCTGCACCACAGGCACGCCAAGCGCATGTGCCAATGTGGAGATCGTTGTCAAAGACGGAGAGGTGGCTCCATTTTCAATTTTGGAGAGCATCCCCACCGACAGTCCAGATTTTGACGCCAGATCGGCACCGGTCATACGTTGATGTTTGCGCAATTCGCGGACCTGACGACCAATGGCAACCTCAAGGTTCTTTTCTCTCTGCTCTTTGAGAGCATGTGGATTTTGTCGAAGTTTGTCGCTCATTTCAGATCCAGTTCTAGGATTTTGCACAACTATGGACAGTGGGGTCGGAATGGCAAACGACTTTCACTAGGCTCTGTTGACACAACCCAGCCACCACCGGTTTCAGTCCAAATTTTGTCAGCGCTAGGCGTTTTCGTGCAGCCAGGGGCCCCCTTGCAAGGGGAAACAACGACGCGCTGGCAAAATTTGGCGAAATCACTAGCGACGCGGCGGATTTTGCTTCTGCCTTCTCTGATTTGCCCTTCCGATCACCCAGATCGCTGCGGTCAAATCAGCTTGCCAGAAGCAAAATCTGACACGCGCCGGAGATGGCTGGATTTTGTCAACAGAGCCTAGGTTGTAATTCCTAGGGCCTGCTACTGTCGAAAACCCTCGCCTTACTTTTTGCAAGAGGTCGTAGAACAAGAGGACGGCGTGGCGAAGCCGGTCAGGTCTGCAATGACTTTGGCCATGAGCGCTGCGGTCTCGGTGAGGTCGTTGGTTTGCGTCAATCGGAAGTCCCGGCAGCCCCCCGCGGGCGGGTTGAGATCGGGAAACCGAGCGTGCGCTGGGTTAAATATGGGGGTTTAACCACTTGTTAAACGCCAATCTGTGCAAAACGCCCTGCGTTTTGGGGGATTGGGTGCCGCCAAAATGGGGCCCCGGATCGGGGGTTCGCCCCGAGCAGAGGGCAATCTGTCCGATTCTGGCAGAGTTTTGGGGGGATTGGGTACGGGGTGTTAGAGGTGCCGGGAATGAGTGGAAGATTTGGGATCACGATTGTGTGAGGTGGGCGGTTTTGCGCAGAAAGCGGGCTTTGCAACTTGGACCCATCTAACGTTCCAGATGGAGTTAGACTGCCCTGACCCCTTCCACCATTTTAATGCCGCGGTGGCCGCTAGTTGTCCCAATCGGAGAGTTGCAACGCGAAGCTATGAAGGTCCTGTGCTCGTTGATCTCGAAAACCTTCATAGTCGTCTTGCAAGGCGAACTCATAGGCTGCCTCTGATATAATGTTGGAGCGGAGCACTGCCTCGAATTGGTCGCCAAGCTTCTGGGCGCATTCAGGAAGGTAGTCTGAAGGTCTTCGGTCAGAGATCAACTTGTTGGAACTTGACGACAGCAACGCGAAGTTGGCCAATGAATTAAATTGAGAAGGTTTGAATCCTTGGCCAGCCAGAAAGGCCTTCGGGAAGATGTGATGATACTCTCGATTGTTCTGCCAAGCTAAAGCCTTGCTAAGTTTGATGTGTTGGCCAGTCACCAAGTCAGCTGGTGAGCTTTGTGTAAGCAGCAAACCCAGTAATTTAGAAGCGGATGTGTTCGCTCGGAAAGTCCTGTTCTTCCAGATATTCGCGGTGGGCTTACTGGTTCCAATTTCCAGGGTCTCAGTTTGGCCGTCTGCAAACTCTTTGAGCGCTTCTAGGTCGGCATCCATCTGGCCGGAGCTCCAGCCGCTGAAATAATTCGACAGGGTCGTTCGCCAGAACCAGCGCTTCAAGACAGCAGTTTCGGCCGCTGAAATCGTCGGCTTAAGGCGGAAAAACTCAGCTAGAACGACTATTTGATTGACGTATGGAACAATTTTGGCATTGGGTAGATGGAGTTGGTCGTGTAAGAAGTCAGTCGCCAGTTTAAATGCCGACACGGTATCGTCCGTGGCAATTTTCAGTTCATCGACCGAACAGTTGCGAAGCCGGTCAATGCCCGAAGTCGAAAACGAGAAGCCAGAGGCGGATGACAATACCCGCAGTACTGCCTTTCGGTCAATGGAATCAAAGCCTTTCTCCGCAACAGCTTCAAGAACCTTCTCATCAATCGTATCTACAAGGTCAAACTCTGCGCTCCATGTTGCCGCGCGCATCAGATCTACAATTGTGAGTTTTGTTCCTGTGCTGTTGATGCGTTCAAAAATTGGGGCGACATCTTCGATGGGCATGTCGTGCAGAGTTACTGACGCCACACTGTAACTCTTGAAAAGGTTGAAGAAGCGTTTGGCCTCGGCCGCCTGCTCCGCGCCTCCGTCCGATGCTTCCAGCGCGGCGACATGTGTGAAGAAAGCAGAAGCGTCTGGGAGTTTGTTCAGACGGATTTGATGCAGCGGCGGCTCATCCAAAGCCTGTAGATGCAGAAATTTTTTCGACTTCAAGTCATATGCAACGTTCCAAATGCTATCTTCTTCACCTTCTATCGGAGACCAGTAGATCGCGCCGCAAATACATGAAAGGCGCTGCTGACCATCTAGAAGATAGTTGACCGGGTATTCTTCCGCTCTATCTTTGAACGGAAGCCCTGCAATGTTGGTCTCGGACCGCAACTTTTGCTTGCTTAACCACAACAGGATGCTGCCGATTGGGTAGTTCTTAGCAATTGAGTCAAACAGCGCCAACACTTGGGACTTGTTCCAAACGAAATCGCGTTGAAATTTTGGTAGCAGAATGTCGCCTTCGAACACCCTTTGTGCAAGCTCCTCCACTCGGTCGATGTCAGGCTTAGGATCGCGGGCTTTGATGTCAGTCAATCTGTCACACCTTCCGGAAGAGCTGAAATAGTGCAGGTCACCCTTAGATGTGCGCGAAATGTTACGCTAATGCAATCCGACATCGCCAAATTTTGTGAAATGGTTGAAAGGCCGACTGACCCGCGACACGCTCGCATAATGACAGTTTTTAACCATCTTGCCGACTGCCGCTTACGCGGATCCAGTCCCACCGACCGTCCGCTTCGGGCTGGTAGCAGTAGAATCTTGGTTTAGGGAGAAGCCACAGCCAGGCTCAAGGCCTGATAAACCGGGGGCCGGTGGTGGTGCGTTGGCCGATGGTGATGCGTTTGACGCCGGTGGTGGGTTTGGCGCGGGCGGCGTCGTTGCGCAGTTCGGCCATGAGGGAGGCAACATGGGAGGAGGCGAGGGCAGCGTAAGCTTCTTTGCGGCCATCGCGGGTTTTGCCTCCGGCGGATACAATGGCAAGAATGCGCAGACGGCCATCTTCTTTCATAAAGACCGGTGCGCCGGAGGAGCCAAAGGTCACATTGCAATCCATGCCCAGAACGCCGCCGCGATAGGTTTGGGTGACATTGCATTTTGCCTCGCGCGAAAGGACCTCTGAGCGGCCACGCCCATAGGAGACGACAGAGACCGCGCTGCCCGGTGTGGCGCTTTGCTGGACTTTGAACGGGTCGGCCTCGGCGCTGAAAATCTCACGATCGAGTTTCAGCAGGGCGACGTCCTGGGACATCATCTGACCGCTGATCAACCCGCCGGATTCCTGGCGATAGCCCGCGGCGGCGACCCATTTGACAACCTGACGGGCGGCGATGGATTTGCCGTGGTGATAGCCGGCCTTGAACCGCATACGGCTGGCGGGGATCGGTTTGCCATTATCGGCATAGACGCAATGGGCGGCGGTCAGGACGACGTCTCGGGCAATGAGAGTGCCGGTGCAATAGCCGCCTCCGGTATCGACGCGGCCAACGCCCTCCCATCCCAGCAATTCGCCGCGACGATCCATGACGTCAAAGGCAAGGGCAGTTTGGGGAATGAGGAAAAGGAAACTGATTAGGAAAACAAGCTGTCTCATGGTTTTACGAATTTTGCTCCTGTGTCGCGGCGGGTGCCGGCGGCCATGGTGGTGAGCCCCGCGCCCTTATCGCCGGAATTGGCGAGAGCGTCGTGCAGGGCGGGTAATAAATCATTTAAAGGGGCGGCGAGGGAGACCGGTTGGCCATTGGCCTGTGCTTTGGCCGAGACCACCGAGACGATGCGCGGCGTGTCGTTTTCGTCAAAGGAAAACACCGGAGAGCCGGAGGCACCGAAATCGACCGCGCAGGAGAGGACCAACATGCCATCCTGCTGCGCCATGACCTGGCAGAGTTCCTGAAGGGCAGGGGCTTCGGAGCGGTTATGGGCGTAGGAGACCACGCCCACCCGCGCTCCTTTGCCGGGCTGGGCATCGGTGGCAAAGGGGGTGATGGTGGTGTTGCGGATCGGGTGTTGCAGCTGGATCAGCGCAAGGTCGTGGCGCACTCGGTCGGTGGATGAGCCGCCGGTATAGACGTAATCGGGATGTGGCGCGGCGCTGCGCACCCGGCGATAAGCGGCGGCGCGGCCATGGCGCCAACCGGCGAGGAATTGGATGTCTTCGACGGCGACACGTTCGCCGGTGGTGGGATCAAACAGGCAATGGGCAGCGGTCAGCACAAGGCGCGGTTCGATCAGGGCCCCGGTGCAAAACGCCTCGCCCGAGATTTCGAGCCGCCCGACAGCCTCCCAGGCGCGGCCATCCTGGGTGGTGTGCATGGAGAACAGCCCCTGCGCGGCGGCAGAGCTGGCCCAGAGACCGAAGAGAAGAGTTAAGATCAGACGCACGAAAGACACCCCGTTTGTGGTGAAAATCTAATGAAGAGATGTGGCGAGAATGGGGCGGGAGGCTTGGAAAAGGGAAGGCTCCGGCCTGAAGCGTTGAATGCCGAGCCGGGTGATCGCCGTCCTGCGGGTTGGCGACGAAACGGTTGTTTCTGCCACTTAATCCCAGCCAAGCTCTTTCCAACCTCTGTGTTCACCCAGATCCCAACAAAATCGCCATCCCGGGGGGCGGGACGGCGATCACGCGGCGGCCTTCGGCCTTTGTTCCGCGTGGAGGTACACGGACCTCCTTCTCAATCTCCAAGCTTGGCGTGGATTTCGTCCAGATCTATCTCGCCAATCGGCATCTTGTTGCCGGGATTGTCGAAGTCATATTTGAACAGCGCAAAATCGCGGTGATAGATCTCTTTCATCAGATGCATGGAGAGATCGTCAAAGTAATCCTC
This sequence comes from Tropicibacter sp. R15_0, assembly GCA_017744045.1. Lineage (GTDB taxonomy): Bacteria > Pseudomonadota > Alphaproteobacteria > Rhodobacterales > Rhodobacteraceae > Pelagimonas. The sequence goes on along the minus strand of JAGHRD010000004.1, from coordinate 410,709 downwards.
GACCGGGTGGGCGCGTTTGGGGCCGTGGCCTTCGGATTCGTTGAAACGCGGGATGGCGGTCAGATCGACGGCGTGCGGGGTTTCGATTGCATCGAGCACCTGCTGCATGCCGTCATTGAACTGTTCGGTCCAGAATATCTTGTTATAGCGGCCGCCATTGACGATGAAGGTCGAGACGTGACCGGAGCAGGCGCTCCAATGAATGTCGGGCTCCATCGGGCGGCGCCAGCGGATGGTGTCGCGGGCGAATAGCAGGAAGCGGCGGAAGCTTTTGATCTGGTCAAACTCTTGCTTGCCGTCATCGCCGCCAACCTCGATGCCGTATTTCTGGATCAGAAGCGGGACAAGATTGCCGCGATAGCGACGCCCGTTGCGCTGGATGCCACAGATCTTGTCAAAGAAGCTGGACAGCACGCGGGTATAGGGGTTGCGCACGCAGGTATAGGCATAGCTGGTGCGCGTTTTGACATTGGCCTTGATCGCCGGTTGGCTGTCCTCGCGCGCCCATTTGTGCAAGCCATCTGTGGCGTCATGAATGTCGCCATCAAAGAACTCTCCGTGATCGGAATAATACATGATTTGACCAATGGTCGAGCAGGCGCATTTCGGGACAACCCGATACACCATGCTCTGACTCTCGGTCATCCAGGTTCCAGGAAAACCCATAACCGCTGCCTCCAACTGCCGCGCCTTGTTGTTTTTTGGCGCCCTTTGGACCCTAAAAAGCAAAAGAAGCGACTTTATTCAACGCCTGTTCACGTCTATCAACATAAACAATCAGGCAAAAATAGGGCAGATGGTTTCCTAAATGGCAAAAATTGCCTTCATATTGCTGTGTCATAAAGACCCGGATGCGATCATCAAGCAGGCCAACAGCCTGACGGCGGTGGGCGACTATATGTCGATCCATTTTGACGCCAGTGCCTCCCCCGAGGCCTATAAGAAGATCACCGAGGCGCTGGGCGATAACCCCAATGTCTGCTTTGCCCATAAGCGGATCAAATGCGGCTGGGGCGAATGGAGCCTGGTCGAGGCGACGATTTACGCGGTGCAATCGGCGGTCGAGGCCTTCCCGAGGGCGACGCATTTCTACATGCTGTCCGGCGACTGCATGGCGATCAAATCGGCGGAATATGCGCATGAGTTCCTGGACCGGCGCGACTGCGATTATATTGAAAGTTATGACTATTTTCAGTCCGACTGGATCAAGACCGGCTGGAAAGAGGAACGGCTGATCTATCGCCACTGGTTTAACGAGCGCACGCAAAAGCGCCGGTTTTATGCGATGTTCAACCTGCAAAAACGCCTGGGGCTGACGCGCGAGATTCCGGCGGATCTGGAGATCATGATCGGGTCGCAATGGTGGTGCCTGCGGCGGCGCACGATTGAGTGGATTTTGGATTTCATCAAGAAGCGCAAGGATGTGATGCGCTTTTTCGCCACCACATGGATCCCGGACGAGACGTTTTTTCAGACACTGGTGCGCCATCTGGTGCCCGAGCATGAGATCGAATGCCGCACGCTGACCTTTCTGATGTTCACCGATTACGGCATGCCGGTGGTGTTCTATAATGATCACTATGATCTGCTGCTGAGCCAGGATTTCCTGTTTGCCCGCAAGATCAGCGCCGAGGCGACCGAGCTGCGCCGCCGGCTGGGGGTGCTTTATGCCTCGGAAGGGCAGCGGTTCAAAATCTCGAATGAGGGGCGGTCGCTGTATAAATTCCTGTCGGAAAAGGGGCGCACGGGGCGGCGCTTTGCCTCGCGGTTCTGGGAAAAGGAAAGCTCGCTCGGGCGGGAACGCGAGTTGATGATCGTGGTGTGCAAGAAATGGCATGTGGCCAAGCGGCTGTTGGAGCGCATCCGACAGATGACCAATATTCCCTGCATCGAATACCTGTTTAACGAGGACAGCTGTGAGTTGCCCGATCTGGGGGGCATTCAGTCAACCATGGGCAAGCGCCACCGCCACCGCCGCGCTCTGATGCGGATGCTGTTTGATTATTACGAGACGGATCGCTTGGTGGTCTGCATGGACCCGGCCAGTCTGGACCTGATCGAGGATTTTGGCCGCGACCGGTCTTTGACGCGGATTCTGGAGATCGAGTGTCAATTCTCGGATGAGTATCTGATTGGTCATGCGATGCGGGTTGGTTTGGCTGGGGAACGGACGCCGCCGGAGACCTTGCAGCGACTGCTGCCCACGGTGCGCAACGATATGGTGCATGAGAGCGACCGGATCCGGGATGGGAATTTTGCCAACCTGCTGCGGATGCGCGAGATCGAGACTCAGGACACCAATGCGGGTATGGTGGCGAGCTTCCTGAGCGTGCCACACGACAAGGCGCGCCAGATCATTGATCATGATCACCTTTATGCGGACTAAGTTTCGTTTCAGGGGCTCCTTTCACGCGGAATCAAGGGCCTCTGGCCCGCCGCGTGATCGCCGTCCCGCCTTCCGGGATGGCGATTTTCTAGCGTCTGGGTGAACACAGAAGTTGGAGAGAGTTTGGCAAAGATAAAGTGGCAGAAGCCAAAGTGTGAGCGCCAACCCGCAGGACGGCGATCACGCGGCTGCGCGGTCGCGCCTCAGCGCACATGCTTCAATCGCGCGCAGCCATCCTGATTGAGCTTGGGCAGGATTTACGCGATACCTTGAATCGAAACGCTTGAGAAAGCAGGATTTACGGCAGGGGGCCCTTGGACATGAGCTATGTCTATGACGATCAGAATATCTTTGCGAAGATTTTGCGGGGTGAGATCCCGAATACCACGGTGCTGGAGACCGAGCACAGCCTGGCCTTTCGCGATATTCACCCCCAGGCCCCGACCCATGTATTGGTGATCCCCAAGGGGCCCTATGTGTGTTTTGACCATTTTGCGCAGAGTGCCAGCGATGCCGAGATCGTGGATTATGTCCGCGCTGTCGGTGAGGTCTGCAAGCTGGAAGGGGTTGAGGCGGATGGGTTCCGTCTGATTGCCAATGCGGGCAAGAACGGCGTGCAGGATGTGCCGCATCTGCATGTGCATATTCTGGCCGGTCGTCTGCTGGGGTCGATGCTGGCGCGCGGCTGACGCTGCGGATAACGAATTTTGGAAAATTCGTGGGAGGGGCGCTGCCCCTCTTGGGGCCTATTGGCCCCAATTCACCCCGGGATATTTTTGGCCCAAAGAAACCTTGGAGGGTATTGGCCTGTTTCCAAGGTCAGGCTGATTTGGTGAGCGAGAGAAAGACATCCTCGAGGTCGGCCTGTTCGGTGCGTACGTCGCGGATGCGGATATTGGCGGCGTGGACGGCGGCCAGCACGTCTTCGGCGCGGGTGTCTTTGGCATTGTATTGAATGGCGATGGTGCCGTCAGGACGGGTGTCGACGGTGAGGCCGGGGGCGCTGGGCAGCGTCTCGGGCTCGGTTTCCGGGGTGATCAGCATGGTTTTGGCATCCACCTGGCCCAGCAGATTGGCGGTGCTGTCGCGCGCCACGAGGCTGCCTTGGTTGATGATCGCGATCTCGTCACACATTTCCTCGGCTTCTTCGAGGTAATGGGTGGTGAGGATGATGGTCATGCCGCGCTCCTGGTTGAGCTTGCGGATATTGCGCCAGAGCATCTGCCGCAGCTCGATATCCACCCCGGCGGTGGGTTCATCCAGCACCAGGATCTGCGGATGATGGACAAGCGCCTTGGCCAGCAAGAGGCGGCGGCGCATCCCGCCAGAGAGGGTGCGGGCATAGGCGTCGCGTTTGTCGCTGAGGCCGACCATTTCTAGGATCTCGTCCGAGCGCCGATCAGCCTTGGGCACGCCATAGAGACCGGCCTGCACCTCGAGCGCGCCATGGGGCGAAAAGAACGGGTCGAGGTTCAGTTCCTGGGGCATGACGCCAATGGCGGCGCGGGATTGGCGCGGGTTCTTGTCCTGATCCCAGCCCCAGATTTCAACCGAGCCGGCGGATTTGATCACCAACCCGGCTAGAATATTGATCAGGGTGGATTTGCCCGCCCCGTTCGGCCCAAGCAGGCCAAAGATCGACCCGGCGGGAACGGTCAGGTCGACGCCTTTCAGCGCCTCTTTGCCTCCGGCATAGGTCTTTTGCAAATTGTGGATACGGATCGCGTCCTGTGTCATTGCGCGTGCTTGCTCCTGAGCCTTGCTTGCCTCATAAGGCTGATAAGCCAGAGTTCGAGGAAAGGGAACCAAAGCCATGACCATGCAGGCGCCTGAAACAAAGATCGTCGATAGCTATCGCGTTGCCTGTGATGGCGGTGAGGGCGCATTGGGCCATCCCCGTGTTTGGTTGCAGATCCCGACAGATATTGGCTGGGTGGAATGCCCCTATTGCGGGTGCAAATACATCCACAAGGATTTTGAGGGCAAAGTCTGAGCCGTCTTCGCTGGCTTTTTCTGCCGCTGCTATTGCCAGCGCTCTACCTGCTGGCGGCAGTGGTCGGCGCGGTTTGGCCCAATGGTCAAAGTGGTGGCGGGCAGGGCGATGTGATCGTCCATCTGGTGCCCGGCCCGATTCATTACGATTTTCTACTGCCCGCGGATGAGCGAACACGCGCGGTGTTTGGCTTTGCGCAGGCGGCGCAGCACCCGGGGGCGCGATGGATCGTGGTTGGCTGGGGCGCGCGGGGCTTTTACACCGCAACCGGGGATTACACCGATCTGCGCGCCGATGTGATCTGGCAGGCGGCGACGGGTGATCAAAGCGTGATGCGCATTGATGTAGCAGGGCAGCTGCCAGAGGAGGTCGCCCGAAAGGTGCTGCATCTGACAGAGGCTGAATATGAGCGTCTGCTGACAGTGATCCGTGGCGATTTTGCAGAGGAACGCCCGATTTCCGGGGCGGGATTGAGCGCAACAGATCAATTCTTTGCCGCGCGGGGGCGGTTTCATCTGTTTCGGACTTGTAATGTCTGGGTGGCTGAGGTGATGACACAGGCCGGGCTGCGCTTTGGCCGATGGACGCCTGCGCCATTTGCGGTGACATTGTCGGCTTGGGTTTTCCAGGGCTAGGCGTGAGGTCTGCATCGCGGCTGCGCACCAAACCTGTGCGGGGCTCGGGGATTGGTGCGTTTCTGCCGATGGCCTATCTTCTCGGTAAGCAAACACGAGGAGATGCGACATGACGTTTCGACCAGTGACCGCAACAAGTCTGGCCAAGCCCGCGATGGAAGGGGCCGGGGTGCATTTGCACCGGGTCTTTGGCTTTGGTGATCCGAGCGAAACCGATCCATTCCTGATGATGGATGATTTCCGCAATGATGATCCGCAATTTTATGAAAAGGGTTTTCCCTGGCATCCCCATCGCGGGATCGAGACCATCACCTATGTGTTGGAGGGCGAGGTCGAGCATGGCGATTCCCTGGGCAATCGCGGCACGCTGGGCGCGGGTTCGGTGCAGTGGATGACGGCCGGGTCGGGGATCATGCATCAGGAAATGCCGCGCGGCAACGCGGCGGGGCAGATGCATGGGTTTCAGCTTTGGGCCAATCTGCCCTCATCGCTGAAGATGACCGCGCCGCGTTATCAGGATATCTCGGCCAGCGATATTCCCGAGATCATTGATGATGATGGCACGCGGGTCAAAGTGGTGACCGGCGGGTTCTGGGGCAAGCGCGGGCCGGTGGATGGCATTGCAGCGGATCCTTTGTATCTGGATGTCTCGGTGCCGCCGGGGGTGAAGAAGTCTTTGCCCGTGGATACGCGTGCCAATGCCTTTGCCTATGTTTTTGCCGGGGCGGGTCGGTTTAGCGATGCGGCGGATCCGATTGGCGTGCGGGTTGAGAAAGAGGTCGCGGGTCAGGAGTGGAAGATTCGCGATCTGTCGGGCAACCGCACGCTGGTGCGCTTTGGCAATGGCGATGAGGTGACGGTGCAGGCCGGGCCGGAAGGCGTGCGCTTTTTGCTGGTGGCCGGGCGTCCGATTCAGGAGCCGGTGGCCTGGCATGGGCCGATTGTGATGAACACACGGGCCGAGCTGCAGCAGGCGATGCGCGATTTGCAGAATGGGACGTTTATTCGTTCGGAGCATTAACCCCCGGATTGCTTGCAATCCGGTTCACGCCCGACCCGCCCCCCAGGGCGGGCGTGAATTTGCTACTTTGCAGTTCCTTGCAGCGTTTGCATTTAGATTTGAAGTTGCCTAGGCCAGACAACCGCCCTCGGGTCGGGCGTGAACCTTCTGTTTCGCGGCCTTTCTAACTAATCGGAATCGCCGTTGGGCCGCAGGGCAGTTCGGCGCTGGGCTTGCCGGATGGGGTCAGGAACTCCAACACGTTCTGCCCGCTCCAGGCGATTACGGCGCGGGAATGATTGTCGCTGCCGCGCCCGGTCACCGTGCCGGTATCATTATCCTGCGTGTAATAGAGAACCTGAGCCTTGGTGCCGTCCTGACAGGACAGGGTCGAGGTGCCGGTGCCCATAAACCCACCGCTTTTCCATGTGCCGACACAGCGGGTGCCGTTGCTGAGTGCTCCGATCACTTTGCCTTGATCCCAGCCCAGGGCGCGGCCATCAAAATAAAGCCCACTCGCCCCGACGCAGGCCAGCACCCGGACGCAGTTTTCCTGACTGTAGGGGATGTTTTGGCAGGTCGGTTCTACCTCGGCGCTGGGCTTGCTGATGCCAGGAACTGACAGGGTTTGCGCAAAAACCGGGCTGCTAAGGCAAAGAGCGACTGGCAGAAGAATTCGGAACATGGCACACCCGTTATTGACCAAAACAAAAGGAACATGCGCATGGCAGGGGAATTTGGCAAGGGATGCCATCTGCATCTGATCGACGGGTCGGCCTTTATCTTTCGGGCCTACCATGCGCTGCCACCTTTGACGCGCAAATCCGATGGGTTGCCGGTGGGGGCCGTGGCCGGGTTCTGCAATATGCTGCAACGCTATGCCGAGGGCCAAAGCGGCCCGGATGCGCCGACCCATGTGGCGGTGATCTTTGACTATTCCGGCAAATCCTTCCGCAATGAGATGTATGATCAATACAAGGCCAATCGCCCCCCTGCGCCCGAAGACCTTGTGCCGCAATTTCCCCTGACCCGCACCGCGACCAAAGCTTTTAGTATTGCCTGTCATGAGGTTGAAGGCTTTGAAGCTGATGACATCATCGCCACGCTGGCCTGTCAGGCGCGCGAGGCCGGGGGGCGCGCGACGATTGTCAGCTCGGACAAGGACCTGATGCAGCTGGTTGGCGACGGGGTCGAAATGCTCGACCCGATGAAGAACAAGCGCATTGACCGTGAGGGGGTGCATGAGAAATTCGGCGTTGGTCCTGAACGGGTGGTCGATGTGCAGGCCCTGGCCGGGGATAGTGTCGATAACGTGCCGGGCGCGCCGGGGATCGGGATCAAGACGGCGGCTTTGTTGATCAACGAATTCGGCTCGCTCGAGGAGCTGCTGGATCGCGCCGAAGAGATCAAACAGCCCAAGCGCCGCCAGACCCTGATCGAAAAGCGCGAGCAGATTGAGCTGTCGAAACGGCTGGTGCAGCTTGATTGCGAAATGTCCTTGGATTTCACGCTGGACGATCTTGAGGTGCAGGAGCCCGATCCGGACAAGTTGCTGGATTTTCTCGCGGAAATGGAATTCCGCACCATGTCGAAACGCATGGCGGCGGCCTTTGGCAAAGAGGCCCCGGTTATTCCTGAGGTTCAGGCCGCCGAGGTTGAGGTGGCTGAGCAAGCGCCGATTGATCCGGAGAAATATGAATGCGTCAGCGATTTGACCGCTTTGCAGGCCTGGATCGCCAAAGCCTATGAGACCGGTTGGATTGCGGTGGATACCGAGACCACGGGGCTGGATGAGATGCTGTGTGATCTTGTCGGGATCTCGCTTTGTGTGACGGCGGGGGATGCCTGTTACATCCCGCTGACCCATCGCGCGGCGGCCTCTGATGATCTGTTTGGCAGTGATGAGCTGGCCGAGGGGCAGATGCCGTTGCAAGAGGCGCTGGATGCCTTAAAGCCGCTGTTCGAAGACCCGAGCATCGTCAAAATCGGCCAGAATATGAAGTATGATGCCAAGGTGTTCAAACGCTATGGCATTGATATTGCGCCCATAGATGACACGATGTTGATGAGCTATGCGCTGCATGGCGGGCTGCACAATCACGGTATGGACAGCCTGTCGGAACGCTATCTGAGCCACAATCCGATCTCGATCAAAACCCTGCTGGGCACGGGCAAAAACGCCATCACCTTTGACAAGGTGCCAGTTGCGGATGCGGTGAAATATGCGGCGGAGGATGCGGACATTACTCTGCGCCTGTGGCAGTTGTTCAAGCCGCAATTGCACGCGCAAAAGGTGACGCGTGTCTATGAGGGGCTGGAGCGCCCATTGGTGCCGGTGCTGGCCAAGATGGAGATGGATGGGATCAAAGTGGATCGCGATGTGCTGAGCCGCATGTCCAACGCCTTTGCCCAGAAAATGGCCGGGTTTGAGGCGGAATTGTACGAGTTGGCGGGGCGCGAGTTTAACGTGCAATCCCCCGCCCAGGTTGGCGCGATCCTGTTCGAAGAAATGGCGCTTGAGGGCGGTAAAAAGACCAAGACCGGGCAGTGGTCGACACCGGCGGATGTGCTGGAGGATCTGGCGGCAGAGCATGATTTTGCTGCCCGGGTGCTGGATTACCGTCAGTTGCAAAAGCTGAAATCGACCTACACGGATGCGTTGCAGGAGCATATCAACCCGGATACGGGCCGCGTGCATACGTCTTACAGCATTGCCGGGGCCAATACCGGGCGTCTGGCCTCGACCGATCCGAACCTGCAAAACATCCCGGTGCGTACCGAAGATGGGCGGCGCATCCGCGAGGCCTTTGTCGCGCCGGAGGGTAAAGTTCTGGTCTCGCTCGACTATTCCCAGATCGAGCTGCGGGTTTTGGCGCAGATGGCCGGGATTGATGCGCTGAAAGAGGCGTTCCGCGACGGACTGGATATTCACGCCATGACCGCCTCGGAAATGTTCAACGTGCCGCTGGAGGAGATGACGCCGGATATCCGCCGACAGGCCAAGGCGATCAACTTTGGCGTGATTTACGGCATCTCCGGCTTTGGTCTGGCGCGCAATCTGCGCATTGGTCGCAAAGAGGCGCAGGACTTTATCGACCGCTATTTCGAACGCTTTCCGGGCATTCGCCGCTATATGGATGAGACGGTGGAGTTTGCCAAAGAGAACCTGCGGGTTGAGACCCTGTTTGGCCGCCAGATCCATATGGCAGACATCAATGCCAAGGGGCCACGGGCGGGTTTTGCCAAACGTGCGGCGATCAACGCGCCCATTCAGGGCACAGCGGCGGATATTATCCGGCGTGCGATGATCCGCATGCCTGAAGCGATCGAAGGCCTGCCCGCCAAGATGCTGTTGCAGGTGCACGATGAATTGCTGTTCGAGGTGGATGCATCGGCGGTGGATGAGCTGATCGGCGTGGCACGTGGCGTCATGGAAGGGGCCGCTGATCCCGTGGTCAAGCTTGACCTGCCTTTGGTTGTAGATGCCGGGCAGGGGGCAAACTGGGCTGAGGCGCATTGAGGTGAGCGGGGACGGGGCGCTGCCCCGTCTCAAGCAGGCTTGAGACTCCCCGGGATATTTTTGGCCCAAAGAAACCCGGGGGGAGTCGTTTGGGGGCTGCCGGAGAAAGAGAAAGCCGGGCGCGTGGCCCGGCTTTGGTTGTTTTGGGGGTTAGAGCGTTTCCAGTTTATTTTGGATCAGCTTTCGCTGCCTTTCACCAAAGGCTCAAACGCAGAAAGCCGGTGCATTGCTTCAACATATACTGGAAACGCTTTAGAGCAGGTCGTGCTGGCGGAAGAGCGCCTGCATATTGGCCTCGGGGCGGGGGCCCATATGGCTGATGACTTCTGCGGCGCAGACACAGCCCATGCGACCGGCGGTTTCCATATCGGCCCCGGTGGCGAGACCGTAGAGGAAGCCCGCGGCGAACTGATCTCCGGCGCCGGTGGCGTCGACGGGGGTGATTTTCTGGACAGGAATGTCGTAGCGCGTGCCATTCTGGATGATGGTCACCCCGTCGCCGGAGCGTGTGCAGACCACAAGCGGGCAGGTTTCGGCCACGCGGGCGAGGTCTTTTTCCAGGCTGTCATCCTGGTAGAGGGAGCGGATTTCCTCTTCGTTGCCGATGACAAAATCCATCTCATTGGCGATGAGTTTCAGGAAGTCGTCGCGGTGGCGTTCCACGCAGAACGGGTCGGAAATGGCGATGCCAGCCTTGCCACCGGCAGCGCGGCAGGTGCGGGCGGCGCGCAGGAAGGCGTCTTTGCCCTTGTCTTTGTCAAAGAGATACCCTTCGAGAAAGATGATATCGGCCTGGGTGGTGACGTCTTCGGAGACATCCTCGGGGCCAAGCTCGGCGGAGGTGCCAAGATAGGTGTTCATCGAGCGTTCGCCATCGGGCGAGACAAAGATCATCGAGCGCGATGTTGGCAGATCACCTTTGGACATCGGGGCGTTGACGAAATCAGTGCCGCCCTTGACCATGGCATCGGCGTAGAAATGCCCCAAAGCGTCGTCATGCACGCGACCGATAAAGGCGGTGGGCAGGCCCAGATTGCCGATCCCGGCCAGGGTGTTGGCCACAGATCCGCCCGGTGCCTCGACCCGGTCGGTCATCGCGCCATAAAGCGTTTCGGCGCGGTCGCGTTCGATCAGTTGCATGATGCCTTTCTGGATGCCCATATGATCCAGAAACGTGTCTTCGCAGCGGGTCAAAACGTCGACAACGGCATTGCCGATCCCGACCACCTGATACTTTTTCATTCGGTTTTTTCCTCGAATTGACAAAGGTCGTTGATGTGGCACGCTTTGCATTTCGGCTTGCGGGCCACGCAAATATAGCGCCCATGCAGGATGAGCCAGTGATGGGCGTGATGTTGAAAATCGACGGGAATGTGGTCTTCGATGGCGCGCTCGACCGCGACCACATCTTTGCCCGGGCAAATGCCGGAGCGGTTGCCGACGCGAAAGATATGGGTATCGACGGCCTGGGCCGGGTGGCCCCACCACATGTTCAAAACCACATTGGCGGTTTTGCGTCCGACACCCGGCAGGCTCTCCAAGGCAGCGCGGGAATTGGGCACCTCGCTGCCATATTGCTCGACCAGAATGCGGGCGGTTTTTATGACGTTCTTGGCCTTTTGACGATAAAGGCCGATGGTTTTGATATGCTCGATCACGCCTTCTTCGCCCAGGGCGAGCATCTTGTCCGGCGTGTCGGCGATCTGGAACAGTTTCTCGGTTGCTTTGTTGACCCCGGCATCGGTGGCCTGGGCAGAGAGCGCCACGGCCACGACCAATGTATAGGCATTGGTGTGGTTCAGCTCGCCTTTGGGTTCGGGTTCGCTGTTCTGAAAGCGCGTAAAGATCTCGCGCAGGGTCTGGTAATCCATCTGCTTGGCCATGGCCGAGGGTATGCCCGCCTTTGATAGGTGGGACAAGGGGGCTGGCCTGGTTAACCAGTTCTCAAGCCCGATATGGCAGGAAGAATGCGCTAATATTCGAAGGTCGCCATGCCGCAATGTCACGGCTATAGCACAGATGGGTTGGTCTACACGCCCCGGGGTCATTCCTGGAGCTTGCGTCGTGGTTTCGAAAGGGCGCGCCATCGCATCAGCATTCGCTTTGCTGAATTGGGTGGTGCGCCGGAATTTGATGGGTTTCGAGCGGATCCCGAGGGGGTGGTACTTTGTGAGGATCAGCAGATCGCTCAGGGTTGTCTCAGCGCGACTGACCATGGGGTGCTTGAGGGGCCGGGCGGGGAGGTGATCTTTCTGGATCGGATCGATGTGGCCGGTGCCCATGTCGGCTATCGCGCCTCGGCCCCGCTGCAACCGGGGGTGGCCTATGGCGAATTGGAGCCGGGCGGCATGGATCGCGCGCTTGGCCCGAATGGCGGGCTGGACGCTGGCCTGGATAACGGGCTGGCGGAGAATACCCGCATCATGACCGATCGCGGTGAGATCCCGGTGCGGTTTCTGAGCCGTGGTGACAGGATCCTGACACGTGATAATGGCTATCAACCGCTGCGCTGGCTGGGGCGGCTGAACTTTTCCTGCCTTGATTTGCGCCGGGTGGCGGGGGCGGCACCGGTTTGGCTTGGGGCTCAACCCATTGGTATTGAGCGAGAAAATCGGTCACTTATGATCTCGCAAGGGCATCGTGTTCTGGTCGAGGGGGCAGATGTGCAACTGTTGTTCGGTGAGGATGAAGTCTTGGTCGAGGCGGCGCATTTGCGCGGGCCAGGCGCAGTGGGGCACGGCATTCCGCTGAGCAATCAGAGCTTTACCTATCATCAACTGCTGTTTCACCGCCATCAGATCGTGCAGGCCAATGGTGTCTGGGTCGAAAGCCTGTTTGTCCCGCCGCCAAGTTGCGCTGCGCCGGACCCAAGCCGCGCTCTGAGCCCCAAGGGGATCTATCACGCCCGCGCCACACGCAGTTGCCTGACGCAGGAGCAAGCCACCCTGTTAATGACCCTGCGCCGCCGCAACACGCGTGGTGCGCGCAAGCTGGCATAGCCTTAGGGCCTGTGGTGAGTGTCCACAGGCTCTAGCAAGAAATGCGCAAATTCCGGGTCGCTTGGCGCGGGGGCCCGGTCTAGTTTGCTGGGGACTAGATAAGGGGGCCGCCATGCCGGACGATTTGCAGCAAGAGGGCTATCATTTCCACGTCATGCGGCGCGCGATTGAGCTGATCGACGGGATGGGCGAACAGGCCAGCCTCGAGCAATTGGCCAGCGAAATGGGCATGAGCCCGGCGCATTTCCAGCGAGTGTTCAGCCGCTGGGCCGGGGTGTCGCCGAAACGCTTTCAGCAATATCTGACGCTGGGCCATGCCAAGGCTTTGCTGACCGACCGCTTCACCACGCTGGAAACCGCCCACGCCACTGGCCTGTCGGGCAGCGGGCGCCTGCATGATCTCTTCCTGCGATGGGAGGCGATGAGCCCCGGTGATTACGCCAAAGGTGGCGCTGGCCTGACCATCTATTGGGGCTGGTTCGAAAGTCCCTTTGGCCCGGCCCTGGTGATGGGCACAAGGAAGGGGTTGTGTGGCATCGGCTTTGCCTCGGAAAGCGGCGAAGAGGCGGCGTTTGAGGATTTGCTATCGCGCTGGCCCAAGGCCGATTTTGTCGAAGACCCGATGTTCCTGCGCCCTTGGGTGCTCAGCGCCTTTGGAGTGCAACAAGAGGGCGAGGTTCCGCTCTACCTGATTGGCTCGCCCTTGCAGATCAAAGTCTGGGAAGCCCTGATGCGCATCCCCTCGGGACAAGTGACAACCTATTCGGAACTGGCAGGCAGCATTGGCAAACCCAAAGCGGTGCGCGCGGTCGGCACCGCTGTTGGTCGCAACCCGATCAGTTTCCTGATCCCCTGCCACCGTGCCCTGCGCAAATCCGGCGGCTTGGGCGGCTATCACTGGGGGCTGCCGGTCAAACGCGCCATTCTCGCCTGGGAATCGGCCCGCGCCGAGGGCTGAGCCAAAGCACCAGCCCCAGGTTTCTTTGGGCCAAAAATATCCCGGGGAGTCCCGAGCTTGCTCGGGGCGGGGCAGCGCCCCTTTCCCGCGCGACACACCGTGACCCCAAGGAAATGGGCGGCAAACTGCCGATTTCCCCGTGACAGTGGTGCGTCCAGGCCTCATGTTATTGTATATCAGCAGTGAATGACCCCATTCCAAAGGGGCGAAAACTTGAAGAGGCACTCACATGATCCGGGCAACTTCCCCGATATTCCTTGCCGCTGTGGCATCCCTTGGGCTTAGCGCATGTACCACTGGCCCTATCTTTGATGAAAGCGATCCCAACCGTCAGGCCAAAACCGGCGCGTTGATTGGTGCCGGTCTGGGCGCGGTCGCGGGCCGTCTGGCTGGCGGCGACGACAAAGGCGAACGCAACCGCGCCACCGTTGCCGGTGCCTTGGTTGGCGCGGCGGCGGGTGGCCTGATTGGCAACCAGCTCGACAAGCAAGAGGCCGAGCTGCGCCAGCAATTGGGCAATAACGCCGACATTCGCAACACGGGCGACCGGCTGATTGTGACCATGCCGCAGGACATCCTGTTTGCCACGGACAGCGCACAGCTGCGTCCGGGCCTGATGGCGGATCTGCGTGATGTGGGTCAAAGCCTGTTGGCTTACCCGAACACCACCGCGCAGGTGATCGGCCATACCGATAGCGATGGTGACGCCTCTTACAACCTCGACCTGTCGCAGCGCCGCGCCTTTGCGGTGGCCGATGTGCTGGTCGGCGAAGGCGTGCCGTCGCATCGCGTGCAGGCCATTGGCCGCGGCGAAGATCAGCCCATCGCGTCGAACCTGACGCCAGAGGGCAAAGCGCAGAACCGACGCGTCGAGATCGTCATTTTGCCGAACGCTTGATGCGTTAAATTGCACTTATGTGCGCATGCGCACCAATCCTATGGAAACGCCGCGAATAGACGCGGCGTTTTCTGTTTCCTATGTCTGGGGCAACACAGATTAGGAGACAGACCATGTCAGCATTGAAACTTGTCGGGATCAGCGGGGCCTTGCGGGCCGGATCGACCAATACGCTTTTTGTCAAAGAGGCGGCACGCCTGTTTGGTGAGGCGGAGTTCGCCTTGGGCGACATCCGCTTTCCGCTTTATGACGGTGATCTGGAAAGCAGCGAGGGCATTCCAGCCGAAGTTCAGGCCACAGCCGATCTGATTGCTGGAGCGGATGCGATCATCGTCTCGACCCCGGAATATAATAAATCCCTGCCCGGTGTGCTGAAGAACGCCTTTGACTGGATCAGCCGGGTTGAGGGCAATCCTTGGCAGGACAAGCCTGTCGCCATCATTTCAGCAGCGGCGGGCCGCGCCGGTGGGGAACGCGCGCAGGTCGCCACGCGGGAGGCTTTGGTCTATTCGCAGCCGCGTTTTGTCACCGGGCCGGAAATTGGTCTGGCGCAGAGCTTTAACCAGTTTGACGAGTCCGGCGCGCTGACCAATGAGCGGACGGTCGAGAACCTGCAGGTTTTGATGGATAAGCTGCGCGCCGAGGCGGAGCGTGGCTGACACTCCTGTCTGACGGGGCGGTCGGGGGGCTGCCCGGCGTAAGGCCGGGCGCGTGTTCCGATTTGTCGACCGGCTAAACTCGGTTCGCAATCTCAATCAGATTGCCATCAGGGTCGCGTATATAAAGAGACAGGATAGGCCCCGTTGCCCCGGTTCGTGGCACGGGGCCTTCTTCTATTTGGACGCCTTGCGCTGCCAGATGTGCCTGCCATTCAGTAATCGGCTGGTCCGAGAGGAAACACAGGTCGGCACTGCCGGGTTTTGGTACCTGCGCCTTGGGGTCAAATTCGCCGCCTTTGGGGTGCAGATTGATCTTTTGCGCGCCAAAGCTCAGCGCCCAGCGGGTGGAGCCATCTGCCGGGGTGAACTGGCTGGCCGTCATGCCCAGCACGGCTTCGTAAAACCGCACCGTCGCGGCGATATCGGCGACGGTCAATACGAGGTGATCCAAAGAGATAACAAATGGCGGCATCAAAGGCTCCTGTCTTTGCCCCAATGAAAAAGACCCTGCCCCGAGGGGCAAGGCCTTTCGCTGCATATTCGTTGTGCGATCAGATCAGCAGCCGGTGCCGCGGACAACCACTTTGAACGTCTTGAGGATGGTTTTGACATCAGTGGCAAAGGACAGCTCGCGCAGATAGGCGGTGTCGAATGCGGCGCGCTCGGAAAAGCTGCTCTCGTTGCGCACGGAGGTCTGCCAGAAACCGGTGATACCAGGACGCAGCGCGTAATAGGCGGTGCCAGGATAGATTTCCTGCTGGCATGGCATCATCGGGCGTGGGCCAACCAGGGACATGTCACCGCGCAGCACGTTCCACAGCTGTGGCAGCTCGTCGATGGAGGTCTTGCGGATCAGCTGGCCGATCTTGGTGATGCGGGGGTCATTGCTGAGCTTCTGAAAGCGGTCCCACTCGGCGCGGGCGGCTGGATCAGCAGCCAGGTGCTGTTTCAGCATCTCATCAGCGTTGGAGACCATCGAACGCAGCTTCCACATGCGGAAGATACGGCCATTCTGGCCAACGCGCTTTTGCATGTAGAAGGGCGATTTGCCGTCCAGAGCCACAACAGCGGCGAAGATCGCAACGAAAAACAGAACTGGCAGAGCGGCGATGAGAACCAGGGTCACATCCAGCGCGCGCTTGGCGTAGTCACGGTAAGAGGTGGCTTTGGACGTCGCGAACAGCGCTTCGTCGATCAGAGCATCAATTTTCGCCGTGGGCAGCGGCTGGCGAATATGCAGTGTCAAGTTAGCCTCCTAAAGCCAATCGTGACGAGAGATGATCTGGGTCTGAGGCGGAACTGGCTGTGATCAGGCAAAACTTGACCGGTCGCTCCGAGCAGTCGGAACGAGAAAGATTTCGGCGAAATCGCCTCAAGTTTTACAGATCCAGGTTCAGTTCAAATGCAGCAGACTGACCGTTTACTCCCGAAGTAGAAGCACCAACCCCCAAGTGCCGGTTATGCGAAATGTGACATGATTTTGTCATTCCCGCTCGACCTCTTTGTTATGACAATGAGGCGCTTCTGCGTCAACATTGAGATGAAAGCACATCTTATGGTTGAAATATTGTTAGGAAATAAGGGGTTGAGGGGCGTCAGATTCCGCGAAATGCAGATGTGATTAGGGTGGTGTTTTATTCCCCGTCAAGGATTGTTGGCGCTATTTGGCGTCAGATTTTGCTGGATATTCCCGCCATTTGAGCGGGAAACAATAATCCCGGGAATTGCCCAGAATTGTTTCCGAATGGGAAACTTGCCGCGCAATCCTATACGAAGCGGTAGGTCAAATTGGCGGCAATGTGACAATGGCTGTGGGATTGTTCCGCAGATCGGAAACAGTTCACCCGTGGATTTTCCGTTAATAAACACGCGCTTCGGTAAAAACAAACGGATTACTCCTGGATAAGAGCCCGTTTGTTAACGATTTACCAAAGCGCGCAGGGCAACAATCTACGCAAGAAACACCCGGCTCACGAAATGTTACAATTTTCGGAAAACCGTGAGGAAAGCGTCCGAATCAAGGCACGCCGTTGCCACAATTGGGCCTAATTCTGCCCGAATCTCTCCCAATTTGGGCGCGGGACCGGCGAAATGTGGCGCAGCCGCCCGATTTGGCCGAGTTGAAAGCCGAGAGAGGGAGGGATATGTCGGGTTCAGACCCAAAAACACCAAGAAAAGAGGCAAAAGTGACCAATCATCTCCACAAAGGCGATCTGCCCGACGATCTTGATTTGGGCACAATTGTGGCGATCGATTGCGAAACCATGGGTTTGAACCCCCATCGTGACCGTTTGTGTCTGGTGCAATTGTCCGCCGGGGATGGCGATGCGCATCTGGTCCAGATTGCCAAAGGGCAAACCGAAGCCCCCAATCTGAGCAAGCTGCTGGCCGATCCGGCGGTGCTGAAACTGTTCCACTATGGCCGTTTTGACATTGCGGCGATGTTTCATGCCTTTGGCGCGCTGGCGGCACCGGTCTATTGCACCAAAATCGCCAGCCGGATGACACGAACCTATACGGACCGCCATGGGCTCAAGAATCTGACGCAGGAATTGATCGGGGTCGATATTTCCAAGCAGCAGCAATCGAGCGATTGGGGCGCGGAAAAATTGACCAAGGCGCAGATGGATTATGCGGCGTCTGATGTCCTTTATCTGCACCGCCTGCGTGAGGTCCTGAATGAACGGCTGGAGCGGGAAGGGCGCACGGACCTGGCACAGGCCTGTTTCGATTTTCTGCCCAACCGGGCCCTGCTGGATCTTCAGGGCTGGCCCGATACCGATATTTTTGCCCATAGTTGACGCGGGGATTTCAGGCAGATGGCGCGCGCGCAGGGACTTTATTCACAGGTGATTGCTTGGCTCAAGATTTTGCTGCCACTTGTGGCGCTTGGGCTGATGTCGACTCTGTTCCTGTTTTCGCGCAGCACAGATCCGGTGAGCGAGCTGCCCTTTGCTGACAATCTGCGCCGCACCGGCGATGCGATTTCGGAAATGGTCAGTGCACCGCATTTTTCCGGCACCACGTCGCGCGGGGATATGGTGACGGTCACGGCCAAACGTGCCCTGCCGCAAGTGTCGGGCGATGTGGATGCCGAGGAGGTCACGGCGCGGCTGCAAATGCAGGATGGGTCTGAGATCAATCTCGACGCCACACGCGCCAAGGTCAAAGAAGGTGAGCAACGCGTCACCATGCGCGACGGGGTGCGGATCACCAGCTCGACCGGATATGAACTGACCACCGATGTTCTGGTCTCGGGGATCAATGAAATTGACGTCGAAAGCGAGGGGCCGGTTCAGGGAAACGGCCCTCTGGGCACGTTGAATGCCGGAAAAATGCGCATTGAGATGGTTGAAAACGGTAAAGATGTGCAAATGTTGTTCACCGGCGGCGTAAAGCTGGTATACCTGCCGCAAAACAAGTGAGTGCTTGGAATGACACGATTGATTGCTTTTATTTCTGCAGTGGTTCTGCTTCCCGTTATGGTTCTGGCGCAGGGGGCGCAGGTTGCGTTTGGTGGCAATCAAGATACCAGCGCCCCGGTTGAAGTGACCGCGGACTCGCTTTCGGTCAATCAAAAGGATGGCACGGCGCTTTATACTGGCAATGTGATTATCGCTCAGGGTGAAATGCGCCTGGCCGCTCCGCGTGTGCTGGTTGTCTATTCCGAAGCGCAGCAAAAGATTCAACGGCTTGAGGCCACCGGTGGCGTGACCATGGTCAGCGGCTCCGAAGCGGCGGAGGCGGAACGCGCCGATTACTCACCCGAAGATGGCGTTGTGGTCATGACGGGCAATGTATTGCTGACCCAAGGGGCCAGCGCGCTGACATCGCAAAAGATGACCGTGAACCTGGAAAGCGGCACTGCGCAATTGTCTGGTCGGGTCAAAACGGTTCTGAACCAGGACGGTCAATAATGGCTAATCCAAAACTGACCGTGACCGAGGGCGATGCCGGCCTCGTTATCCAACATCTGCGCAAAAGCTATGCCAAACGGGTCGTGATCCGCGATGTGTCTTTGCGTTTGAACCGGGGTGAGGCGGTTGCGCTGCTGGGGCCAAACGGGTCGGGCAAGACGACGTCCTTCTATGCCATCGCCGGTTTGGTCAATCCTGAGGGCGGTCAGGTTATGATCGACGGCAAGGATGCGACCTATCTGCCGATGTATCGCCGCGCCCGGATGGGGATCGGATACCTCCCGCAGGAAATGTCGATTTTCCGTGGGCTGTCGGTCGAAGACAATATCGGTGCGGTGCTGGATATTGCCGAAAAGGATCGCCATCGTCGCCGCGAGCGGCTGGAAGAATTGCTGGGCGAGTTTTCGATCGAACATCTGCGCCGCGCGCCTGCCTTGGCCCTGTCCGGTGGTGAGCGCCGCCGGGTTGAGATTGCCCGTTGTCTGGCGGCAGATCCGAAATACCTGCTTTTGGATGAACCTTTTGCCGGGGTTGACCCGATCAGCGTTGGGGATATTCGCCACCTTGTCGCCGACCTCAAGACACGCGGATTGGGCGTGTTGATTACCGACCACAATGTGCGCGAAACACTGGAGATCGTGGACCGGGCCTACATTCTGCATGATGGTCAGGTCCTGATGTCGGGCACCCCCGAAGAGGTGGTGCGCAACGAGAATGTCCGCCGCGTTTACCTGGGCGACAACTTTCGCATTGGTTGATCGGCGCTAAGGCCTTTTTCCGCATTTTGTTTTACGTTCGGGTCACTTTGTTTGATCCCGATCATTGACTCCGGTCCCATTTCCGCCGTCAAATAGGGCATGGCATTTTGGTTTGCTGCATCCTTGTTCACACCCTCTCCGATTTTGGGGAGCGGTTATGACAAGCCGCAACCAAGTGTCTTTCCTGAACAGCCCGCAAACAAAGCACAGGCCCTGGCCTGGGTTTTGTCATGAGGGCCAAAAACAAAAAGGATGTAACATGCGCTATCAGATCACGGGAATGCACATTGATATTGGCGAAGCCTTGCAAACCCATGTGAAAGACGAACTGGGAGCCGTGCTTCAAAAATACCACCAACGCCCGACGGATGCGAATATCACCTTCTCCAAAAGCGGGCATGAATTTGTATGTGAAACCACTGTGCATTTGTCGACCGGCCTGACCGCCGCCGCCAAGGCACATGCGACCGAAATTTACGCAGCATTTGATGAATGCGGTGAAAAATTAGACAAACAGCTGAGGCGCTACAAGCGCCGGTTGAAAGACCACCACAAGGACCGGACGGAACCCGTTGAAATTTCCGAAGGGGCCTCGTATATCCTCGCCAGTGAGCCGGAATCGGAAGAACAGGAACCGGAATCGCTGCAGCCCATTATCGTGGCCGAGATGGAGACCAAAATCCCATCCCTGACCGTGGGCGAAGCCGTGATGCAGATGGAATTGGCCGGGGCTCCGGTTCTTGTGTTCCGCAATGAAAAGAAGGATGGCGTGAACGTCGTTTATCGACGCGAAGATGGCAATATTGGCTGGATCGATCCATAAGGCCTAACTGCCGCGACAGCGCTCTAATACAGGTAGATAATGAAATTCGTTGATCTCATCAAACCTGAAGCCGTGAAGATTCTCTCCTCGGCTTCAAGTAAGAAACGGTTGATGCACGAAGTGGCCGATCTGGCTGCTTCGGCCTATGATTTGCCGTGCCAAGAGGTCGTCGAAGCATTGATGGAGCGTGAAACGCTGGGACCAACCGGTGTGGGGCAGGGCGTTGCCTTGCCACATGCCCGCCTGCCGGGGCTGCAATCGGTTGTCGGCGCGTTTCTGGTGCTGGAAAAGCCGGTTGATTTCGACTCCGTTGATCGCCAGCCCGTTGATCTGGTCTTTGCCCTGTTTGCCCCGCAGGATGCGGGTGTGGAACATCTCAAGGCGCTGGCCTTGGTGTCGCGCAACCTGCGCGAGGCGAGCCTGTGCGCAAAACTGCGCGCCAATCTCGATACGGGCACGCTGCACACCATTCTGACCGAAGCAGAAGTGGTCAAGGCGGCCTGATCTTTGGCCGCCGATCTTTGATAGCAGGGGGCTTTGCATCTTGCTCTGGTCACCTGGAACCGAAATCCTTGTCATAGAAAAATGTCCCCGGATCGCCTGCGATCCGGTTCGCGCCCGACCCCGCCCCCCAGGGCGGGCGCGAATTCGTCTCTACGTTTCAATTAAGTGTACCGTTACCTGATGTCACCACTCGTTCGCCAAGTTTAGATGCGCCCACCCTCGGTGCCGGGCGCGAACCTGTTTAGTAACCAATTGTCTACGTTGCGGATTTCAGTTCCAGGTGACTAGGCCCAGTTATCAAATCCAAACATGAGATAGTCACGCTGGTACGCCTCGCGGGCCAGCGATTCAATCTGGTCGTCATAGATCTGTGCCAGCGCATAGGGGGCTTTGGTCGGCAAGTTGGCCGGTTCAGCAGGGGCAGGGTGCCCGACCTGCATGGCCAGGGCAGGCAGATAGAGCGCCATTTCATCCTCGCGAATGATCATGTCGGGCAGGGTGAATTCTGACATGCCTTGAATGCATTGCGCCTGCGTGGCCCAATGCCCATCGACCCGCACGGCGGTCTGCCCCAACAGGTTGGCCTTGACCCAAGCCAGATAGGCAGTAAAGGCCTCGCGGTGGTTTTCCAACGTGTAGCTGGCATCGGGCTCGCCCTCGGGGATGGGCAGGTTATGGGCGCGACGCAGGGTGCGGCGGATCCCGGCAAAGCTGCCCTTTTCGGTGGTCAGGATCTTGGTGCAAAACGCCTCATGCGCGCGGGCCAGCGGGTGGCGGATCACGGTGAAACTGCGATGGCCGGGGCGTTCGCGTTTCCAGGCGCGCAGGGTGTTTTGTTTGAATTTGCCAATCAAATCCTGCGGCGCGACCCCGTCCAACGCGCAGAACCATTGCTGTACCGCTGCCTCGGGACCGGATCGGATCGGCATGTAAAGCAAGGGCGTTTTGGCCGCGGCAAGGTAAGAGGGCACAACCGGCCCGCGCCGAGGTTCGAAATTCGGGGTGCGGGTCAGGTTAAAGCGGTCAAGCCGCGCCAGAGATCCCTCCATTTCGTCAAAATTTTTAACTTTCTCGGAAATCGGCTGCGGGTTTTGGCGTTTGAGCGCGGTGTTGAGGCTGTCGAGCTGCGAAGACGCCCCAAGCCAACGCGCAAGACCATTCATGATCTCGACATCTTGCAGGTCTTCATAGGCGACATAAAACGCGGTCTGCGCGGCTTTTTGCAGCGTATTCATGATCTTGACCTGAAACTCCTGCAGGTCGGCAAGATGCTGTTCAAACTCGGCGGCGTTGAATTGCGCCTGCCCATCTTTGCGCTTTTTGACGTTGGTTAGCTTCCACTGCCCGGTGGATTGGGCGATTTTCCAGCTGACATAGCTGTCGACCGGGTTCCTTGTTAGGATGATTTTCCCGATTTTGGGATCGTTCAGCAGATGCTCCAAAACCCGCGGATCATGGTCATGGAAATAGCGAAACCCGCCAATCCCGCCCATGGTCGCCTTGCGGATTTGCCCCAAGAGACGGGTCGGATCGACGTCGCGTTCGGATTGGGTGATGCCAAGGATGTCTTCGGAATTGGGATAGCCGATGAAATGCGGGTTGAACGCTTCTCCATGGCAGGTGATGCCGTCAAACGCGTTGAGATTGGCCTCGAGAAAATTGGACCCGGTGCGCATTTCGGCAAAAACGACAAAACAGTCGAAACGGTCAGACATTCAACGGGCCTATTTCTTGATCAGGTAAGGTTTGCGGTGGCCGCCGGGCAGGTTGCGCGGCGCGGGGTCGACGGGGAAATCGCCCATGAGATAGGGGTGCATCCCCTGGTTTTTCAGGTTTTGTAGGAACTGGCCAAAGCCGGACAGGTCCTCAAGGCGGGGGGCTTCGGCCAAACGACGCAGGCTTTTCTGACCGATTTCATCGATGATCACCTGCAGCGGTTCCATCGGGGCCTCGATGAATTCGGCCATGGTCCAGATGCGCACGCGGGCCTTGACATCGGGGCTGCGCAGCTCATCCAGCATCTTGCTTTCGATCTTTTGCAGCGCCGCCGCCTCGGCCCGGATTTCGGCGAAATTCTTGTTCGACTTGAACAGAGGAACGGCCCAAGCCCCTGAAATCACGCTGATTTGCGCATTGGGGTCGCGCGACATGTGCCAATTGATCTTGGGGTTGTCATGGGGGCCATATTGGAAACATTGGCGTTCGCCGCGGGTGTTCCAAAGCAGGTTGGTCAGAAAGGCGCGCGGATTGGCGTCGCGCAGATTGGCATTGTCGCTGAGCGCGCCATTGATCACGTTTTGCCCGCCGGAAAATTCAGCCCGGTCGGGCCCATAAAGATGGCCATGCACCTGCGCACCGGTGGCGCGGCTGAGCCAGTTTTCGAAATCGTGAAACAGCTCGGTAAAGCCCTGAAACACCGAATAACGCCCGGCGGTCACGCCGTTTTCCCATCCATGATTGGGAAAGCGGCTTTGCATGAACAGGCCGGGGCGGCCACGGGTCCGGCGATCGACGGCTTTGGCAAAGATGCGGTCGATCTTGCCGGGATTGGGTTCCTGCTGTGACATGGCGCGGTTGGGATCGGTCAGAAACGCATCATAAAGCCGCCCGGCATGGGGCCAGATCTTGCGCGCTACAAAACAGTCGGACCGGCGCAGCAATTGCAGGTGATCGTCGTAGAAAATATGTGGTTTGCCCTGAAAGTCGAACTTGGACAGGGTCAAAGAGCGGCTTTCGATATTGGTGGAATAAAGCCTTGCCAGGGTCTGGAAATAGCTCTCATCCGGGATCCAGACATGGCGGAAATACTGGTCAAATCGCGCGCGTTCCGGATCCTGTAGGATCGCGGTCAGGGTCTGGCGGGTCAGGCACCACCATTGGCTGCCCATATGGGGCACCAACCCGTGCGGAATGCGGCGGCGATAACCGACAGCGCGTTGAATTTCTACAAATTTATCGAAGAGATAGCGATTGTTTCGCCAGCTGAACGGAAAGCGCATGGTAAAGCGTTCCTGATCCAGCCCGCCCACGGTCCAGGGCACATCGGCGGTGGTGGCGCTTTCGATGAAATCGGTGCGGGGGCGTTGGGCGAGGTAATCTACCAGCTCTTCGACCGGGCGCAGCGGCAGGCAGGACCCGGAAGAGAGGTAGACATGGCGCACCTCCTGGAATTTCTCAAGCAGCAGCTCAGAGGCATCCTGCGACGCGGCGACCAGACCCCATGTGCCCCATTCACAACGGTGACGTTTGGAGAACAACACCATGGGGTCGTCGGATAGGCGGTTTTGAAACGCCTCATAGATCTGGTTCGACACGATCTTGTCCACATGGATCACAACCGGGCAGCCGCCGCGCGTCCAGTGCCGGGCGACCTCTTCGGCGCGATCCAGTGCGGTATGCACCAGCATGACGATCCCGACGCTCATGCCCAGTTCCCCTTGGACATCAGGCCCAAAATCTCAAGCTGGCGCCAGTTGATGTATTTTTCCGACCATTTGCACCACAGATCGGGATTGTCGCGCACGCCCTCGGCATAGGCGATATATTCGCGGCTGGCCCCGTAATGCTGATTGCGCTTCAGCTCTTCTTCGGCTTTGGCGGCAAAGGTGTCGAGGAATTTGGTGTGGAGCAGGATGCCGCTGGCCTTTTCGCCGCCCCATTCATCATAGACCTGGTTCAACCCGCGTGGCAGCAGGTTATGGGTCGAGCTGACATAGGCGTATTGGCGGTTCCATTTCACCAGAGGGATCTTGTTCAGGGCCGGGGCAAGCTCGGGCTTGTCCTGAAAGAACATGCGCGCGCGCGGTCCCCCCTGGATCCAGAGATTGCCGAATTGCGGGTTCTTTTTAACCGTGTAATTGCCGCTGTCGAACCAAGAGGCAATTTCCATCGGGTTCTGACCCGCACGGTAGGGCTGCGCGTCGATGCGCCCCTTGGGATACATGTCCAGCAACATGGCGCTAAAGCTTTTGATCGAGGAGGCATCCAGCCAGTCGGTCAGGGCGCGCAGCGGGCGCGTGTCACAGAAAGGGTAAAGAAACAGCTCATCCGGGTCGACGGTCAGCGCCCAGTGATCATGGGCGTATTTCAGCGCCAGCCAGTTCAGCCAATCCACCCCAAAGCGCGCGCGTTTATAGCTGGCCTGCGTGGTCCAGACCGAAACATCGGGCTGTTTGGCAAGATAGTCGAGCGAGCCATCGGTGCTGTCATTATCGACAAAGAAAAAGTGGTTTACCCCCATGTCGCGATAATATTTCAGGAACCATGGCAGGCGCACGCCCTCATTGCGCTGGGTGGAAAATAGCAGGATGTCAGAGGGTGCAATGTCAGAGGTACGATTGGCAACAGGGCGCAATTCCCGACGCTTGCGGAACGCACGAATGCGCCAGCGCTTGCGCTGAATCCGAAGCCGGTATGACTGCCATGCGCCCAATTAAGTGCCCTTACCCAAGCTGGTTGCCCAGCTCAATTTCTAGATGGGAGCTATCAGATCAAGGTTAAGACGGTCTTGAAATGTTCATCCCAAGAGGGAGGATCGAACGATTTTGTACCACCTAAACCAGATTGATGTGTCTCAGCCATCTGCTTTATCTTTGTTGACCAAAGATACCTGTCAGAAACCGCTGCGTAAACGGGAATATTTCCCAGGATTTCACGGTAAATGGGCAAATCATTACAGAGGACCGGCACACCAAGCGCCGCAGCCTCGATCGGGGGCAGGCCATAGCCTTCGGCAAAGCTGGGAAAGAGCAGGCCGGCGGAGGTTTTCAACAGCGCAAAAAGCTGGTCATCTGGCAGGGTGTTGAGCTCGTAAACCCGGTCTGGCTTGGCATCGAGTTGGTCAAACACATCTTGGTTTTCCCAGCCGCGTTGCCCGCAGATCAGCAGGTCGCCGGGCGGGTCTTGGGCCCAGATGTCCAGCAAAAGCTGATGGTTTTTGCGCGGTTCAATGGTGCCCAGGGCGACGAAATAGGGGGTGGTCCAACGGCCTTTGGGCGCTTGGCCGGTCGTGGGCGTCGTGACGCCAAGATGGGCGACAAGCGTTTGGGGCAGCGGGCCAGGGGCGTGGCGCGTGATGTCCTGCTCCGTCTGGTGTGAGTTGCACAGGATCAGGTCGGCATGGGTGCAGGCGCGGGTCAGGAAGTGCGCGAAAGGGGCAATGGTTTCAGGGCGTTGGTATTCCGGGAAATCCAGCGGGATGGTGTCGTGGATCATCACCGCTACCCGCGCCTCGATCAGGCGCAGTGCCGAGAGGACACGGTCGGTCAGGTTGGTGTGGCCGGTATTGATGTAATGCACGCCACGCGGCAAGTGCTTGCGCAACAAACGGCTGAGGCGCAGGGGCAGACAGCGGGCGATGCACATCCGGCGCAGGTCAGATTCCGCACGGGCACGGATGGGATCAATGCCGCGTTTCAGCGTGCTGAGCCGGTCGGGGGCACCCCATGAATTGGCGTGGATTTTATCGCGCAGCTGGCGGCAGCCGGAGGTATCCAGCAATACATAACCGAGCGAAGACCGGATCAATCCAAAGAGTGGACCAGCCTCTAGAAGGGCATCCAGATAGGCAAATTCGACACGATCCACCCCGGTAAAGGGGCGTCCGGCGCGGCTGATCAACCGTGTCAGGTCAAGCAGCCGGGCAGGGGGGTTAGCCGTCGTAATGGCCATTCTTGTGCCAATGCCAGGCGTCCGCGATCATGTGCTGCATGGTCGAGCGTTTGGGCTGCCAGCCCAGCTCTTCTCCGGCGCGGGTCGAGCCCGAGACAAGCTTGGTCGCGTCACCGGCGCGGCGTGGCCCGTCGGAACAGGGCACGGGGAGGTTGGTGACAGTTCCAGCGGCCTGAATGACTTCGCGCACCGAAAACCCGCTGCCAGTGCCAAGGTTGAAGACGCGGCTGCCCTTGCCCTCTTGCAACCAGTGCAAGCCCAAGACGTGGGCGTCGACCAGATCGCAGACATGCACGTAATCGCGAATGCAAGTGCCGTCGGGCGTGTCGTAATCGGTGCCATGCACGGTCAGGGCCGGGCGTTTGCCGTCCACCGCTTCGAGCATCACAGGGATCAGATGGGTTTCGGGGCGGTGGAATTCACCAACCTCGCCATCCGGGTCACCGCCTGCGACATTGAAATAACGAAAGATCACGCAGCGCAGACCAAAAGCAGCCTCAAAGTCGCGCAGGATGTTTTCCACGGCCAATTTGGAGGAGCCATAGGCGTTGAGCGGTTCCTGCGGGGTGTTTTCGTCCAGCACGACATTGTCATGTTCGCCATAGGTGGCGCAGGTCGACGAAAACACGAAATCAAGACAGCCCGCGGCAACAGCCGCCTCGATCAAGGTCAGCGAGCCTTCGACATTGTTGCGCCAGTATAGGCCGGGCTTGGCCATCGCCTCGCCCACCTGGCTGAGCGCGGCGAAATGCATGACGGCAATGGGCTGCCATTTGGCAAACACCGCGTCGAGCCGGGCGCGGTCAGACAGATCACCCTGTTCGAAGGGCCCGAATTTAACCGCATCCTGCCAACCGGTGCTGAGATTGTCATAGGTGACGGGGGTGAAACCCGCGGCCTTTAACGCCTTGCAGGCGTGGCTGCCAATATAGCCCGCCCCGCCTGTGACCAGTACATGTGACACGTCAGTCTCGCTTATTCTGCGGCTTTCCGGGTCGACATGACCTCGGTCAGGTAGCCCTCAAGGTCGTCGCGCAGATCGTCGCGGGACAGGCCAAAGGCCACGGTGGCCTGCAAAAAGCCGCTTTTTGAACCGCAATCAAAACGCTGACCACGGAAGCGATAACCGTAAACGCCCTCGCCTCCCTCGATCTCGCGGGCGATGGCATCGGTCAGCTGGATCTCACCACCGGCACCGGATTTGATCTGGTTCAGGTGACGGAACACGTCAGGCGACAGGATATAGCGGCCAATCACGGCGAGGTTGGATGGCGCTTCGTCAGCTTTGGGTTTTTCAACCATGCCTTTGACCTTGACCATGCTGCCCATGTCCTCTTCGACATCAAGAACACCATAGCTTGAGGTCTTATGCGCCGGAACTTCCATCGCGGCGACCATATTGCCACCGGTTTCCTCATAGGCCTCAACCATCTGCTGCAAGCAGGGTTTTTCGGCTGCGATCACGTCATCGGGCAGCATCACGGCAAAGGGTTCATTATGGATCAGGCGGCGGGCGCACCAGACCGCGTGGCCCAGACCAAGGGCGCGGTGCTGGCGGATATAGGCAATCTCGCCCGAGTCCATATTGGTGCTTTTCAGGGTGGCAAGCAGATCATCCTTGCCCTTTTTGCGCAGCTCTTGTTCCAGCTGCGGCGCGTGGTCAAAGTAATCTTCGAGCGCGCCCTTGCCGCGCGATGTCACAAAGATGAATTCCTTGATCCCGGCGGCGCGCGCCTCGTCGATGGCGTATTGCACCAGTGGGCGGTCGACCAGGGTCATAATTTCCTTGGGGACCGATTTGGTTGCCGGAAGAAAGCGTGTACCCAATCCCGCAACAGGGAAAATAGCTTTCGTGACCTTCTTACGCATGGTCTGCTCCTGACGTTTTTCTTTGTCGCGTTATCGCATGCGGATTCGGCGGTAGCCACCAAATTGTGATACGATAGCTCGATTATCCAAAGATTGTTTCCAATTCGTTGCTTAATTCATATCTAGCAGATGAATATGTCTCAAATTTGACCACGGATTGCAGCAGTTCTTGCGTATTCCTGACGGACCCGTTCGGACAGGCGGTAATACTTCCAGACAGGTTGTGAGCGTGTGCTGCGCCCAAATCGGCCGCCAAATTGTTCCCAATAGCCATCTTCCTTGAAGGACACTGTATGATAGCGCGGGCTGGGCAGGAATATGTAAAGACTGACAATATTGCCTTGGGCGGCCAGTTGTGCTGCTTCGCGTCGCAGGCGATGGGCCTGCCAGATTCGACCGGATAAGATGCAGCGCGGGGCGGCCGGGCGGCCCTGGAAGGGTTTGAAAGATGGGTGTGCTGTTTGGATCGGTGCCAAGCGCGTGATCGCGCGCGTTAGCCCCATGTCGCCGCCTGTTTGCAAGCCGTGCAGCAGGTCCGCCAACCCATCGGGTTTGAGCTTGCGCGCCTTGACCAGCCGCAACAGGCGCAGACGTTGGTCCTTGCAAAAAGCGTGCCAAGCGGGTTCCTGTTCAGCCTCGGGGCAATATTTGCGCAGGAAAAGCCGTTGCGAAGCCCCGATCTGGGTCAGATCCTTGGGGACGCGGTTGCCGTGGCGATGATCGCTTTCTTCAAACCCATGATGCACCTGAGCAAGCGGCGCGATGGCGGTTTTGTGGCCGGCCAAGGCAAGGCGCATATTCAGGTCGGTTTCATCTAGGTAAAACTGAAAACCGGGGTCAAACCCACCCATTTCGCGCAGGACATCGCTGCGAAAGGCCATATTGGTGCCTTCGGTCTTGAGCGCGTGGCCAGCGGGGGGCGTGGGGGTTTGCGGAGCGTCGGTGGGCAGGTCAATCGGGTGACCAACCCCATGGGCATCAACCGAGCGGGCCGTCCATTGGAAAGAAATACCATTGCGGCCAATGACATAACCGCCGGTTGCCGAAATGTTGGGATCGCTGAAAGGGTGGGTCAAGTGCTGGAGCCAGAGCGGCTCTGGCACGGCGTCATCGTCGATAAAGGCAATGATCTCGCCAGCGGCCTGAGCGATGCCCAGATTGCGCGCGGCGGAGATATTGGGCTCATCAAACCCGATCAGTTTGATTTGTTCTGCTTGTGGATGCGCGGCTGCGATGGCCTGCCCGTCGGGGCAGGCCACCACGATGATTTCGAACGGGTCGTAATCCAGTTGGGCAAGGCCAGTCAGGCAGCGATGCAGCGCGCGGGGGCGCCCCCGGCTGACAATAATGACGCTGACCGGCGCGCCCATGGATCAGGCCTTTTTCAGCTCAACACCCGGCGCATAGGCGATAAAGAACGGGTTGGCGAACCCGTCTTTGCCATAGGTGAGCGGGGTGTGATCGTCAAAGCGCACGACCTTGCCACCGGCACCATGCAGAACCGCCTGACCGGCGGCAGTGTCCCATTCCATGGTGCGACCGACACGCGGGTAAAGATCGGCTTCGCCCGTGGCGACAAGGCAGAATTTCAGCGAAGATCCGGCGCTTTTGCTGTCTTTGGTGGCATATTTGGCGATGTAATCCTCGGTCGCCTGATCGCGATGGGATTTCGACGCCACCAGCATCAGCGCGCTGTTATCCGGATCAGAGACGCGGATCGGTTTGATCTCGCCTGCTTTGTCTTTGTCGAACGGGCCCATTTCCTCGACGGTGGAGCCATCCGCCAGGGTGTAGAACATCCGCTCTTTGGCGGGGGCATAGACCACGCCGCGCACCGGGGTGCCGTCTTGGACCAGGGCGATGTTCACGGTGAAATCGCCGCGGCGTTTGATGAATTCCTTGGTGCCGTCCAGCGGATCGACGATGAGAAAGGTCGAGACATCCAGATCGTGGCTGTCGGCCTGTTCTTCGGTCACAAGGGCCACGTCCGGAAAGGCCGCGCGCAACCCGGCCGAGATCAGCGCATCAGCGGCTTCGTCTGCTTCGGTGACCGGGCTGTCATCTGATTTGACCTTCACGTCAAAATCATCGGCATTGTAGATCTCCATGATCTTGTCACCGGCCTCGAGCGCCAGTTTGCGGATCACTTGGGTCAGCTCGGAATAGTCCACGATATGCTCCTTCCCGCGCGGGTTGCGGGTTTATTGATTTGAAAGCCTTTGCGCCTTATGGTGGCAAATAACAAGAACGGCAAGAATGCCAAATTAATCAGGCCCCCAAGCAGGACCGTACCCAACACGGCACCGGAGCAGCAGTATGTTTCAAGTGACATCACCCAGATCCCGTCTGGGGTCAGCGATCTACATCGCCGAATTGATTTACCACAATTCGGTCAGAGCGGTGCGCAAATCCCATGGCAACGCCTTTATGGCGATTTTCATGAACATGCTGCAGACCATCGTCTTTGTCATGGCGTTTTACGTGATGTTCATGATCTTGGGCTTGCGCGGCGCGGCGCTGCGGGGCGATTTCATGATTTACATCATGACCGGCATCTTTCTGTATATGACCCATTCCAAGACATTGGGGGCCGTGGCCGGGTCAGAGGGGCCGGCAAGCCCGATGATGCAGCACGCGCCGATGAACACGGCAATTGCCATCGCCTCGGCCATGATCAGCACCTTATATATTCAGGTCCTGTCGCTGGTGGCGATCCTGTTTGTTTATGATGTGGCCTTTGCCCCCGGTGTTCTGCTGGAAATCTTTGATCCGATTGGCTGTCTGGCGATGATCCTGTTGGCCTGGTTTTCCGGCGCGGCGATTGGGATGGTGTTCCTGGCGGCCAAGCCCTGGTTCCCGACCCCGGTCGGGATCATTTCAACGGTCTATCAGCGCGCGAATATGATTGCCTCGGGCAAGATGTTCGTGGCCAATACATTGCCGACCTATATGTTGGTCATGTTTGACTGGAACCCGTTGTTCCACTGCATTGATCAGTCACGCGGCTATGCTTTTCTGGATTACAATCCGCGCAATTCCAGCTGGGAATATGCGCTTTATCTGTCGCTGGTGCTGATCATGATCGGGTTGATGGGCGAGTTTTATACCCGCAAACATGCCTCGGCCTCATGGAGCGCGCGGCGCTAGGGCCTCGTAAGGAATACCGCACTTTTGACTTTGGGCGGCTTGGGTATGCTTTGGGCAACTGATCAAGGAGTTTCCCATGCTGACCCGTGCTCTTGCCATCCTGCTGACCACCGCCTCCTTGGCGCATGCCGAAGAGCTGCCCGCACTGTTTGACGTCACCGGAGTGGCCTCGGATGATGTGCTGAACGTGCGCACGCGGCCCATGGCGCAGGCCAATATTATCGGAACGCTGGCCTATAACGCGCAAAATATCGAAGTGGTCGAAATCGACAATGGCTGGGGGCGCGTGAATGTGCCCGATGGGTCGGGCTGGGCCTCGATGAAATTCCTGACAATGCAGGATGGCACGGCCATGCCCGAGGCGCAGAATATCGGCTGTTTTGGCACCGAGCCGTTCTGGTCCCTGGATATTGCCCAAGGCGGCGAGGCGGTGTTGTCGACGCCCGAAGGATCGGATCGCGGCTTTGTCGTTGGCAACCTGCACACCGCTGCCGCGCGCCCGGAACCCTATGCCATGCTCGGGCGCGGATCGGGTGAAAACATCGCCATCCATATCAGCAAGGAGATTTGTTCCGACGGCATGTCTGATGATCTCTTTGGGCTTGAGGGCACGGTGATCATTGGTGGTTATGGGGTCGAAGTGCTTTCGGGCTGCTGCACCATTCAGGGAGACTGATCTTATGCTGCGTTATTTGACCTTGGCGCTGTGCCTGGCGGGGCCGGTTGCGGCACAGGATTTTCCCGCCCTTTATAATATTGTCGGCGTGGCCTCGGATGACACGCTGAATGTCCGGGCCAAGCCCACGTCTAAATCGCCGGTCATCGCAGAGCGTGCGCATGATGAGACATATATAGAGGTGTTGCAGCTCGACCCGAGCGGCAAATGGGCCTTGGTCAATAATGGCGAGGCGGGGCAGGGCTGGCTTTTTGCGCGCTACCTTGAGGCGGTGCCGGGCGGGAATTTCCCGGATTGGCCACATATGTATTGCGGCGGAAGCGAAAGCCCTTGGGGGATCCGGTTTACCCAAGGCGGCAAGAGTGAGTTGCGCCAGAATTATGAACCGGACGGGTACCCTCTGATGGCTGGAGCGTTGCGCACCGGATCAGAACATCTGACCGATCACGGGCTGCGCGCCAAGGGAGACGGCATCGAGGTGCTGATCTCCGTGCGCAAAGAGATTTGCCACAGCACAATGATTGATGCTGCCTATGGGTTGATGTCGTCGGTTTTTGTGAACGGTGAGGATGAGAGCTTTCACCAGGGATGTTGTCGACTGATGGCTCCGCCGTCGGAGTGAGCCTAGAGCGCAACCAGCTTCTTGGGAGTGCTGATCTGTGAGCTCAGGCAACCATCCGCTACCTTGCGCCATGTCAGAACGTTCAGGGACATGGAGCAGCGGGCCATGAACATGGTTGATCCAACCTGCAAGCAGGCGATATCGCCCAGCATCACCTTTTCCCCGTCGCTGCTCCGGCAAAAACAGGGCTTTTCCGCTTGGTCCTGCGCCGCCAAAGGCGATGCGACCAGCGCGAGGGTTATGAGAACGGCCAAGCGCATGAGTGATAGCGTAACACGGAAACGCCAATTCACCAAATCTGCTCGTTTTTCCTAAGAAAACCGGTTAATTTCCAGGAAGTTTCGCGCCGGCGCAAATAGCGGCCAAAACCCCCTTGCCAGAATCTTTTGCGAGGCGTATAGGCAGCCCTCATGCACGAATAAACGGAATCAGTGCGCCTTTCGCGCACCGGTTTTGTTTTTTGTTCTGAAACATCACCAGGCTCAAGGTGACCCGGACCTAAACGATCGGGGCCTTCTGGTGACATTGAAAAGGAAAAGGCGATGAACGCCAAGGAACTAATGGACAAGACCCCGGATCAGCTCCGGGAAGAGCTCGTCCAGCTCAAGAAAGAAGCGTTTAACCTGCGCTTCCAGCAGGCCTCCGGCCAGCTCGAAAACACCGCCCGTATGCGTCAGGTTCGCCGTGACGTAGCGCGCGTGAACACCATCCTGAATGCAAAAGCAGCAGCTGCTGCAGCGGAGGCGTAACACATGCCCAAGCGTATCCTTAACGGCACCGTGACCTCCACTGCCAACGCCCAGACCGTCACCGTTCTGGTCGAGCGCCGCTTTAAGCACCCGGTCATGCAAAAGACCGTGAAGCGCACCAAGAAATACCGTGCTCATGATGAGGCGGAAAAGTTCGCAGTAGGCGATAGCGTTCGCATCATCGAATGCGCACCTAAGTCGAAAACGAAACGTTGGGAGGTTCTGGCTGACTAAGCCAGAGCCTTTCGGCATTTAGTCGAAACCCTGGGGGAGCTAACGAGAACAGCCCCCATAGGTCGGGAGAAACCATATGATCCAGATGCAGACCAATCTGGATGTTGCTGACAACTCCGGTGCCCGGAAAGTTCAGTGCATCAAGGTCCTCGGCGGCTCGCATCGCCGCTACGCATCGGTCGGCGATATCATCGTCGTCTCGGTGAAAGAGGCCATTCCACGTGGTCGTGTGAAAAAGGGTGACGTTCGTAAGGCCGTCGTCGTTCGCACCGCCAAAGAGGTCCGTCGCGAAGACGGTACCGCCATCCGCTTTGACCGCAACGCTGCTGTTATCCTGAACAACAGCAACGAGCCGGTCGGCACCCGTATCTTCGGCCCAGTTGTGCGCGAACTGCGTGCAAAAGGCATGATGAAGATCGTCTCGCTCGCCCCGGAGGTGTTGTAAGATGGCTGCCAAGCTGAAAAAAGGTGACAAGGTCATCGTTCTTGCCGGTAAGGACAAGGGCAAGACCGGTGAGATCACGTCGGTCGACCCCAAAGCGGGCAAGGCCATCGTTGACGGCGTCAATGTCGCCATCCGCCATACCCGCCAGAGCCAGACCGCTCAGGGTGGCCGCCTGCCTAAGGCGCTGCCGATCCAGCTGTCCAACCTGGCAATCGTTGATGCAAACGGCAAAGCGTCCCGCGTTGGCTTCCGCATGGAAGACGGCAAGAAAGTCCGCTTCGCCAAGACCACGGGAGACGTGATCTAATGCTTGACGCTGAAAACTACACCCCACGCCTCAAGGCGCAGTATAGCGACACCATCCGCGCTGCGATGAAAGAGGAATTCGGTTACAAGAACGACATGCAGATCCCTGCAATTGAAAAAATCGTTCTGAACATCGGCTGTGGTGCCGAAGCCGTACGTGACTCCAAGAAAGCCAAATCTGCCATCGAAGATCTGACAAAGATCGCCGGTCAGCAGGCCGTAGGCACCAAGGCCAAGCATTCGCACGCGCCTTTCCGCCTGCGTGAAGGCATGATCATCGGTGCCAAAGTCACTCTGCGTGGCGACCGTATGTTCGAATTCCTGGATCGCCTGATCACCATCGCGATGCCTCGCATTCGTGACTTCCGTGGTGTGAAGCCTTCGTTTGACGGTCGTGGCAACTTTGCCATGGGCCTGAAGGAACACATCGTCTTCCCTGAGATTGATTTCGACAAAGTCGACGAAGTCTGGGGCATGGACATCATCATCACCACCACTGCGCAGGATCAAGGCGAGCACACCGCCGACGCGCAGGGCAAAGCGCTGTTGAAGCATTTCAACATGCCGTTCAACGCGTAAGGGGAAGCATAGACATGGCCAAGAAATCCATGATCGAACGCGAGAAAAAGCGTGAGCGTCTGGTGGCTCGTTATGCCGCCAAGCGCGCAGAGCTGAAAGAAATCGCGAACGACGAAAGCAAGCCAATGGAAGAGCGTTTCAAAGCGCGTCTGAAACTGGCGAAACTGCCTCGCAACTCGTCGCCGACCCGCTTGCACAACCGTTGCCAGCTGACCGGCCGTCCACACGCCTATTACCGCAAGCTGAAAATCAGCCGTATCGCCCTGCGCGAACTCGGTTCGACCGGTATGCTGCCCGGTATGGTTAAATCCAGCTGGTAAGGGAGAGTAAGATATGAACGATCCTATCGGCGATATGCTCACCCGTATCCGCAACTCGCAGATGCGTGGTAAATCCACCGTTATGACCCCAGCCTCCAAGCAGCGCGCCCGCGTGTTGGATGTTCTGGCGGACGAAGGCTATATCCGCGGCTACGAAGGTGGCACGGATGCAGGAGGTCACCCGACCTTCGAAATCAGCCTGAAATACTTCGACGGCGAACCTGTAATTCGCGAACTGAAGCGGGTCTCCAAGCCCGGTCGTCGCGTCTATATGGGCGTCAAGGAAATCCCACAGGTTCGTCAGGGCCTGGGTGTTTCGATTGTCTCCACACCCAAAGGTGTGATGTCGGACGCAAACGCTCGCAGCCAGAATGTTGGCGGCGAAGTGCTTTGCACCGTCTTCTAAGGAGGGCTGATTATGTCTCGTATTGGTAAGAAACCAGTTGAGCTGCCCTCCGGCGTGTCGGCATCTGTCTCTGGTCAGTCCATCGAAGTGAAGGGCCCGAAAGGCACCCAGAGCTTTACCGCGACTGACGATGTGACGATCACTGTCGAGGACAATGTTGTCAAAGTTGACCCACGTGGCAAATCCAAGCGCGCGCGTCAGCAGTGGGGCATGTCCCGCACCATCGTTGCAAACATGGTGCACGGTGTTCAGAACACCTTCAAAAAAGAGCTCGAAATCCACGGCGTTGGTTACCGTGCAGCTGTTCAGGGCAAAGTCCTGAAGCTGAACCTCGGTTACTCCCATGATGTCGACTTTGACATCCCGGAAGGCATCACCATCGCCTGCCCAAAACCAACTGAAATCGTGATCGAAGGTCACGAGAAGCAGGTTGTGGGTGAAACGGCTGCCAAGATCCGCGACTGGCGGCGCCCCGAGCCCTATAAAGGGAAGGGTATCCGCTACAAAGGCGAATACATCTTCCAAAAAGAAGGCAAGAAGAAGTAAGGACACCAGGATATGGCAAACAGCAAACGAGTTCTGTTTCAGAAACGCCGCCTGCGCGTTCGGAACAAACTTCGCAAGGTCAACGCGGGTCGCGTTCGCCTTTCGGTTCACCGCTCCAACAAGAACATCTCTGTTCAGCTGATCGACGACGTAGCCGGCCGCACTTTGGCCGCTGCTTCGACCCTCGAGCCGGCACTGGGTGTTGTGGGCAAGAACAACATCGAAGCCGCAACCAAAGTAGGTTCTGCGATTGCCGAGCGCGCGAAAGCGGCTGGCGTCGAAGAAGCGTATTTCGACCGCGGTGGCTTCCTGTTCCACGGCAAAGTGAAGGCTCTGGCCGACGCTGCGCGTGAAGGTGGCCTCAAGATCTAAGGGACAGGTGGGGTCAAACCCCACCCTACCCAAAGAGATGTAGGGTGGGGATCTTCCCCACCTTATTTTGCAGACGGAAACGTCTCGATGATCCGGGGGCCGCGCGCGGTTCACTTGGGTTGAGAAAATCGGCGGTTTTGGATTTCCAGAGCGCCATATGAATAAAGGGATGCCACATGGCAGAACGTGAAAACCGTCGCGGCAAGGGCCGTGATCGTGATGAGACACCGGAATTTGCAGATCGCTTGGTTGCGATCAACCGCGTCTCCAAAACCGTAAAAGGTGGTAAGCGCTTTGGCTTCGCCGCTCTGGTTGTTGTTGGCGACCAAAAAGGCCGCGTTGGCTTTGGCAAAGGTAAAGCCAAAGAGGTGCCTGAGGCGATCCGCAAGGCGACCGAGCAGGCCAAGCGTCAGATGATGCGCGTGCCTCTGAAAGAGGGCCGCACCCTGCACCACGATATCGAAGGCCGTCACGGTGCCGGTAAAGTGGTTATGCGCACCGCGCCAACCGGTACCGGTATCATCGCCGGTGGTCCGATGCGTGCTGTGTTCGAAATGCTGGGCGTACAGGACGTTGTCGCCAAGTCGATCGGTTCGCAGAACCCTTACAACATGATCCGCGCCACCCTGAACGGGCTGAGCAAGGAACAGTCGCCTCGTAACGTCGCTCAGCGTCGTGGCAAAAAGGTTGCTGACATCCTGCCCAAGCGTGACGAAGCACCTGCAGCAGAAGCTGCAACCGAGGAGGCTTAATCCATGGCCAAGACCATCGTTGTAAAGCAGATCGGTTCTCCGATCCGTCGCCCTGCCATTCAGCGCCAGACCCTAATCGGTCTGGGCCTGAACAAAATGAACCGCACCCGTGAGCTGGAAGATACACCTTCGGTTCGCGGCATGATCCGCAAGATCCCGCATCTGGTCGAGATCGTGGAAGAGCGCGACTAAATTCCGTTCACGGAATTTGCAAATTCCATCAATGGAATTTGGTTGAGACAAGACACACCCGTTGGAGAGATCCAGCGGGTGTTCTTTTTTGCCGGTATGGTTTGGATAAAAGGGCGTATTATCAGTTGTTTACGGGGTCAGTGCTGACGTTTCAAAACTTTTTCCATTTCCGAGGGAATAAATCTGTCTGCCACCCGTATCTTTTGTACCTGCATGTTGCAGGGGACATTGATGGAGACAACATGACACGCTTTTTCACACTCGCGGCCGCCGCTTTGACCATGACTGCAACTGCCGTATTTGCCGATGGCCATTCCGGCATGGTCAAAACCTCTGATGCGGGCTTTTTGACCGATGGTCATGACATGACCCTGTATACATTCGACAAAGACAAGGCCGGGCAATCCAATTGCTATGGCCAATGTGCCAAAGCCTGGCCGCCGCTGCTGGTGAAAAGCGACGCGAAGCTTGCTGATGGCTTCACCACGATCACACGCAAGAACGGGTCTTTGCAGGTCGCGTATAACGGTCAGCCGCTCTATTTGTGGGTCAATGACAAGAAACCTGGTGACATCACCGGGGACGGTGTCAAAGGTGTCTGGCATATTGCGCGCCCGTAACCCCGTCTTGCCCGGTTAGGGCGCATCTGTTCCGCCGATCCCATACCTCCTGGGGTCGGCCGCTTTGACACAAAGGCGCATTTGCACATGTCGCGATTTCAAACTCAGCTCAAAGACTCGCTGCCCCATCTGTGGCGCTATGCCTATTCCCTGACGCGGGATAGCTATCGGGCCGATGATCTGGTTCAGGATTGCGTTGAACGCGCGTTGCGCAAGAAATCGCAGTGGGATTCGAGCCGGGGCTTAAAGCCGTGGCTGATGACGATCCTTCTGAACCTGTTTCGCGACAGGTACCGTGCCCAGGTGGCCGAAGTGGCCTTTGTCGAGGATTATGTCGGCGGGGCCGAGGATACGCGATGGGAAGACCGGGCCAAGTTGCGTGAGGTTGTACAGCGGTTGCAATCCTTGCCAGAGGGGCAGAGGCAGGCCTTGCAACTCGTCGCCTTTGGTGGGCTGAGCTATGCTGAGGTGTCAGACGTGCTTGGGGTTCCAATTGGAACAGTCTTGTCACGTGTTGCCAGAGCGCGAGCGAGCTTAAGTGAGGTGCGCGAGCCCAGGAAACCAGAGTTGAGGAGCGTCAAATGAGCAGATTTGAAAATGATCAAGAGCGGCTCAGCGCCTATCTCGACGGAGAAATGACGCCTGAAGAAAACCGCGCCTTTGAGGTTGATCTGGAAAACAATCCCGAACTGGCGGAGATGGCTATGGCCTGGGCGGACACAGAAGAGGCTCTGCGGGACATGGTTCCGACGCCGTCGCAGGAGCATTTGGAAAGCCTGATGGCGTCAAACATGTCGCGGCGTGTTCAGCCCTCTTGGATGCAAATCGCCGCCGCTTTGGCTTTGGTTGCCTTTGGCGCTGCTGGCGGGTTTGGGTTTGGCGAATGGCGCAATCAAGCAAACGCATTGGAGCAGCAAGCCGTGTTTGACGCCTGGGCCGCGCATCGCATGTTCACCGCTGAGAATCGCCATGCGGTTGAGGTCGCGGCCAGTGAAACCGAACATCTGCAAACCTGGCTGAGCAAACGTATGGGCCGCGAAATGACGGTTCCGCAATTGACCGATCACGGCATGGTCTTTGTTGGTGGCCGGATGCTGCCCTTTCAGGATCGTGCGGCGGCGCAATATATGTATGAAAACGCACAAGGCCAGCGCATGACTTTGTTCATGACCAAACTGGACGAGGCCGGCCAGTCAGTGCAACTCTATGATACCGAGCAGGATGAGACGGTGGTGCGCTGGCAGGACGGCGAATGGCTGTTTGTTCTGGTTGCGCCCATGGCGCGCGGGGAGCTGTCTCCGATTGCGACGGGTGTACAGGATCGGTTGATCTAACACCGGCTTTTCAACGGTTCTAGGTGAGATATAAGCATCTGCGCAAAGCTCTACGCATAGGTTTTTTGTGAGGATTTTTATGACTGCTCGTTCTTCTGTCTTTTTGCTGGCTGCCCTTCTTTTGGGCTGTAAAATCCCTGCTTCTCCGTCTCAACCGCCGGTTTCGATGTCACTGACCGCAAAAGGTAAAGCTGCCGAGATCATTCATACGAGCAAGATTCGCGTGAATACCTTTGAAAATGTGTCGAAGGGGCGGAACCCTTGGTTGGATGACCGCATCGGGGTGAATTGTGTTGTTGAGTCCCCCTTCTTTAAAACCGAGTTTACAGCGCCTGCTGATTTAATCGTTCCGACCTTTGCCAGTGATCAACGGCCGTTCGTGACGACTTGCACGCTTAATGGCGAAACCGTGTCCAGATCCAGCACCTGCTTTAAGCTGCGAGGAAAGGATCCCAAAACTTGCAGCTATTCGAAGGTTTCGATCATTTTCAACCATAGACGCTGAACTCAACGTTGCCTCAAATTTTCTGCGTTGCAGAAAATGCATGGCGGGGTCAACTTTTCTGAAATTGTTAGCGCGCGACACTTCTTTTATATCAGGGGTGGGAGAGGAAATGAGATTGAAACCAGTGCTCTGGGAATACGCCCGAGCCCCTCGAAAGGACCCAATACAATGGCACATATCGCCCAAGCCCCCGCAACTTTTGCACCATTCGCCGCTGTTCGCACTCTGATCGCTTCTGTTCAGGACATGCTGCAGCGCCGCGCCGTTTATAACCGTGTGTTCAACGAGCTGTCCGCTCTGAACGACCGCGAACTCGCTGACCTGGGCCTGAGCCGCGCAGATTTCCACTATATTGCTGCAGATGCAGCGGCCAAGCTCTGACCCAGAGCCTTTAGAAATAGGAAGACGACCATGACACGCATCCGGGCCTTTTTTGCGTCCATCCGCGCAACCTGGACCAAGGGCCCGTGCCCGTCTTGGACCGAGTATTTGAATGCCGAGCAGAATCGCTAAGCCAAATGGCTAGCAAAACAGATGCCGTCTGGCGCCGGGCTTACCATGTAAGACTTGCGCGGGCGGCATCTGGCGTTTATACGCGCCCGGTGGCCTGAGGCCGCACAGAATCAGTGCTGCATAGGCACGAACAACAATCAAGAAACGCCGTGTTCTTCCCAAGATCGCTTCGGGGAAGGTTCCGGCTAAGGAGAAGCGACATGAAATTGCATGAACTGCGCGACAACGAAGGCGCAACCCAGCGTAAGAAACGCATTGGCCGTGGCCCGGGTTCCGGCAAAGGTAAGACGGGTGGCCGTGGTATCAAAGGTCAGAAATCGCGTTCGGGTGTGGCCATCAATGGCTACGAAGGCGGCCAGATGCCTTTGTACCAGCGTCTGCCTAAGCGTGGCTTTAACAAGCCAAACCGCAAGGCATATGCCGTTGTCAACCTGGGCCTGATCCAGAAATTCGTTGACGCAGGCAAGCTGGAAGCAAGTAACATCACTGAGGATGCACTAGTTGCCTCTGGACTTGTGCGTCGTAAACTGGATGGCATCCGCCTACTTGCAAAGGGCGCACTTAGTACCAAAATAACCATTGAGGTTTACGGTGCTTCTAAAGCCGCAATTTCTATGGTTGAATCTTGTGGAGGACAGGTTAAGATCATCGCCCCGGAACCTCTAAGAAAGCCTCAAGGCGAAGAGACCAAGAAAGTCTAAACCGGGTGCGAATCAGAAGCAAGTCTATTACTTGCTACAAGATATGGTAGAATCGAGGGAGAGCAGCAATAAATACGAAGGATGGCCAATGACGGATAGCATTCAAACAAGCTTGGAAGATGAGGAGTTTCTTGCTCTCTTGTCAATCAAGTATCACAAAAGTAGAACACGTTTCTTTGAAGGCTTGAGCCGTTGGTCAAACTTTGTTTCGCTGCTGGCCAGTAGTGCGGCAGTGGTATCTATAGTTTCGCCGAATAGTTCAGAGGGGTTGTATTTGGCAGGATTCGTAGCTGCTGTGCAGGCGGCTACTCTTGTAGTACAACCTTCTGTGCTTGCGAGACGTCATGCTGAACTTGCCGCCAGACATTCTGAAGTTGAGCGGCGAGTTTCTAGAGTGGCAACCGCGGAAGAGTTGAAAGACCTTCAGCGTCTTCGGTCTGAAATCGAGCAAGATGAGCCTGCAGAAAAGTGGTGGCTGGGTCTTAAAATGCACAACGAAATTCTCCTTTACCAACGTGGTCGGAACGCCTCTCTCTATAGGATTCCATTGCTACAGCGAGGAGTATTGTCTCAATTCTGGGATATTTCAGAGAAAAAAGCTGTCCGAGTTGCGACAGAAGCGAAACCGAGCAACTCCTCCGAGTTCCCAGCCGAATAAAGTTTTAATGGGTTGTCGCTTGTCGCGGCAGACATTAAGTACTTGCTAGTTTTCCACCAACGCCGCCCGAGCCGGAAGACGCTCAGGGCGGCGTTTGCTTAACAGAGAGATCCGCATGGTATCTGCAGCAGAGCAAATGGCCGCCAATACAAGCTGGGCGGCACTGGGCAAAGCAACCGACCTGCGCAATCGCATCCTCTTTACCCTTGGTCTTTTGATTGTTTACCGCTTGGGCACCTTTATTCCCGTTCCGGGAATCGATGGTGCGGCCTTGCAGGAATTCGTCGATGAAGCCGGGCAGGGGATCGCTGGCATTGTGTCGATGTTCACCGGGGGGGCCTTGGGCCGAATGGGCATCTTTGCCCTTGGCATCATGCCATATATTTCCGCCTCGATCATCGTTCAGCTGTTGACGGCCATGGTGCCGGCGCTGGAACAGCTGAAGAAAGAGGGTGAACAGGGTCGCAAGAAGATCAACCAGTACACCCGCTACGGTACGGTTTTGCTGGCGACCTTCCAGGCCTATGGCCTTGCCAAAAGCCTTGAGGCCGGCGATCTGGCCACCAATCCGGGCCTGTATTTCCAGGCCGCC
Organism: Tropicibacter sp. R15_0; assembly: GCA_017744045.1. Classification (GTDB taxonomy): domain Bacteria; phylum Pseudomonadota; class Alphaproteobacteria; order Rhodobacterales; family Rhodobacteraceae; genus Pelagimonas. Next base: position 367,851 of record JAGHRD010000004.1, on the reverse strand, counting down.
TGTGTGATCACCCTTGTGGGCGGCACCATGTTCCTGATGTGGCTGGGTGAGCAGATCACCGCGCGCGGCATCGGCAACGGTATTTCGCTGATCATCTTTGTCGGCATCATCGCCGAGGTGCCCGCCGCCTTGGCGCAGTTCTTTGCTTCTGGTCAATCCGGCGCCATCAGCCCGGCTGTGACGGTTGGTGTCATGGTGATGGTTGTGGCTGTGATTGCCTTTGTGGTCTTTATGGAGCGGGCGCTGCGCAAGATCACCATTCAATATCCGCGCCGTCAGGTCGGGATGAAAATGACCGAAGCGCAAAACAGCCACCTGCCACTGAAAGTGAACCCAGCGGGCGTTATCCCGGCGATTTTTGCCAGCTCATTGCTGCTCTTGCCGGTGACCATCAGCACCTTCTCGGGCAACGATACCGGGCCGGTCATGTCGACGATTCTGGCCTATTTCGGGCCGGGTCAGCCGCTGTATCTGGCCTTCTTCGCCGCGATGATCATCTTTTTCGCGTATTTCTACACGTTCAACGTTTCCTTCAAACCGGATGACGTGTCGGACAATCTGAAGAATCAGGGTGGTTTTGTTCCGGGCATCAAGCCAGGGCCGAATACGTCGAAATACCTGGAATATGTGGTGAATCGCCTGTTGGTTCTGGGATCGCTCTATCTGACAGCCGTCTGCCTGCTGCCAGAGATCCTGCGTGCCCAATTCGCGATTCCGTTCTACTTTGGCGGAACTTCGGTACTTATTGTCGTAAGTGTGACAATGGACACCATTCAACAAGTGCAGTCTCATTTGCTAGCACATCAATACGAAGGTCTTATCCAAAAATCGCAGCTACGCGGTAAAGGTAAGGCCCGTAAGCGGAAGGGACCTGCACGTCGATGAACATTATTCTTTTGGGGCCGCCAGGCGCGGGTAAAGGAACACAAGCGCAATACCTGGTCGAAGATCGTGGCATGGTGCAGCTGTCAACCGGTGACATGCTGCGCGAGGCCAAGAGCAGCGGCACCGAGATGGGCAAGCGCGTGGCTGAAGTCATGGATCGCGGTGAGCTGGTCACCGATGAGATCGTGATTGGTCTGATCCGGGAAAAGCTGGAAAACACCGATGCTCCGGGTTTCATCTTTGACGGTTTCCCGCGCACATTGAAGCAAGCGGACGCCTTGGGCGAGTTGCTTGAGGAAATGGGCAAGAGCCTGGATGCGGTCATCGAATTGCGTGTCGACGAAGATGCTTTGGTTGGTCGTATTCTGAAACGTGCGGCGGATGCCAAGGCAGCAGGGCAGCCGGTGCGTGCAGATGACAACGAAGAGTCGCTGCGCACCCGTCTGATGGCCTATTTCAAGATGACCTCGCCCTTGGTTGGTTACTACTATGCCAAAGGCACTTATGCCCGTGTTGAGGGCATGCGGTCCATGGAAGACGTGCGCAAGCAAATCGCTGAAAAGCTGGACGCCTAGGGCCCGCTTGGACAGATACAGAAAAAGGCCCGCTTTATGCGGGCTTTTTTATTGCGCTGCTGTTAGGTGCTGTCGAATTCTGGATAACCCGTCTTCGAGGACAAGTTGGTCGGAGAATTTCAGTTCTGTGAACTGGTCAAACACCCCGGGTTCGATTTCGGCATAGGCCATTGCCCAATCTTCAAAATTGCGCTGGGTGAGCTTTCGGCTGAACAAGACCTGAACGTCATAGTGGCGCTGGTCGTTTTGAATTTTGTCCAGCAGGGTTTCGATCTGAGCCTTGTCGCCTTCGACAATTTGCAGAAAACGCTGCTTGTCACGCAACAAGACACCCGTAATGCCAATACCCTGATTGGTCTGCGAAGCAATCTCCATGATTTCCAGATCGGACAAATGGCCCTGCGGATGGATGGATCGGCTAATATACATCGTTTGAAAAAGCATTCGGCATTAACCCTTTGATCTAGGCGGTGCAGAAACAACTTACTTAATACGTGGACCTCTCTTTTAGATTGAATCATATATAGGTCTGCAATCGTAAAAAGTCATGCGATTTGGAAATGAGCGGTTAAAGCAGCCAAATGCCAATTCATTGAGTTTCGCGTTGAAGGGGGAACTTTCCGAATTACACGCCTGCCCAAGTCGCCCTTTTTCTGGATGGGAAAACGTTGGTTTCCGCCCTGCTGTCACAAGGGGTTGGGGCCTCAGAGACCTGGGTTTGCTTGGAAAGTGCGAATAGGTGCTTGACCCGGTCGTAAAATCCTCATACGCACCGCTATCTCTTACAGAGAATCACATATGCAAGGTGGGTCGCTCCCGCTGCGCAGATCACCTGATCAGCTACGGCCCGGCGGCAGATGCCTCGGGCCTCATGTTGTGAAAAAAGGGCCCGGTGCTACGGGCTCGCAACGAAAAGGAAGATGCACCTTGGCACGTATTGCCGGCGTTAACATCCCGACCAACAAGCGAGTGCCTATCGCGCTCACATATATCACAGGTATCGGCCACACCTCCGCTGCTGCCATCATCGAAGCCGTAGGCATCGACGCGACCCGTCGTGTGAACGAGCTGTCTGATGCAGAAGTTCTGGCCATTCGTGAGCACATCGACGCCAACTACACCGTAGAAGGTGACCTGCGCCGCGAAGTGACCATGAACGTCAAGCGTCTGATGGACCTGGGCTGCTATCGCGGTCTGCGCCATCGTCGTAACCTCCCTGTGCGCGGTCAGCGTACACACACCAACGCTCGTACCCGCAAAGGCCCTGCAAAGGCCATCGCTGGTAAGAAGAAGTAAGGGAGACACAGACCAATGGCACGTGATACCCGCCGTACAGGCAAGAAAAAGGTCTCCAAGAACATCGCAGCTGGCGTTGCGCATGTGAACTCGACCTTCAACAACACCAAGATCCTGATCTCTGACGTTCAGGGCAACGCAATTTCCTGGTCCTCCGCTGGCACCATGGGCTTCAAAGGGTCGCGTAAATCGACACCTTACGCTGCTCAGCTGGCCGCAGAAGATGCCGGCAAAAAAGCGCAGGAACACGGTGTTAAAACTCTTGAAGTCGAAGTTCAGGGCCCAGGTTCGGGTCGTGAATCGGCTCTGCGCGCTCTGGCTGCAGTTGGCTTCAACATCACCTCGATCCGTGATGTGACCCCAATCGCGCACAATGGCTGCCGCCCACCAAAGCGCCGCCGCGTATAATTCGAATATTCTATATTGGGGCCTGGTTTTTACCCGGCCCCAATATGCCGTTTTGAAACCTCGGGCGTCTGGACCTTTTGGACATGGGGACCAGGCTGGTATGGAGGGACTTGCATGATCCATAAGAATTGGGCCGAACTGATCAAGCCCGCCCAGCTTGAAATCAAGCCAGGCAATGATCCTGCACGCAAAGCCACTGTTGTTGCCGAACCGCTTGAGCGCGGCTTTGGTCTGACACTGGGCAATGCGCTGCGTCGCGTGTTGATGTCGAGCCTGCAGGGCGCGGCCATCACCAGCGTTCAGATCGACAATGTTTTGCACGAATTCTCGTCCGTTGACGGTGTTCGCGAAGATGTCACCGACATCATCCTGAACCTCAAGGGCGTGTCGATCCGTATGGAAGTCGAAGGCCCCAAGCGTTTGTCCGTAAACGCCAAAGGTCCGGGTGTTGTGACTGCCGGTGACATCACCGACAGCGCCGGTATCGAGATCCTGAACCGCGATCACGTGATCTGTCACGTGGACGAAGGTGCCGAAGTGTACATGGAATTCACCGTGAACACCGGCAAGGGCTATGTCTCGGCCGACAAGAACAAGCCGGAAGATGCGCCCATCGGTCTGATCCCGATCGATGCGATCTATTCGCCGGTTAAAAAGGTGGCTTACGACGTTCAGCCGACCCGTGAAGGTCAGGTTCTGGACTATGACAAGCTGACCATGAAAGTCGAAACCGATGGGTCCATCAGCCCCGAAGATGCGGTGGCCTTTGCTGCGCGTATCCTGCAGGACCAGCTGTCGATCTTCGTGAACTTCGACGAGCCAGAAGCCGCTGGCCGCCAGGACGAAGACGACGGTCTGGAGTTCAACCCGCTTCTGCTGAAGAAAGTGGACGAGCTGGAGCTGTCCGTGCGGTCTGCAAACTGCCTGAAGAACGACAACATCGTTTATATCGGCGATCTGATCCAGAAGACCGAAGCAGAAATGCTGCGCACGCCAAACTTTGGCCGCAAGTCGCTGAACGAGATCAAAGAAGTGCTGTCTGGCATGGGTCTGCACCTGGGCATGGATGTCGAGGACTGGCCACCGGACAACATCGAAGATCTGGCCAAAAAGCTGGAAGACAACTTTTAAGTTTGGTGGGGTAAAACCCCACCCTACATCTGGGCGGCGCGCGCGTCGCCCGGTTCTGGGCATACCGCCCCAAGGAGAGTTGGTGACACGCATCGCCAGCCAGACAAAGCAAAACAGCCCGTAGAGGGCACATGAATGGAGAAAGACAATGCGTCATAAGCGTGGTTACCGCCGCCTGAACCGGACACACGAGCACCGCAAAGCGCTGTTCAAGAACATGGCCGGCTCGCTGATCGAACATGAACAAATCAAAACCACCCTGCCAAAAGCCAAAGAGCTGAAGCGCGTGATCGACAAGCTGATCACTCTGGGCAAGCGTGGCGATATGCATGCGCGCCGTCAGGCCGCAGCGCAGCTGAACGAAGACAAAGACGTGGCCAAGCTGTTTGAAGTTCTGGGCCCACGTTACGCCGAGCGTCAGGGTGGCTATTGCCGCGTTCTGAAGGCTGGCTTCCGTTACGGTGACATGGCCCCAATGGCGATCATCGAACTGGTTGACCGCGATGTGGACGCCAAAGGCGCGGCTGACAAAGCCCGTGAAGAAGCGGCAGAAGCTGCAGAATAAGCGCAAGCTGTTCCGAGTTAAGAAAGCCCGCCAATTGGCGGGCTTTTTGCTGTCTTAGGGCCCGGTTCTTATCCAACCAAGCCTTTGTCCTTGCGCCGCAAATGGCGGTTATAGATCCAGCGCGCGACGATATTGGCATAAATCCAGTCGCAGACCTGAAACAGGCCCGGCAGGCGGCAGAGGCGCGCGAGAACGCGCATTCGGGGCATTTGTTCCCACAGGACCAGCATGGCATCAAACCCCACATGCAACTGGCCATCATGCAGCACATGCATCAGCCGCGTCGCCTGATCCTCGGTCACACCCCAGTCTTGCAGGTCGATCTTGTTCAGGTCGTCAAAGGCGATGGGCAGGTTTTTCTGTTTCGACACCGCCTCGTAACGACACATCTCGGCATCACAAACCGGGCAGTCACCGTTGTAAAGCGCGCGGGTTCTTGGGGCTTGGGACATCAGATTTCCTTTGCTTTCGGTTGGAAATCTAAGGCTCAACGCCCTCAGAGCAAGGTGGCATGCAGGCGCAGATTTCAGAAATTCTCTGTTTGACAGTCTGCGATTCGCTCGCTAGCTTCGCCGACATGACCCATACCTACGCAGCATTTTGGTATTTTTATGCACCGTGCCATAAGGCGGCGGATGGGGTTTGCGCGTTCTGACAATACGCAAAAACGAGACACCAACCAGCCGCCCCCGGGGCGGTTTTTTTGTGTCCGTTGACCGGGGGCTCATCATCAGGAAGAGACCCATGCCTATCAAAACCCAGAACCTTCGCGTCGCCAAGATGCAAGAATTGACCACCCCGGCCGAGCTGCGCGCGCAATTGCCCATCAGCGAGGCGGCCTCTTTGACCGTTGAAGGCGGGCGCAACGCGATTCAGCGCATTCTCAAGGGCGAAGATGATCGTATGATTGCGGTGACCGGCCCCTGTTCGATCCACGACACTGAGGCGGCGCTGGACTACGCGCGTAAATTGCAGGCTTTGCGGGTGGAATGCGCCGATACGCTGGAAATCGTGATGCGGGTCTATTTCGAAAAGCCCCGCACCATTGGTGGCTGGAAGGGGTTGATCAATGATCCCTTCCTCGATGGGTCCTTTGCCATTAATGACGGATTGCTGGCGGCGCGGGAATTGCTGCTGGAAATCAATGAGATGGGTCTGCCTGTGGGGACCGAATTCCTCGACACTGCCGTGCCGCAATACGTCGCTGATCTGGTGAGCTGGGCAGCGATTGGCGCGCGCACCACTGAAAGCCAGATCCACCGCGAGATGGCTTCGGGGCTGAGCTGCCCGGTTGGGTTCAAGAATGGCACGCGCGGCAATATTCAGATCGCCATTGATGCAGTGCGGTCCTCGGCCCAGCCACATCATTTCATGGGTCTCAGCGAGGGCGGACAGGCTGCAATTGTCGGCACCAGCGGCAACCCGGATTGCCATGTGATTCTGCGCGGAGGCGAGGGCACCAATTACGACGAGGCGTCGGTCGATACCTTCTGCTACACGGCGGAAAAGGACGGCATCCGCCCACAGGTCATGATCGATGCGAGCCATGCCAATAGTGGCAAACTGCCCGAGCGCCAACCCGAGGTTCTGGCCAATGTCGGTGGTCAGATTGCCCGCGGGGATCACCGCATCATGGGTGTGATGGTGGAAAGCAACCTGGTGGCCGGGGCGCAGAAGCTCGGTGGCGAGGGGCCGTTGGTTTATGGGCAGTCCATTACCGATGGCTGCATTGACTGGGCGACGACGCAGGATTGCCTGCGCGAACTGTCGGATAATGTGCGCCAACGCCGGGGTGCGCTGACCCGCAAGGCGGGATAGTTTGTCCTTTTGGGGAGGGGTTAAGCTTCACTCCCAGCCCTTTCCCACCCCCTGTCGCGGGCCTGTCTTTGAACTGGCCTGCGATATATTTTGCGACTAGTCTTTTAGCATGTCACAAGCAGGATATTCAGGTCGGCCGCTCTTCCAGAAACTCGGGTTCAAACCGGGGTTCCGTGTGCAACTGGTTGATGCTCCGGATCACTATGACGCTTTGCTCATTGGGGCAGAGGGGGTTGCGTTCTTGGGGCAAGACGCGCCGTGCCCCTTTCAAGCGGTTCATCGGTTTTTGCACGTGAATGACCTTCAATCTTCCACAATCCGTGCCGATATTGCTGCGCTTGCCCCAAAAGGTATGCTCTGGCTGTCTTGGCCCAAGAAAAGTTCCAAGCTTTTTACTGGCCTGACCGAGGATAACTTGCGCGAAATTGTGCTGCCTCTGGGCTGGGTGGATACCAAAGTCTGCGCTGTTGATGCGGATTGGTCTGCGCTTAAGTTCCTGAAACGAAAAGAAAAGTGATGGCTTCTCTCGGGCAGATGCAGGCATGTTGAGGTCGCAATCCTCACAGCTTGCATTCATGGCAGGGCAATCGCATATCAAAGAAACATCGTAAGAAAGGGATGCCATGATACTGCGCTTGAGCCTGATCCTGTGCCTTTTGGGCGCGCCGCTTTGGGCCGAAACCCGTGTTCCAACCTCGCAGGCTGAAATCAGTCTGGGCTTCGCGCCGCTGGTCAAAGAGGCGACGCCAGCCGTCGTCAACATCTATGCCCGCCGGGTGGTGCAGCAGCGCAGCCCCTTTGCGGATGATCCTTTCTTTAACAATCTGTTCCGGGATTTCCAGGCGCGGCCACGCGTGCAGAACTCGTTGGGGTCTGGAGTGATCTTGTCTGAGGACGGGATTGTTGTGTCGAACTATCACGTTGTCGGCATGGCGACCGATATTCGCGTCGTGCTGAATGATCGTCGCGAATATGTGGCCGATGTGATGCTGGGTGATGAAGAGGCGGACCTGGCCATTCTGAAACTGCGCGACGCCGAAGACATGCCGCATCTCAACTTGCGTGACAGCGATACGGTCGAGGTGGGCGAACTGGTCTTGGCCATTGGTAACCCGTTTGGCGTTGGGCAGACGGTGTCGTCTGGGATCGTGTCGGGCCTGGCGCGTTCTGGCACGGCAACAGGCAATGCGCGCGGCTATTTCATCCAGACTGATGCGCCGATCAATCCGGGCAACTCGGGTGGGGCGCTGATTGACGTGAATGGGCATTTGATCGGGGTGAACACCTCGATCCTGACGCGCTCGGGCGGGTCCAACGGTATCGGCTTTGCCATTCCTTCCGCCTTAGTGGCGACTTTTGTTGATCAAGCGCGCCAGGGCTTTGCCCAATTCCAACGGCCTTGGGCGGGTATGACCGGGCAGCCGGTTGATGCGGATCTGTCTGATAGTCTGGGCCTTGGCCTGCCCGGTGGCGTTTTGATCGCCGAATTGCATCCCCAAAGCCCCTTTGCCCAAGCTGGATTGCAGGTTGGCGATGTGGTGCAGGATGTGGATGGGTTGCCGGTGAACACCCCGGCTGAGATGCTGTTTCGCATGTCGGTGCGCGGGATCGGCGAGACGGTGCGCGTCACCTATGTTTCGCAAGGGCAAGCGCAGGACGTGGATGTCACCATGATCACCGCGCCCGACAGCCCGCCTCGCGATCAAGTCACGCTCGGGCGTCGCGATGTTCTTGAGGGGCTGACATTGGCCCGGGTCAACCCGGCGGTGCAGGCCGAGCTTGGCTTGCCGACTGGCATTCAGGGGATCATCGTTCTGACACCGGGCCGCAATGGCGCGCAGATCGGGATCAAGCGCGGTGACATTCTGCTTGGCGTCAATGGGCGCGAGGTGACGGCACCGTCTGATGTCGCGCGGCTGTTGCAAAAAGCCGGTCGGCGCGTGCGCATCGATCTTTTGCGTGGTAACCGTCGGGTGAGACTCAATTTCCGGATCTGATTTTGGCCGACCTTTTTGACACCTCCGACACTGTTCCCGACACGGCCCCGCGGCCGTTGGCGGATCGATTGCGCCCGCAGTCATTGGATGAAGTGATCGGGCAAAGGCAGGTTTTGGGGGCCGAGGCCCCTTTGGGCGTGATGCTTGAGGCAGGCACACTGGGATCAATCATCTTTTGGGGACCGCCGGGCGTGGGCAAGACAACAATTGCCCGGTTGCTGGCCGATGCCACCGATCTGCATTTTGTGCAGATCAGCGCGATTTTCACCGGTGTCCCCGAATTGCGCAAAGTCTTTGACGCGGCCAAGCTGCGGCGCAAGACCGGGCAGGGCACATTGTTGTTTGTGGATGAGATCCATCGTTTCAACAAAGCCCAGCAAGACGGGTTTCTTCCGCATATGGAGGACGGCACGATCCTTTTGGTTGGTGCCACGACCGAAAATCCATCCTTTGAGCTGAATGCCGCTTTGCTGAGCCGGTCTCAGGTGCTGGTGCTGGAGCGTTTGGGGCAGGAGGATCTGGAGCTTTTGGCTCAGCGCGCCGAGAGCGAGTTGGCGCGCGAATTGCCACTTGAGCCAGACGCACGCCGGGCCCTGTTGGACATGGCGGATGGGGACGGGCGCGCGCTGCTTAACCTCGTGGAACAGGTCATGTCCTGGAAGGTGGATACGCCGCTGGACACGGACGCGCTGACCAACCGGCTGATGAAACGCGCCGCGCAGTATGACAAAAGCGGGGATGGCCATTACAACCTGATTTCCGCCCTGCATAAATCCGTGCGTGGATCAGATCCGGATGCCTCGCTCTATTGGTTTGCACGTATGCTTGAGGCGGGGGAAGATCCGCGGTTTCTGGCCCGCCGCATCACCCGGATGGCGGTGGAAGACATTGGTCTGGCGGACCCGCAAGCGCAGGCGGTTTGTCTGCAAAGCTGGGAAACCTATGAACGGCTTGGCTCGCCCGAGGGAGAACTGGCCCTGGCGCAGGCGCTTGTCTATCTCGCACTCGCGCCAAAATCCAATGGGGTCTATGTCGCCTATAAAGGCGCGCGGGCGGCGGCGAAAAAGACCGGATCGCTCATGCCGCCGAAACATATCCTGAACGCGCCAACCCGGCTGATGAAGGATCAGGGCTATGGCGCGGGCTATGCCTATGATCACGATGCCGAGGACGGGTTTTCCGGCCAGAACTATTTCCCCGATGAAATGGGCAGGGACACGTACTACTCGCCGGTTGAGCGCGGGTTTGAGCGTGAATTGTCGAAACGCGTGGCCTATTTCGCCAAGCTGCGCGCCAAGCGGGACGGGACCACGTGAGCCCGTTGAACCTGCAATCAGATTGCGCCAATTGCGCGGGCCTGTGTTGCATGGTGTTTGCCTTTGAAAAGGGCTCGGATTTCGCCATCGACAAACCTGCCGGGCAGGGATGCCCGCATTTGGATGCCGGATTTGGCTGCAAGATCTATGGGCAGCGGGAGGAGGCCGGGTTTGCCGGATGCCTACGCTTTGATTGCCTTGGGGCGGGGCAGCGTGTGAGCCAGGATTACTTTGCCGATCAGGATTGGCGCGACACCCCGGCGATTATTCCAGAGATGATCGAGCTGTTTCGCAAGCTGCGCGAGGTACACCGGCTTTATGAGCTGCTGTCGCTGACACAGGCGCTGCCCTTGCCGGATCACCTACTGGCAGAGCGCGAGCGGTTGATGCTGGAACTGCACCCCACAGAGCCTCGATCCAAAGAGGCGCTGCTGGCGCTGGATGAGGTGGATCTGAAAACCCGCGTAGACCGCTTTCTTTCCGGCCTGCGTACGATCGTCCGCAACGTCTCAACCCCTAACAAGCCTTGACTCTGCCGCCTGCGCGCGCGACAGACCCGCATGTTTTTCACCCTGACACAAGTGGCGCTTGGCGGCGCGAGTGGCGCTGTTTTGCGCTATTTGACCGGACTGGCCGCGATGCGCCTGATCGGGCCGGGTTTTCCTTGGGGCACGTTGATCGTCAACATCCTGGGCAGCTTTGCCATGGGGGTGTTGGTCGTGGTGCTGGCGCATCTGTCCGGGCAGCGCTTTGCCCCGCTGCTGATGACTGGGTTCCTTGGCGGGTTCACCACGTTTTCGGCGTTTTCGCTGGATGCGGTCACATTGTATGAACGGGGTGACGCCGGGCTTGCCATGCTTTATGTGCTGGCCTCTGTCCTGTTTTCCATCGCAGCGCTGTTCGCCGGCCTGCTTATCGCGCGGAGCTTTGCCACATGAGCCGAGTCCAAACCCTTCCTGTTGCTCCGGGTGACGGAGATCAACGGCTTGATCGCTGGCTGAAACGCCTGTTCCCGCATGTGTCGCAAGGGCGCATCGAAAAGATGTGCCGCAAGGGCGAGCTGCGGGTTGACGGTGGTCGGGTCAAGGCCTCGACCCGGCTGGAAGTTGGTCAACAGGTGCGCATTCCGCCACTGCCCGATCCGGGCCAAGTTGTGGCCGCGCCCAAGCCGCGTGTTTCAGATAAGGATGCCGAGCTGATCCAAAGCTGCGTGCTCTGGAAAGACGATCACATCATCGCGCTGAACAAACCGCCCGGCCTTCCGACCCAAGGCGGCAGCAAGCAGACCCGCCATGTGGACGGGCTGGCCGAAGCGTTGAAATTTGGCCTCGAAGACAAGCCGCGTCTGGTGCATCGCCTCGACAAGGACACGTCGGGAGTTTTGCTGTTGGCGCGGTCGCGCGAGATGGCCAAGGCTTTGACCGACGCGATCCGCCACAAGGAAACGCGCAAGATCTATTGGGCTTTGGTGGCCGGTGTGCCAACGCCTTACCTCGGTGAAATCCGCTATGGGTTGGCCAAGGCACCGGGGCATGGCCCGCATGGTGAGGGCGAAAAGATGATCGCCGTGCATCCGCGCGATATGGACAGCACGCCGGGCGCGAAACGTGCCCACACGCTTTATGCCACGCTCTACCGCGTCGCCTCGCGCGCGGCTTGGGTCGCGATGGAGCCGATCACCGGCCGTACCCACCAGTTGCGCGCCCATATGGCCGAGATCGGGCATCCGATTATTGGCGATGGTAAATATGGTGGCTCCGGGCAGGAAAACCTGGGCGATGGCTGGGGCGCGCAACTGGGCGGGGTGATCAGCAAGAAACTGCATCTGCATGCCCGCTCCATGAGCTTTAAGCACCCGATCACCGGCAAAGAGGTCACGGTCAAAGCACCCCTGCCGGACCATATGGCCCATAGCTGGGACACGCTGGGTTGGGAAGAAAGCTTTGCCGATGATGACCCGTTCGAGGGGCTGTGATCGGTGCTGAAGCTGGCGGTTTTTGACGTCGACGGGACCTTGGTCGACAGTCAGGGTGATATCCTGACCTCGATGGAGGCGGCCTTTGGCGTGGTTGGGCTGGATGTGCCGACGCGTCCGCAGATCCTGTCGATTGTTGGTCTGTCCCTACCTTTGGCGATGGCCCGCTTGGTGCCGGACGCCACGGATGCACAACGCGAGCGGATGGTCGAAACCTACAAAGACGCCTATGCCGACCTGCGCCGCAAGACCGGGCATGCGCCGCTTTATCCCGGGATTGGCGATTTGCTGACCCGGCTCGGTGCGCATGATAACCTGCTCTTGGGGATCGCAACCGGCAAGTCGCGCCGGGGTTTGGATGCTTTGCTGGACGGGTTGGGACTGCCGGTGCGATTTGTAACCACGCAAGTCGCGGATGATCACCCGTCAAAACCACATCCGTCGATGCTGCTGACGGCCCTACGTGAAAGCGGCGTTGAGGCCAAAGATGCAGTGATGATCGGTGATACCACCTATGACATTGAGATGGCTCAAGCCGCCGGGATGCAATCCATCGGTGTTGCTTGGGGCTATCACAGCCAGGAAAAACTGTCGGGTTCCAACCTGTTGGCCAAGGATGCCACCGGGCTGGAACAGGCAATCTATGAGATTTTGGGAGAGTTTACATGAGCGAATGGGCCCCAAAACGGTTTTGGAAAAAGGCCGAAGCCGCGGAAACAGAAAACGGGTTTGCGGTGTTGCTGGATGGGCGCGGGGTGAAAACGCCTGCCAAGACCCCTTTGGTTGTGCCAAGCCGGGAGCTGGCCGATGCGATTGCCCAGGAATGGGATGCGCAGGAGGAAAAGGTTGATCCGGCGGTCATGCCCTATACCCGCATGGCCAATTCCGCCCTGGACAAGGTGACGCTGCAATTCGACGAAGTGGCCGACATGCTGGCTGCCTATGGCGACGCGGACCTGCTATGTTATCGCGCCAGCCATCCTGAGCAATTGATTGAGCGCCAAAAAGAGCGCTGGGATCCCCTGCTGGATTGGGCTGCGGAGACCTATGGCGCACGGCTTGAGCCGCGCTCGGGGATCATGCACACGCCCCAAGAGCCCGAAGCATTGGCCAAATTGACGGCAAGGGTGCATCAATTCACGCCATTTCAATTGGCGGCCTTCCACGATCTCGTGTCTCTGACCGGCTCACTTGTGCTTGGGCTGGCCGCAACCGAGGCTTATGCCAGCCCGGAAGATTTGTGGGATTTGTCGCGCCTCGACGAAGCCTGGCAAGAGGAGCAATGGGGCGAGGATGAAGAGGCGACAGAGCTGGCCAATCGCAAAAAGGGCGAATTGGTCTTTGCCGCAGAGTTTTTTAAACTGGCAACGCAATAAACAACGTGGTCTCGGACAGCGCTCAAGAGTATAGATACAATCAAAACAGGGTTTTGAGCGCCTTCTTTCCTTGACGCAGAAGCGCTAAATCGCCCAAACTTGCAGCAGCAGGGAAGGGACAGCCCGATTTTGGTGAAAAACGCCCGCGTATAAGGGCAGCTCGATGGTTCGAGGCATAACCTGAGAAGAGGGAAAAATGCGGAATTTCATACTCCTAGCCGCACTGGCAAGTGTCGCAGGAGCCGCAGAGGCAGGCACATTGGACGACGTCAAAGCACAAGGTGTGCTGAGATGTGGGGTCAATTCCGGTTTGGTCGGATTCGCATCCGAGGATGCAAATGGCGAATGGCATGGCTTTGATGTTGGCCTCTGTCGCGCGGTTGCTGCTGCGGTCTTGGGTGACCCATCTGCGGTTGAATTTGTCCCCACCACCAATAAAACCCGGTTCACGGCACTATTGTCCGGCGAAATTGATATGCTCGCGCGGAACACAACCTGGAGCATGTCCGCCGATGTGGACCTGAAACTCGAATTTGTGGGTATCAATTACTATGACGGCCAAGGATTCATGGTGCCCAAAGCCTCCGGGATTTCCTCGGCCACCGAGCTGAATGAAAAATCCGTCTGCGTTCAGACTGACACGACCACCGGGCCGAACCTGGCTGAGTTCTTTGAGCGCAATAATATCGAATACGAAGAGATTCCGATCGAATCCACCGCCGAGGCGCAGGCGCTTTACCTTGAAGGGGCCTGTGACGTTTACAGCACCGACGCCTCGGGCTTGGCCGCCATTCGCGCGACATTCGAGACACCGGGCGACCATGTATTGCTGCCCGAGATCATCTCGAAGGAACCATTGGGCCCCGCCGTGCGCCATGACGACAATGAATGGGGTGACGTGGTGCGCTGGACGCTAAACGCCCTGATCGCTGCCGAAGAGCTGGGCGTGACTTCGGCCAATATCGACGAATTGCTAGAAGGCACGAACAACCCGGAAATCAACCGGTTGTTGGGCACCGAAGGCATTTTGGGCGAAATGCTGGGCTTGTCCCCGGATTGGGCGGTGAACGCGATTCGCGCGGTGGGCAATTATGGTGAATTATTTGAAAGGAATATCGGGGAGAACACCCCGATTGGTCTGTCACGTGGGTTGAACGCACAGTGGACAGATGGCGGCCTGCTCTACGCTCCGCCCTTTCGCTAAGACTATTCGACCAATTCTCGTGGGATAACAAAATCAACAACCCGGCCCAGGCCGGGTTGGATCTCGGCCCAAGTGTCGGATTTGAAATCAACCACCAGTGTCGCACCTGTCGGATAATCCTGAAAGCGCGGATGTGGCAATGCCTGCGAGACCAGCCCCTGCGCCAGCATGGCAATGCCGGGGTTGTGGGCAAGCATCAGCACGACATCGCCTTGCGCATTGCAGAGCTGATCCAGCAAGACACCGGGATCAGCCAGGTAAAGCTTTTGGTCGAATGAAGTGTCGGCGTTAACCTCCAGTGCTTCCAGGGTCTGACGCGTACGCTTGGCGCTGGAACACAGGATCTCATCCGGGAGATAGCCCTTTGATTTCAACCACTCCCCCAAAGCATGGGCCGAGGTAAAGCCGCGCTTGTTCAAAGGGCGATCATGGTCATCTTCGCCCAGAGACCAATCAGATTTGGCGTGGCGCATCAAAATTAGACGTTTCATAACGTCAGTTTTTCAGAAACGCAGCCATGTGGAAAGCAGACTGTTCCGGTAATCGGAGGAAATTTGTCGCAACCGGGCAGGCGCGCCGCACCAGACACCCGTTTTGCAGGCAGTCCGCGCCCTCTGGGCTGGCGATATAGCTTTTGCAGCTTGCGGTATCATAGATTTGATCCGGGCCAAGCGCCCCGACCGGGCAGCTCGTGGTGCAAGGGGCGGCACAGCTGTCACAGGGTTTGGCCGTAGGAGCTGGGGCTTCTAGATGTTGAGGCAGGGCAATGGCAAAACGGTAGCTGATGAACAGCCCAGCCTCGGCGTGAACCAAGGGGCCAACCGGCGAAAACCAGGCGTGTTTGGATTGCACCGCCCATTTCAAAAAGGGCGGGTAGGGCGGCCCGTCAGAGGGCAACAAGACACCCCCGCCCCAATCCCTGGCCAATGAGTCCGCAATGCGATCCGACCAACGATCCAGCGGGTCCGCCTGCCCATCTGAATATTCGGGGGAGGCGCTGAAAATCCCCCAAAATGCCGGTTCCTCCGGGCCAAAAAGCAGAACGCTTTGCGCCCAATCAGGCACGGTTAGATCTGGCTCCGGGGCCACGACACCGCGCAGCGCCAGACCATGTTCGCTGGCTTGGGAGGTTATCGCACCGGTGGTGATCACTCAGGAAGCGGTGGCAGGTCTGCGGGACGGATCATCGAGCCTGACCCGTGTTCGGTGAACAGCTCAAGCAGGCAGGCATTCTCAACCCGGCCATCAATAATGACCACGCCGCGCACACCTTCGTCGATGGCCTTGAGCGCGGTTTCGGTTTTGGGGATCATGCCACCGGCGATAACGCCTTCGGCGGTCATGCGCTTGACATCTTCGGGTGTCATCTCGGTCACCACGTCGCCGGCGGCATTCTTGACGCCCGCCACATCGGTCAAAAGTAATAGACGATCAGCTTTCAACGCTCCGGCAATCGCACCGGCAGCCGTGTCGCCATTGACGTTATAGGTGTCCTGACCGTCCCGACCGGTACCGACCGGGGCCACCACCGGGATAATCCCGGCGGCAAACAGGTCATGCAGGGCCTGCACATTCATCTCGACCGGTTTGCCGACAAAGCCCAGTTCCGGATCATCCGCCTCGCACACCATCAGGTTATCATCTTTGCCGGACAGGCCCACAGCCCGCCCGCCTTCGCCCATGATGGCCTGAACGATGCGTTTGTTCACCCGTCCAGTCAGAACCATCTCGACGACTTCGACCACGGCCTCGTCGGTCACGCGTTTGCCGCGCACAAAATGTGACTGAATATCGAGCCGCCCAAGCAGATCATTGATCATTGGGCCGCCGCCATGCACCACCACCGGATTCACACCGACCTGGCGCATCAAAAC
The DNA here is from genome assembly GCA_017744045.1 of Tropicibacter sp. R15_0. Classification (GTDB taxonomy): domain Bacteria; phylum Pseudomonadota; class Alphaproteobacteria; order Rhodobacterales; family Rhodobacteraceae; genus Pelagimonas. The sequence continues at coordinate 351,431 of JAGHRD010000004.1, read as the reverse complement.
AACGTCACGGGCAAATTGCGCCATGGCGTCGTCGTCACCCATGGCATTGCCACCGAATTTCACGACCACAATCGCCCCGGTATAGCGCTGCAAATAGGGCAAGGCTTCCGAAAGGGTGCGGGCGGTGGCGATCCAGTCACGTGTCATGTTCTGCTTTCTCATTTGCGGGCCCCAAAGCGTTAAGGTCTTTGGGTTTTGCCGCGTTTTTGCGCAGATTACCAGATTGAACAGCTCATTTTGCCCGTCAAAACAAAAAGCGCGCCCTTGGGTTTCTTTGGGCCCCAAATATCCCGGGGAGTCCCGAGCTTGCTCGGGTCGGGGCAGAGCCCCTATTACCTGGCGTTACTTCAATCCAGCGATAATGGTGCGCAGGGTTGCGATACCCTCACCCTTTTCGCTGCTGGTCAAAACCATTTCGGGATAGGCCGCCGGGTGTTTCGCGAGAACACTGCGCACCTGCGCCAATACCTTGTCATGATCCTTGGCTTTGACCTTATCGGCTTTGGTCAGCACAACTTGGAATGTCACCGCAGAGCGGTCGAGCAAGGTCATGATTTCTTCATCGACCTTTTTCACCCCATGGCGGAAATCGATCAACACAAAGGCGCGGCGCAAAGAGGCGCGGCCCGCCAGATAGTTCTTGAGCAATCGCTGCCATTTCTCGACAACCGCGACCGGCGCATTGGCAAAGCCATAGCCGGGCAAATCGACAAGGTAATGGTCGGCTGCCAGAGTGAAATAGTTGATTTCCTGCGTGCGCCCCGGCGTATTGGATGCGCGCGCCAGCCCCTTGCGACCGGTCAAGGCGTTGATCAGGCTGGATTTACCGACATTGGATCGACCGGCAAAGCACACCTCGGCCCGGTCATCCGGCGGCAACCCGTCCATGGCGACAACGCCTTTGAGAAAATCGACTTCGCCCGCAAAAAGCTTGCGCGCCGCTTCGCGTTCCGCGTCTTCGGGCTCATCGACCAAGGGGAAAGGCAGTTGATCCATCACAGCACCTCGACCTTGTCTCCGGGTTGAATGTCTCCGCCCCGGACCACTTTGGTCATGACGGTAAAATCCTGATGCCCCCAATGATCAAGCGTTGCCAGAACGTCAACGTCACGTTTGCCGGTTTCGGGGTTGGCATGGGTGGCCAGGCAACGGGTGGTGGGCTCTTCGACATGGAATACGGCGTCACCAATCTGGATCTCTTTGCCGATCCAATCGAATTCTTCCCAGGGGGCCAGGCCATCGAGCCACAGATTACAGCGCCAGCGATGGATCGAAAGATCCTGCCCGGCGCGTTGCGACACGGCGCGGTGTGACGACATGTTGCCAATGGTGACCGAAGGGAAGTGGCTATCGGTAAATGCAACGGTCGCAGAACGGATCACGGCTACCGATTGAGGGCGATTTTCAGGCACAAAGTGCCCGGCCCAATCGATCAGCTCCTGACCTTCGGTATTGGGATCAAACTCGAGATCAGCCAGGTCGGGATGCGACAGCGTCATACGCTCGCTCGCCTCGTCAAGCTTGGCAGAAATCGCTTGCAAGCCCGGAGCCTTGGCCGCACGGGAAAACTGCGAACAAGGCACCCATTTGCTGCCATCCGCTTTTGACGCCTCATGCGCCACAGCCCATTGCCTATCATAAGGAAGAGCCTGACCAGCGGTCAGGCTCACCTTGGTCAACGCTTCCCGGCCATGGGCCTTGATGGGAAAGCGCCAGATTTCTTTCAACTCACCGGTCATTTGGCCTCCGGTTTCTCCGCCTTTTTAAAGCTGGCTTTGATATTGCCCAGAATGTCAGGCTTAAAGCCCTGGCTGCGCATGATCAAATATTGCTGCGTAAAGGTGATGGTGTTGTTGGCGATCCAGTACACCACCAGACCCGAGGCAAAGCCACCCAGCATGAACATGAACACCCATGGCATCCAGGCAAAGATCATCTGCTGAGTTGGATCGGTGGGCGCCGGATTCAGCTTTTGCTGCAGCCACATGGAGATACCCAAGAGCAAAGGCAGGATGCCGATAAAGACCAGCGCAAGGATCGAACCAGCTTCGGGACCCGCCCAAGGGAAGATGCCAAAGAGGTTGAAGATCGAGGTCGGGTCGGGGGCCGACAGGTCGTTGAACGGGCCCAGCCATGCCGCGTGGCGCAGTTCCAGCGTGACAAAGATCACCTTGTAGAGCGAGAAAAAGATCGGGATCTGCAGCAGGATCGGCAAACAGCCAGAGGCCGGATTGACCTTTTCCTTTTTGTAGAGCGCCATCATCTCTTTTTGCAGCTTTTCACGGTCATCGCCCGCGCGCTCTTTGATCTTCTCCATCTCAGGCTGCAGCTCCTTCATCTTGGCCATGGAGACATAAGATTTATAGGCCAGCGGGAAGAGGATCGCCTTGATCAACAGGGTCAAACCGATGATGGCCCAGCCCATATTGCCGATAGCCGCGTTCAGCCAATGCAGGGCTGTGAAGATCGGCTTGGTCAGGAAAGAGAACCAGCCCCAGTCGATCGAGTTGATGAACCCATCAATGCCTGATTTTTCATAGGCGCGGATGGTTTCCCATTCCTTGGCCCCTGCGAAAAGCTGGGTTGTCACTTGCTGGGTTTGACCGGCGGCCAGGGTGATGGTCGGCATCATGGCGCGGCTTTGGTAGATATCGCGGCTCGGCTCGTATTTGATGACAGACGAGAAACCGGACCCTTGCTGCGGGATCAGGACCGACATCCAATAGTGATCGGTAAAGCCAACCCAGCCACCTTCGGTCACTTGTTGGGTCAGTGCGGGAGCGCGTTCGCCAGAATCAACGTCCAGATCCGGCATGTCGCTGTAATCGGTCATCTCAAGGATGCCGTCAGTCATTTGCAGCGCGCCTTCGTGCAGGATGAAGAAGTTCTTCAGATCTTGCGGCTCACCGTGGCGGGCGAGGATCCCGTAAGGGGCCAAAGACACGGTGTCTTGCCCAGGATTTTCAACGCTCTGTGTGACCGAGAACATGTAGTTCTCATCAATCGCGATGCTGCGGCGGAAGATCAGGCCGGTGGGGCTGTCCCAGCGCAGGATAACCGGCGCGTTCAGGCCAAGAGTTTCGCCGGTCTCAACACGCCATTCGGTATTCGCACCGGGCACGTCGTCAAACTGCAACCCGGCCCCCGGTGCCCAGCCATAAAGCGCGTAATAGGGGTTTTCCGAACCAACCGGGCTCAGGAATTGAACGATTTCGGAGGCTTCTTCGATCGTGACGCGATAATCTTTCAAACGCAGATCATCAATGCGACCGCCGACAAGAGAAATAGACCCTTCCAGGCGGTCGGTGCTCAGCGCCACGCGCGGGGCGTCCTTGGTCTCGGCCTCGGCATCTGGTTGCGCTGGGGCTGTGCCCGGAGCGGCAGTTGGGGCCGCGGCGACGTCACCCGTTGCGACGGGCGGTTGCCCTTCGACAGCTACGGGGGCATTTGGATCTTCGGGTGGTTGTTCGGGCGGTGGAAACAGGACGAACCAAACCAAGATCACCACAAAGCTGAGTGCTGTTGCAAGAAACAGGTTCTTGTTTTGCTCGTCCATAGGGCCCGCCGTATTATCCGTTCAAGTTCACCGGAGGGTTCAAGCGTCACATGGCCCAAAGGTCAAGGGGATTCGCCTGATCTGAGGCGTTCAGGCGCAAAGTTGATCAAGCTTGGCAGGATTTTTCTGAATTTGGTCCCGGTTTCAGGTGGCACCTCGGCCCAGACGTTGTGCGCCAGCGATCCGGTCGGCATGGTCGCGTGCCCAATCGATCAGTTGGTCGGCGGGCATTGGGCGGGCAATGCCAAAGCCCTGAACGTGGTCACAGCCCAGTTGCGACAGCAGGGCATGTTCGCCGACGCTTTCGACACCTTCGGCCAAGGTTTCCAACCCCAAGCGATCTGCCATGCCAAGAACGGCAGCCAGCATACGGTGCTGATCTTCGTCACGATCCACACGGGTGACAAAGCTGCGGTCGATTTTCAAACGGTGTACTTTGAATTTACGCAGTGCGGTGATCGAGGCATGGCCGGTGCCAAAGTCATCCAGATCGATATGGCAGCCCATTTCACCCAAGGCCACGATGTTGCGTGCAACGATGCCCTCTGGCGAGCCAGCAATCACGGTCTCAAGCACTTCGATGCCCAGCCGAGGCGGCGTCAGGCCGAAACGGTCCAGCTCCCACTGGATCTTTTGCACCAGATTTGTGCCGCGGAGTTCAGAATCCGAGAAGTTGACGCTGACACGCGGGATATCCAATCCGGCCTGATCCCAACTGCGCAGGGCGGTTAGGCTGTGTTGGAGGATCACCTCACCCAAACGTTCCATCCGACCTGATTCTTCCAAGACACGCAGGAATTGCGCGGGTGGCACGATGCCCTTTTCCGGGTGAATCCAGCGCGCCAAAGCCTCAACACCCGTAATACTGCCGGTCGACGTGCAGATTTGCGGCTGGAACCAAGGTTGGATCTGACCATTGGCAAGGGCGCGATCGACCTCGGTCTTGAGGTTTTGTTGTTCCTTATGGGCCGCGCGCATGTTTTCCGACCAGGCGCGGATTGCAGACGGGCCGTTTTTGACGGCTTCGGTCAAGGCGACCTGCGCCGCCTCTAGCATTTGCGCCCCGGTTGCATCATCGGAGAGCCGAGGGCTGCCGCAGAAACCAATCGACGCGGACAGGTAACGCATGGAGTTTTCCAGCGAAGCCGGTTCTTCCACGCTGGTCTGCAGACGCGTTGAAAGCTGTAACAAAGCCTCAAGATCCAAGCGGATCGAGGGAGCCAGGAGGATAAGGAAACGGCTATCGCTCATCCTGACGGCGCGATCATCGCGACGCAGGGTGTTGCGCAGGCGGTTCAGGGTCAGGTCGCGCATCGCCTCGGCGGCTGAATCACCGCCGCGCTGGGCGATTTCATCCAACCCATCAACCTCAACCAGGATACAGGCACAGGCCAGGCTGGCGCCGCGCGCCTGAGACATGGCCGATTCCGCCATTTTGTTGGCGGTGAGGTTATTCACAACATCCGTGATCCCAGCGGCTTCCGGGGAGGCATTGTCAGGAACGGAAAAATTGCCGGTGAGCAAGATCAAAGCAGGCAGGCCAAGCGCGACGGCGATCAACAATGCCTCGCCACCCAGCCAAAAGGCTGCCAGAGCCAGAGCAGGAAGGAACGCCAAAGCCTGAGGCCCGTTCAGAGCGCGGTGCAGAACCAACCGGAGCCTGCCCAGATACGCGTTTGCGGCCATTTTCATTGCCTGTCCTTTCCCTAACCTTCACAGGGAAATTAGAGGCAATCGGTAACTCGGCTCTTAACAAAAGCGATTCTATTCGTTCGAATTATCCACGTTCAGGTCGCGCATCAGACCCGCGAAATCAAAGAGTTTCGGGTCGAGCATATGCGAAGGACGTATATTCATAAGGGCTTTGAACATCACATTGCGCCGTCCGGGGCTGTTCTTTTCCCAGCCATCGAGAATCTGTTTCACCTGTTGGCGCTGCAATCCATCCTGTGATCCGCACAAATCACAGGGAATAATCGGATAATTCATCGCCTTGGCGAATCGCTCGCAATCGGCCTCTGCGACATGGGCGAGAGGACGGTAAACAAACAGGTCGCCTTCTTCGTTCAAAAGCTTGGGTGGCATGGTCGCCAAACGCCCACCGTGGAACAGGTTCATAAAGAAGGTCTCGAGAATATCGTCCCGGTGGTGGCCAAGCACAACGGCGCTGCACCCTTCCTCACGGGCAATGCGATAGAGGTTGCCGCGGCGCAGACGAGAACACAGCGCGCAAAAGGTGCGGCCCTGCGGGATCTTGTCCATGACGATGGAATAGGTGTCGGAATATTCAATGCGATGGGGCACTTCCATCTTTTCCAGAAATTCCGGCAGGACCGTCGCCGGAAAGCCCGGCTGCCCCTGATCCAAGTTGCAGGCCACCAATTCGACCGGCAACAAACCGCGCCATTTCAGCTCATAAAGAACAGCCAAGAGCGTGTAACTGTCCTTGCCGCCGGACAGGCAGACCAGCCATTTGGCCCCGTCTTCGATCATGCCATATTGATCAACCGCCTCGCGCACATTTTGCACGATCCGCTTGCGCAGCTTTTTGAACTCGGTGGTTTTGGGCGCACCGTAGAAGAGCGGGTGAATATCGTCGGCATTGTCGAACATGCGCAGGCCTTAGCGCCATCTGCGCGCTTACGCAATCTTTCAGGCGTGGGGTATGCGGGCTGGCCGTGACCCAGCCCGCACACGGGTTATTCGGCGATCAGGCCAGCCTCGCGGGCTGCGGCCAGTTCTTCGAGAGACACTTCGCCACTTTCATCCGTGTCCAATAGCACAAACTGTTCCTCGGTGAGGTCAGCATAGGCCGCCTGCAATTCCTCCAGAGACAAACCGCCGGAAGCGTCTAGATCTTCGACGACGGTCTGCGCTTGAACCTGTCCAGCAGCGGAAAGCAGCAGGGTGGCGGCGAGGATATGAGTGGTTTTCATTTTGGTTTCTCCAAATAATTGGTCGCCTTGGTGACGACGCCTAGATGGAAATCAGGAAGTGGCAGGAGCGGCAATATCTGGGAAAGTGATTTTAAAGCAAGGGTTTGCCTGTGGCGGTGCCTTGCTGGTGATCTGCGAATTTACGCCGAAAATCCCGGCGAATTGCCGCGAAGGGCCGTGGCGGGTTTCTGCCATCGGCAAGACCCTGCGCGACGCCTCGGCAAGGGTTTGCCCGACAAGAGCCATGACGCGGCTCAGCCAGAACCTGCCGACGGTTGGCGCGTCTTTTTCGTATTTGAAAGGGTGTTGGGACTCAGGATTCGTGTTTGGAATCTGAACAGCCACAGCTGCCATTCTTGACGGGAGGAACGTTATCAATGCCACTGCCGCCCCAAGGGTGACAGCGGGCAAGGCGCCGGATCGTCAACCACGTGCCCTTGAGCGCGCCATGTTTTTCTAACGCTTCGAGAGAATAGGCCGAACAGGTTGGGTGATAACGGCAGCCATGGCCAACCCAAGGCGAGAAGATCAGGCGATAGGCGCGCACTGGCAAGGCGATGATATGAGCAAAGGGGCTCATGCATGCACCTTGCGCAGGGCGCGTTTCAGATCGTTCTGCATAGAGAGGTAATCATGCGTTGCGGTTTTCTCGGCCCGGCCGATCAACACATAATCCCAACCTTCCTGGCCAAATTCCGGCAAAACGGCCCGCGCGATTTCACGCAGGCGCCGTTTGGCGCGATTGCGCGCCACCGCATTGCCCACCTTTTTCGAACAGGTGAAGCCAACACGAATGCCCGATGCCTCATCCGGCGCACGTTTGCGTGCTTGCACCAGAAACGCGGGGCAGGGCGCACGTTTGGCCCGGGCGGCTTTCAGGAAATCGCTGCGCTTTTGCAGAACTATGAACGGCAAAAGAGCCGCCTGCGGATCAACCGAGGCGGCCTTTTGAAGACGCTCGTCGAGCTTCGCCATCTGCGAAGCCTCGGGAGTTACGCGCTCAGGCTCTTGCGGCCACGCGCACGGCGGGCGTTCAGAATCTTGCGACCAGCTTTGGTCGCCATGCGCGAACGGAAACCGTGACGGCGCTTGCGAACGAGGTTCGACGGCTGAAAAGTGCGTTTCATAGCGGCTACTCCGATCATTGGTCATATGGCGCGGATTCGCCGGACCAGTGGTGACTGAAGCCCGTGCTATAGGGAGGTGATCGGGGTATGTCAAACGCCAATCGGGGTGTTCTTGCAACATTTTGCCCCCAAACGCGGGTGAGAATGTTTCACTCTGGCAATATTAACCTGAATTTCTCACGCTGGCGATAACTGCTGATCAACCGGATGTGAGGTCCCTGTTGTTGCGCCGCCAAGATGCGCATGTTCTGTGCACAAGCAACAATGAAAGCCCCACAGATTATGAGCGACATGACCCAAACGCCCCCCAGTTCGATTCGCAGATACCTTCCCATCATCGCGATTGCCGTAATTGCCACAATCGGGGCCTTTACCCTTAAGGACTATCTGAGCTTTGAAACCCTGCGCGACAATCGCGAGGCTCTGCTGGCGTTCCGCGATAGCAATTTTATCCTGACGCTTGCAGTCTTTGGTCTGGCCTATGTGGCGATTGTTGCCTTTTCCTTTCCCGGTGCCTCGGCAGCCACGCTGACAGGCGGTTTCTTGTTTGGCACGGCGACAGGGTCGCTGATCAATGTCACTGCCGCGACAATCGGCGCAACTGCTATCTTTCTGGCCGCCCGTTGGGGCTTGGGCGACCGGTTGGGGGCGCGGTTGGAGAATTCCGATGGGGCGGTCAAACAGATCAAAGACGGTATAGACGAGAATCAGTGGTCCATGTTGTTCCTGATCCGGTTGGTTCCAGCTGTGCCGTTCTTTCTGGCCAACCTGATTCCGTCTTTCCTAGAAGTGCCGCTGCATCGCTACGTGATCTCGACCTTTCTGGGCATCATTCCTGGCACGGTTGTTTACACTTCGGTTGGAGCGGGGCTAGGCGAAGTCTTTGCCCGCGGTGAAACCCCGGATCTGGGCATTATCTTTGAGCCACATATCATCGGCCCGATCCTCGGCCTTGCCGCCCTGTCGGCCATGCCCATCGTGATCAAGGCTTTGCGCGGCAAGAAAGGTCTGTAATCATGGAAACCATCAAGACAGATCTTTTGATTATCGGCGCGGGTTCGGGTGGTTTGTCCACTGCCGCTGGTGCGGCCCAGATGGGCGCGGATGTTACCCTGCTTGAGGGGCATAAGATGGGCGGGGATTGCCTGAACTATGGCTGTGTTCCCTCCAAGGCGCTGATTGCCAGCGGCAAAGCCGCCTTTGGTATGACCCATGCGCAGGATTACGGTGTCGCCAATGTGGTGCCGCAGGTGGATTACGCTGCTGCCAAGGATCACGTGAATGATGTCATCGCCACGATTGAGCCGGTCGACAGCCAGGAGCGGTTTGAGAGCTTTGGTGTTCGGGTGATCCGCGAATATGGCCGCTTTGTCTCGGCCAATGAGGTCGAGGCGGGTGAATACCGGATCAAGGCACGCCGCATTGTGATCTCGACCGGGTCCTCGCCTTTGGTCCCGCCGATTCCCGGTTTGGACTCGGTCCCTTACCTGACCAACGAAACCCTTTGGGAGTTGCGGGAACAGCCTGAGCACCTGTTGGTGATCGGGGGTGGTCCGATTGGCATGGAAATGGCGCAGGCGCATTTGCGGCTGGGGTCCAAGGTGACCGTGATCGAAGGGGCCAAAGCGCTGGGCAAAGATGACCCGGAGATGGCTGAGGTCATTCTTGATAACCTGCGCGCCGAAGGGTTGGAGATTGCCGAGGATGCGCTGGCCAAGGAAATCCGCGGCAAAGCTGGCGCGATTGAGGTGGAAACACAGGATGGTCGCACCTTCAAAGGTACTCATTTGCTGATGGCGGTGGGGCGCAAAGCCAATATCGACAAGCTCGATTTGGACAAGGCCGGGGTCGAGACCACGCGCACAGGCGTCAAAGTCGATGACAGCCTGCGCACGACCAACAAAAAGATCTATGCCATTGGCGACGCCGCAGGTGGCCTGCAATTCACCCACGTGGCGGGCTACCACGCCGGTATTATTATTCGCTCGGCCCTGTTTGGTCTGCCTGCCAAAGCCAGCACCAAACATATCCCTTGGGCGACCTATACTGACCCCGAGCTAGCCCAGGTTGGCCTGACCGAGGCTCAGGCGCGCGCCGAATATGGGGAAAAGTTGGAAGTTGCCCGCTTCCACTATCACCATAATGACCGCGCCATCGCAGAACGTAAAACCAAGGGCCTGATCAAGGTCATGGTCGTCAAAGGCAAACCAGTCGGTGCCTCGGTCGCGGGCTATCAAGCGGGTGAGTTGATTTCAACCTGGAGCCTTGCCATCGCCAACGGGTTGAAAATGAGCGCGGTTTCCAACATGGTTGCGCCCTATCCGACCGTGGCGGAAATGAACAAGCGGGTGGCGGGCGCCTATTTCTCGCCCAGGCTGTTTGAAAACGACACAGTCAAAAAGGTCGTCCGATTTGTGCAACGCTGGCTGCCCTAAATGCTGAACTCTCTCTCAGGTCGTTTCCTTATCCTCACCACCATCTTTGTGATGCTGGCCGAGGTCATGATCTTTGTGCCTTCCGTCGCGCGTTTTCGCGAAGACTACCTGATTTCGCGTCTGGAACGGGCGCAGATCGCGTCATTGGCCTTGTTGGCCGATGACATGCTGACCGAAGAGTTGGAAAGCGAGCTGCTCAAGAATGCCGGGGTGTTCAATGTCGCCCTGCGCCGGGATGAGGTCAGCGAGTTGATGCTGTCCTCTCCCATGCCCAAGGACATCTCGCAAAGCTTCGATTTGCGCGGGGCGACGGCGATGCCTTTGATCCGGGATGCCATGATGCGCCTGCTTGACCCAGAACCAAGGGTTATTCGGGTGATAGGCAACCCGTCACTCGACGCAGGCCAGCAGATCGAAGTGACAATGGACACGGCGGGGCTGCGCCGCGCGATGATCGATTATGGTCTGAATATTCTGGTTCTGTCCGCCGTGATCTCGATCATCACGGCAATCCTGCTGTTTGGGGCTGTACGCATCTTGCTGGTCAAACCCATCAAGGGCGTGATCGGTCATATGATGTCTTATTCCGCTGCCCCGGAAGATGCGCGTCAGATCATCGAACCATCCGCAGGCGTGCGTGAATTGCGCGAGGCTGAGGTGGCATTGCATGATCTGCAAACCCAGTTGACCCAGGCCTTGAAGCAAAAGGATCGGCTTGCCCAACTTGGCGGAGCCGTCGCGCGGGTGAGCCATGATTTGCGCAACATCCTGACGGCGGCGCAGCTGTTTACGGATCGGATCGAGATGTCCGAAGATCCGACGGTGAAACGGATGGCCCCCAAGCTGGTAAATTCGATAACCCGCGCGGTGTCTTTGTGTGAAAACACCCTGGCTTTTGGCCGCGCAGAAGAGCCCGCGCCCACGCTGACCTTGTTCAACCTGTCCAATCTGGCTTGCGAAGTTATCGATGCGGAACGTTTGGCTGTTGGGGATGCGGAACTTTCGATTTCCGAGGATATCCCGACCAGCATGATGGTGCGCGCCGACCCCGAACAGCTGTACCGGGCGCTGGGCAACCTTATTCGCAATGCCCGTCAGGCCATCGTGGCCAGCGGCAAACCTGGTGAGATTGGTGTCAGGGCGACAGCCATGGATGAGGATTGGATTATCACGGTGACCGATACCGGCCCGGGTCTGCCCCCCAAGGCCAAGGAGCACCTGTTTCAAGCCTTTCAAGGCGGCGTGCGCAAAGGCGGGTCAGGCCTGGGGCTTGCGATTGTGCATGAGCTGATCCGCGGACATGGCGGGGAGTTGACGCTTGAGCGCAGCGATGAAACCGGCACGGTTTTTGCAATTCGACTGCCGATGGGAAAAATCGCATAAAAAGTGAAATTGCCTCTTGCGCTCCTGCGCGACTAACTCTAAATCCACCCCTCACGGACCGATAGCTCAGCTGGATAGAGTACCTGACTACGAATCAGGGGGTCGGGGGTTCGAATCCTCCTCGGTCCGCCATCAAAACCCGCCGCAAGGCGGGTTTTTGCTTTTGGATCAATGTGTAAGCTGTTCTCCGTCTGTTAAGCCCGCCGAAGCGAAAGAGGTCAACAGAGGGCCAATATTGCGGCTTCAGGCCACCTTTGCATTGATCCCATCAATGAATCGAGTTCACAAAAACAATTTTCTGAATTGGTGAGTCGAGTCTACGTTTTTCGAAAATCACATATCGTGATGTTAGGGAGGACATGCATGACCATCAAAGAAATCGCACTGCTCGGTCTTACGGCGTTGGCACCACTGGCCGCTCAGGCCGAGACACTCACCTTTGCAAGCACAAATGCGGAGCCCGTTCCGATCAATCGCTTTTTCGAGCAATGGGTTGAAGATGTGAACGCGGCTGCGGGTGGCTCTCTTGAGATAAATTTGCGCCATGGGCCGACTTTGGCTAACCACACGAATTATTATGACCGGGTTGTGGATGGCGTGGTTGATATCGTTTGGGGCATGTCTGTTTTTAACCCGGGCAAGTTCACCAACTCTTTGGTCATGACAATCCCATTCTTTGTGGAATCGTCCGAACAAGGGTCTCTGGCTGCCTGTCGCATGTTTGAGAAAGGAGCGTTTGGGGCGGATTATGAGGGGTTGAAACCTCTGATGTTTGCCAACTTCCCGCAATCGTCCTTTCATACGACGGAGACGCCCATCGACAATGGCTTGCGCTCGATGGCTGGCCTGAATGTGATTGCCACGTCACCTCCGGCGGTGGAGATCACCAAGGGCAATGACGGCACGCCTTTGTCAGTGCAAATCACCGAAGCCTATGAGGCGCTGCAACGCGGCACCGCTGACGGTATGGTCATGTCCTTCACGGCTTTCCCGGCGTTCAAACTGGGCGATGTGCTGAAACATCATTACGTTGCGCCGCTCGGCGGTGCGCTGGGCGCGGTCTTTATGACCGAAGAAAGCTATGAGGCGCTGTCAGACGAGGCAAAAGCGGTCATTGACGCCCACACAACCTGTGACACCTCAAGAGAGTTGGGCGTGTTTGTCGACAATTGGAATGCAGGAGCGATGAACAAGTACAAGAACTCGGAGGGGCACACATTCTCTGAGATGTCGCCGGAAGAGGTGCAGGGCATTATCGGCTATGTCGGGGATGAGATCCTGGGCAGCTTTGCTGAGAATATGCCCGGTGGCCAACCATTGGTTGATGCGCTTTTGCAGGAATTGGAAGCCGCGAAATAAGTCAAAAACCTGTCGAGTTGAAGGGCTGCCCCTGTGGGCGGTCCTTTTTTTGTGCCTTGAAGACAAGTTATTCACAAAATCAATACTTTGGATTTTGAAATACAATTTTTTCAATGCATTGGGGCAGGTTAGACAGATCGCAAGCCGAGCTTGAGGAGGTCCGATGTTTCGCTTTTTCCCCACCAACTATGTTTGGGATTTGTCTGTGAATCTTTCCATCGAAATGGGGGCTCGCATGGGCGAGATCCAGGAGATGTGTGGACCGCTTGCCGAGGCAGCGAAAGCCAAGGATGCCGAGGGAACAGCCGCCTTTCGTCAGACCTGGGTGACGATGGCCGACAAACTGGTGTCGCTCGCCGAAGAGGATCTGGAGAAAGGTCGCAAGATTTCCGCAGGCGACAAAATGGTGCGGGCCGGAAACTATATGCTGACGGCCGAACGGTTGTTGGCGCATGGATCGGAGGGCCGTGTCGCGCTGTATGAAAAATTCTATGACACGTTCTACCAAGGGCTGGAGCTGACCCATTCCAAAGCCGAGCACGTGAAAATTCCCTATGGCGACAGCTATCTGACGGGGATTTTTTACCCGGCTGAAGACGTCGAGGGCCCGCAACCTGTGCTTGTGCAGTTGAACGGATTGGACAGCACCAAAGAGATGAAGTTCCTTGTCGGGCTTCCGCGCTGGTTGGCGCAGCGTGGTGTCGCGTCGTTGGTTGTTGATCAACCAGGAACAGGTGATGCGCTGCGTTTGCGAAACCTGACAGCGCGATATGACAGCGAACATTGGGCCTCAAAAATCGTCGATTACCTTGAGACCCGCACAGATGTCGATCCATCACGTATTGGCTGCGAGGGGGTTTCGCTGGGCGGGTATTACTGCCCGCGCGCCGTGGCCTTTGAACCTCGTTTCGCCATGGGGGTGATCTGGGGTGCAAACCACGATTGGCGTGACGTTCAAAAGCGCCGCAAAGAGGCCGAGGGCGATTTCCCCGTACCGCATTACTGGTCACATGTCCGCTGGGTCTTTGGGGCGGAAACCGATGACGAATTCATGGAAAAGGCCGAGAAGATGCATCTTCATGGCGTTTTGGACCGGATCAAGGTTCCGTTTCTTGTCACCCATGGCAAGCATGACAGTCAGATCCCGTTGAAATGGGCACATGCGACTTATGACCAATTGGTGAACAGCCCCAGGCGCGAGTTGAAAATCTTTGATGAGCGGACGGGCGGCGTGCAGCATTCCAGTTTTGATAACTCGGCCAATGCCGGTGCCTATATCGTTGACTGGGTGGCTGAAACGCTTGGCGGTCATACGGATTGAACGCGGTGGTCTTTCGTTTCCAAAACAATGCGGACCAAACGCGCCTGGTTCCCGGCCCAGCCGGCCAACTTACAGGTGTTTTAGGATTGGCGGAGCCCTTAGCGCCCCCAGAGTTGGAGCCTTAATATGCAAAACCCTCTCATCGGTTTTCAGGTCGACCCGCAGGATCTGAAATTCATAGGTCAGGATCTTGAGCGCCCGGAATGCATCTTGGCCGAAAGAGACGGGACGCTTTGGGTTGCAGATGGGCGCGGTGGGATCATGCAGATCGCACCAGATGGGCAGCAATCCTTGATCCTGCAGGATCAGGACATGCCCAATCAAAAATCCGGCTTTACCGAGCGGTTGGTGATGGCCGAGGGCAGTCTGCCCAATGGGCTTGCCTTTGACGAAAACGGCGACTTCCTCATCGCAAATTGGGGGACGGAGCGTCTGGAAAAGATGACCCGTTCAGGTGAGACCGTCACTATGCTGGATAACATTGACGGGCAACGGATCGGCAAAGCCAATTTTGTGACCCGCGACCGCAAGGGGCGTTTGTGGCTGACGGTCACGACAACCATGCAGCCTTGGACGGATCACGTCAAAACCAACTCGCGGGACGGCTATATTGCCCTGATCGACGAGAAGGGCGCACGGATCGTAGCCGACAATCTCTGCGGCACAAATGAGCTGCGTTTCGATGCGAATGAGGAATGGCTTTATGTCGCTGAAACCACGGCGCGCAATATTACGCGGTTTCGTGTGCAAGGTGACGCGTTGGTTGATCGGGAGATTTATGGCCCTTCAAACCTTGGCGGCTTTAACGATGGCATTGCTTTTGATGCTTACGGCAACTTGTGGACAACGCTCATCATGGCGGATCGCCTTGTTGCGATCACACCAGAGGGCGATGTGCTGACCATTCTGGATCTGGGCGGTGATCCTGATGCGCTGGCGGCCCTGGATGCGGCCTGGGAGGCGGGCACGGTCACGCCGGAATTGATGGGTGCGGCAGGGGGCGATGTGTGCCGCTGGATGGCATCTTTGACCTTTGGCGGCCCCGATTTGAAAACGGTCTATCTAGGCTCTCTGCAAGGCACGCGCATTCCTTATTTCACCTCCCCGGTTGCGGGGCTGCCATTGCTGGGTTGGTAAACCCAAGAGGGGAGGAACGTGATGAAAGAAATGGCGAGACACGCGACCAGAAACCTTTCTGACCTTGTTGGAATGGCCGATCCCTTTACTTGCTCAAAGGTGGCACCATGAAAGTCGCGGTCATTGGAGCGGGTGGTTTTGTAGGCGCGAAAGTGGTAGCGCTTCTAAGAGCCGAAGGTGCCGTAACCGAAATCTCGGCATTGGATCGGGCGGGGCTTGTTGAAGCGGAGAAAACGACCCTGTATCGCGGTGACTTTTCGGATCCGGCGGTGCTGCAACCGGCCTTGGATGGGGCCGACGCTGTGATCCACCTCGCCTCTATCCTGGGCGGAGCAGCCGAGCAGGATCCGCTATTGGCCCGCAGGGTGAACGTGGATGCGACGCTGGACTTGATGGAGTTCCTGAAGGATCAGGCGCGGACGACGCGCTTTGTCTTTGCCTCGACCATTGCGGCCTATGGAAAACCGCTCCCGGACCCGGTGACGGATGACACGCCCCTGGGGCCGAGCATGGTTTACGGGGCGCATAAGGTCATGATCGAAGTCGCGCTTTCGAATTTCGCCAAACGGGGCTGGCTTGACGCGGTCTCTCTGCGCCCGTCTGGGGTAATGGCCCGGGATGGGGCATCGGCGGCCTTGAAATCGGCTTTCATGTCGCGACTGTTCTATTGCGTGAAACGCGGTGAAGACATTGTGTTGCCCGTGGCACCAGACAACAAAACATGGCTCGCATCCGTTGAAAATGTTGC
The DNA here is from genome assembly GCA_017744045.1 of Tropicibacter sp. R15_0. Lineage (GTDB taxonomy): Bacteria > Pseudomonadota > Alphaproteobacteria > Rhodobacterales > Rhodobacteraceae > Pelagimonas. Next base: position 335,429 of record JAGHRD010000004.1, on the reverse strand, counting down.
CAAGAATTTTGTGCATGGGGCCTTTGTGCCCGACCTAGGGCCGAACCGTGCCTTTACGCTGCCTGCTTTGGCCGTGACCTATGGCGAGCTGGTCGAGGCGCTGAGGCGGCGTTTCCCAGACAGCGCATCCTCGATCCGATTTGAGCCTGAAGCGGAGGCTGTGACCCTATTTGGCCAATCCCCGGATCTGATCACTGAAACGGCAGACAAGCTTGGGTTTTCGCGAGACGAGGACGTCGATGCGCTTGTCGCCTCTGCCCTTTAAGGAAAGGAAATCAAATGCGCTTTGCGACGCTTCCGAATGGCACGCCGGATGGCCGACTTCACGTAGTGAGCCGCGATAATGCGCGGTGCATGCCCAGCGAGGTCGCCGTGACCTTGCAAGCGGCGCTGGAAAACTGGGATGCGCTGACGCCTGATCTGGAAAAGGAATATGCACGCCTGAATCAGGGGGGCGGGCAGGCTTTTGACATGTCTCAGGCGCTGGCCCCCTTGCCGCGCGCCTGGCAGTGGCTGGATGGATCAGCTTTTGACAGTCACGGGGCCCTGATGGATGCCGCCTATAAGGTGAAAGCCGAGAAAATCCCCGGCAAGCCATTGATGTATCAGGGGGTGTCAGACCGGTTTTATGCCGGTTCCGAGGAGGTCCCCTTTCCGACCGAGGATGACGGAATTGATGTCGAAGGCGAGTTTGGGCTTATCACCACAGCGGTGCCGATGGGCACGACCGATACCTTGCCCCATATTGCCTTGCTTGTGCAGATCAACGACTGGTCGCTTCGCAAACTGGGGCCGCCAGAGATGAAGACTGGTTTTGGCTGGGTGCAAACCAAACCCGCTTGTTCGGTTGCGCCGGTCGCGCTTACCCCGGACGAATTGGGTGACGCTTGGCGGGATGGGCGTGTTGACTTGCCGCTTACCGTTGAAATCAAGGGGGAGAAGCTCGGGGCACCGCAGGGATATGATATGGGATTCGGCTTTGATCAGCTTGTCGCCCATGCTGCCTATTCCCGCGCCTTGCCGGCTGGAACGGTTGTCGGGTCCGGCACCGTTTCGAATGAGAATTGTCGGGAGGTCGGCTCTGCTTGCATCGCGGAACGGCGGGCGATTGAAATGATCGATACAGGCGCGCCCAAGACACCGTTTCTGGAGTTTGGCGATCACATCCGAATGGAATGCCGCGCCAAAGACGGGTCACCCTTGTTTGGCGAAATTGCCCAAACCGTGACAAAGGCCTGAGCGAAACACCATGTAGAAAAGGGGCGGTTTGACCGCCCCTTTTTGCGTTGTGCCTTGATGTCGTCAGAAGTTGAACGAGTAGCCGGTGACCAGCACATTGCTGACGCGATTGCCGTTGAACCCTTGTCGACGCTCAAAGACGACATTGATTGCGTTACCCTTTTTATCCCGCCGCGTCAGCCCGGCCCCCATGATGCCATAGGTGTCCTCATCGATGAATTCTGCGCCCTCTTGCAGGTACTCGTGCTCAAGCCCGAGGGTGAAATTTGGAGACCATGTTCCAGGACCGGCCAATTTGCTTAGCGTTGCTTTCGCCCAAATCGACCCGCTTTCGACAACATCTTTGGTCGAGGGCGAGGTCTCGGTGATTTCCGTGTCATGGGAGATGCCCAGGATCGGGTTCAGCACCCAGCCCTTTGGTACGAAACCCGCGTCGTCTGAGGTGAAGTTGCCAACCAGTTCCGCCTGACCATACCATACCGTTTGCGGCTCGACGGTGGCGACCACGCCAAAGGGGGTGGTCACATCGACCTTCAAGTCACCGCGTGTATGCACAAGGCGGCCAGTTACGCCCCAATGATCGCTAAACTTATGGGCAACATCAAAGCGCAGCTCGTAGTATTTACGACGTGAGTGAACGGTTTCCCCGCGAGAATCCCGAGACGAAAAGGTCAGATAGGCCGCATAGGCGGTATTCTGGTTTGAGAAGTTTTGATAACCAATCCCAATGCTCGGGATCTGCGTATCGATATCCGTCAGATTTGGGCGTTCTTCCTTGTTGTTAAAGGACGCCCCAAAGGTCAGATACGATGCGCCATCGTTCAACAGCTTGCGGCCCGAGATAAGCCCCAAAAACGTGGCTGTCTCGTGTTGGTATCCTGATTGAGCAGCACCGGGCGCACCTGCCGCCCCTTTGCGCGCTGCGTTTTCACCGCTCCGGGCCCGGGTGACACCGTACTGAGACCCCGAAAAGAAAGAGCCCAGCAGGCCTGCGGCCCCCAGATTTTGCTGTGTTTTTACTGCTTGCGGTGGCCCGCCTTGGGCCATCACAGTGGCAGGCGTAGCAAAAGAGACCGCTAAAGCGGCCGCAAAAAACGTTTTCATTGATCGTCCTCCAAGTTCCATTCAGCGGCGCGCGATCCAAAGATCTTGTCCCCTCCCTGGACGCGCTTAAGCTGAACTGAATGGAGTCTATCTTTATGATAATAAAAGAAAAAATTTTTTTGCCGAATAGGTTGGATTGATTGGCGAAATGGTGGCGCAAACGGTTTCAGGATGCGTTCAGAACGACGTTATCGCCAATAATGCCGATGGATAGTTTTTCCAGCCTCTGCCCCAGACAAGGGCCCACGACACATTCCCCGTCCTCAATGCGAAACAAGGCCCCATGGGCCGCGCACATAATGTGATCGTGGTTCTTGTTCAGGAATTCGTCTTTTTTCCAGCCAAGCGGCGCACGGTCATAATGGGGGCAATTGTTGCGATAGGCGAAGACGTCAGTGCCTTTGCGGATGAGGACAATCTGGTCTCGGCCGCGCGCATTTGGCGACACCCCCAATGAGCCTCCATCAGGGATGTCCAAGAGCTTGCAAAGGATTGTCATTTTTTTCCAGGGGGCGGCCCACCCGGTGCCCATTTTTCCACATTCTCAAACAAGAACATCTGGGATGCTTCCTTGGACATTGGCGTTTCCCGCGCGATCCATTCGCCGTCATGCTTGTCCATGTCGGCATCATATTCGACATGGGTTCCAAGTGGCGAATTGAAGTACCAGAACCAGTTCGAGCCGAACTTGTGCCGCCCTGGCCCCCAAAAACTCTCGTAACCTTTTTTGACCATGCGTGACCCGGCAAGCATCAGCTCGGTTGGGCCCTGCATGTGAAAGGCGACATGCTCTAGCCCCTGCATGTAATCAGGGGTTTGAATCATAAAGAGAACATGGTGATCGTCATTGGATTGTGGCCGTAGGAACGGGCCAGTGTTGGTGAACCGATCCGTGACGACAAACCCCAGGCGTTCAACGTAGAACTTGCTCATCTTTTCCATATCTGGTGTGAAAAACACGATATGGCTCATGGTGCGTGGCTTGGCCTCGGCGTCTTCATTCGCGCCAATGACATTGGCGGCCCGCCCCGGTTCAGCGCCCGGTGAGTTGATCAGCTCTGGGGGGAGATTGAGCACTTTGCGTTTTGTAACACGAAAGGCGATCTCAAAATTCGAGTCATCTTTGCACGAGATTGATCCGTCCTCATGACGGGTTACCTCGCGATCCTTTGACAGTTCTGCCTCGATTTCGCTCAGCGCCTCTTGGTCCTCAACCCCCCAGATCGTTTGGCGCAACATGGTCGCTGTCGGAAGCGGGGGAGGCAATGACGGGTCGTCTTTTTCCTTGATCGAAATCCCGGTGCCATCCAGCGCCAGAAAACGCCCCGGTTCGCTTTCGTCCAAGCCATAATCCCGCAAAAAGGCGGCGCTGGCTTCTAAATTATCAACGCCAAAGATCAGTTCATCAGGTCCAAGAATTCGCATTTTGACCCTCCTTTTTATTTTGTTGACCTGAAGCTAGGAGTTTCTTTAGCATTTATGAAATTGTAATTCTGGATGCGTTGCATTGATCTTGTGAATGATTTCGCTGCGCCCAAAGGAAGAGGAAGACTGACATGCGATTCAAGAAACTGGATCTGAATCTATTGGTCGCATTGGATCACATGCTCGCTCTGCAATCTGTCAGCGCGGCGGCTGAAAAGATGTTCATGAGCCAATCGGCAATGTCCAATGCGTTGACCCGTCTGCGCACCTACTTTGACGATCCTTTGCTGGTGCAAGTCGGAAAACGCATGGAGCTTACCCCGCGTGCCGAAGCGATGCAGCCAGCTATCCGGGACATTCTAGTGCGGGTCGAGGCGACGATTGATACCCAGCCGGAATTTGATCCGACCATTTCGACCCGGGCCTTTAACATTCTTGTGTCTGACTACACGTTGCGGGTGTTGATGCCGATCGTCGTTGCTGAAATGGACAGGCAAGGCGCGCGGGTCAAGCTGAACCTACTTTCCCAACGCGAAACCCCTTTTCTGATGTTAGAGCGTGGGGATGCGGATTTGTTGGTGACGCCGGATCACTTCATTTCGCCAAACCACCCGTCCACTCTTTTGTATGAGGACAGATATGTCGTTCTGGCCTGTGCCAAGGGCCCTTATGCGGATGTCGAGATGGATATTGATCTCTACCAAGCGGCTCCGCATGCGATCATGATTCCGCCATCGGCAGGGGCGAAACCAGCGGAATCCTTGGTACTGAATAATCTTGGGATCACTCGAAATGTTGAGTTGACCACGTTTTCCTTTTCGGCATTGCCGCATCTTTTGGCGGGCACAGGCCGGATCGCGACGGTTCACGCGCATCTGGCCAAAGTGGCGATGAAGACCACGCCCTTGGTTCATTATGAGTTGCCGTTTGAACTCGAAACTTTCAAGCAGAACATGCAGTGGCACAGCTATCGCGACCATGACCCCGGCATACTTTGGCTGCGTGACGTCTTTCTAAAATCGGCTCAAATCCTGTCCGAGCGAGATTAAGTATTCACCAAATCTATGACTCGGATTGCATCTTTCAATTTTTGAAATACAACATGGTCAAGTAATGTTTTCAAAACTCGGGAGGAGATTTGGAATGAACTTGGCATCGGTGCTCATCGTCGGCGGCGGTATTGGCGGCTTGACGGCAGCAATTGCGCTGCGCCGCAAGGGCTATCCCGTTGAGATCGCGGAACGTGACCCAAAATGGTCGGTTTACGGGGTCGGCATCATTCAGCAGATGAATGTTGTACGAGCCATGGGCGAGCTGGGGGTGCTGGACGCCTATCTTTCCAAGGCTTCGGGGTTTGATACCACAACCGTGTTTGTTGGCCCCCAGGGCGTGCAGCAGGCCAAGTTTGACACGCCACGTTTGGCTGGTGAGCAGTACCCGTCGAATGCCGGAATTCGCCGCCGCGATCTTCAACAGGTCTTGGGGGATGAGGCAAAACGATTGGGTGCCAAAGTGCGCCTTGGCCTGACTATTTCCGATTTCAGCGAAGATGAAAGCGGTGTAGACGTAAATTTTTCCGATGGCACTCAGGGGCGCTATGACGTCGTGATCGGGGCGGATGGTGTGTTTTCGCAAATGCGTCAGACGATTTTCCCAGACGCTGCCAGCCCGCGATATACGGGCCAATGGGTCTGGCGCTATAATCTGCCGCGCCCCAAAGATCTTGAAGGTATTCAGATCTTTGCCGGGCCGTGCAATGCGGGCCTTGTCCCAATGACCGACGAACTGATGTATATGTTTGTCGTGTCCGAAGAACCCGAAGGCATGATGCTGGATGTTCAGGGCTCGGCCGCCGCGATGCGGGAGCGCGCAAAACTGGCGGCACCACAGCTGACGGATCTGGTTGCGCAAATCACCGACGACCAAGAGGTCGTTGCCCGCCCGATGGAGGTGATCCTGTTGCAGAACCAACCTTGGCACAAAGGCCGCGTTGTTCTGATTGGCGATGCCGTTCACGCCTCAACGCCGCATTTGGCGCAAGGGGCGGGCATGGCCATCGAAGATGCAATGGTCTTGGCCGAAGAGCTGGAAAAGGCAGACGAGGTTAGTGCAGCCTTTGAAGCGTTTCAGCGGCGCAGGACAGAGCGCGTTGAATATATCGCGAAAAACTCGATCCGGATTGGCGACATGCAAATGGGCAAGATCCCCCCATTTGACCCGGGCCAGCTGACCGGCGAATCCATCGCCCTGATGTGCCAACCGATCTAACCCAACGGATGGGAGAACGTATGTTTACGTTATTCGCCGCCCCCGGTTCGTGTTCGCGTGTTCCGCTCATTACCCTCGAAGAGGCTGGGGCGGATTATAGGCTCGAACTCGTCCGTTTCATGCAAGGCGCACACAAGCAGCCCGATTACTTGGCGTTGAACCCGAAAGGAAAAGTGCCATGCCTTGTGACCGAGGCGGGGCCAATCACTGAAAACGTGGCAATCGCGCTGTTTCTGGCTTCGCAGTTTGATGGGCTCTTGCCCAAGACCAGCACCGCTCGAGCTGCGGCGTTGGTCACTGCTGATCTGGCCTTTTGTTCAGCCACCTTGCACCCCATCGTTTCACGCATGCGCGTGCCCATGTTCATGGTCGAGGGGCCAGAGGCGATTGGCTCGGTCAAGGCCAAGGCGATGGAAGCCATGCACCCAATGGCGGCTGTCGTCGAAACAGCCCTTGACGGCAAAGATTGGTGGTTTGGCGACACCTGGTCGATCCTGGATGCCTATATCTATTGGGTGTTCTTCCGCATCAATGGCGGTGGCTTTCCGACGGATCAATATCCGAATTGGGCAGCACATGCCAAACGGATGGATGCCCGCCCGGCTGTGCGCCGTGCCTTGGCAAAAGAGGCAGATATGCAAGCCGCGCTTGAGGCAGAAGGCCTCGCGCCGAAAATGGGGTAAGAGATGGGAAAACGTATCATTGATCTGTCGGTCGCCATTGACGATGTGACGCCCGCAGATCCCCCGCCCTTTCGCCCTCAGATCGAATATCTCGATCATGCGTTTGGAGCGCAGGAAATGGAACAGATGTTCGGGATGCCCGCTGACAAGCAACTGGATGGGGCAGGCCCCGCATCGGAACGGCTGACACTTTCAACACATAATGGCACCCATCTGGATGCGCCTTGGCATTACCATCCCACGATGAGCGGCGGCGAACCCGCGATCACCATTGATCAGGTGCCGCTCGACTGGTGCATGGGGCCAGGGGTCAAGCTCGATTTTCGTCACTTCCCGGATGCTTATGTCGTCACGGCGCAAGATATCGAAGCAGAGCTTGCGCGGATCAATCACAGCTTGCAGGCCGGTGACATCGTTGTGGTCAACACCCGGGCAGGGGCGCGCTATGGTCAGGCCGATTACCTGTCGGCGGGCTGCGGCATGGGCCGTGAGGCAACTCTGTACCTGACATCGCGCGGTGTGCGAGTATGTGGCACCGATGCCTGGAGCTGGGACGCGCCGCTGGCCTCGCAAATGGCCAAGATCAAGGAAACGGGTGACTATTCACTGTTTTGGGAGGGCCATAAAGCCGGGGCCGAGCAAGCCTATTGCCATATCGAAAAGCTCACCAATCTGGAAACCCTGCCATCGACCGGGTTTGAGTTTATGGCGCTGCCCATCAAAGTGGCCAAAGGGTCGGCGGGCTGGTGCCGCGCCGTTGGAGTGATCCATGACTGATGCGCAAATTACTCCCAACAGGTTCGACGCGCTTGACCGCACTATTGACCGAATAACGGGTTTCATCTCTGGCATTGCCGTTCTTGGCCTATTGGCAGGGGCGATGGTTATTGTGGTGGATGTCGTCCTACGTGCCACTGGTCTGGGCGGCGTCACAGCGCTGAACGAGATCATGGGGCAAATGTTTGGTATGGCGGTTGCCGCGACACTGCCTGCCGGGGCCGCGCGACGGGTCAACCTCAAGGTCGACCTTATGGCGCGCCATTTCGGACCACGGGTGACCCACCTGCTTGCGGTTGCCGGTTCGCTTGCCTTGTTCTTATTCTTTGCGGCCTTGACCTATTATGTTTGGTCCCTCGGCATTCGTTTTCTCAGCCAAGGGCGTGAAACGCTCATCCTCAAATGGCCACTCGGCCCAACCTATATCTTTGCCGCCATCGCCATGGGGCTTGCCTGTCTGGTTCAGGGGATGAAGGTTCTGAAAGACCTGGTTATCCATCCGGAACACGCGGCTACCAAAACGTCCAAGATCGGCCTGGCTATGGTGGCTTTGCTCTTTGCGGTTGTGTTTGCAGGGCTGATTTGGACCGTTGTCGATTTGCCCTCTTTGCAAGACCTCAGCCTCAGCCGTCCGGGACTGTTCGTCATCTTGGCTTTTGCGCTGCTCTGGCTCGCAGTCCTTTGCCAAATCCCCTTATCCGCGGCGACAGCCTTGCTTGGGCTTGCGGGGACGGCGATTGTTTTGGGCATGAAATCCACCGGCAAGGTTTTTGCCAATGATGCCGTCGAATTCCTAACCAATTGGCAGGTCGCTACTTTGCCGATGTTTCTGATGATGGGCAGTTTTGCGGTCACCGCTGGCATTTCTGATGACATTTACCGCGTGGCCAATGCCTTTCTTGGGCGGATCAAGGGCGGGCTGGCCTATGCAACGGTCGCAGGCTGTGCGGGCTTTGGCGCTGTAAGCGGGTCTTCGGTTGCGACAGCGGCAACTTTTGGCCGGATCGCGCTGCCCGAGATGGCCAAGCGGAACTATGCGCCGTCTTTTGCGGCGGGCACAGTGGCGGCGGGGGGCACTTTGGGCGCTCTGGTGCCGCCGTCTGGTGCGATTATCCTGTTTGCTCTGTTGACCGAACAGTCCATCGGCGTCCTGTTTATCGCTGCCATGGTGCCTGCGATCCTTGCCCTGCTTTTGTATTTTGCCGCGATTTTCGTGCAGCTTCGGCTGAACCCGGATTTTGCGCCTGAGAAGGCCGAGGAAAAGGAACCCATTTTGCCAGCGCTGTGGGCCGCCGCGCCTGTCATCTTGTTGTTTGGCGTCGTCATCGGTGGCCTTTACGGAGGGGTGTTTACCGCCACCGAAAGCGCAGCGGTCGGAGCCGTCGGGGCCTTTATCCTTGCTGTCGCGCGCGGGCGTTTGAACCGTTTCAGTCTGCTGGGCGTGCTGTCAGAGACGACGGCAACAACCGCCCTGATCTATGGGCTGATTTTCGGGGCTTTGATTTTTTCATTCTATGTCAATCTTGGCCAAGCGACCGAGTTTGTGGCGAATGCGATTGGCAGCTTGGATGCGTCTCCCATGACTATCCTGATCGTGCTCTTGGTGTTTTACCTGTTGCTTGGAGCGGTCATGGACAGCTTTGCAGTCATGGTCATCACCGTACCCGTGGTGACCCCGCTGGTGATGGGGCTGGGCTTTGATGTGTTCCATTGGGGGATTTTGATGCTGGTTGTGGTTGAGATTGGCCTTATCTCTCCCCCCTTCGGGATCAACCTCTTTATCCTGAAAAATCTGCAACCTGACCAGTCACTGGGCGGGATCATGCGGGGTGTCCTTCCCTTTATCGCCGCCGATCTGGTCAAGATCATTTTGCTGGTCGCCTTTCCTGCGATTTCTCTTTGGCTGCCGTCGACGATGAACTGACCGGCTGTCTGAAACCAGCAGGGATGAGCGCGGAAACACGGGTAAATCGCAAAAATACGTCAGTTTTTATGCCTGAAAAGAGTTGCACCTGTTAAATCGGTTACCTTTCCCTTATATGCACCTCGCGCGAACGAGGATTGGTATGTCTAAAAAAGGCGAACAGATCGCCGCCTTACCCATGCGGTGGGATGAGGATGGCAAGTTAAAGGTGATGATGGTGACCTCTCGGGGGACCGGCCGTTGGGTCGTGCCCAAGGGATGGGAGATGGACAATACCAAACCCTGGAAAGCAGCCTCGATCGAAGCCATGGAAGAGGCGGGGATCAAAGGCCGTATCAGCCGTGATGCGATTGGGACTTTCAAATATGACAAGGTCCTGGACAACGGTAAGAAATTGCCTTGCGTGGTGCGCGTTTATCCAATGATCGTTGAAACGCTCAAGAAAGATTGGAAAGAACGCAAACAGCGTCGGCGCAAATGGTTTTCACCCAAGGCGGCGGCGCGCCGTGTGAATGAAAAGCAACTGGCGAAATTGCTTCGATCACTGGATCACAAGCCGCGCAAACAGCCTGTGATCCGTAAGTTGCTGAAAGCCAGTTGATCAATCCACCGGCAGGCCGCTGGGCACTTTGTCTGGTCGACCCAGTGGCAGATTGTGGGCGCTGGCCCCGGTCAGGGCCTGCAAGAAAGCTTCGATATCCGCGATTTCATCGTCGCTGAGCGAGACCTTGGACAGATCCAGGTCTGCCAAAATGCGCGTGGTTTCTGCCGCATCACTGGACAGCTTAAAATCCGCGTCTTGCAGCCAGGCGACCTTGGGCAGTTCGGCCAGATCGGGCAGCCAAGCCGCATGAGACGCGGCGGGGTTGGCCATGTGCCGGATCATGCCCGTCAGGGTCGGAAACGCCCCGTTATGGCCGTAAGGGCCGGTCAGGGCGATATTGCGCAGGGACGGCGTGCGGAACTTGTAGGCGTCATCAGGATTGCCGGTGGTTTCCATACGGCCAATATCGCGCTGCCCGTCAATGCGACCCGGACCAAAGGCCGGAATGCCGACCGAATAAAACTGCTGATCGCTGAACAGAGGGCCGTTATGGCACTGGGCACAACCTGCATCGCCAAAAAATAGCTGTCGGCCACGTTCCGCATCAGCTGGCAGTGGTGTGCCCTTTGTCAGATAGGCGTCATAGGGGCTGTCATAGCTCTGCCATTCCGTGCCGATAAAGGCGGCGATGGCATTGGCGATTTCGACAATGGTGATGTCTTCCGCCCGTTGTACGGAGGGAAACGCGGCGGCAAAACGGTCTTCATATTCCGGGATGGCGCGCACCCGTTTTGTCACCAGATCCCACCCTTTGTCGATCCGATCCGCAAAGGCGGCCCCAACCGGGTTTTCATCACCATGCCCGGCCATTTCTGCGTCTGAGCTCATCGGGAACAGCGCTTGCGCAGCGAGGATGGAGTTAAGGCCATGCGGCAACAGGGCCTTGGCCGGGGTTTCAAAACGCGCGCCTTTGGCATCTGTCGCTTCGACCCGGCCATCATGGAACAGGGTGTGCACGTCCTTATGACCAAGGTTCCACAGGGCAGGGGCATTGCGCGGGATGCGGGCCGCGATCTTGGTCGCGCCAGCGCCCGGTGTGCGATCTTTACCAAGCCCAACGCCCCCTTCGCCAATCCCAAGGCTCAGACCGTCTGTTCCGCCCAGCGAATGGTGATGGCAGGTGGCGCAGCTGATGTTCTGGTTCCCCGACAGGATCTTGTCATAAAACAGCAATTGCCCAAGCGCGGCCTGTTTGGGGTCAAAGTCGATAAAATCCGTCGCCGAAATCGTTTCGGCCCCTGCTGAAAATGCACAGAGCGATGCCGCGACAAGGCTGGTGATCTTGAGTTTGATGCGGTGAGACGAGAAGAAAGCCATGGGTCAAATTCCTGATGATCACGAAAATGTTATCTCATCAGTCAATCAGGCAAAAGCAGCCTTGGCTACCGGGCAAAAACAGTAAAACGCAGGAAGTTTCCCACGTTTAACTTAGGTTTAGCCCATTTTTGGGAAACCGTCTCGGCTTTGGGATGAAGGGTGCCGCTCGTGCTTCAATCTGCGGCAAAGCCGCCATATTGGCCACCATGAAACAGCAGCGGCGTGCCGGGGCGCGTTGTGACCCGGGCGACTTTGGCGACGACGATGGAATGGTCGCCACCATCATGCACCGCCGAGGTTTCGCATTCAAAACGCGACAGGCAATTGTTGATCAGGGGAACGCCATTCAGGCCGGTTTCCCAGTCGATATCGTCAAAAGCATCACCAGAGCGCGCGAAACCGTTACAAATCCCGCGTTGTTCCTCAGCGATCACATGAATTGCAAAATGACTGGCCGCGGCAAAGAACGGATAGCGCGACGATCCCTTGGCAGGTGACCAAAGCACCAGGGGCGGATCAAGCGAGACGCTGGCAAAGCTGTTCGCCGTGATGCCCAGCGGCCCGGTTGGCGTTGCGCAGGTGACCACGGTAATCCCGGTCGCAAAACGCCCAAGCGCCTCGCGAAAGGCGCGCGGGTCGGTCTCTGCCGGGTCGAAGTTCAGGGATTGCATGGTCACGTCTCTTGTCTCTCGCGGATATTAGGCGACTTCGTGGCCCAGGGCTTCGGTATAGAGCTCAAACCAGGTCTGGCGATCCATCTCCACTTTGGGAGCATCACCGATCCGTTTGATGCGTTCCAGATTATTGGTGCCCAAAACTGGCAAAATATTGGCCGGATGCGCCAAAAGCCACGCAACTGCCACCGCTGCGTCATCTACGCCACAGGCCTCGGCAATGGTCTTGAGCTTGTTTCGCAATCCGGCATTCTCAGCATCAAATAGCGCACCGCCGCCCAAAGGCGACCAGGCCATGGGGGAAATCCCATGCATCTGCAGATGCGCCAGATCGCCATTGATAAAGGGCGCATGGCAAAGCAGGCTCATTTCGATCTGATTGGTCGCCAGCTTGGTCTTCATCGCCGATTGCAGCAGGTCCCAATCATAGGGGCGGAAGTTCGACACACCCACGGCACGCACCTTGCCCGAGGCAACGACTTCATCCAGGGCTGCTCCGGTTTCATGATGATCCATCAGTGGATCGGGGCGGTGGATCAGCAGCAGGTCGATATGATCAATCTGCATCAGGCGCAGCGAATGCTCGACCGAGGCGGTGATATGCGCACGCGAGGTATCATAGTATTTGACCTTTGCATCTGCATAACGCCCCACCGGAGCGACGATGTCACATTTGGTGACGATCTCGATCTGGTTGCGCAGTTCAGGCGTTAGCGCATTGCCCAGGATCTCCTCGGCCTCGTAACCGCCATAGATGTCGGCCTGGTCCATGGTGGTGATGCCCTGATCAAGGCAGGCCGCAATCTTGTTGCGCACATGTTCGGCGCTTGTGTCTGCGTCATCGCCAATGCGCCACATGCCATAGACAAGGCGGCTCATGCTCAGCGCGTCATTCAGGGTGATACGGTCCATATTGTTCCTCATCGGCGGGTAGTGCCGTTTTAAGATAAGTTGGCGATACCGCTTTGATCATCCAGGATCAATGCGCGGTATCATCGATTGGCTTAGCGTCGAATGCCTGCGGCCAGCGGTGTGGCCGGGGCCGAGGCTGGAACGCGGCCATAAGCCTCGGGCAGCGAGCAGGTCTTGAGGTGCGGCATGACCTTTTCGCCAAAATGCCTGCATTCGTCCAAATGCGGATAGCCCGACAAGATAAAGGCGCGAATGCCCATCTTTTGATACTCTTCCAGCTTGCTCAGCACCTGATCGGTCGACCCAACCAGCGCCGCACCACAGCCCGAGCGCGCCCGGCCAACACCGGTCCAGAGATGCGGTTCGACAAAGCCTTCCATATCGGCCAACTCGCGGTTCTTGGCCTGATGCGAAACGCCGAGAGAGCCGCTATCCAGCGCGCGTTCGCGAATGGCGGTCCCTTGTTCGTCATCCAGCTTGCTGACGATATGCTGTGCCCATTCACGCGCCTCGGCCTCGGTATCGCGCACGATGCAATGGACCCGCAGACCATAATCCAGCGTGCGATCATAGCGTTCGGCCACCGCATGCACGGCCTTCATACGTTCGGCCAACTGCTCTTTGGGTTCAGGCCACATCAGGTAGACATCACAATGCTGACCGCAAAGCTCCAAAGCGGCAGGGCTATAGCCGCCAAAATACAACAGCGGGCCGCCGGTTTGATACGGCACAGCCGGATCGACCCACATGTCAGAGAAGTTATAGACCTCGCCCTGATAGTCGATTTTGTCCTGTGTCCAGGCCTGTTTCAGAATCTCAACCACCTCGCGCGAGCGTTGGTAGCGAAATTCGCTGTCGGCCTTTTCGCCCGGGAAGTCGGACGAGATGATGTTGACGGTCAAACGCCCCTCAAGCATGTGATCCAGCGTTGCGATGGTGCGGGCCAGCATGATTGGCTGCATCTCGCCACAGCGCACGGCGGCCAACATATTGATCTTGTCGGTGATCGGTGCGCAACCGGCGACAAAGCTCAGCGTGTCTTGGCCGACCTGATAGGAGGATGGGCAGAGAATATTGCGAAAGCCCTGCGCTTCAGCCTCTTTTACGATGGACGAACAATGCGCCCAGCTAGAGCGCAAACGCCCCTCGGGCACACCAAGAAACTCGTAGTCATCCGAACACAGCGCCGCAAACCAGGAAACCTCGGCCGCGTCCAGATCTGGCGAGGTAATGGGTACGATTGTCATAAGGTGCACCTCCCATGCATTTTCTCTTGCGTAGCATCCGAATTTAGGTAAATCAATGGTGGATCAATTTGGGAATCTTGCCAATGCGCGACCGCCATTCCTTGCCGCTATATTTGCAGATCAGCGAGATGCTGATCCGTGAAATCAATGCTGGGCGTCTTGCGGACGGCGCGCGTTTGCCGCCGGAACGGGAATATGCAGCGCAGTTGGGAACCTCGGTTGGAACCTTGCGCAAGTCCTTGGCGGATCTCACAGAAAAGGGGTTGCTGGAGCGCATTCAAGGGTCTGGAAACTACGTCCGGGCGCGGCAAGATGTGCAATCGGTCTACACGTTCTTTCGGGTCGAGTTGCATGAGGGCGGCGGGCTGCCGACGGCGGATTTCATTTCGGTAGACCGGGTGAGCAAACCCAATGACTTGCCCGAGTTCGGCAAAAGCGATGAAGCCCACCGGATTCGCCGGTTGCGGCGGTTGAACGGTATCCCGGCCATTGTCGAGGAAATCTGGCTGGATGCGTCTTATGCCTCTTCAATCTCTGAGGCTGAACTGTCGGAATCCCTTTACCTGTTTTATCGCGAAAAACTGGGGCTCTGGATTTCGTCGGCGGATGACCGGTTTTCGGTCTCTCCGGTGCCTGAATGGGCTCCGGCAGAATTCGGCATGGAGGCCGGGACGCCCGCCGTTCTCGCCACCCGCATCAGCTTTGACAATGAAGGCAACCGGGTCGAAGTCTCGCGCGGTTGGATCGATACCAATGTTGCGACCTATGTATCGCGTTTGAAATAAGCCGCCCCGATGACCCAGGAACCAAGACAAATAATCGACAGGGATATCATGACACAGCAATTCAACTACGGCGTCATTGGTTGCGGCATGATGGGGCAGGAACACCTGCGCAATATCAATTTGATAGACGGAGCCCGTGTTCATGCGATCTTTGAACCGGATGCCGAAATGGCGCGCAAATCACAGGAATTTGCCCCGGATGCTGTTATGTGCGGATCGGTTGCCGAGTTGCTGGCTTTGGAAGAGTTGGATTGCCTTTTGGTGGTCAGTCCGAATTACCTGCATGTGGAGCAGCTAGAAGAAATCGCTGCCACGCGTCCTTTGCCTCTATTGATGGAAAAACCTCTATACACCGATCCGGAGCAAGCTGTGCGCATTGCGGAGATTCAGGCAAGCTATTCGGCCCCGATCTGGGTGGCGATGGAATATCGCTATATGCCGCCAGTGGCCAAGTTTCTGGACGCGTTGGAAAAGACCACAGGCGGGGTCAAAATGCTGACCATTCGCGAACACCGGTTTCCTTTTCTTCCGAAAGTGGGGGACTGGAACAGGTTCAACGAAAAGACCGGGGGTACTCTGGTTGAGAAATGCTGCCATTTCTTCGATTTGATGCGGCTCGCACTGAAATCGGACCCGGTGCGCGTTATGGCCAGCGCTGGGCAAGTGGTGAATCATTTGGATGAGGTTTATGATGGCGAACGTCCCGACATTTGGGACAGTGGCTATGTCATTGTGGATTTTGCCAATGGCGCGCGGGCAATGCTTGAGCTTTGCATGTTTGCCGAAGGATCGCGTTACCAAGAGGAACTCAGCGCGGTTGGGCCGGATGGCAAAATCGAAGCGCTTGTCCCGGGGCCGGGGCGGTTTTGGCCCAAAGAATTGGGTGATGCGCCGACCTCGCAGGTCATTGTCAGCCCGCGTTATCCCAAGGGCCCCAAGGTGCTGGATATCCCGGTAGATGACTCGCTTTTGGCGGCGGGTGATCACAATGGATCGACCTATTATCAGCACGTAAATTTTCTGGCAGCCTTGCGTGGCGAGGGTGAGATTGAAGTGTCTTTGCAAGACGGCGCATGGGCTGTTCGCATGGGGCACGCAGCCCAGCAATCTGCTGCAACGGGCGAAGCTGTTGCGCTGTGACAGGCCTCAAATGCCGCTTTTTTGTCACAATTTGGCACGTAATTCGTGCCGATTCGCCGTCTAACCCCAAGATTTTGCTAGCTCACCAATATTCCTTCTAGCCTGATTCACAAAATTGCGTTAAGACTGCGGCAGAGCAAATAAGTGACCAAAAAAAATAATACGGTCACGTAGAGGTAGAGCGGTGTTATCATGAGCGCGATCGATTTCGTGGTGCGTACCCCTGTGGGTGCGATTGAGCGTGGTTCTGTAGGCGGGGCGAATGAGGATTTTCTCATTGACGCACGTGGCGGGCAGGACATTTCCCTGAATTTGGCCAGATCTGAGTTGCGCGGATATGACCGGGCTGCTGACGATCTCTTGATTACCCTGACCGATGGTCGCGTGATCGTACTCGAAGGGTATTTTGCGGATGATGGCGGCGGAAGCCGCCTGTTCCTAAGCTCGGCTGGTGAACTGAACCAAGTCAGCTTTGTCGAAGCAGACGGCGGCGCGTTGTTTGCGCAATACGGCCCGACCGAGACATGGGGCAAATGGAGCCCAACCGACGATCTTATCTTTGTCGAAGAGCCACGTGTCGCCTTGGATGGCGGCGTTCCTTATGATCCGGAAGGCGAAGAAGTTTCGATGCTTGGCGCTGGCCTGCTGGGCGCGGCCGGCGGTTTGGGTCTGGGTGGCATTGGCGCTGCGGGTCTGGGCGCGGCCGCTCTGGTTGGTTTGGGTGGTGACGGCGATGGTGGCGGTGGTGGCGGTTCGATCGACCCGATCGTGCCGACTGTCGACGACCCGGATGCTGACACTGACATCGGCGGTGGCGACGACCCCTCGATCACCGTAACCGGGACTGGCGAAACCGGCTCGGATGTGGTTGTTACAATCGGCGATGAAACGGTGGAAACCGTCGTTGGCGAAGATGGCACCTGGGAAGCGGTCTTTGAAGGCGATGATTTCCCAGAGGATGGCGTTTACCCGGATGTGCCAGTTGTTGTGACCAGCCCGGACGGGACAGTCACCGAACTTGACGGCCCCAGCTTTGAGGTCGACACAACGCCACCAGCTCTGGAAGTCAGCGAAGGCACTGTTTCCGTTGGTGATTTCTTTAACGGCGACAACCACGAAGATGGTGTTGAACTCTCCGGCACTGCCGAAGCAGGCTCAACGCTGACTGTCACGATTGGCGAGCATGTTGAAACCATCACCGTCGGTGAGGGTGGCACATGGTCCTTTACCTTTGACGCGACGGTCCTGCCTGCCGGTGAATACACGCAAGACATCGTGATCACCGCCGAAGACAGCTTTGGCAATGTGACCACCATTACCGAAGTGATCCAGATCGACACGGTCAACGAAATCTCTCTGACCAACGGTCCTTTGACCGGTGACGACCTGATCAACCTGACCGAATATTCCGCAGGTGTCACTCTGGTTGGCTCCAGCCAGGCCGGGTCGACCATTGTGGTGACAATCGAAGGTCAGAGCCAGACTGTGACCGCGGGCGATGATGGCAGCTGGAGTGTCACATTTGACAGCTCGATGCTGGCAAGCGGCACATATTCGACAACAGCCGAGATTGTTTCAACCGATCTGTCCGGCAATGTCGTGACCATGACCCATGGCTTTAACGTTGATACCGAGGCCAGCGTGACCGTGAACACAGCCGACATCACTGGCGACGGCATCGTCAACGCGTCCGAGCATAATGGCACCGTGACCCTGACCGGCACTGGCGAGGCTGGGGCCACTATCGAGGTCGAAATCGACTATAATACCTGGACGACAACTGTTCAGTCCGACGGCACTTGGTCGGTGGATATTGGCGCAGGTTTCTTGCCAGCGGGCACCACAATTGCCAACGCTTATGTCACCTCGACCGATTTGGCGGGCAACGTCTCTTCGGTGAGCGGTGCCATCAATATTGATACGCAGATCGACGTTGCCGTGGGCACCGGCCTTGTTGAAGGTGACGGCGTGATCAACGCGGTCGAAGGGGCTGATGGGTTTGTCCTGACCGGCGTCGGTGAAGCAGGCGCGTCTGTGGCGGTTTCCGTTGGCGGCACCGTGTTGAACACAGTGATCGATGCCAGCGGCAGCTGGAGTGTCAACGTGCCAGCAGCCAGCGTTCCAACCGGCGAAACCGTGTTGAACGTGACCGCGGTTGCGACTGATGCGGCGGGTAACTCGGCGACGGCGACCGGGACCATTGACGTCGACACCTATGTGCGCAACTTCGACTTCACATCGACCCCAGGCGGTGCCGATGCGGTGGTCAATGCCGAAGAAGCGTCGCAGGGGCTGACACTGACAGGCACAACCGAACCGGGCGGCACCGTGCAAGTGACCTTGGCAGGTGTGACTGTTCCGGCCATGGTGGACGCGAACGGCAACTGGACCGCAACCTTTACGGCTGGCCAATTGCCATCGGGTGAGCAGACCCTGACCATGACGGCGGTTTCCACCGATTTGGCAGGCAACACCGAGACTATTTCGCAGCCAGTGACCTTTGACACCGATGCAGGGATCCTGACGATCTCGCCGGCACCGGTTGAGGGTGACGATGTCGTCAACTTTGTCGAAGCGTCTGACGGCGTGACCCTGACCGGGACATCGACACCGTTCCAGGCGGTTGACGTGACCATGAACGGTGTAACGCATACTGTGATCACCGATGCGAGCGGTATCTGGGTGGCCCCGTTTGCGGCGCATGAGATCACTCCGGGAACCTACACGGCGAATATAACTGCGACGATCACCGATAGCGCGGGCAACACTCTGACCCGCACGGACAGTGTTGAAGTGGACACCGAAGTTCAGAACTTCGCCACCAGCACGCGCCCGATTGAAGGTGACAATGTCATCAATGCGGATGAAGCGTCGGACGGTTTCACTCTGGCTGGCACAACCGAGCCGGGCGGCACGGTTGAGGTGGTCTTTAACGGTGTGACCCGTACGGCGACCGTGGACAATGATGGCAACTGGACGGTGACCTTCTCGTCCAGCGAGATCCCAAGCGGTGAATCGGTTGAGACCGCCATCGTGCGCACCACCGATGCAGTGGGCAACGTGGATGACACCTCGGTTCAGTTCGTGGTCGACACCATTGTGAATGAGCTCAGCGTTTCTGACGCACCGATCACAGCAGATGATGTGATCAATGCCGAAGAGGCCCGCAACGGCTTTACCTTGACTGGTCAGGTCGAAAGCGGTTCGACTGTTGTGGTAACCTTTGGCGGTGTCCAGCACACAGCCACTGTCGCTAATGATGGCAGCTGGAGCGTGAACATCCCGCCAAGCTCGATCCCAGCCGGGACCAGCGTGGAAACCGCAACCGTGACCGCCACTGATCTGGCCGGCAACACACGTTCGACAACCACGTCGATCTCGATTGACACCGATGTGCCTCAGGCGTTGGATTGGGTGGGCGATGGCCGCACCAGCGATGGCAACGCCACCGACACGATCCGCACCGAGCTGACAGATAATGAGGTCTATATCGGCGAAGTCACGGGCAGCGGCGCGTCGACAACAGTCAATGAACTGGCGCTCAGCACCTCTGATGGCGAACCTGTGCAGATTGGCAGCGAGCTGTTCCTGCCGCTGCAAACTCCGGTTTCGGATGGCAGCCTGTTGGTTCTGGGCAGCACGGATGATGCGGGCAACATGTCCAGTTCGCTCTTGGTGACCGAAGATTCCTCTGACACGCTGACCATGACCGACGCGCTGGCATCGGCTGTGTCTGGCTTTAATGTCGAAGCGATTGATCTGAACTTTGCCGAGGACACCAACCTGACCATCACCGAGGATCAACTGGCGGCCCTGTCGGCCAACACAGATACGCTGGTGGTTCGTGGTGGGGCAGATGACAGCGTGACCATCACCGGTGCGCAGTCGGCGGGCACACATACCGAGGGCGGCGAGACATTCAATGTCTATACCCTGGGTGACACCACATTGCTGATTGATGATGACATCACCAACATCAACACAGGTGTCGTCTGACGACCTTTGACACGTCCGGAGGCCCGGCTGAACCGGGCCCCGGATCCCGAAAACCATAACGATAATCGCGCCGAAACGGGGGCACGACATGAGCAGTAGCAGGCGGAGCCTGGGCTTGATCATCGCGTTGGCGATGCTGCCCGGATGCATGAAAGATATGGGCGAAGGCGTTGTGTCTCGCTTTAAGGGAGCCGAGCCAGGGGCCGCGGCACCCGCGTCACGAACAGCGAAGAAAACCGTTGTCCGCGCGTCGGATGCCTCTGAAATCATTAAAACATTGCAGGCCCGCCCGTCGGTTCTGATGTCTGGCACGCCCTATAGCCGCGTCGCTGATGCGGTGATTGCGTCGGATGCCCGCGTGGCCGAGGCCGAGTTGCGCGTCGCACGGCTGCGCGAGGATGCGTCGAAATACAACTGGCTGCCATCGATTGGTCCGCGCGTCTCTTTGAACTCGCTTGGGGATTTTGTCGCCGATCTGGTGGTCAATCAGGTCATCTTTGACAATGGCCGCAAAAAGGCCGAGCGCGATCTGGCCAAGGCAAATGTCGAAATGGCGGCGGTCACCTTGGTTGAGGATGGTAATAAACGGGTGCATGACGCGCTTTCGCTGTACCTCAAGGCCGAACAGAACCGTGCTGTCACCACACATCTTGCCACCGCCATTCAGGATATGAGCCATTTTGAATGGGTCATGCAGGAGCGGGTGAATGGCGGCGTATCGGACATGTCAGACCTCAACATTCTGCAGCAAAAACTCGCTTCCATGCGCGCCCGCTCGTCCGAGGCGCAAGAAGCGACAGTCACGGCGATGGCCGAGCTGAACGCCATGTCGGCCCGCAATCTTAGCGATCTGCGCGGCATTGGTGGGCTGCGTGCTGATGCATCGGCAGAGGCCTTGGGCGTTCTGCGCGCCCGCGCTGAGAAAGAGCGCACCATCGCCGAAGCCAAAATCGCCCGCGCTGGCCATTTGCCAGGGCTCTATGCCAATGCCTCCGGCGGGCAAAGCCCGGTCGCTGGCGGGTTGGAGGTGACGACGGACAACCTGTTCAGCCTTGGAACCATGGCCGAATTCGAAGCGCTTGAAATCACAAAGGAAACAGCGTCACGGCGCGTTGAAGAGGCCCGCGAAATCGCGGCCCGTGATGTCGCCGCGCAAACCCGTCAGTTGGAGGCTTTCAAGCGCCAAGTTGGCGAGGCGGCTGTTCTGACGGCGCAGGCAAAGCAAAACCTGGATCTGTTCCAGGCGCAGTATGATGGCGGACAAAGACAGGTCATGGATGTGGTTGGTGTGTACGAAACCTATGCGCAAGCGGTTGAGCGCGAGATCGAGTTGAAGTTCAAGGCGGCGCGCGCCGAATTGGAGTTGGCCCGCCTGCGGGGTGGTCTGGCGGAAGGGGCGCAGATTTGACCTCTCCCAAGATCCTCAACATGGCAGACCGGGCGCGTGACGCGGTTTTGCGCGCGGTGCCAACTGGTGCAACAAGCCTGAGCCGCAAGCCCAAGCATTCCGACAAAGCGCTGGCGCGCGCGGATATGATCCTGACCCTGGCCGCCCGCATGGGCGTCGAGGCGAAAAAGACGGATGTGCTCGAAGCTCTGGCGCGCGAAGCCGGGTGCGACGACAGCTATGATGAGATCGCCATAAAGGCAGGGCTTGAGGCCGCGGGGCTGATGGCTGAGCTGGAGGAACCTGACAGTCTTGTGCCCACCTTGTGGCCGGCGATTGCCCTGATGAGCAATGGTCAGACTGTGCTGGTCCTTGGCCAACGTGATGGCGGGTTGACGATCTTTGAAGAGGGATCGACCGACCACAAGAACGAAGTCGCCATTGCCGAGTTCGGCCCCTATTTCTCGGGCCGCTTGGTGCGCGCCGAGGCTCCGGTTAAAACCCTGTCTGAGACCCACGCCAAGTTGGATGAGGACAACCATTGGTTCTGGGGGCACTTCCGCCGCTTCTCCCGCCATTTTGGTGAGGTGGCCTTGGGGTCCTTTGTTGCGAACCTCTTAGCAGTGTCCGTCGCACTCTTTTCGTTGCAGGTCTATGACCGCGTGATCCCGCACCAATCCGAGGCCACGCTTTGGGTGCTGGCAGCAGGGGCTGGTTTGGCGCTGCTGCTTGAGGCGTTCCTTAAAGTGGCGCGTTCGCAATTGCTGGACGGGGCGGGGCGTCAGATTGAACTTGGCGTGCAAAAGACCTTGATGGATCGGCTTCTGTCCATGCGTTCGGATCTCGCTGGTCGGTCCCCCTCGCAACTCTTCGCAGCAATGCGCGAATTTGGTTCGGTGCGCGAATTCTTTACTGCCTCGACGGTTGGCGCTTTGGCTGACATCCCGTTTATCTTTGTCTTCCTTGCTTTGGTTTGGTCCATCGCCGGGTCAGTTGTCTGGGTGTTGATCGCGGGCGGGATCATGATGGTTGTGCCGGGCTTTCTACTGCAGAAAAAGATGATTCGGCTGACGCAGGAAATGCAGGGGGCCTCGGCCAAGCAATCCCGATTGTTGCAAGAGGTCGTGGTCGAGCTGGACACGATCAAAACCCAACGCGCCGAAGATCGCTTTGCTCGAAATTGGGAAGAGCTGACCGCCGTGCAAGCGTTGAAATCCAGCGAGCAACGCAAACTGGCCGCTAGCCTGCAATTCTGGAGCCAAGGGGTACAGCAAGCGACCTATGTGGGCGCTGTGATCACTGGCACCTATCTGGTCTTTGCCGGAGAGTTCACCGTTGGTTCGATCATTGCGGTTGGCATCTTGTCCTCGCGCACATTGGCCCCTTTGACGCAGCTGTCGGGTATCATGGCACGCTGGGGCAACGTCAAAAGCGCGCTGGACGGTTTGGATTCTATTGCTCATGCACCCGCTGACCGGTCGAGCGAGCGCACTTATCTGCGCCGTGAAAAGCTGCGCGGAGAATATGAGCTGCGCGATGCAGCCTATCATTACGATCCCGAAGGTGCGGCAGTTTTGGACCTGCAAGCCCTGAAGATCCAACCGGGTCAGGTCTTGGCCATTCTCGGGGCCAATGGCTCGGGTAAATCGACTTTGCTCAAAATGTTGACTGGGCTTTATGCGCCAACCGCTGGCAAGCTGTTGATTGATGGCACAGAGATGAGCCAGATCGAACCGCGCGATTTGCGCCGCACCATCGGCTATCTTGGCCAGGATGTGCGCCTGTTCCATGGCACGCTGCGCGACAACCTGAACCTCAACATGATGGAGCGCAATGACGAGCGGCTCTATGAGGCGCTGGATTTTGCCGGGTTGGGGCAATTTGTGAAATCTCACCCCAAGGGGCTGGATCTTGAGATCCGCGACGGCGGCGAAGGTCTGTCCGTTGGGCAGCGTCAAAGCATCGGCTGGGCGCGGCTTTGGTTGCAGGATCCGGATATTTGTCTGCTGGATGAACCGACAGCAGCCTTGGATCAAACGCTGGAAAAGACGCTGATTTCGCGGCTGGAAAGCTGGCTTGAGGGGCGCACGGCTGTGATCGCCACCCACCGTGTGCCAATCTTGTCTTTGGCCTCGCGCACTTTGATCCTGGCCAATGGTCGGCTGGCGATTGATGGTCCGCGTGATCAGGTGCTCGATCACCTGCGCGCCGCAGGTAATGGTATTGTAGGGCAGGGGGCTGCGTGATGGCTGTATCTTCGACAAATCTCGCAGCGCAGTTGCAGCAGGATATGAAGGGCCCCTCAATGACGATCTGGCTTTGTGCCATTTCGGTCTGGGCCTTTGTCATCTGGGCTTCCTTCGCCTGGGTAGACGAAATTGTTCGTGCGGAGGGCGAGATCATTTCATCTTCGCGTCCGCAAATCATCCAAAACCTCGAAGGCGGCATTCTGTCAGAGTTGCTGGTCAAGGAAGGGGATGAAGTTTTGCGCGGCGATGTGCTGGCGCGGTTGCATGGTACGCAGTTCAAAAGCTCGGTTGATGACCTGAGCGACCAGATCACCGCCCTCGAGATCCGCCGCCTGCGGCTCGAGGCCGAACTGGCGGGGGCGTCAAGCTTTGACGTCCCCGCATCTTTGGCGATGCGCTCGCCTCAGATGGTCGCGTCAGAGGAGGCGCTGCTTTTCGCGCGCCAATCCGATTTCCTCAGCCGTTCGACCGGTGCGCGCAGCGTGTTGGATCAGGCCAGCAGTGAGCTGGAGCTGATGGAGAACTTGCTGAAGAAAAAGGTCGTTGCCCTGATCGAGGTCACGCGGGCACGCAAGGCCCATGCGGATGCCAAGAAAGCCTATGACGAGATTGTCACGCAGACCGAATTGGCCCGCGCCGAAGAATATTCGGATACGCTGAAAGAGCTGGCGACCTTGCAGCAAAACCTGAAAGCTTCGCAGGACCAGTTGAACCGCACGGTGCTGACCTCGCCCATGCATGGGATCGTCAATAACCTCAGTGTGACCACGATTGGCGGCGTCGTGCGCCCCGGCGAAGAGATTTTGCAGATCATTCCGGTGGATGAAGAGCTGTTTGTCGAGGCGCAGGTAAAGCCCGAAAACATCGCCAATATCCGCCCCGGCCAAGAGGCGACGATCAAGCTGACGGCATATGATTACACGATTTATGGGACCTTGAAGGGGCGCGTCGACGTGATCTCGGCCGACACGTTCAAGGATGAGCGTCGCCCTGAAAGTGAAGCGCATTACAAGGTTTCGATCAGGGTGGATACCGCATCAATGACAGATCGTCAGATTGCGATGGAAATCCGCCCCGGCATGCAGGCGCAGGCGGAGTTGCACACAGGCGAAAAGACGGTTTTGCAGTATCTGCTGAAACCGCTCTACAAATCGCGCGAGGCCTTTAGGGAACCATAGGGGCGGGCTTGTTGCTCCAAATTCCGTCGACGGAATTTGCAAAATCCATGGATGGATTTTGGTGGCGTCACGCCTCGCTGTCCATCCAGATCGTCACCGGGCCGGCATTGGTTAGGCTGACCTGCATATCGGCCCCGAACCGCCCTTTGGCAACTGGAATGCCCTGCGCGGCTACTTGTTCGGCGAAATACTCATAGAGTTTCTCGCCCACATCCGGAGCAGCCGCCGTGGAAAATCCGGGGCGATTGCCGCGCTTGGTATCGGCTGCCAGCGTGAACTGGCTCACCACCAGAGCGCTGCCGCCAATATCCAGCAAGGATCGGTTCATGCGGCCGTCCTCATCTTTGAAGATCCGGATTTTGGCGATCTTGGCAGCCAGCTTATCCGCTTGCGCTTCACCATCCCCCTGCATGGCACAAATCAGGATCAACAGGCCTTCGCCGATCTCTCCGATGATCTCGCCATCGACCTCAACCCGCGCCTCAGAGACGCGCTGCAACAAAGCTCGCATGATGTGTTCCTATTGGTTCATCGCGACGACATAGCCGATTCCGGCGGCCACGATCAGCCCCAAAATAACGGCAAAAGTGATCTTCCAGGCGGACCAAGGCCGTTCGCCCTGCACGCGGCCCGTTCGGCCATTGACCACAAAGCGATAGCTTTTGCCTCGATACTTGTAGGCCGCCATCCAGACCGGCAGAAGGATATGTTTGAAGGTCACGTCAGAAACCTTGGTGTCGATGCCATGAATGCGTTGGCGATCTCCGCCAATATCGAATTTCACATCGCGTCGGATCTGACGATCCATGATCGCGCGGGCCTCGTCAAAGCCGTCATCAAGGTCAACCTGATACCCTTCAGCGCGGAAACCGGCCAGGAATTCAGGGCGGTAGGGTTCCAAAGCACTCAGATCCCAGGGTTCCAGCGCATCTGTATAACGCTTGGGCAAGGCTTTGGAGGCCAGAACCAGGACGTCATCAAAGAACCGCGCCACGCGGCCGGAAACCGGGCTCCAGCGGATCTTTTGAACCCGTTCCTGAACCTGTTTGCCATCCCGCATCACCGTTCGGGTTTCGTAATAGATCGTTCCGCGCTCGCCTGAATATCGTGACGCGGTGTCGGCATCATAGGTCCAATAGGGCACATAGATTCCGGTTAGCTTGCGCCCCTTTTTGGCGTATTCCTGCAATCCGTTTGGTGCAAACCAAAGCCCGCCCAACCAATCGGTCATGGAATCGCGCGCGGTCTCTTCGTCCAGCGCAAAGGGCAGGAGGCCCTTGGGCTTGATATGGCGATGCGACCCGGTATCAGTCACAACTGGGGTGGCGCAGAATGGACATTCAGAAGCGTGGACTTCGGGATCAAACTCAACCTCTGCCGCGCAGTTCGGGCATTTTGAGACGCGGACTTCTTCAATCTCTTGCAAGGGCAGGAGGTTGTTGATCGCCGCCTTGAAATCCAACTCCTTGATCCCGCTGGTCCAAGGGCTGTCATCCACGACTTCGCCGGTATTGCCGCAAAAATCGCAAACCATCTGCCCCGCATCCGGATCAAAGCGGAAATCGGCCCCGCATTGATCACAGGGAAAGCGGTGGTTCTCCTTGGTTTTGGTCGTTTCGAACGGAGACTCTGAATGCGACATCAGCTTTTAACCCTGGAGTAAGTGTCGTTGGGGCAAGGTATCGAAAATTGCCCTTGATACGGAGTTTGTTGCATGAACTTGGCGGAATTAGAAGAAAATGTCGGTAAGGCACTGGTGGCGCATAGCCAATGGAAAATCAGGCTGCGTCATGCTGTTTCGGTCGACAAACTTCCCAAGCCTGCCCGTGATATTGCCTGTGACAACCAATGTGGCCTTGGGCTTTGGCTTCAGGAACTGACCAAAGATCCGGTCGCGGCGCAGGATCATCACATCCAAGACGTGGTGACGGCCCATACCAAGTTTCACAAAGAAGCGGGGCGTATCGCCTTGCTGGTGGAACAAGGGAACGGTGCCAAGGCTGAAACCGAATTGGACGGGCCTTCCTACGCTGAGGCGACCAAAACACTTGAACACGCTTTGATCGAATTGCGCAGAAAGGCCCGTGGATAGTTACATCGCCGGCGGGGGAGGAGGTGGCATGATGGTAAAGAGCTGTGCCAGCTCCTGAACATCGCCCGCCTTTTTCCAACCGTCCTGACCAGCGGTCCAGACATGGGTTTCGCGGGTCAACTCACCGCTGGTGGCCATGCGGCCGAGATCAGCCTTGGAGAACGGGCCGGTCGTTTGCCCATTCGCCGCCAGATGCCAGACATGCTCGACCGGCGGCGGGGGCGGGGCCATGCCCGCAGCAGGTGCGGCCTGACCGCCTGGGGCCATCGCGCCGCCCATTTGCTGCGCCATATTCATGCCCATCCCGGCACCAAAGCCCATGCCCATGGATTGATCCATCGCCCCACCCTGGCCCATGGCCTCGGCAGCTTTGTACTTCATGTGATCATCGAGATTGCCGGTGATCCCCCGCGAAGTGCGGGTGTCCAGGGCCTTTTCGACCTCAGGCGGCAGCGAAATATTCTCGATATAAAGTTCCGGCAGCTCCAGCCCGTATTGCGCAATCGTGCCGGTGATCGCCTGCGCAACCAGTTTTCCGACTTCGCCAGTATTGGCAGCCATATCGAGCACCGGAATGCCGGATTTGGTGATGGCCTGGCTGAATTCCTGCACAATGATATTGCGGATCTGAAAGCTGATCTCATCCATGGTGAATTCACCATCGGTGCCAACAATCTCTTTCAGGAACAGGGCCGGATCAACCACCTTGATCGAATAGGTGCCAAAGGCGCGAATGCGCGTTGGGCCAAATTCTGGATCCCGCAGCATGATCGGGTTCTTGGTGCCCCATTTGAGATCGGTGAACCGGTTGGTGTTCACAAAATAGATCTCGGATTTGAACGGGCTGTTAAAGCCGTGATCCCAATGCTGCAGCGATGTCATGATGGGCATGTTGTTGGTTTCCAACATGTACAAGCCCGGTGTGAACACATCGGCAAGCTGACCTTCGTGAATGAAAACGGCAGCCTGACCCTCGCGGACGGTCAGCTTGGCACCGTATTTGATTTCGTGCCCTTCGCGCTCAAAGCGAAAGACCATCGTGTCACGCGTGTCATCCACCCAGTGGATGACGTCGATAAACTGTCCGGCAAGAAAATCGAAAATGCCCATAAAATGCAGTCCCCTCTGGGTCGTTGATGGCAAAAAGATAACCATTCACGCGCGTGGTTTCCACTGTCTCATTTCGAAACTCGTAGGGGAAAACACTGGTGAAAGTACCAGTCGCCCGCAAACTTACCCAAAATCCGAGAGTTTTTGCACCTATTGCGTCAAGGCTGCTGCCCGCTCGACAACAACCGGGCGTGCCTGTTCACGGGTCATGCCTGGGCGCAGGCGAGGATCGTAGAGGATCTTGAGTAGCATTTCGTCATGGGTCGTCAGCAGCGCAAATTCGTCATCATCGTTAAAGATGGACGGGCGTGCACGCGGGTCGTCATTGCCAAGGCCCAAACCTTGCGCAATTTCCTCGTGAATGCAGGAGCGACGCAGCAATTCCGGATGTTCCGAACGAATGATCGCAATCGCTTGCCCGTAATCATAGCCATCCGGCGTGTCGGAAAAGGCGATGACCAGGCAATGGATCGAGCGGGGCAGATTGTCGAACAGGCTCAAGGCCGACGGGTTTACGTCTGGCACAAGCTGCTGAACACGCGGCGCGATCTGGGCCCTGTCATCCTCGGACATAAAGAGCACGTGGAAATTTGCCCCGCGATCCACCATCTGAATCGGGTGCCCTGTGACACGCGATAGCCGCGCTGCATAGGCCGAGACGCGGGCGGTGTCCTGCGGGATCTGATCCTGGGCCACGCCTTTGCCGAATTCGACTGTCATGCGAATGGGTTTGGTCCATTTCTTGACCGCACTGGGCGAGCCAGAGGACGGTTTCAGCCCCGCGCCGCGCTCATATTCTTCGGCCAATGCGATCTGTTCGAAATTTCGGATCAGCATTGTGTCGGTGAACACGGTATCCGGGCCGCCGCCATCCGTGCGCAGCAATCCACGCACCAAAAGGTCATTTTGAACGCGCGCGTAATAGTCGATCAGGCTTTGACTGGCGGCAGAGGGGCCTGCGGGTTTTGGCGCAGGCTTTGGAGCCGGGCGAGGCACCAGCGCCGCAGGTCGCGCGGCGGGTGTTACAGATGTTTTGCGCGGCGCAAGTCGTGAGGAGTCGCAGCTGGCAAGAGCTGCGACTCCAATTAGGGCTGCAAGAGCCGGGATGAACCTGCGCCGTCTCAAGCGATTTAGGCCGGAACGGCTGTGCCTGCGTTGTCGCCAACGCCGTCCTTGCGCGCCTTGGCCGAGGCCAGGGTATCGCGCAGATCCGCTTCCATCTTTTTGAGCTCTTCCTCGGCCTTGGCGCGGCGCGCCTTGCCTTCGTCGGCGATTTGCAGGCTTTCCTGAATTGTGCCGATCAGGTCCGCATTGGCTTGCTTGACCGCTTCGATGTCAAAGACACCACGCTCCATCTCTTCGCGGATCATCTTGTTGCTTTCGCGCAGATTGGCCGCGTTGGAGGTCAGAAGCTCATTGGTCAGGTCATTAGCGTCACGTACAGCTGCAGCTGCCTGGGCCGAACGCTGGATGGTCACCGCCTGTGCCAGTTGGGTTTCCCAGAGCGGTACGGTATTGACCAGGGTCGAGTTGATCTTGGTCACCAGCGATTTGTCGTTTTCCTGAACCAGACGGATCGAGGGCAGCGATTGCATGGTTACCTGACGAGTCAGTTTGAGGTCATGCACGCGGCGTTCCAGATCATCACGCGCGGCACGCAGATCGCGCAGCTCTTGCGCTTTCATCACCTGATCATTTTCATCCGCGGCCTGTACTTCGGCCTCTTTGGCTGGGATGTCGACTGTGTCAAGAACGTTCAGTTTTTCTTCGCCTGCAGCGATATACAGCGCCAGTTCATCGTAGAATTGCAGGGTCTTTTCATAGAGCAGATCCAGCGATTTGATGTCTTTCAGCAGCGTGTGCTCGTGCTTCAGGAGATCATCGGTGATCTTGTCGATCTGGCCCTGAACGGTTTCAAAACGCGCGGTGAATTTTGCGAAAGGTGCGGCGCGACCGATCAGCTTTTCCCACCAGGTGCGTTCACGACGCACATCCAGTTCCGAAACGGAAAAGCCGCGAATGGTGGTGACCATGTTACGCAACCCGTCGCCCGCCGGGCCAACATCCTTGTTGCGTACATCGGTCAGCATCGCCTGGCTGATCTCTTGCAATTCGGCCTGGGCGGCAGAGCCAAAGGAGACGATGGAATTGGTGTCTTCCATGTCGATTTCATCCATCCGCGTGCGGATTTCCTCGCCGACTTCTGGCGTGGCATCGGCCAAAGGCACGATTGCGTTGGCTTCACCCGGTTCCGGCAGGATCACGGCATTGACCTCATCAACCAGCGCCAGGGCCTCTTCGGCCTGTTTGCGTACATTCTCAGACATGGACTTCCCCTAAACTGTGCCTTGTTACAGGCGTACTCCCTCGCGTTGCAGACGATCCCGCAACACATCAATTTCGACCGCCAGATCGGCGTTGTTATCCAGCAGAAGTTTCTCGGTCTTCTTGCCAAAGCTTTCTTCGAGATCGGTGAGCAGCATCATAAAGCTGCTGCGGGCGTCACGATCTTCGT
Source organism: Tropicibacter sp. R15_0 (assembly GCA_017744045.1). Classification (GTDB taxonomy): domain Bacteria; phylum Pseudomonadota; class Alphaproteobacteria; order Rhodobacterales; family Rhodobacteraceae; genus Pelagimonas. Next base: position 304,803 of record JAGHRD010000004.1, on the reverse strand, counting down.
TGCGCGAATAAATGTCGGAAAATTTGACGGCGGCGTCACGTGCGCCCATCAAATAGACACCCAAGTACTTTTTGGCGGCGGTCAGGTCGCGTGGATCCTCTTCGACCGTGCGGATCATTTCGCGCACCTTGGTCTGAAAACGCTCAACCCGCGCCTCAACCTTGCGATCCCCGGCGCGTTTGACCGCGTCGGCCATTGCCTCAAGATGCGATTCAGCCTCGTCGACCACGCGGGCTACACGATCCTGTTGGAAGGAATCGATGCCTTCCATGCCTTTGTCTTTCATCGGATCGATGCCAAAGGCCCCGATATGCAGTGCGCCAGCCGCCCCGCCAAAGATCAATGGCGCGATCAGCCCCGGCTCCGAACTATAGGCGGCGATGCCGGCGCCCAGACCGGTCAAAACTGCCGCTGCGATCTTGCGCGGAAACCCCGGGCGGCGCGCAACCTTGCGTTCGTCATAGGCCGCATGGGCAATCAGCCCCTCGCGCAGCATCCAGGCCCCAAGAATCAGCGTACCGGCCCCTAAAAGGCCAATGGCCATGCTGATCGCCCCGCCAAAGATCGAGGTCCCGGCCAAGATGATCGGCGGAATGAACATGATGTTTGATTTGGCCCCGACGGGATGAACCGTGGCCTTGTGATAGGCCCCTTTCGGACGTGGCGCATCATCGATGTCGTCAGAAGAGCCGTCAGGGCTGAATTGCCCGCCATAACGCTGCGCCATCTCAAAGGCCTCCCAACACGCCCGTGGTCAGGCCGAAGAGAAGAATAATCAACAAAATATAGCTAAGCTTTTGCAAGCCGTTTCCGGACATGAAACCCCCCGGTTCTATCTGGTTTCACCCAATTAACTCAGGCTCAAAGTAACTTAGGCACAAAACCGCCGTCACGCTAGGGGGAACTGGGGCGTTAACGCGTCAGACAGGCAGCAGACCGCTTATGTCACGCAGCTGTTTCATGCGGCATGCGGTCAAGCAGCAGGTCAGCCTCAAGGTCAAAGGCATCACGACCGGTGCGTTCACTGCCTTCGCGGGCGTGCGTCTCAAAGGACTCGCTGAGGACGTCGAGTTTCAACAGGAACCGCTTGCGCGCCAAAAGATGTTTGTCACTGTGCCAGTCCTGTTCAAGCTTTTGCGTTTCATTGCGCAGAATCTGGGTCATGCGCTCTACAAGTTTGCCAATTCTTTGAACGCAACGCGGGTTGGTGCCAAAGCTGCGCATCAAACGCATGACCATGGCGCGGGTGGCGTCTGACTTCAGTGTCAGTTCCGGATCATCCAAAAGTTCAATGCGATCCGTGACTTGTGCCAGGGCATCCTCGGCGGCATCCCATCTATGCTCCGCTGCAAGGCGGTTCATCAGTTCTGGATTGTCCTGACCTTTGTCTTTTAGGGGGTCCAAACCAAAAGCCGTCAGGCTCAGCCCGGTTGCAACCACGCCCAAAACCACAGGGGGCAGAAGAGACATGAACTGGTGCCCGGCCAAAAGGAAGACAACAACGCCAATCAGTGTAGACCCCAGGATTTTGTAGGGAAGCACAGGTTTTTTGGCAATTTCCGACAGATCATAGACACGCTGAATGCGCTGCCCACGGTAGATCAGGCGTAAGGCTATGGAAAACAGCCCCATCTGCAGCAGCGCGCTGGCGATCCCGCTAAGCGAGCCTTGGAAAAACCACAGCAGCAACGGGAAGGCCGCCAGGAACATGACATTCAGGCTGGAATCAAAAACCGGGGCATCGGCATGGCGGGGATGTTTGCGGAGGTTGTGCATGCAACTCTCCCTCAGAAACAGCTCAAGGCGAAAATCAGCACCCAAAGTGCCGCAAAGGCCAGACGGGGTTTCAACTGCCCCTGCGCCTGCGCGCGTTGGGTGGTCGCAGCAAGGGCGTCATATGTATCACGTGCGACCATGGGCAGGTTGCCCAAGATCAGATACATGGTCGCCGCAAAGGTCACGAGAGCTAGAAACGTAATCATCATGCGCCCGAACTTGCGCGCGAATCCGGGCAAAAACTGGGCGACACACGGGAATTATCAAGAAGAGTTAACCAGATGCTAACGCCGCTTAGGGCGACTGGCTTTGTTGGTGTCTCGGTCTTTATCTTTTCGAGTCAGTGGTTTGCCACGCTTTTCTGGTGTGCTGCTTCTGCCTTTCGGTTTGACCTTAGGGCGCGCGCCGGGCTTCGAAGTGGGAACATCTTTACGATTGCGTCGAACCGCGCGCTTGGCTGTTCCGGTCTTTTCCTCTTCTTCAAGGCCCAATTGATCCCGCAACACGCGGCGGCGAATCTCTTCGACCTCTCCCTGCTTCAGCTGCCCCAGCTGGAACGGACCATAGGACACCCGGATCAACCGATTCACCACCATGCCCACATCATGCATCGCACGGCGGATTTCGCGGTTTTTCCCCTCGCGAAGCCCGACCGTCAGCCAGCAATTGGCCCCTTGCTGGCGGTCAATGGACACGGTCATGGGCTGGAACCTCTGCCCCTCTACCTCGATCCCCTTGCGGAGAGGTTCGAACGTTTCATCTGTCGGGCGGCCATTCACCCGAACACGGTATTTGCGCAGCCATCCGGTAGAGGGCAGTTCAAGCTTGCGTTTGATCCCGCCATCATTGGTGAGCAGCAAAAGACCTTCGGAATTGAGGTCAAGCCGGCCCACGCTCATCACGCGGGGCATGTCCTCGGGTAGGGAATCGTAAATGGTCTGGCGGCCCTTTTCGTCCCTATCGGTTGTGACCAATCCGGTTGGCTTGTGATACAGCCAAAGACGGGCTGCGTCCGGGGTTGCCAGCGCTTTGCCGTCCACCTCGATCATATCCTTGTCGGTGACGTTCAAGGCCGCGCGTTCGATGACCTTGCCATTCACCGAAACCCGCCCCTCTTCGATCATACGCTCCACATCCCGACGGCTGGCCACGCCGGCGCGGGCGATGACTTTGGCGATGCGATCCCCTTTGGGGGTGTCAGAAGCTGTCATTGAGGCACCTTTCGATCTGGCGGCCATGCGGGTTGAAAGCAACACGACTAGCCCATTTGCGCGACAGAGGCTATAGGGCGGCATGACCTTTCGCAGCTATATGGATATCGCCCTGGACGAGGCCCGCGCCGCCGCCGCACGCGGCGAAGTGCCGGTTGGCGCGGTAATCGTTGACCCGCAGGGGCAGATTGTGGCGCAGGCGGGCAATCGCACACGCGAATTGAGCGATCCGACGGCCCATGCCGAGGTTTTGGTGATCCGAGAGGCCTGCGCGCGATTAAATGCGGAACGTCTGCCTGATCACGACCTTTATGTGACTTTGGAACCCTGTCCAATGTGCGCAACCGCCATTTCCTTTGCCCGCATTCGGCGTCTTTATTTCGGGGCAAGCGATCCGAAATCCGGCGGTGTCCTGCAAGGGCCGAGGATTTATGATCAATCGCAATGCCACCATGTGCCAGAGGTTTTCGACGGGATCGGCGAAGCCCCTGCAGCGGCGCTTTTGAAATCCTTTTTTGCGGAGCGCCGGTCATGACGGTCATTTTGTTCAACAAGCCATTTGGCGTGCTGTCGCAATTCACTGACAAGGGTACCGAGGGCAGCAAACGCGAAACCCTGTCCAATTACATTGACGTGCCAAAGGTTTACCCGGCGGGACGCTTGGATCGGGACAGTGAGGGGTTATTGGTTCTCACCGATGACGGGCGCTTGCAGGCGAAAATCGCGCATCCCAAGTTCAAAAAGCCCAAGACCTATCTTGTTCAGGTCGAAGGACGCCCGTCTGAGGACCAGATTGCAGCGCTGCAATCCGGAGTGGAGCTGAAAGATGGCATGACGCGCCCGGCCAAAGCGGAGCTGATTGATCCGCCTGATCTTTGGCCGCGAACGCCTCCGGTCCGGTTTCGCAAAACTGTGCCCGATGCCTGGTTGAAACTCACCATCACCGAGGGGCGCAACCGTCAGGTGCGTCGCATGACAGCCCATGTGGGGCTGCCCTGCCTGCGTCTTGTGCGGTGGTCCGTCGGTGATTGGACGCTGGACGGTTTGGCCTCTGGCGCATGGCGCAAAGCGTAAGCGCAACCAAATTCCGTGCACGGAATTTGCAAATTCCATCAATGGAATTTGGTCCCGCTTACCTTGCTCGGATCAGACCCATTTGGCCATTGGGGGCAGGCTCATAAGCACCGCATTGGCGTCATGCCCGGTTGCCAAGCCAAATTTGGTGCCGCGATCATAGACCAGGTTATATTCGGCATAGAGACCGCGATGCACCAGCTGCGCCTCTTTCTCAGCCTCACCAAAGGCGTCGACGCGACGCTTCTCGACCAGTGGAACAAAGGCGGGAAGAAAGGCGCGACCAATGTCTTGGGTCAATGCGAAATCTGCCTCCCAGTCGCCGGTATTGCGGTCATCCATAAAGATGCCGCCAACACCACGCGCCCGATGGCGGTGAGGGATGTAGAAATACTCATCCGCCCAGGCTTTCAACTCGCCATACAACCCGTCGCCGTGTGGCTTCAGGTGCTCTTCCTGCGTGGCATGAAAATGGGTGGTGTCGTCGTCATATTCCAGGCAAGGGTTCAGATCAGAGCCGCCTCCGAACCACCAGGCATTCGGCGTCCAGAACATACGGGTGTTCATATGCACCGCCGGGCAATGCGGGTTTTGCATATGGGCAACCAAGCTAATGCCGCTGGCCCAGAAACGCGGGTCATCTTCGATTCCGGGAACGCCGCGCGCGGCCATGGATTTTTGCGCAGCGGAGCCCAACGTGCCGTAAACGGTCGACACATTGACCCCCACCTTTTCAAAGACCCGCCCGCCGCGCATGACGCTCATCAAGCCACCGCCCGCATCAGAGCCATCATCCGAATGGCGCTTGGTTTCGGTCACTTCAAAACGGCCAGCGGTGTCATCGCAAAAGGGGCCTTTGGAATGGCTGTCTTCCAACCCCTCAAAGGCTGCAACGATTTCGTCCCGAAGGCTGCGAAACCAGGTGCTGGCGCGGTGTTTTTCGTCTTGGAAAAGGTCTGTCATCTGGCACTCCGTCTTGCGCCTTGTCTAAACGGTGCCACAAACAGCATCAATGCGACGCTTGCACGTGCCAGGAATTAATGCGCCGGTGCTTCGACCGGATCAAGAAGGGTCCGTCCGCCATCGACGGTCATGATCTGGCCGGTCATAAAGCCCGCCCCTTCGCTGGCCAGAAACTGAACCGCATCGGTCAGCTCATCCGGGGCCGCGATGCGGCCCAAAGGCGTATGTTGTTCAATGTCCTCGCGAAACTCACGATTGTCGCGCAAAATATCCTTGAGGCTGGCCGACATGACCGAGCCAAAGGCCACAGCATTGACCCGGATACGCTCGGGGGCTAAGGCCACGGCCAGCGAACGGGTCATTTGATCCAAGGCGGCGCAGGACACCGAATAGCCCAGCAGATCCGGATGCGTGCGGCGCCCGGCGATTGAGGAAAGGTTGATGATCGAGCCAACTTGCCCCTCGTCTTGCCCTTCGGCCTGTTTGATCATTCGCTTGGCGACCAATTGGCTGAGACGCAGAGATGTCATCAGGTTTTGCGACAGCATCTGTTCGATAGACCCGTCATCCAGGTCCAAAGGCGTTGATTGCATGGTTTGGCGCGAGCCATTGACCAAGATGTCCACGCGGTCAAACGCATCCAGAGTGGCCGAAAGCAAGTTGGCCAGGGTCAGGCGTTCGCGCAAATCACCCGCGAAATAGCGCATATTGCCTTCGTCCGGGGCACTGCCGCATTCCTTGATGAGACCATCCTCATCCATATCGGCAAACATCACATTCGCGCCTTTATCGACAAAATGCCGGGCAATGGAGAGGCCGATACCGTTGGCCGAGCCGGTTACAATGGCTGTCTTGCCTTCAATGGAAAAGCCCATAGCGCGCTCCTTTGTCCCTTTGGGCAGGTTATCTGAACTTATCGCCCTGTGCGAGTGCGTTGCACGGGGCGGGTCGCGTGGAGAATTTTGAACTTTGTGTCACCAGCGATTTCGCTGACTTCGCGAAAGCGGTCTTGCAGCACGGTTTCGTAAGGCAGGTGGCGGTTTGCCACCATCCAAAGCTGGCCGCTGGTCGAAAGAAGCCGTGCCGCATTCGTGATAAACGCTTGGCCAAGCGCCGGTTCACCCTTGCGGCTGGTGTGAAAGGGCGGGTTCATAATGACCGCATCCAGTGGGGCGGGGGCCTGCCAGCGCGTCGCATCATCCCAATGGTACTGGGCGCGCGGATCGTCGGCATTGACCTTGGCGCAGGTCAAGGCGGTCAGGTCTGCTTCGACCAAGTGCAGTTCGCGCACTTTGTCCCGTTTCAGAATCTCGCGCGACAACCAGCCCCATCCAGCGCCTAGATCGGCAACACGCCCCTTGATTGTATTGGGCAAGGCTGCGGCCAAGGCGCGCGAGGCCGGATCGGATTTTGCTGCGGAAAACACGCCCGGGGCGGTCATATCGCCCTCGGCATTGGCGGACATGTCCAGGGTGAGCCAGTCACTCAACGCGCCTGTGGCTTTGAACCACAGACAGCGCCCATGCGCTTTTGAGACATTGCCCTCAAGCGTGACCTTACCTTTCAAAGCCTTGGCGATCGGATCGATTCCGTCGGTTTTGGCCCCGGTGACGATCACCAAACCACCGCTCGCCGCTTCTTCGGCCTGGGCGATACGTTGTTGCGCCAAATCTTTGGCGCGGGGCAAGGTGACGACAACCGCTTCATATGCGCCATTCAGATGGGTCGTGGTTGTGACACGCTTTTCCCAAGCCTGATACTCGGGATAAAATGTCTGGATGACCTCAACGTCAGCAGGTTTGAACGGCCCCAACCCGTCCGCCATCAAGGCACCAAACAGGCCGATCCGACCGGAGGGGAGCTCCAACTCGGCGGAATTCATCGCGAATGTCAGACGATCCAAGCTCATCCTGGTTAACCCCGACCGGGGTTATTCCTTTTCCATGGTGCATTGCAGCGGGTGCTGATTCTGACGGGCAAAATCCATCACCTGACTGACCTTGGTTTCCGCAATCTCATGCGAGAACACGCCAACAACTGCGACACCTTTCTTGTGCACGGTCAGCATGATTTCGAACGCCTGTGCATGGGTCATGCCAAAGAAACGTTCCAGCACATGCACAACAAATTCCATCGGCGTGTAATCGTCGTTGAGCAACAACACTTTATACAAAGGTGGGCGTTTGGTTTTCGGGCGGGTTTTGACAGCGACACCGGCATCCCCTTCGCCATCATCGGGCGCGTTTGGGCCTGTCATGACCAAGGGACCATTGGCAAATGTCTGGAGTGTCAGAGCGTTTGTCATCAGTGCGTGCTTTACCTTCCTGCGGTTAGCCCGGTTATATAACCTGTCTGGCCGCGACGAAAAGGGGGCCAAGGAAAGCTGAGGGGACAAAGGTGAAGAAATTACGAACAATTGCCTTCGATGCGGATGATACGCTTTGGCATAATGAGCGGTTCTTTCATTTCACCCAGCAACGATTCGCCGAGCTATTGGGCGATTTCGCCGAGCCGGATCATTTGGATGCCCGGCTTTTGGCGGCGGAAAAGCGAAATATCGGGCATTATGGTTTTGGTGTGAAAGGCTTCACTCTTTCGATGATCGAAACCGCGATTGAGGTTACCGATGGACGCGTGCCTGCGACTGTTATTGCACAGCTGCTTGAGGCGGGGCGCGACATGCTGGATCATCCGCTAGAACTGTTGCCCCATGCGAAAGAGGCGGTCGAGGGCGTGGTCGAGGATCACCACCTGCTGCTGATCACCAAGGGTGATTTGCTGCACCAAGAGCGCAAACTGGCTCAATCGGGGTTGGGGGACTTGTTTGATGGGGTCGAAATCGTCTCTGACAAACAACCTCAAACCTATCAACGCATTTTCGGAGGCCTTCCCGGTGGGACGCAGGCGTCAATGATGGTGGGAAATTCGATGAAATCCGACGTGCGACCGGCGATTGATGTCGGCAGTTGGGGCGTCTTTGTGCCCCATGATCTGGCCTGGGATCTGGAACATGCCGAAGCCCCCCAATCTGAGCGTTATCACGCGATTGCCGACCTGTCTGAATTGTCGGATCTGGTGGCGAAAATCGGCTGAGTTTTTCGCCACAATTTTGCCTTAATTCGCCACAATTGCGCCGCAATCGCTTGTCTTGGGGCGTATTAGGGGGAAACCCCTAGATGTAGAAGCGACCGTTAACACAAAGTTAGGGAAAATCAACAGATTGCGGGGTTTTCTGAATGTGATTTCCATGTTACGCTAAACGCAACTAACAAAATAAGCTCACCGAAAAATCGGGGGCATGAGGCAGTAAAAGGCGAATATCGTGACGGGACGTCGTAGGCAGACGGGCCGAATGGGCCTGTATCTATTCACGTTTATTTGGTTGGCGCTTTTGGTGCCTCTCAGCGCAATGGCGGCACCCTATGCCGCCATGGTGATGGATGCGCGCAGCGGCAAGGTCTTGCATGCACGCAATGCGGATACCCGGCTCCATCCCGCCTCTTTGACCAAGATGATGACGCTCTATATCGCCTTTGAGGCGGTGCAGAATGGTGAGATCAGCATGGACACCTTGGTTAAGGTGTCGGCCCATGCCGCGTCCGAGCCACCGTCCAAGCTGGGGCTGCGTGCCGGTCAGAAAATCAAACTTCGCTATCTGGTGCGCGCAGCGGCGGTGAAATCTGCCAATGACGCCGCCACTGCAATTGGTGAAGCCATTGAAGGATCCGAGGCCGCCTTTGCCCGCCGGATGAACCGCACTGCCAAGGCGCTGGGCATGACCCGGACCTCCTTCCGCAACGCGCATGGTTTGACCGAAAGTGGACACCTGTCGACGGCGCGGGACATGACCATTTTGGGCCGTCACGTGATTTATGACTATCCGATGTATTACAATCTCTGGTCGCGCAAGACCGCCGATGCAGGGATCAAGACTGTGTCGCATACCAATCGCCGCCTGCTGTCCAGCTATCGCGGCGCGGATGGGATCAAGACGGGTTATACCCGTGCCGCTGGCTTCAACCTTGTTGCCTCGGCGGAACGTGGTCGTGAACGCGTGATCGCTACGGTGTTTGGTGGACGCTCGACCGCCTCGCGCAATGCCAAAGTGGCCGAGTTGCTGGACCTTGGGTTCAAACGGGCTCCGACCCGGGTGGCCTTCCGCTCTCCGCGCAAACCGCCTTATCGTGGCTCAGCCAAAGGGCGCACTGTGATCGCCGAAGCCCCTACCGCGTCCAAACCTGTAGCAAAACCGGGGCAAAGGGCGAAATCCGTGCGTGTTGCCTCCGCCGCTGTGACGCGCAGCTTGCGCCCGCAGGCCCGCCCTGTGCCTGACACCGCGCCTTTGGTCGCCAGCGTTCAAGATGACATCGAAAAGGTGCTGAAGGAGGTGCAAACGGTCGCCGCGGTCGCCCCAAGCGCAAATGGAGCGGCTCCAACGGCCTCGGTCAAACCGGTTATCCGGCCCGCCCGCGTTGTCGCTGCCGCGCCGCGCGATGTGCCGACACCTTCGCGTAAGGCCGAAGTGGTTACGCGACTTTCGACCTCGGGTGGTCGGCATTGGGGCATCAATGTCGGTCGCTACCCAAGCCGATTTACGGCTGAGAAAGTATTGCTGAAGACAGCGCTTGCTGAGACTGCAACTTTGGATGGCTCGCTGCGCAAAGTTGTCAAAGGCAAGCGTGGGTTTGATGCCAATTTCATGGGGCTGACACGGGACACCGCCGAGCTTGCCTGCAAGCGGCTTCAGGCGCGCCAAGTCACCTGTTTCATGATCGGGCCAAGCTAAGAGCTTTAGCGGTTTCCGTTCAGAATGCGCTCAATCAGGGACAGGATGAATTCGATCCGCCCCTGATCAGGCACCAGTTCAACAACCAGTTTACGCGCCTCTTCCGCCTCGCGGATGTTTTTGTGTTTGAGGTTTGAAAACACGCTGATCAAGTCGTTTGAGGGGCATTGACCGGGACGATAGCTCCAAGTGCGGGCCCCCAAATCGCTGCGGGCCTGTAGCCCACAGCGGCTGATCGGCGAAGCATCGCGCCAGAACAGGGTGGCCATATCAGCCAGCGCAGAGCTGTCATTCGAGAAATAGTTATGCGCCAGCATGTCTTCGCCCATCGCGGTCATGTCGATGCTGTCAAACCCGTTTGACGCCATGAGGAACTCGCCGCCCAGACCTGCACGTGGTGTGGTGCCATGTAGCTTGTGGGACGAGACAAGCGCCCAATCGGTCGATGAGGCATAAAGCGTCATGCGTTTGGCCAGCGGTTTGAACACATCCGCCATGGTGGCAAAGAGATCGGTGTCGATATCGGGGGCGGCAAACATCAACTGACCAAAAACCGGGGCATCTCCGGGTTGAGCATTGCGGCGCAGAGCCATGATTTCCAAGGCATCAGAGAGCGCGCGCGACCCCATGGAATGGGCGAGAACATGGATGGTCTGCGCGCCCGAGCGTTCCACGAGATCGTCGAGGAAAACGGCCAGCCGCCGCCCGGACAGGCGCACCACAGCAGCATCGGCGAAATAGGCGGCCGTCCGGTCGCGCGAAGGCCAGGAAAACAGCACCGGCACCGAGGCATGCCCCATATCATAGGTGATCTGGGCGGCACGCTGCGCCGCATATTCGAAACTGTGGTTAAACCCATGAATATAAACGAATAGGTCACGTTCTGGCGCGCCAGAGAATTCCCCTTGCAGCCGGGCAAAGAAGGAATTCGGGTCCACTGGTTCAACGGATTTCAGCAACACATGCTTGCTGGGCGACGGCGAAAACTCCAACCGCCAGACAGAGGGGCGTTCAACCCGGCCCGAAACATGGTTGTCCGGAATGGTAACTGTCGCCACGCCGAGTTCCAGATGATCGCCCCGCTGCCCGCTATAGAATTCACGCGGCTTTTTCGATCCGGTCCGGGCGCGATCTGTGGCGTAATAAACATCGACCACGCGAAAACCGTTCTTGGGGTCATTGTCCTTTGTTTCAAAGGCTGGCGCGACGAGGCTTTCATTGACGGCCTCCGCCAGATCGGCCGCCTTGTCATCGCCTGCCAGCTTTGCCAACCGAGCCAGGCTGGCATAAAGACGCGCCAATTCATCGCCCTCGCGCCCGGTCTCGGCCTCGGCCTCAATCGCCGATTCGATGGCACGGCGCGCCTGATCCAAGGCATTGTCCTGCTCATAAAGGTCAGCCGCCAGTTCAAAGGCAGGCACCGGGTCCAATTGCACAGTGGCACGGGCAAAGGCACGGGTCCGCCCGACCGCTGTCCAGGCGTCGCCAGCGGCGCGGATTTGGCCGATCTGTTCCAACAACTCTGCGCGCAACTGCAACAGGTCCAGCAAGATGCGCATATCCGGTGGGGTGCCCAAAACCCGAGGATCGCGCAGGGCAATATCAGCCTCGCGCAACGCGCGCAGCGGGTCCACCTGGGCCAAGCCGTCAATGGTCACAACACGCGTAATATCCTGCGCTTTGACCTGTGCCGGCAGGGCATAGGACAACATGGCAATCGCAGCAACAAAGGGCCAAAGGCGCATTTTCATTTGGAAACCATCCGGCAAGCAGAGACTCGTCAGTGCGATTTTCGCCGGTTGTGGCCGCGTTAACAAGGGCAGGGATGCCCTACCTTGCGGCACAACGATCCTGTCAAAAATGACAAACCCCCGAAAGCGGCAGCTTACGGGGGTCGTCTATTGTCTTTAGTGCATCAAAGCTGCTTAGAGCAGACCTTCGCGCTGAGCCTTTTTACGGGCCAGCTTGCGGGCACGGCGGATAGCCTCTGCCTTTTCGCGTGCTTTCTTTTCCGACGGCTTTTCGAAGTGCTGACGCAGCTTCATTTCGCGGAAAACGCCTTCGCGCTGCAGCTTTTTCTTCAGGGCACGAAGCGCCTGATCGACATTGTTGTCACGAACACTAACCTGCATGTGGTTTTCACCACCTTTCTAAGTTTGAGTTGCAAGGAATTGCAGGAGCCCGGCCTATAGCAAGCGGGTAAAGAATTGTCTAGTCTTGCGATGGAAAGCCAAGGAAGCTGTGTCATGCCTGATCAAATCCCCAGTCCCGTTCATGCCTTGTTAGAGGCTGCGCTGATCCATGTGCCCTTTGACGGCTGGACCGAAGAAAGCTTTCGCGCGGCCATTCGCGATTGTGACATGGATCCGGTTGTGGCGCGGGGGCTTTGCCCGCGTGGGGCGTTAGATCTGGCGGTTTTGTATCACCAGCAGGGTGATGACGTCATGGCTGAAAGGATGCACAGTCCGGAATTCGCGGCCATGCGCATTCGCGACAAGGTGAGCTTTGCCATCCGTGCGCGTCTTGAGGCGGTGGAAGATCGCGAGTTGGTACAACGGGGCACAACCTTGTTTGCCCTGCCGCAAAATGCCGGTGACGGGGCCAAGCTGATCTGGGGCACAGCGGATCGCATTTGGAGCGAGATGGGCGATTCGTCGCGTGATCTGAATTGGTATTCCAAGCGCGCCACGCTTTCGGCGGTCTATTCGTCGGTGGTTCTTTACTGGTTGGGCGATCAATCAGAGGGACATAGTGCCACATGGGAGTTCCTCGATCGCCGCATTGAAAACGTCATGCAGTTTGAAAAGACCAAAGCAGCGTTGCGCAAGGCCCCGGTGATTGGCGGTGTCATGGAAGGGATCGGCAAGCTTTTTGAACAGGTGCAGGCCCCGTCTTCGGGTCGTTCTGACCTCCCAGGTGGTCGTCCTTTTTAGCGCAACCCTTGTCTTGGCTGTTAGGGCTGCTACCAACAGGGAAAGCAGTTGATAGGAGCCCGTGATGACCCAAACCATGCGCGCGATTGAGATTTCCACCCATGGCGGGCCCGAGGTTCTGGTTCCCTGCGAACGTCCAATGCCCGAAGCTGGACATGGGCAGGTTGTGATCAAGGTGGCCTATGCTGGCGTCAATCGCCCGGACGCTTTGCAGCGGGCTGGCATGTATAATCCGCCAAAGGGCGCTTCTGATCTGCCGGGGCTTGAGGCCTCTGGCGAGGTGGTTGCGGTTGGGGCCGGGGTGACCTGGCCCGCGCTTGGCGATCAGGTTTGTGCTTTGCTGCCCGGTGGGGGCTATGCGGAATTTGTCGCCACCCCGGCGGCGCATTGTCTGCCTGTGCCAAAAGGGATGGGGCTGAAAGAGGCAGCTTGCCTGCCAGAGACCTTTTATACTGTCTATTCAAACGTGTTTCAGCGCGGTGGCTTGAAAGCGGGTGAGCGGTTTTTGATCCATGGAGGATCAAGCGGCATCGGCACAACCGCCATCCAACTGGCCAAACATTTCGGCGCACGCGTCTTTGTGACCGCAGGGTCGGATGAAAAATGCCAGGCCTGTCTGGACCTGGGGGCCGAGCGGGCGATCAACTATCGTGATGAGGATTTTGTCGAGATCCTGCGCGCCGAGGGCGGCGCGGACCTGATCCTCGATATGGTTGGCGGGTCTTACTTGCGGCGCAACGTGAAATCTTTGGCGGATGATGGGCGGTTGGTTCAGATTGCGTTTCTGCAAGGGCCAAAGGTCGAACTGAACTTTGCCCAGGTCATGACCCGTCGCCTGACCATCACCGGCAGCACCTTGCGCCCCCAAAGCGACCTGGCCAAGGCCCGGATCGCTGAAGAGTTGCGCGACAAGGTCTGGCCCTTGTTGGATGCGGGCAAGGTTGCGCCGGTCATGGATTCCGAATTCGCTTTGGATCAAGCGTCAGAAGCACATGCCCGGATGGAGAGTTCCGGCCATATCGGCAAGATTGTCCTTAAAGTATCCTAGGGGGCGCTGCCCCGTCCCGAGCAAAGCTCGGGACTCCCCGGGATATTTTTAGCCCAAAGAAGACCTTTAGCGCCAGTCAAAGAAGCGAGGTCCGGCTTGAGCAATCAAATCCTGGGCCAATTTGCGGCCAAGGGTGTTGCCCTCAGCGGCTGGGCCATTGATTTCACCGGCATAGGATTTGCTTCCGTCAGGGCGCAGGATTTCGCCGCGCAGGCGCATCTGGTCGCCATCAAGGTCGGCAAGAGCCGCTATGGGCGTTTCGCAGGACCCGTCGAGTTCGGCGAGAAAGGCGCGTTCTGCGGTCACACGGATGCCGGTTTCAGCGTCGTGAAGCGCATCCAACATGGTTTTGGCGCGCACATCATCGCTGCGCCGTTCGATCCCGATAGCCCCTTGGGCGACGGCGGGCAGCATGTCTTCGGGGGCGATGGGTGAGGCGGGAACCTCGGTCATGTTGAGACGCGACAGGCCGGCCATGGCAAGGAAGGTTGCCGCGGCAACGCCGTCCTCCAGCTTTTTCAGACGGGTCTGTAGGTTGCCGCGGAACTCGACAATGTTGAGATCCGGGCGCACCGTCATCAGCTGCGCGCGACGGCGCAGGGAAGAGGTGCCAACGGTTGCGCCTTTGGGCAGGTCGTGAATGCTGTCGACCGACGGGCAAATGAAGGCATCGCGCGTGTCTTCGCGCGGCAGGAAACAGGTCAGCTCCAACCCGTCGGGCTGAACGGTCGGCATATCCTTAGTTGAATGCACCGCGATATCGATGTCGCCACGCAGCATGGCCTCTTCGATTTCCTTGGTGAAGAGACCCTTGTTGCCGATTTCCTTGAGCGGTCGATCCGCGTCAATCAGGCTGCGGTCATCGCCGGTGGTTTTGATCACGACAATGTCAAATGCCTCTTCCGGCAGATCAAAGGCCGCCATCAAACGCGAACGTGTTTCATAGGCCTGGGCCAGCGCCAGCGGGGAGCCGCGGGTACCGATTTTCAGCGGGGCATCTGCAGAGGGCATCTCGGTCATGGGGCAAGCTTTACGCCTGTCGGCGGCATGAGACAATGGGCGTGACAAAGGCATCGCTTGACATCTTGTCTCAGGCGCGGGACGAGAGGGCAAACAAGATAGGTGCCCTGATGACTAATCCTGCAAACAAGACCATTCTGCGTGCCTTGGCTGGGGAAACTTTGCCCACTCCGCCGATCTGGATGATGCGGCAGGCGGGGCGTTATTTGCCGGAATATCGCGCGACGCGGGCGCAGGCCGGGGATTTTCTGTCGCTTTGCTATAATTCCGAATTGGCGGCCGAGGTCACTTTGCAGCCTATCCGGCGCTATGGCTTTGACGCGGCGATCCTGTTTGCGGATATTTTGCTTTTGCCCCAGGCGCTTGGGGCGGATTTGTGGTTTGTGACTGGCGAAGGCCCGCGCATGTCGACCATCACCTCAGACGCGGATTTTGACAAAATCGGGCGGGGCGAGATGATCCACGAGACGTTGAACCCGGTCTATGAAACTGTGCGGATCTTGCGCCGGGAACTGCCGGAAGAGACGACTTTGATTGGGTTCGCTGGTGCGCCTTGGACCGTGGCGACCTATATGATCGCGGGCCGTGGCACCAAGGATCAGGGGCCAGCCCATGCCTTGAAGGCAGAAAACCGGGCGTTGTTCGAAAAGATCATTGATCGGTTGACCGAGGCGACGATCGATTACCTGTCCGAGCAGGTCAAAGCGGGGGCCGAGGTGGTCAAGCTGTTTGACAGCTGGGCGGGGTCCTTGCAGGGCGATGATTTTGAGCGCTACGCACTGGAACCCGCCAAGATCATCACGCAGGAGATGAAGTCGCGCTTTCCCGGGTTGCCGGTGATTGCATTCCCGCGTCAGGCCGGTGAGAAATATGTTGGTTTCCATCAGGCGACCGGCGCGGATTGTGTCGCGCTGGATGATAGTGTCACGGCAGAATGGGCGGCGGAGCATGTGCAGACGGCTGGCTGTGTGCAGGGGAACCTGGCCTCAAGCCATATGGTGACCGGCGGTCAAGCGCTGGTGGACGAGGCCAAACGCATCGTTCAAGCACTGTCGAACGGGCCGCATATTTTCAACCTTGGTCATGGGATCACGCCAGATGCGGATCCTGA
Organism: Tropicibacter sp. R15_0; assembly: GCA_017744045.1. Lineage (GTDB taxonomy): Bacteria > Pseudomonadota > Alphaproteobacteria > Rhodobacterales > Rhodobacteraceae > Pelagimonas. Next base: position 288,881 of record JAGHRD010000004.1, on the reverse strand, counting down.
GAATGTGCAATTGATGATCGACGCGGTGCGCGGCAAGGTCTGACCTGTCCGGCCTGCGCGTCCAAAAGTTTTATCTAAAACTTTTGCAAATTCCGTGGACGGAATTTGGGTACCTGATGCGACCTAGGCTATTAACGCCGCCCCCAACGTGCCCGGCGACCGGGCAGGGGGCGGTTTTTGATCTGTTCGCGCAGGAAAACGAACAGGCCAGCCCCAATGATCAGCCCGCAGCCGATCCACATCGCCATATCAGGCCATTCCCCGAAAACGGCCCAGCCCCAGAAGATCGCCAAGGGCAATCCGACATATTCAAACGGCGCAATGGTTGCGGCATTGGCCGATTTGTAAGCCGCGCTTAGGCAGTATCCAATCAACCCGGAACACAGGCCCAAACCGATGAAAACCGGGACGTCCGCCATCGGTGGCCAACTCCAGGCGCGTAAGAGGAAGATGATGCTTTCATTCTCCACGCCTTGGGCAAACCGCCCGTCTCCGGCAACCAAAAAGAACCCGGTGGAGACCAGCAAAAAGGTGCTTTGGATGTAGCATGCCAGGGCAGAGGCCGGGGCGGATACGCCCAGTTTTCGGGTCAAGACTTGGGTGAACGCATAGAAGAATGCGGCGACGACCGGCAGGAACAGAACAAAGCGCGATACCGAGATTTCAGTGCTCCAGGGTTGTTGAATGACCACGACACCCAGAAAACCGACCACGACCGCCGCCAAACGCAGTGGGCCGACCTTTTCGCCGAGAATTGGGATCGAGAGCAGCGTGATGCATAGGGGCGCGACAAAGAACAGCGCTGTGGCTTGCCCCAGCGGCATGACAGCGACGGCGGCGTAAAAGGTCATATTCGCCAGAACAATCAGCATGCCGCGCAGCAGGTGTATACCCGGTGTCGCGGTGCGCAAAGCCTGCCACCCGCCCTCGAACTGCAAAAACACCAACGTGAATATCAGCCCCACAAAGGACCGCACCCAGATCGTTTGATGCAATGGATAGCCATCCGACAGCATTTTGACCAAAAGGTCGTTCACTGAAATTGCGACAACCCCAATAAGTATAAACAATATCCCCTTGGCAGGGTGATCAAGATTTTCGGAAGTCATGCCAATGACCTAATGAAGTTCCGGGGTGACTTCCGGCCAGTTTACGACAGCAGGGGTCGCTAAATAACCGCATGGGTCATGTGCAGGATTGAACAATTGCCTTTGTGCCCGACGCAGGTAGGTTGACGCGAGCGCAAACGGGGGACCGATGATGGCTATGGTGAATATCCGCGATCTGCGGAAAGTGTATGAAGGCGGTTTCGAAGCCCTGAAAGGGGTCTCTCTGGATATTGAAGAGGGGGAAATCCTGGCTCTGTTGGGCCCGAATGGCGCGGGCAAGACCACTTTGATTTCAACAATTTGCGGGATCACTTTGCCCAGCAGTGGCCGCATCGAGGTGGGGGGGCATGATGTCGTTGATGACTATCGCCAAGCGCGCAATCTGATCGGCCTTGTTCCCCAAGAGATCAACCTGGAACCCTTTGAAAAGGTTCTGAACACGGTGCGGTTTTCGCGTGGGCTGTTTGGCAAGCCGCGTGACGATGCCTTTGTCGAGCAGGTTTTGCGCAAGCTGTCACTGTGGGAAAAACGCGATTCCCGGGTGATGGAACTGTCCGGCGGCATGAAGCGTCGCGTGTTGATTGCCAAGGCGCTAAGCCACGAACCTCGCGTGTTGTTTCTGGATGAACCAACGGCCGGGGTCGATGTCGAGCTGCGCCGCGACATGTGGGAAACCGTTGAGGAATTGAAGCGCGATGGCGTAACCATCATCCTGACCACCCATTACATCGAAGAAGCCGAGGAAATCGCCGACCGGATCGGTGTGATCAATGGCGGAGAAATCCTGTTGGTCGAGGAAAAAGAGGCGCTGATGGCCCGGATGGGCCAAAAGGAGCTGCATGTGGAGTTGACCGATGCCTTGGAGAGCGTGCCCGAAAGCCTGTCCTCCTACGATTTGAAGCTGTCCGAAGATGGGAAAACGCTTATCTATACTTTTGACGCCAAGGCGGATCGTACCGGGATTGGCCGCTTGATGGCTGCCTTGCCCGAGGCCGGGCTGAAAGTCTGTGATGTGAACACGACACAAAGCTCGCTCGAGGATATTTTCGTGGGCCTTGTCCACGGGCAGGACAAGAAGGAAGAGGAGCAGGTGGCATGAATTGGCAGGCTGTCGCTTCGATCTATCGCTTTGAAATGGCGCGTTTCTTTCGCACCTTGGCACAAAGCTTCATCTCACCGGTCTTATCGACCTCGCTGTATTTCGTGGTCTTTGGAACCGCCATCGGATCGCGCATCGCCGAGGTCGAGGGGGTGAGCTATGGCGCATTTATTGTGCCTGGCTTGATCATGTTGTCTGTTATGACACAGGCCTTGTCCAACGCCTCCTTCGGGATCTACTTTCCCAAATTTATCGGCACGATTTTCGAGCTGCTCTCGGCCCCTGTGAACTTTCTTGAGATCGTTCTGGGCTATGTCGGCGCGGCGGCGACCAAGGCACTATTTATCGGCGTTGTCATTCTGGCCACCTCAGCCCTGTTTGTGGATCTGAGCATTGCGCATCCGCTGGCGATGATCCTGTTTCTGGTCCTGACCTGTATCAGTTTCTCGCTGTTCGGGTTCATTATCGGCATTTGGGCCAAGAACTTTGAACAGTTGCAGCTGATCCCGTTGCTGGTGGTGACACCTTTGGTGTTCCTCGGAGGCGCGTTCTATTCCATCGCCATGTTGCCGCCAGTTTGGCAGATCATCACCAAATTCAATCCGGTGGTCTATTTGATCTCAGGCTTCCGCTGGTCGTTCTTTGGGGTGGCTGATGTGCCGATCGTGACCAGCCTGCTGGCGATTGGCGGTTTCACGGTGCTCTGTCTTGGCGCGATCTGGTGGATTTTCAAAACTGGATGGCGCATTCGCCAGTAAGGTTGAAAATCAACAGGAGCGGGGGCGTGCCTCCCGCTCCTGTCGCAAGCGGCGTTGTTTTGCCAAACCCACGCTGCTCGTCCCTCGCATTGTCCTAAGACCTTATGCTGCAACCGCTTGGCGTTCACCTCCCAAGAGAGTGTCCATGGTCATGCCGCCGATCCACATGGCGAATAGTGCCAACCAGGCCGTTCCGGCAAAGATTGACCCGCCGCTGACGCCGGCCCCAATGGCGCAGCCTCCGGCCAGCATTCCGCCAAAGCCCATCATCACCGCCCCGATCATCGCACGCCGCATCGGGCTTGCCCCGTCAAAGGCCTGGAACTGAAATTCCCGCGCCAGAATGGCCGAGGTAAAGGAGCCGATCACCACACCGGGAACGAGGCCAATGTCGAATTCCAGAATCGAATTGCGATCAAGAAAGAACATCAAGGTGTTGGCCGAAGGGCCGGTAAAGGTCAGGCTCTCGATTTGAACCGGATCAAAGGCAACCTGCGATAGGGCAAAGGTCAGACCATAGCCCAAGGCAGCTGCAAAACCGACGCCGGAGGCAAAGACCAGTCGCGAAAACCCAATCCGGTTGCGGCGAGACAATTCCAAAGCCAACAGCGCAATCAAAAGGCCAATGACCAAGCCCGCTTCTTTGGGCAGGTGCACTGCCGCCAGCAGGTCCATATTGCGCCCCCCCGATGTCACCCACAGCCGGGCGAGATAATCGCGTAAAGGGGCCAGCCATCCGGTCAGGCTCATCTGTGCGACAACGGCAAAAATCAGGCCGGACACAATAGAGCGCATATTCCCCGTCGCGGCCAGCACCAGCAAACGCCCGGAACAACCGCGTGCCAGAACCATGCCAGCCCCAAAGAGCAACCCGCCAATGATCGCGCCGGACCAACTGCCGGGAACAGCCATCATGCGCGCCTCGCTTGTGTCCAGAAACCCAAGCAGCTGCGCGCCCTGGACCCAGACCACTGCCGTGGAAAAGGTCAGCAGCCAAACGGCGACCTTGTCTTGCATGTGGCCACGGGCAAATTCGACCGTCGCCGCGCGCAAACAGAACCGAGACCGTTGCGCCGCCACGCCAAAGATCAACCCGGTGATCAAACCAAACAGGGCGGCGGTCGGGCTTTCACCGATTCTTTCAACAAGGGGGACGAGATCCATGCGCTGCTCCTGTGCCAACTTGCGCCGCACCATCATGCAGGTGAGCAGGGCGCGCCTTGACATATGTCAGACGCATGCATTTATCGAAATGTGTTGCTGGATGTGATGAACCAAGCGCGTGCGTCTGCGCACCAAGAGTGGACTCGCCAAAACATGTTTTGAGGCGTAAAGGCGATGTCATGAAAACAGTGCCTTTATCCCAAGCCAATTCCCTTCCGATCTGGCGTCGTCCTGTAACGCTTTTGTTCCTGATGGCAATCGCCATGCCCCTGTCGTTTTCGACTTGGCTGGCCTTGTTGAACAATTTCGTGATCGAAGTGGCGCAATTTGACGGCTCGGATATCGGTTGGCTGCACACCGTCCGCGAAATCCCCGGCTTTTTGGCTGTTGGCGTGATCCTGGTGATCATGGTGGTGCGGGAACAAGTCTTGGCGATGCTGTCCCTTGCTCTGCTTGGAGTTGCCACCGCGGTCACAGCTTGGTTCCCGACCTTGGGCGGGATCATGTTTATCACCCTGCTGAGTTCCATCGGCTTTCACTATTATGAAACCGTGAACCAAAGCCTGCAGCTACAATGGCTCCCCAAAGACCGCGCACCCAAGGTTTTGGGGTGGTTGATCGCGGCCGGTTCGGCGGCGACCCTTGTGGCCTATGTGTTGATTGTGTTGACCTGGGAAAGCCTGAACCTGTCTTATAATACGGTTTTCATGGCGTCTGGCGGGCTTACCCTGGTGATTGTCGCCTATTGCGTGCTGGCCATGCCGCAATTCGAAAGCCCCAATCCGCAGTTGAAAAAGTTCATTCTGCGCCGCCGGTATTGGCTGTATTACGCGCTGCAATTCATGTCCGGCGCGCGTCGGCAGATCTTTGTTGTCTTTGCTGGTTTCATGATGGTCGAACGGTTTGGGTTTGACGTGCATGAGGTGACAGGGCTCTATCTGATCAATCTTTTGGCCAATATGGCACTCGCCCCGGTATTCGGGCATGCGGTGTCTTATTTTGGCGAACGTCGCACCTTGATCTTTGAGTATATTGGTTTGGTTCTGGTGTTCCTGGCTTATGGCGGGATTTACTGGTTTGGCTGGGGCGTTGTGCTGGCGGCAGCGCTTTACGTGCTGGATCACTTGTTCTTTTCGCTGGCCCTTGCGCTCAAGACCTATTTCCAAAAGATCTCAGCCCCAGAGGACATCGCGCCCACCGCGGCTGTTGCCTTTACCATCAACCATATCGCCGCAGTGGTTCTACCTGCATTGCTGGGATATCTCTGGATGGTCTCGCCGGGCGCGGTGTTTGCCTTGGCGGCGGGCATGGCGGCGACCAGTCTGGCGCTTGCGTTGATGATCCCGCATCACCCTGAGCCTGGCAATGAGACGATTTTTGCGCGCGGGTTACCTGCACCAGCGGAATAACGGCTTTCGATAGGTGACAACTGGCGCAAGCCATGGGCTTGGTGTATGCGAACGGCCAAGCCTTACCGGAGACAACCATGCCCACCTTTACCGCCTTTACCAAATTGCCCGCCAAAGATGCCGCTGAGGCGCTGGGCCTTGCCTTGGAAGAGATGGAGCCGGAACCCACGGGCATTGGCGTCTTTGAGATCGAAGATGGCAGCGAGACCTGGGAAGTGGGTGGCTATTTCCTGGAGGAACCCAATGACGTTGAGCTGGCCCTGCTGGCCGCAGCCTATGGCGCGGATCCGTTTGTTGTGTCCGAAGTGCCGGACACCGATTGGGTCGACAAGGTGCGCCGCGAGCTGACCCCGGTCGTCGCCGGTCGCTTCTTTGTCTATGGCAGCCATGACGCAGACAAGATCCCCGAGGGCTCTGAACCGCTGCTGATCGAGGCCGCCATGGCCTTTGGCACCGGTCATCACGGCACCACGCAAGGATGCCTTGAGGCGCTGGATCGCTTGGCCAATGACGGGTTTGTTGGTGAAAACGTGGCCGATATTGGCTGTGGCACGGCTGTGCTGGGCATGGGCGCGGCGCGGATCTGGCCGAACCCGGTGATTGTGTCGGATATCGACGAAGTTGCTGTCGAAGTCGCTGAGGCCAATGTCACCGCCAACGGGTTGAACGGCAAAGTAATCTGCGTCGAAGCGGCGGGATTTGGTCACACCAAACTGGCGGAACGCGCGCCGTTCGATCTGGTCTTTGCCAATATCCTCAAACAACCCTTGATCGATCTATCCCCGGATATGGCGCGCAGCCTGCAGCCTGGCGGTTATGCGATCCTGTCTGGCATTCTGGTGCGGCAGGCGGACGAAGTGATCGAAGTTTACGAAGCCAATGGCGTTAACCTTGTTCGTCGCGACACAATCGGCGAGTGGGTGACATTAACGTTGCGCAAATCGGAATAATTCCCGTCATATTTAGGGAAAATTCGCCACAATTGCCTCACTTTGGCCGTAATTCTTGGCTATCCATTGGTATATCCGGTGGGGGCCGGACCATTAGAGGCTGCCATGGAAGACACGCTTCAATCATTTGATAATCGCCAGAAGGCGGTACGCCGTAAACACACCCGCATGGCCAAGGGCTATGTCACGAAATTGCGCAAGGATGGGGTGTTTGTACAAACCCCGGACAGCAAATCCGGCAACTACGCATTGCGGTTGCTTGTGATTGCCCTTGTTGCCTTGTTCGCCTTCAAGAGCTTTGTTCTCTATTGGTTGGGAACAGAAGTATACCAAGGGCATGTCGATGCTCTGGCGGCCGGGTCCACATCGGAAAAGATCGGTGCTTTCTTGATGCAGATCGACCCCATCACAGCCAAAATCGCCGAAGTTTTGTCACCCTTTGCCGGGTGACAATTCACAACTAAGGTTTTGAAAAGAATTAAGCCGCGCTCTGATCCAGAGGCGCGGCTTTCATCTTGGTCAAAACGGGAGTGAGGTTTTGACCTATCTGTCCCGTCTTAGTAACGGCCAGTGATCGCGTCGATGTCGGCGCGGCTCAGTCCGATATCGTCCAGTTCACGATTGGACAGGCCGGACAGTGCTTTGCGCGTTTCACGTGCTTGCATCCATGCAGTGAAAACGCCTGCAAAAGTGGCGAAGAGGGATCCGAAGCCAGCGGCGGAGCCAGCGGCTACGTATGGGCGGGTTTGGTCGATTGCGGCCATGTCTAGTCTCCTTGAAGTTTGGTGAGGTTTGCTTTTCTAAATCTCAAAACTGCACTTAATTTGGGCGAGGCGCCCAAACAAGGGGCATTTATTGCATGGGTCATATGCAATTGCTGCATGGCAGAAAAACTGGTTAACATTCCGTAACAAAAGGTAAAATTCCGTGTTGGGATATGTCGTTTTCAGACCGCGGAGATGACGAAAACAAACCAATGGGTCGCCTAAAGACCATTGCGTGTCGCAAACGCGACAGGCGTCATTAACCTTGGCGTTTGTTCTCGTTTCGTGCTATATGTGTCAAAAAGCAACAAAAGCGGGCAGCGATGCGGGTATTGGGGATTGATCCAGGCCTCAGAAACCTCGGTTGGGGGGTTATTGAGGTCGATGGAAGCCGACTCAGGCATGTTGGAAATGGGATTTGCCATTCGGTCGGGACAGAATTGGCGACCAGGCTCTTGTCTCTTCATGAACAGTTGACCGAGGTGTTGCAGCGATTCTCTCCCGATATTGCCGCAGTCGAAAAAACTTTTGTGAACAAAGATGCGGTGGGCACACTGAAACTGGGGCAGGCGCGCGGCATCGCTTTGCTTGTGCCAGCGCAATTCGGCCTTGAGATCGGTGAATACGCCCCCAACAGCGTCAAGAAAACGGTTGTTGGCGTGGGCCATGCGGATAAGAACCAAATCGCGCATATGGTCAAAATGCAGCTGCCGGGCGTGCAGCTTGCTGGGCCGGACGCGGCGGATGCGCTGGCAATCGCCATCTGTCATGCTCATCATCAAAGCCACAACAGAATGAAGGTGCGGGCATGATCGGACGGATCGCGGGGCGGATCGAATACAAGGCCATGGATCACGTGCTGATCGATGTGCGCGGCGTCGGCTATATGGTCTATTGCACCGACCGCGTCATGGCACAGCTTCCTGGTCCGGGCGAGGCGGCAGCGCTTTATACCGAATTGCTGGTGCGCGAAGATCTGATGCAGCTCTTTGGCTTTCCAACTCTGGTGGAAAAGGAATGGTTCCGCCTGTTGATGGGCGTTCAGGGCATTGGAGCCAAAGCATCCCTGGCCATCCTTGGTGCGCTCGGGGCCGAAGGCGTGAGCCGGGCCATCGCGCTGGAGGATTGGAATTCGATCAAGGTGGCCAAGGGGGTTGGCCCCAAAACCGCGCAGCGCGTGGTGATCGAGCTTAAGGACAAAGCGCCCGCCGTCATGGCCATGGGCCGGTCCGAGCCGACACAGGCGGATGATGTGATGGATGAGGTGATCGAAGCACCCGCCGCACCCGCCAAACGCAAACCTGCATCCAAACCCTCAAACGCTTCGGCGCAGTCCGAAGCTCTTTCCGCATTGGGCAATCTGGGTTACGCGCCAAGCGAGGCTGCCGCAGCGGTGGCACAGGCCGCCGGTGAGACCCCAGAGGCTGATACGCCGGCCCTCATCCGCGCCGCCCTAAAACTGCTCGCCCCGGCGGGCTGAGCAGGGTAGGGAGACATCATGAACGACCCTGACCCGACGCTGCGCCCCGATCCCATGCCCGAAGACCGCGACCGCGCCTTGCGGCCACAAATGCTGGATGATTTCATCGGGCAAGCCGAAGCGCGGGCCAATCTGCGCGTCTTTATCCAATCGGCCCGCGAACGCGGCGAAGCCATGGACCATACGCTGTTTCACGGCCCTCCCGGCCTAGGGAAAACCACGCTGGCGCAGATCATGGCACGCGAACTTGGGGTGGGGTTTCGTATGACTTCGGGGCCTGTATTGGCCAAGGCGGGGGATTTGGCGGCGATCCTGACCAATCTGGAACGCAACGACGTGCTGTTCATCGACGAAATTCACCGTATGAATGCCGCGGTCGAAGAGGTGCTCTATCCGGCGATGGAGGATTTCGAACTGGATCTCGTGATCGGAGAAGGCCCAGCAGCGCGCACGGTACGGATCGAATTGCAGCCCTTTACGCTGGTTGGGGCGACGACCCGATTGGGTTTGTTGACCACGCCATTGCGCGACCGCTTTGGCATCCCAACCCGGCTGAATTTCTACGAAATCCACGAATTGGAAACCATTGTCGCGGGCAATGCCCGTAAACTGGGCGTGGAAATCAGGGGTGACGGCGCCTTGGAAATTGCGCGCCGCGCCCGCGGTACGCCACGGATTGCCGGACGTTTGCTGCGTCGTGTTGTGGATTTTGCCGTTGTCGAGGGCGGCGGGATCGTCACGCAAGAGCTGGCAGATCGCTCTCTGACCCGTTTGGGGGTGGATGCGCTGGGGCTTGATGGGGCGGACCGCCGTTACCTCAAACTGATCGCCGAGAATTATTCGGGAGGTCCGGTGGGCATCGAAACCCTGTCGGCAGCGCTGAGCGAAAGCCGCGATGCCTTGGAGGAGGTCGTCGAGCCGTATCTCTTGCAACAGGGCCTAATCCAGCGCACCCCGCGTGGGCGGATGTTGGCGCAAAAGGCTTGGACACATCTGGGCATGGCTGTGCCGAAAACGCCGGGGCAGACGGATTTGTTCGGGAAATAGACCAGGCACCTCGCGCCCCGGTCTTGATCCTGCGGGCGTGTCAGGCCAAAACGCCAGCCAAATTGCAGCCTCGCACAGAAAGACAGCCTATGACCCCGCAAGAGATCGAACAGCTCTTTACCCGCGCTGACGGCAATTACCTGTTTGCCCGCTGGGGCCGCCCGATCGTGCCGATTGTGTTCGGAGTGCAGGACGAGACGCTGAGCATCGTTAAAGGCGCATTTGAGGCGCTTTGCGTGTTGACCGGCCATAAGATGGCCGAGACAGACCCGGAGCTTGGCTCGAACGTGATGATGTTCTTTTTCCGAGACTGGGACGAGTTGTTGGATGTTCCGGATCTGGGGCGCTTGATCGACGGGCTGGATGATCTGGTGGGGCGGCTCAAGGCTTCGGGCGCCAATCAGTACCGTGTGTTCCGTTTTGACAAAGACGGCTCCATTCAGGCGTCATTCGTGTTTCTGCGTATGGACAAGGCGCTGGCCGAGCAACCGGCTGAGGATCTGGCCCTGTCGCAGGTCTCGCAGGTCTTTCTGCTGTGGTCCGAGGCGGCTTTTGCCAATCGTTCCCCTTTGGCCAAACTGGAAAATGGTCAGGTGGTGCTGCATCCCGAGATCGGCGCGGTTCTAAGCGCCGCCTATGATCCGCTCATGCCGGCGGTTGCGCAGGATAAAAGCCACGCCTTGCGTCTGTTCGCACGTTGCCAAACGGCGTCGCGGCCGGAGGAATAGGATTTCTTGTTCTTAAACCAGCAGGTTGCTAGGTTTGTGGCAAGGAGAAAGCCTTATGTCGCTTATCAACCTCAAACGCTGGCACTCGGCGCTGGTTCTGTTGCTTGCCGGGGTGATGGCCGTGATCTTTGCTTTTGTGACCGCCAATCTGGTGTCACAGGCCATGGCCAATTGGGAATTCCTGCGGGAGCATGGCTTTACGGCGATTGAGTATGGTGCGCTGTATCAGGTCGTTGAGCTCTTCGCCCTCGGGACCATTTCCATGCTGTGTTGGATGGTGTTCAAGACCTGTGAGCATGTGCTTGTTGATCGCTATCTGGATTGGGCCAGCAAACAAGCGCGCGACAAATAAAAAGGCGACCCAAAGGCCGCCTTTTGACTGGCTCGGTTTTGCCTTAGCGCACCATTCCGACGATTTCGTAAGTGCGTTTGAGGATGGGTGCGGCAATTGCGCGGGCTTGTTCCGCGCCATGGGCCAGGATCTTGTCAATCTCGCTGGGGTCATCCATCAACCGGCGCATTTCTTCGGAAATCGGGGCGAGCTTGTCCACGGCTAAATCGGCGAGGGCAGGTTTGAATTTACCCCAACCGGCACCGGCATATTCCGCGATCACCGTGTCCGAGCTTTGACCGCTGAGAGAGGCATAAATATTGACCAGATTGCGCGCCTCAGGACGATCCGCCAGGCCGTCCATGTTGTCTGGCAAAGGCTCTGGATCGGTTTTGGCCTTTTTGAACTTCTTGGCGATTTTGTCTGCATCATCGAGCATGTTGATGCGTTCCATATCGCTTTCGCCTGACTTGGACATCTTCTTGGACCCGTCGCGCAGGTTCATCACCCGCACGGCTGGCCCTTCGATCACCGGTTCGGTGATCGGAAAGAAATCGACCTTGTAGTCATGGTTGAATTTGGCCGCGATATCGCGGGTCAACTCAACATGCTGTTTCTGATCCTCGCCCACCGGAACATGGGTCGCGTGATACAGCAGAATGTCCGCCGCCATCAGCGAGGGATAGGCATACAGGCCCAAAGATTGCTTTTCCGCATTCTTGCCCGCCTTTTCCTTGAACTGCGTCATGCGGTTCATCCAGCCAACGCGTGCCACACAGTTAAAGATCCAGGCCAGTTCCGCATGTTCATGCACTTGGCTTTGGTTGAACAGGATGGATTTCATCGGGTCGATGCCGCTGGCGATATAACCGGCGGCCACTTCGCGCGTGGCGTTGCGCAGATCTTCGGGGTCTTGCCAGACGGTGATCGCGTGTAGATCAACCACGCAGAAAATGCTTTCGGTGCCAGCCTCTTGGGCGGCCACGAATTTCTGGATAGCACCAAGGTAATTGCCCAGCGTCAGCCCGCCCGAGGGTTTGATCCCGGAAAAGATGCGAGGGGTAAAGGCAGATGGGGTTTGGACGCCCTCTGTCATAACGATATCTCCGTCTGGAAGTTTGATGCCCCGTGGCTTACCCATGGGGCAGAGCATCGTCAAGAAAGAGCAGATATGAGCCATCCCCAGAACGAAAGCCCGGTGAACCCGATGCCGCCCGTGGTGGTGGCGCTGTTTCTCGTCATGGCGGGGATTGAGCTGGCCTTTAACCTCGCGCAGCGTGGGCTGATTGGTGGGCGCGACGCTGTTGGTTGGCGGATTGAGGCCTGGGAAAGGTTCGGCTTTTCAAGTCGGGTATTGGACTGGATGGTCGAGACCAGCCAATGGCCTGCCGAACATTTGATACGCTTTGTGTCTTACGTGTTTATCCATGCGAGTTTTACCCATGGGCTCTTTGCCATCGTCTTTCTGCTGGCCCTGGGCAAGATAGTTGCCGAAGCCCTTGGGCCATGGCGGTTTTTGGTGATCTATTTTGGCAGCGCCGCTTTGGGCGCGCTGGGGTTTGCGGTTATCCTTGATGATCCGCAATTGTTGATCGGAGCGATGGTGCCTGCCTATGGGCTTATCGGCGGCTTTACCTTTTTTTCTTGGGTTGATCTGGACGCGCAAAACGAACCGCGTATTCGCGCCTTTCGTCTGATTGGGGCGTTGTTGGCCATTCAGCTGCTCTTTGGGCTGCTGTTTGGCAGTGATCAAACCTGGGTGGCTGAACTTTGCGGCTTTGTGGCTGGCTTTGGCCTGACTGTGTTTTTGGTTCCTGGCAGCATGGCCCGAATCTTGCGGGCGATTCGGCGCGATTGATTATTTGCGCCGCCGCACGATCCCCTTGAGCTCAGCCATGCTGAACGCGCCAAGCATCTGCCCGGCAATTCCATAGCTGATGGCTCCGATAGCGATCAACGCCAAGAGGGCGGCGTAACGAATGTAATCGGCAAAGAGCCAAGGCGTGAGCACCAGGAACCCAGCCCAAAGCGCGCCCCCCATAATGCTGGCGGCCAAACAGATCCGCCAAATACGGGCGTAGAACCGCGGATCAAACTTTGCCACCTCACCCATGCCACGCGCGCCCAAGGCCAGCATGGCGACCATCACCCAGCCCGCCACGGTTGTCGCAATAGCGGGGGCGATCCAGCCGATGCTTGGGGCGAGGCCAAAGGCCAAGACCGCGTTGATCACCATGGCCCAAGCCGCATAGCGAAACGGGCTTTTGGTATCGTGACGGGCGAAAAACAGCGGTTGCAGCACCTTTTGAAGCACGAAACTTGGCAGTCCCAATCCATAGATTGCAACGGCCACCGCGATGGCTTCGCTGTCTTCGCGGCTGGTGAGACCGCGTTCAAACAGAACCGAGACCAGCGGTAGGGGAATGACAACCAAGGCAACCGCCGACGGGATTGTCAGAGCCAGCGACAGCTCGCCGGCGCGTGAAAACGCCTCGCGCCCGCCCGCATCATCTTGGGCCTTTAGGCGGCGGGACAGATCGGGCAACAAAACGATGCCGACCGCGATCCCGACGACCCCCAAGGGCAGTTGATAGAGCCGGTCAGCCGAATAAAGCCAACTGATGGCCTTGTCGAAATCAGACGCGACCCATTGCCCAACTAGCAGGTTGATCTGCATGACGCCGCCCGCCAGGGCCGCAGGCACCGCTGTCACGATCATCAGCTTCATATCAGGGGTCCAGCGCGGGCGGCCGGGGATCAACCTGATCCCGGCGCGATCTGCTGCGACCCAGACAATGGCCAATTGCACGACACCTGCAACCGGAACTGTCCAGATCAACCAGATAATGGCCTCTTGCCCCAGGACATAAGCGGCCACCATCGCCAGAATCGACAGGATATTCAGAAAAACCGGGGCCGCCGCGGCAGCTGCAAAGCGCCCGACCGAGTTCAAAACGCCGGAAAGCAAAGCGGCCAAGGAAATGAAAAAGATATAGGGAAAGACAACCCGGCCATATCCGACTGCCAGATCAAAACGTTCGTCACCTGCCAGTCCTTCGGCCGTGGCATAGACCAGCGCGGGCATAAAGATCATGGCAAGCGCCGTGAGGATGATCAGCACAAAGGCCAATCCGCTCATGGCGTCGCGCGCAAACTTTATGTGATCTTCGTCGCCCTCGTATTTCTTGGAAAACATCGGCACAAAGGCGGCGTTGAACGCGCCCTCGGCAAAGAAACGGCGAAACATATTGGGCAGACGAAAGGCGGCGACAAAGGCATCCATGACCGGTCCGGGCCCAATCAGGCCAAGGATCAGGATCTCGCGTGCAAAGCCCAGGATCCGGCTCATCAATGTCCAGAACCCGACGGTCATCACGCCAGCAATCAGTTTGATTGGTTTCATTTGCCTGCCTCTTTCTCGCGGCAGGCCTAGCGGATTTGGCGGGATGCGTAAACGGGCGAGGCGTTAACCGGGGAAAATCCGCTTCATCTCGCGATCAAAATGCGCCCAGGTCATGGTGGCTTTGTTCCCGGCGACCCCTTTGTAATAGGAGTGACCCGAGGCCGTGGGAAGCCCGGCCCAGATCTTGGCCAGGTTATGCATAAAGGTCTTGCGCGGCATTTTACCGGCCATCATCTGATGCACGCCAGCCTCGGCCAAAAGGATATCGGCAAGGGCATCCTGTAACCGCGCGTCAAAGCGTGTATTCAGGCTGACCCCTTTCTTTTTCACCAGTCGTTTTAATGTCGCCGGGATGAATTGGTAGCGCCCGATGGCGTGTTGCTGGCCCGGCGTGTCCTTGATCCATTGATAGATCTCCAGCACGGTCAGTTGTGTCGGAGGCTTGGGCGGCAGGCGTTTCGCAGCGTATTGGACAGCGTCATAGCCTTTGGACCCAGCCTCGGCGGAGGCAATCAGATGACGTATCCGTGCCAAAGGCGTGGCGCCCAGCGGCAATGCCGAAAACCGGGCAACCGTCGCGGCGGGTTTGCTGCGTAGAGGTTTTTGCCGCGCAGGGTAGGGGGCAAGCATCGATCCAGCCCCTTGGCCAGCAAATAAACTTCCGTTGCCAATGGTCGTGGGTGACTTTGCCCCAGGGCTGCCAAACATTGGTTGGCGATCGACCAGCAAGGGTGGTCGCCCCTCCATCGGGAGGTGTTGCGCCGCAACGATATTTCCAAACCCCATCCAAAGGCCCAATAGGACCATCGCCCAAATACGGTGCATTCTGCCCCTCATCGCTTCTGCTCGACAAAAATATCCGCCAAATTTGTTGAGAACTGGTTTGGAAACCCGTCATGCAACACGGGAAACCGTTCAAATTGACTCTATGCCCCCTTGCGCTTGGGCAAGAAGCCTTGCAGACACGGGCAATCAGCGTCTCAGGAGAGTGAAGCCCATGCGTATGCGGGATACGTTCATCAAACCGATGCACCCAGAAGGGATCAAATTTGTCGCCATTTTCGCGGCGATTACTTTGGTTCTGTTCCTGATCTGGCAGCCTTTGGGTTGGATCGGTGTTGGGCTAACGGTCTGGTGCTACTACTTTTTTCGCGATCCCGAGCGTGTCACGCCAGATCGCCCCGGTCTGATCATCAGCCCGGCTGATGGCGTGGTCTCCCTGATTGAAAAGGCTGTTCCCCCGGCGGAACTGGGCATGGCGGATGAGCCTTTGACGCGGGTCAGCGTGTTCATGAGCGTGTTTAACTGTCACGTGAACCGCACGCCAATCGCGGGCGAAATCAAGGCTGTGGCCTATCGCCCCGGCAAATTCTTTAACGCCTCGCTGGACAAAGCCAGCAAGGATAATGAACGCAACAGCCTGCGCATCGAAATGGAAGACGGCCGCGATTTGGCCGTGGTGCAAATCGCTGGCCTTGTGGCGCGTCGTATCGTCTGGTGGGTCGAGCCCGGTTCGAAATTGCGCACGGGTGAGCGCTTTGGTCTGATCCGTTTTGGGTCACGTCTGGATGTGTATTTGCCCGATGGTGTGCAACCCACGGTCAAGATTGGCCAGACAATGATTGCAGGTGAAACCGTACTGGCCGACTTGACGGCGCAGGGCTGATATTGGTCATATCGAATAATGTCTGAACCAAGTGATAAACCAGAACGCGAATTTTCTCTGATTCAGTTGTTGCCAAATGCGCTGACAATTGCGGCGATTTGTGCGGGCTTGACGGCGATCCGATTGGGAGCGCAGGGGAATTTCCTGCTGGCGGTCAAACTGATCCTTGTCGCCGGTATTCTGGATGGTTTGGACGGACGCTTGGCGCGCGCTCTTGGCAGTGACAGCGAACTGGGCGCGGAGCTGGATTCCTTGGGCGATTTCCTGAACTTCGGTGTCGCTCCACCGCTGATCCTGTATTTCTGGGCGCTGGACGATGTGCGCGGGATCGGGTGGTTCGCAGCCTTGGTCTTTGCCATGTGCTGCGTCATGCGTCTGGCGCGCTTTAACGTAGGCATCAAATCCTCGGACGCCGAAAGTTCCAGCGCCTATTTCGTCGGGGTGCCGTCCCCGGCAGGGGCGCTTTTGGTCATGGTGCCGCTCTATTGGAGCTTTGCCTTTCCAGAAAGCACAGGCCTGCCCGGTTTGGTACTCTGCCTGTATGTCATTTGCATTGGCTTACTCTTGGTCAGTCAAATTCCGACCTGGTCGTTCAAAGCAACCAAGATTTCGCGCAGCAATCTGAAATACTTCTTCTTTGCGCTGTCCATCGTCTTTGCTGCTTTTCTGACCTATGCGTGGCTGACACTGATGATCTTGTGCCTGGCCTATGTCGGCACGGTAATTTGGGCTCTGTTCCGCTCTGAAAAAGCCTAGGCGGTTATCCGCAAAGCCCTAAAATACGGTGCTTTGCGTGACCAATGGTAAGAATGACGTTGCGATAGTCGGGCATTTCGTTATCTAGGCTGAAAGCTTTTGGCAGCAGAACAGGCGCATGACCCAAAAATCTATCCCTTCGGATATCGCGTCCGATATCCGTGACCCGCGCGATTGGGTCAAAGTCTTGGCAGCATATCGCGATCCGAACTGGAAACAGAGCTGGTTCGAAGTCTGCGCAACCGCTGCGCCATTCTTGGTTTTGTGGGGATTGGCCTGGTGGGCCTTGTCGGTCAGCTATCTGTTGGCCTTTGTGATCTCCTTGGCCAATGGCGTGTTTCTGGTGCGCCTTTTCACCATTCAGCATGATTGTGGCCACGGCTCCTTTTTTGCCAGCCGAGATGCCTGCGATTGGTTGGGGCGGGTTTTGGGGGTTGTGACGCTGACACCCTATGCGGTCTGGCGGCGGACCCATTCGATCCACCATAGTTCCGCTGGTAATCTCGGACGGCGTGGCATTGGGGATATCCACACCATGACAGTGTCCGAGTTTGAGGCCCAAGGATGGTTTGGCCAGCAAATGTATCGGCTTTATCGTAACCCGGTGATCCTGTTCGGGCTGGGGCCGATCTATATCTTTTTCCTTCAGAACCGTGTTCCGCTTGGCCTGATGAATATCCGCAAATACTGGTACAGTGCCATGCTGACCAACTTGGTCTTGGCCATGGTGCTGGTGGCGATTTACCTATTGGGTGGTTGGGCTCCGATCCTGTTGATCTTTGTCCCCTCTACACTGATGGCGGCCACCATCGGTATGTGGTTGTTCTATGTCCAGCATCAGTTCGAGCACGCCCATTGGGACGAGGATGAAGAGTGGGACCTGCACAATTCCGCCCTGCACGGCAGTTCCTATTACGTGATGCCCAAGGTCCTGCAATGGCTGAGCGCCAATATTGGCATTCACCATGTGCATCACCTCTACAGCCGGATCCCGTTTTACCGCCTGCCCGAAGTGCTCAAGGATCATGCCGAATTGGCGCAGGCCAATCGCATGACCATCCGGGAAAGCTTTGCCTCTGTGCGCCTGCACCTGTGGGACGAACAAAGCCGCAAGCTGTTGTCGTTTAGGCAAGCAAGGGCGCTGACCAGATAATCTGGATCAAGCACCGCTCAATTTTTGAATTTGTCGCATAGGGGATCGACAGGTCAGCTATTGGCCTGCCTGACCCCTTCGGTGATCGCTTCACGCAGTTTCTTTTCAAGCGACTTTTGCTTGCTGTCTGAATAGAATTTCAGACCAAACATGTCTTTGACATAGAATGTATCAACGACCTGTTCGCCATAGGTCGCGATAACCGCCGAGACGATATAGACATTGGCATTGGCCATGGTGCGCGCCAAATCAAAGAGCAGGCCGGGCCGATCGCGGGTGTCTACCTCGATGATGGTAAAGATATCCGAACCTTCATTGTCAAAGGTGATCGAGGTAGGAACCTTAAAGGCGCGTTCACGTTTCTTGATCTTGTCCTTGGATTTGATCGCCTCACGTGCCACCACTTCGCCCATCAGGGTCTTGCGGATCATATCCTTGAGACGTGGAATACGCGCGGTTTCATATGGCGCGCCATCGCTGTCCTGAATCCAGAAGGCCGCCGTGGCATAGCCGTCTTTGGTGGTAAAGGAGCGCGCGTCGACCACGTTGGCCCCCACCAGAGCCAAAGCCCCGGTCAGTCGAGAGAAAATGCCGGGGTGATCCGCGATAGCAAAGCAGACCCGTGTGGCATCGCGATCTTCGTCCGGGTGGATGTCGATCTTGATCTCATCCACCTCGATATCACGCAGTAATTCAGCAAAGATCGTATGGGCAGTGACGTGCAAACCCTGCCAGTAGGGCGGGTAATGGCGCCCGGTTTCACGGCGCAACTCGGATTGCGACCAATCCGACAGACGTTCGCGCAGCAGCTTTTTGGCTTCGGTGCCGCGGTTTTCGCGGTTCAGAGCTTCCATGCCACCTTCGAGCGCGCGACGGGTTTGGCGGTAAAGCGCGCGGATCAGGGCGGCCTTCCAATTGTTCCAGGTATCCGGGCCAACGCCGCGAATGTCGCAAACCGTCAAGACGCAGAGCAAATCCAGGCGTTCGACCGTTTGCACGGCCTTGGCAAAGTCACGCACCGTGCGCGGATCAGCAATATCGCGTTTCTGCGCCATATCCGACATCAGCAGGTGATAACGCACCAGCCATTCGACGGTTTCGCATTCTTTCTTGTTCAGCCCCAGACGCGGCGCGACCTTGCGCGCAATTTTGGCCCCCAAGACCGAATGATCTTCGTCCCGACCTTTGCCAATGTCATGCAGCAAGAGGGCGACGTAAATGACGCGGCGGTTGATCCCGGTTTCGATGATCTCGGTCGACACGGGAAGCTCTTCACCCACCTCACCGCGTTCGATCATCGCCAGGTTCTTGATCACCTGGATCGTGTGTTCGTCCACGGTGTAGTGATGATACATATTGAACTGCATCATCGCCACGATGGGCGCAAATTCCGGCATGAAGGCCGACAGCACCCCCAACTCGTTCATACGCCGCAGGGCGCGTTCCGGGTTGCCATGTTTAAGCATCAGATCAAGGAACTGCTTTTGCGCATCCTTGTTCTCGCGCATTTCCTTGTCGATGAGATGCAGGTTGTTGGTGACCAAACGCATCGCATCAGGATGCAGCAGCAGCCCTGTGCGCAACCCCTCTTCGAAGAGGCGTAGCAGGTTCAGTTTATCCGTCAGAAACGCCTCATTATCCGCGATGGCCAAGCGGTTATGGATAACCTCATAACCCGCTTTTACCCGCGGTTTGCGTTTAAAGATCCGCTCCAACAATGGCGCGGCTTTTTTGTGGTCCGCTTCCAAAGACGTCAGGAAGATGCGGGTCAGGTCACCAACGGATGTGGCATGGCGGAAAAAGTCCTGCATGAACCATTCCACTGCGCGGCGCCCGCCCTTGTCAGTGTAGCCCATCCGCTCGGCCACCTCGACCTGCATGTCAAAGCTGAGCTGTTCGACGGGGCGACCGGCGGCCAGATGCAAGTGACAACGCGCGCCCCAAAGAAAGCGTTCGGCCTGAACAAAGGTTTCGTATTCCTCGGGGTGGAAAACTCCCAATTTGACCAGCTCAGCCGTGTCATCCGTGTGATGAACATATTTGGCGATCCAATACAGGGATTGAAGGTCGCGCAGCCCGCCTTTGCCCTCTTTGACATTGGGTTCGACCATGTAACGCTGGCCTTGCTTTTCATGCCGGGCATCGCGTTCTGACAGTTTTGCTTCGACAAATTCGCGCTCGGTCCCGGTGAACAGTTCCTTGAGAAGCCGTTCGTCCAACTCTTGTGCAAGTGCGACATCGCCAATCAGGAAACGATGTTCCAGCATGGCGGTTCGGATGGTCATATCCTCGCCACCAAGGCGGATACAGTCTTTGACCGTGCGGGAACTGTGGCCGACCTTCATCTTGAGGTCCCAAAGGATGTACAGCATGGATTCGATCACGCTTTCGGCCCAGGCGGTGATTTTATAGGGCGTCAGGAAAAGCAGATCGACATCGGAAAACGGGGCCATTTCCCCACGCCCGTAGCCGCCGACGGCAATCACGGACAGGCGTTCGCCCTCGGTCGGAGCGTTCAGCCGGTGCAGAACGGTGGTTGCGACCTCAAAGGTCAGGCGCACCATGCCATCGGTCAACCATGTGTAAGAGCGGGTGGTGCGGCGGGCCCCAAAGGGCTCCGCTGCCAGCGCCTCGGCAATCACTTTGCGCCCCGTGTCTCGCGCTTCGGCCAGTGTGGCGACTGTGATTTTGCGGATCTCGGATTCCTTGGCCCCCTCAGGGAAGCTGTCAAACAGCTTGGCGCGCAGTCCGGGTAGGTCGAAAATCTCGGATGCCGGAGCGATCAGGTCGTCCGGCATCTGGTCTTGCGTTTTGACGTCAGAAGCCTGCGCCAGAGAAGCTTTTCGGGGCTGGGTCAAGGATCACCATCTGATTGTCTTTGATCGTTGCCACAGACAGCGCCCGTTGGTTGGTGCCATCCGCTGTCAGGCGGAATACACCCCCGGTCCCATTAAAGCCAGTGCCGCGGGTCAAAGCCTTGGCGGTCAAAGCGTCGCCCCTGCCTTGTTGCGCCAGTGTCGCAATGGCCGAGATCCCGTCATAGGCCAGCCCGGCAAGGGGGTGAGGGGCCTCACCATATTTTGCGGCAAAGCGGTTTGCGAACGCGGTTTGCGATGATTGGTCAGGCAAGGCAAACCAAACACCTTCGGCCCCTGGCAGGTTGAACAGATCAGGGCGGATGTCAAACCGGGTCAAGCCAACATACTGGACTTGATCGGGCGCGACGCCATTGGCTGGAAGCTGATTAAGAAGCATCGGCATCGCGGCATTGTTGGCCTCGGTCGTGATAAAGATCGAATCCGCATCGCCTGCAGCAACAGCCGCAGCGGCCGCCTTTGCGGTCGCAGTCACGCCTTCAACCGACAAAGAATATCCCTCGGAGGAAACGACGCGGATGCCGTTCTTGGACGCGGCCAGCTCAATCGCTGAACGCCCAAACTGGCCAGAAATGTCATCGGAATAGATAATAACGATGCTTTTCTTACCGTTTTTGCGCGCATGCGCCATCAGGCGGTCAGCGGTGTTGTTAAAGGTTGGCCCCAAGAGGAAAACATTGCCGCCCGCAATCGATGGATTGTTGGAAAACCCAAGAACATTGATGCCTTCGTCGGCGACAGCCAAGCCCGCGCCATTTACTGCGTCGGCCCGCAATGGTCCCAGAATGATCTTAGCCCCTTCGTCGACAGCGCGCTGTGCCTGCGCGGCAGCGGTCGAAGCGGCACCGGATGTGTCATAGGTCTTCAGCTCAATTTTCGCGCCGCTGAGCTCTTCGACAGCCATGCGCGCCGCTTGTTCGAGGGATTTGGCAACGGAGGCAGCCTGGGCGTCGGATTTTGGCAACAACAAAGCGACTTGAATTGGCTTATTGGGGTCGATTTTGGGGCCGGAATTGCCGCCGCCGACGCCCAATCCGCCAATCGCGGAGGGGTCACAGGCGGACAGGGCCAATGCCGTGACAAGGCCAGCGGCGGGGCGCAATGCCTTGCGCAAGGGGGATAAAACAGCAAACATGGACGGTGAACTCCCTCGTTGTCGGGCGCGGGGTCCAGCCCGCGCGAGCTTGATCGCGAATATAAACGAGCAGGGAAAAGGGTCCAGTTATGAATCGGGACAAGGCGGGGGATCGCGTCGAAATTGACGGGGAAAATACACGGTTTGGGCCTCAAAAACCCACCCCCGGCCTTTATTTGGTCGCAACGCCCATTGGCAATGCCCGTGATATCACCTTGCGCACGCTGGATCTTTTGGCCACCGCCGATGTTCTGGCCGCAGAAGACACCCGCAGTTTGCGCCGCTTGATGGAAATTCACGGAATCGCCGTCAATGGCCGGCCAATGATCGCCTATCACGACCATAACGGGAACAAGGCGCGTCCGCGTCTTTTGGCCGATTTGGCGGCGGGCCGCTCGGTCGTTTATGCCTCTGAAGCAGGGACGCCGATGATTTCCGATCCCGGTTTTGATCTCGCACGCGCCGCGCGGGAGGAGGGGCACATAGTCACCTCGGTGCCCGGGGCTTCGGCGGTTGTGACGGCTTTGACCATTGCGGGTCTGCCAACGGATCGCTTTCTGTTTGCCGGTTTCCTGCCCAATGCCACTGGCGCGCGTAAGAAAGTGCTGAGCGAACTCGCCGAGACCCAAGCAACGCTTGCCTTTTACGAATCCCCCAAACGGTTGGGCGCGGCGTTAAAGGATGCGGCCTTGACCCTTGGAGCGGACCGACCGGCAACTGTCTGCCGCGAGTTGACCAAGAAATTTGAGGAAGCACGGCAAGGTACTCTGGGCGAGTTGGCCGAGCATTACGCGGAAAACCCCGCCAAGGGCGAGATCGTTTTGCTGATCGGCAAAGCGGAAAAGGGAAACGTTAGCGAAGACTTAATCCAAGCGGAGGTAGAAAAGGCTTTGGAAACCATGTCGGTGCGCGATGCGGCGGACACTGTTTCGACCAAACTTGGTGTCAAAAGGCGCCCGGTTTATCAAATGGCGATGCAATTGGCGAAAAACGATGATTGATGGCTCAGATGACACGCGCAAATCTCGGGGGCAAACCGGGTATCATGCGGGTGTCGCAGCCGAGGATCGTGTTGCTCAGGACTATGAAAGGCGTGGCTATCCGCTTGCTTGCAAACGCTGGCGCGGGGCCGGGGGCGAGGTTGACTTGATCCTGCGCGATGGTCAGGGGCTGGTCTTTGTCGAAGTCAAGAAAAGTCGCGATTTTGCACGTGCAGCGGAACGATTGAGCTCCCGCCAGATGCTCCGCCTGCAGGCCGCAGCCGAAGAGTTTCTGGCGACAGAACCAAACGGGTCGTTGACCGAGGTTCGTTTTGATGTTGCGCTTGTAAATGGGATGGGTGAAATCCGCGTGATTGAAAACGCATTTGGCCATTAACCGGGCGCGCACCATTGAACCCCGGCAGGGCTTGCGCCATTTATGGCGGGAAGCACTGGGGAAAAACCATGAAAATCGCCTTTCAGATGGACCCGATCACCGGGGTCGATATCAACGCAGATAGCAGTTTCCGCCTGGCCGAAGAGGCGCAAGCGCGTGGGCATGAACTGTTCTACTATGGGCCGGATCAGCTGGCCTTTGACGAAGGGCGCATCACCGCGCGCGGCCATCGCATGGCGGTGCAACGTGTCGCTGACCAACCAGCGATTTTGGAACCTAAAGAGGTTGTTGATCTGGCCGATTATGACGTGGTTTGGCTGCGTCAGGACCCGCCGTTTGACATGCATTATATCACCACGACGCATTTGCTTGACCGCTTGGCCGGGCAGACCCTGGTGGTGAATGATCCGTTCTGGGTGCGCAATTTTCCCGAAAAACTGCTGGTTTTGAACTTCCCAGACCTGACGCCGCCGACGACGATCGCCCGCGATTTGCGTACGATCCGCGAGTTCAAGGATCGCCATGGCGATGTGATCCTGAAACCGCTTTATGGAAATGGCGGTGCTGGGGTGTTCAAACTGGATGCGCAAGACCGCAACTTGTCGTCACTGCACGAATTGTTCACGGGTTTTTCACGTGAGCCTCTGATCGTACAGAAATACCTGCCTGCCGTGACCGCCGGTGACAAACGGGTGATCCTGGTCGATGGCGAACCCGTTGGGGCCATTAACCGTGTCCCGGCAGCGGGTGAGGTGCGGTCAAACATGCATGTCGGTGGCCGCCCGGAAAAGGTGGAACTTACCCCACGCGATCTGGAAATCTGTGCTGCGATTGGTCCGACCCTCAAGGAAAAGGGCCAGATTTTTGTCGGGATTGACGTGATCGGGGACTATCTCACCGAAATCAACGTCACCTCACCGACCGGCATTCAGGAGCTTGAGCGGTTTGATGGTATCAATGTTGCCGAAAAGATTTGGCAGGCGATTGAGGCCAAATGCAGCTAAGCTGGCGGCTAAAACTGCTCAACAAAGCGCTGCGGTTATTTGTCAAACCGCAGCTTCGCAAAACGTCTGATCCTTCGGATGCGCGCAAAACATTGGCGCTGATTGCCGATCTGGTTTTTCGCAAACCTCCCTTTTTGCGCCACTACCTGCGCGATGGGGAAATGCACTGGTTTGCCTCAGGTCAGTGCCGCCCGGGCAAGGCTGTGCTGTATTTCCATGGTGGGGGCTATGTTGCTGGCAGCCCGTCTGTTTACTCTGGCTTACTTGGCCGGTTGGCGCGTCTAAGCCGGTTTGAGGTTTGCGCGCCGGATTACCGGCTGGCTCCGACCAATCCGGCACCGGCAGCTTTTGATGATTGTTTGGCCGCTTGGGATCATCTGTTGGAACAAGGTTTCCAACCCAAAGACATTGTCATCGGGGGGGATTCGGCTGGTGGTGGGTTGGCGCTTGCCGTGCTTTCGGTGCTGTGCCACCGGGGTACATTGCCCGCAGGGTGTTTCGTGATGTCCCCTTGTGTTGATTTCACGATGAGCGGCGAAAGCCTCATTTCAAACCAGGATAGTGATGTCATCCTTCCGGCGGAACGTTTTCCAGATCTGGCAGAAAATGTCTTGCAAGGGTTGGATCCAAAAGATCCAAGAATTTCGCCTTTCTATGCCGAGTTTTCGGGCGCCCCCAACGTTTTGATGCACTATTCCGAGACAGAAATTTTGCAAAGCGATGCGCTGAGAATGGCGGAGCGGTTGCGCAGTTTTGGTGCGGGCGTCACGGTGAATGCGCATCCGGATGCCCCTCATGTCTGGCACTTGCTGGACGGCTGGATTCCGGAAGCACGGGCCAGTCTGCGCGAGATTGCTTACTTCGTTCAGGATTGTTTCACTGAAACGAGCCGATAAGACAGCGCTTCGGCAATATGGGGGCGGCGGATGTCGTCACTATTGCCTAGGTCCGCAATGGTGCGCGCAACACGCAACACTCGGTGATAGCCGCGCGCTGACAGGTTGAACCTGTCGGCAGCTTTCAAAAGCAATTCTTTGCTTTCGCTGTCAATTTGCGCGATCTCATCCAAGGTTTGGCCTTCGGCATCCGCATTGGTGCGCAAATTGGTGGTGTCCTTGAAACGTTGTCTTTGCCTGTCGCGCGCCGCCGCAACCCGCTCAGCCACCGTGGCCGAGTTTTCGCCTTCGCATGCCAGATCAAGATCGGTGACCGCGACAGGCGGCACTTCAACCCTTAGGTCGAAACGATCCATCAAAGGCCCGGAAATGCGGCCAAGGTAGTCTTCGCCACAGATAGGGGCGCGTGAACAGGCTTGATCCGCATCCGCCAGATAGCCGCATTTGCACGGGTTGGCGGCTGCGATCAGCAGGAAACGACAGGGATAGTTGATATGGGCATTGGCGCGAGCGACCATGACCTCGCCGGTTTCCAATGGTTGGCGCAGGGTTTCCAACACCTGACGTGGAAATTCCGGGAATTCGTCTAGGAACAGAACCCCGTTATGCGCCATGCTAACTTCGCCCGGTTTGGCACCGCGTCCACCACCGATAATGGCCGCCATCGAGGCGGTGTGATGCGGCTGTCGAAACGGGCGATCCCGAGAAATGCCACCCTCCTCAAGCAGGCCCGCGACCGAATGGATCATGGATGTTTCCAATGCCTCAACCGGCGTTAATGGCGGCAAAATGCCTGGCATCCGTGCGGCCATCATGGATTTTCCAGACCCGGGTGAGCCGACCAAAAACAGGTGGTGACGCCCGGCTGCGGCGATCTCAAGCGCGCGTTTGGCGCGTTCCTGACCTTTGACGTCGCGCAGGTCACGCACGGTTTCGTCTGTTTGAACTTCACCTGGTTGGGCTGGCTCCAAAATGGCCTGGCCGGAAAAGTGCCGGATCACATCCAAGAGCGATTTGGCTCCGATAACTTTGCAATCTCCGACCCAGGCAGCTTCGGAGCCCGACGCATGCGGGCATAAAAGGTCTCGATCATCCTCAGCGGCTGACATGGCGGCGGGCAGCGCGCCCAAAACCGGTACCAAACCGCCGTCGAGCGACAGTTCTCCCAAAGCGACGGTTTGCGAAACGGCATCTTTAGGGACTATTTCCAACGCTGCCAAAAGGCCCAAGGCGATGGGGAGATCAAAATGCGACCCCTCTTTTGGCATATCTGCGGGGGATAAGTTGATGGTGATACGCTTGGATGGCAGGGCAATAGCAAGCGAAGCCAGTGCCGTTCTGACCCGGTCGCGGGCTTCTGACACCGCTTTGTCTGGCAGGCCGACAATAGAGAACGCGGGCAGGCCAGGCGTGACGGCGCATTGCACTTCGACCGGGCGCGCATCAACACCCTCAAACGCCACCGTATAGGCCTGCGCAACCATGCACCCAATCCTTTGCTCCACTTACATGCCAAGCAAATTTGATCTTTCATGGTTTAAGAAAGGTTAATGAGGCACCGAAATGGTAAATGAAGCCGCGTATTACCCCGTAGAAGCCTTAAGCTCTGCGCCGGTATCGATTGTGAAACGCCCGACCAATTCGGTCAATCGCCGCGCATCCCGATCCAGCATGTGGCTGGAGGAGTTGGAGTCTTGCACCATTGCAGCGTTTTTCTGCGTGACGTGATCAAGGTTGGACACACCAGCATTGATTTCATTCAAGCTTGACGATTGCTGATGGGTGCTTGCGCTGATGTCACCGATCAGGATGGAAACCTGGTTGATTTGCTTGGCGATATCCGCAAGAGCGATGCCGGCCCGTCCGACCAGTTCAACACCCTGATCCACCTGTTCGGTACTATTGCCGATCAGCGTCTTGATCTCCTTGGCGGATTCGGCGGATTGCTGCGCGAGGGCGCGCACTTCTGAGGCGACAACGGCAAATCCATTGCCCGCTTCGCCCGCGCGGGCAGCCTCGACACCGGCATTGAGGGCCAGGAGGTTAGTTTGGAACGCAATGTTGTCGATAACACCAATGATTTGGTTGATATGGCTGGCGCTGTTTTCGATTTGCGTCATGGCCTCGACGGCGTTTTGCACCACCTCGCCGCTATGTTCTGCCCCGACCTTTGCAGACTGTACGCTTTCCTCGACGCTTTTGGTGCGTTCCGCTGCAGACCTGACATTGTTGGTCAATTCTTCCAGAGCTGCCGCCGCCTGCTCCAGCGTTGCGGCCTGGGATTCCGTTCGGTTCGACAGTTGATCCGAAGCTTGCGCAATTGCGCCAGAGCCACGGTGAATGCCCCGCGCCACGGCGATGACATCCCCCATTGCATCGTGCAGGATCTGAACTGCTTGGTTGAAATCCGTTTGCAGTTTCGCATGTGATTGCGGAAAGCCGTCGCCGATCTGGCATGTCAAATCCCCTTCTGCCAAGCGCGCAAGCTTGCCTGAGATGATATCGACAATCTCTTCGGTTTGTTTTTGGCTATTCATTGCAGCCAATTGCGCATCTTGTGCGAGTTCTGCTTGTTCCATGGCCTGTCGGCGTTGGTCTCCCGCCTCTTTATCGGCAGCCTTTTTGCCGAGAATGTTCAGCAACAGCACGCTTGTTTCCATGACAACAATGACGGCATGCACAACAGTTCTTCCTAAATTCGCCAAGGTGCCGCCGTCCGGATAGACAAGGCTTGGAAGCAGAAAGCTGAGGCTGAGATGATGAACGGCGATGACAGCCGCCGAGAAGAGCAAGGCAGGGATATTATAAAGCGTAGAAGCAATTGCAATCGCGGCAAAAAACAACATGTGAGAGTCGAGTTGCCAATCATGGCCTGTCAAGGAAATGGTCAGCAAAACGCAATGCGCGACCAAGGCGAAAGAGATAACAAAAGGGGCGATTGTGGCCGACATTCGGACAGAAGACAGGGTCAGCAAAACGGTTGCCAAGCTTGCAATCGCCAGCGTCCACCAGGGAATGACCGGGTTCAGGAAAAGAGAGACGAGCATTGGCCACGGTGCCATGGTCAAGCTTGCAAATATCTGCAACTTTAGATTCGCGTTTCCGGACGATCCAGTTATGTTGTTGGCGAGCATAATTCTGCGACCCTTTTCCCATCCATCAAAAGCCAAGCTCCATGAGACCTGAGGCGGGCCAAGTCATCTGGATTTGCGGTTTCGGTCAGGCTGCCAAGCGGGGCGCGAACAGGATAAGCCTCTGTCAAGCCAGCTGAGGTGATGATGTCCGAAGCATCGGGCCCCCATGGATAGGCGACCACCAAAACCAAACCAGCCTCTTCCTGGTTTTTTTCGACCATCATAAAGGCAATTGTCGTGACGCTAAAAAACGCTGATGCAAAGAGCGTCGCAAGTATGAGACCGACCGTTTTCATACAGACACAGATATTGGTCAGGTCTTAAGTATGTATTTCTTTGAAACGTAAAACCGAGCAGATCGAATTCTCGGATTGTTAGAATCTTTATTATCCCCAATGGGGTGATTGAAAACAGGTTAAAGAGACGCCCAGTCTTTGTAGCGAAAGGCCTGTGGGGCGCGTGGGCCGGGCAGCGGCAGGCGTGGTTTCGTCGGGGTTGGTTGGTTGTGCTTCAGGGTCATTTTCTTGTCCTCCTGTTGTCAAACATGGAGGGTTCCCAAGCACATTTGTAGTCATGTTTCACTTACCTGCCGCGGATGTGTGGCAGGTGTGAACAAACAAAAAGGGGCGACCCAAGATCGCCCCTTTGGATTGGTGATGCGGTTTTCTTAGCGCACAAATTTCTTGAACTTGACCCGTGTCGGTTCCAAGGCGGCCTCGCCCAGGCGACGTTTTTTGTCTTCTTCATAATCTTCAAAGTTGCCTTCGAACCATTCCACATGCGCCTCGCCCTCAAAGGCAAGGATATGGGTGCAGATCCGGTCGAGGAAGAAACGGTCGTGCGAGATGACCACGGCACAACCGGCAAAGTCGGTCAGGGCGTCTTCGAGGGCGCGCAGGGTTTCCACGTCCAAATCGTTGGTCGGTTCGTCGAGCAGCAGCACATTGCCGCCAGATTTCAACAAGCGCGCCATGTGGACGCGGTTGCGTTCACCTCCCGAGAGTTTGCTGACCGGTTTTTGCTGGTCGCCACCTTTGAAGTTGAACGACGAACAGTAAGCGCGCGAATTCACCTCAGCGTCGCCCAGTTTGATCAACTCGGCCCCGCCTGTGATCGCCTCCCAGACAGTGTCGCCATCGGCCAGATCGTCGCGCGACTGGTCGACATAGGACAGTTGGACTGTATCGCCCAACTCGATCGAGCCACCATCCGGGGTTTCATTTCCAGTCAGCATCTTGAACAGGGTCGATTTGCCAGCGCCGTTCGGGCCGATCACGCCGACAATACCGCCGGGGGGCAGGGAAAAGCTCAGATCTTCGATCAACAGCTTGTCACCCATGGCTTTTTTCAGGTTCTCAACTTCAATGACCTTAGAGCCCAAGCGCGGACCATTGGGGATGATAATCTGGGCGCGACCAACCTTTTCACGTTCGGACTGACCTGCCATTTCCTCATAGGCCGCGATACGCGCCTTGGATTTCGCCTGACGGGCCTTGGCCCCCTGACGCATCCATTCCAATTCGCGTTCCAGCGTCTTTTGCTTGGCTTTGTCTTCGCGCGCTTCCTGTTCCAAACGCTTGGCCTTCTGTTCCAGCCACGCGGAATAGTTGCCTTCGTATGGAATGCCGCGACCGCGATCCAGCTCGAGGATCCAGCCGGTGATATCATCCAGGAAATAGCGATCGTGGGTGATGATCAGGCAGGTGCCCTTGTACTCGATCAGGTGGTTTTGCAACCAGGCGATGGTCTCGGCATCGAGGTGGTTGGTCGGTTCGTCGAGCAGCAGCATGTCGGGCGCTTCGAGCAGCAGTTTGCACAGTGCGACACGGCGCTTTTCACCGCCCGACAGGGTCGAAACATCGGCATCATCGGCCGGGCAGCGCAGAGCCTCCATCGCGACGTCGATCTGGCTGTCGAGATCCCACAGGTTCAGCGCGTCGATTTCATCCTGCAATTTGGCCATTTCATCAGCGGTTTCATCGCTGTAGTTCATGGCCAGCTCGTTATAGCGGTCCAGGATGTCTTTCTTGGCTTTGACACCCAGCATGACATTGCCGCGCACATCCAGGGTTTCATCAAGCTGCGGTTCTTGCGGCAGATAGCCGACTTTGGCACCTTCTGCGGCCCAGGCTTCGCCGGTGAAATCCTTGTCGATTCCCGCCATGATCTTCATCAGGGTCGATTTACCAGCACCGTTAACACCAACGACACCGATTTTCACCCCGGGAAGAAAGCTCAGCCGGATGTTTTCAAAGCATTTTTTGCCGCCTGGATAGGTCTTGGAGACACCATCCATGTGATAGACATACTGGTAAGAGGCCATCGTCATCGCTCCGCTGAGAATCCTGTGTTGCCCGTCGGAGTAGCGTTTTGCGCGGGCGGGTGCAATCACGGTGTCATGCGCGCTGTATCGGGTGTGATTGCGATTTGTGAAAGTCGGTTAATTTGATTGAAAGGATTAACTGTCCTTATGCTCGGCAAGGCCGGGCAAAACGCCGGCAATTCTGACGGAGAAACCGAATGCTGTTGGCGCAAAATGCGCAAAAGGAAACCGGCCCAAGCAAAGCCAGCATTCGCTTTACCCTTTGGCAGGTATTCTTGACCTTGTGGCCAACCTTGCTGGCTGCATCTGTACTTGCGGGCGCTTTAACCTTGGTTTCCTCGTCGGAATCAACACCCGCTGATCCTGTGCCGCAACTCGTTTTCGTGATGCTTGCGGGCGGGCTGGGTGTCGTTTTCGTCATGTGTGTCAGTGTGTTCCTGCGCTGCAAGAAGCAAATTGAAAGCGTGAACGAACTGGGGTTTGACATGGTTAATGTCGTTAAAACCCATGGCGGGAAGGTTGACGCAGATGCTCCGACCTACGAGGAATTCCCAACCGTTTACCAAAAACTTAAGAAACAACTCGAACAGCGAAGCCAAGTGGTTCAGGAAACCGAAAGCTGGGCCGCTGAAATGGCGATGATCATGGAAAAGCTGGGCGGCGGGCTTCGAAACCTGTCGGCGGGTGATCTTGAAAGCCAAATTCGCGAACCGATGGGCGAAGATTACGAGCAGCTCAGGCGAGATTTCAATCGGACCGTTGATGCATTGGCCAATATTATTACGGAGCTGAGCGAAAGCGCAGCTTCGATTGATGAAGATGCCACGATTCTGAGCGAGGGGGCCGATAACCTGTCTCAGCGGACTGAAAACCAGGCTGCTACTTTGGAACAAACCGCAGCCGCGATGGAAGAGATCACGTCAAGCGTGACAGCAACAGCCAACGGAGCACGCGAGATCGTATCATCAATTGCGGTTGCTCGGGACAAGGCTGAGCAAGGCGAAGCGGTGCGCAGTCGGGCAGTGGCCGCAATGGGCGCGATCGAACAATCGTCCAAGAAGATTGGGCAGATCATCCAGGTGATGGAGGAAATTGCCTTTCAAACCAACCTTTTGTCACTGAATGCAGGTGTCGAAGCCGCACGGGCCGGAGAGGTTGGGCGCGGGTTTGCGGTTGTGGCCGCCGAGGTGCGCGCCTTGGCGCAACGCTCGTCGCAAAGCGCGTCTGAAATTCGCGAGTTGATCGAGGAATCCAATGACAATGTGAGCAACGGTGTGCATCTGGTCTCTGATATGGGGGCGGCGATTGAGGATATCCTGTCAGGTGTCACGCTGGTCACTGACCGGGTCGCAGAAATTGCCACTGGCGCAACTGAACAAGCGGATGGGTTGTCGGAAATCAACAATGGCATCACCTCGCTTGATCAGGTGACACAGCAAAATGCCGCTATGGTCGGCGAAAGCGCGGCGGCCAGCCGGGCCTTGCGTGAAAAGGCAGTGAACCTGCGTGCCTTGGTGATGCAATTTCAGATGCGCAACGCGGCTGATTCTGAAAAAGCACCAGCTTCCATCCAGCTTTTTGATGATTGGGGCGAACCCGAGCCTGATCACCGCCGCGCAACTGGCACCGGCGGGGCCTTGCCCGCCAACACCGTGATCTGGCAAGATTTCTAGGCGATACAGCCCCGGCCATTCTTGCAAGCCTGTGCCGTTCCCCCTATGCCAATGCGGGCAAGTTTTCAAAATCGGATGACAGATTGGCAAAGTGGCAGGAAAATCTGCATTTGGCTCCAGGCATGCGGGTGGGCATTTTGGGCGGGTCCTTCGACCCCCCTCATTCTGGTCATATTCACCTGTCTCTTGAGGCGTTGAAAAGGTTCGATTTGGACCTTGTCGTCTGGTTGGTCAGCCCTGGCAACCCGCTGAAACCCAATCCACCAGCCAAGATGCAGCGGCGCATGGCTGCGGCGCGTGCCCTGATCACGCACCCGCGCATCCGTGTCAGCGATTTCGAAATGCGCCACCAAACCAGGTTCACCCATGAAACGCTGCAAGCGTTGCAAACGGAATGGCCAGCTTGCCACTTTGTCTGGCTGATGGGGGCCGATAACCTGTCGCAGTTTCACCGCTGGGACAACTGGCGGGGCATCATGCAAACTGTTCCAGTCGGTGTTCTCGCACGCCCCGGTTTGCGTATCGCGGCGCGAAATTCTGTCGCTTCGCGGGTGTTTCGCGCATCTCGGCTCTCCGGGAAACAGTCTCGTCTATTGTCAATTGGTCCGGTTCCGCGCTGGTGCTTTGTCAATATGCCGATGCGCGACATCAGTTCCTCAGAAATCCGCAACTCGGGCGCTTGGAACCGGGAATCGGATACAAAATCATGTGAAACATGAAAATTGCCCGGTTGTCGAAACGGGGGTTTAGAGCTTAGATCGTGGCATGACCAAATTGATTTCAAGACGTTTGTTTTTGGGCAGTTTGTCCGCGCTGTCCACATCGGCTCTGGCCTCGTCGGTTTGGGCCAATGCGCCTGAACAATCTTTGCGCCCCGTGGCCCGGTCCAAGGATCTGTTACGCGAAATCCAAAAGCCCGCAGAGGTGCTGGTCGAACGGGCAAAACTTGGAGGTCGTGTTGGCTTTGCCGTGGCGGATATGTCCACCGGTAAACTGCTCGAAGAGCGTGATGCAACTCTGGGCCAACCGCCTGCCAGCGTCGCAAAGGCGTTGACTGCAGCCTATGGGCTGGATGTATTGGGCGCGGATTATCGTTTTGAAACAAAGGTATTGGCGACCGGTGCGATTTCCAATGGCGTTATTCAGGGCGATGTGATCCTGGCGGGTGGCGGGGACCCGACGCTCGATACAGATGGATTGGCGAAACTTGCGGCGCAGCTCAAACAGGCGGGCGTGACCGGCGTCAAAGGGGCGTTCAAGATTTACGGCGGCGCTTTGCCCTATATCCGCGGGATCGACGCAGGTCAGCCAGATCATGTTGGCTATAACCCCGCGGTTTCGGGCCTGAACCTAAATTACAACCGGGTGCATTTTGAATGGCGGCGCGCCAATGGCGGCTATGACGTTACAATGCAGGCCCGCACCGAAGCACACCGGCCAGATGTGCGCTTTGCCAAAATGCAGGTCATCGCGCGCAACGTCCCGGTCTACACCTATGAAGATAAGGGTGGGCTGGACAATTGGACCGTTGCCAAGGGGGCTTTGGGCAAGGGTGGGGCGCGTTGGCTGCCGGTGCGCAAACCTGAAATTTACGCAGGCGAAGTGTTTCAAAGCTTGGCTCGGGCACAGGGTATCAAACTGGATGCCCCGGAGTATTTGGAAAGCTTGCCGACGGCGTCGGAAATCACAAAGGTTCAAAGCAAACCGCTGGCCAGTATCCTCAAGGATATGCTGAAATGGTCGACCAATCTTACTGCTGAGATTGTCGGGATGACCGCAAGTCAAAAGCGGTCTGGCAAGCCGGTTAAGTCGCTTAAACAATCCGCGCAGGTCATGAACGCTTGGGCAAAACAATCCTTTGATCTGCCATCGGTTGCTTTAGTCGATCATTCCGGATTGGGTGAGCAAAGCCGCATAACCGCGCGGGATATGATGTCAGCGCTACGCCAATTGCGGGGAACGTCTGAGCTCAAACCCCTCTTGAAGCCCTTCAAAATGCTGGATGCACAACGCAAGGTGATAAAGGATCACCCGCTTTCGGTGCATGCAAAGACGGGAACGCTCAACTTTGTCAGCGGGTTGGCGGGCTATGTGGACCTACCCGATGGCACCGAACTGGTCTTTGCCATCTTTGCAGCCAACCTGGACAAGCGCGCCAATCTCAAGAAATCCGAGAGAGAGCGACCGCCCGGAGGCCGTGAGTGGAACCGCCGGGCAAAACGTCTGCAGCAAGAGCTGATTGAACGTTGGGGGATCGTTTATAGCAGCTAAGCCGGTGTCTTGACCGGCTAAATGCTCAGTTGTGGATCACAACTTTCATGTTGGATTTGCCAACGCGGCGGGTCAGTTCGAACAGGCGCGCCGCGTGGTCCGGGTGCAGGCGCACGCAGCCAGCAGAGGCCGGGCGACCCAAACGGCTGATCTGATTGGTGCCGTGGATGGCGTAATTGCCGTTGAAGAAAATCGAATATGGCATCGGTGCATTGTTATACAGGCTCGATTTATGGTGGCGTGACAACCACTTGGCGCTCCAGCTGCCGCGCGGGGTCCACTTGCCTTTGCGCGCCGTGGAGACGGGCCATTGATAAGCTACTTTGCCATTGTGAATGACGGTCATGGTTTGCGACGAAACATCAACCTTGGCGACAAGGGCCGCAGCATGGCTTGCGACGGGCAGCGCGATCATCATGGTGATCGCCAAAATAGATGCGAGAATCCGGTTCATAATGTCCCTCCAGAAAACAAGGCAGCGTGGCGATAATGCCTGTTGGGACTATACAAAAAGATTAACCCTGGGTCAGTCAGGGATACCTGACCCAAGGCAGTTTTGAACTAAATGTTGTGGTTTTGTGGTGTTAAAGTGACATATGTCGCGCTCGGGCACCGCGTTCGATGGCCGCGGCGTGAAGGCGATCTATCTCAAGTTCGTATCGAATTTCTTCTAAAAGGCGCAGTTCGGTTTCTTGCAGGGTGCCATCTGCCGCCGCCACATCGCAGGCCAAAGCATAAGCCGTTTCAAACAGAACTTCGGGCAAGTCATTGCGGATCATGCCAAAAAGCGCGTCTAACCCGTCTTCTTGCGAGAACAATTCGAACACAAGGACAGACATTTCACGCACGCGATCTGCGTCATAGCTGGCAAATACAGGCAGGTTGTTGACCGCCGAATCGATTTTGACCAGTTCCGCCGTGCGAACATTTTCGTCCGAAGCGGAAACCGCGATCATCAGGGCCACAAGGCAATCCTGTGGGCTGAGCGGGTGAGGGGCGTCTGTCATTAGCCTTGCCTTTCAAAAGGGCCGTTCAAAAATGCGGCGTCGCAGCGCAATTTATTGACGAGAGGCCCACAGGGCAATAGGAAGCGGGCCGCAACCTTTATTTCAGGAGAATCCCATGTCCGATCTGCGCGATGCGGCAATGAGCACCAAGGCTTGGCCCTTTGAAGAAGCTCGCCGTCTGCTCAAACGGTATGAAAAGACGCCTCCTGAAAAGGGGTATGTGCTGTTTGAGACCGGCTATGGCCCCTCGGGCCTGCCGCATATCGGCACCTTTGGCGAGGTGGCACGCACGACGATGATCCGCCGCGCGTTTGAGCAGATTTCTGACATTCCGACACGTCTGATCTGTTTTTCAGACGATATGGACGGGATGCGCAAAGTGCCAGGCAACCTGCCCAACCAAGAGATGCTGGCCGAGCACCTGCAAAAGCCGCTGACCGCTGTGCCCGATCCCTTTGGCACCCATGACAGCTTTGGCGATCATAACAACGCTATGCTGCGGCGTTTCCTGGACACGTTTGGCTTTGAGTATGAGTTCATCTCGGCCACGGAGTTTTACAAAAGCGGCCAGTTTGACGAGATCCTGCTGCGTGCCTGCGAGAAATATGATGACGTGATGAAGATCATGCTGAAGTCGCTGCGGGACGAACGCGCGTCGACCTATTCGATCTTTTTGCCGATCCATCCGGAAACCGGCCGTGTGCTTTATGTGCCGATGAAAAACGTCGATGCTGCCAAGGGTGAGATCACCTTTGACGATGAAGATGGCAAGGAATGGACCCTGCCGGTCACCGGCGGCAACGTAAAGCTGCAGTGGAAGCCGGACTTTGGCGCGCGCTGGGCGGCGTTGGGCGTCGATTTTGAGATGTATGGCAAGGATCACAGCACCAATACGCCGATCTATGACGGGATCTGCCGGGCGCTGGGGCAACGCGCACCGGAGCATTTCACCTATGAGCTGTTCCTGGATGACAAAGGGCAGAAGATTTCCAAGTCCAGTGGCAACGGGATTTCGATTGATGAATGGCTGACCTATGCCAGCACCGAAAGCCTGAGCTACTTTATGTATCAAAAGCCGAAAACGGCTAAGCGTCTGTATTTCGACGTTATTCCAAAGGCGATGGACGAATATCACCAACAATTGCGTGCCTTTCCCACACAGGATGCCAAGGCGCAGGTGAACAACCCGGTTTGGCATATCCACAATGGTGATGTGCCGGAAAGCAAGATGGTTGTGCCGTTCTCGATGCTGCTGAACCTGGCTTCGGCGGCGGGAGCCGAGGATAAGGACGCCATGTGGGGCTTTATCCAGCGCTATGCGCCGGATGCGACGGCGGAAAGCCACCCGGATCTCGATGCCGCGGCTGGGTTCGCGGTCAAGTATTACGAGGATTTTGTCAAGCCGACCAAGACCTTCCGTGCGCCGGATGAGCAAGAGCGTAAGGCATTGGAAGATTTGGCAGATCGTTTACGTTCCTACGATGGTGAGACCAGTGACGAAGCCCTGCAAACGCTTGTTTTTGCGGTTGGTAAAGATCATGGGTTTGACCCGCTGCGCAATTGGTTCAAGGCGCTTTACGAAGTGCTGTTGGGCCAAAGTCAGGGCCCACGCTTTGGCGGATTCATCGCGCTTTATGGCGTGAGCGAAACCGTGGCACTGATCGAAAAGGGGCTGGCGGGCGAGCTGGGCTGAGTCAGTACCAATCAGTACAAAACAGGGGCGAAATGGGAGAGATTGCCATTTCGCCCTTTCTCGTTTCACGGCGGTTTTGAAATTTGCGCGGTTCGCTCTAGCTTGAGATCAGGAGGAGCGATCATGCGCAAGATCATCTTAGTTCTGGTCCTGAGTTTCTTTGGGCAGTTTGCCGCCGCTCAGGACGTCATCGCCCCTGACAAAGGCATTGAGGGCGTGATCCAAAATCAGATCGACGCATTTCTGTTGGATGATTTTGAGCAAGCCTTTCAATATGCCGCCCCGTCCATCCAGCAGTTATTTGGCACGCCTGATAACTTTGGAACCATGGTGCGCAATGGCTATCCAATGGTGTGGCGGCCAGAGGATGTTGATTTTGCCGACCTGCGCAAAATCCAGGGCAATCTCTGGCAGAAAGTGATTGTCACAGACCAGGCTGGGCAGGTTTTTGCTCTGGATTACAAGATGGTACGGGTGGACGGGTTTTGGCGCATTGCTGCGGTCCAATTGCTGCCCATGCCGGACCTGTCTGCTTAGGGTCCAGACCCTAACCCACCTGTTGCGCAAGCGCGTGTAGAGGCGAACGGTACAGTTTCGCCCCGTTAAGACCCCTTCCTTATTTCCCTTTCGCGATCGGGGCGCAGCGCCTCTTGTGACGAAAGGGTACAGCATGAATAAGGCGATTACTGACGGTGTGGTCTTTATGCCTCCGGCATTTACGGCGGGTAATCTCGGACAGTTTTCTCGTGGCGACGGCATTCCAGGCTCGGCCACCTATGCGGGCTATGCAAATGCCGCATTCGAACCAGCGGACCAGGATTTTGCCGGATGTCTGGAAATTCTCAAGACCGACGGCGTCCAGAAACTGCGCTATATGGGGCAGACGCCTATTTTGCCGGGCTGCTACCTGCGTGTGTCCGCCAAGGTCAAGGCGATCTCGGGCGCGTTGCCAGCAGTGCGTATCGCCGGTTGGGCCGGTGATGCCAATGAAAATGCCGTCACAAATGTGACGCTGAGCACCACGCCGGTTGATCTGACAACCTATGGTGAAGTGGTCGAAGTGAGCGCCATTGTCGGTGTTGGTTCGCGCAATGGTGTTGATATGGTCTGGGGTACTCAGCCTGTTTACGGCCATTTCGGCATTGATCTGACCGGTCAGAACGGCGGGATCGTGCGCATTGATGACATCGTTATTGAGGATGTCACCGGCGTGTTCCTGCGCGACATGATGAACTGGGTCGATGTGCGCGATTATGGTGCCATTGGCGACGGTGTGACAGATGACAGCGCGGCCTTTGAGGCGGCGGATCAGGCGGCCAATGGACGTCGTATTCTGGTATCGGCGGGCACCTATCATCTGGCAAGCTCCACCACCCTGGACCATCGCGTTCAGTTTGAGGGCACAGTGACCATGCCGGATGCGGCGATTTTCTCGCTGACCAAGGCCTTTGATCTTCCGACCTATATCGACGCGTTTGGTGGCGACGAAGAGCTGGCCTTTAAGAAGGCGTTGCAGTCGCTGATGAACAATGCCGACCATGAAAGTCTGGATCTGGGTGGTCGCCGTGTGTCGATCCACAGCCCGATTGATGTTCAGGCTGCGGTTCCGAACCGGACAACCTATGCCCAGCGTCGGGTGATCCGGAATGGTCAGTTGCGCGCGGAGGGGTCTTCAAACTGGAATCCGGATGTTGTGACCAGCCAGGCGACCTATGCGGCCAACAACCCTTGGGTTTTGACCAATGTCAGCAATGTGGCCAATATCCAGCTGGGGTCGCTGGTCGAAGGGCCGATTGGTGTTGGGCGCGAGATCTATGTGAAAGAGGTCAATGTCGCTGCCCAGCAGGTGACCCTGTCGCAGCCCCTGTCGCGCGCGCCAACAACGCAGACCTACACCTTTACCCGCTTTAAATACATCCTGGATTTCACCGGGTTTGAACGTCTGAACGTGTTCGAGCTGGAAGGTCTGGAATTCCAGTGTGGTGAAGAAGCCTCGGGCTTGGTTCTGCCGCGTTTGGGCACCGTCAACGTGATCCGCAACTGCGTGTTCAACCGTCCCGGCCACCGGGCGATCACCTCGATCGGCGACGGCTGTCAGGGCATGTTGATCGACCTGTGTCAGTTTATCAGCCACGAAGGCGGGTTGAACCCGCAGGATCGTCAGTCTGTTGCGATCACCTGTAACGCCAATGACGTGAAAATCCGCAATTGCCGGGCCTCACAGTTCCGCCATTTTGCGGTGCTGAGCGGCACGCATAGCATCATCACCGGCAACCACTTCTTCCAGGGCGGGGGCGTTGCTGGCGGGCCACGGACGGCGGGCATCGTGATCAATGTTCGGGCCTGTAATACGCAGATTTCCGGCAACTATATCGACAATGCGTTCATTGAATGGACAAATGAACGCGAACCAGAGCCGGATCATACCGGCGGGTTCGGGTTCGCGGGTCTGTCGATCACAAACAATGTGATGCTCAGCTCGGATGTCAGTACGTCGTTCAGTTATATCGTGTGGAGACCCGTTGGGACCGGTCACATCATCAATGGTCTGAATGTCAGTGGGAACACTTTCCGTGTTGTTGGGACATCCATTGAACGCGCAGAGCGGATCGACCTGTCGCAAGGCAGCGTGCTCAAGAGCAGCATGAAAAAGATCAACTTTGTCGGCAACACGCATCACAACGTGACCTATGCAACGTCCAACCCGCTGGTCGTTGATCACGACCAGAACACCGCCGCCTCGGTCTGGGAAGTGGACACTGGGAACAAGCTGCCATTTGAGGGCTTTGCCCTGAATGTGGATAGCGTGGTGACAACCTCACGGCCTCGCAATGCGTCGAATGTGACCAGAAACCATATGCCCTACACGCAGACGCGGATCGGCTCCAATGATGATCGTGTGCAGTTGATTTGGCCAGAAGACATGCTGGGTGATGCCAATGTGACGATCCGCATGGACAAGTAAGGTTTGCGCCTCATGCAAACCGGCCCCATTTCGGGGCCGGTTTTTTTTAAAGCAAGTCCTGTGGTGTTAGGGTGTAGGCCTTGCCAAACCCGCCATTCAAAAAGGCGCGCTGCGTGGCAAAGGACAAGATGCGGAAATCTCCGAACCCGATATAGAGCTTGGCTTTGGGGTAGAGGGATAAATAATGCGCAGCCAAAGCGGCATGGTCCGGGTCCTGGTGGCGCACAAAACTTGCCCGCCCTTGCAGGCTGAGACGCGGATGGGTCAGCGGATCACCCTTGTCGCCTGGCTCACCCAGCAGCAAAGCACAGCGCGGATCTGCGTCTAGGGCCACTGTGTGGTGGCTGAGGTCCGAAACCAGCGACAACAGTTGACCGGCAGGGCCGGGCACGCAGGCAATGCGGGAGACCATGGGCGCGTCGTGGTTTGGGTCCTGGTAGGACAGCGCGGCAAACCGCGCGTTTAGGATCAAACCACGCGCCATGTTGCGCGCTTCGTCATCAGTGGGGCGGATCGGATTGTTCATATGGCAACTTTAGTAAGTTCTGCTGTGCGACGGTATCAGAAATCCGTCCACAACCCGAATTTGACCCCCATGGAACTGTCGCCCGTCAACCCCCAGGTCGCGCCGGTTTCCATTTTCAATCGCTTTCCCAATGGTGTCACCAAGGACGGAGCAAAACGCGCAAAGGCCGGGTCGCCGTGTTGAATGCCGGTTTGCAACTGCAACAGCAGTTTGCGATCCCGCGCGAGGTTGCGCCCCCAGGTGATGTCAAGCTTATAATCCGAGACCCCGTCGCCTGTGCGGGTTTCCATGAAACTGTCCATGCTGAGCCAGCCTTTCTTGAGCCCCCAACCCAAGGAAAGACCGGGCCTGACCACCCGTTCCCCGGATATCTGCCCAATGCCGAGTTGAAAGGCGATCTTTGGACCCTTCTCGCGATTGCGGATTGGGTATTGAAGAAACGCAATGCTTTTGCTGGCCCCGGAGACGGAGTTGCCAATATCCAGGCCAATCGTGAGCTTATCTGTAAGGCCATATTCCAGATAGGCGGTGCGGTATTGGTCCGTCGGTTGTGTATCGATCCAGTGTTGAATGTTTTGCGGCCAGCTGAGCTGCACCGAGACGCTTGCAAAACCTGACCCTTTCTGACGCGGCCAAGCCCCGGCCTTGGCTTGGGAAACAAGCGCAATCAGGCATAGGCAGAGGAGGAGCCGGGTCAGCATAGGGGGTCCTTTCACCTCGCTAACCATGGCTTCATTTTGGTTAAGTTCGGGTTAAGCCGCGTTTTGGCGCGGGCGGAGCTTTGCCGGTTGGGCTGGCGTCCCGAGGCGTGAGGCGCTACAGGGGGCCAGCCCGGTCGGGCAGGTAAAGGAGACATGGTATGACTGACCAAACGGAACTGGCCCGATTGATCCGCGCGGATTCTGCGGAACGGGGTCAGCCTGTCTCAAAGCTCGGCTATTTCTGCGCGCCGTTTCGCCCCACATCCGGGCCACTGGCGGATAAGGTCATCAAGGTCTATCGCGGTTTGAGTGATGT
This sequence comes from Tropicibacter sp. R15_0, assembly GCA_017744045.1. Classification (GTDB taxonomy): domain Bacteria; phylum Pseudomonadota; class Alphaproteobacteria; order Rhodobacterales; family Rhodobacteraceae; genus Pelagimonas. The sequence goes on along the minus strand of JAGHRD010000004.1, from coordinate 247,167 downwards.
CGCCGCGTTGGAGCGTTTGCGCCAATGTCACGACGATTATGTGCAGGCGATGTATGCGTCAAGTGTCGGGCTGCCGGAAACCGAGTTCTTTCTACTGGATATCGAGGGCAGCCGCATTCCGGTGATTGTGCAAGAGGCCCTGCCAGCGGATTCAATGATGCGCCCGCTGATGATGTCGCGCCCCTTGGACGAGACATTGGTCATGATGGAGGCCGCGGGCGAGGTGATTGCAACCTTTTGGCACTGGGCCCAAGAGGTTGAGACGCGCATCGGCTTTCACCCGTCGATCCGGAATTTTGCCTATGTGGACGGACACGCGGTCTTTTTCGACACATTCCCGCCCTTGATCCATTATTCGCGCGACGAAATGGGCAAGATGCTGCTGACCTATTCGGATAAGCGGTTGATGCGCTGGGTTGGACCGTTTCTGCAAAAGAAGGTCACCGGCATTCAGGATGAATGGTATTCGCCGCCGGAAACCCTGGTCGGCTTGGTTGGATCGGCCTGCCGGTTGCGCCCGGATGACGCCGAGGCCTATTTGGCATGGGGACGAGATTTTGCAGAGCGACGCATGCAGCCATGGTTGCAAGAAGCGCTGGACGGTATGCAGGAACCGCCGCGTCTGCCAGGCTATTGGACCGGGTTTCGCAAAATCCTTGGCTTGCAAGGTGAGCCGAACGTCTAATCTTGGTGCACCAAATTCCGTGTACGGAATTTGCAAATTCCATCAATGGAATTTGGTGGCGCGTGCCTAAAGCGGGGCGACCAAGGGCAGGCCATAATACTCGAACTTACGCGGAACGGGCTTGCCGTTAAAGCTGTGGGTACAGCAAGGGCATTGCGGTTGAATGCGTTCGGGCGTGATGCTGGGGTCGACCACGGCCAGCTTGCCCTCTGCGTCAATGAACAACCCGCTGAAGTAGCTGCTTTCGCCATATCGGATCACGTCACGCCGATCTGCTTCATGCTCGGCCACCATCCAGAAAATCGGCTCGGGCTTGTCCAATCGTGACACGGCCTCGGAATAGACCGTGTCCCAGTCTTGCCCCATCCGGGACAGCAGAAACCGAAAAAGAGGGGTGTAGTCGAAACCGTGGCGCTGGCCTGAATGCTTCGAGGTCTGTGCGCCGGATTTTGTGCCGCGCTCATAAGCGGCGCGCTTCCCGGACCCATGGTTTACCCCATGGGTCCGGGTGTTCACTTTGCGATAAAGCGGGGCTTTTTCGCCCCGTTTTCCGCGTTTAGACAATCTTGATGCCTGCTTTTTTGATATCCGCCAGGAAGCCCGCCAGACCCTTGTCGGTCAGCACGTGGTTGGCCATGTTCTTGATCACGGCAGGCGGGGCGGTTGCCACGTCTGCGCCGATCTTGGCGCATTCGGCCATGTGATTGGCGGTGCGGATCGAGGCGGCCAGGATCTGTGTATCAAAACCGTAATTGTCATAGATGGTGCGGATGTCTTCGATCAGGTCGAGACCGTCAATATTGATGTCATCCAGACGACCGATAAAGGGCGAGATAAAGGTCGCGCCCGCTTTGGCGGCCAGCAGCGCCTGGTTGGCCGAGAAGCACAGGGTCACATTTACCATTTTGCCCTCGTCAGACAGCACTTTACACGCCTTGAGCCCGTCCCAGGTCAGTGGCACTTTGACGGCGATGTTCTCCGCGATCTCGGCCAGCTTGCGGCCCTCGGCGATCATGGCATCCGCCTCAAGCGCGACAACCTCGGCGGAAACCGGGCCTTCGACCATATCACAGATCTCTTTGGTCACTTCCAGAATGTCGCGGCCGGATTTGGCAATCAGCGACGGGTTGGTGGTCACACCATCCACCATGCCCAGAGCGTTCAGCTCGGCGATGGCGTCGACTTCGGCCGTGTCTACGAAGAATTTCATGCGCGTGCCCTCCCAGGCGAAGCTTGGCAATTGATCGCGGGTGTCTTACCTCATGGAGACGCGTATCGGAACCCTAATTGTCGGGCAAATGTTGGCGCTAACGGGATTAGAGACCTCATGACGAGCTTTTTTGAGGAAAATGCGCTGGTCGCGGTGCAGACGACGCAGCCACTGGATCGGTTGCTGGATTACCGAGCGCCCGAAGGCGGTTGCCATTTGGGGGCCTTTGTCGAAGTGCCACTGGGGCCTCGCAAGGTGATTGGAGTGGTCTGGGGGCCGGGCAGGGGCGATTTTGATTATTCCAAGATCCGCCAAGTAATCCGCGTGCTGGATGTGGCCCCGATGCGCGATGAGATGCGCAGTTTTCTGCAAAAGGCCGGGGCCTATACGCTGACCCCCATGCATGCGATGTTGCGGTTGGCGACGCGGGCACCGGGCCTTGGCGATCCGCCGTCGATGCAAAAGATCTATCGGCTGGGCGAGGGGGAGCCGAGCCGCATGACCGATGCCCGCCGCCGGGTGTTGGAGACTTGCCGTGAACTTGGCGGGCTGTCCCTGACCTTGAAAGAGCTGGCGGAAAGCGCCGGGGTGACAACTTCGGTGGTCAAAGGGTTGGTTAAAACCGGAGCGGTGCGCGAAGAGCAAACGCCACGTGATACGGGCTATCCTGTGCTGGAGCCGGATTATGGGGCCAAGGAGCTGACCGAAGATCAGGAAAAAGCGGCGGCACATTTGCGCGAAGGGCAGGCGTCGCAGCAATATAATACGGTTCTGCTGAAAGGGGTGACCGGGTCAGGCAAGACCGAGGTTTATCTAGAGGCGGTGGCCGAGGCGCTGCGGCAGCGGCGGCAGGCGCTGGTGCTACTGCCTGAGATCGCGTTGACCGCTGAATTTCTCACCCGGATCGAGGCGCGCTTTGGGGCGAAACCGGCGGAATGGCATTCCGGCGTGACCATGACCGAGCGTCGCCGCGTCTGGCGGATGGTGGCGCAGGGGCAGGCGCAGGTGGTGGTCGGCGCGCGCTCGGCCCTGTTTTTACCGTTTCAGCGGCTGGGCCTCGTTGTGGTCGATGAGGAGCATGACACATCCTACAAGCAGGATGACGGGGTGCTTTATAATGCCCGCGATATGGCGGTTCTACGCGCCTCGATCCTTGGGGCGCAGGTGGTGTTGGCCTCGGCGACGCCCTCGCTGGAAAGCTGGAACAATGCCGAGACCGGCAAATATGACCGTGTGGTGCTGAGCTCGCGCTATGGCCCGGCGATTTTGCCCGAGATGCGCGCGATTGACATGCGCAGCCAGGATTTGCCTTCGAACAGTTGGATCTCGCCCGCCCTGAAACGGGCGGTCTCGGCACGAATTGAACGGGGTGAGCAGTCTTTGCTGTTTCTCAATCGTCGCGGTTATGCGCCGGTGACTCTGTGTCGGGCCTGTGGGCAGCAGATTGGGTGTGATCATTGTGATGCGCGCATGGTTGAGCATCGGTTTTTGAAACGTCTGGTCTGCCATCAATGTGGCGAAAGCAAACCGATCCCTGAGACCTGCCCGTCCTGCGGGGCCGAAGACAAGCTGGCCCCGGTTGGGCCGGGGGTGGAACGTCTGGCCGAAGAGGCGCAGGTGCAGTTTCCCGAGGCTCGGATCGCGGTGTTGTCCTCGGACCTTTATGGCACGGCGCGCGAGTTGAAGAGCCAGATCGAAGCCATTGCTGATGGGGCCGCGGATATTATCATTGGCACGCAACTGGTGGCCAAGGGGCATAACTTTCCGTTGCTGACGCTGGTTGGGGTGATTGATGCCGATCTGGGCTTGCAAGGCTCGGATCTGCGCGCGGCGGAACGGACGTTTCAATTGATGCGCCAGGTGGCCGGGCGCGCTGGGCGCTCGGAACGGCGGGGGGAGGCGCTGTTGCAGACCTTTCAGCCGGAACATCCGGTGATCCGCGCCATTCTGGCCGGGAATGAAGAGGCGTTTTGGAAAGCCGAGCTGGACGAGCGGCGCGTGGCGGCGATGCCACCCTTTGGCCGTTTGGCCGGGATCGTTTTGTCAGGCGAGGATGTGGCGCAGGTCTTTGACCTTGGCAACCATCTGGCACGTCATGATGGGCCGTTGCGCAAGGTGGGCGCGGTGATCTATGGGCCAGCGCCGGCCCCGATTGCGCGGGTGCGCGGACGCCACCGGGTGCGTCTGTTGGTGAAGGCGCCCAAGGATGTGATGTTGCAGCGTGCCCTGGCGGATTGGGCTGGACAGGTGCAGCTAAAGGGGGATTTGCGCATGTCGATTGATATCGACCCGCAGAGCTTTTTTTGACGGGGTCTTGGGGCGCTGCCCCGTCTCGAGCAGGCTCGAGACTCCCCGGGATATTTTTGGCCCAGAGAAACAGGGTATGTGACGTGATGGGGTCACATTGCCCGACGAAGCGTCACGTTATCCGGGCAACCTCTTGTTTGTCGGCGGAAGCGGCTCTACATGAGCCAACATGAGACGCTGGATCCCATTCATCAAAAAACATCCCCAGGTCGCCGTGGTGCGCCTGCAGGGTGCGATTGGAACCTCTGGTCGAGGCGGTCTGAGCGACCGCTCGGTGGCGGGGCTGTTGGAGAAAGCGTTTGGCAGCAAACCTGCCGCTGTCGCGCTTGAGATCAATTCGCCCGGCGGCTCGCCTGTGCAAAGTGCGCTGATTGGCGCGCGTATCCGGCGTTTGGCAGAGGAAAAAGACGTGCCCGTCTATGCCTTTGTCGAAGATGTGGCCGCGTCGGGGGGCTATTGGCTGGCCTCGGCGGCGGATGAGATTTTTGCGGATAGCTGTTCGATCCTTGGCTCGATTGGTGTGATTTCGGCCGGGTTTGGCGCGCATGTCTTTTTGCAGCGCCAAGGGATTGAGCGGCGCGTGCACACGGCTGGCAAATCCAAGAGCATGCTTGACCCGTTCAAACCGGAAAACGAAGAAGATGTGGCTCGTTTGAACCGCCTGCTGGGGCAGTTGCATGAGCAATTCATCGGCCATGTGCGCGAACGGCGTGGCGAAAAACTGGCCGATAACCCGGATCTGTTCACCGGCGAGGTCTGGATCGGCCAATCGGCCATCGAGGTCGGGCTGGCGGATGAAATCGGACATCTGGTGCCGGTGATGAAGGACCGCTTTGGCGACAAGGTGCAGTTCCGTCGCTTTGAACAACGCCGCCCGCTTTTGCCGCGCCTTGGCGTGCAAGCCATGCAGGGCGCGATGAGCGAAATTGAGGAGCGGGCCCTGTTCGCGCGTTTCGGGCTATAGCGTGTTGGTCAAGATCGTCTCTATCTTTCTGGTATTTATGGCGGTTTTGGCCATGTTCGGACGGCTGCGCTTTCCGGGTCAGGCCCGATTGAAATCAGCAAAATGCCCACGTTGTGGGCGGTACAAGATTGGCCGCGGTCCCTGTGACTGTGGCAAAAGAAAGGGCTGAGATGGTCTTTGTCTTTGCGGTTCTCGGGCTGCTGATCCTGCTTTTGGCGGGGGATGCGCTGGTCAAGGGGGCAGTGAATCTCAGCCTGCGGCTTGGCGTTCCGGCGCTGATTGTCAGCCTGACGATTGTGGCCTTTGGCACCTCTGCGCCTGAGCTGTTGATTTCGGTGCAGGCCGCGCTTGAGGGCGTGCCGGGCATTGCGCTGGGCAATGTCATCGGGTCCAACACCGCCAATGTGCTGCTGGTTCTGGGCGTGCCTGCGCTGATCACGGTGATGCATACCAGCCAATGTGACACGCGCAAAAGCTATTACCAGATGATCGCCGGTTCGATCCTGTTCATTGTCCTGGCGTTTCGTGGGGTGTTTGACTGGATATCCGGCCTGATTTTGCTGGCCGCCCTGGCGCTGATCCTTGGGGATGCGATGCGCGATGCGTTGCTGCATCGTCGCGATGGCTGTGACCCGTGCAGCGACGATCTGGAAGAGCCAGAGGGCGCGGATCCGGATATGCCCGGCTGGAAGATCGGGTTGTTCCTGCTGCTGGGCCTGATTGGTCTGCCTTTGGGGGCGGATTTGCTGGTGGACAGCGCCACCGAGATTGCCGAGATGTTTGGCGTGCCGGATACGGTGATTGGCCTGACGCTGGTGGCGCTGGGTACGTCTTTGCCCGAATTGGCGACCACTGTGATGGCGGCCATTCGCAAGCAGGCGGATGTGGCCATTGGCAATGTGATCGGGTCCAACATGTTCAACCTGTTGGCCATTATCGGCGTTGCCTCGACAATCGCGCCAATGCCTGTTGATCCTGAACTGCTGGAATTTGACATCTGGGTCATGCTGGGCGCGTCGATCCTGCTGATCCCCTTTGTGCTGTTCAAAAAGGATCTGGGCCGCGTCTGGGGGGTGGTTCTCTCGGGGCTATATGTAAGCTACATTCTGCTCGTCCTGACATAGGGAGGCAGAGATGCAGGCATTGGTGACCGGGGCCGCGCGGCGGCTGGGCAAGGCGATGGCGCTGTATCTGGCACAGCGTGGCTATGACGTTGCTGTGCACTATGCCGGGTCCGAAGGGGACGCGCAGGAGACTGTGGCCGAGATCGAGGCATTGGGGCGGCGCGCGGTTGCTTTACAGGCGGATCTGCTGGACGAGGACCAATCACAAGCTTTGCTCGGGCGGGCTGTTGATGCGCTGGGTGGTCCCTTGACCGTGTTGGTGAACAACGCTTCGGTCTTTGAATATGACAATATCCACAGCGCTGATCGGCAAAGCTGGGATCGGCATATGGAAAGCAACCTGCGCGCGCCGTTCGTGCTGACGCAATGTTTTGAGCGGCAAGTGCCCGAGGCAGGTGTTGATGCGCGGGGCGAGCCGATTGCGCAGGGGTTGATCGTCAATATGCTTGATCAACGTGTGCGCAAACTAACCCCGGAATTCATGAGCTATACCCTTGCCAAGATGGGGCTTTGGGCGATGACGCAGACAACTGCGCAGGCCTTGGCCCCGCGGGTGCGGGTGAACGCCATTGGGCCAGGGCCAACCTTGATCGGGGCGCGTCAAAGCCAGGTCCATTTCGATGCTCAGCGGCGCAATACGGTGCTGGAACGCGGCTCTAACCCCGAGGATATCACTGCGGCGCTGGGCTATTTTCTGGATGCGCCGGGAGTGACAGGGCAGCTGATCTGCACCGATGGAGGGCAGCATCTGGCATGGCAAACGCCGGACATTCTGGGGGTGGAATAATAGGTGCGCGATGTAAGTTTTGCACCGGTCACATAAGCGTTAAGAAAGCGTTACAATTTTCCTAATGGTCTCAAGGGCTTGGCAAATTTGGATGTTTTTAATGTTTAAAAACAATCGCTTAACATTTTGCCTAAAAAATAAGCAACTGTCAAAAAAGCCCCAAAAACAAGGGAAAAATGTGTATACACAGAATTTGCCTACAGAGTTGTCCACAGAAACGGTGGATGTAAAAAACCTTGAACATGGACCCTTGGCATTGCAGCGCACAGAGGGAATCATTCACCCATGAATTGCGCTGAGCCCCGCGAGTAAGATGAAAACATGCAAACTGGATATGACATTATTCATGGATATCTGAAGACTCTGGATTCCTCTCCAGGCGTCTATCGGATGTTGGATGAACAATCGCGGGTTTTGTATGTTGGCAAGGCGCGCAACCTGCGCGCAAGGGTGTCGAATTACGCGCGGCCAAGCGGGCATTCGCGGCGCATTGCGCGGATGATTTCGGAAACCCGGTCAATGATGTTTTTGACCACCAAGACCGAAACCGAGGCGCTTCTGCTCGAGCAGAACCTGATCAAGCAGCTTAAGCCCAAGTTCAACGTGCTGCTGCGCGACGACAAAAGCTTTCCCAATATTCTGGTCACCGATCACGACTACCCGATGATCAAGAAACATCGCGGGGCCAAGAAAGAGGGCGGCAGCTATTTCGGACCCTTCGCCAGCGCCGGGGCGGTGAACCGGGTGCTCAATCAGTTGCAACGTGGCTTTCAGCTGCGCAATTGTAGCGATTCCATGTTTTCCACCCGCACGCGGCCCTGTCTGCAATACCAGATCAAGCGCTGCAGCGCGCCCTGTGTGGGCAAGATCAGCCCAGAGGAATATGCCGATAGCGTCAAGGATGCGGCGCGGTTTTTGCAAGGCAAATCTACGAAGATCCAGGAAACGCTGGCCGAGCAGATGCAGCAGGCCTCGGATGAGATGGAGTTTGAGCGCGCCGCCGCTTTGCGTGACAGGATCAAGGCGCTGACACAGGTGCAGACAGCGCAGGGCATCAACCCACGCACCGTGCCCGAGGCGGATGTGATCGCACTGCATCTGGAAAAGGGGCAGGCCTGTGTGCAGGTGTTCTTTATCCGCGCCAATCAGAACTGGGGGAACAAGGATTTCTACCCGCGTGTGGGCGAGGATGTGGAGCCGGCTGAGATCCTCGAGGCGTTCATGGGCCAGTTTTATGATCAGAAGGACCCGGCGCGGCTGATCCTGCTGAACCACGGGATTGAAAATGACGACCTGATGCAAGAGGCGCTGAGCGACAAGCTGGGTCGCAAGGTCGAGATCGCCGTGCCCTTGCGCGGGGAAAAGGCCGAGCTGGTTGATGGGGCAGCCCGCAATGCTCGTGAAAGTCTGGCGCGCAAGATGTCGGAAACCGCGACCCAAGCCAAATTGCTGCGCGGTGTCGCTGAGGCCTTTGGTCTGGATGGACCGCCCGAGCGGATCGAGGTCTATGACAACTCGCATATCCAGGGCACCAATGCGGTGGGCGGTATGATTGTCGCCGGGCCGGACGGGTTCATGAAGAACCAGTACCGCAAGTATAACATCAAGGGCGAAGACCTCGTCCCCGGTGATGATTTCGGCATGATGAAAGAGGTGCTGACCCGCCGCTTTACCCGGCTGCTGAAAGAGGATCCGGATCGCTCCAAAGGGCTGTGGCCGGATTTGCTGCTGATCGATGGCGGGGCGGGGCAGGTCTCGGCTGTGGCTGAGATCATGCGCGAGTATTCGGTCGAAGATGTGCCCATGGTCGGGGTGGCCAAAGGGGTAGATCGGGATCACGGTAAAGAGGAGTTTCACCGCGTGGGTGAGCGCCCCTTTGCCCTGCGCCACAATGATCCGATCCTCTATTTTGTGCAGCGTCTCAGGGACGAAGCGCACCGCTTTGCCATCGGCACACACCGGGCGAAACGTGCCAAATCGCAACTGGCCAATCCGCTGGACGATGTGCCGGGCGTTGGGGCGGCGCGCAAACGGGCGCTGCTGGCGCATTTTGGATCGGCCAAAGCCGTCGGTCGGGCAAACCTGGTGGATCTGAAGGCGGTGGATGGGGTCAGTGAGGCCTTGGCAGAAAAGATCTATGATTTCTTCCACGAGAAAGGGTAGGGGGCGCTGCCCCGTCTCAAGCAAGCTTGAGACTCCCCGGGATATTTTGGGCCCAAAGAAGACGCTGGATTTTGTCAACAGAGCCTAGCGCAGGGTTTCAAGGATTGCGCGCGTTTGCGGTGGGATTGGGATGGGGGTTGAGCCTGGGTCGGTCAGCACCTGAGCAAAGAACCCTTCGGCGGCCGCAGTTGTCTGGCCCGCTTTGAACAGGGCGAATTCCATACGGTAGGAGCTGGTGCCGATATGCGGGATCCGCAGACCGGCGCTTAGGTCTTCGGGGAAGGCCAGCTCAGCAAAGTAGCGGCAGCCGGATTCGACGATAAGGAAGCGCAGTGCGTCGGGGCCCTGGATGTCGATGCCGTTTTGAAGCTGCCAGAGGCTCATCGCTGTATCAAAGAGCGACAGATAGGTGGCGTTGTTGAGATGCCCATAGGCGTCATTATCGGCCCAGCGGGTTTGCAGCGGCACAAACCCCTTGTACTGATCGCGGGTCGACGGGGGCTGACGGCTCATCCGCGGCGCAGGATCTGGAAGGCGGCCGAGGCCCCCCAACCCGCCGCAATGGCGATGGCCAGGGACATGAGACCGTAGAGCAGCGGTTGCTGGCGTGACAGGGTGAACAGCCAGCGTTCCAAACCAACCTTGCGCACCTCAATTTCGGTTTCATAAACCGAAATGACCTCTTTGTTGCGGGTCAGGAAAACGCGGGTTTTATAGGCCCCTTCGGTCAGGTTTGCCGGAAGCTTGATGGCCGTATCAAACAAGGTTTGCTGGCGTAGGTTCACTTCGAAATCGCGTTGCTGATATTTGTCCTCAGAAGTCCGAATACGCGTCAACGCCTGGGTAAACCGCTGCGGGTCATCTGCAGCGACACCCACGGCGCGAATGGCGCGTTCAACGGAGATCTTATGGCGCAGGTCTTCGGTATCGGAAATGACCAGGGGCCATTCATGAGAGGTGGCGACCGCGTAGAAGCTTGGGGCGCTGTCGACTTCGACCGCTTCGGTATTGACCCAGATGCCAAAGCGGCGGTCTTTCTTGCGCACGGTGACAGGCTGGGACGGCCCCGCAACGGTAATGATGACCTGAAGCAACTCCTCGGGAATTTCGGTTTCGCGCTTGATCGCGCCATAGATCAAAATCTCGGACCCGCTGAAATTGGCGTCAATCGAGATCGTGTCCTGACTGAGGCCCAGCACGACCTCTTCGGCTTTGAGAGGAAGGGCGAAAAGCAGGAGGAAGGTAAGAAGGAGACGCATCAGTGGCCTCCTGCCGCGCCGAGGCTGTAGAGTTCGCCCGGCATGAGCAAGAGATCCAGCGCCAGTTTCGCGCAGACGCCGATCACCATCAGGGCCAGAAGGATGCGCAACTGTTCCGCCTTGAGCTTGGCCCCGATCACCGCGCCGAATTGAGCTCCGATAACGCCGCCAACCAGGAGAAGAACCGCCAGGACAATATCAACGGTAAAGTTGGTTGTCGCGTGCAAGAGCGTGGTGAAGGCGGTGACAAAGATGATCTGGAAAAGCGAAGTGCCGACAACAACTTTGGTTGGCATGCCCAGCAGGTAAATCATCGCAGGCACCATGATAAAGCCGCCGCCCACACCCATGATGGCCGCCAGGATACCGACGCAAACCCCAACCAGAAGCGGTGGGATCACCGAGATATAGAGGCCCGAAGTGCGGAACCGCATCTTGAAGGGCAGGCCGTGGATCCAGTTGTGTTTCTTGCGCTTTGGTACCACGCCCGCATTGGTTTTGCGGATGGCGTTCAGGCTTTCGACAAACATCAGGCTGCCGATCACGCCAAGAAAGATCACGTAGCACAGCTTGACCAGCAGGTCGACCTGGCCGACGCTTTTGAGATAGTTGAAAACGACAACGCCCAGTGCCGCCCCGGCCAGACCGCCGATGAGCAGCACCGTGCCCATTCGTAAGTCGACCGTTCGTCGCTTGAAATGCGCCAGTACCCCGGAAAAGGACGAGGCAACGATCTGGTTGGCTTCTGTTGCGACGGCGACCGCGGGCGGGATGCCGATAAAGAACAAAAGCGGAGTCATCAAAAACCCGCCACCCACCCCGAACATGCCGGACAGGACGCCAACAAGGCCCCCCAACCCCAGCAGTAGAAAGGCATTGACGGAAACTTCGGCGATAGGAAGGTAGACCTGCATGATCTTTCCTAGCGTCATCAGGCGTGATGATGCAAGTGCAGCGAGGCGGGTTTGTTTGTGGACTCATGGATAGTTGCAGCCTGGCCCGGTGCTGGTCTGAAAAATGAGACTTGGTTTGGGCCAAGAAAAAGCCCCCACAAAGGTGCGCTTTGCGGGGGCTTTGGGTGCGTGAGCGGTTCTTAGCGCTCCTTGACGTAGGGCTCGCCACCAGCACGGGGTGGAATGGCCTTGCCGACAAACCCGGCCAGGATCACCACCGTCAGGATATAGGGCAGGGCCTCCATCAGCTGAACAGGGATGACAAATTCGCCCAAGCGGATGTTTTGGAAGCGCAGGGCCACCGCTTGCAAGAAGCCAAACAAGAGGCAGGCCATCAGCGCATACCAGGGGCGCCATTTGGCAAAGATCAGTGCCGCCAGCGCGATATAGCCGCGCCCTGCCGTCATCTCTTTGACAAAGCCCGCTTGCAAGGATGTGGCCAGATAGGCCCCGGCAATGCCGCAGAGCACACCGCAAATCCCGACGGCTGCAAAGCGCAGGCCGATGACCGAGACACCCGCCGTATCCACCGCATCCGGGGCTTCGCCCACGGCGCGCAGGCGCAGGCCAAAGCGGGTGCGGAACAGCACCCACCATGTCAGCGGCACCATCAGGAAGGCGATGTAAGCCAGTGCCGAATGGCCCGAGATCAGGTCCGAATAGATCGGCCCAAAGACAGGCACGTCGCGCAGTGCGTCGGCAAAGGGTAGGGTGATGTCCTGGAACCGTTGCTCTTCTGGGATGGTGGGCGTGCGCCCGCCTTGCTTGAACCAGTTCTGGGCGATCAGCACCGTCAGACCCGAGGCGAGAAAGTTCAGCGCCACACCCGAGATCAGCTGATTGCCCCGGAAGGTGATCGAGGCCAGCCCGTGAATAGCCGACAGCGCCAGCGACGCGCCGATCCCGGCGAGCAGGCCAATCCAGACATTGCCGGTTGTGAAAGCAAAGGCCGCCGAGGCGAAAGCCGAGATCAGCATCTTGCCCTCAAGCCCGATGTCAAAGATCCCGGCCCGTTCCGAAAACAGCCCAGCCAGACAGGCCAACAAGAGAGGGGTAGACAGACGGATGGAGCTGTCCAGCACCTGGATAATTACGGCGAGATCCATCAGGCGTCTCCCTTGCGGATATTCAGGAAGATTTTTTCAAGCGGCATGCGCACCATATTGTCCAGCGCGCCGGTGAACAGGATCACCAGAGCCTGGATCACGATGATCAGCTGGGTCGGGATGCTGGTCCAGAAGGCAAGCTCGGTGCCGCCTTGGTAGAGGAAGCCAAAGAGCAGCGCCGCCAGCAGGATGCCAACCGGGTGTGACCGGCCCATCAGTGCCACCGCAATACCGATAAAGCCTGCGCCTTCGGTCGCGTTCAGAACCAGACGTTCGGCCTCGCCCATGGTGGTGTTCAGCGCCATCAGGCCCGCCAGACCGCCCGAGATCAGCATCGCGACGATGGTGATTTTGACCGGGGAAATACCAGCATAAACGGCGGCGGTTTCGCTTTGACCGAACGAGCGGATTTCATATCCCAGACGGGTGCGCCAGATCAGCAGGTACACCGCGACACAGGCCAGCAGTGCGATGAAAAAGGTCACATTGGCAGGCGCATTGCGGAACATCACGTTGTCAGCGGTTGAAAACATGCTTTGGAAGGTCGGCAGATGCGTTGCCTCGGGAAAGCGGGCGGTGGCCGGGTCGCTGGACCCTTGCGGTTTCAGCATGTTCACCAGCACATAGTTCAACAGCGAAAAGGCAATAAAGTTGAACATGATGGTGGTGATCACGATATGGCTGCCGCGCTTGGCTTGCAAAAAGGCCGGGATATAGGCCCAGGCCGCGCCAAACAGCGCCGCAATCACCGTCGCGCCTAGCAGCGCCAGCGACCAATGCGGCCAGGGGATGAACAGGCAGACCAGCGCCACGCCAAGCCCGCCAATCATCGCCTGACCTTCGCCGCCGATATTGAACATACGGGCGTGAAAGGCGACGGCCACGGCGAGACCGGTAAAGATGAAGTTGGTGGCGTAATACAGCGTATAGCCAATGCCACGCGACGAGCTCAGCGCGCCTTCGACCATGATCGAAAAGGCGTTAAGCGGGTTTTCCCCGATCGACAGGATGACCAGCGCAGAGATTGCAGCGGCCAGAAAGACCGAGATCAACGGGACAAGGACCGCATCGGCCCAGGCAGGCATCTTATCCATGGGCCAGCTCCTTGGGGTTTGTCACACCGGCCATCAACAGGCCAAGTTCGGTTTGGTCGGTTTCAGAGGGCAGGCGTTCGCCCATGATCTGGCCGTCAAACATCACGGCAATCCGATCCGACAGCGACATGATCTCGTCCAGTTCGACCGAAACCAGCAAGATCGCCTTGCCCGCATCGCGCAGTTTCACGATTTGCTGGTGGATGAATTCGATGGCACCAATGTCAACGCCGCGGGTCGGTTGACCGATCAAGAGCAGGTCCGGGTTACGCTCGATCTCGCGCGCCAGCACAATTTTCTGCTGGTTGCCGCCGGAAAAGTTTTTGGCGGCCAGCCAGGGATGGGGCGGGCGCACGTCGAAACGATCCATCTTGGCCTGGGCCTCTTGCTTCATCGCCTTGATATCCATCAGCATGCCGCTGCCGGTTTCCGGGCCATGGTGATAGCCAAAGACCGAGTTTTCCCAGGCGCTGAAATTAAGGATCAGGCCTTCGTGGTGGCGGTCTTCGGGGACGTGACCAATGCCGCGTTCGCGGCGCGACCGGCCATCGGAATGCTTGCCAGTCAGGTCGAGCTCTTGGCCATTCATCTTGATCGAGCCGGTCGCATGACCATAGCCGCCCAGCACATGCATCAGCTCGGACTGGCCATTGCCCGACACGCCAGCAATGCCGACGATTTCACCGGCGCGTACGGTCAGGTCGATGCCTTTCAGACGCTCAACCCCGTCTTCGTCGATATGGCGCAGATTGCTGACCTCAAGAACGGGTTCGGCAGGTTTGGCGGGAACTTTGTCGACCTGCAACAGCACCTTGCGGCCCACCATCAGCTCGGCCAATTGTTCGGGATTGGTTTCAGCGGTTTTCACCGTCGCTGTCATTTCGCCACGGCGCATGACCGAAACCGTATCGGTGATCTCCATGATCTCGCGCAGTTTGTGGGTGATGAGGATGATAGTTTTGCCTTCTTCACGCAAGCCATTGAGAATGCGGAATAAGTGGTCGGCCTCGGCGGGGGTCAGCACGCCGGTGGGTTCATCCAGGATCAGAATGTCGGCTTCGCGATAAAGCGCTTTGAGGATCTCGACCCGCTGCTGGTGACCAACGGACAGGTCTTCAATCAACGCTTCAGGATCGACCTGTAGCTCGTATTCTTCGGCGAGGTGTTTCAACACGCCGCGCGCCTTGTTCAGGCTGGGGCGCAGCAGCGCCCCGTCTTCGGCCCCAAGGATCACGTTTTCCAGCACCGAAAAGTTCTGCACCAGTTTGAAATGCTGAAAGACCATGCCGATACCCGCGGCAATTGCGGCCTGACTATCCGGGATCTCGGTCTTTTTGCCGTTGATCCAAATCTCGCCTCGATCAGCTTTGTAAAAGCCGTAGAGAATGGACATCAATGTGGATTTGCCGGCCCCGTTCTCGCCGATAATACCGTGGATTGTACCCGGCATCACCTTGATCGAGATATCCTTGTTGGCCTGCACGGGCCCAAAGGCTTTGGAAATGCCTTTGAGTTCGATAGCGGCTGTTTCGGTCATGTGGTCTCCCCGAGAGCATGCCTTTGTTCGGGCCCGATTTTGGTTCAGACTCACCCCGGTCTGATGGGCCAATTTTTGCTCAAAGTTTAGTTGTTTTGTGTTGCGGTCAATGAGTCAAGGGGAGCAGGGCAGAAAGGCCTTGAATCCTTGGCTTCGGTTAGGTGCCCGCAGGTATTTCATGCGTGGCGCAATGAATTCCTCCTCCGATTTCGCCCAACGGGTCGGTGTTGAGTTGAATGACCTCGCGGTCGGGATAGGCGGTTTGCAAGGCGTTCAGGGCGATGGCATCGGTTTCCCGGTCACCAAATTGCGCCGAGATCACCGCGCCGTTGCAGATGTAGAAATTGGCATAAGAGGCGACGAAATCTTCGCTTTGTACTCGTCTGCGATTGGGCTCTGGGATCACATCGACCGTTAGCCCGGCGGCTTTGAGGATGTCATGGGTCTCAAGCGCGGCTTGGTGGAAGGGATCATACGGGTCAGGATCATCCGGTAGGTTGATCAAGACATGACCGGGGCCGATCAACCGCGCCAGTGAATCGATGTGGTAATCGGTGATGTCCTGATCTTTGACACCCGGGGCCCAGATCAACCGCTCGGCTCCATAGGCCTCAAGCAACGCCTCGGTCACAGCCTCTTTGCTAAGGCCGGGATTGCGGTTGGGGTGGATCCAGGAGCTTTCATGCGCGATCAGCAGCCCGTGCCCGTCCTGTTCAACGCCACCCGCTTCACCTTTGAGAGGGGAGGGCAGCAAGGGGAGATCAAAGTGACGCGCCAACCGTTCGGCGATCTTGCCATCATTGCTGTGCATTTGCCGATTGCCCCAACCGTTGAACTGGATATGGCGCAAGGCGCGGTTGCCCTGGTCATCGATCACGGTGATCGGCCCGGCATCGCGCGCCCATAGATCCTCGGTTGGGATATCCAAAAGCGTGACCTGAGCCGAGACCTGCCGGCGGATACGCGCGTGGTGCTCTTTGCTGGCCAAAAGCGTCACCGGTTCAAACTCTGCAATGGTATTGGCAATCTCGGCAATCGTCGCCTGCACCATGTCGAGGAAATAGGCGTCGTCATAGACCTGCCTGCTGACCGGCCATTGCATGATCGTGCGCTCATGCGGCACCTCTTCGGCAGGGACGTAAAACCCAACCGTTTCCGCCCCGGCAAATCCCGGCACCACACCCGCCGCAAGGCTGCCTGCCACGAACCTACGTCTGTTCATGGGTTTCTCCTGTGGCATGGGCGGGGCGGGTAAAGCATGGGTCGATCACAGGTGACGGAAAAGAAAACGGGCTGCGCCATGGATCGACGCAGCCCGCATTGGCTGTTTATTCAGGTCAGTTAGAACTGAAGAACCGGGCAGCTGTCGTCAGACGAATAGTCATGCACTTTCAGCTCGCCTGAGATGATCTGATCACGCGCGGCGTCCACGGCTGCTTTCATTTCGTCAGAGACCAGCGCGGCGTTGTTGTCATCCAGCGCATAGCCAACACCATCCTGTGCGGTGCCAAAGACTTTGACACCGGTTTCCAGGTCAGCGCCCTGGGTCATGGAGTCAAACACAGCCACGTCCACACGCTTGAGCATGGAGGTCAGAACCTCACCCGGGAACAGGTGGTTTTGGTTGCTGTCTACACCGATGGACAGGATGTCCTCTTTGGCGGCGGTTTCCAGAACGCCCAGACCGGTGCCGCCCGCAGCGGCAAAGATCACGTCAGCGCCTTGGCCGATTTGCGCGCGCGCCAGCTCAGAGCCTTTTACCGGGTCGTTCCAGGCGGCCGGGGTGGTGCCGGTCATGTTGGAAATAACCTTGGCATCTGCATTTGCAGCCATGACACCCTGGGCATAGCCACAGGCGAATTTGCGGATCAGCGGAATGTCCATGCCGCCGACAAAGCCAACGGTGCCGGATTTCGATGCCATACCGGCCATCATGCCAACCAGGTACGAGCCTTCATGCTCAGAGAACAGGATGGACAGCACGTTGGGATGTTTCGCCGGGTCAACAAAGCCGTCAATAGTGACGAATTTGGTGTCCGGGTAATCTGCCGCAACTGCGTCGATCGCGCCAGCAATGGCGAAACCGGTGGTCACAACCGGGTTAAAGCCCGCTTCGGCGAAACGGCGCAGAGCCTGCTCGCGCTGTGCTTCGGACTGGATTTCGATGTCCTTGTAGGAACCACCTGTTTCCGCAGCCCATTTTTCAGCACCACCAAAGGCGGCTTCGTTAAAGGATTTGTCGAACTTGCCGCCCAGATCATAGATCAGAGCCGGGTCCGCCAGCGCGGCACCGGCGGACAGGGCCAGAGCTGCGGCAGAGCCGAGAATGGTTTTCATGAAAGTCATGTTATCGCTCCCAGGTGTGGATCAAAGGTGAATGGCGAGTCCTGTCGCCATTTCGTTAGTGATGACGTGAATAAGGCCAAAGCGATGCAACAGGGTCAACCGAAATCTTGCCAAAACCCGGGTTTAGGCGCGATTCCCCTAGGTTAATTCACACCGGAGAACGAGGGCGTCCTGAGCCGGGGCACCCTGGCGGGCATAATAGGCTTTGCGGCGTCCAACCTCTTGAAAGTTCAGAGAATCATATAGCTTTAACGCGGGTGTATTATCGGCGGCGACTTCTAGGAAAACGGTTGTGATTTCCCGCTGCTCAATTTTTGACCAAAGAGTCCGAAATAGCCCTTGGGCGATGCCCTTTCTGCGCTGATCGGGGGCGACGGCAACGGTAAGAATCTCTGCCTCGGGCGCAATCAGGCTGGCCAGGGCAAAGCCAAAGGGGGCGGTGACGGCGACAATATTGCTCTGGTTGAGAAGCTGGGAAAACTCGGCCTCGTCCCATGGTCGATCAGGAAAGCAGCGCGCATGTAACGCCGCCATGTCTGCCGGCGTCATGGCTGGGTCTCGGGCAGAATGGTGGGCGGTGTGAGTTTGGATGGGGCCGCATCTGCGGGGCGAATATAGAGCGGGGCCGGGGCGGGCAGGGACGCGTTATGCATGCTCTGCAGGGTTACGCGCGCAATGGCCTCGGCCAAAGGGTAACGGGGCTGCAAAACTCGCCCACCGGCGCGCTCGGCAATTGCCTCGGCCTGCGCCCCAATCACCGCTGCTTCGGCTTTGGGATGAGGCAAGGGCAGATCGTCGAGCAGGCCAAAGGCAGGATCAGATCCGGTTCCATCGTTCAAGGTCTGCAGATAGATCCGATCACGCGGTGCCGCGACGCTGCACACAACCGGACCGTCATAACCGCAGGCAAGGGCCTGAAATTGCGACACTCCGACAGCGGGAAGGTCCAGACCCAAGGCCAGTCCACGCGCCGCGGCGACCGAGATCCGAATGCCGGTGAAATTGCCCGGCCCAATGCCGACACCAATCGCTGAGAGATCCTGCCAACTCGCGCCTCCCTCCTCTAATACCTCGTCGAGAAGGGGCATCAGCCGTTCGGCTTGGCCACGGGCCATCTCTTCGAAACGGGATGTGATCAGCTCACCGCCGCGCATCAGCGCAGCCGTGCAATGCGGGGCAGAGGTGTCATAGGCCAGAACAAGAGGGGCGTCAGTCATGACTTGTCTCTGCCGGTCTCAGCCACGGAAAACAAGGGGCGCAGAGCGGGGCGCAAAGAAAAAGGCCACCGCAATGAGTGACCTCGTTCCTTGTCCAGCAAAACTTGACCGATGGGTCAAACGGCGACCGGGCGAACCTCGGTCACTTCGGGAATGTAGTGGCGCAGCAGGTTCTCGATGCCCATTTTCAACGTCAAGGTTGAGCTGGGGCAACCGGCGCAGGCCCCCTGCATGTGCAGGTAAACCACGCCGCGATCAAACCCGTGAAAGGTGATGTCGCCGCCATCCTGCGCCACAGCCGGGCGCACGCGGCTGTCGAGCAATTCCTTGATTTGACCAACAATTTCGCCATCCTCACCGTCATGATCCGCATGACCGCCGGCTTGTGTGGCACCATCCGCCATTACCGGCTGACCGGATTGGAAATGCTCCATGATCGCGCCTAGGATCGACGGTTTCAGGTGATCCCAATCAATGTCGTCGCCTTTGGTGACGGTGACAAAATCATTGCCAAAGAAGACGCCCGCGACGCCATCAACCGCAAACAAGCGCTGCGCAAGAGGCGAGGCCGCGGCGGCGGCGGCGGTTGGAAAATCGGCGGTGCCCATTTCCAGCACGGTCAGGCCGGGCAGGAATTTCAGCGTGGCTGGGTTCGGAGTTGATTCTGTCTGAATGAACATTTGGGATGCGCCTTTTCTGGTCTCGGTGAAAATATGCGCTTCGTAAGGGCGAAGGTCAAGGTTTAGAATTGTTCTAATCTTATTGCTGAGTGATTTTATCGCCTTACCGGGCCGATTGATACGCTTTCAGTCGCTGCCTTAGGTATTTTGCGGCAGATCGGTAATGCGAAGGGGCGGCGGCCTCGGCCCAACGGCCGGTTGTCCATTTGTTGTTCCCGCCCTTCATCGGCTCGCCATAAAGGGCTATGTCATCCAAATCCCCGATCAGCCCCAACCAACATAAATGCCACGCCCATAACATCGCGCAGGCCTCGGGCCAGCTGACATCCTGTTGGGCCGCACGCAGATCGGCATTGTAGCGCTTCAGCTCGTTCCACTTGTAACCGGGGGCGGGGATTTCGACAGCAAGACCCGCTTGACCGGCGTGATACCAGCCCAGAAACAGCGCGATCCAATGGGCGCGATGGGCAATGATATCCTTGGGTGTGATCCCGTCGGAATCCGGAGTGAGGGCAAGGTCGTCAGGGATTTGATCCAACAGCTTTTGCAGTTTGGCAAATTCCTTGTCAGCAACGGCGCGAAGCTCGGCTTTGCAGGTGGCAGGCATAAGGGCCTCCTTTCCGGCAAAGGTTAACGAATAGCGGCGGCGAGGTCTTTGATCCAGCTCACCGAAACCGGGGGCCAAGCTCGGCAGGATCGACATTTTCGAGATGCCAAAAGGCAACCGCCTCTGGCGCGATCTTGTCCAAGGCACGGGTCAATTCGGCGGGCTGAACGGCGCGGTGCAGGGCAAAGGACACAGCAAAAAGCGCGTTCTCAGGTGCGAGATTGTGATGCTTTCGCAATTCGCGCGTTTCTCGCAGATAGGTCTCAGGGTCCGCCCAGGGCTGCGGTTCCGCGATCTGCCAATCCTGCACAAAAAGGGCGCGCAGTGTTGTCGGAAGGATCTGCGCAAAGTCCAGTGCTTGCTGCGTGGTCAAACGGGCGCGAAAGGCGCGAAAAACGCCTTCGGCCACGGTGTAGGTTACGTTGTCTGAGGTGGTTCCCAGCTGGTCTTTGGCGTCGTCGAGAAAACCGCGCCATTCCTTGCCAGCATGGCGATAGCTCCAGGGCATGGGCATGTCAGGTAATCGCTTCGAGCCGTTCTTTGGACATGTCACCGGGGACGATGGTGACCGGGATGGGCAAAGCGCCAAAGTTGCGGGTGATATGGCTGATGATCGGGCCGGGGCCCTTGCGATCTGTGGCTGCGCCCAGAACCAGAACGCCCACCTCGGGGTCAGAGTTCACATGGGCGACAATTTCCGGCACTGCCTCGCCTTCGCGGATCACCAACTCGGGGTCGACCCCTTGTTTGTCGCGCATCCACTTGGCGAAAACCTCGAAATGGGCGTGAATACGTTCGCGCGCCTCTTCGCGCATCACAGCGCCGACGCCGATCCAGTGATTGAACTCATCCGGGGGAATCACCGACAGAATCGCCACGCCTCCGCCTGTATTGGCGGCGCGCATCGCGGCAAAGCGCATTGCGTTGAGGCATTCGCGGCTGTCATCCAGAACAACGAGAAACTTGCGCATCTAAAACTCCCTATCCGGATGGATCATGCCTTTGGTTCACGCCACTGGCAAGCGTTCAAAACGCGATGGGCTGTTTGGTCCTTAGGCAGAGGCGGCCCAATCCCAGTACATTTCACGCACGCGGCGGGTGACAGGGCCAACCTGGTATGAGCGGCCTTCGATACCGGTCACCGGGGTGACCTTGTTCATATTGCCCGACAAAAACACCTCATCCGCATCGTTGAAATCGTCAAAGCTCAGCACGGATTCATGAACTGTGACACCATCGGCCAACAAGTTGGTGATGTGGCGCGCGCGGGTGATCCCGGCAAGGAAAGTGCCGTTGGCCACGGGGGTAAAGACCTCGCCATCTTTGACCATGAACACATTGGCGGTCGCGCTTTCGGCGACATTGCCAAGCGCATCGGCCACCAGCGCATTGCCAAAGCCGCGTGCGCGGACCTCGGCCAACATGCGGGCATTGTTGGGATAGAGGCAGCCCGCCTTGGCGTTCACAACGGAGCTTTCCAGCACGGGGCGGCGAAAGCGGGTATAGCCCAGCGTGGTGCTGGCGCTTTCGGGGGCCATGGGCACCTCTTCGAGGCTGATGGCAAAACCGGTTTCGTCAGGGGTCGGGACAATCGCGGTCGCATCGCCATGGATCGCCCAATACATCGGGCGGATGTAAACGGCAGCGCCGGGCGCAAAACCTTTCAGCCCTTCAAGGGCAATCTCGACCATATTATCGGTGGAAACGGTCGGTTTGATCATCAGCGCCTCAGCCGATCGATTGGTGCGGGCGCAATGGGCGTCCAGATCCGGTGTCATCCCGTTGACCATCCGCGCGCCATCAAAGACGGAACTGCCCAGCCACATGCCATGATCGGCGGCGCGCATGACCATGGCGTCACCGTCCTGCCAGCTGCCGTTGAAATAGGTGCGGATTGTCTTGCCGATCGCCATGCCAGCTCCTCTCGTTTTTGGGCAAGCTAGGCCTGTCTTTTGGCAAGGTCCAGAGCGGCGCGACGCGCTTGCGATGTTTTTGATCATCATCGGAAACCAAGCGCGGCGCAAATCACTGCGAAGGTGTCGGGAATGGCTTACACTTTTGGGTGGGGAAATGGTCTAGATAGGGGCCAAGACCGGAGGGAACGCGCATGTCCGACAAAATTCGATTCCAGCTTGATGGCCAGACAGTCGAAGCGGAAAAGGGAATGACCATTTGGGAAGTGGCCAATGGCCGCGGCCTGAAAATCCCGCATCTGTGCCACAAGCCCGCGCCCGGCTATCGCCCTGATGGCAATTGTCGCGCCTGTATGGTCGAGATCGAGGGCGAGCGCACGCTGGCGGCCTCCTGTATCCGCGAACCCAGCGAGGGGATGGTGGTCACCACCAACAATGCTCGCGCTGAAAACGCGCGTAAGATGGTGATGGAGCTGTTGCTGGCAGATCAGCCAGAGCGCGAAGCGGCCCATGACAAATCCAGCCATCTTTGGGATATGGCCGAAGAGAACGGCGTCGAAGAGAGCCGTTTCCCGACCATTGAACCCGAACGCATTCCTTTGCTGGATGATTCCCATGTGGCGATGCGCGTCAATCTGGATGCCTGCATTCAATGTGGGTTATGCGTGCGCGCCTGCCGCGAAGTGCAGGTCAATGACGTGATCGGCATGGCCGGGCGTGGCCACGATTCCTATCCGACCTTTGATATGGCTGACCCGATGGGGGCCTCGACCTGTGTGGCTTGCGGCGAATGTGTGCAGGCTTGCCCCACCGGGGCGCTGATGCCCGCCACCGTTTTGGACGCGCAAGAGGTGGGGGATAGCAAGGATTATGATTCCGAAACCGAAAGCGTCTGCCCATTCTGCGGCGTCGGCTGCAAGGTCTCGCTCAAGGTCAAGGACGGTAAAGTCAAATATGTCGAGGGCATCAATGGCCCGGCAAATGAAGGGCGGCTTTGCGTCAAGGGCCGGTTCGGCTTTGACTATATCCACCACCCGCACCGCCTGACAAAACCGCTGATCCGCCGCGACGATGCGCCGGCCAAGGGGTTGAATGTCGATCCCGGCAATCTCGACACGCATTTCCGCGAAGCGAGCTGGGATGAGGCACTTGAGGTTGCGGCCAAGGGCCTGACCGGGTTGCGCGACACCCATGGTGGGCGGTCGGTTGCGGGGTTTGGCAGCGCCAAATGCACCAATGAAGAAGCCTATCTGTTCCAGAAATTCATCCGTCAGGGCTTTAAGCATAACAATGTCGATCACTGCACGCGGCTGTGCCATGCCTCGTCCGTTTCGGCGCTGATCGAAAACGTTGGTTCGGGCGCGGTGACCGCAACCTTTAACGAAATCGAAAACGCCGATGTGGCGATCATCATCGGGGCCAACCCGATTGAAAACCACCCCGTCGCAGCGACCTATTTCAAGCAGTTCACCAAGCGCGGTGGAAAGCTGATCGTGATGGATCCACGCGGGGTTGGCATGCGCCGCTTTGCCGATGAAATGCTGCAATTTCGCCCAGGTGCAGATGTGTCGATGCTGAACGCGATCATGAATGTGATCGTGGAAGAGGGGCTGTATGATCAGGCCTATATCGACAAATACACCGAGAATTGGGAAGCCGAGAAACAGCATCTGGCGCAGTTCACGCCTGAAGCCATGACAGAGATTTGCGGGATCGCGCCAGAGCAGCTGCGCCGCGTGGCGCGCACCTTTGCGGGGGCCAAGGCCGGTTTGATTTTCTGGGGCATGGGCGTGTCGCAGCATATTCATGGTACGGATAATTCGCGTTGCCTGATTTCCTTGGCGCTGATGACCGGCAATGTCGGCAAGCCGGGCGCGGGTTTGCACCCGCTGCGGGGACAGAACAATGTGCAGGGGGCCTCGGATGCCGGGCTAATCCCGATGTTCTTGCCCGATTATCAAAGCGTGACCGATGACGGGGTGCGCCAAGCCTTTACCGAGGTTTGGGACAGCGATGATTTCAGCAATGAAAAAGGTCTGACCGTTACCGAGATCGTGGACGAAGTTTATGCGGGCAATATCAAGGGCATGTATATTCAGGGTGAAAACCCGGCCATGTCCGACCCGGATGTGGAACATGCCCGCGATGCCTTTGCCAAGCTTGAGGTCATGGTGGTGCAGGATATCTTTTTGACCGAAACCGCGAATTATGCGGATGTGATCCTGCCTGCCAGCGCGCTCTATGAAAAGAACGGCACGGTGTCCAACACCAACCGTCAGGTGCAGCGGGTGCGCCCCGCCGTGCCGCCGCCCGGCGAGGCGCGCGAGGATTGGGCCGTGACTGTGGAACTGGCGCAGCGTTGCGGGCTGAACTGGAACTACAGCGATGTCAGCGAGGTCTTTGCCGAGATGAAGCTGAACATGAAATCGCTGGACAACATTACCTGGGAGCGGCTCAAGACCGAGACGATCACCTATCCGTCGCTGCATGAGACTGATCCAGGCCAACCAATTGTGTTTGGTGACGGCTTCCCACGCGCGGAGGGGCGGGCGAAGTTCACGCCAGCCTCGGTGATTGCGCCGGATGAGGCTCCGGATGCGGACTTCCCGATGATCATGACCACCGGGCGGCAGTTGGAGCATTGGCATACCGGGTCGATGACGCGGCGCTCGCGGGTGTTGGATGCGGTGGAGCCGGAGGCGAACTGTTCGCTGCACCCAAGCACTTTGCGTGGCCTTGGGGTAGAGCCGGGTGATATGATCCGCCTGACGACACGGCGTGGCTCGATCGAGATCATGGCGCGGGCGGATCGTGCCATTGCGCCAGATATGGTCTTTGTGCCCTTTGCCTATGTGGAGGCGGCCGCCAATGTGCTGACCAACCCGGCGATTGACCCTTATGGCAAAATCCCCGAGTTCAAATTCTCGGCTGTTCGCGTGGAAGCCGTCGAGAAAATCGCCGCTGAATAAGCGTTTGCGGGAGGGGGTGACGCGCGTGCCCTTGGCACGACGCCCCACCCGCCATCCCGCAGTTGTCGCGATTCTAGGCTCGTTGCGCTATACTGGTTGTTTTCAGGAGCAGATTGCGCGGAGGGGATGATGGATCCGGTTTCTTTGGGCTTTTACGCCAGTGTTTGTGGCCTGCTCGGTTTGGCTGGCCCAAAACTGGGTGGCGCGCCGATCCGGTTGGGCGTCGGGGCGTTGGTTGGCATTGTCGCGGTCACCATCCTGCCGCATATCAAGACGTTTCTGGGCGTGGCCGAAGCCTATTCGACGGTTTCACCGTGATTGTATAGAAATTGGCTGGCATGGAGCCCGGCCCATCGCCCCATGGCGAGGCAAGCCGTCAAGAGGTATCCGCCCGTTGGCGCGTCCCAATCGACCATTTCGCCTGCGCAGAACAGGCCGGGTCGGTCTTTGAGCATCAATTCCGGCGTTAGGGACGCCCAGGGCACACCGCCAGTTGTCGAAATCGCCTCGTCCAGGTGGCGCAGCCCTTGATGCGGGAGTGGTAGGTTTTTCAGCAGATCGGTCAGCTCGGATGGCGCGGACGGGAGGGGGCGGGCGACCTCGGAAATCAGGGCCCACGTGGCGGGGGGGATTTTCAGGGTCTTGCGCAGGACGTTTGACAGGCTTTGTTTGCCACGCGGTTTTTCCAGACGCTTTTGTAGCTCGGCGGTGGAGAGATGGGGAAACAAGTCGATATGCAAAGTGGACCCGGACCGAAGCGCGGGAGAGAGAGGATAGATCCCGCCGCCTTCGAGACCTTTGGAGGAGATCACAGCCTCGCCCCGGTTTTCCATATCGCCGCTGCGGAACAGGGCGTTTTTGATCGGGCTGCCGAAATGTTTGGCCATATAGGGCGACCAGTCGACGAGTAGACCAGCATTGGAGGGGGCAAAGGGGGTGATTTTCAGCCCGTTTCGTACAAATTGCCTGGTCCAGGTGCCATCAGAGCCCAGCCGCGCCCAACTTGCCCCGCCAAGGGCGAGGATGGTTACATCGGGCGTCAGAACCTGGCTCCCATCCGGCGTATCGAAGTGAAACGCACCGTCTTGCCAGTCGGTCCAGCGCCAGCGCAGGTTGATCTCCAGCCCCTTGTTCGAAAGTCGGGTGATCCAGGCGCGCAAGAGCGGCGAGGCCTTCATCACCTTGGGAAAAAGACGCCCGGTCGAGCCGGTAAACATCTCTTGCCCCAAGGCTTCGGCCCAGGCGCGCGCGTCCTCCGGTCCGAACGCTTGCAGCATGGGGCGCAGCGGCTCGGCATCCGCGCGATAGGCCGCGAGGAATTGCTCAAACACTTCCATCTTGGACAGGTTCAACCCGGATTTCCCCGCCATCAGGAATTTGCGCGCCAGTGTCGGTTTGGCCTCGGCCAGCACGACCTGATGCCCGCCATCCAGCAGCATCTCGGCTGCCATCAGCCCCGCCGGACCGCCGCCAATGATCAGCGCTTTGCTCATGCGTCGGCGTTGCGGATTTCCACCACGCGATGCGGGTAGGGGATTTCGATGCCGTTATCCTTGAGCGCGTTCCAGATCAGAAAGCCCACATCGGAGCTGTATTTATAGCGCCCGTCATCAATGCCGTTCACCCAGAATTCCACCGCGAATTCAACGCCGCTTTCGCCGAAGGCGCGGAATTCGCAATCTGGCGGAAACGGATCGCTCAGCACGGCGGGATGTTTGGCGACGGCGTTTTCAATAATGTCGGGGATCACATTGATATCGGTATTGTAGCTCACGGAAAACGGCACTTCGTAGCGGTTGGAGGAGCCTTGATCAGAGTAATTGATCACCCGCGTGGTGATGAAATCCTCGTTCGGGACAACGATCCAGCGGCCATCAAAGGTCTCTAGGATCATGGCGCGGGCGGTGGTCTGCACGATGGTGCCCGACATGCCATTGTCCAGCTCGACGTAATCACCAACAGTCGCCTGCCCTTCGAGCAGCAGGATCACGCCGGAGATATAATTGGACGCGATTTTTTGCAGACCAAAACCAAGGCCAACACCAATTGCACCGGAGAGAACCGCCAAGGAGGTCAGCGGGATACCAATGATGCTCATCAAAAGGATAAAGGCGATGCCATAGATCACCAGTTCGGCGGCTTTGCTGGCCAATTGGCGGGCGGCGGGGCGCAGCTCTTCTTGCTTGTGGATATAGGTGCCAGTCTGATCATTGGACCAACGCCCGAGCCAGAACAGGATCGACCCGGCGATGATGCCCCGGATCACTGCCATGACGGTGAACTCGATATTGCCAAGCGCGATGGTCATCTCGTTCAACCGTGCCGTGGCAAGATCAAGCAGGCCCAGCGTGTAGAGCGCCATGATTGGCAACAGGATGAAACGCCCAAGCACGCGCAGGAAACCATCCGTAATGATCTCGCGCACCAGAATACGCGCGGCGAGCAGCAGGAAAACACGCTTACCAAAGGCGATAACCGCACCCGAACCAAACAGCGCGCGGGTGGCCTGTTCGCCGATGCCGGTAAAGGCCCAGGCCAAAAGCGGCAGCAACAGCGGCACAAAGATCAGGAAAAACCGCCGGATGGTGGCGAGGATCGAGACTTTGCCATCCTCAGGTGTCAGGAAACGCTCCAGCAAAGGTTGCAGGCGTTTGGACAGGAACCAGGCGGCGGCAAAGGCGGCCACCAGCAGCCCGAATTGCGACCAGGCCGCAGGCGAGAGCAGCCAGCCCTTGGCAATGTCCCAGCCTTGCAGCGCATAGCCGACAAGGTTCTGGACAAATTCCGGCTGCGAGGCGAGGTCAAAATTCATGTTGTATCGCTCCGCGGGCCTTGATCTGCGTGGGTTTCCTGCCAACTCTTGCCCTTATGGTGATGAAATCACAAGAGGGAGAGGCAGGATGACGGAGAGTGACCCCATTTGCCCGCTTTGTGGCCGTCCGATCCCGTCCGGGGCCAAGCAAAGCCTGCACCACCTGATCCCGCGTCTGAAGAGCGGCAAGAACGGGCCGGTGGTCTTGCTGCACCAGATCTGCCATTCCGAGATCCACGCGACGTTTACCGAGGCCGAACTGGCGCGGGATTACAATACGATTGAGGCGCTGCAGGCCCATCCGCGTATGGAAAAATTCATCGCCTGGGTACGTAAACGACCAAATGATTATCATAGCCGCAGTGCAGGTGGCCGGCGAAAACGGTCATGAGGTGACGGTGTAGGATTTGCAGTAGAATGAAGTGGTGTCTTCGAAGTCTAGAATTGAGTTTTGAGGTTTCAGTTCCTACTTTCAAATGAAATGGTTTTGGAAGTGTCCTTTAGTTTGGGAGCGAAAATGGACTTTTTTATAAGGTTCTCTAAAGCTTACATCGAGGCGCTCGATGGTTTGTTCAAGTTTTTCGCTTACGTTTTCGTGACAGGATGTGTGTCACTCGCTCTAATTTATTTTGCTAGCGTTGCCCTTTAGCCGTGATGTTGCATAACTGCATCCTATCCCGAAAACACTGTTTCCAGCTTTCTTGGACAAGGCACCAGCATTGAAAGTTAAGGCATTCTTGCCCCCTCTTTCGGCCTTAAATTTTGTTATTAATCATATGCTAGTTGCACCCATCGCCTTGATTTGCAATGGGTTGGTGGAGAGTTTCGGAGCCGCATCATGACCCACCGTTTTCCCATTCGCGTCTATTACGAAGATACCGATATGGCGGGGATTGTTTATCACGCCAATTATCTGAAATTCATCGAACGGGCGCGCTCGGATTGGGTCAAGGAAATGGGGCTGGATCAGAATGCCATGCGCGAAGAAGGGGTCGTCTTTGTCGTGCGCCGGATCGAGGCGGATTACCTGGCCTCAGCCAAATTCGATGACGAGCTTGAGGTGCAGACCACGGTGCGAACGATGACCGGGGTGCGGTTGGTGATGGGGCAGGAGGTCTTGCGCGAGGGTGAGGTTGTGTTTCGCGCCGAAGTCACCGCCGTTTGTATGAATGAAGACGGTCAACCCGCGCGCCTGCCCGCCAAATTGCGGCGCAAGGTGCATTGACGGGCGCTGCGCCAGCCGCGGGCGGGTCCAAAATCCGTCGACGGATTTTGTGAGGGGCCAGCCCCTCTTGGAGCCCGAGGGCTCCAATTCACCCCGGGATATTTGTGGCCCAGAGAAGGAGCGAAGGTGGCGTGTTGAAGGCAAGGTTCTGCCTGTTTGTCTCCAAATGCGCGATATGACGCGCAAAGAGTAGCCTTTCCCCTGCAAATACGCTAACAGTGCTGTTAATCAGAGCCCGTAAACACAATCCTTATTGGGGCCGGACAGGAAAAGAGCAGGTTCATGGAAGCAGAAACGCTTGCCCTGGCGCAGGAGATCGACTTCTCCATGTGGGGTCTATTCGCGCGCGCCACACTTACCGTCAAACTGGTTATGTTGTTGTTGATCGTCGCCTCGGTTTGGGCTTGGGCGATTATCTTTGACAAGTTCATCTCGTATCGCCGGGCCCGCAAAGAGGCTGACGCCTTTGATAAGGCGTTTTGGTCCGGCGAGCCGCTGGATGAGCTGTTTGACCAGATCGGGGTCGAACCCTCGGGACGTGCTGAGCGGGTCTTTGCCGCCGGCATGATGGAGTGGCGGCGCAGCCATCGCGATGATGGTCAGCTGATCGCCAATGCCCAAAGCCGGATTGATCGCTCAATGGATGTGGCCATTCAGAAAGAGGGTGAAGCCCTGCAAAAGGGGCTGCCGGTGCTGGCCACGGTTGGGTCAACCGCGCCTTTTGTGGGGCTGTTCGGGACCGTGTTCGGGATCATGAACGCCTTTATCGAGATTGCGCAGCAGCAAAACACATCGCTTGTGGTCGTGGCCCCGGGTATTGCCGAGGCGCTTTTGGCCACGGGGCTGGGGCTGATGGCAGCGATCCCGGCGGTGGTGTTTTACAACAAGTTTTCGGCGGATAGCGACCGCATCATCGCAGGCTATGAAAGCTTTGCTGATGAGTTCTCGACCATCCTGTCGCGCCAGTTGGACAGCTGAGCCATGGGCGCGGGTGTCATGAAAAATGGCGGCGGCGGAGGCAACCGTCGCAGACGTGGGCGCAGGGGCAAGGCCGCGCCGATGTCGGAAATCAACGTCACGCCATTTGTGGATGTCATGCTGGTGCTGCTGATCATTTTCATGGTCGCGGCCCCGCTTTTGACCGTTGGCGTGCCGGTGGAACTGCCCAAGACCGCCGCGCAGGCCCTGCCACAGGAAACCGAAGAGCCGCTGACCGTGTCGATTGCGGCGGATGGCACGGTGTTGATCCAGAGCACCGAAATCACCCGAGAAGAGTTGATCCCGCGCCTGCGCGCCATTGCCGCTGAACGGAGCGATGACCGGGTCTATCTGCGTGCGGATGGGGTGGTCCCCTATGAGGACGTGGCCCAGATCATGGGAGCGTTGAATGCGGGCGGGTTTTCCTCGATCGGTCTGGTGACCGATGTGGGTGGCCCGGCCCTGAATGGCGACGACAATTAAGGCGCGGATATGCAGCGCGGATTGGTCATATCAGGTGGGGCGCATGCCCTGGCAATCGGATGGTTGCTGTTTGGCGGTTTGTTCCAAGCCGACCCGCCTGAATTGGAAGTGGCCAATGTCTCGGTGATTTCCGAGGCGGAATTTGCCGCCCTTACCCAGCCAGAACCCAGCGGCCCGGCCCCAGAGCAACCCGCGCCAGCGCCGGTTCAGCCTGCGCCGCCCCCTGAACCAGAGCCGACGCCGGAACCCCCAGCCCCTCAGCCCGCGCCTGAACCACCTGTGCAGCCCGAGCCGCAGCCAGCCCCAACGCCACCTGCGCCCGAGCCGCTGCCAGATGTGCCGCCGCCGCCTCAGCCTGCAGACGTGACCGACACGCCGCCGGTGCTGATCCCGCCAGAGCCAGAACCGGATGTGCCACCGGCCCCGGAACCTGCACCTTTGCCAAGCTCGGCGGCCCCAACGCGGTCGCTGCGACCAAAACCGCGACCTGCGCCGCGTGTCGCGCCCGAAGCCATCGCGCCGCCAGAGCCTGATACGGTTGTGGCCCCGGACACGCAGCAGGCGGCATCGCCAGATGTTGAAAGCCCGGATGTGGCCGAAGAAAACAAAGAGGCCACGGCCCCAGAAGAGGCCGCGCCGGAAATCGTCACCGAGGCCGAAGATCCGTCGGGTGCGATCACTAAATCCCTGCGCCCGCAGGCCCGCCCGCAAAGCATTGCAGCGGCGGCCCCGGCGGCCGAACCGGAACCGTCGGGTGATCCGGAACCAGACCCCGCGCCAAGCACGGATGACGCGCTGAATGCCGCCCTGGCCGAGGCTTTGGCGGCGGGGGATGATGCAGATGCCCCATCCGGCCCGCCACTGACCCGTGGCGAAAAGGAAGGGCTGAAACTGGCGGTGGAATCCTGCTGGGTGGTCGATGTGGGCAGCCAGGCGGCCAATGTCACCGTGACCCTGGGCTTTGAGCTCGACCGCGATGGAAAGGTCCTGCCAAGCACACTGAAATTGCTGTCATCAAGCGGGGGAAGCGGGACAGCTGCCGAGGCGGCCTTCCAATCTGCGCGCCGTGCGGTGCTGCGCTGTCAGAATGGCGGCTATGACCTGCCGGTTGAGAAATATGATCACTGGAAGAAGGTTGAAATGACCTTTGACCCCTCATCCATGCGGTTGAGGTGAGCGATGTCATGCGCAATTCCCCGCCAATTTCGGCCCGTCGGGGTGTTTGTGCAGCAAGAAAATATGGCTAATGTGGCTTTAACCGCTCTGCGAGCGAGAAAAATGAACCGAGCAGTTCCCAAGGAAGGCAGCCCAGAATGCAGACCCGCCTGATCCCCATGTTGATTGCGTTGCTCATGGCGCTTCTTCCCGGTTTCGTCACGGCGCAAGAGCCTTTGCGGCTCACGCTGGACCAAGGTGTGGTTGAACCCATGCCCTATGCGGTGCCGAATTTTGTGCCCGAAACTTCTGCGGCGATGACCCATGCGGAAAATATCAGCCGGGTGATTGCCGAAGATCTGACCGGCACCGGGCTGTTTCGCGAGATCCCGCGTGATGCGCATATCTCGGGTATTTCCAGCTTTGGTGCGCCGGTTCAGTTTGCCGATTGGAAAGCGGTGAATTCTCAGGCTTTGATCACCGGCGCGGTCAGTACGGATGACAGCGGGCGGATTATCGTCAAGTTCCGCGTCTGGGATGTGTTTGCTGGCCAAGAACTGGGGCAGGGGATGCAATTTGCCTCAACCGCCGATGGCTGGCGGCGTCTGGCGCATAAGGTGGCGGATCAAGTCTATGCCCGGTTGACCGGTGAAAGCCCCTACTTTGACAGCCGAGTTGTTTTTGTTTCAGAAACCGGCCCCAAGAATGAGCGTCAGAAACGTCTGGCCGTCATGGATTATGACGGGTCCAATGTTCAATACCTGACCGGCAGCCAGTCCATCGTTTTGGCCCCGCGCTTTTCACCCGGTGGTGACCGGGTGCTTTATACCAGCTATGAAACCGGCTTTCCGCGTGTGCATGTGCTGACCGTCGGTGACGTGCAAAGCCGCATTTTGCAGGCCAATGATGGCGTGATGAGCTTTGCGCCGCGCTTTTCACCCGATGGGCGCACGGTTGTTTATTCGCTCACCCAAGGGTCCAATACTGATATTTGGGCGATGGATGTGGCCAGTGGGGCGACGCGCCGTTTGTCGGTCTCGCCCGCGATTGAAACCGCGCCCAGCTATAGCCCCGATGGCAGCCAGATCGTCTTTGAAAGCGACCGCAGCGGCACCCAGCAGCTTTACATCATGCCCGCCGCCGGGGGCGAGGCCACGCGGATCAGCTTTGGCCAGGGGCGCTATGGCACGCCGGTCTGGTCGCCGCGCGGGGACTTGATTGCCTTTACCAAACAGAACCAGGGGCGGTTTCACATTGGCGTGATGCGCACCGATGGTTCCGAAGAACGCCTGCTGACCGCCAGCTTTTTGGACGAAGGCCCGACATGGGCCCCGAATGGTCGTGTGCTGATGTTTGCCCGCGAAACGCAAGGCGCTCAGGGGGCTTCGGCCTTGTATTCTGTAGATATTTCCGGTCGCAACCTGAAACGCGTGCGCACGCCTGCCGGTGGATCGGACCCAAGCTGGGGGCCGCTTCAGTAACCTCATGGGCGGCGGCTTGCACATAAAAACAAAGCGGATTCCCGCCAAGGCCGAGCTGTGCTAGATTGCGGCCAACCTACAATGCCAAGCACACGATAAGCACAAGAGCAGAACGAGAGACAAAATGAGCATTCTTCCAAAGACCATCATGCTGGTCGCAGCGCTGGGCCTTGCCGCCTGTACCAATCCTAACCGTTTCGGCTCGGGTGATGATGGCGCAGGTGTTGGGGCGACGGCTCCTGTTCCTGGCATCGTTCCCGGCAGCGCTGATGATCCGACCTCGGTGGCGCATTTCCAGCAGCGGATCGGCGATCGTGTCTTGTTCCTTGTTGACCAATCCACCCTAAGCGCCGAGGGCCGCGTGACCTTGGACCGTCAGGCAGAATGGCTGATCAGCAATAGCGATTATTTGGCCGTGATCGAAGGCCACGCAGACGAACAAGGCACCCGTGAATACAACCTTGCCCTGGGAGCGCGTCGCGCCAATGCGGTGATGGAATACCTTGTGTCGCGCGGCGTGTCAGCCAATCGTCTGAAATTCGTCAGCTACGGCAAGGAACGCCCGCTTGAGATCTGTTCGGCTGAGGCCTGTTATGCCAAGAACCGCCGCGCGGTGACCATCCTTTCCGCCGGGTTGAGCAGCTAAGGCCAAGCTAAGAAACAAGGGAACCCCATGCGCAAATCCAGTGTTTTCGGGCCGGTTCTGGCCATCGCCCTCGCCATGCCCCTTGCGGCGCAAAGCCAGGAGACATTGGCCGATATCCGTCAGGATATGGTGGTTTTGTCGGTTGAGCTGGCGAAACTGCAACGCGAATTGTCCACCACAGGCGGGGCGGGCGTGGTGCTGAGCGGTGATCAACTGGAACGCATCAACTCGATCGAAACCCAGCTGCAACGTGTCACCGCCAAGGCCGAAGAGCTGGAATTCCGCATTTCCCGCGTGGTCAAGGATGGCACCAACCGTCTGGGCGATCTCGAATTCCGGTTGTGCGAGTTGGAACCCGGCTGTGACATTGGCAATCTCGGTCAAACGCCGCTTTTGGGGGGCGATAGCGGGGCCGTCGCGCCAGCCCCTGCTCCCGCGCAGGTCGTTGCAACCGATGGCTTGCCATTGGGCGCAGGCGAATTAGCGGTGAGCGAAGAGGCTGATTTCCTGGATGCGCAAAAAGCGCTGACCGATCAGGATTTTGCCGGGGCGGCGCAGATGTTCGCGCTGTTCCGCGAAACCTATCCCCAAGGCCCGCTGGAAGTGGCGGCTTTGATCGGTGAGGGCCGCGCCCTTGAGGGGCAGGGCGATACGCGCGAAGCGGCGCGCCGTTACTTGACCGCCTATTCCGGCTTTCCCGAAGATAACTCGGCCCCCGAGGCGCTTTGGCGTTTGGGCGTGTCTTTGGCCGCGCTTGGTTCGGCCCCCGAGGCCTGCGTGACCCTGTCCGAGGTTGCCGCGCGCTATCCGGGGTCTGACTTTATCGCCCAAGCCGAAGCCAGCAAGGCAGAGATCGGCTGCCAGTGACCGGCGCTATGGGCGGGACGATGAAAGGGGCTGAAAACAGCCTCGATCAACGCTTTGCCGATGCCATGGGCCAATTGCTGGGGCCTGATTTTCCAAGTGATATCGCGCTGGCCGTGTCGGGCGGTGGAGACAGCATGGCCATGCTGACCCTTGCCCATAATTGGACGCGGGTTTGGGGTGTGACCCTGTGGGTTGTGACCGTGGATCACGGCTTGCGCCCCGAAAGTGTTGATGAGGCGGCCATAGTCGCGCAGGAATGCGCGCTGCTGGGGCATAAACACGCGACCTTGCGCTGGCATTGGGATGGCAAAGGCAATGTGCAGGATGAAGCGCGCAAAGCCCGCTTGGATCTGATTGACCGCTGGCGCGGCGCTTTGCGCCATGTGCTGGTGGCCCATACCAAGGATGATCTGGCCGAGACCTTTCTGATGCGATTGAAACGCGGATCGGGGGTAGAGGGGCTGTCGGCCATGCAAGAGCGGCGCCTGTATCGCTCGTCTGATCATCTGGAGGAATTGCGGGCTGGTGAATTCGAGGGCGACCTGCCGCCGCAAACCGATCAATCCGCTGGCCAAAGGTCCTATGAAATCCTGCGCCCCTGCCTGTCCATGACGCGGCAAGAGCTGCGCCACCACATCAAGGTTCTGAAAACCCCTTGGGCCGAAGACCCCTCAAACGAGGATCGCAAATACGATCGGGTTAAAATGCGGCATCTGCTGCGCGATTTGGAGCCGCTGGGCCTGGGCGTTGATCTGCTGGCCGGAACCGCCCAACGCTTGCGCCGCGCGCAAGAGGCCTTGGCGCAGCGCGCTTGTCAGGTATGGCGCGAGATTGGCAGCGAGGGCGTGGCCAATGGCCGCTCAACCGGCGACTTGCTGTTGAACCGCGACGGGTTTGCCGGTGTGGAGCGTGACACACAACTGCGCCTGCTCGCCGCCGCGCTGCAATATGTGTCAACGAACCCCTATCGCCCCCGCGAAACCCCGCTGGAAGAGCTGTTGGATCGCGCGCTTGCGGGCGGCGGCGGTACGCTTCATGGCTGCGAATTACGCGCAGAGCGCGAGAATCTGCGCATTTTTCGAGAAGAGAAAGCGCTGATTTCCTGCCAATCTACGGTCGGCACCCCCGGTCTATGGGACCAAAGGTGGCGTGTTTTCCATCCTGATATGCAGGGTCTGACCATTCGCGCCCTGGGCGACGCAGGTTGGCAGAGTTTTGAAAATAAACGTGAGGCAACAGTGCCTTACCATGCCGCGCGCAGCCTGCCATCCATCTGGGATGGTAACAGGCTTGTTGCCTGTGATGCCTTGGGCATTGGACCGGGCAAGACAAGCCAGCTCAGGCCAATGGGGCGCCAATCGCACAGCTTTACCCGCTTCCTTCTTTCGCATTGAACACAGGCATTTCATGTCTATGTTGTGTCTCAACGCCGGAAATGCGCCCTGCGCGTCCGAAATCCTCAGCCGTCACTTGGGAGACCTTCCTTGGGCAACGCTCGAAATATCGCCTTTTGGATCGTACTTTTTGTACTGATCTTTGCTCTCTTCAGCCTGTTTTCGAACAATGGAAGCACCTTGCAAAGCAAGGAAGCGAGCTATTCTGAATTCGTAGAAGCGGTGGAATCCAAATCCGTCGACTCGGTCGTCCTGGACGGCGAGCAGGTGCGCTATCGCACCAAGGACGGCAAGGATCACGTTGCGATCAAGCCGACCGATCACGAAGTCACTGATCTGCTGATCCAGAACGACGTGCCAGTTTGGGCCGAACAGCAAGAGCAAAGCGGTTTCCAGGCCTTTATCATCGGGCTGCTGCCCTTCCTGCTGCTGATCGGTGTGTGGATCTATTTCATGAACCGCATGCAGGGCGGCGGCAAAGGTGGCGCGATGGGCTTTGGCAAATCCAAGGCCAAGCTGCTGACCGAAAAACAGGGTCGCGTGACCTTTGACGATGTGGCTGGCATTGACGAAGCCAAGGAAGAGCTGGAAGAGATCGTTGAATTCCTGCGCAACCCGCAGAAATTCTCGCGTCTGGGCGGCAAGATCCCCAAAGGTGCGCTGTTGGTGGGCCCTCCGGGCACCGGTAAAACCCTGCTGGCGCGCGCGATTGCGGGCGAGGCGGGCGTGCCGTTCTTTACCATCTCGGGCTCTGACTTTGTTGAGATGTTTGTGGGCGTGGGTGCAAGCCGTGTGCGCGACATGTTTGAACAGGCGAAAAAGAACGCGCCTTGTATCGTGTTCATCGACGAAATCGACGCTGTGGGCCGCGCCCGTGGCCAAGGTTACGGCGGTGGTAACGACGAACGTGAACAGACCCTTAACCAATTGCTGGTTGAAATGGACGGATTCGAAGCCAATGAGGGTGTGATCATCGTTGCCGCGACCAACAGACGGGATGTGCTTGACCCGGCGCTGCTGCGCCCGGGCCGTTTTGACCGTCAGGTCACTGTGCCGAACCCCGACATAAAAGGCCGTGACAAGATCCTCGCCGTGCATGCGCGCAAGATCCCTCTGGGACCCGATGTCGATCTGCGCATCATCGCGCGTGG
Organism: Tropicibacter sp. R15_0; assembly: GCA_017744045.1. Classification (GTDB taxonomy): domain Bacteria; phylum Pseudomonadota; class Alphaproteobacteria; order Rhodobacterales; family Rhodobacteraceae; genus Pelagimonas. Next base: position 210,054 of record JAGHRD010000004.1, on the reverse strand, counting down.
TACGCCGGGCTTCTCTGGCGCCGATCTTGCCAACCTCGTGAACGAAGCGGCGCTGATGGCGGCGCGCGTGGGCCGTCGTTTCGTGACGATGGAAGATTTCGAACAGGCCAAGGACAAGGTTATGATGGGCGCGGAACGCCGATCCATGGTCTTGACCGATGAGCAAAAGGAAATGACCGCCTATCACGAAGCAGGCCACGCTTTGGTCGGGATTCACCTGCCGAAATGTGACCCGGTTTATAAAGCAACCATTATCCCGCGCGGTGGTGCGCTGGGTATGGTGATGAGCCTGCCTGAGATTGACCGTCTCAACATGTTCAAGGATGAATGCCACCAGCGCCTGGCCATGACCATGGCGGGGAAGGCGGCTGAGATCATCAAATATGGTGAGGATCAGGTGTCAAACGGTCCCGCGGGTGACATTCAGCAGGCGTCGGCCTTGGCGCGGGCGATGGTTCTGCAATGGGGCATGTCGGAAAAGATCGGCAATATCGACTATCGCGAGGCGGCCGAAGGTTATCAGGGTAACACCGCTGGCCTGTCGGTCTCGGCCCATACCAAAGAGCTGATCGAAGAAGAGGTGCGTAACTTTATCCAGGCTGGATATGAGCGCGCGCGTGAGATCATTCTGGAACGCAACGATGATTTCGAGCGTCTGGCGCAGGGCTTGTTGGAATATGAAACCCTGACAGGCGAAGAAATTCAGCGCGTCATGCGCGGTGAGCCGCCCCATGCCGATGATGATGATCACGGTGGCAGTGCCGAGGCGGATAAGCCAAGCATCACCGCGATTCCGAAAACGAAAACCAAGGCCAAGCCATCAGGCGATGGCGGAATGGAACCGGAACCCAACGCATGAACCAAGAGCAGCGCGCAGCATGGAATCCCGAAGCTTACCAACGCTTCCGCTCCCACAGGCTGCGCCCTGCGATTGACTTGATTAACGCGCTCCCGGGCTTGCCCGGGGGCGCGATTGTCGATTTGGGCTGTGGCAATGGTTCGGTTGGCGATGCCTTGAAACAATTGGGCCGCCCGGTGATTGGCGTTGATAGCAGCCCGGAAATGCTGGCTGAGGCGGAAAAGACCGGGGCCTATGATTTGCTGGTCGAAGCTGACATCGCCACATGGCACCCCAAAGTGGCCCCGGCGCTGATCTTTTCCAATGCCGCCCTGCATTGGTTGCCAGACCACAAGACCCTGTTACCCAAACTGTTTTCCTATGTAGCGCCGGGCGGGACGCTGGCGGTGCAGATGCCGCATCAGAACAACGCGCCCTCGCATCATATCTGGACCAGCCTCGCGCATGAATTCTGGCCGAACAGATGGGCAGATCAAAGCGCTGGTCCCGGCGTTTTGCCCCCGGCGCAGTATCATCACCTGTTGGAGCCACTCGGGGCCTTGTCGCTTTGGGAAACGGAATATTACCAGACGCTGACGGCGGAAACTGATGGCCACCCGGTGCGGAAGTTCACGCAATCCACCTTTGCCCGATCCATCTTTGACAAGCTGAGCGATGAGGAAATCGACCGTCTGACAGCGGCTTACGATTCGGTCATCGCCTCTGCCTATCCCGCTGCAGAAGATGGCAGCGTCCTATTCCCTTTCCGCCGTTTGTTCATGGTGGTGACAGGGGCGCAGAGCTAGGGTCATGTCCCGATCCTGACCGCGCGGCGCTTTCAAGAACACCTGTTTCCGATCCGCTCCCGTTGATTTTCAAATGCGCCGCTTCAAAGCGCGGAAATGTCGGATTCGCTGTCACGCTTTTTCCATTCCCACGATATGGCTGGGTCAAAGACACCCATTTTGACAGGGATCGCAAGAATGGCATTCAAAACTGACATCGAAATCGCCCGCGAAGCCAAAAAGCAACCGATCATGGAGATCGGCGCCAAGCTGGGCATCGAGGCTGAACACCTTCTGCCTTATGGCCACGACAAGGCCAAGGTCAGCCAGGAATTCATCAACTCGGTGCAAGACCGCGAAAACGGCAAGCTGATCCTGGTGACAGCGATCAACCCAACCCCGGCAGGTGAGGGTAAAACCACCACCACTGTTGGTCTGGGTGACGGCCTGAATGCAATCGGCAAAAAGGCGATGATCTGTATCCGCGAAGCCTCGCTTGGTCCGAACTTCGGTATGAAGGGCGGCGCGGCCGGGGGCGGCATGGCGCAGGTTGTGCCGATGGAGGAAATGAACCTCCACTTCACCGGCGATTTCCACGCGATCACCTCGGCGCATAACCTGCTGAGCGCGATGATCGACAACCACATCTATTGGGGCAATGAGCTGGAAATCGACGAGCGTCGCGTGTCCTGGCGTCGTGTTCTCGACATGAATGACCGCGCGCTGCGCGACACCGTGACCTCGCTGGGTGGCGTGTCCAACGGTTTCCCGCGTCAGACTGGCTTTGACATCACGGTGGCCTCCGAGGTTATGGCGATCCTCTGCCTCGCCAGCGACCTGAAAGACCTGCAAAAGCGTCTGGGTGACATGATCGTGGCCTATCGCCGTGACCGCAGCCCGATCTATGCGCGTGATATCAAGGCTGATGGCGCGATGACCGTGCTGTTGCGTGACGCGATGCAGCCGAACCTGGTGCAGACCCTGGAAAACAACCCGGCCTTTGTCCATGGTGGCCCATTCGCCAACATCGCCCATGGCTGTAACTCGGTGACTGCGACCAACACTGCGCTGAAATTGGCCGACTACGTTGTGACCGAAGCAGGCTTTGGCGCTGACCTTGGCGCTGAAAAGTTCATGAACATCAAGTGCCGCAAGGCCGGTCTGACCCCAGATTGCGTTGTGCTGGTTGCCACTATCCGTGCCATGAAGATGAATGGCGGCGTGGCCAAGGCCGATCTGGGTGTGGAAAACGTCGACGCCGTGAACGAAGGCTGTGCCAACCTCGGTCGCCACATTGGCAACCTCAAGCAGTTTGGCGTTCCAGTTGTCGTAGCGATCAACCACTTTGTCACCGACACCGATGCCGAAGTGCAGGCAGTCAAGGATTACGTTGAGACCCAAGGCTCCGAAGCGATCCTGTGCCAGCACTGGGAAAAGGGGTCGGAAGGGACCAAAGAGCTTGCCACCCGCGTGGCTGAGATTGCCGATGCCGGTGTCAGCCAGTTCGCGCCGCTCTACAAGGATGAGCTGTCGCTGTTCGAAAAGATCGAGCGCATCGCGACTTCGATCTATCGCGCCGACGAGGTTCTCGCCGACAAAAAGATCCGCGATCAGCTGAAGGCCTGGGAAGAGGCCGGTTACGGACATCTGCCGATCTGCATGGCGAAAACCCAGTACAGCTTCTCCACCGATCCGAACCTGCGCGGCGCGCCGGTTGGTCACTCGGTTCCGGTGCGCGAAGTGCGCCTGAGCGCTGGTGCCGGGTTCATCGTTGCGATCTGCGGTGAGATCATGACCATGCCGGGCCTGCCGCGCAAACCGGCGGCGGAAAGCATCTTTATCAACGATGAAGGTCTGGTCGAAGGTCTGTTCTAAGACCTCGCTAAAATGGGCGCGTTCCGATTGCGGAGCGCGCCTTATCGGGGTAGGGCAAGCCTGTGAAATCTCAGGATGGACGCAGCATGCTAGACCCCAAAGACTGTCGGGATATGCCCACTTTGCGCGATCAGATCGACGCGTTGGATCGTGATCTGGTTCACCTTTTGAAAAAGCGCATGGGCTATATCGACCGCGCGGTTGAGATCAAATCGGATAATGGCCTGCCAGCCAATATCCCGGCCCGCGTCGAAGATGTGGTCGCCAAGGTCAAGGCGGTGGCAGAAAAAGAACAGCTGGACGCCGAGCTGGTCGAAACGCTCTGGCGGCAATTGATAGATTGGTCGATCACGCGCGAGGCGCAGGTGATCCGACGCGATTAAAGGGGCAGCCATGCGGGCGGCATTGATTGACGGAAAATCCATTGCTGCAGAGATGCGCGCAGAGGTGGCCAAAGAGGCCGAAGAACTGACACAAGCGGGTTGGTCGCCCAAGCTGGTCTCGATCAGCGTTGGTGACACGGCGGCTGCCGATCTTTACGTGCGCAACCAGCAGCGCAGCGCCAACAGCGCCGGTGTGGAATTTGAGGCACGCAATTATCCTGGCGAAACCTCGTTGGAACAGCTGACCGGGATTTTGCAGGGCTTGAACGCAGATCCACGCGTCAACGGCATCATCATTCAGCGCCCGCTGCCAGACCACATCCCGGTTAAAGTGCTGCAGAAAATGGTGCATCCTTTGAAGGACGTTGAGGGCATGCACCCGGCCTCGATCGGCAATATCGTTTATAACGACCTCGCGCTTGGCCCCTGTACGGCTGTAGCGGCGGTGGAAATCCTCAAGACCCTGCCCATGCAGATGGAAGGTTTGAACGTCACGGTGATCGGCCATTCCGAAATCGTCGGCAAACCGATCGCCTTCTTGATGATGGGGCTGGGCGCAACAGTGACCGTGTGTCACCATATGACCCGCTCGGTCGCCATGCATAGCCGCGCGGCGGATGCGGTCTTTGTCGCGGTGGGCAAGCCGGGTCTGGTGACCGGTGATATGTTGAAACCAGGTGCCGCGCTGATTGATATTGGCATCAACCGCGTGGAAACGCCGGAGGGCGCGAAAACCGTTGGTGATGCGGATTTTGACAGCTGCGCCGAGGTGGCGGGCTGGATCACGCCAGTGCCGGGCGGGGTTGGCCCCGTGACGGTGGCGACGCTGATGAAAAACGCGGTTCTGGCGACGCGGATGCAAATGGATCATTACCGGGACGCCTATGCGCGGACCGATATTTGACGGATATGTGAGAGGACAGAAAATGACAGCGACAGTCATCGACGGAAAGGCCTTTGCCGCCAAAGTGCGCGAACAAGTGGCCGAGCATGTGGCGCGTCTGAAAGAGGAAAACGGCATCACGCCCGGTCTGGCGGTGGTGCTGGTTGGCGAAGATCCGGCCTCTCAGGTTTATGTGCGCTCAAAGGGCAAGCAGACCGTTGAGGTCGGCATGAACTCGTTTGAGCACAAGCTGGACGTGGACACCTCCGAAGAGGATCTGTTGGCGCTTTTGGACAAGCTGAACGCCGATCCGGCGGTGCATGGTATTCTGGTGCAGCTGCCGCTGCCCGGCCATCTGAACGAAGATCTGGTGATCAATCGGATTGATCCGGCCAAGGATGTGGACGGGTTCCATATCTCTAATGTTGGCCTGCTGGGCACGGGGCAAAAAAGCATGGTGCCTTGCACCCCTCTGGGCTGCCTGATGATGCTGCGCGACCATCACGGCTCGCTGTCTGGGTTGAATGCGGTTGTCGTGGGCCGCTCCAACATCGTGGGCAAGCCGATGGCAAACTTGCTGCTGCGCGACAGCTGCACCGTTACCATCGCCCATTCCCGCACCAAAGAGATCGAAGCGCTGTGCAAGACCGCCGATATCGTTGTGGCGGCAGTGGGGCGCCCGGAAATGGTGACCGGCGATTGGATCAAGCCCGGCGCGACCGTGATCGATGTTGGCATCAACCGTATCGACGCGCCTGAGAAGGGCGAGGGTAAGACCCGCCTGGTTGGTGATTGCCACTATGAAAGCTGCGCCGAGGTGGCCGGTGCGATCACCCCGGTTCCCGGTGGTGTTGGCCCAATGACCATCGCGTGCCTTCTGGCCAATACCCTGACCGCTTGCTGCCGCGCCAATGATCTGGCCGAGCCGGAAGGTCTGACCGCGTAAGGGGGTGCTGCCCCATCCCAAGCAAGCTTGGGATTCCCCGGGATTTATAGCGTTTCGATTTTGGCCTACGGCAAAAAGCGCCATTTAACGCGTTGAAATCTTTGATTTCAGGCAGCGTTAAATGGTTCAGGTTAAATCGACAACGCTAATTGAAGCCCAGAGAAACCCAGAAGCGCGTCGCCGTTGCGGCGCGCTTTTTTGTTTGGATTGATTCAATGTTGAATAAGGTTACCTTTCCCTTAGCCAAGGGGAGAGTGACCATGTCCAAAGCCAAAACCTATTCCAATGATGAAATCGAGATCAGCTTTGAGATGGGGCTTTGTATCCATGCGCGCAATTGTTACCTGAAATTGCCGCAAGTCTTTGATCCGTCACGCCGCCCCTGGGTGCAGCCCGATGCGGCACCGGTCGAAGAGATTGCCGCCATGATCCGAACCTGCCCCTCGGGCGCGTTGCGGTTTCGCCGGTTGGATGGCGGCGGGCAGGAAATGCCCACCGAGATCAATCGCGTGACCGTGCATGAAAACGGCCCGATTTCGTTGCAAGGGCGGTTGGATATTGATGGGCAGGAAGCGACCCGCGCCACGCTTTGCCGCTGCGGGCAATCTGCCAACAAACCCTTTTGCGATTACGCCCATGTCAAAGCCGCGTTTAAAGCGACCGGAGAGCCGGAGAGCAGCGATAAGCAAGAGCAGATCGATCATGATGATGGGCTGAAGGTCACGGCGATCCCGAACGGGCCGCTAAAGCTGGATGGGCCGGTGGAAATTACTACCGGGACCGGGCGCGGGCTTGGCAAGATGCGCCGCGCGTTCCTATGTCGCTGCGGCGCGTCCAAAAACAAACCCTTTTGCGACGGAACACATAAGGATATCGGGTTTGAGGGCTAAAACGTCGATTCCTCAGCAACAAGACGCGGCGGCGTAACACCCCTTGTCAGCGGGTTTGTGTAGCATCGAGCGTTGCATGGGTTTGCAGGCCGCAGCGTGGGTCGTCAGGTTTACAACCACATGGCCTTCTTGGGCGCGCGGAATTTGCATGGAAAACACCTGCATATTGCGGTTTTCATGTGAGAACTCGACTTTGACCGGGACATTGGCCAATTGCGGCAAAGCCTTGAGCGATTGGCGCAGGATTTGGAGAAACTTGCCAATCCGCATATGGGCAGGCCCGGCTCCGTCCAGCAATTGCAGCCGCGCTTCCTCCCATGTTTCGATCTGCCCGCCGCAATCAATGCCGGTGGATAGGGAATGGCGCAGTTCTGTCACATGATACCCGGCCCCGATCACGCCTTGTTCGGTGGCAAAGATCAGTTTCTGGTCAGGGTCGAATTGTTCAAGGTCGGTGAGAAAGCTGGTGAGGGTCATGAGGGCTCTTTCATTTCAATGATTCTTGAAATAAATTAGACGCAAGGTGAAGATATTTCAAGAGGAGTTGAAATGATGGAGGCAACAGGGGCAGCTACCATGTTCCACGCCCTGTCCAACACTGACCGATTGGCCGTGTTGCGCGCGCTGGTGGCGGCGGGGCCGGATGGATTAAGCGCGGGCGAGATCGCGGAACGGGTTGGGGCCAGCCCGTCGCGGGCCTCGTTTCATCTCTCGGCACTGAGTGACGCAGGCTGCGTGACCCGCGAACGCCAGGCCCGCAGCCAACGCTACCGCGTTGATTTTGAACGGATGGGTCAGCTCTTGGCCTACCTGCTTGAGGATTGCTGTGGCGGCAATGAGCAGGTCAGGAATTGCTGTGTGGCCGACAAGTCTTGTTGTTGATCCTGGCGGTTAATCCAGTGCAATGGGCACCATCGTTCCGGTCAGGGTGGCGATGTGTTTTTCGACTCCGTCCTTGACGACAAAGACATCAGAAGAGGACACGATTTGCCGCCGTCCCGGTTTGATCACTTTGCCACGCGCAACCAGGCTGTCGCCAATCGCGGGGGAGAGCAGGTGGATGCCGATTTCCGAGGTCACTACCGCTTGATCTGTACCAAGCAACGTCATGGCCGCACAGCCCGCCGCCGTGTCACCCAAGGTAAAGGTTAACCCGGCATGGCCAAAGCCGTTATGCTGCAGAAAACCGGGGGAAAGCGGGGCGGCGATCTCGACCGTGCCTTCTCCGACCGAGGTCAGTTCGGCCCCGATGGTGGTCATCATGCTTTGCAAGGCAAAGCCGCGGCGGATGTGGGTTTCGATATCCATGGGCGCAGCGGATCATGGGCCTTGCCGGGCTGCAACCGTTTCGCGACGTCATTTGCGCGGCATGGGAATAGCGCAGGGTGTGGGGCCGGTCAGGATGGCCTGGGCTTCGGGGCGCATCAGGGATGCCAGCGCGGCGTCATGGCTGCGCAAACCGCCTGTATAGGCCCCATAGGCGGGCAGGATCAGCCGATCTTGATCCAGCAGGAAACAGGGGCGGCTCAGGCTGCGACCGCGCAAGGATAGCCGCGCTTTGGGGTGGTAATGGCCTGAAACCTCGCCAACTTCCCCGGGGATGGCGATATGGCGAAAGGTCAGCGGGCCAAGCGTGAGCTCGGCCAGATGGGTGCCGCCGATGGCAACCGGGCCGGGATCATGATTGCCCTCGATCCAGATCCAATCCCGCCCCGCTTGCAGCCGAGTGATCCATAGCCGTTCATCCTCGCGCAAGGCGCGTTCAACCTTGGGCGCATCAAAACTGTCGCCAAGGCAAATGACACGGGCGGGTTTGACCGTGTTCAGGTCCTCTTCGAGCCGGGCCAGGGTTTCGCGCGTATCATAGGGCGGCAGTTGCGCGCCGCCGACCGCAGAAAGCCGCGCGGATTTGCCCAGATGCAGGTCAGACACCACCAAAAGCGCCCGTTCAGGCCAAAACAAAGCGCCCGATGGCAAGGCGCAAAGCTGCGCGCCGTTTAAGGTGATGTTGAGCCTGTTCATGCTGTGTTCTTGCCTCGCGTCAGCAGTAGGCGCAAGAGGTTTGTCACGATGGCGGTGCCCATTGGGCGGGGGCGTTAGAGCGAAGACAGCCCGGCGCCGTCCATCAGGCGCTGTAACTCTTCGGCCAGCAGGCGCTCTTCGGCCTCGCCTTTGACTGGGACCTTGCCAACCTCCAGAAACAAAGGGGCCGCCAGAGGGGTGACGCGGTCCAATTCCAGATGGTCGATGCGCCCCTGCACCCGTTCGCACATGTCGCGGATGCGGGCGAAGTCGACTAGGCCGCGCATGGCCTCTTGCGCTGTGATCCGCATGAGCAGATGGTCCGGGTCATATTTCAGCAGCGTGTCATAAAGGATGTCCGAGGACATGGTCGCTTGCCGCCCGGTCTTGCGTTGGCCGCCGATCTGACGCTCGATCAGTCCGGCAATGGTGGCGGCGCTGCGAAAGGTGCGCTTCATCACCGCATTGCCGGCCAGCCAACCCTCAAGCCCGGCTTCAAGCCTGTCGAGGTCAAAGAGAGGGCGCGGATCGGTGACCGCGTCCAGCCCCCAGATCAGCGTCGCGTAGTCGGTGGCGACAAAGCCGAGCGGCGCAAGGCCTTGTTCCTCCATGCGTTTTGTCAGCAGCAAGCCCAGCGTTTGCTGGGCATTGCGACCGGCGAAACCATAGACAACCATTTGCTGACGGCCATCATTTGGAAAGGTCTCGATCAGCAATCGACCCGGTTCGGGTAGGCGTGACACATCGCCTTGCAGGCGCAGCCAATCGGCGGTGTGATCGGGCAAGGCGCTGAAATCCCCAGCCTTGAAATAGCGCAAAACCCGCTGGCTAAGCTGGGTCGAGGTCGAAAACTTGGTGCCGGAAAACACCGCCACTTTGGGTTTGCGTCCGGGATCGCGGCTCACCTCGACCACCAATTCGCGCAAGCCCTCATAGCGCACGATTTGCCCGCCAATCAAAAACGTGTCTCCCTTGGTCAGGCTGGCGGCAAAGCTTTCCTCGATCTCGCCCAGGGCCGCGCCCCGTCCGCGCCATTTCACCTTGAGCAGGTCGCTGTCCTGAATGGTGCCGATATTCTGTCGAATCCGCGCCGCCGCGCGCGGATCGCGCAGCTGCCATTGCCCGTCTGGCCGCTGTTGCAACCGCTGCCATTGATCATAGGCGCGCAGGGCATAGCCGCCCGTAGCGCAAAACTCCAAACAGGCGTCAAAAGCATCGCGGCTGAGATCGGCAAATGGGCCCGCGCTGCACATTTCGTTATAGAGATCATCGGCTTGGAACGGGGCAGAGGCCGCCGCGATCAGGATATGCTGACAGAGCACGTCCAGCGGCCCCGCACCGCGCGGGTCCCCATCGAGATCATGGGCGCGTACCGCTTCGAGCGCGGCGAGGCATTCGACAACCTCAAACCGGTTGGCCGGAACGAGCAAGGCCTTGGAGGGCGCATTATAGCGGTGATTGGCCCGTCCGATCCGCTGCACCAGCCGTTTGACATTCTTGGGCGCGCCAATCTGGATCACCAGATCGACATCGCCCCAGTCAATGCCGAGATCAAGGCTTCCGGTGCAGACAATCGCGCGCAGATCGCCGCGCACCATGGCGGCTTCGACCTTTTCGCGCTGCGCCCGGTCGAGCGAGCCATGGTGAATGCCAATAGGCAACCCGTCCTCATTGGCGAGCCAGAGATTGCGGAAAAAGATCTCGGCCTGGGCGCGGGTATTGTGGAAGATCAGCGTGGTTTTGTGGCGTTTGACCTGCTCTAGAACGGCGGGGATGGCATAGGCCGCGCCGCCACCGGACCAGGGCGGGGCCTCGTTTGTTTCCAGCATCTGAATATCGGGATCAGGGCCGGGATCAGCATGGAGGATCTCGCACGGGTCGGGATGGCGGGCGAGGAATTGCGCGATGGATTCGGGGTCTTCGACCGTGGCTGACAACCCGACGCGGCGCAGATTGGGACACAGGCTTTGCAACCGCGCCAGGGCCAACATCAGCTGATCGCCCCGTTTGCTTTCGGCCAGAGCGTGAATTTCATCCACCACCACCCGCTGCAACCCGCGAAATGTGCGCGCGGCGTCCTCGTAGCTGGTCAGCAGGGCCAGAGATTCCGGGGTGGTTAGCAGGATATGGGGCGGGTCGGCGCGCTGGCGTTTCTTGCGGCTTGCCGATGTGTCGCCGGTGCGATCCTCGACTCGGATGTTCAGGCCGGCCTCGTCAATCGGGGTTTGCAGATTTCGTTTGATATCCGCTGCCAAAGCTTTGAGCGGGCTGACATAAAGCGTATGTAACCCGGGTTCTGGATCCTCTGCCAGTTCGTTCAGCGTGGGCAGAAAACCGGCCAGAGTCTTGCCCCCGCCCGTGGGCGCAACCAGCATCAGGGCAGGGGCCTGACTGCGATCCAACATCTGTTTTTGATGCGGGTGCATCTGCCAGCCGCGCGATGTGAACCAGGCGGAAAGGGAGGGTGGGAGCGTCGTCATGAGGCCAAGCTAGCGCGACGGGAACAAAAGCGAAACTAAGAGTTGAAGTTTGGATGGGGCGCTGCCCCGCCCCGAGCAAGCTCGGGACTCCCCGGGATATTTTTGGCCCAAAGAAACCTGGGTTTCCAATCGCCTCGATCTGGGCTTTGCTGCGGTAGAGGAGGAGCGATGTTAGAGGGTATCAGAATAGTCGAATTCGAGGCGCTGGGGCCAGCACCCTTTGCGGGCATGATGCTGGCGGATCTTGGCGCAGATGTGGTGGTGGTCCATCGCAAGCAGGCCGCTGACGTTCCGGGTAAGGGTGAAGGCAATCTGTTGGATCGTGGCAAACGTTCGATCGCCTTGGACCTGAAAGATCCCGCTGACCTGCGCATTGCGCAGGCCTTGGCGGCGCAGGCGGATGGGGTGATCGAGGGCATGCGGCCCGGTGTGATGGAGCGGCTGGGGCTGGGGCCGCAAGAGCTGCGCGGGCAAAATCCAAAGCTGGTTTATGGGCGTATGACGGGTTGGGGGCAGGAGGGGCCAAAGGCGCGGGAGGCGGGGCATGACCTGAATTACCTCAGTCTTTCCGGGGCGTTATTTTTTGGCGGCTTGCCCGGTGAAGTGCCGGGCGTGCCGCCGACTTTGCTGGGCGATATAGGCGGCGGTGCGCTGTACCTAGTGGCTGGGATGTTGGCGGGATTGCTGAAGGCGGGCCGAACCGGGCAAGGCTGCGTGGTGGACGCAGCGATTGTGGATGGCACCAGCCATATGATGGCTTTGCTTTTGTCGATGGGCACGCAGTTTTCGCAGGAGGCGCGCGGGACATCGCTTTTGGATGGGCCGCATTGGTCGCGGTGTTACGTTTGTTCTTGCGGTGGCTATGTCTCGGTTCAGTGTTTGGAACCGAAGTTTTATGCCTTGTTTCTGGATCGACTCGGATTGGCGCAGGATGCTGATTTTGCGGAACAATTTGACGCGGACCGTTGGCCGCAACTCACGGCCCGGCTGGCCGGAATCTTTGCGCGCAAGAGCCGGGCAGAATGGGCGGCGCTGTTTGAGGGAACGGATGCTTGTGTCGCCCCGGTTTTGTCCCCCGCAGAGGCGCGGCGCGACCCGCATATTCAGGCGCGGAGGATCTGGCCTGGGCATGGTCCGGCCCCGGCTCCGCGCTTTGACGGGCAGGTTGTGGAGGTGGCCGAAACCGGGCCGCAACGCGGTTCGCAGAGCGATGAAATACTCAATGAACTCAAAGAGAAGGGGCTGATATGAGCCAGGCGGAGATGTTGGGGGCTTTGCTGAGATCGCGGGCCTCTTGCCGGGGGTATTTGCCGGAACCGGTGGGGCGGGATGTGATTTCTGAGGTTCTTAGCGATGCTCAGCAAGTGCCGAGCTGGTGCAATTCGCAGCCTTGGCATGTGGTGGCGTGTGAGGCGGAGGAAACCGCGCGGCTGGCAGAGGCGCTGTATGAGCATGTGGGGCAGGCGGGGCATGTATCGGACATTGCCTTTCCCACAGCTTATGAGGGAGCGTATCAGACGCGGCGGCGCGAATGTGGCTGGCAGTTATACGAGGCGGTTGGGGTTGAGAAAGGCGATCGCGTTGGATCGGCGCGACAAATGCGTGAAAACTTTCGTCTGTTTGGTGCGCCTAATTTCCTATTGATTACAACGCCTAAGGCGCTTGGCTCTTATGGGGTCCTCGATTGTGGAGCGTTTGTGACGGCGGTCTTGCTGGGGCTGGAAGCGCGCGGATTGGGCGGGATCGCCATGGCCTCGGTTGCTGGGTTCTCACCCTTTATGCGGGACTGGTTTGATGTCCCAGAGGAGCGCGACGTGCTTTGCGGGATTGCCTTGGGCCATCCTGATCCGGAGCACCCTGCCAACCAGTTTCGCACCATCCGCGCGCCCGAATCGGAGGTGGTGGAATGGCGCTAGCGCGTTGAAATCACGCCTCTTCCAGCCGATCTGTGGCGGGTGGGGGCGTGGCGCTGAGCGATGAAAGCCGGGCATAGAGCGCCTCATCCATCGGGAAGCGGATTCCATCCAGAGAAGGACGCAGTTGGGCCACAGAACGGGCCGACAGAATTGGCACCGGTTTTGCACTGTGATGAGCGACCCATGCCACAGCCAGTGTAGCCGGGTCTGCGCCAATTTCCTGTGCAAGGTCAACAAGTTGCACGGCGGCCTCATGCATCGCGGGCTGCCCGTAACGCGCGCCATAGCGGCTGTCTTCGCTCAGCCGTCCACTGCCGCCAGCGGCATATTTTCCGGTCAGCAAACCGCCGCCGAGGGGGGAGTAGGGGACGGGTAAAATGCCTTCGCTGGCGCACATGGGCAGGATTTCGACCTCGGCTTGACGCTTGACGAGGTTATACATTGGTTGGATCACGTCGATGCGTGTTCCGAGCTTGGCGGCGATGGCCTGGGCCTTCATCACTTGCCAGGCGGCAAAGTTGGAAACGCCGATAAATCTAATTTTATCAGCGCGTTGTAACTCGGCGAGAGTTTCAAAGGTCTCTTCCAGCGGGGTGTTTGGATCGAACCTGTGCAGATAGAACAGATCGACCTGATCCATGTTCAAACGCTGGCGGCTTTCGTCGAAGCTTTGCAGGATATTGCCGCGGCTGGAACCGCCGATATACCCGGCCTTGGTGGCGACAAAAAGCTCGTCGCGATCTGCGGCAACACATTGACCCAAAAGGGTTTCTGAGGCTCCGTCCGTATAGGCATGGGCGGTGTCGAAATGCCGGATACCAGCCTCGCGGCAGGCGTCGAACAGGGCGCGGCTGGCGGTGGCGTCGGCCTTGCTGCCAAATTGCATGGCACCAAAGGCAAAGCGGGTCAGGCCGGCACCGGAAATCGTGGTCAAGTCTGTCATGGGCGCAAGGTTGCACAGGTCGCGCAGAAGGGGAAGCGCTTGTGTTGAGGGGAGAAAATAAAGCCTGCGGTCGGTGGGGGTAACGGGGCGTTCGGGCTTGGCGCAACGGGGCAATCTGTACAAAAGACCGGGTGTTTAGGGGGGATTGCCCCGGCCAAAATCGGCCTTTGCACTGGGGGTATCGGGCAGAGCCGGAGGCAATCTGTCCGATTCTGGTTGAGTTTTGGGGGGATTGGCTCTGTGTCTGGTTTTCCAACCGCCCAGAACGAGAGTTTTTGGTTAATTTCCGCTAATTTTGGTTAATCTCCGCCCGGTGCGGGGCCGACCCACGTCAGAAAACCGACCAATTCACCGCCTTGGTCAGCATCGAGGCGGCGCGCGTCCCGGCATGGGAATTGCCATAGCCATTCAGACCCGGCGACCAGATCCCGATTGAGGCGACATTTGGCGCGATGATCAAAATCCCACCGCCGACGCCGCTTTTGCCGGGCAGACCGACCTGAAAGGCAAAATCGCCTGAGCCGTCATAATGCCCGCAGGTCATCATCAGCGCATTGACCCGCCGCGCGTGTTGCTGCGAGATCACCCGCGGCGCATGTTTGAGCCCCGCCAGACTGCGCCCGGCCATGGCCAGCTGGGTGGTGGTCATTTCGATGGCGCATTGGTGGAAATAGGTGCCCAGCGTCAGATCGGGCGCGTTTTGCAGATTGCCGTGGGATTTCAGGTAATGGGCGATGGCGGTATTGCGAGAACCGGTGGCCTGCTCGGAGGCAGCCACCGCATCATTGATATAGATCTCGTCAGAGGAGGCCATTTGCCGGATGAGGCCGAGCACTTCGGCCAGCGCGAGTTTCGGCACCCGCCCGGACAAGAGCGCATCGGTGGTCACAATCGCCCCGGCATTCACAAACGGGTTGCGTGGACGCCCCTGTTCGCGTTCGAGCAGGATCACCGAGTCAAAGGAAGTGCCGGAGGGTTCGCGGCCCACCCTGCTCCAGAGTTGATCACCCACACGCCCGAGGGTCGCGACAAGGGTAAAGACCTTGGAGACGCTTTGGATCGAGAACGGCTTGTCAGCCGCGCCTGCGCTAAAGGTCTGCCCATCCGCAAGGCAGACGCTGATGGCGAATTGCCGGGGATCGACCGAGGTCAGTTCGGGGATGTATTGCGCCACCTGGCCCCAATCATCCTGGCGATAGATCTCGGTGGTGATGGTGTTGAGAATGTCTTGCACGGGTGATTCCTGAGCCTTGGGTCACGCGGCTCTAACTAAGGAAGAAGATCAGCGTTGTCACCGCGCCAACTGCGGTGACGAACCAGCGCAACAGGGCCTGGTTCTTGATGCGGCGGCTTTGACTGGCCCCGACATAGCCGCCAATGGTGATGGCCACGGCAATGACCAGCGCGGGTTTCCAGACGATCAGCCCGGCCGAGACAAAGGCGATCGAGGAGACGACGGAAATGATCGATGAGATCATGTTTTTCAGCCCGTTCATCGTGTGCAGGTTCTGATAGCCCAGCAGGCTGAAAGCGGCGAGCAGCATGATGCCGAGCCCGCCATTGAAATAGCCGCCATAGATCGCCACTAGCGCGATGGTAAAGACCGAGGCAAGCAGGCCCGCCTGCCCAAGGCCCCGGCTTTGCGCCAGTTTCAGCAGCAGCGGGCCGCCGCCAAACAGCACGGTGGCAAGCAGCAGCAGCCAGGGCACCACACCGGTGAACACATCTGACGGCGTGACAATCAGCAGGATCGCCCCGGCCACACCGCCCAGCGTGGCGGTGGCGATGATGCCGGGCAGGCGCAGGGGGCCTTCGCTGCGCAGATCATGACGAAAGGCCCAGGCCGCCGAGGCGTAACCGGGCATGGCCGCAAGGGTCGAGGTCGCATTGGCGGCTACAGGGGGTAGACCGACCCAGACCAAAGCCGGAAAGGTCAAAAACGTGCCGCCCCCGGCGACAGCATTCAAAATGCCCGCGACAAAGCCAGCCACGGCCAAAACCACCATGTCAAACATATCCCGCGCCTCCCCTCGCAATCCGGTCAGGTATGGGGGCGGGGGAGATGTTTGGCAAGCGGGGCTGTAGTGCTTTGTGTCAGTTGATGCGTTGCAGACAATCGTCGGGTTTGCTGGCCTCATCGACAATCATCTTGCGGGTGCGTGACGCATTCGCAGAGGTGGTCGTCAGGGTGCCAAGCCCATAACCCGTCGCCCAAATGAACCCTTTGCCGTCATGTTCCGCATAGGTGCAGGTATCGATATTCTGGAAGTCCTTCACAAAGCCGCGCCCATAGTAAATCTGGATCGTTTCACCCAATCCTCCCAGATAGGTCCCCTGGGTTTGCAGGATCGCGTGTTCCGAGAACTGGATATAAAAGCTGACATTTTGCAGTGGCAGACCCGAGTTCTCAATTTCGACCTCGAGCCGGTCGGCAACCTCACTGACCCGCACGATGCGCGGTAGGCAATCCAGCGTGCAGGGCTGACCGGATTGTGGATTTTGCACCCGGCGCAACGCGGCCTGAATGGTGCTGTCCGGCGGGCGAATAATGTTCTCGATAATGTGGTAATTGCGGTCCAGAAAGATGCCGATCGTGGTCAGAAGCAACGCTCCGGCGGCTCCGATCATCCATTTGACGAAACCAAAAGAGCGGCGCGGTGTTGAATTGTCACTCTCGGTCATTTCTAATGGCTCTCGGCATAGTTGTTTTACCTCATGTAGCCAGTCATTGGCTTTGAGGCGAGCGCGAATTTGGCGTGAATTGGATTGTTTGAAAGGTATTCGAGATGAAAAAGAAGCTAAGCCCGATTGAGGCCTTGGGCGCGCATGTCAGAAACCCTGAGACGCGAGAGCAACCGATCCCGGAGTGGATCAAGGAAGAGGGGCGCGCTATTGCGAAAGAATATAAGCGCAAACGCGAGGAACGCTTGCAGGCTGGTGGGTATGAACCGCCCTGGACCTGGGAACCCTATTACCCGCGTGAAAGCATGATGTGGCGCATGGGCGGTGGTGAGGATGACATAAGTGAGTTCTGCGAGTTTTTGCGACGGTTGTCTGAACAGGAGTATCAGGATTACCTGGCCAAATACCCTGAACATCCGGAATGGGACGGTTTTTACGAAATGGCGCGGGCTTGGAAACAGGGAGGTTGAGAGCGGTGGCGTTGTGGTGAAACCGGGTTTGGTGATGATCGGGATCTGGCTGGGTTTTGTGCTGATGGTTGGGGTGAGTCTGGACCTGGTGACTTGGATGTACGGCAAACCCAGCCGCGGGGTGGGGTATGGGATCGGGGTGGTTTACCTGGCAGGGGTGGTCGGCGCGCTGGGGCTGGCGGTCCTGGCATTGGCAGTTTGGCTGCCGCGCAGAGGTCGGGAGGTTTTGGTAGTGGGCGGGGTGGTCGTCATGGGCAACACCCTCTGGCTCAGCCCAAACCCGGAGATTGCGGCGCGAGTTGTGTTGGTCGGTTTGGTGGGAGGTTCGTATGTGGTCTGTGGGTGGGGGATGACTGTGTTTTGTCGCCGTTTTGGAGTTGTTTGAAGTTAGGATTAAGGATGCAGGCAGTGCCTGGCTACCTCGGTTTTGCGTAGGTTATGACCTTTGCAAAGCTGGGCATATCGAACTTGTGGCGATGCATTACGGAGGTCCGATACTTGGCTACGGGCAGTGTGCCGGTTTGTCAGGGGTAAAGGTGTAGTTTGTGTCGGAAAGATACGCGTTTACTATACACTCGGCATCACTCAGATTTTCGATTCCAAAGAGGGCAAATATCTGCAAGGTGCTGAAAACCAAGACAGCTGCGATTGCTAGGCTTTGAACTGCTACAAACATTAACCGAAGTGCTAAGCCTAATGTTCTGCGTAGCCAGAGCTTGCCTATGATGTTGCCGATGTACCGCCAGCCAGTAGAAATGATGAAAACATACATGGCCACTGCATACGCCATAAACAGCAGCATCACGGCTAGTTCTGGGAGGTGTTCACTGGCTTGATATTCAGTGCCGGCCTGCCAGTCCGATAAGACGTTTGAAACTGGAATCGCGGCTGCAACTTGAGCCAAAGAAGCACAAAAAAACAGTCGAACATGGAAGCCTAGGAAATCGGAGAACTGTTTTGATCGATCAGTAAGTGTCTTTTCCTGTCCCATGGCAATTCCTTTCGTCGAAACTCGCAAATTCAACTTAAAATGAGGTTGCTATTAACTTAACGTACGATCTGCCGATACCGGTCGGCAACTCTTAGTTGTTAGACGGCTCGATTTTCGTCGGTGTTTTTCGGTTCGGAAAACAATGGATCTATCGCTAAAAACAGGCCTAAGTCAGGCGAATCTTTCAGACGCAGGGAGCGCTGCAAAGCAGCGGCTTTGACCGCTTGCAATTGACCCCGCCAGTTCCTGCGCGTTCAAAACCACTGCTTTATTGTCCTTCCTGCGCCAGCGGCGTTAAATCAATGCATCCTGACCCTATTCCTGAAACGGGAGTGACTATGCCAGTTCAAAGTTTTCATTTGGCAAAGCATCAACGCGCGCGTGTTTGGTCTGGGGAATACCCGGATGCTCCGCTGGGCTCTGGGCCTGTGCTCGGCGATAGTCTTGCCGCTGGCGCAAGCGAACAAGCCCAGGCAAAAACTGTTGCGATTGAATGGCTGGTCCCTTTGGGCGGCTATTCCATGTATGCGCTTTTGGGGGGCACAATTCGACCTCAGCCTGACGTGGTCACGTTGCAAGTCGTGACGTCGCCTGCGCCTATATCCAAGTTTGAATCCTGTCTGGGACGTGATCAGGCTTGGTTTGGTTTGCCGGAAGAATTTGCCCCCTCGGCGCTGGAAGGGATGCGTAGCGCAGCCCAAAGCCATCAGGCTTTGCCCGGAGCTGCTGTGCTTTGTAATCTGGCAGCCTTCACCGAGACTGGGTCTTCGAACTTGGTTTTCAAAGTTTTGGGGCGGGCGGTTGTTCACCTGTTGCTGACACCCGGTACACCGGATCAAAGTGAGATCGCATCCTTGCTAACCTTAGAGCCGTCAGCCGGACCTCAATGAGGTGGCGTTTTGGGCAAGAGTGCAATCGCAAGCGCCTAATCCCCCCGCCGGATCATGTCGCGGATTTTGATGGCTTTTTCGAAGTGGTCGAGTTGGTGGGTTTTGATCCACCATTGGGCCATTTCCATCAGCAGGTCGGGGGCGTCGTTTTGGTTGGCTCCTGACTCTAGGGTCTGTTGACATTCAGCCTTCAGCACCAGTTTCAGTCAAAAATTGCTCAGTTTTAGGAATTTGAGCGCAGGAGTAGTGATCTACTGCAAGCTCAAATTACGCAGAAGTGGGCAATTTTTGCGAAACCGCAAGCGGCGCGGCCCATTTTGCCTCTGTCTTCGTTGACTTGCCCTTACGATCGGTCAGATCGCTGCGGCCAAATCGCCTCGTCAGGGGCAAAATGGGTCTCGCGCTGGTGCCGAAGGTGAATGTCAACAGACCCTAGTCACATGGAACCGAAAACCGCTACTTAGAAAAATTGCCACCACACAGGTTCGCGCCCGGCACCGAGGGTGGGCGTGTCTAAACTTGGCGAATGGGTGGGGGCATCAGCTAGCCACGCATCTTGTTGAAGCGTTGAGAGCAATTCGCGCCCGCCCTGGGGGGCGGGGTCGGGCGCGAACCGGATCGCAGGCGATCCGGGGACATCAACTATGTGACGAGAATTTCGGTTCCGGGTGACTTGGAGTACAGGCCGACGCTTTCGCCTTTCTTGGCGATTTTTGCGTCGCAGATGGTGATGGCTTTTTGGCGCAGGCTGTCTCGCATGGTGTGCTCCCCGTTTAATAGATGTGGAACGTATGGGGAACATTTGTGGCGTGCAAACATGAAAAAGGGCCACCCCGAAGGATGGCCCACTCTACGTGATAACACTGAGCTTAGTTTGGAATTTCGCCGGTGATACCTTCGACATAGAAGCTCATCCCGGCCAGGGTGCCGAGATCGGCCACTTCGCCCTCAGCCAGCCAGGCAGAGCCGTCTTGCTTGTTCAGCGGGCCGGTGAAGGGGCTGTATTCGCCGGTGCGGATGGCTTCGACCATTGCGAGAGCGGATTCTTTCACCTCGGCAGGAACCGCATCGGTGATCTCGCCAATCTCAACCATGCCGGTGTCGATGCCGTCCCAGGTGTCAACGGATTCCCAAGTGCCATCCAGAACCGCCTGAACGCGGGCGATGTAGTAAGGGGCCCAGTTGTCGATGATCGAAGACACGCGCGGCAGGGGCGCGTAATCGGCCATATCCGAGGCCTGACCAAAGGTGATCACATTGCCCGCCTCTTTGGCCGCTGCCTGGGGCGCGGTGGAGTCGGTGTGCTGCAGGATCACGTCTGCGCCGTTTTCGATCAGAGCGCGGGCGGCGTCAGCCTCTTTGGCGGGGTCAAACCATGTATAGGCCCAGACCACGGAGAATTCGACATCCGGGTTGACCTTTTTGGCATGGATATAGGCGGAGTTGATGCCGCGAATAACCTCGGGGATCGGGAAGGAGGCGATATAGCCGATCTTGTTGGTCTTGGTCATGTGACCGGCGATATGGCCCTGAACCGCGCGGCCTTCGTAGAAGCGTGCGGAGTAGGTGGAGACGTTGTCAGAACGCTTGTAACCGGTGGCGTGCTCGAATTTCACATTCGGGAACTTCTCGGCCACGGCCAGGGTTGGGTCCATATAGCCAAAGGAGGTGGTAAAGATGATGTCGGCCCCGGCAATGGCCATCTGAGTGATGGCACGCTCGGCATCCGCACTTTCAGGGACGTTTTCCTGGAAGATGGTTTTCACCTTGCCGTCAAAATGCGCTTCCATTTTCTGGCGCGACTGATCGTGCTCATAGGTCCAGCCGCCGTCGCCCGGCGTGCCGATATAGATAAAGCCGGCGGTGACCTCGGCCTCGGCCCAGGCGGAGGCCCCGGTCAAGGTGGCGGCAGCGGCCACAGCGGCAAGCAATGTTCTGCGTTTCATGTCAGTTTTCCCCATTGGTGGTTTCAGGTTTGTCCCGGTTGATGAGATCGTTTTCCAGATCGTCAGGGTCTTCTTCTGGCGCATTCAGCAGGCCCGAGGTGATCAGGCCCGCAGGGATCGCCACAATCCCCAATCCGATTAAAAGAGTTATCGCAGTAAAGATGCGCCCGCCAGTGGTAACTGGATAAACATCGCCGTAACCCACTGTTGTCAATGTCGCAATCGCCCACCAGGCGCTTTGCGGGATTGATCCGAATATCTCGGGCTGGGCGTCTTTTTCAAAGTGGTAGATGCCGACAGCCGCAAGGAAGAGGGTGATCCCGGCCAGCACGCCGAACAGGATCATTTCCTCGCGGTTGGAGGACAGGGCATGTTCCAGACGCAAAATGGCGCGGCGCATGCGCAGCAGTTTCAGCAGGCGGAAGATGCGCATGAGACGCAGGGTGCGCAGCACTTCGCTGTTTGGGAACAAAAACAGCAGGGCGGGCAGGATCGAGAGCAGGTCGATCAGGCCCCAGAAGCTGAAGATGTATCCCAGGCGGCTTTCGGCGCTCCAGAGGCGGAGCAGGAATTCGGTGCAGAAGATCGCCAGCAGGATGACCTCGAGCCCGGTCAGGATCTGCACGGTGAGTGAATCCTTGCCCGGCATGCTTTGCAGGGTGATGGTAAAGGCCGAGAGGACGATGGCGACATGCAGACAGGCCAAAGGCAGTTTGCCATAGCGCGGGTCGAACCCTTCCAGCGCCAGGGCAACACGTTGCTTTTTGTCCATCTCTATCGCCATCCTGTATCCCTAGTTTGACGCGTGGAACGACCGGCCAAGCGAGGCCGGGGCCCCATGCGCGCCGCGCGCCGAGATGATGACCAGCACCAGAATGGTGACAAGGTAGGGCGAGGCCGAAAGCAGCGCCACCGGCACCTTGACCCCGGCGGCTTGCAGGTTGAGCTGCAACACGGTGATGCCGCCAAAGAGATAGGCACCGACCATGATGCGCCAGGGCCGCCAGGAGGCAAAGACCACGATGGCCAGTGCGATCCAGCCCGCGCCTGCGGTCATGCCTTCGGTCCATTGCGGCACGCGCACGAGGGACAGGTAAGCCCCGCCAAGGCCTGCGCAAGCGCCGCCAAACAGGATCGCCAACATGCGCACGCGCACAACCTTGTAGCCAAGCGCATGGGCGCTGTCATGGCTTTCCCCCACCGCACGCAGGATCAGCCCGGCGCGGGTGTATTTCAGAAAGGCCCAGACCGCGATAACCAGCAGGATCGAGAGATAGACCATGATGTCATGGTTGAAGAACATGGTGCCAAGGCCGGGAATATCGCTGAGCGGGCCGAGGTCGAGCTTGGGCAGGGTGGGGGATTTGATCCCCTCATAGGGTTTGCCCAGCAGCGCCGAGAGGCCAAGCCCGGCCAGGGTCAGGCCCAGCCCGGTGGCGACCTGGTTGGACAGCAGATATTGCGTCAGGATGGCAAAGACGAGGCTAAGCAGCGCGCCCGCCCCGGCCGCAGCCGCAAAGCCGACCAGCGGGGAGGTGGTGTTGACCGCAGCGGCAAAGCCAACCACCGCGCCGGTGATCATCATGCCCTCGACCCCGAGATTCAGCGTGCCGGATTTTTCCACCACAAGTTCGCCAATGGCGGCCAGCATGATCGGCGTGGCCGAAACCATGATCGAAGCGACGAGGAGGATGGGGGAGATTGAGCTTAGGTCCATTTAGAGGTCTCCCGTATGACGTGCCAAGAACATGCTTAGGGGTGCGCCGGACCGTGGGGTGGCGCAAATGCGCCGCCCGTTTCGCCAGAGGCGAACCTTTGGTTCGACGGGGGCGGTTCGGCGCAGCCCGGCGGTGTCGCCGGGCGGGTGGTTGATGGCAGGCGGTGTCACCTTCGCTGTGTTCATCACGCCACCTCCTTCTTGGCCAGACGCAGGCGGTAATTGCTGAACACATCCGTTGCCAGCAGGAAGAAGAGCAGCATGCCCTGAAACAGCTGGATTGCCGCGCCGGGGACACCGAGCATCAGCTGGGCAAGTTCGCCGCCGATATAGGTCAGCGCCATCAATAACCCCGCGAGCAGGATGCCGATCGGGTTCAAGCGGCCCAGAAAGGCGACGATGATCGCGGTAAAGCCGTAGCCTGCGTTGAAATCAATGGTGATCTGACCGGCAGGGCCGGCGACTTCGAACAACCCGGCCATGCCCGCCAGAGCGCCTGATATGCCAAGGCAAAACAACACGATCCGGGTGGGATTGACGCCCGAGAAACGCGCAGCGCGCGGGGCGTCTCCGGTCAGGCGAATGTTGAAGCCCTGGATATGGCGGCTGAACAGCACATAGGCTCCGATCACCGCGATAAAGGCGGCAACCACGCCCCAATGCAGCCCGGTATTGGCGATAAGCTCGCCATTATAAACCGTGTCCCATTCCTTGAAATTGCGCGAGCCGGGAAAGCCCATGCCGTCGGGATTGCGCAGGAAACCGGAAGCGGCAGAGGCGAGAATGGTCTCGGCCACATAGACCAGCATCAGCGAGACAAGGATTTCATTGGTGCCCAGCTTGGTCTTGAGTAGGGCCGGGATCATCGCCCAGGCCCAGCCGCCCAAAGCGCCAAAGAGCAGCATCAAGGGGAAGATCAGCGGGCTTTCAGACGGGTAGAGCGCCAGCCCCGCCCCCGCGCCGCAAATAGCGCCCATGATATATTGCCCCTCGGCCCCGATATTCCAGATCCCGGCGCGAAATCCGATGGACAGGCCAATGGCAATCAGGATCAGCGGCCCGGCTTTGACCAGCAGTTGCGGGCGGGTAAAGCCCGAGAATTGCGGGCTGAAGATCGGGTCCCAAAATATCGTGCGGATCGCCTCGAACGGGTTGGCCCCAAGCATCGAGAACAGCGCGCCGCCAACGATCATGGTCAGTGCCACCGCCAAAAGCGGCGACAAAGCCACCCAGGCGCGGGAGGGTTCAGGGCGTTTTTCAAGGCGCAGCATGGGCGACCTCCATGTCATGGGCACCGCCCATCATCAGACCGATCTGCTCCATGTCCAGCCCCTGCACGGCGCGTGGCTCGGACAGGCGGCCTTCGTTCAGGGCGGCGAAGCGGTCGGAAATTTCCATAAGCTCATCAAGGTCTTGGCTGATCACCAAAATGGCGGCCCCGCCATGGGCGAGGTCAAGCAAGGCCTGGCGAATGGCCGCCGCCGCCGCCGCATCAACACCCCAGGTGGGTTGGTTGATCACCAGCAGGTCGGGCTTTTGCACGATCTCGCGCCCCACCACATATTTTTGCAGATTGCCGCCCGATAGCGCGCGTGCGGCAACCTGTGGCCCGGGCGTGCGCACGTCGAATTTGGCAATGACATCCTCGGCAAAGCTGCGCGCCTTGCCCCAATCGATAAACCCGTTTGAGACCAGCCCGGCGCGGCGACCGGCGGTGAGAACACCGTTTTCGGTCAGGCTCATATCCGGTGCGGCGGCGTGGCCAAGGCGTTCCTCGGGGGCGGACAGCAGGCCGGGAAGGCGGCGCGCACCGGGGCCATCCTGACTGACATCGCGCCGCTGAAAGGCGACGCTGCCGGGTTGCGAAAGCCGTTCGCCGGACAGGGCCATCAACAGCTCGTCTTGACCATTGCCCGCGACGCCGCCAATGCCCAGCACCTCGCCCTGACGCAGCTCAAACGAGATGTCGCGCAGCGGTGTGCCGATCCCGTCCAGTGCTGGAAGGGACAGATTGGTGACCTTGAGCACCGTATCCCCGAGCTGCACATCACGCGCCTCAGGCGTGGCAAAGCTGCTGCCCACCATCATCTCGGCCATTTGCCGGGCCGAGGTTTCGGCGGGCGTGCAGGTGCCGACATTCTTGCCGTGGCGCAGGATGGTGGCGTGATCACAAAGCGCGCGGATCTCTTCGAGCTTGTGCGAAATATAGAGGATCGAGGTGCCCTCGGATTTCAGCTTGCGCAGGGTCTCAAACAGGATGTCGACCTCTTGCGGGGTCAAGACGCTGGTCGGCTCATCCATGATCAAAAGGCGGGGATCTTGCAGAAGGCAGCGAATGATTTCAACGCGTTGCCGTTCCCCGGCGGACAGGCTGGCCACATCGCGCGACGGGTCCAGCGGCAATCCGTATTGTTCTGACACCTGCCGGATACGCGCGGCCAGATCGCGGGGTTTGGGCGGGTTTTCCATGCCAAGGGCGACATTTTCCGCCACGCTGAGCGCGTCAAAAAGCGAGAAATGCTGGAACACCATGGCAACCCCGGCCTGACGCGCGGCCGAAGGTTTGGGCGGCGCAAAAGCCGCGCCATTCCAGGTCATCGCGCCCTTATCCGGGCTCACCAGCCCATAGATCATCTTGACCAGCGTCGATTTTCCAGCGCCGTTTTCCCCAAGCAGCGCGTGAATCTCGCCCTTGCCAATGTCAAAGCTGACATTGTCATTGGCGATGACGCCGGGATAGGCCTTGGTCAGCCCGTTGATGCTGAGGAGTGTGTCCTGCACGCGGTGTCCTCCTTGTTTAGCAATGTGACTAGCTGGGCCGCCACGCCGATGGCAATGGCCTGCGGGTGTTTGCCGAGAGATTTTTGACCAATTGGGCAAGTTATGCGCTGAATTTGCGCAAGGTCGTGGCCAAGCTGGGTCAGGCGTTTGCGAAAGCGGGCCCATTTGGTGTCGGACCCGATCAAGCCGGCGAAACTGAACCCATGGCTGAGGGCAGCGTGGCAGAGCTGAAAGTCCAGCTCATGGCTATAGGTCAGGATCAGATGCGCCGCGGTTTTAGGCGCATGGGGCATGAGCAGATGCGGCGCGCGGGCGGGAAGCTGGGTGACATTGGCCGGGATCTGCTCAGGAAAACGTTCCTGTGCGGTATCCACCCAAGTGATGGCAAAGTCCGGCAGCGGATGCAACGTATTGACCAAGGCACGCCCCACATGGCCCGCGCCCCAGATCCACAGATCTTGTTGCGGTTTTTCAACCGGTTCGATCATCCAACCCTGGATCAGCTGCGGCTCAGGCCGGGTGCCTTGCGCACGGGCGCGATCCAGACAGCGCTGCACGGCAAGGGGCTTGTCACTCTGCGCGCCTGTGGGCCGCGCCAGCACCTCATCCGCCTGCAAGCTGTGCAGCCGCGCGGCGTCGAAATGCTCGGTCAACAGCGTCACCGCCCCGCCGCAACATTGCCCCAGCTCGGGTCCAAGCGCATGGCGGCTGAGGCCGGTGGTTTCCAGCGCGCGTGCAGCGGCCTGATATTCCAAAGCGCCGCCGCCAATGGTGCCCGACTGCCTGACACTGTCGCCCTCGCGCCAGACCAGCATCGCAGCCCCAACCTCGCGCGGGGACGATCCGGCAATCTCGGCAATCACCACACGGGCAACGCGCCCATGGGCGGCGACCGCGGCGCTTATGGCGGTCAGATCAATGCCCATCCCGCACCTTTTGCACCGCGCCCAAAATCCGTTCCGCCGTCGCAGGGGCGTGCAGATCCGGATAGCCGGTGCCACAGCTCGCCACCGCATCCGACAGCGCCATCAGAACGGAAATCCCGTGCATGAAGGGCGGCTCACCCACCGCTTTGGAGCGATAAATCGTCTCCTCGCCATTGACGCGATCCCAAAGCGCAACGTTAAAGATGTCGGGCCGGTCAGAACAGGCGGGGATCTTGTAGGTCGAGGGCGCATGGGTGCGCAGCCGCCCCTTGGCATCCCAGACCAGCTCTTCGGTGGTGAGCCAACCCGCCCCCTGAACAAAGCCGCCCTCAACCTGCCCAATATCCAGCGCCGGGTTCAGCGAGGCCCCGGCATCATGCAGGATATCACAGCGCAGGATACGGTTTTCTCCGGTCAGCGTATCGATCACCACCTCGCTACAGGCCGCCCCATAGGCAAAGTAGAAAAACGGCCGCCCCTGACCTGTGACAGGGTCCCAGCTGAGCTTGGGGGTTTTATAAAACCCGGTGGCCGAGAGGCTGACACGCCCCTCGTAACAGCGCTTGGCGGCTTCGGCGAAGGACATATCCTTGCCGTCGACAAAAACAACCCCGTCTTCGAAACGCACCTCATCGCCCAGATGTGCTTCCATCCGGGTGCGGATGGCCTCGCAAGCCAGTTTCACCGCCATGCCGTTCAGATCAGACCCGCTTGAGGCGGCGGTGGCCGAGGTGTTGGGCACCTTGCCGGTATCGGTGGCGGTGATGCGGATCGCCTCCATGGGCTGGCCAAAGACGCTGGCGGCAACCTGCGCGACCTTCTGGAACAACCCTTGCCCCATCTCGGTGCCACCGTGATTAAGCTGGATCGAGCCGTCCTGATAGACATGCACCAGCGCCCCGGCCTGATTGAGATGGGTCAGGGTAAAGGAAATACCAAACTTCACCGGGGTCAAAGCGATGCCGCGCTTCAACACCGGATTGGCGGCGTTCCAGTCCGCCACGCGCTGACGCCGCGCGGCGTAGTCACAGCCTTCCGCCAATTGCGCGACCATCTCATCCAGGTCGAAATCGTCGATTTGCTGGCCGTAATGCGTCTCATTGCGTTTCTTTGGGCCAGAAATATCCTCGGGGGGGCTCGGCATGGCCGAGTGGGGGGCAGACAGCCCCCCTCCCTCATAAAAATTCACCCGCCGCACCTGAAGGGGATCAAGCGCCAGCTCAGCCGCGATGTGATCCATCACCCGTTCCATCCCCAACATGCCCTGGGGGCCACCAAAGCCGCGAAAGGCAGTCGCGCTTTGGGTATTGGTGCGCAAACGATGACTTTCGATAGACATGGCTGGAACGAAATAGGCATTATCCGCGTGCAGCATTGCCCGGTCAGCCACCGGAAAGGACAGATCCTGCGCCCATCCGCAGCGGGTATATTGGCGAAAGGCGAGGCCTGTCAGCCGGCCGGTCTCGTCAAAGCCAACGCGGTAAGAAATGCGGAAATCATGGCGTTTGCCGGTGATCATGAAATCATCATCGCGGTCATAGCGCATTTTGGCCGGTTGCCCGGTCGCAGCGGCGACAACGGCGCAGGCGATGGCCAGCGCGTTGCCCTGGCTTTCCTTGCCACCAAACCCGCCACCCATGCGGCGAATCTCGACCCGGACAGCATGCATGGGCAGGTGCAGCGCATGGGCGACCTTGTGCTGGATCTCGCTCGGATGCTGGGTCGAGCTGTGCACGACCATGTCGCCATTTTCCTGCGGCATCACCAGGGCGGCCTGCCCTTCGAGATAGAAATGTTCCTGCCCGCCCATCTCGATCTCGCCCTCGATCTGATGCGGTGCCGAGGCGATGGCTTGATCGGCGTCGCCTTTGCTCCAGATACGCGGTGAGCCATCGAACTGGCTGTTGGCGGCAAGGGCCTCGTCAATGGTCAACAAGGCCGGGGCTTCGTCATAGGTGATCTGACCCAGCGTCGCAGCGCGTCGCGCCGCAAGATGCGAGGTGGCGGCGACGAGGAAGATCGGTTGCCCAAGATAAGAGATCTGATCACCGGCCAGCATCGGTTCGTCATGCACCGAAGGCGAGCAATCACACTCCGAGGGCAGGTCGGCAGCCAGCCAGACGCCGGTCACGCCCGGCGCGGCGCGCACGGCGTCGAGATTGATCGAGGTGATCCTGCCGCAGGCGATTTGGCTGAGGCCAAAGGCCAGATGCAGGCAATCGGCGGGCACAGGGATGTCGTCGACATAGCGCGCGGCACCGGTCACATGCAGGCGCGCGGCGTCATGGGGGAGGGGACGGGCAACGCTCATGGGGTCACCTCCAACACATCGGTGGCAGCCCCGAGATCCTGCAACAGATAGCGCGACAGCATGTTGCGCGCGCTGCTCAGACGATAGTCGGCACTGGCGCGCATATCGCTGAGCGGGGTGAAATCCTGCTCCCAGGCGGGCCAGGCGGCGGCAATCGCCTCTTCGCCCCAGACCTGACCGATCAGCGCGGTTTCCACGTGAGACGCGCGTTTTGGAATGCCCGCCATGCCGCCAAAGGCGATGCGCGCGCCGGTGACGGTGCCATCGGTGACGGTGATGTTGAACGCGCCGAGCACCGCCGAGATGTCCTGATCAAAGCGTTTGGAAAGTTTGTAGACTTTGAGCCGGTCGGGCTGTTTGGGGATGGTGATCGCCTCAACAAATTCCCCCGGGGCGCGGTCTTGTTTGCCGTAATCGAGGAAGAAGTCCTCAAGCGGCAGCGCGCGGCGGCTGTCGCCCAAGCGCAGATGCAGGCTGGCGTTGAGCGCGATCAGGGCCGGGGGATTGTCGCCAATGGGTGAGCCATTGGCGATATTGCCCCCCAAGGTTGCGGCATTGCGCACCTGGGTGGAGGCAAAACGGCGCAGCATTTCCGCATAAGACGGGAAGGGGGCGGCCATGAGCGTGTGAAAGCGATCCATGGTGACCATGGCACCGATCCGGAATTCAGTTTCGGTTTCACTGATTTCCTGAAGATCGGCGCAGCGGTTGAGGAAGATGGCCGGGGTGACGGGGCGGTGTTGTTTGGTCACCCAAAGCCCGACATCCGTGGCCCCGGCGATCAGGGTCGCGTCGGGGGTGGCGGCATAGAGTTGTGCCAATTCATCAGAGCTGTTGGGGGATTGCGAGGGGGGAGGGGGGCTGTCTGCCCCCCGGCTGTCGCCTCCCCGCGAGGATATTTTCGGCCCAAAGAAACCGGGGGCGGTTTCGGGATAGCTGGGTTTGGGTTTGTGTGCGAGGGTTTCTGCGGCGCGGATGATCGGGGCATAGCCGGTGCAGCGGCAGAGATTGCCGGCCAGCACATCGTCGTGGTTTTGATCATCGTTCAAATGCGCCACGGCCATGGAGACGGTGATGCCGGGCGTGCAAAAGCCGCATTGGCTGCCATGCAGGTCGATCATCGCCTGTTGGGCGGGGTGGAGCGTGTCATTGGTGGAGAGGCCTTCGACGGTGCGCACGGCCTTGCCCTGCAATTGCGGCAGGAAAAGAATGCAGGCATTCAGGGCGCGGGGGCCGTTTTCATCGGTGACCATAACGGTGCAAGCGCCGCAATCGCCCTCGTTGCAGCCTTCTTTGGTGCCGGTGAGGTGTCGATTTTCGCGCAGCCAATTCAGGAGGGTGGCGTCGGGGGATACGCCGCTCAGCTCCACGCTCTCTCCGTTCAGAAGAAAGGTGATATTCATGGGTTGTGCCTGTCGCCTTACCAAATGCTCTGGCCGCAGAAAAAACTGGCCAGAGTGCGCGCCCTCGATGCGACGTAGAAAACGCGCTGATCCCTGTTCTGTTGGTCAGGCTAGGGGCGGAGAGGTGAAAAAGGCAAGGGAAAAGTGTGTTTTTTTGGCGGTAGGGGTGGTGTCGATGAAAATTTGGGCGGTTTGAGCTGGGGCCGGGGGCGCCGCTCTTGCTGCGCAAATCGCCCCGCCCGCCGTCCCGCCTACCGTCCCTTTTGGCTGCGCGCTGTTTTCGGGGTTTTCGTGGTCTGGGCGGGCGCATAGACTGGCGCGCATGACTGAGCCACGATTCATCCACCTGCGCGTCCATACTGAATATTCCCTGCTTGAGGGGGCCATGCGGCTCAAGAAATTGCCGGGCATTGTTGCGGGCATGGATATGCCTGCGGTGGCGGTGACTGACACCAATAACCTCTTTTCAGCGCTGGAGTTTTCCGTTGGGGCGGCCGGTGCAGGGGTGCAGCCGATCATGGGCTGTCAGGTGTCCTTGCGCTATGTGGATCCGGCGCCGGGAGAGCGACCCAAACCCCCGGCGGGTGTGGTGCTGCTGGCGCAGACGGAGCGCGGCTATGAGATGCTGATGAAGCTGAACTCGTGTCTTTATATGCGGCCGGGCAGTGAGCTGCCTTATGTGACGCTGAGCGAGCTGGAGGAATTCAGCGAGGATGTGATTTGCCTGTCTGGCGGGCCTGATGGTCCGGTGGGGATGTTGCTGCGCGAGGGGCAGCGGGAGAAGGCCGAAGGCTTGATGACCCGGCTCAAGGGGATCTTTGGCGACCGGCTTTATGTGGAATTGCAGCGCCATCCGGAGGAGGATGGCAGCAAGCCCGAAGCTGAACGGCTGTCTGAGCGTGGCTTCATCGAGATGGCCTATGCGATGGATCTGCCCTTGGTCGCGACCAATGATGTCTATTTCCCCAAGGCCGAGATGTATGAGGCCCATGATGCGATGATCTGTATCGCCGAAGGGGCCTATGTCGATCAGATTGAGCCGCGCCGCCGATTGACCCCGCAGCATTACATGAAGACACCGCAGGAGATGGCGGTGTTGTTCGCGGATCTGCCTGAGGCGCTGGAGAACACAGTTGAGATTGCCAAACGCTGTGCCTTTATGGCCTATCGCCGCGACCCGATCCTGCCGAAATTTGCCGATGACGAGGTGGCCGAGCTGCGCCGCATCGCCAATGAGGGATTGCAGAAGCGTCTTGCGGTGATCCCACATGCGGCCACAGTGGAAGAGTATCAGGAAAGGCTGGATTTTGAGCTGGGCATCATCGAGGGCATGGGCTTTCCCGGTTACTTTTTGATCGTTGCGGATTTTATCCAATGGGCCAAGGATCATGACATTCCGGTGGGGCCGGGGCGGGGCTCGGGGGCGGGCTCTCTCGTGGCATATGCGCTGACGATCACCGACCTTGATCCTTTGCGTTATTCGCTGCTGTTCGAGCGGTTTTTGAATCCGGAACGGGTGTCGATGCCGGATTTCGACATCGACTTTTGCATGGATCGCCGCGAGGAGGTGATCAAATATGTGCAGGACAAATATGGCGCGGATCGGGTGGGGCAGATCATCACCTTTGGTGCTTTGCTGTCCAAGGCGGCGGTGCGCGACATGGGGCGGGTTTTGCAGATGCCTTATGGGCAGGTGGATCGCCTGTCCAAGATGATCCCGGTTGAGGGGGTCAAACCGGTTTCGATCGAGCAGGCCTTGCAACAAGAGGAACGGCTGCGTGAGGAGGCGAAGAACGAAGAGGTTGTTGACCGGCTGCTGAAATACGGCATGCAGGTTGAGGGGCTGCTGCGTTCGGCAGGGACCCACGCGGCGGGGGTGGTGATTGCCGACCGTCCGACCGATGAGCTGGTGCCGCTTTACCGCGATCCGCGATCTGACATGCCGGCGACCCAGTTCAATATGAAATGGGTGGAACAGGCCGGGCTGGTCAAGTTCGACTTTCTTGGTCTGAAGACGCTGACGGTGATTCAGAACGCCATGGATTTGATTTTCAAATCCGGGCGGGATCTGCACATAGCTGCAGATGGTACGCAGCTTTATGAACCCGCCGAAGGGGCCGAGAACCAGATCAACGCCATTCCGCTGGATGATGAGGCGACCTACAAGCTTTATTCGGCGGCGAAAACCGTGGCGGTGTTCCAGGTGGAATCCACCGGGATGATGGACGCGCTGAAGCGGATGAAGCCGACCTGTATCGAGGATATTGTTGCGCTTGTTGCGCTCTATCGTCCCGGCCCGATGGAGAATATCCCGACCTATTGTGAGGTGAAAAACGGGCTGAAGGAGATCACCTCGGTCCATCCGCTGATCGATCATATCCTTGAAGAAACGCAGGGGATTATCGTTTATCAGGAACAGGTTATGCAGATTGCCCAGGTCATGGCCGGGTATAGTCTGGGTGGGGCGGACCTGTTGCGCCGCGCCATGGGTAAAAAGATCAAAGAGGCGATGGATGCCGAGCGGCCCAAGTTCGAAAAAGGCGCGGGTGAGAATGGCGTGGATGCCAAGAAGGCGTCTGAGGTCTTTGACCTCTTGGAGAAGTTCGCCAATTACGGCTTTAACAAATCCCACGCGGCGGCCTATGCGGTTGTGTCCTATCAGACGGGTTGGTTGAAGGCGAACCATCCGGTGGAGTTCATGGCCGGGGTGATGAACTGCGATATTCATCTGACGGATAAGCTGGCGATCTATTTCGAAGAGGTCCGCAAGGGGTTGAAACTGCCCTATGTGCCGCCCTGCGTGAACCGGTCTTTGGCGACGTTTGATGTGGTGAACGGAGAGCTGGTCTATGCGCTGGGCGCGTTGAAGAATGTTGGCGTCGAGGCGATGAACCTGGTGTCCGAGGCGAGAGGCGATCAGCAATTTGTGTCGCTTTTTGATTTTGCTCGCCGGGTGGAATTGAAGAAGGTTGGCAAGCGCCCGTTGGAGATGATGGCGCGGGCCGGGGCCTTTGACATTCTCGACAGCAACCGTCGCCGGGTGTTTGACAGCCTGGATGCGCTGGTGGCCTATTCGACTGCAATCCATGAGCAACGCGCCTCGGCGCAGGTGTCGCTGTTTGGCGAGGCCGGGGATGACTTGCCCGAGCCGCGCATGTCGCCGGTGCCCGATTGGCTACCTGCAGAGCGTTTGGCCGAGGAGTTCAAGGCGGTCGGCTTCTACCTGTCGGGCCACCCGCTGGATGACTATATGGTGGCGCTGAAACGCTCGGATGTGATGACCTTGGACGAGGTGACGGCCAAGGCCGAAAGCGCGCCGCTGGTGGCCAAGCTGGCCGGGGTTGTTGCTGGACGACAGGAACGGAAATCGGCGCGGGGCAACCGGTTTGCCTTTGCCCAGCTCAGCGACCCGACCGGGGCCTATGAGGTGACGCTGTTCTCGGAAGCTTTGGAAAAGTCGCGGGAATATCTTGATACGGGGTCCAAGGTGGTGATCACGGTTGAGGCGACGATGGAAAGCGATCAGCTGAAATTGCTGGGCCGTTCGGTCATGCCGGTTGAGAATGCGGTCAGCGGCAACACGGTCGCGGGGATGCGGATTTTTGTCGAAAACGCCATGGCCTTGCAGCAGATCGCCTCGGTGCTTGGGCGCGCCAAGGAGCAGATGCCAAAGGCACAGCGCGGCCCGGTGCATATTTGCCTGAACGATCACGGATTGCCGGGAGAGGTGGAGCTGGACCTGAAACAGGCCTTTCCTGTAACGCCCGAAACCCGCGGCGCGGTGAAATCGCTGGATGGGGTGCTGGCGGTCGAGGAGTTCTAACCGGGGCGCGCGCAGCTCACCGCGCCCTTGCGCGCGCGTCTCGCGAAATCTTGCCACCCTATCCATTGGGTTTGTGGACGCGAGGGGGCGGTTTGGGCTAAGACGTCCCGGTGGGAATAAAGGGGGCGTTGATGCAGCGCGTATTATTGTCTTTGGCTGTTGCAACCGTATTGGCGGGCTGTGGCGATCCGTTAAGGGACGTTCCCAAATTGCAGGATGTTGAGGTCAACCCGGCGGCCGGGCAGGCGGATGCGCTGGCAGATCCCGTGGATGCGGCTATTGCCGATGTCATCGGCGAGGCACGCCCGGAGCCGGTGGCCGAAGACAAACCGCGCGGTGGCTTGCTGGGGTTCCTTGGGCGTCGCGCTGAGAAAGCCAAGGAAAATGCGCCGGTTGAGGCTGGGGTTGACGTCGCGAGCGAGGAGCCTGTCCTGGAAACGGGGGACATCGCTGATGTGCCAGAGGGTGCCCCTGAGGCTGAAGAGCCTGTGCAAGTTGCGGCCCTTGTGGCCCCGGTCGCACCGGAGACCCCCAAGAAACGCCGTGGTTTGTTCGGTTTGGGTGGCGGGTCGTCCTCGGACAGTACCCCCAAGAAACGCAAATCCGCCAATGCCCCGAAACCCGGAGATCCGGATTATCAGCAGGTGGCGATGGGCACCTCGCTGCCCTATGGTCAGATCGCGCGGGTCTGCAAGGTGCCAAAATCGCAACTGGGCAGCAAGGTGGATCAATGGCCGGATAAGGGCCGAGGCTATACCCTGTATGACAGCGCGCCGGGCGGCACCGGGCAGCGCAGCTTTTACCTGACCGGGTTTGACGATGGCTGCGCGCGGGTCTTTACAGCGGCTTTGGTGCTGTTCGCCTCGCCTGAGACCTATGAGGCGATTCATTATGGCACCGCGCGCAAGGCTGTGTCGACCTCGAGCACGGATGATGCCTATGAGCGGGTGAAATCGCGGATCTGTCGCGTGGGCAAGGGCAAGCCCTGTGGCTCCAAAATGAGCAAGCTGGCGAAGACCACCGTGTTTGTCACGGTTTACGAACGCTTTGGCGGCAGCCCGCGCTGGAAGAATTTCCTGTTGCATGACGGGCAGTTGGAGGCGATGGATATCAAATCCTGACCTTTTGGGCGGGGCTAAGGCCCTACCAATGCGGCGGGCGTTCATCTCCGATGACAATGCCACCGCCGCCCTCGGCCTCGCGCTCGGCCTCGCGCTGCATCAGCATCAGCACCCGATCGCTGAGCACCTTGAGCTCTTTATCCTGCCGCGCCACGGTATCAGAGAGATCATCCACCACCCGCAGCAAATGGGCGATACGTTCTTCGAGATGGGTGGTGTCGGTCATTCTGAGCCTTCTTCGTCTGCTTTTGGAAGCTGTGCAGCAAGATAGCCCATGTCTTCAAGCCTACATCCGGTGAAATCTTCAAGAATTCGCCGCGCCTCTTCAAAGTCACCACCTTTTTCGCGCACAATTCCGTAAAGCCGTCTGAGTTCCACCATTCCGGGGTCGCTGATTTTGACGTCCTCTACATCGACCCAATATAGGAATTTTTTCGGCGGCTTGCGATAATTGGCCAGTTTGGCCGTAAAGCTGGGGCGTTTGTCGCGCTGGGTTGGGTCAAATTTACAGAGCAGGTCGAAAACCAGGTCCTGACTGATTGACCGCTTCTGCTCCTGCCGGAAAGCGACAGGAAACAGGATTACAAAGGCAGCGACCTTTGGGTCCTTCTTTACTGGCTTGGCTTTGTCAGGGGGCGGAGGCGTCTTTGGTGTAGCGGGTATACTCTGTGCCTGAGCGGTCACATTTCGCTGATTGTCAGGAATGGTTTCGTTAAGGATTTGAATTGTTTGCAGGACATTGTTATAGTCACGCTCAAGAGCTGCAGGACAACCGGCGGCATGATAATCGTCCACAAAGCGACGTAGAGGCATAACACAGGAATCGAGCTGGTTTACCAACTCTTTGACGTCTTGGCGCAGGGAATCGGCGGGAACGCCGTCATGTGCCATCTTG
Source organism: Tropicibacter sp. R15_0 (assembly GCA_017744045.1). GTDB lineage: Bacteria > Pseudomonadota > Alphaproteobacteria > Rhodobacterales > Rhodobacteraceae > Pelagimonas. Next base: position 174,137 of record JAGHRD010000004.1, on the reverse strand, counting down.
GGAGCCTTTCTAGCTTTGCGCGGCCTAGTATAATGCGCACTTAGCTATGGTGGCGCAGTCTACGTGGTTATACGTCTTTCAAGTGTTGCATAGATCATGTTGACGCATTCTAGCGTCGGATAGCCTATCAAACCAAGTGTAAAAGTTATAATCAGCTATATGGCTGTAAAGTATGGATAAAATGAAATCATATAATGGGATATAATTGGTCATAATTGAATTGGCTCGTTATTTTCTTGATTCGTTTCAGTAGGATGAAATCTTTCGGCGGCTTGCACCCTCAGGGTGTGACCCCTGCCAATGCTTATAGGCTGACAGACCGATCCAATGAGGGCATCGCAACTTTTGTCCGAAAGGGTTTTGGAGATGAAAACTGCCTTCTTGATCTGTGTATGCCTGGCTTGCTTGCTGGTCCTGCTGAAAAACCAAATCTGGAGCACGGGTACGACGCTGGCGCTCGACATTCTGCTGGCAAGCATTGTTTTTGCCTGCGTCGGTGCGCTGATCGTGCATTGGAAACTCAGCCGCAAGGGCTGAAATCCCCCTGTTTGCTTGCCCCGAGCCATCGGGGCAGGTAGAGGGGGCGCATCGGATTTATCAAGCCGGATGAGACAATGGCAAAAGTGAAAAAAGCACCACGCCCCAAGGCCCAGACGCCCAAGGGGTTTCGCGATTATTTCGGGACAGAAGTCACCGAACGCGCCCATATGCTGAAAACGATTGCCGAGGTCTATCATCAATACGGGTTTGATGCGCTGGAAAGTTCGGCTGTTGAGACGGTTGAGGCGCTGGGCAAGTTCCTGCCCGATGTCGATCGCCCCAATGAGGGCGTGTTTGCCTGGCAGGACGAAGATGATGCCTGGATGGCGTTGCGTTACGATTTGACCGCACCTTTGGCCCGCGTCTATGCGCAATATCGCAATGACTTGCCGCTGCCCTATCGCCGCTATGCGATGGGGCCGGTCTGGCGCAATGAAAAGCCGGGGCCGGGGCGCTATCGTCAGTTTTATCAATGTGATGCGGATACGGTTGGCGCGGCCAATGTCGCCGCCGATGCGGAAATCTGCGCGATGCTGTCGGATACGTTGGAGCGCGTGGGTATTCCACGCGGTGACTATGTCGTGCGGGTCAACAACCGCAAGGTTCTGAATGGCGTGTTGGAGGCGATGGGCGTTACCGACGAGGCCCAGGCCGCCGACGTGCTGCGCACCATCGACAAGTTTGACAAGGTCGGAGAGGCCGGTGTGCGCGAGCTGCTCGGCAAGGGACGGTTGGATGCTTCGGGCGCTTACATCGACGGTGTCGGGCTGAGCGAAGATCAGGCAGAGCCGGTGATTGCGTTTTTGACCTCGAAAGATGCCGATGTCGCCAAGACCTTTGCCAATTTGCGCGACGCAATTGGATCATCCGCCATTGGCGCGGAAGGCGTCGCCGAGCTGGAAAAGATTGGAAATCTTTTGGCCGCCCAGAATTACGGGTCGGACAGGATCGAGATCGATCCGAGTGTCGTGCGCGGGCTGGGCTATTACACCGGGCCGGTGTTTGAGGCCGAGCTGACCTTTGAAATCCTCGATGAGAAGGGGCGCAAACGTCAGTTTGGCTCGGTCTCGGGGGGCGGGCGTTATGACGATCTGGTCAAGCGCTTTACCGGGCAGGCGGTGCCTGCGACGGGTGTTTCGATTGGTGTTGACCGTCTGCTGGCGGCCCTGCGCGAAAAGGGCCGTATTGGTGGCAAGGTCACCGGGCCGGTTGTTGTGACCGTGATGGATAAGGACCGCATGGCCGATTACCAGAGCATGGTGGCCGAGCTGCGCAATGCCGGCATTCGCGCCGAGGTTTACCTTGGCAACCCCAAGAATTTTGGCAATCAGCTGAAATACGCAGATAAACGCCAAAGCCCGGTTGCGGTGATCGAAGGCGGCGATGAACATGCCAATGGGGTGGTGCAGATCAAGGACCTGATCCTTGGCGCTCAGATTGCTGAGAATGCCACGCTGGAGGAATGGAAAGAGCGCCCCAGCCAATACGAAGTGCCGCGTGGCGATCTGGTCGCCAAGGTGCGCGAGATCCTGGACCTGCACGCATGAGCCTGAAACAGATCAACGCCAAGGCCGCCGCATTGCGCGCGAGTTTTGAGGCGGCGGGGGCGGAGGTGGTCGATTGCGACATCCTGCTTCCGGCTGAGATATTCCTTGACCTTTATGGCGAAGACGTGCGCACCCGCGCCTATATGTCTTCGGACCCGGCGCGGGGCGAGGTGATGCTGCGCCCGGATTTTACCGTGCCGGTGGTGCAGAAACATATGGAAGAGGGGGCAGAACCGGCGCGCTATACCTATAGCGGCGCGGTGTTTCGGCGTCAGGAAGAGCATCCTGAACGCGCCTCGGAATATGTTCAAGTCGGCTATGAGGTCTTTGACCGCGAAGATCCGGAGGCCGCCGATGCCGAGGTCTTTGCCCTGTTCCAACAGGTGCTGGCCCCGCATGGCTTGCGCGCTGTGACCGGCGATATCGGCATTCTGACAGCCGCTGTGCAAGGGCTGGACACGTCCGAGCGGCGGCGCAAGGCGTTGATGCGCCATATCTGGCGCCCGCGCCGGTTCCGCGCCTTGCTGGATCGGTTTTCGGGCCGTGCCCCGGTGCCGCCCTCGCGCGCGGCTTTGCTGGCCTCGGCGGATCCGATGGCGGATCGCGGGCCGCAGATCGGCCTGCGCTCGGAGGCGGAAATCGCCGAGCGTATCGCGGTTCTGCGCGCCGACGCCGAGGAACCACATCTGTCCAAAAGCCAGGTGGAACTGATTGAGGCGATCCTCAAAGTCAGCGAGACTTGCAGTTTTGCCCTGGAACATCTGCGCGACATCGCCGTCGATCTGCCCGCCATTTCCGGCGCGGTCGAACGCTTTGCCCGCCGCTGCGAGGCTTTGGCGGCGCGGGATGTGGCGGTTGAGCAGCTTGATTTCGAGGCCAGCTATGGCCGCAGCTCGATGGAATATTATGACGGGTTTGTCTTTGGCTTCCTGTCCAACCAATTGGGAACGCCGCCGGTGGCGACGGGCGGGCGCTATGACGCTCTGACCCGCCATCTGGGGCAGGGCCGGGAAATTCCGGCTGTTGGCGGGGTGATCCGCCCGGGTGTTCTGCTTGATCTGGAGGGGCGGTCATGAGCCTCAAACTGGGGGTGCCGTCCAAGGGGCGGCTGATGGAAAAGACCTTTGACTGGTTTGGCGCGCGCGGTGTCGGGTTGAAACGCACCGGGTCGGATCGCGAATATGCCGGGGCTGTTGACGGGGTCGATGGGGTCGAACTGGTGCTGCTCTCAGCTGGGGAAATCCCGCGTGAGCTGGCGGCGGGCCATATCCATCTGGGTGTGACCGGTATGGATCTGATCCAGGAAAAGCTGGTGCAATGGGATCAAAAGGTTGAACCCCTGGCCGAGCTCGGCTTTGGCCATGCCGACCTGATCCTGGCGGTGCCCAATTGCTGGGTGGATGTGAACACGCTGGATGATCTCGATGCGGCGGCGGCAGCGTTTCGCGAGGTCCATGGATTCCGCATGCGCATTGCTACGAAATACCACCGCCTGGTGCGGCAATATCTGCATCACGCGGGTGTGGCCGATTACCAATTGGTGGACAGCCAGGGCGCAACCGAAGGCACGATCAAGAATCTGACCTCGGAAGCGGTGGCTGACATCACCTCATCCGGTGAAACCCTGCGCGCCAACCACCTCAAGATCCTTGAGGAAGAGCCGGTTCTGCGCTCACAAGCGACCCTGTTCCGAAGCCGGGTTGCAAAACCAGAAGGCGCAGATCGCGTCGCCTTGGACGCCTTGCGCGATAAACTGAGCGTCTGAGCGGAACCACCTGCCCCTAGGTTTCTTTGGGCTAAAAATATCCTGGGGGTCCGGGGGCAAAGCCCCCGGCAACTCCGTTGACGGAATTTTCCCAACAGGATCTTTGCCCGTTACTCTGCAGGTGCCTTTTCCTTCAGGGCATCGAAATCTGCCGCCGAGTGACGCTCGCGCAGCTGTTCGTGCTCTTCACCCCAGCTCTTATTGACCATCCGGCCCCGCTGCACGGCCGGGCGCGCCGCAATCTCATTGGCCCAGCGGATCACGTTTTCGTATTCGTGAACCTGCAGGAACTCTGCCGCATTATACTGGTTGCCGATCACCAGATTGCCATACCATGGGAAGATCGCGATATCGGCAATGGTATACTCGTCGCCCGAGATGAACGTGTTCTTGGCCAGCTGCTTGTCCAACACATCCAGCTGACGCTTCACTTCCATCGCAAAGCGGTTGATCGGGTATTCCATCGGGTAGGGCGCATAGGCGTAGAAATGGCCAAAACCGCCGCCCAGATAAGGCGCGCTGCCCATCTGCCAGAACAGCCAGCTGAGCATTTCGGCGCGGTTTTCCGGCTTGCCCAGAAAGGCACCAAACTTTTCAGCCAGATGCATCAGGATCGCCGCGCTTTCAAAGACGCGCACCGGTTCGTCACCGGAATAATCCAACAGGGCCGGGATCTTGGAGTTTGGATTGACATCCACAAAGCCCGAGCCGAACTGGTCGCCTTCGCCAATATTGATCAGCCAGGCATCATATTCCGCGTCATGACCAGCCTCGAGCAGCTCTTCGAGCATCACAGTGACTTTGACGCCATTTGGCGTGGCCAGCGAGTGTAGTTGCAGCTTGTGCTCACCACGGGGCAGCTCTTTGTCATGGGTGGCCCCGGCGATGGGGCGGTTCAGCGACGCCCATTGGCCGCCATTTTCCTTGTCCCAGGTCCAGACCTTGGGTGGGGTATACTCTTCGGTCATCTGCGTTTCCCTTTCCTTTGAGCGCTAACCTAACCCGGTCCGCGCAGATTGCTAGGGTGAGGATGGGCAATGCACAGATGCTGTGTTTATCTGCGGATATGGAAGAGGATTTGAATAAGCGGCCGGTGGCCATTGTGCTTGGGGCAGCGGTTTGGCCCGATGGTCAGCCCTCGCCGACCTTGCGCCGCCGCGCCTTGCACGCCGTCGCGCTGTGGCAGGCGGGTGAGGTTGGGGTGATTATTGGCTCTGGCGGGCTTGGGCAGCATCCTCCGAGCGAGGCGGAGGTGATCGCGCGCCTATGTCGAGAGGCTGGGGTGCCGGCACCGGCAATCCTGCAAGAAGATCAAGCCACCACCACCGAGGAAAACCTGAGATTTTCCAAGGCGATGATGGCTGCGAACGGGTTTGAAGCCGCCGTCATCGTGACCGACCGCTATCACGCCCCCCGTGCCAAGTTGGTGGCGCGGCGTCTGGGCATCAAGGCACGCGCGAACTGCCCCGCAATGGCCGGGACAGCCTGGCACCGTGTGGTTAAATCCTGGCTACGCGAGATCCCGGCCTGTCTTTGGTACCTGCTACGCGGCAAGGGGCGCGGCTAGGTTCAGCGCACCACGCGCACATTCACATATCGACCGCGCCCGCCGCTGCCGTAGATACGCACAAAGACCGTCGCCCCGCCATTGACCAGAATGCGCGCAGCAGAGGGTTCGATCGAGCCATTCATGATCATCCGCTCCATAATGCCGCGATTTTCCATGCTGCCAAAGAACGGATCCCATTCATCACCCGCCTGGCTGATGCCAAAGCGGTGGTAATTGGCGCGGTCCTGACGTAGCACTTGCCATGGCTCGGTCAGCCGCGCACCGCGGGAGTTATAGAGATCATCCTGCCCGATATAGGCGACATAGCTGCCGATCAACTCATCTGCCTGCGCCAGTGTCGCCGCCATGCTCAGCACGGCCCCCATCAAAAAGCGTTTCATGCTTCCCCTCTTTCCTCTCCAAAGCGTGTTTCCACGCGGTATTTTAGAGGGTTTGGGGCTGGCGGGCTTTGACGCGGAACAAAGATGAGCTCTAGATCACCCCAATCTCGGCCAAGGCTCCGGCCAGTTCGGCGGGCAGGGGCTCTTCTTGTCGAGTCGAGCTGCTGAGATCGGGAGGGGCGTCAGCGGGCGAGAGGTAACGCCAGCCCTGAAAGGGACGACGTTGGGCGGTGGTGGTGCGAATGATCTCGGGGTCGAGGATGATGGCGCAGCGGCGAATGCCGTCTTCGCCGATGACCTCGTCCAATCGCAAGACGCGTTGGCGGCATTGGATCACGCCCTTGATCACCCAATAGATCGAGCCACCGGCGAGGATCTCGGCCTCGCGTTTGGGCCACATGCGGGTGACATGGCGGGGCAGGCCATCTGGTAGCTCGGCGGCGCGTTGCCTTTGCCAGTCCTCCAGCGTGTCCACGCTTTCCGAGCCGACACTGAGTTTGATGAGATGCGTAAATTTGGTCATATATTTGCCTCTCATGGTGTCGGGGACCGCAGGATGTTGTGCAAACTAGCGCGGTTGGGCTGAGTCGGCAAATCACGCGTGTTGTAGATTATGTGCAGGGGTGGAGATCGCTGGTTGGTTAGATATGCGCCAGAGCAAACCCCTTATCCCGGATCGCTGGCGATCCGGTTCGCGCCCGACCCTCGGTCTCTCCAGGGTCTTGCGGATCACGCGCACCAGATCCTAGGCTGCGAGGTGCGCAGTGACCGGGACCGCTCGATGCCAAAATTAACCTCAGATCAGATCAACTACCTCATTCAGCTGCGCCACGAACTGCATCGCCGCCCGGAAATCTCGGGGGAAGAAAGCGCCACGGCAGCGAGGATGGTGGCGGAGCTGGAGAAGCTTGGGGCAGATCGGATCTGGCGAGGCCTGTTTCGGTATTGCCCCGGCTTTGGGCGAACTGCGGGTCACCCAGCGTTCGGTGATCAATGCGCGGATGGCGGTGATGATCTCAGAGGCTGAGGCGGCACTGGCCAAGGTGCAGGGGGAGCTGCAGGCCCCCATGCGCTGGTCCGAAGATTTTGGACGCTTTGGCGAAGATGGCGCGCAGGCAGCGCTGCTTTTCATCGGCTCGGGGATTGATCAGCCGCAATTGCACAATCCGGACTATGATTTTCCAGATGCGCTTGTCCCGGTGGTCTCCGAGCTTTGGATCGCCTTGGTCGCAGAGATTCTAGAGGCGTGAGCGGCCAAGGGCGGAATTCTGCCGGATAAGCGGGCCGTTCTTGTGATGGGATTTTGTTATTATATAACTCTGTCTAAGTCTGACCCAAATGAGGGACAAGGAGTGCCTTTGCCATTTTTCCGATAAAATCACTGAAATTATCTATAATTAGGCGAGAAAAATCGATTTTCGCCAACTGTTATCGCCAGCACGCCTTGCCTAAAGGAGCGGTTGACGCCAAATAGCCTGTCAACGCGCTCAAAACTGGAAAGGACACGACAATGCCCATTACCGAAGCAGAGATGACGGCAGCCCGCGAAACTTGGGGAGCTGGGTTGGTTTCAATTTCAAAAGCCGACAAAGAGAGCGGCATTGACGCGGCCCGAGACACTGCCAAAAAGTTTCTGACCGAGGTTTACGGCTTTGATCTGGGCCCTGTTCTGTTTAAACCAACACTAGCAAGCGGTGACCAAACATTCCGGCCGACTTTTGAGGGCGCATTGGCGTATTATATTGGCGAAGAGCCAGCATATCCCAATGACCAAGGTTTCGGACGATTGGGCTGGCTCAAGTGGGAACACATCACGGCGACCAGCTTTATCGATGGTGACATCGCGTTGTGGGCGGGCGGTTTCAAGCTCTTTAATGCTGAGGGTGCAATGACCCAAGTCGACAAAAGCTTTGGCTACAAAAAGGACAAGGACGGCGTGCTGCGCATTGTGCTGCACCATTCGTCTTTGCCATATCAGCCCTGATGAATCAGCAGGCGCGGACAGGCATATCATTTGGGGCGGCTTTGGGCCGGATCACCAAACATTGCTGTTTCGCGCTTGCCACCCTGGCGGCGGCGGTTGGGTTTTCAACCCCCGCCTTGGCCCATCCGCATGTGTTCATTGACGGTGGGGTCGATTTCCGCTTTGGGCCGGACCGGCAGTTGGAAGCGTTGGAAATCACCTGGATTTATGATCCGTTTGAAACGCTCTACATGTTGGCCGAAAATGAGATGATGCTGAACGCTGATGGCGGCCTGGATGAGGCTGACCGTCAGGAGTTGCAGAGGCGTCTTTCCGAATTTCCCCCGGATTTTGATGGCTCGGCCCATTTGGGCGCGGGCGGGGCCATGCAGGTTTTGGCCTGGCCAGAAAACACCCGCGTCGATGTTGTCGATGGACGGCTGCACATGCGCTTTACCCGCCGTCTTGAAACGCCGATTTCCGCGTCCGGGGGCGCGATTGAGGTGGCGTTCTATGAATCCACCTATTTCTTTGATTTCAGCCTGACAGAAGCGCCAAAGCTGATTGGCGCGGCCGAAGGGTGCACGGCCAAGGTCGCCTTGTTTGACCCAAACAGTCAGGATCGCGCCTTGCTCGACGTGCTGGCCAAGCTCAGCCGCGAGGAAACGTCGGATATTGAAAATGTCGGGTCCTTTTTTGCGGATAGGATTAGCGTCACATGCGATTGATCCTGGTGCTTTTGGTCTTGGTCGGGGCCGGTTTGGCGGTCTATGCGCTGGTTGATGCACAGGCGGTTGTGCAATGGGCACGGGACAACCAGCGCGCGGTTCAGGGCCAGATGGCCGGGGCTATTCGCGCCATTCGTGCCGGAGATCTGGGGGCCATGGTGGCCCTGTTCGCGGCGGCGGGGGCCTATGGGTTTTTCCATGCGGTGGGGCCCGGCCATGGCAAGGCGTTGATTGGCGGCGTTGGTCTGAGCACCTCGGTCAGCGCGCGGCGGCTTTTGTCGCTGTCGGTGGTGTCGAGCCTTGCGCAATCGATCTGGGCGATAATCATCGTTTATGGTGGGTTCTGGCTGCTGGATGTCTCGGCCCGCAGCATAACCAATCTGGCCGAAACCATTCTGGCCCCAGCCAGCTATTTGGCGATTGCGGCGGTTGGCGGGTTTCTGATCTGGCGCGGGGCGCGATTGTTGCACGGCCAGTTGAAATCTGCGCCAAAGGAGGCAAGCGCCCCGGTATCGTTGGAAGCCGTGGGGGCACATTCCGAAGCGTTCATGCCGCAATTCGGATTGCGACTGGCGCAGGAATTCACGCAAAATTCAGGCGGGCAGGGCGGCGATACCGGCGGGTCCTTTCGGATGTTTGCCGACCCGGATGAGTCGTGTGACTGCGGTCATGCGCATGGCCCGACGCTGGCCCAGGTCAGCAATCTGACATCCTGGCGGGACACGGTTGCCCTGGTGGGCAGTATCGCCATCCGCCCCTGTACCGGGGCGATTTTCCTGCTGGTCATTGCCTGGCAAATGCAGCTGTTTTGGATCGGCGCGGCGGCGGCGATGATCATGGGGCTGGGCACGGCGCTGTTTACCAGCGTGGTGGCCGTATCCAGCGTGGCCGCGCGGACCATGACTTTTTTGTCGGCAGGCCGGTTCGGCACGCTGCAACTGGTGGTGCCGGTGGTGCAGGTGCTGGTCGGCGGCCTGGTCCTTTGGCTCAGCCTGACGTTGTTTGTTCAGGCAGGCGGGTTTTAGCGTTAGCTCCTGACCCTAAGAGGAAAACCCTTGTTACGTAACGTCTTGTGCGTTTTGATCTGATTGCGCTGGTGCGTTGCGTGGATCGCGACAACTGTTGTCGCAGACGGGCGTGTTTCTGGCCAAGCTGGGCGACACAAATACCCGAACAAGACTTTTTCAGGACGTTATAAGGGGGGACGCTATGCAGACTTTCAACATGGGCAAGACGCCACCGGTGACCTTCGGGGCAGGGCGTATCAAAAAAGTGGCGGATCTGGTGGCAGGTCTGGGCGGCGGCCCTGTGTTGGTGGTTTGCGACGCTGCACTGGTGGAGTTTGGTGTCGTGGACAAGCTGACCGCAGGGCTGGATGCCGGGGGGATCGATTATGTGGTCGCGGCTGAGGTTGCGGGCGAGCCCAAGGAAACTCTTGTTGACGATCTATGCGCCCGTGCCCGGGATGCCGGGGCGCGTTGTGTCATTGGCTTGGGCGGCGGCGCTGCGATGGACACAGCCAAATTGGTGGCGACCATTGCCAAGGCGGACAAACCGGCGCGCTATTACGCTTTGGCGGCCAAACCCTTGCCCGGGGATCGGCTGCCCTCCATTGCGATCCCCACAACCGCTGGCACCGGGTCCGAGGTCACGCGCACCTCGATCGTTTCCACCCCGGAGGGCGTCAAGAATTGGTATTGGGGCGAAGAGCTGGCTTTTGCCCAGGCGGTGCTGGACCCGGAACTGACACTGAGCTTGCCGCCTTTCTTGACCGCCTGGACCGGGATCGACGCCGTGGCCCACGCCTTAGAAGGCGCAACCGCCAAGAGCACCAGCCCGGCAGGCGTGCTTTATGGGTTGGAGGCTCTGCGCATCCTGTCCAAGGATCTGCCGCGCGCCGTGGCGGATGGCAGCGATATCGAGGTGCGAGGCCGCGTCTTGTGGGCCAGCATGCTGGCTGGTTTGGCCCTGCATAATTGCAATACGCATATGGGCCATAATATCAGCCATGCGCTTGGCTCCTTGGCCCCGATCCATCATGGGCGCGCCACGGGGCTGGCGCTTGAAGTGTCCTTGCCTTGGCTGGTCCAGCGCGCTGAGGGGGCGGATCTTTATGCCGCCGCATCCCTGGCGATGGGCGGCGCTGAGGAGGCCGCGGCCTTGCCCGGGGTCTTTGCCGCATTCATGCGCGAAATCGGCATCGCCCGCGCCCTGCCCGAAAGCTGCAAAGGCCTGAGCGCCGCAGAGATCGCCGAGGCGATGAAAAGCGAGGCCAATTTCTCCATGTCACAAAACGCCGCCTGCCCGATCAGCCGCGAGGATCTGGACGAAATGGCAGGGTTTGTGGCGGCTTTGCCGATCGAGTAGCTGTTGGGATTTGTCAACAAAGCCCGGTGGCGGGGTGCTGCCACCGGGTCCTGACCCTAGTCACCCGGAACCGAAATCCTTGTCATAGAAAGATGTTCCCGGATCGCTTGCGATCCGGTTCGCGCCCGACCCCGCCCCCAGGGCGGGCGCGAATTCGTCTCAACGTTTCAACAAGCTGCACCGCAATTTGATGCCGAAACCCGATTGCCAAGCTTATTCGCGCCCACCCTCGGTGCCGGGCGCGAACCTGTGTGGTTACGAATTGTCTATGTTGCGGATTTCAGTTCCAGGTGACTAGGCCCCGGTAGCCTTTACCAGTTGAATACTCTGGTCGATCGCGCCGAAAATATCGTTGCCCTCCGGTCCCTGGGCCGACATCGTGACGCGGTCGCCCTCGGTCAGAAATGGCGTTTCGCTGGTTCCGGTTTCGATCAGTTCGATGGCGCGGCGCTCGGCGATGCAACTAGAACCCACCTCAGCATAGTTCACATTGGCCACTGTCCCAGAGCCAAGGATCGTTCCGGCGGGCAAATCGCGGGAATAGGCAGCATGGGCGATCAGCTCGTCAAAACCGAATTTCATTTGCGCGCCATTTGCTTTCCCGAACGCCTGGCCATTGCGGTGGATGTTGAGCGACAGGCCAACCCGACCGTCACGCCATGCGCTGCCCAGCTCATCCGGGGTGACCGCAAAAGGTGCGATTGAGCAGGCAGGCTTGCATTGCAGCCAACCAAACCCGGTGGCCATTTCAATGGGGCCAAGGGCGCGCAGGCTCCAATCATTGATCAGGACGATGAGGCGGACATATCGAAGAGCGTCCTTTGCAGATGTGCCCATGGGAACGTCCCCCAGGATCACGCCGAATTCACCTTCAAAGTCGATGCCGTCCTCAGCAGAGGGGAAGATGGCGGTTTGTGTCGGAGCAAGGAAACGGTCAGACAGGCCCTGATACATCAATGGGCGGTCGGGCAGGCCCGTCACCGGCATGCCCCAAGCCTGTTGGATCAAAAGCGCATGGGTCTCAAAGGCGGACCCATCCAGCCATTGAACCGCACGCGGAAAAGGGGCCAGGGCCTGGTTTGGCGCAAAAGGTTCACCGCTGTCTTCGACTTCGGAAGACAGGGTTTGGAGGTCGGGAAGGATTGCGTCCCAGCTTTCCATCGCCTCTTGTAGCGTTTTGGCGGCGTTAACCGGCAGGGCACGTTTGCCATCCTGGCTGACCACATGAAGGTGCCCATCGCGGGTCTCGTTTGCGAGTGTGACAAGTCTCATTCAGACCTCAACCCCATTCTCTGTTCCATTGATGAAAACACGCGTGCTGGTCGGCACCGCTGTGGCGACAGTGGCAATCGCCATGCAGGCATCGCGACAAACCCGGATCAGGTTTTCCAGTTTTTCCTGTGGTTCAGGGCTGTCTATGATCACATGAGCGGTGTAGGCGTCGCACAGGCCCGCGCCCTGCTGACCCTGATCCGGCTCTGGGGGCAGGGTGCCATATTCGGCGCGGATCTCGACCTTGATCTTGTCGATCTGCATGGGGGCTTTGTGAAGGTAGCCCTGGATATGCGTCAGCAAACAAAAGGCCACCCCCATGATCAGGTAACCCAAAGGTGATGGCGCTGCATCATCGCCGCCCATGGCCGTGCCTTCGTCGCAAAGCACCTCCCACGAGCTGTAATCGGCGCGCGGGCTGATGATCACCCCGCGTTTGGACTGACCAGGCCCCGGTTCGGCCATAACCTCATAGGCAAAGCGGATGGGTTCGCCCGGTGTGATAACCGGTTTTGGAAAAGGGGGCATGGTGGCCAATTCGGGTTTGGATGCCGCGCGGGTAACGATTTGGGTCATGCCTCTGCTCCGATCCGGGTTTTGGCTTTGCCCTTGAGACCCAGGATCGCCCGGGCCTCGTCGGGGGAGGCGATTTGATTGCCCTGGAGTTCCAGGATTTTGCGGATTTTGTCGACTTGCTCTGCGTTTGATCGCGCCAGTTTTCCACGTTCGATGAACAGGGAATCCTCGAGCCCGACGCGTACATGCCCGCCCATTTGCGCCGCCACCGCGGCCAGGCGCATCTGCTGGCTGCCAGCCGCCAGAACCGACCATTGATAAGAAGAGCCAAACAGCCGGTCAGCGGTTAGTTTGAGATGGAGCAATTGGTCGACATCCGCCCCTATGCCGCCCAGCACCCCCATGACAAACTGAATAAAGATCGGAGCCTGAAAGAGGCCCTGATCAAGGCAGAATTTCAGATTGTAGAGATGGCCGACATCGTAACATTCATGTTCATAACGAACACCTGTGGGGTTCAGGAGCGTGGCAATCTCGCGGATGTCTTTGAACGTGTTGCGAAAAACATTGTCTTCGGTGCCGCGCAAATAAGGTTCTTCCCAATCCTCTTTCCAGTCTGTGTAGCGATCCGCCAGCGGGTGCAGCGCAAAGTTGATCGAGCCCATATTAAGCGAACACATCTCGGGTTGGTAATGCTGCGCCGCCTTCAGCCGATCCTTAACGGACATGTCCGGAGAGCCGCCGGTGGTCAGGTTCAGGACGGCATTGGTTTGCGAAAACAGCAAAAGCAAGAAGGGCTCGAAATGTTCGACAGCACCTGACGGCGCACCATTTTTAGGATTGCGCGTATGCAGGTGCAAAATGGCCGCGCCCGCATCGGCGGCCTCTTTGGCCGAGGCACCGATGCTTTCGGGTGTGACTGGCAGGGCGTCCGACATGGTTGGCGTGGCAATGCCGCCCGTGACGGCGCAGGTAATGATGGTTTTGGCCATGGTCAGTCCTTCAGCACGGCAACTGGCCGACACCATCCGGCGCTTGCGGCCTTGATGCTGACGGGAAAGCAAATAACCTCAAAACCTGTGCTGGGCAGGCTTTCCAGATTTCCCAGTTTTTCCATATGCATATACAAACGGTCGATCCCGGCGCGGTGTCCTTCCCAGATCAGGGAGGCATCACCGGTTTCTGCCACCCGCCGGGCCGTGTGAACAAAGGGCGCATCCCAGCTCCAGGCATCCGTGCCCGTTATCTTCACACCGCGTTCGGACAGGTAATTCGTTGCCGCGCGCCCGATCCCGCATCCGGTGGCCACGTAATGAGGTTCGCCATAGGCCGCGCCTGCCGCGGTGTTCACCAACACGATATCACCGGGTGACAGCGCATGTCCGATGCGATTCAGCTCTTGTTCCACATCCTCGGGCGTGGCGACATAACCATCGTCGAAATGGCGAAAGTCGAGCTTGACCCCCGTGCCCCAGCACCATTCCAGCGGCACTTCGTCTATCGTGATGGCGCGCTTTCCGCCATCCATGGTCGAGTGAAAGTGATAGGGCGCATCCAGATGGGTGCCGTTATGCGTGGATAGGGTCACGCTTTCGACGGCCCAGCCTTCGCCTCCGGGCAATTGATCACGCGAGACACCTGGGAAAAAACCAAGTAGCTGATCCGCGGTTTGCTCGTGGTTCATATAGGTGATCTGAGGGCCCAGACCGGGGGGGTCGGCATAATCCGTGTTTTCCAACGGGCGCGCGAGGTCGACAAGTTTCATGGCATTTCCTATCGGCCCAAAAGGCCAGTTGCGAGGGGCGGGAACAGGATGACCAGAGCGAGGCAGACAACCATCATCAAGGCAAAGGGCGCAGCCCCGATGAAAATGTCCTTGAGCGCGATTTCCGGATCATCCAGAGAAGCTTTGATGACATAGACCGATATGCCAAATGGCGGGGTGAGTAGCCCGATTTCCACCGCAATAACGGTGATGATGCCGAACCAGACCAGATCGACATTCAGGGCTGTCACGACCGGCAACATCAACGGCACCAGGATCAGCATGATCGAGCCACTGTCGAGGATCATCCCCAAGAGGATCACCACAAGGCAATATAACAGGAGTATGCCCAAGATGGTCAGATCAGCGGACGCAACATAAGCCCCAAAGCCGGCAGGCACCCCCGAAAAGGCCAGCATGCGGGAATACATTTGCGCGGCGATCAGCAAAAAACAGATGGCCGCCGTGATCATGCCGGTTTCAACCAGCACGCGCCACAAAGCAGACAGAGACAAGCGTCGTTTCAAGATACCGATCAGGAAAGCCCCGGCGGTTCCGATTGCTCCCGCCTCAACAGGGGTAAAGAATCCGGCATAGATCCCTCCCAGAACAAGACTGATCAAGACAACGATGGGCAGGCCTTTGTTGAGCAGCTCGGTCCCTGAATAGGTCTCGCCGGTATCGCCAAGATTACGACCGACAAAGCCGGGCGAATAGATCGCCATCAGGATCGTGCCGAGCCCAAAAAGCACGGCCAGAACCAGCCCCGGACCGAGCCCTGCCAGAAAGAGGTCTCCGATACTTTGCTCGGTCAACAATCCGTAAAGGATCAGCAGCAGAGACGGTGGGATCAGCATGCCAAGCACCGAGCTGCCTGCCACGAGGCCCACGGAAAAGCGGGTTTCATAGCCATGCCGCCGCAGCTCAGGCACCGCGATCTTGGTGAAAACGGCGGCGGATGCGATGGAAATTCCTGTGATTGCCGCGAAAATCGTATTGGCTGCAATCGTGCCAACACCCAGACCGCCTTTGATGCGCTTGAACATGGCATTTGCGACGTCAAAAGCATCGCGGCCCATGCCGCTTTCAGAGACGAGAAAGCCCATCAGGACAAAGACCGGCACGACGCCAAAAAAATAGCTGGAAATCGCGTCATTCGCCGCCAACCCCAGCATTTTTGCCGCCAGCAGCGCGTTGCCCTTGATGGCCCAGACGCCGACAAAGGAACACAGGATCAAGGCGATGGGGATGTAGAGCCCGCAGATTGCCAGTCCGCCCATCGCAAGCAGGCTGAGAATGCCGATGTCAAAGGGGGTCATCGCGCCTCCTCCATCGCGCGCCGCAGGGGGCGAGCCAGAAACTGAAGCAGCAAAAGCACCGCCCCCGTGAGAATGGCCAGCTTCACCGGCCAGGTCGGAAAGGTCACATTGCCGACAGAGCCGACGAAATCCCCGCGCTGAATGGAGCGAATGAGGATCGGCCAATGCGCATAGATCAACGTGCCTATGACGAGCGCGCCCAAAAGCTCGAACCCGGTTTCCAAACGGCGCGCCAATGTTGGGCTGTTCTGATGCAACCAGTTGATCAACCCGTCCGAACGCGTCAGGCGGCCAGATTTGAAGGCCTGTGGGACTTGCAGAAACACGATCGCAACAATCGATAAGGACACCATTTCGGGCACACCTGGCAGGGGGGTGCCCAGGGTTTCACGCCCGAGCACGTCAACGCAGATAATCACGACAAGGCCGATGATCAGCGCTGAGCCTAAAATGTTTGCCCCCTGCGTGGCCCAATCAAGCAGGCGGAGGGCCCGTGAGAACAGGCGCACTTACTCTTGGTCCCAATTGCGCAACGGGGTCGCGCCAGCTGCGCGCATCCTGTCCATGTAAAGCGTCATGATATCGCTGCCGCCCTTGCCCTGGCCATCGAGGTTTGCCGCCCATGTCGCGGCGGCATTGTCCATGCCATTGGCCCAGGCCGCACGCATCTCATCGCTTGCGGCGGTGACGGTGGCTCCGGCGTCCTGCATTTTGGAATAGGCCAGGGTCACAAACCCTTCGAGGTCGGAGAGATACCAATCCATCGCGTCATCCGCAGCCCCGGTAAAGGCGGCCTGAACATCGGCATCCAACCCGTCCCACCAATCCTTGTTGGCGCAAATGGCACCGGCAAATTGGGCACCCAGACCAAATTGGGTGATATGCGGCGCGACTTCGAACAGTTTGCCTGGAAATGCCGCTGAGGCAAAGACAATGACGCCGTCATACACTCCGGTTTGCAATTCGTTATAGTAGGTTGTCAGGTTGCCTTGCACGCCTACCGCACCGGTGCCCGACAGCCAGTTGATCGCCGGGCCGGGGGCCGCAATTTTGCGCCCCTCCAGATCGGCCAGGCTTTCGACGGGAAAGTTGGTCATCAGAAGGTAATCATCAATCGCGGTCGGCGACCCGATATAAACAACGTTGTTTTCGGTATAAGCCTCGGTCATCCGCGGGTCGTTGCGGTGCAAATCATGGATCACATCCGTGACCAATCGCACGTCATCACTGACAAACGGGGTGTAATAGGTGACGTTTTGCACGGCGAGTTTTGCCGGATCAAAAAGCGAGGAACATACGCCAAGTTCAGCAAGCCCGGCCTCGACCGCCTCAAGCTCTTCGCCCACGCCGGCAATCGCACCACCATATTGTTCCGACGCTGTCAGGCCATGGCCCAGCTGTTCAAGCGCGGCTGTTGCACTTGGCAGGAATGCTTCTGGGAATTGCTTGACCCAGCGAAAGACGGGCGGATGCCCGGCTGCGATCGTCACGTTGAAATTCTCGGCAGAAGCCGCAGAAGCGCAGGCCAACAAGGCCGCTGCGCAGACAGCGCGTTTTTTCATAGTATCCTCCCATGCGGGCCGCAGAATTGACCCGCCATAATGCTAAGCCGCAATGTGCAATCAGCAAAATTGATAATGAAACTTACAGCCATTGATGCTATCGATGTCCTTATGCATCTCGAAAAACTTGACCTTAACCTGCTGGTCGCCATCGAAGCGCTGATGCGGCGCAGGAGCGTGACTGCCGCCGCCGAAGAGCTGAACCTGACCCAATCCGCCATGAGCGGCGCATTGAAACGTGCCCGCCAGCATTTTGACGATGATCTGTTTTTCTATGACGGCCAATCGATGGTCTCCACCGCGTTTGGCCGCGTGCTGGAACAACAGATTCCTGATGTGGTGACGCAATTGCGGGCACTGGCCCGGATGCGGGCGACCAGCAATCTGGCAACGTTGAACCGCTGTTTTACGATCATCGCGTCAGACTATATTTCTGCCGTTTTTCTGTCGGCGCTCTCGAAACACCTGGAAAAAATCGCGCCGCATGTGTCCCTGTCGGTGATGCCCTATACGCGCGAAGCCATTCGCCAGTTCAAAAGCGGTGTTGTCGATTTCTTGATCGGTCCCGACTTTTCTATTGAGGAAGGTTACAACGCCGAGCCGCTATTGGATGACCACTTTAAATGCGTGCTTTGGAAGGAAAATGAGGCGCTTAAAACCGGCTTTGCCGCTGAGGATTTCTTTGCCTCCTCCATGATCGTGACCAATTTCTTTTTGCAGAATGGCAAAAGCCATTTTGAGCGATGGCTGGAAGGGCAGACCGAAAATGTTCGCGTCGCCGCGTCCTTGCCAAGCTTTGTGGTGCTTCCCAGCTATATTGCGGGCACGCAAAACGTCGCCACCATACATGAGAGATTGGTGGCCCATATGAGTTGGTCCGATGAGTTGGTCTTTGTCGATCCGCCGGTCGATATCCCCGTGCTGCGCGAATATTTGGTGACCAACAAAAAGCACCCGTTTGACAAAGACGCGCAGCTTTTGGCCAAGGAAATGCATCAACTGGCAGAGCAGCTTTAGCTTAGCGTCAGGACGCTAAGCTAAGAGTTCATAGAATGTCGAAGCTGTATCTTCGAAGACCATATTATGCATCTCTTGCGGGACGATTGCCCGGTGGGCGTGAAACACTGTGGCATAGTCGGAATACAGGCTGTCGACCGGGAAGTTCGATCCGAACATGCAGCGGTCAGGGCCAAACTGGTCCAAACAGGTTTCGATAATTGGTCGGACATCATCGACTGTCCAATTGTGCTGGAACATCCCCAGCCCTGACAGCTTGCAGGTGACCTGGGGCAAAGCCGACAGGCTGTGCAATTTGGTTGACCAGTCTACAAGCCCTTCGCGTGTACGATCATGTGGACTGCCTGCATGACACAGGGCGATTTTCGTGTCCGGTGCCTGCTCCAAAACATGTGCGGTCTGGTCCATCAACTCAGGGATAAGTTGCAGGTCAAATGACAAATTTCGTTGCCCAACCAAACGCAGCCCGTCTAGAAAGCGTGGGTTGTCCAACAGATCGTTGGTGCCTGTCAACGCGTCTTCGCCGGGTGCGCGCCCAACGATTTGACGGACACCTCTGACCGTCGATAGCGTTTGAAATGCATCCAGTTGCGCGTCCAGATCTGGCGCGGTCAGGTCACAAAACACCACCTGCGCCATAGGCCAGTCTGGTGTGGTATCAGCCACGGATTGAACCCATTTGGCCTCGGCCAACCCGTCTGCAGCACCGACTTGTATGTGAACCGAGGCCAAGACCCCATGCGCGGCTGCATCCGCTCGAAAGTCGCCCAACAGATAGTCGCGTTGGATCGGAGAGGGATTGCCGAAGAACCGCTCGACCCCTTTGGCCATCAGCCAGGGGTAATGAACCGTGGCCAGGTCCCAGAGGTGATGATGGGCGTCGATCATGTGCCATCTCCGCCCTGCAACCGTTTAAGCACATCAAGCCCCTGAGACTTCCAGAAATGCAGCAGGTCGATGAAAACCCAGTTTTCCGCCAGCTTATCCCGGTCGCGCCGATAGATATCGATCACACGAAATTCGCCGGTTTTTCCGGTGGCGGGCTGACCCATGAAGTCACCAGTCAGGCGGGCGGTGAAATTGGGCCAGCCAAAGAAACCACCATAAGCCCCTTCGGCCAGACGTGCGATGTGCTTGGTTTTGGATCGGTCCGAGAATGCAGCCCGGAACGGACCTGAATGTTGTTTGGCATAGCGTTGGATCGTGTAGGTAGCCCCGATTCCGGTGGGCCCCCACCACAGCATGTCCTCGGCCCAGGTCTGGCGCAATTCGTCTTCCAGGCTCAGGCCGCTGTCCCACTGCCCCAGATCGCCAATCATACGGTTGATCAGGGCCAGAGTGTCCTTGCCGTCCTGTGCAGGTTGCGCGTCAATCAGCACTCCGTCATGCGTTAACGGCCCAGGTTGCACCAATTGGGCGGCGGTTTGCTTCGGAAAGGGCATAACTCCGGCCTGCGCCATCAAGTGAGGTAGATCAAAATACATGGCCGTCTCAACGATCTTGTCCCCGTCAACACGGTGAAATTCGCAATAGCGCAGCATGGCAATCTTACCGGTCGCCGGGATGCCGTAAAACGCGTTGTCGAAAAGGCCCATCAGGTGCCCCATCGACACAACCCAGACAGTTGTGAAATCGTCCATCTGGTTGGTTCCTGCGAAAAAAATATCCTGCCGCCGCTTGAGTGCTGTCAGGCTGTGCCGCAGGGGTGCCCAGAATTTGGTCGCAACCTGCCTAGGGCTGGTCATCTCGTTGAAGGGATGAAAACCGCGCCAGACAAAATTCGAACCGGCATATTTGCGCAAGACTTGCTCCTGATCCGCGTCCGGCGCGTCCAGTTCAGCTTGGAATCGCTGGACCACAGCTTTGGCGTCCTGAGTCTTCTTCATAACTTTTCGTTTCCCGTCAGAGGCTTGTTTGTAAAAATGCATACGATTGCAAAATTACCTTGCCAAATTATCGCGGGCCAGTCTACGTTTTTGCATGCGTATGCAAAAATCTGATTCCAATGGGAGGGGAATCCGAATGGCCGAAATTCAGCTGCGAAATATCAGCAAGCGTTGGGGCAGCTTCGTCGGGGTGGAGAATTTCGACCTGACCATTGCGGACAAGGAATTTCTGGTGCTGCTGGGGCCTTCGGGCTGTGGCAAGACCACGACCATGCGCATGATTGCGGGACTGGAAGATGCGACCGAAGGCGACATCCTGGTTGATG
This sequence comes from Tropicibacter sp. R15_0, assembly GCA_017744045.1. Classification (GTDB taxonomy): domain Bacteria; phylum Pseudomonadota; class Alphaproteobacteria; order Rhodobacterales; family Rhodobacteraceae; genus Pelagimonas. The sequence goes on along the minus strand of JAGHRD010000004.1, from coordinate 153,614 downwards.
GGACCAAGGTCAATGATCTGGAACCCAAAGATCGCGATGTGGCCATGGTTTTTCAGAGCTACGCGCTCTATCCGAACATGAATGTCTACGAAAACATTCGCTTTCCGCTGAAGGTTCGCGGGATTGACCCCAAAACCCATGACGAAAAGGTTCGCCGGGCCAGTGCCATGGTGGAATTGGACGATTTTCTGCATCGCAAACCGGCTGAACTGTCAGGTGGTCAGCGCCAACGTGTGGCCTTGGCCAGGGCCATCGTGCGCGAACCCAACGTCTTTTTGATGGACGAGCCCCTGTCGAACCTTGATGCGAAATTGCGTGTCTCGACCCGCGCGCAGATCAAAAACTTGTCTCACGAACTGGCTGTCACAACAATCTATGTGACCCATGACCAGATCGAGGCGATGACCCTTGCAGATCGCGTTGTCATCATGAAGCAGGGTGTGGTTCAACAGGTCGGTACGCCGGTCGAAATTTATGACCGTCCCGCCAATACCTTTGTCGCGAGCTTCATCGGCTCGCCCGCCATGAACCTGATCGAAGGTTCGATCGAAGACGGTGTGTTCCGAGCAAAATATACCGAGGTTCACGGGCTGGACGCCCCCGACGGCCCGATCACGTTAGGCTTTCGCGCGGAAGACGCCAGTGTTGTTCATGATGGGAGCAAAGGCGAAATCAACGCTCCGATCTATACGCTGGAATTGCTGGGCGACAGCACCATGGTCTCGGTCCGTTTGGCCGGGCAATTGGTATCGGTCAAAGCCGACAAAACATTCCGTGCCGAAATCGACGATACCGTCTCGCTGCATATCCACACAGATCATTGCCACCTGTTTGATGCCAAAACAGGGGCGCGTTTGGGGGGATAACCCCACGTTTTTCCGTCGCAAGACGGGCAATCAAGGGTGCAGCCTTCGAAGATGCACCCATCATCTAGGGAGGAAGACCAATGTTTTTCAGGAAAGTGGCACTGTCCAGCGCCTTGGCCCTTATGGCAGGAAACGCGTTCGCCTGCGAAATCAGTGCGCGTGTGAATATCATCGGAAACGAGTTCCCGGCGATCCAAACTGTTGGCGCAGGGGCTGCTGAATGTACCGGGGCAGAGGTGACAAAGAACCTGACAGCTGATCACAAGGACATCCACGTGGCCGGCATGCAGGGCAACCCAGCGGAATACACGTCGGCCATCGTGGCGAATTCGACCCTGACGATCCTCATGAACGACGATCTGGTGCGCCCATTGGATGATCTTGTTGCCAAGCATGGGCAGAGTTTGCAAAAATCACAACTGATCACTGTCGACGGCAAAGTTATGGCTGTCGCCTTTATGGCGAATGCACAGCACCTCATGTATCGCAAGGATATTCTGGCTGATCTGGGTATTGAGCCGCCCAAAACCTACGAAGAAATGCTGGATGCGGCCAAGATGATCCGCGACAAGGGCGTCATGCAAAACCCCATTGGCGGCGCTTATGCTGCGGGGTGGAACCTGGCGCAGGAATTCAACAACATGTTCATCGGCTATGGTGGCACCTTCTTTAAGGAGGGTACCGCAGAGCCGAATATCAACTCGGAAGCCGGCGTGAATGCGCTGAACATGATGAAGGCGTTGACCGAGTATATGAACCCCGATTTCCTCACCCATGACTCGAACGCGACAAATGCAGAATACCGCGCGGGCAATATTGCGCTTTTGAACATGTGGGGCTCGCGCGCGGCGACACAGACCACCGCTGATGGTGTCACGGACGCGGTCAAGAATGGTCACGCAATTGCCGGTCCGATGACCGTGGGCGGCGGTGCGACCCCGGCGTCGACCCTGTGGTGGGACGGCTGGACCGTTGCCAAGAACATCAGCGACGACGAAGCCGAGGCGACGTTTATCGCCATGATGAACGGCATCCGCCCGGAGCTGATGCAGGACGCTGAAGTGGCCTCGCAGGCTGTTTGGCTGATCGAGGGCTACGAGCCAACAGAAGCAGCCGTCGGTGTGTTCGACGCCGCGAAAGCGGGCACCGTGCCTTACCCGATGGTTCCGTATATGGGCCTGATGCATGGCGCGATCGGCAACGAGTTGGCTGATTTCCTGCAGGGCAAGGAAAGCGCTGAGCAAGCGCTGGCCGATATCGAAGCCGCCTATCGTGCTGCTGCTGTGGAAAAAGGCTTCCTCAAGTAGGCCTTCCTCCCGACCGGAGGGGAGCGATCCTCTCCGGTGTCCTTTCACCTAGTCCGGGTCCCGAGATGAAACATAGAACGTTCTTCTGGTTCTTTTTGCCGACGGGTCTTGCGATGTTTCTATTCATCGCTCTGCCGATTGTTTCGGTTGTGACCCAATCGGTCTTTGCACCGCACGAAGCGGTTCTGAAAACTGTCGAAAACTGTACACCGCTGGTGGGCTGCACGACCGAAACAACCATCGACCAGGAGGCCACGCGCGAAATTCGCGAAGCGCAGCCCCTTGGCCGGTTCGTCGGGCTGGATATCTATCTAGACCGCGGACACCTTGCGATTGCCGAACTGGGGGAGGCCTGGAATTCAGCCGAGACCTGGGGGGATTTCTGGGACCGGCTGTTCAACTTGCCGCTTTACCGCGCGCTGGCCTTCACCCTGACCTTTACCTTCATCGTAACCCCGATGCTGATTGTGGTTGGCTTGATGATTGCGCTCGCCGTGAACTCGTTGCACCGCCATCTAAAGGGGTTGATGATCTTCTTCTCGCTCTTGCCAATGATCGTGACGCCGCTGATTGGCTCACTGATCCTTTTCTGGATGGTCGACAGTCGCGGCATTATCGGATCGGCACTTGTGGCGCTTGCGGGGGATCCGAATTTTTCGCTCAAGGCCTCGACCGGACTGACCTGGATCATGCTGATCGTTTACGGGATCTGGCATTCGGCCCCGTTTGCTTTCGTGGTCTTCTATGCCGGGCTTCAAACCCTGCCCAAAGACCAGATCGAGGCCGCCCAAATTGACGGAGCCACCCGCTGGCAACAGATCAAATACGTTGTCGTACCGCATCTGATGCCGTTGGTGACCTTCGTGGCGCTGATCCAGTTGATGGACAACTTCCGGGTCTTTGAACCGGTGGTCGGCTTCAACGCCTCTGCGCATGCGACCTCGCTTAGCTGGATCATCTTCAACGATCTTGGCGGCGAAACCCGACAGCTTTCGGCTGCGTCGGCAACCTCGGTTCTCACCATCATCGGCGTCGCCATCCTGTTGTCACCCGTGCTGGTGCGCACCTGGCGTGATTTCAAGGGGAAGTAACATGGCCTCCAAAGCACAAAGACGCCCGCTGGGGTTAAACATTTTGATCTATGGCTTTGTCGGTCTGTGGTTCATCCTTGCCGCCTTCCCGTTCTTCTGGACACTTTGGGGATCCTTCAAGGTCGAACTCGATTTCTTTTCGATTGCGGATTGGACAAATGCGATCACTGGGGAACGTACCAAGGCGGCGTATGACAGTGCCTTTACCGGTGCCGCTTATAGAGGCGCTTGGATACAGGAAGAGTTCTGGCGCAATGTCATCAACACCTTCCTTGTGTGTTTCTTTGTGGTCCTGACCTCACTGACCATCGGAACGTTGGGCGGCTATGCCCTGTCGCGGTCAGGCTATCGCTATACGTTCTGGCTGCTGATCACCGCGCTGATCTTTCGCGCCATGCCGCCGATCACCTTGGTCGCCGGTTACCTGCTGCCCTTCTTTGAATGGAACGTTTGGGGCATTTTGCCGACCACCATCATTGTGCTTGTAGCAATCAATCAGCCCTTCACGTTGTGGATGCTGCATTCGTTTTTCCAGAACATCCCCAAGGAATTGGACGAAAGTGCCAAGGTTGATGGCTGCACCCAGTTTCAGGCCTTTCGCCATGTCATCGTTCCGGTCATGTGGCCGGGCGTCATCACCACCGGCCTGTTCAGCTTCCTGCTGGCCTATAACGACTTTGCCGTGACCGCGATGCTTCTGAGCGAAAGCAACCGTACCATGGTGCCTGCTATCGCTGCTTTCCTTGGCACAACTTATACTGAGGGCAACGTGATGTTCGCTGTTGCGGCTGTTGTGTCGGCCACTGCGCCCCTGTTCGTCCTTGTGATGTTCTTCCAGCGCCAGATCGTATCAGGTCTGACCGCCGGGGCGGTCAAAGGATGAGCTCATCCGCCCGTCATAACGCCATGTCACGCCATCCGGCGTTGAACAGAATGCCACGGGATTTTCTGAGCGGGGGGCGCATCCCCCCCTCACAACCCCAACGCATTCTGAAAGGAGAGGCCCGATGAAAGGCGCCCGCCCCGAACAAGCCGTGCTGACACGCGACACTGACATGAGCAAAACCGATGATACCCGCCGGGTGATCGACACCATGGTGGACGGTCTGAACGACCACCGCATTGAGGATATCGGTGAGTTCTTTGCGGAGGGGTTCCGTTGGATGGGCAACCAAGGCTGTGGCACCAAGATTGGACTGAAGGAGTTTCAGGACAACTGGCAACGTCCGTTTCAGGCGGCGTTTTCAGACAAAACCTGCATCGACGAAGCCCGCCTTTATATGGGCGAATGGGCTGCGGCCTTTGGCAGGCAGGAAGCCACCCATTCGGGTGTGTTTCTTGGCATAGCACCCACCGGCAAACGTATCGAGATCCGCTATATGGATTTCTGGAAAGTCGTTGACGGCAAGATTGTCGACAACTGGGTCAATGTCGATTTTGCCCATGTCGCCGCGCAGCTCGGTGTCGACCTTTTTAACGGTGAAGGATGGGAAGCATTTGATCGCGGCGAAAAAGACGCGCCGCGCCCCGAAAAATAAGGAAAAAGATGATGGCCATAGAATATCTCAAACGTGGCAAACCCGAAGCCGACCGCGCCGAGGACGACGCCAAGACCGCAGCCGTGGTCGAAGCCACTCTGAAAGACATTGAGGTACGCGGCGATGTGGCAGTGCACGAGTTGGCGGTTAAGTTCGACAACTATGATCGCCCCAGCTATCGCCTGTCTGAAGACGAAATCGCGGCCATCATCGCCAAGGTCTCGGACCAGGATATGGCTGACATTCGCTTTGCCCAGCAGCAGGTGACGAACTTTGCACAGGCGCAGCGCAACAGTATGTTGGATATCGAGCTCGAAACTCTGCCTGGCGTGATCCTTGGCCACAAAAACATTCCAGTGCAATCAGTGGGCTGCTACGTACCCGGAGGCAAATTCCCGATGGTTGCCTCTGCGCATATGTCCGTTGCAACGGCCAAAGTGGCGGGAGTGCCGCGCATCGTCGCTTGTACACCACCCTTTAACGGCGAGCCGAACCCGGCTGTGATCGCCGCCATGCATCTGGGCGGCGCAGATGAAATCTATGTTCTTGGGGGTATTCAGGCTGTTGGAGCGATGGCCATTGGCACCGAAACCATCGCGCCTGTGCATCTCTTGGTTGGTCCCGGCAACGCCTTTGTGGCCGAAGCCAAGCGTCAGTTGTTTGGTCGCGTTGGTATCGATTTGTTCGCTGGCCCGACCGAAACCATGGTGATTGCAGACGACACGGTCGACGCCGAGCTATGCGCCACCGACCTTTTGGGGCAGGCCGAGCATGGATACAATTCCCCTGCCGTGCTGGTCACCAACTCGCGGGTCTTGGCCGAGAATACTCTGTCCGAGATCGAGCGTGTTCTCGAGATCCTGCCCACTGCCGGTACTGCGCGGGTCAGTTGGGAAGAATACGGTGAGGTGATCCTGTGTGATACCTATGATGAGATGCTATCGGTTGCTGACGACATCGCCAGCGAGCATGTGCAGGTGATGACGGATCGCGATGACTGGTTCCTTGAGAATATGACCTGCTATGGGGCGCTTTTCCTTGGCCCCCGTACCAATGTCGCGAATGGGGACAAAGTGATCGGCACCAATCACACGCTGCCGACCAAAAAGGCCGGGCGCTATACGGGTGGTTTGTGGGTGGGCAAGTTCCTGAAAACACACAGTTACCAAAAGGTGACCACGGATGAGGCAGCAACTTTGATCGGCGAATACGGCTCGCGTCTTTGTATGTTGGAGGGATTTGTTGGTCACGCCGAGCAATGCAATCTGCGGGTTCGCCGCTATGGCGGGATCAATGTGCCCTATGGCAAAGGCGCGCCCTATCGCGAGGCTGCCGAGTGAGGACAGCTCGGGTGCGAGAGGCCAGCCTCTCGCGCTCTCCGGAGTTTTTTGACCAAGAAGAAACATGGATCGACATACGCAACACAAGGCTTTGATCGCCCCTCTGCTGACCGCAATGCGAGACTTTGCAGAACGGTCGGTACGGGATGCGTTGGACAGGCTTTTGGGGGACAGCGCAGAGGTCCGTCTATGTCATCCCATCGGCACGCTGCGTGGTGCGCGAGCGTTCTATAACGCCGCCTATGCTCCTCTTGTTGCGGCCATGCCAGATCTGGAGCGGCGCGACTGGATCGTTATGGCGGGAATGGATGATCATGGCTGTGATTGGATTGGGTGCGGCGGCCATTACGTCGGGACGTTCATGGCCCCGTGGTTGGACATTCTGCCGACAGGTCATCTGGCGCATATGCGGTTTCACGAGTTCTATCGGTTTGAAGGTAATAAGGTCGTCGAGGTGCAGGCGATCTGGGACATACCTGAACTAATGATGCAGGCTGGGTCCTGGCCGATGGCCCCGTCGCTTGGGCGCGAAATGCTTGTCCCTGGGCCTGCAACGCAAGACGGGATTATCGGCGGTCCTTGGGATGAAGAGCGGGCCAAGGCGTCTTGTGACCATGTTTTGGATATGCTGGCGCATCTGGTCCGGCATCCAGTCCTGGGTGGCCCTGAAGTGATGGAGATGGAGCGCTTTTGGCATCCGCGTTTCAACTGGTACGGCCCCGCCGGCATCGGGTCTACTCGCGGGATCGAGGGCTTTCGCAACTGGCATCAGATTCCTTTTCTGGCGGCCATGCCAGATCGCGGTGCACAGGATGACACGTTGACGTTCCATTTCTTTGGCGACGGCGATTACGCGGCCGTTACGGGCTGGCCAAACATGCGACAGACAATCAGCGGAGATGGTTGGTTGGGGATTGCACCTGCGGGCCAAGACATTGCTTTGCGTTCGTTGGATTTCTGGCGTGTTGAAGACGGGCTGATTCGCGAGAACTGGGTGTTGGTCGATCTGCTGGACATTTTCGACCAGTTGGGAGTGGATGTGCTGGCGCGCATGCGCATGTTCAACAAGGCCCGCATGGCGGGCGAAATCAAGAATGTCGGAGATCTTCTATGACCCTGCCCAAGACCCCTTCGTTCCGCCTCGACGGAAAACGCGCTTTGGTGGCTGGGGCCAGTTCGGGCATTGGTTTGGCCTGTGCCGTGGCGCTGGCCGAAGCTGGAGCGCATGTGGTCGTGGCGGCGCGGTCCGCGAACAAACTGGCCAATCTGGTGAGCGACTTGCAAGCCGCAGGGTTCAGTGCTGAAGCCGTGGCGTTGGATGTATCGGATGTCGGGTTGATCGAAGCCGAGGTGGCCAAACACGGACCTTTCGACGTGCTGGTCAATTCTGCCGGGATGGGATTGCCCGCCTCCGCATTCGATACGACCGAAGATCGTTTTGACGCTGTATCAGATATCAACATCAAAGGTGCCTATTTCCTGACCCGTGCAGTGGCGCGAGGGTTGATCGAGGCCGGAAAACCCGGATCGTTGATCAACATCTCTTCTCAGATGGGACATGTCGGCGGCATCGATCGAACAGTCTATGCCGCTACCAAACATGCGGTCGAAGGGTTCACCAAATCGATGGCGATCGAATGGGGGGCAAAAGGCATCCGCGTCAACACGATCTGCCCCACATTCATTTTGACCCCACTGACGCAGGTGACGTTCGACAATCCAGAACGTGCGGCCTGGATCAAGGAAAAGATCAAACTGGGCCGGGTTGGCGAAGTCGAGGACATCATGGGGGGCGTCGTATATCTGGCCTCCGAGGCCTCCAGCCTGGTCACGGGAACCGCCTTGATGATCGACGGGGGGTGGACGGCAGAATGAAACTCAAGATCACATCTGCCGAAGTTGCCGAGCGCGCCGGTGTCAGCCAGTCTGCGGTCAGCCGCGTGTTTACCCCAGGAGCCTCCGCATCGAAAAAAACGGTCGAGAAAGTGCGAAAGGCGGCGGACGAGCTGGGATATCGCCCCAATGTTTTGGCGCGCGCGATGGTTTCAGGGCGCTCACGCATTATCGGGCTGGTCGTCGCCTATCTGGAAAACCAGTTTTATCCAATTGTGCTGGAAAAGCTGTCCAATGCGCTACAGGAACTTGGCTATCACATTCTGATCTTCACCGCGCCAAATTCGGCGGACGGGATCGACGCTGTGATCCAGGATCTGATGGATTATCAGGTTGACGGGATTGTAGCGGCCTCGGTCTCGCTGTCATCTGACCTTGCCGAGCGCGCCACACAAGCAGGAATCCCGGTGGTGTTGTTCAACCGGGGTCAGGACAACAGCCCCTTTGTTGAAGTCACCTCGGATAATATTGCCGGGGGGCGGCAAGTGGCGCAATTCTTGCTGGACGCGGGTCATGAGCGGATCGCGCACATCTCTGGATGGCAGGGAAGTTCCACCGGGCGTGAACGTCAACAGGGCTTTAACGCTGCCCTTGACGAGGCCGGAACCACGTCGATTGCCACATTGGACGGGATGTATAGCCGCGATGTCGCCATGGCCTGCACAGACCGTCTTCTGAGTGATCATAGCCCGGACGCCATTTTTGTCGGCAATGACCATATGGCCTTTGCCGTGATCGACACGTTGCGTGCCCGTGGGATCGAGGTTGGCAAGGAGATTTCGGTGATCGGCTACGATGATGTACCGATGGCGTCTTGGGGAGCTTATGACCTGACGACGATACGTCAGCCCGTCAACCGTATGGTCGATGCTACGGTCTCAGCGCTGATGCAGCATATCGACAATCCCAACACCGCTGCCCCCCGGCGCGAGGCCATAGAGGGTCCGTTGATCGTGCGACGATCCGCCCGCAAACCCAAAGGATGGACGAATGAAGGGATTTGACCCCAAGTTTCGGGATTTCCCGGACTATATTGTCGGTATCACCAAAGAGATTTGGGAGGATCGCGGGCTGGCAACGCTGCATGAATACTATGCGCCCAATATTGTCGTCCGCATGCCGGGTAGTGTTTCGACCGGCAATCAAGGGGTGATTGCGGCGACCGCTGCGACCTTGGCCGAGTTCCCGGATCGCACCCTGTTGGGCGAAGACGTGATTTGGTCTGGTACGCCCGAAGACGGCATGCTGTCTTCGCATCGGATCCTGTCGACAGCCACCCATCTGGGCGATGGTCAGTTTGGCGCTGCGACGGGTAAAAAGCTGGTCTATCGCATTCTTGCGGATTGCCACGCCAAGAACAATGCCATCGATGATGAATGGTTGATCCGCGACAACGGCGCAGTTGTGCGTCAGATGGGCTGGGAGCCCAAGGAATATACCCGCGACCTGATCGCGCGGGAGGGCGGCCCCGAAGCCTGCGCCAAGCCTCTGACGCCCGCAAATGATCTGGACGGTCCGTATCAGGGGCGCGGCAATGAGAACGCATGGGGCCAGCGCCATGCGGATTTGCTAAGGCGGATGATGAAGGCAGACATGACTGCCGTGACATCCGAATATGACCGGGCCGTCCAGTCAGAGTATCCCGGTGGCGCAACTGGTCACGGCCGTGATCCCGTCGACCGGTTCTGGATGTCGCTGCGCGCGTCTTTACCATCGGCCAAGTTCACTGTTCATCACCAAATCGGCCGCGACGACCCAAATATGGCGCCGCGCTCGGCGATCCGCTGGAGCCTGCATGGCAAGCATGACGGCTGGGGGGCGTTGGGCGCTCCGACAGGGGCTGATCTGTACGTTCTGGGTATTAGCCATGCCGAATGGGGCGAATTGATTAGCGGCGAGATCAAGCTGCGGCGCGAATGGACCTTGTTGGATGAAACTGCAATCTGGAAACAAATTCTGCTGCATACAGGGGATCTCTGATTGGCGCATTTCGGCTCATATCGAGAAAGCCGGCTTTGCTCGGATCAGGGCGCGCGACGCTTTCACGCGCACCGTGCCAGCTTGCGGGCGCGTCGCCTAAACAATCGTCCGCCTGGAATTGGGGTTTGACCCGATCAAAACCCAATTTCAAGAAGGAGAAACGACATGAGCACAATTGAATCCCGCATCGTTCGCTATGGTGAACTGCAACCCTGTAAAACCGCCTTTATCGACGCGCACACGCCAGGTTCGGACCAGAAAGAAAACTTCACCATCATCGGTGGAGGCGTGTCCGAAAGCCCTGACCAACACGTTCATATCACCGACAAGATCGGCTTTAACATTGGAGCCGCGGGGCAACCTCCGAAATGTCGTAACAGTTTGCACAGTCACACCACCGCAGAGGTCTTTTTTGTGGCCAAGGGGCGCTGGCGGTTTTTCTGGGGATTGCACGGCACGGCGGGTGAATTCATCGCCGAGGAAGGGGATATTTTCAATATCCCCACAGGCATTTTTCGCGGCTTTGAAAACGTGGGCCATGATTATGGGATGATCATGTCGATCCTTGGAGGGGACGATGCTGGTGGGGGGGTCACCTGGGCCCCGCATGTTATCCAAGACGCGCAGGCGCATGGGTTGATGCTGGGCGAAAACGGCGTGCTTTATGACAGCAAAAAAGGCGAGGAACTGCCCCATAATGTATCCCCGATGCCGCTGTTGACCGATGAGCAGTTAAAGGACTTTCCCGAAGTGCCGGTGGATGCGGTCATCGGCCATTATGTCGCCCGTTACTGGGACCTGGCCGCTCTTGCGGCCAACGCGCCTGCCAAGGTCATTGGCGAAAACGCCATGATCAAAGACAAGCCGGGGTTTGAGGTTGAATTCCTGGCTCGAGGCTCGGCCCAAACCAAAGTTGTCACTGCTGACAAACCCGTTGTCCTGATGCCCGCGCGCGGCCACTGGCGTGTGTCAGTGGATGATGTGACCACCACCGTTTCGAGCGGTGACACGGTGTTGGTTTTGCCGGGTGAAAGCTATGCGGTTGCGCCGTCGATGACAGGCGAGGCCGGGCTTTACCGCATTACTGCCACCGACGATCCAGCTGGTGCGACTTGGACCGGTAACTGATCAAGCTCAGAGGGGAAGGAGCCCAATATGACACGTATCAAAACAACCCATGTGGGTTCCCTCCCACGCAGTCAGGATGTGGTCGACTTCATTTTTGCGCGCGAGAATGAGACGCCCTTTGACCAAGCCGAGTTCGACGCTTGTATGACTTCCGCCGTTTCTGAAACCGTGCGCAAACAAGTTGCGGCGGGCGTTGACATCGTGTCCGACGGCGAGACCTCAAAGATCTCTTATGCAACCTATGTAAAGGACCGCTACACCGGCTTTGCAGGCGACAGTCCACGCAATGCCCCTGCCGATCTAAAAATGTTCCCCGGCTTTTTGAAGCGCCTGGCTGATGACGGCGGCACGCCGCAATATGCCCGCCCCATGTGTGTGGGCGAGGTCGTCTCGAAAGGGCAGGGCGAGCTGGAAAAGGATATCGCCAACCTGAAAGCTGCCATGGCCGAACATGGCGCGGAACGGGGCTTTATGAATGCAGCTTCGCCGGGGGGGATCTCGCTGTTCTTACAGAACGATTACTACAAAAACCGCGAGGCTTATTTGGCCGCGCTAGCTGATGCAATGAAGATGGAATACGAGACCATCGTCGCTTCGGGGTTGGATCTGCAACTGGACTGCCCGGATCTGGCGTTATCGCGCCATATGTTGTTCACGGACCTGTCGGATGAGGAGTTCATCAAGGTCGCCAACATGCATGTTGAGGCGTTGAACCACGCGCTGTCCGACGTGCCCGCCGACAAGGTCCGTGTGCACATCTGCTGGGGTAATTACGAAGGCCCGCATTGCTGTGACATACCCATGTCCAAGATGTTTGACACTTTGATGGCCACCAAGTCACGCTATGTGCTGTTCGAAACCTCGAACCCACGCCATGGCCACGAATGGACCACCTTTCGCGACCGCAAGGGGGATATTCCCGACGATAAGGTGCTGGTGCCCGGCGTGGTCGACACCACCACCAACTTTGTCGAACATCCCGAATTGGTCGCCGAACGGATTGCGCGCTTTGTTGACATCGTTGGCGCAGAGCGTGTTCTCGCGGGCTCCGATTGTGGCTTTGGCACATTTGCTGGCTTCGGCGCGATCGATCCGGACATCGCCTATGCCAAGCTGACATCTCTGTCTGAAGGGGCAGTTCTGGCTTCATGATACCTCTTGTTTTGCTGCCCGGCATGATGTGCGACGCGCGCCTGTTTGGGCCGCAGATCAATGCGCTGTCAGGGCGTGCTCCGCTGATGACATCGCCGATGGGCGGGTATGACAGCATGTCTGCTCTGGCCCAGGGGGTTCTACGTCACGCTCCGCCCCACTTTGCCATGGCGGGGCTGTCCATGGGCGGCATACTGGCGATGGAGGTCTTGCGCCTAGCCCCGGAACGCGTGGCCGGGATTGCCCTGATAGACACCAACCCCTTGGCCGAAAAGGACGAGGTAAAAGCCCGCCGTGCCCCTCAGATTACTGCCGCCGAAAGCGGCGAGCTGCGCCGCGTGATGCGGGAAGAAATGAAACCGAACTATCTGACAGACGGCCCCAATCGCGAGGCCATTCTGGACCTTTGCATGGCGATGGCAATGGATTTGGGGCCACGGGTTTTTGTGAACCAGTCCAAAGCTTTGCGCGACCGACTGGACCAGACCGAAACACTTCGCGCCTTTGCTGGTCCGGCTCTTGTTTTGTGCGGGCGTGATGATGCGCTGTGCCCTGTTTCTCGCCATGAGCTGATGCATGACCTGATGCCTCACAGCACTTTTGAGATCATTGAGGACGCGGGTCACCTGCCCACGCTGGAACAACCTGAACAAACCACGGTGGCGCTGTCCCGCTGGCTGGAGGCCTTATGACACCATCCTTTCTTTCGCTGCTGCAAAAGGTCGATACGCCCACAGTCTGCAATGCCATCGAAGTGGCACAAGGCAAACGTGGTTTCAACGATTTCACACGGGGCACCATGCTGTGTTCGGACCCGGCTGGTGGGGCGATGGTGGGCTATGCACGCACCGCAAAAATTGCCGCCGTCAACCCACCCGAGGAAGACGCGGATGTGATCAAAGAGCGGCGGATGGCCTATTATCGTCATATGTCCGAAGGTCCACGTCCGGCGATTACCGTGGTCGAGGACATGGATTTCCCGAATTGCATCGGAGCCTATTGGGGGGAAATCAACACCACTGTCCACAAAGGTTTTGGTATCTCGGGCGCTTTGACCAATGGCGTGATGCGTGATCTCGGCGATTTGCCGGAAGCCTTCCCAGTGGTTGCTGGTTCCATCGGCCCATCGCATGGCTTTGTTCATGTCAAGGAGATCGGTACCGAAGTTGAAATCTTTGGGTTGAAGGTGCGCGACGGCGACCTGGTTCATGCCGACCGCCACGGTGCCTTGGTCATTCCGACCGAGGTTGTGCCCCTGCTAGAGGGTGCGATCCACAAGCTGCTCGACACGGAAAAACTTATATTGGACCCGGCCCGGTCCGCCGGGTTCGACTTCAATACTTTCGAAACAGCCTGGGCAGCATTTGAGGCTTCTCGAACCTGAGGCCAAACTTGCCAAGCGCAAGCCGATGTTTCCGAATCTGGATGCAATTCCGGCTGTGAAGAACTGTCTCATTTGACGCCGAATGAGACAGTTTTCGGCGCGCGAACGCAGAATTCGTTTCAGGTGTTTCGCGCTTTTCCACACCCGGCAATACTCGCTCGGAGAGAGAGGGAGGCGTGTGAGGCAAATTGGTGCGGGGTTATCTGCATCCTGAGTCTTGCACTTTTGATGGAGAACTCGACACGTGACGACAACATACAATGACCGGGCAACGGAAATCGACAAACGGGTCGGCGCCCTGTTCAAGGCGACCCCATCGGTCATGACATCCTATAGCCAACTGGTGAAGGCCGCTTCCGCTGATGGAGCTTTGGACAGCAAAACCAAAGAGCTGATGGCGTTTGCGATATCGATCGCGATCCGGTGTGAAGACTGTATTGTGTTTCATTTGCGCGCCGCGTTGAAACATGGGGCCAGTCAGGAGGAGGTGATCGAAGCGATCTCGGTTGCGGTCGAGATGGGCGGCGGCCCCTCTGTCGTCTATGGTGGTCGTGCGCTGAAAGCGCTGGAGGATTTGGCGTAATGCACGGCCCGAAACGCGCCAAATTGGACAGGTTGCTGCATCCGGATCATAATCGTGCGTGGAGATCAGGCATTTTGAATGGCTGACAATCGAAAGGGAGTTGTGGTGTCAGGGTTCATGGACAGGTCGTCGGTAGACAGGCTGCTGCAATCCTCAAAGGATCGCAGCCGGTCGCAGCACAACCTGTCTTCAAGCGCCAAATCTCCGATCTTGCGATTGCAGGCGGACGAAATCGCCTTTCGTAATGAGAAATTCCTGGATCAAATTGGGGGGGCGGTGTCCGAAGTCGACAATTCCGCCCTGCTGCCCAGTCGATCCAGATATTGCCTGCTGATCACCGACGCCGATGGGATTGTGATTGAATCCTACGCGCCAGAGGGGTTGGAGGCCGAGTTTCAGAAAAGCGGGCTTGTGCGCGGCGGGGTCTGGGATGAGCGTGTCGCGGGAACCAACGGTATCTCGATGTCGTTGCAAAGCGGGCGTGTTTTGACCGTGCTGGGCGATGAGCATTTCTACAATTGTTTTCATGATTTTAGTTGCAGTTCGGCACCGCTGACCGATGCGGAAAACAACCTGATCGGCACCATAACCCTGGTTGGCTCAGCGCGCCGTCGCCAAGAAGAACACGCGCTTTGCGAACAGGTGGTCCGGCGTGCTTCGCGGCAATTTCAAACGCGATTGTTTCGCAATTTTCACGCCGACAGGCTCACGGGGCGGTTGTTGTCGCGTGATCCCAAAACCCGGCGGAGTTTTGAAACACTGGTGGCCTGCGACGAAGACGGGACGGTAATCTCGCATCTGCCATTATGGCGCGATGCCGCCCGCCCGAAAGAGCATCAAAACCTGGCTGGGCGACATATTTCTGATCTGAACGATCTTGAAATCACATTGCGCGGGCCCGCTGCTGTGCCACCACGGCGGCGCGTTGCGCCTGCCGATGCGCCGCTCATTTCAGCCCGGGTGGAAAGGGAAACGGCGCTGGGTCGTCTGATCTCGGAGGGGGGCAATCTTGCAACGCTGGCTGATCGCGCCCGCAAGTTGGTTGCCCATCGTGTGCCGCTGCTGATCTGCGGCGAGCCGGGTGTCGGTACCGACGGGTTTGCAAGAGCCCTGCTGGAAGAGCAATCGCTGATTTCCCCAATGGGATTGACCCTTGATGCCGCTGATAGTGACACCGAGACTGACCTAAAAGAAGCCCTGAACAGTCTGAATTTTCTCAGCGAATATCCCGTCGACAATGTGGTTCCGACGCTGATCCTGCGCAATATTGAAAGCCTGCCGCGTCCTGCGCAGGCAATCCTTGAGCGCTTTCTTGATGTCGACCCAATGGCGGCTCGGACAAAGGCGGAACCACCGGCGGTGTTGTTCACGACAGACAAGACCTGGGCGGAGCTGGAGGATGACAACGCCATTCCCAAGGGGCTTTTGTACCTCTTGGGGCAATCGGTGGTGGAACTGCCGCCCATTGCAGCGCGAGACACGGAAACCGTTCTGGAAAATGTTGTCGCCGAGAGTTTTGCTGGCGCAGTTGAGATTGCTGACAACGCGCGGGATGTGCTGGTTGGCTATCATTGGCCAGGCAATCGGCGCGAAATACGGTCGGTCCTGCGAGAGGCGATGATCTGCGGCAATGGAAAACGCATCAATGTCACAGATTTGCCAGCACGGCTGCTTGCGCCGCGCGAAGACAAGGCCAAAACACTGACGCAAGCCTCGCTCAGGGATGCTTTGGACAGCACAAACTGGAACGTCTCCAAGGCTGCGCGTCTTTTGGGCAAAAGCCGAGCAACCGTTAACCGTTGGATTGCCTCCGAAGGGTTGCAGCGCCCCGAATAACCCTTTCAAAACAAACACGGCCGGGCAACAGGGCCCGACCGCGTCCGGGGAGGAACTTTGGATCTCTCGTCGCGTTTCGTGACAGGATGGATCGCAATGACCTTGCCACGCTATGCGTTTTCAGGACAGTTGCGACCCAGATGGTTCACCCCTTTCTCGATACGCCTTAGATGTTCTGGGCGTTCATCTCTTGCGCGATGTATTCCGCCTGCCGGATGGCCAAAGCCACGATGGTCAGCGTCGGGTTACAGGCCGCCGAGGATGTGAACTGGCTGCCATCCGAGACGAACAGATTGTCAATGTCATGCGACTGTCCATAGGCATTGACCACGCCTTTGGACGGGTCGGCATGCATCCGGTTGGTGCCCATGTTGTGGGTTGCTGGATAGGCTGGCAACTCATACACATCTGTGGCCCCGACGGATTCATAAATCTGCGCCGTGGTTTCGTACATATGCGCCGTCATCTCGTAATCGTTGTTATGCGGCGTTTTAGAGATGATCGGGACAGGCAGCCCGTGTTGATCCACCTCGCTGTCATGGAGGGTGATCGCGTTGCGCTCTTGTGCCAGATCTTCGCCCAGGACCCAGACACCTGACATGCGATCATAGCCTTCGAGCGCGCGGGTAACACTGCGGCCCCAACCGGTATTGCCCGGTTCAAGGAAGGCCGCCATGAAGGGCAAGCCAAGAGACAGGAATTCAAGGTAATAGCCGCCGCTGAACCCGCGTGCCGGGTCGTGATACACCTCGTCACCGACGATGCCCGCCACCGAGGTCCCGCGATACATATGCACCTTTTCCGGCAGCACGGCATAAACACCGCCGGTGGTGTGGTTCATATAATTCTTGCCCACCTGACCTGACGAATTGGCCAATCCATCCGGGAACATCGAAGAGGCCGAATTCAAAAGCATCCGCGGGCTTTCGATGGAGTTCCCGGCCACACAAACAACCCGTGCCTTTTGACGGAATTGATTGCCGTCCTTGTCAGCATAAACAACCGCGCTGGCCTTGCCGGTCTCGTCATGTTCGATTTTGAGAACCATCGCGTCGGTGCGAATTTCGCATTTGCCGGTGTCTTCGGCCCGCGGGAGTTCCGTATACATGGTCGACCATTTCGCTCCGATGGCGCAGCCCTGCATACAAAAGCCGATCTGCTGGCAGGCGGGACGGTCGTCTCGCTCAACCGAGTTGATCGCCATCGGACCAGAACGATAGTCGCTGCGCCCGGTGCGACGACACCCTTCGGCCAGCACGCGGAAACCATTGTTCCACGGCAGGTGCGGCATGCCGGTGGTCTTGCCTGTGACACCCATCTTCAGCTCGGCCTTTTCGTACCAGGGGGTCATTTCCTCTAGGTCAATGGGCCAGTCTTCGACGTTCGCTCCTTCGATTGCGCCGTAATTTGTGCGGGTCTTGAATTCGAAATCCTTGAACCGGAGGGCCACGCCCGCCCAGTGGATGGTCGATCCGCCATAGCCTTTGACGATCCAGGCGGGCAGGGTCGGATGGTTCACCGCGCCGTGCCAGCCGCCGCCGGAATAGCGTTTGTCCAGCCACGAGATCTTTTGGAACATCGCCCATTCGTCGTTTTCGATATCGCTGAGGTCAAAGCGTTTGCCAGCTTCGAGAACGACCGATTTAATGCCCTTTTGCGCCAGTTCATTGGCCAATGTGCCGCCGCCTGCGCCCGAGCCGATGATGACGACTACACTGTCGTCGTTCAGGTCAAATTGTGTCATTTTGTGTCTCCCTTAGCTCTGGACGTCGGCCAAACGCTCTTCGAGGGTCGGGCCCTCGGGAACGAATGTGATGTCGGAAAAGCCTCGGTCGATATAGCCACCGTGCTCGGCCGAAGCTCCTTCGTAGCCAAGCAGGGGCCAGACATCTTTGTTGTCATAGATGCCGAAATAAGCCGTCCAGCGAACGCCCTGGAAAAAGCCCTCGTGCTGGAAGTGCCGCAACAACCCTTCGCGGGCATCCGGATCTTCGATTTCGACATAAGGAACCCCATAGAGTTCCTGCGATTTTGCATCGATCTGATCTAGGCCGTCGGTCAAACCCTTGGCCATGTCCTCATTGGCCTCGGCATTGTTCATGACGGTTGTTGCAATAGCTTGGTAATGCGACAGTTGCAGAATGTCGGGGTGTGGGTAGATGTCCTGTATCATGCGCAGCAGGCTGGTGCTTTGCGCTTGGGTCAAGACCTCTGACGCGGCAAAGGCAGCGCCGCCCAGCATCGCGTTTGTTGTGACGCCGGCCATGGTCGTCGTCATCAGGAACATGCGTCGGCTCATGGCCGCCTTGTCCTCTTCCGATTTACCTAGCCTATGGAAACGAATACTCATTTTCTTCCTCCCAGTGAGTTTGGTTGCGCGGTCAGGCCGCTCTTTTTTCACGCAGCATTAATGCAGACAGCCGATCCTCCGCGGCTCTGATCAACGCTCCGGGAAAGCTCCTTTGTAGATTTGGGGCCTCTGACATGAGCGAGGCGATTGTGGTGTGGGCATCCGGGTGCAGCAGCGGGTCGGATGGGAATGCGGCCTGGTTCAACAGGCAAAGTTCGGCCCAATGGCCGGGATCGGGCAGGTGCAGCAGGATCGCGGCATGAAGCAGGGCGACCCGCCCCTCTGGCGTT
Organism: Tropicibacter sp. R15_0; assembly: GCA_017744045.1. Classification (GTDB taxonomy): domain Bacteria; phylum Pseudomonadota; class Alphaproteobacteria; order Rhodobacterales; family Rhodobacteraceae; genus Pelagimonas. The sequence goes on along the minus strand of JAGHRD010000004.1, from coordinate 134,876 downwards.
GTCCGCACGCGCTGCGCGGTGCCGGCGAGTTTGCGGCCTTGCACCAAGACGTTCCACGCGCCGTCACAGAACGAGCCGGGGCAAGCCCCCGTTTGCGCGTCAATGTCAAAGCGAGACAGCGCCTCGGCCAGGGCACCACAGATCAGACGATATCCATCCTCCAAGGAAAATCCTGATCCGTGAGGCACGCAGATTGCCAGATTCAGCGTGCAGGCCCCCTGTGGCACGATCCCGCCTCCGCTGCCGCGGGTCACCACTTGGTATCCCGCAGCCTGGGTTTGTTGCAGATGCGCCTGAAAAGCCGCGCGCCGCGCCACTGCCGAAGGAAGCACAAGAGCCTGGGCTTCGGCCTGCCACAGCAGCAGGGCAGGTTTGCCCGCCTGAAACAGGGCCGCTTCGCGCGCAACCCCGTCTTTTGCTGTGGCAAACGGGGCGACTATCATGGCGCAAAATCCTCGATTTCTGCGCAAAGATCGGTCAGGAAAGCCGCAGCCGGGGCACCGTCAATCGCTCTGTGATCGAATGTCAGTGACAAACCGGCATAGGGTTTCCAGATCAGGCTGTCTCCGTCCCGGACCGGGGTTTCCACACTGCGCCCGATCCCGAGAATGGCGATTTGGGGTGTGTTTATGATTGGGGTGAATTGTTCGACCCGGCTAAGCCCGAGATTGGAGATTGTGAACGTGCCGCCGGTCATTTCCGGCACCGTTAACTTGTTGGTATTGGCCCGCTGCACAAGATCGCGCCGCGCGGCATTCAACTCAGCCAGGCTCATGCTTTCCGCACCAAAGATCGCGGGGGCGGCCAGCAAGTTACCGGGTAAAGCAATCGCAACGCCCAAATCGACTGTTTCGGACAGATGCACCTCACGCCCCTGAACCCGACCATTAATGTCGGGGTGTTTTTTCAGGGTGCGGATAACCGCACCCATCAAAAGATCTTCGACCGACAGCGCTGTTCCTTCGCTCTTCAGCCGGGCTTTGACCGCCAAAAGAGCCGTCATGTCAGCGCGGGCATGATGGGTCAGTTGGGCGGCCTCTTGCAAAGACGCCGTCATCTTGTCGGCGATCATGCCGCGCGCGCCGCGCAGGGGAACCACTGTGGCCTCGGTGATGGGTTGCGCGGTCACGAGACGACTCCGATCACGTCGCCCTTGGCCGCAACCTCATCCTGCGCCTTGGCGATGCTCAGCGTGCCGCTGGCGGGTGCCAGGATTTCGTATTGAACCTTGGCCGTCATGATCTCGGCGATCAGGGCACCTTCGGTAACTTGCGCCGTGTCGCTGGCCAGCCAGGCGGTGATGACGCATTCTTCGTCACCGTCCCAAAGGTCAGATGGAATGATGATATCGGTAGCCAATTGGCAATCTCCTCTTGTGGCCACCCCGCATTTTCGGGGTGGCATCTGGTTTTCTGGTGATGTTGAGTGAGGTCAGGCCGGAACCGGTGCCCCGCAAATGTCGCGGGCTGCGGCAACGATCTTGTCCGCATTGGGCAGGCAGTGCTGCTCCATCACGCGCGCAAACGGAATTGGCACGTCGGGATAGGCGATGCGCTTGGGCGGAGCCTTGAGATCGGCCATATTGCTTTCGGTGACAGTGGCGATGATTTCGCCCGAGACGCCGTAGCTGTGATAATCCTCATCCACCACGATAAGACGCCCGGTTTTGGCAACACTGGCGCGGATCGTGTCGCGATCCAGCGGCACGAGGGAGCGCAAATCGACCACCTCGGCGCTGATCCCCTGTTCGGCCAGTTTGTCAGCAGCTTTCAACCCGTGATGTACGCCCTGTGCGATGGATACGATGGTCACATCCCGCCCTTCGCGCGCAATCGCGGCCTTGCCGATTTCGACCTCATAGCTTTCTTCGGGCACATGTACGATCGCGCCCTTTTCGGTGCCGAGCCAGCCCATGCCCTGCAAACCTTTGTGATACATATAGATCACCGGATTCGGATCGCGCAGCGCGGCGGTCATCAACCCTTTGGCATCATAGGCGTTGGAAGGGCTCACGACCTTCATGCCGGGAAGATGTGCAAAGCTGCCATAGAGGCATTGAGAATGCTGCCCCGCGTCGGAATACCCACCCCCGGTCGAAGTCATCAGCACCATCGGCACGTTGAATTTCCCACCCGAGAAATAGGTGTTCTTGGCCATCAGGTTGTAAATCGCGTCAAAGCAGACGCCGAAAAAGTCAACGAACATCAGTTCGACAACCGGCTTCATGCCATCCTGCGCCGCGCCCACAGCGGCACCAATAAACCCGGTTTCCGAGATTGGCGTATCGCGGACGCGCTCTTTGCCAAATTCTTCCAAAAGGCCGCGGGTATTGCCAAAGACGCCGCCCAGTTCGGCAATGTCTTCGCCCATCACAAACACGCTTGGGTCAATTCGCATTTCCTGAGCGGTAGCCTCGGCCATAGCCCGTGCGATTGTCAGTTTACGTTCATTTTCCATTGTCATTCCTCCTCCCTTTGCGTTCAGGCGAATACGGCTGTCAGCGCGTCTTCTGGTTTTGGATCGGCGCTGGCGCGGGCAAAGCTGATCGCGTCGTCCACGGCGGCCTGAGCCTTGTTTTCCAAGGCATCCAACTCCCCCTCGGTAAACTGGCCGTTCTCCAGCAGTTTGGCGCGCATTGCCGGTATCGGATCCTTTGCAAAGAGCCCGTCTTTTTCCCCCTCCGGGCGGTAGCCCTCGGCGTCACCCATAAAGTGACCCGCCAATCGGTAGGTTTCGATTTCGATCAGCGTCGGGCCTTCGCCGCGCCGCGCGCGTTCGATGGCTTCACCGGCGACTTCGTAAATTTTCAGGGGATCGTTGCCCGGAATGAAATGGCCGGGAATGCCATAGGCTGCCGCCCGATCAGAGTTCCGCTGAATTGCTGTCGAGGCTTCCTTGGACACGGAAATGCCCCAGGCATTGTCCTCGACGACCACGATCATGGGCAGTTTCCAAACCGCCGCCAGGTTCATCGCCTCGTGAAAGGCCCCCTGATTGGCGGCCCCTTCGCCGATAAAGGACACGGCCACACCCGGCTTGCCCTGGATCTGGCGCGAGAGCGCCGCGCCGGCCGCCGGGCCCATGCCCTGCGCGATGATGCCAGAACAGGCAAAGTTCACATCCGCGTCAAAAATGTGCATATGGCCACCGCGCCCGCCGGACAGACCCGTTGCCTTGCCAAAAATTTCCGCGGCCATCTTTTTGAGATCCACGCCTTTGGCGATGGCCTGATGGTGGGGGCGGTGCGTCGCGGTCACGACATCTTCGGGATTGAGATGGGCGCAAACCCCAACGGCCACCGGTTCCTGACCGTCCGACAGATGCATCTCACCCGGGATCGGCCCGTCCGCCATGTTGAACACCGGCGACTTGCCTTCCATGTAGATTTTCTCGATGGCGTTTTCGAACCGACGGCTGGTCACCATCTTTTCATACATCCACGCCAAGGTGTCTTTTTCTGGTTGCATTATTCCTCTCCTCCTAGTCGGCGAAAGGCTGATGCAATCTATTCAGCTTGAGTAGCGATTTCCTGTGACACGGCCTGGCGCGGGAAAAACTGTCTCACTTGGCGCGGGTTGAGACACCCAGTTAGACAGTCATGCGTCAAACTGGGTTGTGATAATGAGAGTGCGTAACAAAAGAAGGCCGACTGTTTTGCAGGGCATTGGGGCTGGACGTGTCCCCCGCTGACCATCATCAACCTAAATACTAAAGAGATGCTGATGACCCGCGACGATCGTGTGCTCTAATCATTCGATTTTCTGGACGCAAGGGCCGACCTGCTCCTCATGTACTGCTTGCCAGCACTAATCTGGTCGCACGTTGGCCAAAAGTTATCGCTCATAAGGTGTTAGAAAAATTCGCCGCACTCGGCACAAATTCGACCCGGGTCTCGGTCGCAACCCGGGCGAAAAGGCCCGACGCCTCCAAGACTGGCCAGCAGCAGTACGCACTCATTAGATTGGCTTTGCACCGTTATTCGTCCACCATGACAAAGTCGCCGCCCTTTTGACGGAGACCCTGCCATCGGCGATCCGCATGCTCACAACACTCAGATCACCCGCATTTGGAATGCCCGCAGGAGCCGCAGGTCATGCAGCCTTCGACCATGCGCATGTCGTATTGGCCGCAGGAGGGGCAGGCTTTGCCGCGCGGGGTGGTGTCGAGATTGACCACATCCGCTTGTGGGTCTGATTTCAGACCCATGCCTTCGCCCTCGATAAAGCCGATGGAGATCATGTGCTTTTCGATCACACCGCCAATCGCAGCCAGGATTGAGGGGATGTATTTGCCTTGCACCCAGGCCCCGCCACGCGGGTCGAACACGGCCTTGAGCTCTTCGACGACAAAGGACACATCGCCGCCACGGCGGAACACGGCCGAGATCATCCGGGTCAGCGCCAGGGTCCAGGCGTAGTGCTCCATATTCTTGGAGTTGATGAACACCTCGAACGGGCGGCGATGGCCGCCGACGACCACGTCATTGATGGTCAGATAGATCGCATGTTCACTATCGGGCCATTTCAGCTTGTAGGTCGCACCTTCCAGCGATTGTGGCCGGTCCAGCGGTTCGGACATATAGACCACTTCGGCCCCGGCTGTGCCGTCCTGCGCCAGGGCAGGGGCCTCGGACGGGGTTTTGTCGGCCTCGGATACAGAGAGGACCGAGCCAGTCACATCATTCGGACGATAGGTGGTGCAGCCTTTGCAGCCGGTCTCGTAGGCCTCAAGATAGACGCTCTGGAAATCCTCGAACGAGATGTCTTCGGGGCAGTTGATGGTTTTCGAGATCGAGCTGTCGACCCATTTCTGTGCCGCCGCCTGCATGCGCACGTGATCGAGCGGAGCCAATGTCTGGGCGTTGACGAAATAATCCGGCAGCTCTTTGTCGCCGAACTTTTCGCGCCACATTTGCACCGCGTAATCAACGACTTCTTCCTCGGTGCGGCTGCCATCCTTTTGCAGCACCTTGCGGGTATAGCTATAGGCAAAGACCGGTTCGATCCCGCTCGACACGTTCCCGGCATAGAGCGAGATTGTGCCAGTTGGCGCGATCGAGGTCAGCAGGGCGTTGCGGATGCCATGTTCGCCAATCGCGGCTCGCACATCATCATCCATGGCGCGCATGGTGCCGCTGCTGAGATAAGGCTCGGCCTCGAACAGGGGGAAGGCCCCCTTTTCCTTCGCCAAATCCACCGAGGCCAGATAGGCGGCGCGGGCGACACGTTTCAGCCATTGTTCGGTCTGACGCGCCGCTTCCTCTGAACCATAGCGCTGCCCAACCATCAGCAGCGCATCTGCCAGACCTGTGACGCCCAGGCCGATACGGCGCTTGTTCTGGGCCTCAAGGCGCTGTTCCTCAAGCGGAAAGCGCGAAGCATCGACCACATTGTCCATCATGCGCACGGCTGTGGCGACGAGATCGTCCAGCAGCTCTTCGTCCAGATCCGCGCCATCCTCGAACGGGCGATCCACCAGACGGGCCAGGTTGATCGAGCCAAGCAAACACGCGCCATAGGGCGGCAGAGGCTGCTCACCGCACGGGTTCGTCGCGGCGATGGTTTCCACATAGCTCAGGTTGTTGGCCTTGTTGATGCGGTCGATAAAGATCACGCCGGGTTCGGCATAATCATAGGTGGCGCGCATGATCTTGTTCCACAGATCGCGGGCCTCGACCGTGTGATAGACCACATCGCCGAATTTCAGCTCCCAACTGCCATCGGCTTTGACCGCTTCCATGAAATCATCGGTGACAAGAACCGACAGGTTGAACATGCGCAACCGGGCGCTGTCGGCCTTGGCGGCGATAAAACTTTCGATGTCGGGGTGGTCACAGCGCATGGTGGCCATCATCGCCCCGCGGCGCGACCCGGCTGACATGATGGTGCGGCACATGGCGTCCCACACATCCATGAAAGACAGCGGCCCGCTGGCATCGGCGGCAACGCCTGCCACCGGCGCGCCTTTGGGGCGGATCGTCGAAAAGTCATATCCGATCCCGCCGCCTTGCTGCATGGTCAGCGCGGCTTCTTTCAGCATGTCAAAGATCCCGCCCATACTGTCGGGCACGGTGCCCATGACAAAGCAGTTGAACAGCGTCACGCTGCGCGCGGTGCCGGCTCCGGCGGTGATGCGGCCTGCGGGCAGGAATTTGAAATCCTCCAGCGCGCCGTAAAACTTGTCTTCCCAGGCTTTCGGCTCTGCTTCCACCTCTGCCAATGACCGGGCAATCCGGCGCCAACTGTCTTCGACAGTGGCGTCAATCGGTGTTCCGTCGGCTTCTTTGAGGCGGTATTTCATGTCCCAGATCTGTTCGGCGATTGGGGCAGCAAAGCGAGTCATGGCAGCGATTCTCTTGGTTGGTGCGCGGGCGGTTGTCATAGACGGGCAAGCTGTGTCGGGAAAGACATATCTTGAAGTCATCTATCAGCTTACCACCAAATAGGCCTGTTTCCCAAGCGCAATGATTGGGCAATTCCAGGCAGGTTTGGCGTGTTATTCGGCAGCGATGGGCGCGGCGGCGGGGCGCAGATCCAGCGCCTGCGCCGCCAGCTCTGGATTGGCGGAATTGGCCAAGAGCCAGGCTTGAATAGCCGCCGGGCTGTGAAGGCTTGCGTCCAGCCGGGATTGAAATTGCTGCGCCAGCTCGGCCTCACCGGGAAAAAAGCGTTCGAACAACAGGCGTGCGGTTTTGGCGCGCACATGGCCCAGCTCCAGATGCATGTCCGCGCGTCCGGGGCGGATCAGCGCCGGGTCCAGGCGCTCCTTGTGGTTGGTGGTCATGATCAGCGCGCGCCCTTCCTGCGCCGCCACTCCGTCAATCGCGTTGAGCAAGCCGGAAAAGCTGATCGTCGCGCGCTTTTCGCCGGTTTCCCGTTGGGCAAAGACCGCGTCAATATCCTCAATCGCCAGCAATGTGCGCGCGGGAGCCGAGATCATGGCGTCGCGCAGATCATCATCACTGAGGCCAATGCGCCCGAGATCCATGGTCGCGATATCCAGCGAAAGTTCCGAGGCCAGGGCGCGGATCAAGCTGGATTTGCCGGTGCCGGGCGGACCATAGAGCAGATAGCCCCGCCGCCATGGCACGCCACGATCCGCGTACCACGCCTGCGCGCTGTGAAACCAACGCAGATCCTCCAGCAGCTTGTCCACCCGGTCATCATCGGTGAGCACCGTGTCAATTGCACGGCGCGGCACCTCGCCGACCTCATCCCACCAATCGCCTTTGAGCACATGCAGGCTGGGGCCGATGCGGTCTCGGCTCTCGGCCAGGTCGCGCCCTTTGGCAATCCAGCCCAACAGGGTCTGGACCCGGCCAAACAGCACGGTGATCTCAAGCACCTCCATGGGGCGTTGTTCATAGCTGCCACCGACCTTGGCCTTTTCATTGATTTCGCGATCAAGGCGGCACAGATGCCCCTGATAGACAAACCAATGGCTGCCGGGGGCAGGGGCATAGCCTTTGGTGCCCTCGGCCCAGCTGTCATCGGTCAGGCGCAATTGCCGGGTATGATCCAGCACGCCGGTGTGTTCCATCCACAGGCAGAAATGGCGATAGGCGGGGCTGCGATTGTCCAGCACAAGGCTGACCCAGACGCGGCGATGCACCAGCCGTGCCACCAGCGCGTAAAGCGTGCGCAGCGTTGCGGCCAACAGGCCAAGCCCGCCCAGCGCCAAGCCACCGGCAAAGAAATCGCTTTGCAGGGCGGTGGCCAGATAACTCGTAACACTATCCCAACTCATGTCTTGTCTTCCTTGAATGTCGGGCCTTTGAAACAGCGCAGGGGATTGCCGCGCTGCACCTGGTGATGTAGTTGATTTTGCGCGCTTTTGCTGTCGGCCAGATCCGCCTGCGCACGGGCATTGGCGAGAGTCTGAAGCCGCTCCAGGGCCAGCTTGCGGTTTTGATGTTGCGAGCGCCCATCGCGCACTACGACGCTTAGGCCGCTGGCACTGTGATGGGCGCGCACGGCGCTGTCGGTGGTGTTCTGGTGCTGCCCACCGGGCCCGCCCGCGCGCAAAGTGGAAAAGCGCACCTCTTCGGGTGTGATCTGCACCGCGCCACGGCGGGCTGCCTCCAGTTCAAAGACCGCGACAAACCAATTGGCGCGCTTGTGATGCGGGCGCATGGGGCTTTGGTGACGCCAGCGAATGGTGCCAACCCATCGCCGCGCCAGTGTCTCGGCCTGCGCGCCGTTCAACACCAAAACAGCGGACAGGATCCCATGTTTGCTGGGGCTGTCGCTGATATCGACCTCAACCGCCATCTGCGCCGCCTCGCTTTGCAACCGTGTGACCACATGCTGCGCCGCCAATTGGCATTCTGCGGGGCCGTTGCCCGATGTCACCATCACTGAGATTTGCCTGCTCATCGCCGCCCCTCCGATTTGACCTTTTTAAAGGTGAGAAGCGGGTGGAATTTCGCCACGGTTTGCGCGACCCCCATTTCCTGCAAATCCGCCGCCACATCGCCTGCGGATTTATAGGCCAGCGGGGCCTCTTCGATCAGCAGATCCCGATCTTCGCACAGGATACGACCGCCGAATTGCGTCCGGGTCATGGCCTCAAGGTCAGAGCGTTTGCCGCGCACCCGCCCGTGCATCGAGCTGCGATCATAACGCCGCCCAGCCCCATGCGCCAAAGAGCCCAGCGCATCCGCGTGCCCCAAGGGGCGCAGCAGATAGCTGGGCGTTGCGCGGGTGCCAGCCAGCGGGATCAGGCCGCCCTCAGCCTTGGCCGCGCCTTTGCGGTGCAACCAGCCAGCGCCCTTTTGTTCCAACAGGTTATGCGGCGCGTCACTGATCAGATGCAGGTCAGCCCGCAGGGCCTCGGCCGCGCGTTCGGCGATGACCTGCCGGTTCAACCGCGCCCAGATCACCGCCTGATCATGATCCCGCAGATAGCTCTGCGCGACCGGATCATCCGGCAACAGCCCGCCATAGGCCCCCTGAGGCAGCGCCCCAAGAACCGCATTGCCAAAGCCGCGCGATCCGGAATGCACCAGCAGGTAAAGCCGGGATATATCCAGCCCGCTCTCGGGCTCCGCCTCAACAAGGTTTTGCACCTCGCAGAAATGGTTGCCGCCGCCAATGGTGCCCAGCGCCTGCACGAACAGGTCTGGTGCCAGCCCGGCCTCTTCCAGGCGCTCGGACAGGTCCGCATCCAAAGGCCCTTCAAGCGCGCGCATCCGCCGCTCGGCCTTGTCGAGCTTGAATTTGCGCGCAGGCAGGTCCAGCGCAAAGAGCGACATGCCGCAGCCGATATCATTACCGATCAGTTGCGGATAGAGACGGTCAGCCAGAACCGCGCAGCCCACCGGGCCATATTTGCCCGGATGCAGGTCGGGAAACGCCGCGATCTGCTGCACACCCGCCCAGCCGGACAGCTGTTTAAGTTGTTGTTCTGCCTGGTCTTCGATCCAGGCAGAGGGAGAATAAAATGTGGTGATGGTGCCGCGACCCTGATTGGCGCTGGCCTGACCATCACAGACAGAATTGCCCATGAGAGTTACCCATTTCGCGCCACGTTGGGCGCTATCGTATTGTAAAGAATTGCCGAGACAGAACCGGCCTTTCAGATCACCTTGGGCCGTTTTGGCTTAGAGAGTGATCAAACCCCGAAGGGCAAAGAGATGAATAAGCATGTCAGACCCTTTCCTGTTTGGGGTTACGATTTGGGCATCAAAGCCAACAGCACCGCGTGTCGGGCTGCGTGGCGGTGTCATAGGGGCAAGTGCTGAGTCGCGCCAAGTCTTGATTGCCAAGGCTCGGCGCGATGTTGTTTTCGTGTCACATGGTGTTTCTGTCAGGCCACAGTGGGTGCCAGCACAGAGACCGAGAAATCCTTGTTTGCATCGGTAAAGCTCTGCGCTAGTTGCCAACCCGATTGCTCGGCCATCTGTGATAGGCTGGCATGGCTGTATTTATGGCTGTTCTCGGTATGGATGCTTTCCCCCGTCTCAAAGCGGAAACGCTCTGCGCCAATCTGCACCTCTTGCGTACGCGAGCTAACCAGATGCATTTCGATCCGCGCCTGTTCGGCGTTCCAGCGCGCTTCATGCCCGAAGCCCGCCAGTTCGAAATTCGCCCCGGCCTCAAAATTCAGCCGCCGCAGCAGGTTCAGGTTGAACTCTGCCGTTACACCCTGTGCATCGTCATAGGCGGCGATCAGGCGGCTTTCCTCTTTGATCAGATCGGCCCCAAGGATCAGCGCATGAACCTGCGGTAGATTGCGGATGCGTTGTAGCAGGGCAATCGCCGTCTCTGGTTCCAGATTGCCAATGGTCGAGCCGGGAAAGAACACGGTGACCGGTTGGTGAGCCGCGCCGGGCAACGGGGGCAGGGCCTGCATGAAATCCGCCACGATCGGCGTCACCTGCAAACCCGGATAGGTCCGGCGCAATTGCGCGGCGCTGAGCTGCAAAAACTCCCCTGAAATGTCGAGCGGCATATAAGCTCCAAGCCGGGGCAGGGCATCCAGTAGGATACGGGTTTTGACACTGGCCCCGCTGCCAAGCTCCATCAAGACCCCGCCATCGCGCACAAAGCGCGCCAATTGCGCGGCCTTGTCCTCAAGAATCGCGATTTCAGTGCGGGTCGGGTAATATTCCGGCAGCTGGGTGATGGCCTCGAACAGCTCACTGCCGCGGTGGTCGTAAAACCACTTGGCCTCAAGCGCTTTTTGCGGGCGCGACAGGGTTTCAATGGCCGAGCTTGCCAATTGGGAATGGGTGATGACGGGTTTGTCCATCTGATCTCTCCTGCGGCGCGGTTACACGTCTTTGGCCAGGCGCAGACCCAGCATTTGCCAACGTTGATGTGGGTAAAAGAAGGTGCGGTAGGTCGGGCGCATCTGCTCGACCGGCGTGGCGCAGGACCCGCCGCGCAGCACGAACTGATTGACCATGAACTTGCCGTTATATTCGCCAATCGCTCCTTCGGCGGGTTTGAAACCGGGATAGGCCGCATAGGCCGATTGCGTCCAATTCCAGACGTCACCCCAGAGCCCGGCACCGGGCAGCGGCATCAAGTGCCCATCATCAAGGAAATTGCCGGTGATCGGCGTATCTTGCGCCGCCAGCTCCAACTCGTGTTCTGTCGGCAGACGCGCCCCGGCCCAGCGGGCAAAGGCATCGGCTTCGTAATAGCTCACATGCACCACCGGCGCATCCAGATCGACAGGCTGCGCGCCGCGCAGGGTAAAGCTCCACCAGGCCCCATCCTGTTGCCACCAATAGAGCGGGTGCTGCCAGTCGTCGCGCTGGGCGCGAGCAAACCCGTCCATCAGCCAAAGCGGCGCGCTGTCATAGCCGCCATCCTCCATAAACGCGATCCATTCTCGGTTGGTCACCGGGCGATTGGCCAGTGCAAAAGGCGCGACAAAGGCCTGATGCCGGGGCCCTTCGCAATCAAAATGAAACCCACCGCCGTCAAAGCCAAAGCTGTGCAATCCACCGTCAAAACGCTCGAAATGCAGCTCTGCCGGGCGGCGTTTGGGGGGCGTGGCGGGTTCCAGATAGGCGGGCAATAACGGATTATAGCTCAGCCCATGCAGCAGGTCGGTGACCAGCAATTCCTGATGTTGCATCTCGTGATGACAGCCCAGCTCAACCAGGTCTGCAATCTCGGGCGTATCGTCACGACCCGTCTCCAACAGGGCACGCAACGCGTCCTCGACGTGCAAACGGTAGGACCGCACCGCCTCCAGATCCGGGCGCGAGATCAGCCCGCGTTTGTCGCGCGCATGGCGCGGCCCGGCCTGCACATAGTAAGAGTTGAACAGAACCGCAAAACGATCATCGGGCGATTGATAATCTGGCAGTCGCTTGCGCAGAATGAATTCCTCAAAGAACCAGGTCGTATGGGCCAGATGCCATTTCGCCGGGCTGGCATCCTGCATGGATTGCAGCATCATGTCCTCAGCGGTCAGCGGCGCGACCAACCGTGTTGTCCGGCCACGGGTGCGTTCAAACAGGTTCGCGATTTTGGCCACATCTGGGTTGACCGGTGTTTGCACATTCATATCTGAATTTCCTCAACTCTCTACTTGCTTGGGGTGTGACATAGGCTTGGTTTGTCGGGTGAACAGCCTATGACCCAGCTTGCTGCCAGCCATTGTCAGCAACTGTGATCACGTCCCTGTGACACGCCCGCGAAAACCCCGGTTAATCCCAAGAAATACCCGTCTGGCCAAGGCGTTGTGCCGCCTCGGCCAGACGATCTAGGGCAGTAATCTCAGGCAAGCGCCGGTTTCAATTGCGGCTGTCCATGCGGAGCGCGCCGGTCGCGTAGGGATCGCCCGGTTTCGACGCGGGTTTTCACCGCTTCCGGCCCTTGTGGCAGGGCCTTTTTCAAGGCGCGGCGCATGAACAGGGCATGCATGATCCAACCAATTGGCCAAAAGCGCAGGTCATACCCCAGTTCAACCGTGATTTTCGAACGCCCCTCGCCATTGGGCCAAACCGTCCAACGGCTGGTCGAGGCGGCCAAAGGGCCGAGCGGCGTCACCGTATAGGTCAGGCTGCGCCCTGCGTCCCAGGCGATGATCTCTTCCTGGATGCTGCCAAACCCCTTGATGTCACAATGACGCTTTTCCCCAAGCCCCTGCAGATCGGGTGTCAGGCTATAGGCCAGGGTCACCTGCTCCGCATAGGTGTCTGGCGCGCTGAAATCGGCCAGCACCTCCCAAACCTTGTCGGCGGGCGCGTTTACGGCAATCTCGGTCGACAGGTTGTAGCGACCGGGCAGTTTTTTCGCAGACATATCCGTGCCCTCCTCAAATCTGTTTCAGCCAATCGGCCAGGCCCTGACCAATCTCAACCGGGTAGTCCTCCTGAATGAAATGCGCCCCGGGACCAAGATGGATGGTCGAGAGGTTGGGCACATTGGCCTGCAACCATTTGACCGCTTCCGGCGGCATGATCGCGCCGGGGGTGACGTGGAACAGCAGCTTGGGGATCTCGCTTGTGGTCAAATACCCGGCGATCTCATTGGTCAGCGCCGTGGTGCGGGCAGGCTCACCGCCAATCGGCACCTGTCGGGGCCATTCGAGCAGCGGCGCGCGCTGGGCGGCATTGGCATAATAGCTGTTGTAATGCGCCAGGGTCGGGGCATCCAACGGAGTCGCCACGGCGATTTTGCCCAGGATCTCATTGATGAACATATTGTCCTCAAGGATCATCTTTTCCCCGACACCCGGTGTGCGCCAGGCTTTGAACAGCTCACCAAACTCGCCCATCGCCTCATAGCTGGCAAAGGGCATGGCGGGCGGGGCGATGGTCTCCATAAAGGCAATGGCCTTGACCCGGTCGGGGTTCTGCATCGCCCAGTCAAACCCCAGCGCGCCGCCCCAATCATGCAGCACCAGCGTGGCGTTTTGCAGGTCCAGCGCGTCGAGCAACCCGTGCAGATGCGCCGCGTGATCGTCATAGGTATAGGCCAGATTGGCGGGCTTGGCGCTTTGCCCCATGCCGATCATATCGGCGGCAATGGCGCGGTGGGTTCCGGTGACCGCCGGGATGATGTTGCGCCACAAATAGCTCGAGGTCGGATTGCCGTGGAAGAACACCACCGGATCGCCCGCGCCCTCATCCACATAGGCCATGCTCTGGCCGAGGATCTCTTTGGTCTTCATCTCAAACGGGAAATCAGCAGACCCGGCCGCCAAGGTCAGTTTTGGCAGGCCCAATGCGGCTATGGCGGCGGTGCTGGTCAGAAACATTCGTCGTTGCATCTTTTGTCCTCCTGTTGACGAAGGGCAAGATAGTGCGTCTATTTTCATGACATATGGCCAAGATTGCGACACCTTGGATCGTTTTTGATACACCACCCTCTCGGCTTTTGCCGTTAGGGTTTGGCATGCAAAGCAGGAGACCCAGATGGATTGGGCACGGCTCCCCTATTTCCTGGCAGTGGCGCAGACCGGCAGTCTGCGCGCCGCTGCTGAACACATTGGCGCGACCCATGCCACGGTTGATCGCAACCTGCGTGCGCTTGAGGAAGATTACGGCGTGCGCCTGTTTGATCGCTCCAAACAGGGGCTGCGCCTGACCGCCGCAGGTGAAGTGCTGCTGCCCATGGCCGAAGAGGCCGGGCTGCTGGTTTCCAACGCGCGGCGCAAGGTTCAAGGTCTGGATGAAGAGGCGCGTGGCACCGTGCGCCTTTCGATGCCCGCCGGGTTTCTACCCGGGCGTTTCGCGCAGATCATCGCCAGGTTTGAACGCGCCTATCCCGACATCGAGCTGCGCATCAGCGTCACCAATAAATTCGAAGATATCAACCGCTCGGAAACCGATGTTTCCATCCGCATCGCCCATCAGATCGATGATGACGTTGTGGGGCGCAAGGTCTTGCAATATAGCGGAAATGTCTTTGCCTCGCAGGACTATCTCGATCGTCACTGGGCTGATGCTGGCCCGGGCGGCGAAGGGTTGCAATGGATCGGCTGGGGCGAAACCGACCCGATCCCCGACTGGGTCAAAGCCAGCCCCTTTCCCAAAGCGCGCCTGCGCTACATGGTGCGCTCCCCCACCATGATCGGGCAACTGGTGTCCGCGGGAATGGGGATGAGCTACCTGCCCTATTCCGCTCAGGATTGGATTCCCGGTCTCGTTGAGATGCCGAGCTGCAAACCTTTCCTGGATCGCTCCATCTGGTTGCTTCTGCATTCCGACCTGCGCCGCACAACTCGGGTGCGGGTTTTGATCGAGCATCTCGCCCAAGAAATCCGCGCCCTGCGTGCCATCTTCCTCGGCCCGCTCGCCTGACCTTCAGGTTTCTCTGGGCCAAAAATATCCCGGGGAGTCCCGAGCTTGCTCGGGGCGGGGCAGCGCCCCAACCCGCCCAGATCGCTAAGGACGGATCGGCAAGGACATCTGCGCCTTGTACTTGACCTGCGCGATCTGCTCAAAGGGCGCGCCCAGCCGTTCCTCAGCCAGCAACACCACTTCCGCCGAAGCCCGCGCATCCTCGCCAGCGTCGTGATGGGTGAATTCCAGTTCCAACACCTTTTTCAGATGCCCCAGCCCATGCCCACCATTGCCCAGATATTCCGGCCAGGCCTTGCGGGCGATACGGACACTGTCGCTCCAGCTTAGATCAGGCTCTGGCAGGCGATAGGCGCGGCAGGCCGCAGCAATGGCGCGGCTGTCAAATTGGCTATGCTGAACAAGATGATAGGGGTGCAGAAACGGGGCCATCACTTGCCAAATCTCAGGAAAAGTCGCCGCCCCGGCCACGGTTTGCGGCCCAATGCCATGCAGCTCAATATTAAAGCTGGCAAAAGGCGTTTCCGGGTTCACCAGCACGCTATAGGCGTGGATCGCGTTGTGATGATCGACGCAGGCCAGACCAATCTGGCAGATACTCGCCGCTTCCCGGCTGGCGGTTTCCACATCCAGCGCGACAAAGCGAAATGGCCCGGTGGGCAAAGGCGGTATATGCGGCATCAAACGGTCCCGGATTTGGCTGTTTGCAACCTGCCTGATCGCCTGCGGTGATGCAATCTGGGCATTTATTCCCAAACTCTCCTTGAAAGGGCTTGACCTTCCCCCAACTGGAACCCTGACATTCCAGTCACAGGAAGCCTCTCGTCCCGCTCGAGTCGGCCCTTTCGGAGAATAGAATGACCCAATCCCTCGCTCTGCCCATCAGTGGTTTGAATTGCGCCTCTTGCTCGGCCCGCGCCGAACGCGCCTTGAACGCAACGCCCGGCGTTACGCAGGCCAGCGTCAATCTGGCGACCAAGACCGCGCATATCCGGTTCGAGGCCCCGGCCAGCCCGCAATCTCTGGTCGAGACGCTGGAGCAGGCAGGCTATCCGGCCGCGCTGAAACAGGCGCGGCTTGGCATTTCCTCCATGTCCTGCGCCTCGTGCTCGGGGCGGGTGGCGCAAAACCTGTCTGACGCGCCGGGCGTGGTTGAGGCTCAGGTCAATCTGGCCACGGAAAGCGCCACCGTGGCCTATATTCCCGGCCTGACCAGCCCGACGGAATTGGCGCAGCGTGTCACCGATCGCGGCTATCCAGCACAGGTTCTGCGCGCGGACAGCCCCAGCGCGCCCTCTGACAAATCCGACGAAATCGCCGATCTCGGGCGGCTTACCCTGATTGCGGCTTTGCTGACCCTGCCGGTCTTTGTGGTCGAAATGGGCGGGCATATCTTTCCCGCGTTTCACCACTGGGTCGCCCATTACATTGGCACGCAGACCAGCCGTGTGTTGCAATTCCTGCTGACCAGCGCCGTGCTGTTTGGGCCGGGCTGGCGGTTTTATCGCACCGGCATTCCTCAGCTGCTGAAAGGCACGCCTGAAATGAATTCTCTGGTCGCGCTGGGCACCGCCGCGGCCTATGGCTATTCGACACTGGCGACCTTTGCCCCAGCCCTGTTGCCCGCTGCAGCCAATCACGTCTATTTCGAAGCCGCCGCCGTGATCGTCGTGCTGATCCTTCTGGGCCGCTGGCTCGAGGCCCGCGCCAAGGGCCGCACCGGGGCCGCCATTGCCAAGCTGGTCGGGTTGCGCGCCACATCCGCCCTTGTGCTGCGTGGCGATCAAAGCATCAAAATCCCGGTCGAAGAGATCGTCACCGGCGACATCATCCAACTGCGCCCGGGTGAAAAGATCGCCACCGATGGCGAAGTCATAACCGGTGGCTCTTTTGTCGACGAAGCCATGGTCACGGGCGAGCCGATCCCGGTGCAAAAACAGCAAGGGGATGCGCTGATTGGCGGCACGATCAACGGCACCGGGGCGCTGCAATTCCGCGCCACCAAGGTTGGGGCCGACACCATGTTGGCGCAGATCATCGCCATGGTCGAACAGGCGCAGGGGGCCAAATTGCCAATCCAGAACCTCGTGGATCGCATCACGCTCTGGTTCGTTCCGGCGGTGATCCTGGCGGCTGTGGCCACCGTGCTGGTCTGGCTTGCCTTTGGGCCGCCTCCGGTGCTGAGCCACGCCTTGGTCGCCGGGGTCGCGGTGTTGATCATTGCCTGCCCCTGCGCCATGGGGCTCGCCGTGCCAACCTCGATCATGGTGGGCACCGGGCGGGCCGCTGAGTTGGGCGTTTTGTTCCGCAAAGGCGACGCTTTGCAAGAATTGCAGGATTGCGCCGTCATCGCTTTTGACAAGACCGGGACCTTGACCCAAGGGCGACCCGAATTGTCAGATATCCAGACCCTGCCGGGTTTTGAGGCGGATCAGGTCCTGACATGGGCCGCCTCGGTCGAGGCGCTTTCGGAACATCCCATCGCCTTGGCCGTCACCCGCGCCGCTGAGGCGCGCGGTTTGACCATTCCCGCCGCCCAAGGCTTTGCCAGCGAAACCGGCTTTGGCGTCACCGCCGAGGTGGACGGGCATCAGATCAAACTTGGCGCGGCGCGTTTCTTTACCCGTGACGGGATCGACCTGACCGGCTTGCAATCGCGCGCCGAAGAGCAGGCGCAAGCCGGGCACACCCCGCTGTTTGTGGCCGTGGACGGGCAGTTGGCGGCCCTGATCACCGTCGCCGACCCGATCAAACCCGGCGCGGTCGAGGCGATCCGCCAGCTCAAGGCGATGGGGCTGCAACTGGCCATGATCACTGGCGATGCCAAGGCCACCGCCACCACCATCGCGCGGGATCTGGGCATTGATCATGTCGAGGCCGAGCTGCTGCCCGATGGCAAAACCGCCGCGATTGAACGGCTTAAGCAAAAGGGCAAACTCGCCTTTATCGGTGATGGCATCAATGACGCACCCGCTTTGGCCGGTGCCGATGTCGGCTTGGCCATCGGCACCGGCACCGATATTGCCATCGAAGCCGCCGACGTGGTGCTGGTCTCTGGCGACCTTGGCGGTGTGGTCAGCGCGCTGGATCTGTCGCGCCGCACCCTGGCCAATATCCGGCAAAATCTGTTCTGGGCTTTTGGCTATAACACCGTGTTGATCCCGGTCGCCGCTGGTGCGCTATACCCGCTTTGGGGGCTGCAATTGTCGCCGATGCTGGGGGCAGGGGCCATGGCGCTCAGCTCGGTCTTTGTGCTGTTCAACGCCTTGCGATTGCGTTTTTTCTCTGCCGCCAAGCCGGTTGCACAGCCCACCCCTCCGCTCGCCACACCACAGGAGCGCCCCGCATGACAAACCTCACCATTGGCGAGGTCGCCAAACGCGCAAATCTGCCTGCAAAAACCATCCGCTACTACGAAGATATCGGACTGATCACCCCCTTGCGTGACAGCAATGGCTATCGGGTCTTTCGCGACAGCGACTTTCACAAGCTGACCTTTCTGGGCCGGGCGCGAGCATTGGGTTTTACGATTGAGGATTGCCGCACCCTATTGGCGCTTTACGAGGATGACAGCCGCGCCAGCGCCGATGTAAAAGCCATCGCGCAAAAGCACTTGACCGAGATCGAGGCCAAGATCACCGACCTGCAAGCCATGCACGCCACCCTGTCCGAGCTGTCGCAGAAATGCTGCGGCGACGCCCGGCCCGATTGCCCGATCCTAGAAGGACTGAGCGGGCAAGCCAACTGAGCGTTTGTGCATCTGCGCACCAACCCTGACGAATTGCGGTGAATTGATAAATCCTCTCACAGTGTCATCTTACTGGCCAACACGATCATTGTGATGAGGAGGCAAGACATGAGTTGGAACCCGGCAATCGACCCCCATTGCCCCGATGCGGCGAGCATGGATGCGATTGAGACCCTGATTGTGCCGCGCGCCCGCGATATTGGCGGCTTTGAAGTGCGCCGCGCCTTGCCCTCCGCCCGGCGTCAGATGGTCGGGCCGTTTATCTTCTTTGACCAGATGGGGCCGGCTGAGTTCATCACCGAAGGCGGCATCGACGTGCGCCCGCATCCTCATATCGGCATTTCCACCGTGACTTATCTCTATCAGGGCGAATTTGAACACCGCGACAGCACCGGTGCCCATCAAATGATCTATCCCGGTGAGGTCAATCTGATGACCGCCGGGCAGGGGGTGACCCATTCGGAGCGTACCAGCGCCGAGACCCGTGGTACGCGGCACAGCCTGTTTGGTGTGCAAACCTGGATCGCCCTGCCAGAGGAGGCCGAGGACAGCGCCCCGGCTTTTGAACATCACAGCAAAGAGGCGCTGCCCCTTCTTGAGGGCGAAGGCAAGGAGGTGCGGCTGATCATGGGCCACGCCTGGGGCGAACGGGCGCCCACCCGCACCGATAGTGAGCTGTTCTATGCGGATGCGGTGCTGAAGGCAGGGGCGATGCTGCCGCTGCCGGATGATCACGAAGATCGCGGCATCTATGTGGTGCAGGGCGAGATCGAGGTGGCGGGCCAAAGTTTTGCCGCCGGTCAGATGATGGTCTTTCGCCCCGGTGACAAGATCACCGTGCGGGCCGGCGGGCAGGGCGCGCGCCTGATGCTGCTGGGCGGGGCCACGCTGAACGGGCCGCGTCACATCTGGTGGAACTTCGTCGCCTCCTCGCGCGAGCGTATCGAAGAGGCCAAAGCGGCCTGGGCCGCGGGTGACTGGCAAGACGGCCGCTTTCGCCTGCCGCCGGGAGATGACCAAGAGTTTATTCCGCTTCCGTAAGGCGCTCGGTGGTAAAAGTTTTAGATAAAACTTTTGCAAATTCCGTGGACGGAATTTGGGCGCGTCCCTGACGGTCGGGGTTGCCCTTGGCCACAAAGATGCCTGCCAACTTTGCCAGCCTTGATCGCCGTCTCGGATCTTCATAGGCTCTGCTGCATATTCTTTGGTGCGCGGCACCGGGCGGGGTTTGAGCAGGTATGACACAATTTGATCCGCAAATCGCCCTGGGCCAACATGTGATTGCCGATTTCTGTGGGGCGGATCACCTCTTTGATCCCATTCCTGCGAAGGCCATCTTTGCCCAAGCCGCCAAGGCGGCGGGGGCGGAGCTGCTTGAGATCAAGCTGCATGATTTTGGCGATCGGGCCGGGTTTACTGGCGTTGCGCTTTTGGCGGAATCCCACATCTCTGTGCATACTTGGCCCGAACACGCCTATGCGGCGATCGATATCTTTATGTGTGGCGATTGTGATCCGATGCGCAGCCTAGATGTGTTGCGGGCCTATTTCACTCCGGCGGAGGAAAAACTGCAGATCCTGTCGCGCGGCTTTGTCATGCCGCCGGGTTTGAAGGTCTGACGGGCGGAGCATAGGGGGCCAGCCCCCTTGCGTGCCTTGCGGCACGCCGCCCCCGGGATATTTTTGGCCCAAAGAAACCCGGCGGGAGGAAGTTGGGGCAACGTTTCAATCCTGCTCCAGTGAGCTTTCCCAGTTTTTGAGGAAACTCGCGCGTTTCAACTGATCGAGAAACACCAGCAAGCCGGGGCCAAAGCGGATTGGTCGCAGGGCTGTGTTGGTTTCCAGCGAGGTATTGGTGATCGCGGGTAGGCCGGTGGCGGCGATCAGATCGGGGCGCTGGTTATAGGTCAGGAGGAAATCGATCATCGCCTGCGCCCCGGTTTCGTTTTCCACCGTGGCCGGGATCAGGGCCGTGCGTGACATCACATTGGTGAAATCGCGCATTTCGACGATATGCAGATCGGGCATGGCCGCGGCCTGACCCGCCGCATAGCTGCCCAGCACGTTATAGGCCAGGGCCAGCCGCCCGCTGGCCACATCACGGATCATATCGCCGGAGCAGCAATAGAGCTGCGCATCCAGCCGCCCCATCACCTCCATCAAGCGCCAGAAGGCTTCGGAATTGCGGCTGTCTTGCGTGGCCATCAGATAGCCAAACCCGGATCGTCGTACATCATAGGTGCCGATCTTGCCCTGAAATCTTTCCGGTGAGCCGCGCAAAAGCGCAATTAACTCATCGCGGGTTTGCGGGATCTCGGTTTCGGCAAAGGCCCTTTTGGAGACGACAAGAACCGCCGGTTCCAGAGTGAAGGCAAAGAGCTGGTTGCGCCACAGCGCCCAATCGGGCAGGTCCACCGATCCGGGCTGATAGGCGAGGGCAAACCCGTCATTGGCCAGCTTGGTTTGCAGATCCATCGCTGAAGAAATTGCCAGATCGAATACCGCCCCATCCGCATAGATCGCCTGCATCAGGTCCGAGGTGCCGGTGACCGTGTAATCCAACGTTATGCCGGGGTTTTGCGCCTGAAACGCCCGTAACACCGGGTCGAATACGTTCAAATCGGCGGTTGAGATGATGCGCAGCGTGCTTGCTTCGGCGTCGGAGGGATAGAGCCGCTGGTCTTCAATCTCAAAGGCTGACAAGGCTCCCACCCAGCCGATCCAGGCCCAAAGAGCCATTAAAACAGCAAGGATACGCATGCGCCGCCCTCTTGATTATGGGTGATGTCCAACCGGCCACCATGCACGCGGGCGACCTCTTCGGCGATGGTCAGACCCAGGCCCGAGCCGACCACGTGACCGACATTGTCGCCGCGCTGATAGCGCTTGGTGATCTCGCCCAGATCAGCATTGCCAAAGCCGCGCCCTTGATCCGAGATGCTCAGCCGGATTTGATCATTCTGTTGCAAGGTGATGGTGATGTCGCTCTCATCCGGGGAGTATTTGATGGCGTTGTCGAGGATGTTCATCATCGCCGCCTGCAACAAAATCCCATCACCTTGTAGCGTGACAGGATCATCAGGAAGGTCACGCAAGACTTTGATATCTTTCAACTCGGCTGTTGGTTCCAGCCGGTCACAGGTCTCGGCCAGTAGCGCGCGCAGGTCCAGCGTGTCGCGCGCCAACGCATCGGAGCGGAAGGTCACCATGGCATGATCCAGCATTTGCCCCGCCGAGCGCGAGCTTTGATCAATCGCCCGGATCATTTCGCGGATCGCTTGTTTGTGATGGGGTTTGTTGAGCTTGCGATGGGTGATTTCGGCCTGACTGCGCACGGTGGCCAGCGGTGTGCGCACGCGATGGGCGGCCTCGGTGATGAAATCTTCGGTGCGGGAAAGCGAGGCGCGCAGCCGCGCCATCAAGCTGTTCAGCGCCTCGACCAGCGGCACCAGCTCCTCGGGTGTTTCGGCGCGTACTGGGCGCATATCGCTGGGGCCGCGCCGGGTCACGGCACCGGTCAAGCGGCTGATCGGGGCCAGAGCTGAATTCGCGGCCCAGAGGCTTAGCACGGTGGCCAAAAGCAGGAACACAATACCGACTCCTGTGGCCGTCCAGGTGATCTGTTGCGAAATCGCCGCCAGCCCCTGCCGGGTCTGTGCGACGGTGATCACTGCGGTGGTGGCGTTGGCTGCCGGTCCAATCCGGCGAGAGACCGAGACCAGCCGCACCGCCTCACCGCGATAATCCAGCGTCGCAACAACCCGTGCGCCCACATTTGGCACCAGATCGGGCAGGGGGAGGTCACCATAGCCGGTCAGGGTCTTACCCGCCACGCTGACCCGGTAAAACACCCGGTCTTGGTTCAGGGTTCCCAGCATCGACAGCGCCGAATAAGGCAGATCCAGCGTGATCGCCCCGCCCTCGCTATGCAGGCTGTCGGCAATCGCCGTGGCCGAGGCGGTGAGGATATCATCCTGCGTGCCTTCCGCCGCGCGCTCCGCCACGCCGCGCACCACAAGGATAAAGACCAGCGTCAGGATCGCCGCCACCCCGGCCAGCTGGAAAAACAACCGCCGCCGGATCGAGCCAAAAACCTTCATGCGGCCACCAGCCGATAGCCCAGCCCACGCACGGTTTCGATCCGCGCGCCGGAGCCTTCGAGCCGTTTGCGCAAGCGCCCGACATAGACTTCGATGGCGTTTTCGCTGGCCTCGTCCGAGAGCGAAAACAGCCGGTCCATCAGGTGAGATTTGGCAAAGACCTGACCGGGTGCGTTAAAGAAGACTTCGAGCAATCTCAACTCTCGGTTGCGTAGACTGATCACCTGCCCAGCGAATCGCAACTCAGCACTGGCCGAATCAAGCACCGTGTCAGCAAAGCTCTTTTGGTTGTCAGCGGCCCCGCCCTGACGGCGCAACACCGCGCGACAGCGGGCTTCGAGCTCGGAAAAATCAAACGGTTTGGTGATGTAATCATCCGCACCCAGGTCCAGCAAGCCGACGCGATCTGACACGGCAGAGCGCGCCGTGACGACGATCACCGGCACGCGCTCCTGGGCTTGTCTGTGCCGTTCGAGAAAGCTGCGCCCATCGCCGTCAGGCAGCATAATATCCAGCAAAATCAGATCGAAAGAAGCCACCGCCATCAGGTCCTCAGCCGCCTCCAGCGTGTCGGCATGATCCACCGCATGGCCATCCAGCTGCAGCCGCTCGACGATATTGGCCGCCAGCTGCATATTGTCTTCGATCAGCAGGAAACGCATGAGATGCCTTTTTCAGGGGGTGACAGGTTGATGTCAGGTTAGACCGTTTCACTGACAACATGAGAGGGGCAACCCTTCATGTCAAATGGGAGGAAACCAATGACGAAACGTCTTATCAAGGCGCTGATGACCAGCGCCGTTCTTAGCGTATCTGCAACCACAGCGTTTGCCGCAGAATGCATTGCACCGGCCAACCCGGGCGGTGGCTGGGATTTCACTTGCCGCCAGATCGGCAAGATCATGCATGACATCGGCGCAGTGGATAAGCCTGTTCAGGTCACCAATATGGCCGGTGGCGGCGGCGGTCTGGCTTTTGCCCATGTGGTGTCTGAGCGTGGCAGTGACGCCGATCTGATCGTGGCGGCCTCTTCGGCGACTTCGACCCGTCTGGCGCAGAATGCCTATGCCGGCATGACCGCTGACCAAGTGCGCTTTGTCGGTGCGATTGGCGCCGATCCGGGCGTGATCGTGGTGGCGGCAGACAGCCCCTATCAGTCGCTGACCGATCTGATTGACGCGATCAAGGCCGAGCCGGGCAAAATCGCTTTTGCCGGTGGCTCTGCCGTGGGTGGGTTCGACCACATCAAACCGCTGATGCTGTTGCAGCGCGCCGGTATCACTGACGTGAAAGCCATCAAATATATCGGCGTTGACGGTGGCGCGGATGCGATCACCCAGACCGTGGGTGGCTTTACCGCAGCCATGACCGGCGACATGTCCGAAATCGTTGGTTTTCTGAAATCAGGTGACGTGCGTGCCATTGCCGTTCTGACCGAAGAGCGCGTGCCCGGTTTCGAAGACATCCCAACCGCCAAAGAGCAGGGGCTGGATGTTGTCGCGGTGAACTGGCGCGGGCTCTATGTGCCAAAAGACATCAGCGATGATGACTTCAACATGTGGGCCGAGCGTCTGCAAAAGGTCGCTGATTCCGCTGAGTGGCAGGAAGCCATGGCCGCAAACGGCCTTGCGCCTTTCACCAAGGTCGGCGGTGATTTCCAATCTTATGTGGACGGTGTTGTTGCGGAAATCCGTGACCTGTCCAAAGAGATCGGGGTGATCCAGTAATGGCCTCGGACCGCATCTTTGGCGCGGTCGTGACACTGATTGCACTGGCGTATATCGCCAGTGCAACACAGATCCAGACCAGCTTCATGGCCGACCCGGTTGGCCCGAAAACCTTTCCGATCCTGATTGGCGCAGTGGCCGCCATTTGTGGCATCGTGATCATCCTGAAACCTGACGAAGATCCGGCCTGGCCTGAATTGCGCACCCTGGGTGCCTTGGCCGTCGCTGTTGTGGTCTTGGTGGCCTATGCCTATGCGCTGAAACCGCTGGGCTTTCTGATCCCGACCGCGGTGACCGCCGCGATCCTGAGCTATCAGATCCACCCAAACACAAAACAAGCCGCGCTTGCCGGGATTGGCCTGTCACTAGGCCTGTTCATCATCTTCAAATTCGCTCTTGGACTTAGCCTTTTCGGGCTGCCGAGCTTTCTGACCCACTGAGGGTACTCCCATGGAATTGCTATCCAATTTGGCGATCGGCTTCGACATCGCCCTGTCCCCCTTTACCCTGATGCTGGCCGTGTTTGGCTGTTTCATCGGCACGATCATCGGCGCTTTGCCGGGGCTCGGCCCGTCAAATGGCGTGGCGATCCTGATCCCGCTGACCTTTTCGATGGGGCTGGATGCGACATCTGCCCTCGTCCTCATGACAGCCGTTTATTACGGCGCGATGTATGGCGGGCGGATCAGTTCGATCTTGCTGAACATCCCCGGTGACGAACCGGCCCTGATGACCACGCTTGACGGCTACCCCATGGCCAAGGCCGGTCGCGCTGGCGATGCGCTGGTGATCTCCGGTGTCGCCTCCTTCGTGGGGGCGTTTCTGGCCACGATTGGTCTCATGTTGCTGGCTCCGATGCTGGCGCAGGTTGCCTTTCTCTTTGGCCCTGCGGAATATTTCGCGCTTTACCTGCTGGCCTTTGCCACGCTGGGCGGGCTGGCCTCGAACAACCAGGCCAAGGCGGCGATTGCCTCTTGTATCGGTCTGGGCATTGCCATGATCGGCGTCGACAACAATTCCGGCATGCCGCGTCTGACCGGGGGCAATCTGCACCTGTTTGACGGCATCGATTTCCTGGTTGCCATTGTCGGGCTGTTCGCCATTGCCGAAGTGTTCTTCTTTATCGAAAGCCACGGCAAGAACACCTCGATTGGCGTGAAACTGGAAAAGGTCACGGTGCCGGTCAAGGAAATCGTCGGGTCCAGCGTGACCATGCTGCGCTCCTCCGTTGTCGGCTTTATCGCCGGGGTTCTGCCCGGTGCGGGGGCCTCGCTGGGGTCCTTCCTGTCCTATATGTCCGAGAAATCCATCGCTGGTGAAAAAGGCGGGTTTGGGACCGGGGTCGCCAAAGGCGTCGCCGCGCCCGAGGCGGGCAATAACGCTGCTGCGGGTGGTGCGCTGGTGCCGATGCTGACGCTGGGCGTTCCCGGCTCGGGCACCACCGCCGTGCTGCTGGCTTTGCTCATGACGCTCAACATCACGCCGGGACCAACCCTGTTCACCGAACGGCCCGAAGTGGTCTGGGGTCTGATCGCCTCGCTGTTGATCGCGAACTTTGTGTTGCTGTTGATGAACGTCCCCATGGTCAAGATCTTCGTCAAGATCCTGTCAGTGCCTGCCTGGGTGCTGTTGCCCGGGGTGACCATGGTGTCTTTTGTCGGGATCTATTCGCTGTCGGGTTCTTACTTTGACCTACTGCTGATGGTACTCTTTGGGGTGCTGGGCTGGGTGCTGCGCAAGCTGGACGTGCCCACTGTGCCGATCATCCTGGGCATCCTGCTGGGTGGCCATATGGAAGACGCGCTGCGCCGCGCCATGGTGCTGTCGGATGGGGATTGGACCTATCTCTTTAGCTCGGGCATTGCCATTGGTCTCTGGGCCGTGGCCGCGGTGGGCTTTGTCGCGCCGATGTTCCTGCGCCGTTTCTTGACCAAACCGCAAAGGATCACCGACTGATGGTAAAAGTCCTCATACCCTCTGGGGCTTTGGGCCTGGGCTATGACCGCGCGGCTTTGGCGCGCGGCATCGCGCAAAAGCCCGATATCATCGCAATCGACGGGGGGTCCACGGATAGTGGGCCCCATTACCTTGGCACCGGGAGCTCGAAATATTCGCGCAGCTCGACCAAGGCCGAATGGGCCGAGCTCATGGCCGCACGGGCAGAGGCCGCCGTGCCCTTGATCATAGGCACGGCGGGCACCTGCGGTGCGGACTCGGCGGTCGATTGGCTGGTCGACATCACCCGCGAAATTGCCCGCGAGCGCGGCGAGCGCCTGAAACTGGCGGTGTTGAAAAGCGGGCAGGGGGCCGAGGCCATGACCGCCGCGCTTGAGGGCGGGCGGATCTCTCCGCTGCCTGCCGCGCCCGAGATCAGCGCCGAGACCCTGCGGGACTGCAGCAATATCGTCGCCCTGGCCGGGGCTGAACAGATCCAGGCGGCGCTGGCCACCGGGGCCGATATCGTCATTGCCGGGCGCACGACCGACACGGCGATCATCTCGGCCCTGCCTCTGGCGCGGGGCTGCCATGCCGGGGCGGCCTGGCATGGGGCCAAGATCGGCGAATGCGGGGCCCTGGCCACCACCAGCCCCAATTCCGGCACCATCCTGATCGAGTTTGACGCCGACGGCTTTACCATGACCCCCATGGGTCACGAGGCCCGCGCCACGCCGCATACGGTCTCGGCCCATATGCTCTATGAAAACTCCGACCCCTATATCCTCTATGAACCCGGCGGACATCTGGACGTAACCGGCTCGGTCTATACGGCCTTGGATGACCGGCGGGTCCGGGTGACGGGCAGCGTTTGGGTTAAGTCCGACAGCTATACGGTCAAGCTCGAGGGCGCGCGCCGCTCTGGATACCAGACGGTCTCGCTCGTGCTGGTGCGCGATGCCCGTTATGTGGACCATATCGAAGAGTGGTGCGCGGATATCATCGCCAAATGCACGGCCAAAGCAAAGGCGCGGATCGATGGCGCATTTGACATCGAGCTGCGGGTAATCGGCCAGAACGCCACCCTTGGCGATCTTGATACCAGCGCCCACAAAGGCAGCGAGCTGGGCGTCATGGGCATCATCACTGCCAAAACCGAAGCGCTCAGCCGCGAGGTGGCCAAGATGCTCAACCCCTACCTGCTGCATCACCCGCTGACCGAACAGGAAGAGATGCCAACCTTTGCCTTCCCGTTTTCGCCACCCGAGATGCCGCGCGGTGCGGTGTATCAATTCTGTCTGAACCATGTCTTGCAATTGGAGGACCCGATGCAAGCCTTTGAGCTGACAACAGAGGAGCTGGGCGCATGACCCGACTGGTGGATGTGGCGCAAAAAATCCGATCCAAGAATGCGGGTCCGTTCTGGCTGACCATCGACATTTTCTGTGGCGATGCCGAGCGGTTCGAACGGGTGCGCGCCGGGCTGGATACCCAGCATGTGGCTGCGCTTTTCCGAATCCCCAGCCAGACGCTCAAGCGATTCGACATTGCCGATCTCAACACGATCAAGCTCAGCCTGCCGCGCCCGAACATTCAGGGCATGCCTGCTGACCGCGATATGCACGGGGCCTCCTTTGCGAATTTGCTTATGGAAATAGAGGGTTTTTGACCTAAGGTAAGCTATCAGCGAATCTAGGCCCTTCTATGAAAACAAAACTGGTCGGTTCAGTTTTTGACATCCCTGACAGACTAGAATATCAATTCTGTCGCGCAGACCATTCGCGACAGGACCACGACAATGTCTCTCACCGATCCGGACCGTCTCTTTCCCTATGATGGGGCATTGCGCGGGCTTGCCCGGGCGATTTACAGCGGGATCAAGGATCTCCCAATCCTCAGCCCGCATGGGCATTGTGACCCGCGCTGGTTTGCCGAGAATGACCGGTTTCCCAACCCGGCGGAGCTGTTCGTCATCCCCGATCATTATGTGTTCCGCATGTTGGTCAGCCAGGGCGTGCCGATGGAGGCGCTTGGGATTGCCCGTCAGGATGGCAGTTCGGCCCCACAGGATCCGCGCAAGGTCTGGCAGCTATTTGCGGATCACTTTCATCTGTTTCGGGGCACCCCATCGGGGCTGTGGCTGAACCATGCCTTTGAGCATGTCTTTGGTTTTCTCGAACCGCTGACGCCTGAAAATGCCGACAGCTATTACGATCACATCGACGACACGCTGGGGATGGAGCAATTCCGCCCGCGCGCGCTGTTTGACCGGTTCAAGATCGAATGCCTTGCCACCACAGAAGGGGCGCTGGATGATCTGCGCTGGCACAAGCAGATCATCGCCTCGGATTGGGAGGGGCGGGTGATCACCACCTATCGCCCCGATGCCGTGGTGGACCCGGAATTCAAAGGCTTCGCCGCCAATCTTGACGTGTTCGGTGCCTTGACCGGCGAAGATATCGGCAACTGGGCCGGGTATCTCAACGCCCATCGCACCCGTCGCGCTTATTTCCGCGATCATGGGGCCACTGCCACCGATCACGGGCACCCAACGGCGCAGACGCTGGACCTGCCCCAGGATGAGGCCGCCGCGCTTTATGCCAAGGTGCTGTCTGGTGATTTCACCTCTGCCGAGGCCGAGGCGTTTCGCGGGCAGATGCTGACTGAAATGGCGCGGATGAGCGTTGAGGACGGCATGGTCATGCAGATTCATGCCGGGGCGCGGCGCAATCACAATGCCTCTGTCTACGCGGATTTTGGGCGCGATATGGGGTTTGATATTCCCCAGCGCACCGATTTTGTTTCGGCGCTCAAACCGATGTTGGATGCGGTCGGGATGGAGCCTGACCTGACGATCCTATTGTTTACATTGGATGAAACCACCTATGGGCGCGAATTGGCCCCCTTGGCCGGGGCCTATCCGGCCCTGAAACTGGGCCCGGCCTGGTGGTTCTTTGACAGTCCCGAAGGCATCAAGCGCTACCGTCAGATCACCACGGAAACCTGTGGGTTCTACAACACCGCCGGGTTCAACGACGACACCCGCGCCTTTTGCTCAATCCCCGCCCGTCATGACGTGTCGCGCCGGGTGGATGCGGCCTTTTTGGCTGAGTTGGTGGCGACAGGCCGTTTAAACGAAGAAGAGGCCTTTGACCTAGCGCGCGCGCTGACCGTGGATTTGGTCAAATCCGCCTACAAGCTGTGACGCAGACCTAACTAAAGATCCACCAGAACAGAACACCCCAGGAACTCAGCCCCAGGATCGCACCAAAGGGAATCCACCAGCCTTCGGGCAGGGGCGATTTCTGCGGCTTTCGCGCAGGATCCGCAGCCCGCGCTGCCCAAACAGAGGCTTTGGCACGGGAATTTTGTGGATATGTTGGCGTCTGGTGGATGGTCATATCGCTAAGCTAGTGTGAATTGGTTTCTACAACCTTAAGGGGTTTCGCCTCCTGCGCAAGACCCGAAATGGTGCTATTTGATGCTATTTGGCGTCAAATTCATGGCGGAGCCTTATCAAGATCAAGGTATTGTGGTGTTCTCCCGCCATTTTCCTGTCAAAACCATGGCGATTTGCCGAGATGTCGAATCAACCACATCCCTCGCCGGCCTTTCTAAGCTTTGCAGGCTCCCTCTGATCCGATAAGCGGGAAAAGCGTCCGCGTTGCATCAGAAACGCCTTCTTTACACATGCGAGAAATATCGCGGTTCTGGTAATAAACACCGCGGTTTATGTTAATGTTTGACCAAATTAGATCGCATTTTCATGGCTTTCGATGCGGTTTAACGCAATATTCGGTTTTTTCTTGAAATGTCCGTCTGAACGAAACAGGCGGAGAACGAAATGAGCATTCATTCGTCCATGGATAATGGAGCCAATCAAAGCTTCATGACGAGCTATCTTGACGCGCTCGGCTTGGTGGAACGGCTCCACCGGCTCTTGCTGGATGTCATCAAAGACGAATTTGAACGGCTGGGCATCATTGATGTCAACGCGGTGCAGGCATTGCTGCTGTTCAATATCGGCGAAAACGAGGTAACGGCGGGCGAATTGAAATCGCGCGGTTACTATCAGGGCAGCAATGTCAGCTACAACCTGAAGAAACTGGTCGAAATGGGCTATATGCACCATCAGCGCTGCGAAATTGATCGCCGCTCTGTGCGTGTGCGCCTGACCCAGCGCGGACGTGACATTCGTGACATTGTATCCGAATTGTTCCTGCGCCATGCCGACGGCCTGCAGAGCAAGGCTGTTCTCAGCGTTGAAGGGATCGACGATATCACCACATCCCTGCGTCGCGTCGAACGCTATTGGACCGATCAAATTCGGTACATCTACTAATCCCGCTCCCCCAAGGCCTAGCATCGAAATGCGCAAGGCGGGGTGGTGAAAGTCCCGGTGAGATCAGACCAGAACGGTCCGCTCACTTTGTAAAGATCATGGTCAGTAAAGGCAGAGTAGCGACGCCTTTCGACCGGACAGAATAAAGGTTGGCTACAAGACAATCGCACTGCCACGAGGTTCCCGTCAGATCTGCCTGACCGTCCTCCGACCCCTCTCACCCACATCTTCAATCGACCAACCGCCATGTTTTGGCGTGGTGATCGTATGCGCCTAGCGCTGTGAGGCATCCGTGCTTTGCTGCGGTACGATGCTGCCTACGACGCGTGTCTCGATCTCGCGGTAGAGCTTGCGCGTCATGGCGCGTTCATAGCCTTCATAGCCCTGCGCGGTTTCCAAAAACGCGCCCGGCCCGTGCAGCACCTCGAATTGGAAATGATCAACCACATCCGGGTCCGCCCCCAGCACCGCCAGCCCATTCACCGTGATTCCGTCAAAGGGAAAGTGTTTATAGGCGAGTTGCGGCCAAAACCCGTCATTGGTGATGCCATCCCCGGATAGGTCAATCACCTGCCGGTCGCAGTCCGGGGCGCGCTGCATCAGGCCCGCGCCAAAGCCCAAAGCATAGCCCATAGCCGTCGGAAACCGGCTGAACGAGCGGCGCGCGCCCGAGATCAGCACCGAAGCTGCCTCAATATCGGCAGGGCTTTCCAACCAGGTCCAATCCAGCACGATCCGCGACTGACGCCGCCCGCTCCATTCATAGACCGCCAGGGCAATGCCGCCACCGGACAGGATCGCGCCTTGGACATCTTCAGAAACCAGCGCCGCAGCCAGCCCGTCGCGCTGCAAAATATACTCGACCTCATCCACGGATGAGGACACATCCTGCGCCAGTACCAATGCCAGCGGGCAGGCCTCGGCCCCACCCGCAAGTGTCACTCCAAATGCCAGCGCCCGCAGCACCGGGCTTACCAGTGACCTACGTTTTCCATGCTGGTCCAGGGCTCAGCCGGTTCCAGCGCGTCGCCTTCCTGCAACAGCTCAATCGAGATATTGTCGGGCGAGCGCACAAAGGCCATGCGCCCGTCGCGCGGCGGGCGATTGATCACCACGCCATTGTCCTGCAGGAACTGGCAGGTCTCATAAATATTGGGCACCGAATAGGCGAGATGGCCAAAATGGCGCGAATCCGAAGGCAGATCATCATCGCCATCCCAGTTATAGGTTAGCTCAACCGGGCAGTCCTCTTGCCCGTCGGGGGCCATAAAGATCAGCGAAAACCGCCCCGCCTCGCTATCATAGCGCCGCGTTTCCTTGAGCCCGAGCAACTTGTAAAATGCCATCGAGGCCTCAAGATCTTTGACCCGGACCATGGTGTGTAAATATTTGATTCCCATCGGTAACGTCCCTCTCCCCGCCGACTCAACCTTGT
Source organism: Tropicibacter sp. R15_0 (assembly GCA_017744045.1). Taxonomy (GTDB): domain Bacteria; phylum Pseudomonadota; class Alphaproteobacteria; order Rhodobacterales; family Rhodobacteraceae; genus Pelagimonas. The sequence goes on along the minus strand of JAGHRD010000004.1, from coordinate 102,823 downwards.
GAGCGCAAACAATTCGAGGTCAGAATACCGATTTGATCCCTAACCGCAAATCGGTGGTTTGGCTGTCGAACTCATCATAGTTGGATTCACGATCACGCACCGTGATTCCAATCTCGGGGGCAAACCCGTAAAGGTCCATCTTGGGCAGCAAGAGGTCCAGAGACAGGCTCCATTCCTCATCCAGGCGCGTCTCATAATCATTACCGGTAAACAGCGAAAGAATAGCGGCAGAGCGGGGCATCTCGTCATAATCAGAGCGTTGATACCCCAGGGACAAACGCGGCTGCACGCCCATAACCGGACGGGCCTTGGCAATGCTCAACTGCGCTGTTTGGAACTGTTTGCCAACCCATCTGATATCAGTCAGCGTATCACCCGCAGAAGCGGCCAGACTGATTTTGCCAAACTGAAAGCGCCGCGCAAGCGTCACACCAGCTTCGCGTGTCAGCAAAGTATCCTCGTCATCGTTGAGCAAGCGTTCATGCCGCAAACTTGTACGGGCCGTCGCGGTATAATGCTGCCCCAACGCGTGACCGAAAAACAGTGTCATCCCTGTGACGTTGGAAAACCCCTCTCCGGCGCGCTGGTTATGCCGGACAAAGACCTCACCATTTGCCAACCAGTCGCCCTTTGCGCCGCGACGTTCATAGCCGAGCGAAAAGCCAAGACTGTCTTCGCTATAGTCCCGGTTGCGGGCGGATGGGACGCGTTCGCGTGCTTTGTCGCTCAGCTCAACGCGGTGGGTGTCCAATTCGACGCCAAGTTTTAAACGTTGGTTTTGCGTCAGCGCATATCGGTAACTGAAATCGATGCTGGCCCCGTATCGAAAACCTGAAAGAGGGCGGTTTGGATTGGGGTAGGTGATCGCCCCTATTTCCGAGGTCTCTTCTGTCGGCCCTCCGTTCAGATTATCCGATGGGGCCGCAATCAGTGCGAGGTTCAATCGCCAGGGGGTCAGCCGCCGCAGCTTGCGGAAATCGGACACGGCCATGTTGCGCATTCTGGTCTCGGGGGCGACCTGGGCGGCGCGGCGCAGCCAGTATTGCGCGATGCCCTTATTGCCGTCCGAGGCCAGCGTCCCCGCCTGAACCATCGCCGCGAAAAACCGGTCGCGGTCAATCTCGGCCTTGTTCCAGGCCAGTTTGGCCGATTTGCGCGCGTCTTTGTGTTTGCCCAACTCCTGTTCAGCGCGGGCTTTCAACAGCAACGCCTGCACATCCCCCGGGGCCCCGATCAGCACCCCATCCGCCAGAGCCAAGGCTTCGGCCGCACGCCCGGCGCGCAGCAATCGGGCGGCAGCTGCGCGGGCCTCCTCCAGGCTCAAACGCAGCTCATCCGCCGCCACCGCATAGGGGCTGGCTGTCACGCTTGCCAAAGCAAGGCAGCCCACCAGCATCGCTCGGCGCATCAAAGAGAAAAGGGGGCGCATCTCCCTACCGGGTCGCGACGAAACCGCCTGTTTCGCGCACCGAGACCTCGACATAGGCACCAGTATCCGGGTCGATTCCGACCGGCCCGTCCCCTTCGACAATCACGATGCCCGCAACCTCTTCGCCATTGGGACCGGCAAACATGCCCTCCCAATTGCCCGTCGCACCGGCCTCGCCATTGACATAGGCGGTCGCGGTCGAGGATTGGATCGTCCAGTCGTCAAAGTTGATCTGCGACGTCGCGAGCGAGATAAAGTCGGCCCCGTCCAGATCAGCAATGTGCACGCCGTTCTCGTCAAAGAACTGACGGCTGGCGATGATGCCTTCAACCGCGCCAATATCGTCGAAATCCTCGATATCCACGTCCAGTGTGGCAACCCCGGTCACATATTGCACCGAGACACCGGCCCCGGTGTTGGTCACCGTGCGCACCGCCGCATATTCACCGGTAAAGATATAAGACTGATCCGCCTCCGGGAGCGCGCCACTGCCGCTCAACCGTTGCGCGGCCACACCGCCAAAGCCAAAGCTGACATACCGGTCTGTCGCCGCGGCGGTCACTTGCGAGAACCCGCTATCGCTCAGCCGGAACACCGCATAATAATCCGCCGTTCCCGACGCATTGCGATAGGCATCAAACCCTGTGCCAGATGTGCCCTGGATCGACACCGACGCCGCCCCATCGCGCTGATACAGGTTATCGTCCCCGTCAAAGGGCAGATTGTTCAGCACCAACTCGCCCGTAGTCGAATCAAAATTCACCGCGTTCATCCGCAGGTTGGCATCATGTTCGTGACCAAAGGCCTGGTCCGGGTCCGTATCCGTCCCGGTCACCGGGGTGGAATCATCGACCGTCTCGGTGGGATCCGCGACCAGTGGTTGACTGCCGCTACCAATCCCACTGCCGGTTCCGCCAACGAGTGGATTATCCGAATTGTCGCCGTCCGAGCCGATGGCGGCACAAGCGGAAAGGACACCCGCACACGCGAGCGCTACAAAATTGCGATACATCTGACTGCCTCAGGTCTTGCCCGTTTTATATTTTGTCGCCAGCCTGCCTGCGCCCGCCGCCCCAAGTCAATCGCCAAGCCACCCCAGCGCCGCAGTTTCGCCGCAACTGAGGCAAAACTGTCGCCCATATATCGCGTTCCCCCAGCGCCATACCCCAGATATAGTGTCACCCGACTCATCTTGTGGGAAAGGAATCGCCATGCCCCTCTCGTCCGAACAGCAGGCAGAAATCGAACAACAGCGCAGCGTCAGCACCGAAACCCTGCGCGCCACCGCTCCGGGCATGGAGAAGCACCTCTACACTGCCTATCCCGTTCTGGATCACGGCTTTATCCGCGTTGTCGACTATATGGGCGACGATGCTGCCATCTGTCAGGCCGCCCGCGTCTCCTATGGCAAGGGCACCAAATCTGTCCAAAACGACGAAGGCCTGATCCGCTATCTCATGCGCCACTGGCACTCGACCCCGTTTGAGATGTGCGAGATCAAGCTGCACGTCAAACTGCCGGTCTTTGTCGCCCGCCAATGGATCCGCCACCGCACCGCCAACGTCAACGAATACTCGGCGCGCTATTCCATCCTGGATCGCGAATTCTACATCCCCGCGCCCGATCACCTTGCTGCCCAATCCGTGGTCAACAATCAGGGCCGGGGCGAGGCGCTGTCAGGCGAAGAGGCGCAGCGGGTCCTGCGCTACCTGACCGAGGATTCCATGCGCGCCTATGACCATTACGAAGAGATGATCTCGCAAGACGGTCAACAGGGCCTGGCCCGCGAACTCGCCCGCATGAACCTGCCCGCCAATGTCTATACGCAATGGTATTGGAAGGTCGATCTGCACAACCTGCTGCACTTCCTGCGCCTGCGCGCCGACGCCCACGCCCAATACGAAATCCGCGTCTATGCCGACGAGATCTGCAAAGTCGTCGCCGACTGGGTGCCATTTGCCTATCGCGCCTTCGAAGATTACCGCATGGGTGGCGCAACCCTGAGCGCCACAGCCCTTGAGGTTGTGCGCCGGATGTTGAAAGGTGAAGAGGTCACGCAAGAGACATCCGGCATGTCCAAAGGCGAATGGCGGGAATTTGAAGGTTTGTTGGGGTGAGTGATTTTGCTGGCCAGTGGATGGGCATTTCAGTTGGAGACCCCGACGGATTGCTTGTTTGTGATTTAGAGGATGTACATGGTGAAGTCAGAGGGAAGGTTAGCCTTTTTCCACATGATCTGAGCATTCCAGCTTCATCGGCAAACATCGCATTCATAGCACAAAATCCAGTTTCAGTAGATGCTCCTCGTGTGCTCCATTTTATCGGAAACACCGGGTATGTGCCTAGTTGGCAAGAATTAGGATACTTCTTTCCAGAAGTGACTCTTCCCAGTTCTGTCGAGGCCGTCCTAAGGATGCAGCAGAACGGTGAATTGCAAGTTGATTGGAAAACTCCTGCAGAAACCGGGGGAAAAGCCGCGTTGCGCAGGGTAAAACCAGGCAAACGATCTTCTATCATGCCTGAACGTCATATAGACAATTGGGGAGAGTTCCAAAATTTTGCGAAGAAAAGTGTCGGGAAAGGTTTCGCATTTCGCGGCCAATCCAAGTCTTGGCCATTGGCAACAACATTTCACCGAAAGGGACGAACAAATTTAGACCGATATTGGTCTAGTGACATTCCGCGGTTACAAAGGGCAACTAGCTCCAGTTTAACACATGTCTTTGACTTAATGAAACAGTTTGAGCTAAACGCCTTTTTGAATTTAGCCCAACATCATGGGTATCCCACGCCATTGCTCGACTGGACGTTTTCACCTTACGTTGCGGCATACTTTGCGTACTCTAGATGTGATGAGGCACAAAGCGAACCGGTCAGGATTTTCTATATAGACTACGAAGAGTATACGCGAATTATTCCTCAGATTCACACTTTGGCGAGTGTTACACCCCACTTCTCGTTTCTTGAAGCACCGTCAATCGCAAATGATCGAGCGATTCCTCAGCAAGGGCTGTTAGGTTTGTCTAATGTGGCCGATATCGAACGCTTTGTACGGAATCATGAGGAGAAAAATGAAAAGAGCTTTCTTTTTGCTATTGATTTGCCCGCATCTGAAAAGACACAAGTGTTGGCCGAGCTTGGCCTTATGGGAATTACAAAGGCGACAATGTTTCCGGGATTGGACAGCATTTGTGAAGAGTTGAGTAACCGCTATTTTTAAAACCCAAGCGCCTGACCCGAGGGGAGGGCGTAACGCGCCCACCCCGTGGGGGCGGGGCAGGCGCGACAGAAATCAGCTGGCTGATTTCTGTGGGGCAAGAACGGAAGCACTGCGCGAAGGTCAAACCGTAGGGTGGGGTTTTACCCCACCGATCTCGGCGGTGAATTTCTACCGAGGTTTGTGTTCCACTGACCATCAAAAGGGCCTCACCGGGTGGCTGGAGCTCTTTTTCGTTAACGAAAAAGACTCCCTTGCCACGCCGCGCAACGAGACGGGGCTCGTTGCGCAGGGCAATCTCTCCTAAACTCCGCCCGAATCGGACATATTGGGTCTGCGCCACCCTCCGGGGCCCCGCGACTCACCCCACCCAATCCCCCCTAAATCAACGCCGTTTTGTACCAATTGCCCGTTGCGCAAAAACCGGGCGGCGGGATTAACTTGGCGGGACGATGGCTTAACCAACCCTTTCACGTGTCGTGCAGGTCTGTCATAATGCCCGCCAACCAACAGCAAAAAGAGCAGCGTTTATGGCCGACGATCTTCTCCAGGCAGCCGATACCCCCACCTATGATGCCTCCTCGATCAAGGTGCTCAAAGGCATGGAGGCCGTGCGCATGCGCCCCGGCATGTATATCGGCGGCACCGATGAACGCGCGCTGCATCACATGGCGGCCGAGATCCTCGACAACTCCATGGATGAGGCGGTGGCAGGCCATGCGACCCGGATCGAGGTTGAGCTAAATAGCGATTATTCCATAACAATTCGCGACAATGGTCGTGGCATCCCGATTGATCCCCACCCCGAAGATCCCAGCAAATCAGCGCTGGAAATGATCTTTACCGAGCTGCATGCCGGCGGCAAATTCAACGGCGATGCCTATGAAACCTCGGGCGGTCTGCATGGGGTCGGCGCCACTGTTGTCAACGCTCTGACCGACAGCCTCGTGGTGCAGGTCGCCAAGAACAAAGAGCTGCACGAGATCCGCTTTTCCCGCGGCGTCCCGCTCGGCCCGCTCACCATGATCGGTGCCGCCCCCAACCGCCGCGGAACCACCGTAACCTTCCACCCTGACAAGGAAATTTTCGGATCACACCGATTCAAGCCGGCGCGACTTTTGAAGATGGCCAAGTCCAAAGCCTATCTTTTTTCCGGCGTCGAAATTCGCTGGAAATGCCATGTGGACGAGGCGGATGTTCCCAGCGAAGCGGTCTTCCATTTCCCCGGCGGCTTGGCCGATTACCTCTCCGAAACCCTCGTGAAATCAACCACCTACGCCGAAACACCTTTCGCCGGAGTTGTTGATTTCAAAGAGAAGTTTGGCACGCCTGGCAAGGTGGAATGGGCCATCAACTGGACCCCATCGCGCGATGGCTTCATCCAATCTTATTGTAACACCGTCCCCACCCCCGAAGGCGGCACACACGAAGCCGGTTTCTGGGCCGCGATTCTGAAAGGAATCCGCGCCTATGGCGAGCTGGTCAGCAACAAAAAAGCCAGTCAAATCAATAGGGATGACCTGATCACCGGTGGCTGTGCACTGGTCTCATGCTTCATCCGTGAACCGGAATTTGTAGGGCAAACCAAAGACCGCCTCGCCACGGTTGAGGCGCAGCGCCTGGTGGAAAACTCCGTGCGGGATCATTTCGATAACTGGTTGGCATCAGACACAAAATCCGCCGGGGCCATCCTTGATTTCCTTGTGCTGCGCGCCGAAGAACGCCTGCGCCGCCGCCAGGAAAAAGAAACCGCCCGCAAATCCGCCACCAAAAAGCTGCGCCTGCCCGGTAAGCTCACCGATTGTTCATCCAAATCGCGCGAAGGCACGGAGCTGTTCATCGTCGAGGGCGACTCGGCGGGGGGATCGGCGAAGGGGGCTCGCAACCGTGAAACTCAGGCGCTTTTGCCACTCAAGGGTAAGATCCTCAACGTGCTCGGCGCGGCCTCTAACAAGTTGAGTTCAAACGCAGAAATCCGTGATCTCTGCGAGGCGCTCGGCGTTGGTCTGGGCACCAAGTTCAACGTTGATGATCTGCGCTATGACAAGATCATCATCATGACCGATGCGGATGTGGACGGGGCTCATATCGCGTCACTCCTGATGACCTTTTTCTTTACCCAGATGCGCCCGATGATCGATGCCGGGCATCTCTATTTGGCTTGCCCGCCGCTTTACCGCCTGACGCAGGGGGCAAAACGGATCTATGTGCCAGATGATGCCACGAAAGACGCTGCCCTTGCCAAGGGCCTGGGGGGAAAGGGTAAAATCGACGTGCAGCGCTTCAAAGGGCTTGGTGAAATGGATGCCAAGGACCTGAAGGAAACCACGATGGATCCCGACACTCGCACACTGATCCGCGTCACGATTGACGAGGATGAGCCGGGCGAAACCGGGGATCTGGTGGAGCGGTTGATGGGCAAAAAACCCGAATTGCGGTTCCAATATATCCAGGAAAACGCCAAGTTCGTCGAAGAGCTGGACGTTTAACGCCGGGTTGTCAAAATCCGGCACAAACCCCTTGCTTAACCTGCGATTTCAGGGCCTTCTAAAGGCATGTTAGCGCGTCTTTTTCTGATCCTGTCCCTTTTGGTTCTGGCGGCTTGCGGTCGTCCTTTGACCCCGTCTGAAACCGCCTATCTTCAGGCCATTCATGGCGATCAACTCGACACAGGCAAGATGCGCATTGTGGATGGGCATTTTGCTGGCAGTGTCACCTATCAAATCCCGGTGCGCCCGCGCACGACCTGTCAGGAACGCATTTGGCCACCGCAGACTAGGGCCAAAACGGTGACGGTTTCACCCGCGGCGACGGTCTTATTCAACAAGACTTTGTATCGCAAGGATCTGTATTCGCAGGACTTTATGGCAGGGTGGCCCGAGCAGATTGATCTGTTCTATGCCATGCTTTTGGCGCATGAGGCGACCCATGTCTGGCAATGGCAGAACCGCGCGCGCACCGGTTACCACCCGTTAAAGGCGTTGCGGGAACATGCCAACAGTTCCGACCCCTATCTGTTTGATCCGGATAACACCAAGAGCTTTTTGGATTATGGCTATGAGCAGCAGGGCTCGATTGTCGAGGAATATGTCTGTTGCCGCTTGCTGGACCCCAAAGCGCCGCGCACGGCGCGCCTGCGTGCCATGATCGCCAAGGAGATGCCCATTGATGGGTTGGATCGTGCCCTTGGGCCCGGGCGGGTGCGGTTGCCCTGGGCCGGGGTCCAGACCGAAGGGATCTGCCAAGGCGAGGGCGATGCAGGGTGAACTGGCCCGGAGGCCTTATTCAACCCGTTGTAATTCTTGTAGAAACGCGACCAGATCGACCACGGGCTGCGAGGTCAGGACCGGGTCTCCATCCCCGGTCGGCATCGGCACGTCAAACCTCCCTTCAAAGTAGTCTCCATAGACCGGCATCGGAGAGCCGTGACTGACCAGCGGTTCGCGCCCGTCAATTCGTTTGACCACACGCTCGAGGGGAAAGCGACCACCGTTTTGGGCGGCCAACTCGGTCAGGTTGGCTGGTTTGATCAACAGGACTCCGGCCATTGGACCATTCCCGCGCCCCTCCAGCCCATGACAGGTGGCGCAATGGGTTTGGTAATGGGCGCGCCCGATATCGGCATCCTGTGCCGCGGCGGTGCTTGCAATCGTCACACTGGCTAAAGCCGAAAGTAAGAAAATGCGCATGATCCGTCCTCCTGGTTCATGCGCTGAGTTTGGGAGTGTTTCGGATAAATTGCCTTGATCGGTGTCAAACAACCGCCGTGAGGTTGGGGCGTTGGCGCGGGGCACTGTCGGGCCATTCCTGCAAATCACCATCTTGCAGATATTCGACAGTGCCGGTGCCGGACGCGCGCGGATGGGCGTTAAGCTCGACATGTTCGCCATCAAATCCGGCAAAGGACAAGGTGGCGCTGCGATTGTCCGTCGCTAAGGTTTCCCGCAGCAAAAGCAAGGCGATAGACTGTCCCATGCGCAGCTCAACATGGTTTTCCGAAGAGTAATAACCGCCCCCCGCAACCCGGGCCAAGGCGAAATTGGCGCAGAGCTGGTGTAGCTGTTCGGTCAACTCCGCGCCGGACCGCCCGTTTTCAAGGCTCACCGGGCTATGCGGAGTTGCGGTGTCGAGCACCGCCTTAATCAGGGTCGTCAGCGCACCACCGACAACCATATGCGCCGCGGTCTGAGAGGGGGGCAAAGGTGCGGAGTATTCTTGCGTCAACGGCAGGAACACACAGTGTTTCAGGCAAAGGCCGTCGCGCAGTGATGCGTTGACCTTGGACATCCAGGACACAAGATTGGGCGCGGCGTAAGACAGCTCAGAGGCGATCTGATGCGGCAAGTTGTTTTCTGGCTTGTGCGTGCGTTGCAAGTTTTCCAAAGCGACAGAAACACGCGCCGCCATAACCGCTGGGCGGTCCTGACGCGCGGCATGGGTCGCCCGCCATTTGGCAAATTTGGTGGCCCGCTTTTCCGCCTGCGCCATCAGGGACAGCAAACGTTGCCCGGACCAATTGCTTTCGCAAAGGTCATGGGCGCTTTGCAATCCGCGATCCAGGGCGACGTCGCTGCGCATTGCAGACAGGGCCGTGTTGAAAAACGGACGCGCGGCGGGGATGTCGCTGACATGTTTGGCCAAGGCGTTGATCGTTGAGATTTCCGGCGCGTTATCAATGAGATGGTTCAAACCGGCACCGCTATGGCTGGCACACCAAATCTGCCAGTCAGACATGGGGGCCGACACCGCGGGAGGCACCGTGTCGGATTGCCCGGCAACCGAGCCCTTGTCCGCCATAAGGAGCGGGGAGGGGACAAAGCTGGCGGTCTGCGTCGCGACGCCGGTTTGAAACATGGTCCGCAGGCACAGCTGGTTATCGGCATTCAAATACAGCGCGCGCCGGTCGCTGGCCTCTTGTGCGATGTCGGAATGCAGTCCTGACATGGTGTCAAACCAGCTGAGACTGCGCAATTCGCACAGGACTTCGTGCAGGTTGAACCGCTGATGCGTGTCCAATGCCACTTCGTGATGGGCAAGATGCAACCGCTCAAGCGGTTGATCCTGCATCAGGGCAACGGCAAACAAATGCGCCAGTTCCGCCGCCCATTCGCTGTGCGACATCTCGTTGTGCAAATCGGACTGTAATCGCAGGCCGGGTTCCGGGGACAAACCTGCACCGGGGATGACCCTTAGGCTGGGCGCTGGACTGGCAGGAGACGGACGCATGACTGACCTCATTCAAGTCGGAAGCTTGGTGTTTTTGAATTCGCTTGATGACAATCTGCGCCAAACGCGTGAACCGACCGTGATTTTTGCGTAAATTCCCGCAACTCAAGGGGAAAACTTGGAAAAATTCCGCTTTTTTAGGCGGTGTTTCAAACGCAAGGTCAGGGTTTGCGAGGGCAATCTATCATTACGTGTATAAAATTTACGTCACTTAAAGGGATCGATTCCGTGCATCGAATCCATGCCTGGAAGAGATGCGACGGAATAGCCGGAGCTCAAGGCTCCGGCCCACTCGTCCCAACCGATAAGAGCAGGTCTGATCGGCAATACCCCCTACAATCCTTGTTACTTCCGGGTTGCCATGCGGGATAATAACGCGGGCAATCCGGCACCTTGGGCCCCAACCGTACAAACGATGGAAATACCATCGCGAGGTCACTCTCAAACCGGTCCCGCCTGCATGCTAGGTTTGGAAAGGTTGAAATCCTCTTTATGAGCGCTCGAACTCGCTTAAATCCTCAGGAAACAAGCCAAGTCAGACAATGCCAGCCTGCGAAACAATGGCAGGATTGGGGCAGGTTTGGTCTGAAATTCCATCAGTTTAACCCGCCCGTTCCGCATTCATGCCGAATTCCCGGCGTTTCTAACCAGTGACGGATGCCGTCTTGCGACGGGGGCCACGTAGTGTGGCAAGTACAAAGGTTAGGAGCGCTGACATGGCGACGTATACGGTAACGACATCAAACTGGAACTCCCCGGCTTTCTGGTCCGGCATCAGCGAAGGCGCTGGTGGGCATGAGTTGGATTTCTCCGGTTTGGGGTCCGATTACACGGTCGAACATGATGTCTTTAGCGGTCAGATCACCATTTCCGATGGCACAACGACCTTTGTGATTGGCGACTTCACCGCCGGGGCGTCTGATGCCTATATCGGCGGCACGACACTCCTGACCTATTTCGACACGGTGACGGGCTCCGAAGGTGATGACACGCTGGTATCGAGCACGGGCAGCGACACGCTGGAAGGCGGCGGCGGTTCCGACACCTTTGTGATCGGCAATGGCAATGAGACCATTATTGGCGGCGAAACCGGCAGTGATATGGACATTGTTGATATCAGCGGCGCGGATGATGCGCTGACGGTGACCTTCACCGGCGACGAGGCCGGGACTTATAGCGATGCCGATGGCGACAGCGGCGCGTTCAGCGAGGTCGAAGGATTCTTTCTCAGCACCGGTGATGACTCGGTTGATGCCTCGGCTGCAACCACGGATGGCGTCTTTGCCGTTGGGCGCGACGGCGATGACACCCTGACCGGTGGCGGCGGAGACGACACCTTTGTCGGCGGTGAGGGCGCGGATGTTCTGACCGGCAATGACGGCGCTGACAGCCTGTCCGGCGGGCTGAACGGAGACACGATCAGCGGCGGCGATGGGGCCGACAGCGTTGATGGTGGGTCTGGCAGTGACCTGATTGACCTTGGCGCAGGTGACGACGAGGCTGCCGGTGGCTCGGGCCGCGACACCATTTCGGGTGGCGAGGGCAATGACACGATCTATGGTGACGATGCCGATATCGGCACCGATGCCGGAACCCTGGCCAGCTTTGACTTTTCGGCGATTTCGTCGTCGGGCGATGTGGGCACGGGCGTCATTGGCCAATATGCAATCTATGACAATATCGGAACCACCAGCGATGGCACGGTGGTTCAGGCACGCATCACCATTCTGGATGCGGATGATCCCAATATCCAAGTCGATTTTGGCACCAACTCAGTCTATATCAACGAAAACGGCGAAGCTCTTGCCGGGACCGGCGTCACCTTTGGCTTTGAGTTCTTTGATCAGGCCACAGGTGAGCCGATCCAGATCAGCGGCGGCTTTACCTTCCATGATGTTGATACCACCTCGGAAAGTGTGACGGCCCTGTCGGCGGATGTGGAATCCCTGACCCTGTCGGCCGCGCCCGTTACCAACTTGACCCCGGCAGATAGTGGCGAACAGCTTTCGGCCTCTTCCGACGGTACCAGCTCGGGCAATGCGGATGAGAACCACTGGGCGCAATTTGCCTATACCGGCCAGCATTCGCTGGTGTTCGAGGTCACGTCACGCGGGGCCGGGACGAATTATGCTTTTTCGACAGACGGGTTTTCCTCGCCCGGGACGACGATTTACGCCACCCCGGAAGACCAGAATGACAGCATCGATGGCGGCCTTGGCGATGACCTGATCTACGGCATGACCGGCGATGACACCCTGAATGGGGATGAGGGGCAGGACACGCTGAACGGTGGAGTCGGCAACGATCTGATTGATGGCGGTGCCGATCAGGATGTGATCACCTTTGAGGATGGTTTTGGCAACGACACCGTTGCGGGTGGCGAAGCTGTCACCACAGGCAGCGACTTTGATAGGCTGGACCTGAGCGGCGTGACCGGCAACGGCGTGAGCGTGACCTATACAGGTGATGAGGCCGGCAATGTGACCTCTGGCAGTGACAGCATCACCTTTACCGAGATCGAAGCCCTGACCCTGACCGATCAGGATGACAGCTTTACCGGTGGCAGTGGCAATGAGGTCGTCGATGCGGGCGCGGGTCAGGATACGCTGATTGGCGGCGCGGGCGATGACTCGCTGTCTGGTGGCGATGACGAAGATTTCTTTCAGCTCGGTGACGGGTTTGGCACGGACACCATCACCGGTGGTGAAGGCGGCGGTGACAATGACACCATCGACTTTGCCGGGCTGACCACGGACGCCACGGTTGACCTGAGCGGGGCCGAAAGCGGCAGCATCACCAGTGGGGCCAACAGCGCCACCTTTAGCGAGTTCGAGGTCGTGGGCCTTGGCGGTGGGCGCGATACGGTTGTTCTGGCGGATGGCTCGGGCAGCGACACGGTCAGCGCCTTTGACATGACTGACAGCGGCGATGGCAGCACCAATGACCAATTGGATGTGTCTGGCTTGACCTCGGATGGCGGCACGACACCTGTCACCACGGATGATGTGGTGGTCAGCGATGATGGCAGCGGCAATGCCGTGCTGACCTTTCCGGGCGGCGAGGCAATCACCCTGATTGGCGTGGCACCTGCAGATGTAAACGACGCGGCCGAGCTGCAAAGCATCGGTATCCCAGCCCCAAGCCCGATTGCGGATTTCATCGTCGAAGGCACCGGCGCGGGCGAAACCATTGATGTTGGCTATCTGGGTGATCCCGAAGGCGATGTGATTGACGGGGGTGATCATTCCGACGGGTCCGATGCGGATCTGGTCTATGGCTATGGCGGCGATGATTCCATCTCCTCGGGCGCGGATGCGGATACGGTCTATGGCGGCGCTGGCAATGATACGCTGGATGGTGGCGCGGGCGCGGATGAACTCTATGGCGGCACCGGCGATGATAGCATTCAGATTGGCGGCGGTGACACCGCTGCAGGCTTTGACGGCGATGATCTCTTCACCGCCGACAGTACGCTGTTGGATGGGACCACAGCCAGCGTCACGGGCGGCGAAAACGCCGAGACCGGAGGCGATACGCTGAGCGTCGGGGATTACACCGGCTCGGTCACGGTGGATCTGTCCCCAACCGATCCGGAAGCTGGCACAATGCAGCTTGGCACGACCACGATCAATTTCTCGGAAATCGAGCATGTGGAAACCGGTGACGCCGATGACAGCGTTACAGGCGGCGATGGCAATGACAGCGTGTCCACTGGGGCCGGAGCCGATACGGTTGACGGCGGCGCGGGTGACGATGTGTTCGACATCGGTGCCGGGGATGGAGAGGCGGATGTGATCCGCATGGGGGATGGTGACGGCAATGACACCATCATCGGCTTCGAAGCCCCAACCGACAATGGCGATGGCACCTATAGCCCACAAGACCTGTTGGATCTGTCGGGCATGACCGATGACAGCGGCAACCCGATCAGCACCGAAGACATTGACGTCACCGACACCAATGGCGACGGCACAGGCGATGCGGTATTAAACTTCCCCGATGGAACAAGCCTGACCCTGTCCGGCGTTCCCATGTCGGATGTCGAAGACAAAACTCAGCTCTTTGCCATGGGCGTCACCTTGTCGCCCGGTGATTTCATCGTCGAAGGCACCACTGGCGCGGATCTGATCGACGAAACCTATTCCGGCGATCCCGAAGGCGACTTTATCGAGAATAACGACCATTCCGATGGCTCAAACGCGGATTCCGTGCTGGCCGGAGATGGGGATGACACCATTCTCAGCGGTGTCGACAACGACACAATTGATGCGGGCGAAGGCCATGACAGCGTCGATGCCGGAATCGGAGACGACTCGGTCCACGGTGGCGGCGGTGGCGATACGGTGTTGGGCGGCGAAGGCCATGACAGCGTGCGCGGTGGCGATGGCGATGACAGCCTTGTTGGCGGCGATGGCAGCGACTCGCTTTATGGCGAGGTCGGCTCAGACACTGTTCTGGGCGGCGCGGGCGATGACACGCTCGAAGGGAATGAGGGCGCAGATACGCTGATCGGCGGTACCGGCAATGACTGGATGCGCGGGTCCTATGACAATGACGCGCTATGGGGCGGCGAAGGGGATGACTTCCTCTGGGGCGGCTTTGGCGACGATACGTTCCATATCGAAAACAACTTTGGCAATGACACGGTCGATGCCGAAGGGGTCGCTGAAACTGTTGGCGATACGCTGGATCTCAGCGCCGTGACCGACGCACTGCGCATTGATCTGACCCAGGCCAATGCCGAGGCGGGGACCGTCACCGATGGCACCAGTACGCTGACCTTTGACGAGATTGAAAACATCATCCTTGGCTCGGGCACAGATACGCTGGTTCTGGCTGATCTGGGTGGCTCAGACACGGTTGGCGGTTTTGAGTCCCCGACCGATAACGGAGACGGGAGCTTTACCGGCAACGATTTGCTTGATGTCACGGGCCTGACCAATGATGACGGTGATCCGGTCACCACCGATGATGTCACCGTCACCGATGATGGCAGCGGCAATGCGGTGCTGACCTTCCCCGGTATGGTGGTTCTGACCCTCGACGGCGTCCCCCCCTCCGAGGTGCTGACCCCGGCGCAGTTGAATGCGATTGGCGTGCCTTTGGGCAGTGTCACCAATGATTACGTGGTCTCTGGCAACGGCGCAGGCGAGGTGATCGACACCGCTTATACCGGTGATCCCCATGGCGACATGATCGACAATCTCGATCATTCGGACAGCTCGAATGATGACAGTGTCGAAGCGGGCGAAGGCGATGACACCATCATCGCCGGTGCGGGCGACGATACCGTGCATGGTGAAGGCGGCGATGATGTCTTTGTCTCGGGCAGCGGTCTGGACAATGACAGCCTGATCGGCGGCGAGACAGGCGAGACTGATGGCGACACGGTTGACCTGACCGCGATCAGCGACGATCTGACCGTGACCTTCTCGGGTGACGAGGTCGGCACAGTTACTGACGGCATCGACACTCTGGCCTTTGAAGAGATCGAAACACTTGCCTTGGGCGCGGGCAATGACAGCGTGACAGGCTCTGCCGGTGACGAAAGCATCGCAGGCAATGGCGGCGCAGATACCATTGACGGCGGCGCAGGGGATGACACGATTGCGCTGGGCGCATCTGATGGCGTCAACGACGAGCTGATCTTTGAAGATGGCGACGGCAATGACATCATCGAAGAGTTCGAAGCTCCGACTGATAATGGCGACGGCACCTTTACCGGCAATGATCAACTGGATGTCACGGGCCTGACCGATGCAGGCGGCGACCCGGTTACCACCGATGATGTGACCGTCACCGATACCAATGGCGACGGCACCGGCGATGCCATCCTGACCTTCCCGAATGGCGAAAGCCTGACCTTGGTGGGTGTGCCTGTTTCCGAGGTCTCCAGCCCGGAACAGCTCGAAGCGATCGGTATCCCAGCCGCCGCCCCGGTCAGCGACTATGTTGTCTCCGGCACCGACGCAGGCGAGGTGATCGACACCGCCTATACCGGTGATCCGCAGGGTGACATGATCGACAATGCTGATCATTCTGACGGGTCCGACGATGACAGCGTCGAGGCGGGCGAAGGCGATGATACCATCTATGCCGGTGAAGGTGACGACACCGTGCACGGCGAAGGCGGCGATGACCGCTTTACCATTGATGCAGGTCTGGACAATGACAGCCTGATTGGCGGTGAAACCGGCGAAACCCTGGGCGATGAAGTCAACCTGACCGCGCTCAGCGATGACCTGACCGTCACCTTTACGGGTGATGAGGCCGGCACCATCACCGATGGCACGGACACGACCAGCTTTGAAGAGATCGAGCGGCTTGAGCTCGGTTCGGGCAATGACAGTGTCACAGGCTCCGCCGCGGCGGACAGCATCGCTGGTAATGGCGGCGCGGACACCATCGAAGGTGGCGCAGGGGATGACACAATTGCGCTGGGCGCAAGTGATGGCGTCAATGATGAGCTGATCCTGGATGATGGTTTTGGCAACGATGTTATCGAAGAGTTCGAGACGCCGACCGATAATGGCGATGGCACCTTTAGTGGCAATGATCAACTGGATGTCACTGGCCTCACCGATGCGGGCGGCGATCCGGTCAACACCGACGATGTGACTGTCACCGACACCAATGGCGACGGCACCGGCGATGCGATCCTGACCTTCCCGAATGGTGAAAGCGTCACCCTGGTTGGTGTGCCGGTTGCCGAAGTCTCAAGCCCCGACCAACTCGAAGCCATCGGCATCCCCTTGGCCCCAGTGGCTCCGGTTCCGGGCGTCGTGTCGGGCACCGGCGCGGGTGAGCTGATCGATGACAGCTATCTGGGCGATCCCGAAGGCGATATGGTCGATAATGGCGATGGGCCTGCCGCTTCGGATATCGACACGATCCAAGCCGGTGCCGGGGATGACACCGTCATGGCTGGTTTGGATGATGATAGCGTTCTGGGCGAGGCCGGGGATGATGTGCTGGATGGCCAAGCTGGCAGTGACACGCTGGATGGCGGCGATGGTCGCGACACGCTGATTGGCGGAACCGGCGACGACGATCTGTCAGGCGGTGCGGATGAGGATTTCTTTACCCTCAACGACGGGTTTGGCGATGACAGCATTGATGGCGGCGAAACCACCACCACCGGTGCGGATCAGGATACGATTGATGCCTCTGGCCTGACCGGCCCGGTTACGGTGACCTATACCGGTGACGAGGCGGGCACGCTGAGCGATGGCACCAGCACCGCCACCTTTACCGGCATCGAAACCATCCTGCTGGATGACGGTGATGACAGTGTTGACGGGTCGGGTGACACAGGCGGTCTCGTGGTCGATGGTGGGCTTGGCTCTGACACGATCACGGGCGGCGATGGCGATGACAGCCTGGATGGTGGCGATGATGCCGACACGCTGACCGGTGGTGACGGCGCGGATACCATGATGGGCGGCGCGGGGAATGACGTGCTGAATGTCGGCTCTGGTGATAATGCGCAGGGTGGTGACGGCGACGACATCTTTAATGTCGGGGCCAGTGACGTGTCGGGCGGCAACCTGACCATTGTCGGCGGTGAAAGCGGCGAGACCTTGGGCGACACGCTCAACGTGACCGGCCCGGCGACCATCACCATGACCGGCTCCGAAAGCGGCACCGTGGAATGGCTGGATGGCAGCACCCTGTCTTTCTCGGAGATCGAACAGGTCAATTACGTGCCCTGTTTCACGCCGGGTACCTTGATCAAGACGGTCAAGGGCGAGGTCGATGTGGCCGAAATCTGTCAGGGTGACGTGATCCTAACCCGCGATAACGGCTATCAGACCGTGCGCTGGGCCGGGGCCAAGGTCCTTCGCGGTGATGAGATCGCTTGCAACCCGTCGCTGCAACCAATCCGCATCGCGCGCGGAGCCCTGGGCAAAGGCATGCCGGAACGCGACATGATCGTCTCGCCGCAGCACCGGGTTGTGATGTCGGGCTACGCGATTGAGCTGCTCTTTGGCGAGGACGAAGTGCTGGTTGCCGCGACCCACCTGGTGGGCCGTCCGGGGATCACCCGCGAATGCCCAGAGGCGGGCGTGACCTATGTGCATTTCATGTTCGACCGCCACGAGCTGGTGATGTCCGATGGCACCTGGACCGAAAGCTTCCAACCGGGTGATCTGTCAATGGCCGGGCTGGATATGGACCAACGCGAAGAGCTGCTGATGCTCTTCCCGCAACTGGTCTCGCCACTCGGTCGCGAAGCCTTTGGTGCAGCACGCATGTCGCTCAAGGCCTATCAAGCGCGGCTGCTGATCGAGGTCTGAGAGCCTTAAAGAAAAAGGAAAAAAGGCGGCCCATTGGGTCGCCTTTTTCCGCGAGGCAGGCGCAGCCAAATTCCATCAATGGAATTTGCAAAAGTTTTCACAAAACTTTTGATCGCCCAGCCGCACGACCTGTGTCTGGGTTAGGATCGGGGGCGCGCAGTCTCAAAGAACGCCCAAGCGCGCGAGGCCAATTGTGGCCCTATTCCATAATACCAATGGGAATGGCGCGGAATTTCGAAAACGCGCACATCGTGCCCTGCCTGCGACAGGCGTTGCCCAGTGGACTGCACGGATGTTGATTTAAAGACCTGATCCTGCGCGCCGGTGAACATTTGGATCGGTATATGGCGTCCCGCTGGCCAGATGGAATTTGGCCAAAGGCTGGCGGCATGGATCGAGACAGCTTGCCATGGTCCCAACCCGAAATTGGCGAGCCGCAAGGCAAATTTTCCGCCCATCGAGTGGCCAGCAATGTAGATGCGGTCAGGGTCGATGGGATGATGGCGTCTGGCGTCGTCGAGCAGGTCCTTGGCAACAAAGGCACCGTCTTCGATCAGGCCCCAGCCCCGCGCCCGCCGCGCATTTGGGGCCAATAGGATAACGTCCTTATGTTTGGCCAAAGATTTCCACATATCCAACATTGATCGGCCATCGCGACCCGCACCATGCAACAGGACAATTGCGGGGCGGGTCGGGCCCGAGGTTGCACCGAGACTATAATATGTCCGTGTGACCTGTGGTCCGAACGGGCCGAATTTGGCCATGGTCAGGCTGCGCGCGTCCCCGATGTCTTGCGGGGCGCGATAATTGCGGGTCGCCGGTGTGGACGTTGTCAACGACATCGTTTGAACCGAATACGCCCCCTGCGCATTGGGTGCGATAACACGTGCGGTTTCCAAGGTCAGCCATGGCAAAGCAAGAATAACAATGAGCGCAAGAAACAAAAAACGGGGAACCGTCATTGCGGTCTTTTCCTCTTGAAAACAAAGAAAGTATCACCGATCCCGCCCCAAACAACATTTGGAACAGGCTCTGAACGATTAGCGCAACAGCTTCAAAAGCGCAGTGGAGGGTTTCCCGGTGATGGGCAAGCCGCGCGCCTTTTCAAATCCACGAATGGCGGCTTCGGTTTTCTTGCCGATCACCCCATCCGGGCGGCCTGCGTCAAACCCTGCGCGGGTCAACCCGCGTTGCAGGGCTTTGCGCTCTTCCAGCAAGAGCCCATATTTGTCGCGCCCAAACGGTGTCACCAAGGGCCCTCCGCCCTGCAAGCGATGCGCCATAAAACCAACCCCCAGTGCATAATTGTCCGACGGGTTGTAGCGTTTGATCATGTTGAAGTTGTGAAACACCAAAAAGGCCGGCTTGGATCGCCCCATAGGGGCCAGAATGGCCGCTGATCCATGGTCGGGCAGACCGCCACCAGCGGCAGATTTGACACCCAAAGACCGCCAATTGTCGACGCTGCGTTTGTTGCGATGGCCGATGCTTGCGTCAAAACCTGAAGGCAATTTAACCTCCAGCCCCCAAGTACGCCCCTTTTTCCATCCCGCTTTTTGCAAGAAACGGGCGGTGGTGGCAAAGGCGTCGATGGGGTTTTCGCTCCAGATATCACGCTTGCCATCGCCGTCAAAATCCACCGCATGGGCCTGATAGGCGTCGGGGATAAGCTGCGTATGACCCATGGCTCCGGCCCAACTGCCCACCAACTGATTCGGGCGCGCATCACCGGATTGCACGATACGCAACGCATTCATCAGGTTGCTTTCAAAAAAACGCCCGCGCCGCCCCTCCCAGGCGAGGGTAGACGTGGCCGAGATCACCGGGATCAAGCCGCGCTTGGTGCCAAAGTAACTCTCCAGCCCCCAGATTGACGCCATGATCTCGGACGGCACCCCATAGCGTTCCTCAACCTGCGCCAGCGCGCGGCGCTGGCTGGCATAGGCTTTGCGGCCAAAGCTTACCTTTTCCTCCGGGGCAACAATGGCAAGGTAATCTTCGAGCGAGCGTTTGAATTCGGTTTGATTGCGGTCGCGATCAATCACGCCGGGCAAATAGCCCTGTCCACGAAAGGCCGCTGTCAGCGTCGAATTGGAAATGCCACGTGCGCGCGCACGTTCCTTAAACCCGACAACCCATTTGTCATAAGACGCATTGGGTTGGGGCAGGAATTCCGGCCCGAGCTTGGTCTTGGTCGAGACCTGGGCCGTGCTGGTGCTGCCGCCACCGCATCCCGCAAGAACCAAGGCCGTGGCCCCAAATGAAAACGCGCGTCGTGTGATCGCCATGATCTACCCCGATACCTGAAACCTCAAATCCTGAGGACAGGCTAACACGGGCAGCGGCCCGAGCGGAATCCTCATTCCTGTCAGGGCAGGGGGAAAACAGCGAAAACCTGCTCAGCCGTTGGCGGCCACGGCGATGATGTCATTGACGGTGGGCTGGTGCGCGGTCGGGGCTGGTTTTTGCTGGGAAATCCACTGATAGATATCCTGATCATTCTCATCCAGCAGGGCCTCATAGGCGTCCAGTTCGGCCTCGGACAGGTCTGCCAAACGTGCCGCCGTATAGCGCATCAACAAGATGTCCATCTCTTTCGTGCCGCGCCGCATCGAGCGCATGTTGAGACGGCGCAACCGGTTTTCGTGGGTTTCAGCAGTCATTGGGCGGCAGATTCCTTTAACAATACGCGCAGTTTCTTTTCCAACAATCCCAACCGGTCGGCGCGGGCTTTGAATTCGGCGCGCAGGCTGCGCATCTCGGTCAAAACTGCGGTGACATCGGGGGGCAAGGTTTCTTCGTCATCCGGCGCGCCAAGGCCCTCGCCCTCACCGGTGATCAGCCAGACGATGGAAACATTCAAAATGCCCGCCATCATGGACAACCTGTTGGCGCGGGGCTCTGAAAGATCTTCTTCCCAATTTTGCAGGCTTTTCAATTTGACGCCCAGCCGTTTGGCCAAGGTGCCCTGCGTCATGCCTGCCGCGTCACGTGCGGCGGCGAGACGATCACCAAATGTGGCAGACTCCGGACCGTACCAACCGTTTTCGTCATTCATGGTACAATTTCCCCCTCTGGGATAGCTTGATTGGGTCTGTGGCGCAAACTATGACAGGAGCTGCAAATTTACAAACAGGTGCCCCATGTCCTTTCTGTCGCAGACCCTCGACCGTGTGAAACCGTCACCCACCGTGGCTGTGACCCAACTGGCGCAAGAGCTCAAGGCGGCTGGTCGGGACGTGATTGGCCTGGGGGCCGGTGAACCTGATTTTGACACGCCCGAGAATATCAAAGCTGCCGCAATCGCGGCAATCGATGCGGGAAAAACGAAATACACTGCACCCGATGGCATTATCGAGTTGAAAGAGGCGATTTGCGCCAAATTCAAGCGGGAGAATGGGCTGGACTATACGCCCAAGCAGATCAGTGTCAGCACCGGTGGCAAACAAGTGCTGTATAATGCGCTGATGGCAACCCTGAACCCCGGGGATGAGGTCATTATCCCCGCGCCTTATTGGGTCAGCTATCCGGATATGGTGCGTCTGGGCGGCGGGGAACCGGTGATCGTCGAAGGTGAGCGTCAGCTTGGTTACAAAATCACGCCCGAAGCCCTGGAGGCAGCGATCACGCCAAAAACCAAATGGCTGATCTTCAACTCGCCCTCCAACCCGACCGGAGCCGGTTATTCGCGTGAGGAATTGCAGGCGCTGACCGATGTGCTCATGCGGCATGATCATGTCTGGGTCATGAGCGATGATATGTATGAACACCTCGCCTATGATGGGTTTGAATTCACCACCCCGGCGCAGATTGAACCGCGTCTTTATGACCGCACCCTGACCGTAAATGGTGTGTCCAAGGCTTATGCCATGACTGGCTGGCGTATTGGTTATGCGGGCGGGCCCGAGCCTCTGATCGCCGCCATGCGCAAGATTCAGGGCCAATCCACCACCAACCCCTCCAGCATCAGCCAATGGGCAGCGGTCGAGGCGCTGAACGGGCCGCAAGAGTTTCTGGCCGAACGCTCCGAGGCCTTCCTGCGTCGTCGCAATCTGGTTGTTGAGATGTTGAATGCCTGCAAGGGCATCACATGCGAAACCCCGGAAGGGGCATTTTACGTCTATCCGTCGATTGCCGATTGCATGGGCAAAACCTCGGCCGGAGGGGCGAAGATCGACAATGACGAAGCCTTCTGCAAGGCTTTGCTCGAAGAAGAAGGGGTTGCCGTTGTCTTTGGGGCCGCTTTTGGCTTGTCACCGAATTTCCGGGTCAGCTACGCTACGTCTGATGAGGCCTTAACAGAGGCCTGCACCCGGATCGCGCGTTTCTGCGACGGGTTGGTGTGAGTTAACAAAGGGGCAGGAGAACAGCATGGCCGGAGAACTGCCAGAGTATTATTACCGCATCCGTGAAAACGGGGCGGCGGTGTTTCGTGTCGACACGGAAAACCGCCAGCGCCGGATCGAGATGGAACAGATCGCGGTGATCAACCTGAACAAGGGCGAGTTCAAACCGCACGGGGACCGGACATTGTCTGCGGCGGATAAAAAGGAAATCACCAACTGGATCGCCCGACGCAAGGCTTTGCTGGCGATGCGTGATATTGACGACATCCACCGCGCTGTGGACCACATGAACCTGACCACCCAATGGGCGCAATCACGCGCCACCGATGATCAGCTCGAAGAGGTGACAGATGACCTGTTGCTGGCCATGCATGATCTACGCACAGTTCTGGTCCGCAAAAAGGCGGACCGGATGCTGAAAAAATAAGGGTGGTTTCTCGGGTGTTCTTGCGATTTGTACGCCCGCAGCGCGTCGAGGATACCGGTCATCGCGAAGGTTTCTTTTGTGCAGCTTACGAGCTGCGCGAGAAACAGGATCTGGATGAATTCAGTTCAGCGCAATTGGAAGAGTATTTGGCTTGGTTTCGTGAAAACTTACCTATTCCAGCGCGTTTTTCTCGGTCGAGATCACAGTCAGCATCGCAGCAAAGCACCCGAGGCCTAAGCTGGTTCAAGCCGCAGGCGGCAGAGGCTTTGGGAAAGGCGCATGGGTTGATGGCTTTGCTCCAATCCCATGGCTATGTCTTTGAAACACTTCGCTCAGACCGTATTGGCTATGTCGTTTATGAAGATGATTGGCAGGTGGTTGCAGAGCCATTTGCGGACACTGAGACCTGATCTAAATCCGGCAGCGGGGAAGCCGGCGGTGTCTCTCCCCCTTAAAAACTTGGATTGTCTTGCCATATTCCTATCAAATGTCATGGGAGGAAAGAGATGCACAATCATCCGATTTCGCCAGCACCACCCCGTCAGGGGACGCAGCCAAGTTTGTTTCCCTTGTCACCTTTTGCGCTGCGAACCTTGTTGGAACGCTACGGGTCTTGACCCGGAAACCAAAACCATGGCACCGGCGGTGATGCCATTGCGGGCCTGCACCGGGAAAACCCGGGCAGGCCCTTTTTTTACAGGGTTTTCAAAACCAGGCTTGAACGCGCCTCGGTTATCGCGGAATGCGCGCCGATCTGGTCATTGAGCCGGGTCAGGTGATCCGCGCTGGGCAATCGGCAATGCAGGATCGCATCGGTTTCCCCGGAAAGCGATTGCACGGAACTGACCCCTTCGAGTTGCCGCAGCCATTCCAGAACCGGCTGGCAGGGGCGGGTGTTGATGCGCACAAAAATCACCGCCGCCAGCCCAAGCGCGTCCGGGTCAGCCAAATGCGCATGAAACCCGGTGATCTCTCCGCGCTCTTCCATCCGGGTCACACGATCCTGAACAGCCGTCCGAGACAAGGCGATCACCCGGCCAATTTCGGCAAAGCTCATCCGGGCATTGGATTGTAACAGCGTCGCAATGCGTTTGTCGGTGAGATCCACGGCATTTCCTTCACTTCGCAGGGCATAACCGGCGGTTCGCAATCTGTTTTGCTGCCGGTTCACCCTCTAGATTGCCCGCCAAAGCGAGGAAATGCGATGCGAAAAATCACACCACAAGAATTCACAGGAACCAAAGCCTGGCAGGCTTTGGAAATAGATCTGATCGAAAATGCCAGCATCCGGCTGCATTGGACCGATGCGCCATATAAATGGCATGTGAATGATGGGTCCGAGGTGTTTGTGGTGCTGGACGGCAAGGTCGACATGCATGTGCGCCAAGCGGGCGAAGTCTCGGTCATCCCGTTGCAAGTCGGGGATATTTTTCATGCCGAAGACGGCGATGAACATGTCGCCCATCCCCAAGGGGCCGTGCGGGTTTTGGTGATTGAGACCGCAGGAAGCGTATAGAAACAGCCCTTCGGCGGTGCCTCAGGGTCTGTGGCGCAGGCGCAACCGAGCTTCAGCACGCAATTCTTCAACTATTTCAGGATTGGCTGCTTCCCATGCTTTCAGCCCACGATAGCCCAGCAGGTTTTGCGCAGCACGTTCAGGGGTGCCCAATGGTGCCGGGGTCTCGTCAATAAACTCAAGCTTGAGCTCATTGTAGTTGGCCATGCAGCGATCCACCTCTTCTTTGTTCATCCAGCGCTCCGCCGCAGCGAGATCGCAAAGGTAATAAAGGCTCAGAAGGGGCAGGATCTGGGACATGGGCTCACTCCGGTTGCGGATCGGTTCCTTTGACACAAGGGGAATTCGAATGGCGGAAGGCTGACAGAAAGCTCCTGTATTATGGTTAATAGAGCGTGCGCTCATAGGGCAGGCACGGTCAAGCCTGCCCTGCGAGCGCCCTGTTTTCTTAGCCCAGAACATTAACCCAGAATGCCGGGCCAGTTGGCTTCGCCCTTAGCAATATTGCCCGGAACATCCTGCAGCCACAGCTCGCGGGCGCGCAGATTGGCATTCAGATAAAGTTTGCCTTCGTAGATCGTCCAGGCCTCGGGCGTGGTCGGGGCGAGGTATCCGCGCGAGGCGGCAAAGGCGCAATAGCCGCCGAATTGTGGGGCATAAGCCATCGGGTCAGCTTTGAACTTGGCCGCATTTTCCGCCGAGGCAAAGCGCCACTCGGCCCCTTTCCAGGTCACGCTATGGGCGGCGGATCCGGCCACCGGGCCGTTGCCATCGAAATAGGCCACAGCGTCAGACCCATCGATCGCCACACCGTTTTCGGCATAGGTTTCAGGTTCTTTTGCCAAGGCGCTTTGGGCGCTCAGCATCAGGGCGGGGGCGGCAAGGGACAGGCCAAGAAGGGAACGGCGGGTCAAAGTGGTCATAGCGGGGCTCCTTTGGGTCGGGTTTCCACCAAGATGCGCGACAGATCGGCCTTGCAAAAGCCCCGCTCAAGCGCCTGTGAACCCATGTGTGAAATGCGGTTCAAATGTTTCAACAGGGCCCCGGGCACGGCAAAGAATGGGGGAATCATACGTAATCCAGAGCATTGTGGCGTGAAAAGCCTGTCGAACTCCAACACCCCAATTTTGCCCGCAGCCGGTGCGCCTAGACTGGATTCGTGCAAATTCTCCGTGTTTTCAACGGTTTTTCGCCCGAATAAATTGACTAATAAATTGACTAATGCGCCTGTGCTGGTAGCTTGAACAAAACTTGGGATTAACCAGTCTTCAATGGGGGATATCATGCGTATTGCACGGATTTTTGTTGCGGCTGCTGCCATGGCCGTTTCTGGCTCTGCGGCGTTGGCTTGGGGTGACATGTATATGGGCGACGGGACAAATAACCCGAATTCCAATACCTTGGCGCATTCCTACAACGCGCCTAACTACTGCCCGGCGGGGCTTCAGCCGGTGATGATGGGCGGCGTGATCTGCTGCGGCACACCCAATGCAGGCCCCTATATCGACCGTCCCGGCAAGGTGCACAAAGCTTCCAAGCCGAAATACCACGCCCCGCGCGTTTACGCTCCGGTTGGCGAAAAGGGTGTCGTCGTCCGCTAAGGAGATGCTTCGCTCTTGGCAATTGCTCTCAGGCCGCGTATATGCGCGGCCTGATCGCGTTTCACCACCACATTCCATCTCACGGGGCAAGCCATGCAAGGCAGTGCAAATCTCAACATCATGATCAAGGCCGCACGCAAAGCGGGTCGCTCTCTGGTCAAGGATTTCCGTGAGGTCGAAAACCTCCAGGTGTCGATGAAAGGCGCGGGGGATTTTGTGTCGCGTGCGGATGTGGCGGCTGAAAACATCCTCAAAGAGGAATTGATGGGCGCGCGTCCGACCTATGGCTGGTTGGGCGAAGAAAGCGACGAAATCGCGGGCCAAGACCCGACACGCCGCTGGATCGTTGACCCGCTGGATGGCACCACCAACTTTTTGCACGGGTTGCCCCATTGGGCCGTATCCATCGCGTTGGAGCACAAAGGCCAGATCGTCTCTGCCGTGGTGTTTGACCCGGCCAAAGACGAAATGTTCTATGCCGAGCGCGGGGCAGGGGCCTGGTTGAATGACAGCAACCGTATCCGCGTGTCTGGCCGCCGCCGCATGATCGAAGGCGTGTTTGCGACCGGCATCCCTTTTGCCGCCAAGCGCACCCTGCCCGCTACGCTCAAGGATCTGGCGCGCATCATGCCCGAATGCGCCGGTGTGCGCCGTTTTGGCTCTGCCGCTCTGGATTTGGCCTATGTCGCTGCTGGCCGCTATGACGGTTATTGGGAACGTGAGCTGAACCTTTGGGACATCGCCGCCGGTTACCTGATCGCCAAAGAGGCTGGCGCTCTGGTCGAAGGCATCCGCGGCGCAGACCAGGATCCGCTGGAAACCGGCAGCCTGATCTGCGCCAACAACGACATCTTCAGCACCTTTGCCAAGGTCATTCGTTCCGAAGGCTAAGCCATTGAAGCGGGGCAGGCAGCGCTTGCGTCGCCAAATCAATGCGCAACACCGCGCGGGATTTTGCGCTGTGTGTCTTACCTGATCTGTGCAGCGTGAGCATCGGCATCACCAAGAGATCGCCAGCCTTGCCGGTCTCCACCTCTTTTGGGAAACGTTTGGCTTGGTCTTCGGCCAGATCCGATGGGACCAGGCCCGCGCAATGACTGCCTGCGGCGAATTCCATCCCCCCTTGATCCGGGCCAACGTCCTCTAGCAAGAGCCGCGTAAAGAGCATCGTTTCCAAAACATGTTTAGGCGGTTCACAATGCCAGATACCCGCCTTGCAAGACCATTTTTTGTAGCCCGGCACCTCCTGTTGCTTTGCCACTGCGATAACCCGATCTTGATGCCAAGGCAGGGTCCAATTCTGACCCTGTTTCTTGTCGAAACCAACAATCCGCGTGATGACGGCCCCTGAGGCAATGAGATGCAGCGGCAGATTTTGCGCGAGCAAAAGCGCGATGTCTGAGCCCATATCAATGCGGGTGCCGGGGCGCTTGGCTGCCAGGCTGAGGGTCCTCAGCTCTTGCGCCACATCCCGACGAACCGCATTGCGAAGCCAATAGGGTTTGTCAGGCAGCTTCACCGCTCAAACAAAACCGGAAACCAATCCTCGCGCAGTCTTTGCCCCTCTTGCATCTCATGTCCCGGAAAGGGGGGCGAGGTGCGGCCAGGGCGGGTGACATAACGCGCGTCATCCCCAAGCAGGCGCAGTGAAAAGGCGCGTCGGCGTTGATCGGTCGTGTTGCCGCGTGCGCCATGCAGGATGTCGTAGTTAAAGGCCACTGCGTCACCCGGTTCCATCTGCCATTCCAGAATGGTCATCCCCTCGGCATCCGGGTCCGGCACGGGCATATAGGCGTCTTCATCCGGATAGAAATTCTCTTCTGATAACCAACGGGTGGGCAGCACCGGCTTTTCCCACAGATGTGATCCCGCGACACAGCGCAATGAGGCCTCGGTCACCGGGTCTAGCGGCGACCAAAAGCTGACCGTCTGACGCCCGGAGACAAAGTAATAGGGGCCATCCTGATGCCAGGGGGTTGGCTTGGAGGTGCCGGGCTCCTTGACCAGAACATGGTCGTGAAACAGCTGCGTGCTGCGGGATTGCATCAGGTCGGCGGCCACTTCGGCGGCGGCACTGTTGCGGATAACGGTTTCAAATTCGGGAATGCGTTGCCAATTGCAATAGTCGTCAAAAAACCGCCCGGCCTCGCCCTTATGCAGGTTCTCAGCCGCGTAGGGGCCGGGGGTTTCCATATTGCGCGCGACGCCAGCGCGCAGCGTCTCGACATGATCCGCCCAAAGCCCCTTGATCAGGGTGACACCATCGCGTTGGAACTGATCCACATGGTCCTGCGTTACCAAATTATGCATGTTGCCTCCCTATTGATCCGACGGATGGTTCACCCCATCCATCCACTTCACCGGTTCCATATCCTTGGGATCAACCCCTTCGATTGTATAGAGGTTTACCCCATATTCATTCGGGTTTGAGCGGCGTTGATGATACATGTAGATCCCACAGACCGAGCAGAACCGATGTTTCGCTGTGTGGGTGTTAAAGGAATAGAGCGTCAGCTTGTCTTCGCCCTTGACCACGTCGATGCCCCCCAAAGGGGCGGATACAGCCGGGGCTCCGCGCCGGCGGCAAAAAGAACAATCGCAGCGGCGTGCGGTGTTCAATCCATTGCTCAGGGTGACCAGCAACTCGACAGCGCCACAATGGCAGGTGGCTTTGACAGTTTCCCTCATTTTCGACGGATCCTTGGGACTTGGGTATAAGAATACTGTGCCTCGGGATGGGGCGGATGGAACTGGTTGTCATGCCAAAATCGCGTGCCGCCAAGGCGCAGGAATGTCGGCAAAGTCAGGATGATCCCGGCAATAAACCCACCGGCATGGGCCCAGTAAGCGACGCCGCCGCCGTTAGGGTCTGACCCGACGCCGCCAATCAATTGCATGGCAAACCAAATCAGCAAAGTGATCCAGGCCGGGATTGGAAAGATTTTGAAAAACACGATCAGGATCAGAATGATGTCGATGCGCGCGCGTGGGTAAAGCAGCAGATAACCGCCCATCACCCCGGCAATCGCACCCGAGGCACCGACCGTGGGGACATTGGAATAGGGGGCGGACAGGTAATGGATCAACCCGGCGGCAATCCCAGCGGCGAGGTAAAAGAAGAGAAAGCCGAAATGGCCCATCTCATCTTCCATATTGTCGCCAAAGATGAACAGAAACAGCATGTTGCCCGCGAGGTGGGCGAGGCCGCCATGCAGAAACATCGAGGTGAGCAGCCCGGTAAAGCCATCCCCTTGGCTCAGGAAAACCGGCACCAGTGCGTAATCAGCGTAAAAGGCCAGCAACTGCCGGGGCGAGGCCGAGAGATGCCAGGTTGAGACAAAGATCACCACATTCAGCACGATCAGCGCGTAGGTGACATAGGGCGTGCGCCCCGAGGGATTATGATCACGGATTGGAAACATAGCGGCAGAGTGCCAGTTTGTTCCCGCGCGTCAAGGCGGAACCATGAGGCCCCGCCTTGAAAACTGTTTTGAATTGGGCGCTTACCCTTCGCCTGCCAGCAAGGATGCATTGCCCCCGGCGGCGGTGGTGTCGATGCAGACATGGCGCTCAGCGCGGACATGGGCGATGTCAGGCGCGTCTGTGATCAACGGGATCAACGCACCGGTGCGCTCTGCCAAAGCGGTGCGATAGGCGCGCGCTTCGGCTTCATCGCCCCACCACAACGCGCCAGCAAAACCGGACAGGCTTTGCAAGGCGTCGGCAGGAACCGATCCATGGGCCTCGACCGCGACGCCGCCAAGCGCTGTGACCGCCTGCGCCTGCGCGGCGGCGCAATCGGCTCCGGGGCCAAGGCACATAACTGGTGGACGGGCCATATGGCTGTGCTGGTTGGATTCACCGGTTGGTCCGGGCAGGTCAAGCGTTGCCTCTGGCGTTGCAGGGCCCGTTGCCTCAAGCGCCGATTGCAGGCGTGCGGCGCTGTCTTGTCCGGCCCAGTCCTGACCCGTAACTGAGGCAGGCTGTTGGCGGAAACGATCGACATAGAACGGGCCGCCTGCTTTGGGGCCAGTGCCCGACAGACCCTCACCGCCAAAGGGTTGGCTGCCGACAATCGCGCCAATCTGGTTGCGATTGACATAGATATTGCCCGCGTGGACGCGCTCGGTCACATGCTGCACCCGGTCATCAATCCGCGTCATCAGGCCAAAGGTCAGGCCATAGCCGGTGGCATTGATCGCATCGATCACCGCATCGACCTCATCGGCCTTGAAGGTCGCCACATGCAGAACCGGTCCAAAGATCTCGCGTTCCAGATCGGCGATACCGTTGATACGCACCAGGGTGGGGGGCACGTAATAGCCGGTTTCAGGCACGGCGCAGCGCTTGATCTCGCGACCTTCGCTGCGGGCCAGATCGATATGGGCCATGATCCCGGCGCGCGCCTCTTCGTCGATCACTGGGCCAAGGTCTGAGCGCAGTTCCCACGGGTTGGCGGGCACCAGCGTGTCCATGGCCCCGGTGAGCATTTCCAGGAAGTCTTCGGCAATGTCTTCTTGTACATAGAGGCAGCGCAGGGCTGAGCAGCGCTGGCCCGCCGATTGAAATGCGCTTTCGACGATGGCTTGCACGGCCTGTTCAGGCAGGGCGGTGCTGTCGACGATCATAGCGTTCAAACCGCCGGTTTCCGCGATCAGCGGCGTGCCGGGGGCGAGGTGTTTGGCCACGGATTTGTGGATGATCTGCGCGGTTTCGGTCGAGCCGGTAAAGGCCACGCCCGCGACCTGCGGTTGCGAGGTCAGTGCCGCGCCGACATCCCCGGCACCGGGTAGCAGTTGCAAGGCTGTGACCGGCACGCCCGCCTCGTGCAACAATTGCACGGCACGATGGGCGATCAGGCAGGTTTGTTCAGCCGGTTTGGCCAAAACAGCGTTGCCTGCCGCCAAAGCCGCCGCGATTTGACCGGTAAAGATCGCCAGAGGGAAGTTCCAGGGCGAGATGCAGGCGATGACGCCACGGGCCGGGGCCCCGGCGCTGCGCACCGCATAGTAGCGCAGGAAATCCACCGCTTCGCGCAGCTCGGCCACCACGTCGAGATTGGTCTTGCCTGCTTCGCGATGCAGCAGAGCAAAGAATTCGCCAAAATGAGCCTCATAAAGGTCGGCGGCGCGGTTCAGCGCTGCGGCGCGCTCGTCCGGGGAGGCCTCCCATGGAGTCGCAGCCTCGGCGGCGATGGCCACGGTTTCCGGGGTCGCCCAGGTGATCGCGCCAACGGTTTCGCTGGGATAAGACGGATTGAGCACCGGGCTTATTGTGCCGGATGGCGCGTCTTTCGCCACAAGGGGCGCGGCCTGCCATTGTGCGGCCTGGAAGGGCGCGCGGGCGGCGTCGATTTGCTCCAATGTCGGGCGATGACGCAGATCGAAACCCTTGGAATTGACCCGCTCCGGGGCAAACAAATCGGGGCCTGAGGTGATCTTTCCCGTGACCTCCTCTTCGAACGGATCGGCGGCGACCACTTCGGGGGCGACGTCTTCGTCGACAATCTGGTTCACAAAAGAGGAGTTCGCGCCGTTTTCCAACAGGCGCCGCACCAAATAGGCCAGTAGATCGCTATGCGCGCCCACAGGGGCATAGATGCGGCAGCGGGTCAAATTCTGCTCTTTCACCAGATCATGCAGGGTTTCGCCCATCCCGTGCAAGCGCTGGAATTCAAAGGCTTCTTTGTCGCCTGCCATATGAAGGATGGCGCTGACCGTATGGGCGTTATGGGTGGCAAATTGCGGATAGATCCGGTCAACCATGTTCAACAATTTGCGGGCATTCGCGATATAGGAAATGTCGGAATGGGCTTTGTTAGTGAAGACCGGGAAGCCGTCGAGACCAGCCACCTGGGCCTTTTTGATCTCGCTGTCCCAATAGGCCCCCTTTACCAGACGCACCATGATGCGGCGATCGTGTTTCTGGGCAAGTTCATAGAGATAGTCGATGGTGCAGCCGGCGCGCTGGCCATAGGCCTGCACCACAACGCCGAACCCGTCCCAACCTGTCAAGGAAGGATCGCTTAGCACCGCTTCGATCACATCCAGCGACAGGGCGAGACGCTCGGATTCTTCGGCATCAATGTTCAGCCCGATCCCGGCCGAGCGCGCCAGACCGGCCAGCGAGCGCAGGCGGGGCACCAGATTTTGCATCACTGCGTCGCGCTGCATCTCGTCGTAACGGGCATAAAGCGCCGACAGCTTGACCGAAATGCCGGGGTTTTCACGGATATCATCGCTGTGCGCCGCATCCGCGATGGCCGAGATTGCGCGGGAATAGGCCAGGTGATAGCGCCGGGCATCCGCTTCGGTCCGCGCCGCTTCGCCCAACATGTCGTAGCTATAGGTATAGCCCTTGTCCTCCATGGCGCTGCCGCGTTTCATGGCGGATTGGATGGTTTCCCCCAAAACAAATTGCGCGCCCATTTCTTTCATCGCGCGGGCAACGGCGGTGCGGATCACCGGCTCGCCCAGACGTTTGATCGCGCCACGCAGGTGGCCAACGGGGCCGGGGGCGTCCTCTTTCAAAACTTTGCCTGTCAGCATCAGCGCCCAGGTCGAAGCATTCACCAGCGGAGAGGTCGAGGCCCCCATATGTTTGCCCCAGTTCGACGGAGCGATCTTATCCTCGATCAGCGCGTCCATGGTGGTGGCATCGGGCACGCGCAGCAGCGCTTCGGCCAGGCACATCAGGGCAATGCCTTCATCCGTGGACAGCCCGTATTCGGCAAGGAAAACTTCCATCAGGCCGGGTTTGGTAGACGAGCGGATGTCGCGTACCAATTGCGCCGCTTTCGCGCTGATATCGACCCGTTCCGATCCCGACAAGGCGGCGCTCTCCCGCAGGGTCGCGATGATCTCGGCCTCGTCGCTATAGGTCAGCTCATCGACAAGACGGCGGTGGTTTGAGAGCGGCATGATGTCCTCCGTTGTTGGGGTTGGTATTGGGGGTAGGCGTGAAATGGGTCACTCTTCCTGTCTATCTTAAAGCTTGCGGTTTAATCGTCTGTTATTGTAGTCAGTGCTGGTGATTTGACCTTCAAAACTGCGAAAGGGCAGTCAAATGGACCACTTGGACCTGGATCGGTTTGACAAAGCGATTCTGACCACATTGGCGGAAGAGGGGCGCATCTCGATTGCCGACCTCGCGCGGCGCATCGGGTTGTCGAAATCTCCGACCCAAGCGAGGCTGCGCAAATTGGAGCGTGACGGCACCATCCGAGGCTACCGCGCCATTCTGGATCCGATCCAGCTTGGCCTAGACCATGTTGCCTTTGTCGAGGTGAAAATGAGCTCGACCAGCGAGGCCGCTCTTGCCAAATTCAACGCGGCGGCGGCCTCGGTTCCTGAAATTGAGCAAGTGCATCTGATTGCAGGGAATTTTGACTACCTGCTCAAGGTGCGCACTGCCGATATGCGCGCCTATCGCCGGGTTCTTGCGGAAAAGATTTCGACCCTCCCAGGGATGTCTTCAACCTCGACCTATGTGGCGATGGAAGCGGTCAAAGAGGATGGTCTCGCAGACGTGACTTGAAATTTTGCAGGCGTGGGTCACCATTGGCCCATGATACGCGCAACTCTTGTTTCCATCCTCTGGGCCGGGGCTGCCTTGGCCGATGGCTGTCCTGTTGCCCCCGATCACACCGCCGCTTTGCAGCCGCTTTATGAGGCGCTGCAACAGGTCGATAACGACTTTGAAGCGCAGCAGCTGTCCAACGAGATGTGGAAATACTGGGCGCAGGCCCCGGATGAGGCCAGCCAGGAAATGCTGGATGAGGGCATGAGCGCGCGCGCCTCCTGGGATTTTCTACGCGCGATGGAACGGTTTGACACGCTGGTAAACTACTGCCCGTTCTACGCCGAAGGGTTCAATCAGCGCGCCTTTGTCAATTACCTGCGTCAGGATTACGAGGCCGCCTTACCTGATCTTGACCGCGCCTTAGAGCTCAATCCGCGCCATATCGGGGCGCTGTCGGGCAAGGCGCTGACCTTGCTGGCTATGGGGCGCGACTTGGAGGGGCAAAAGACTTTGCGCGATGCGCTTGAGCTGAACCCCTGGCTGTCCGAACGCCACCTGATCCAACCCTTGCCGGGGCAAGAACTTTAACCATTTCCTGACCCTATTGCTCTTTACACCACGGATGGCCCGGCTATTGTCGCGCCACTGGCCCGCGTGGTGGAATGGTAGACACAGGAGACTTAAAATCTCCAGGCTTAATAGGCCGTGCCGGTTCGAGTCCGGCCGCGGGTACCAGGTTTCAGGATCGCAATGACAAGCCCGTGGCTTGCCCCAATTACGCAGACCGCTAACCGTATATCACAAATGGTAAAACTATGCTGGAACTGTCATTGATTTAGACGGTGTGCCAGCGTGGAACCTCATTAATTGAAGGCTCCGTGAGGGGCGGAAATCCAGACTAATCACAGGTCAAAAATCGGCTATCATCTAGCAAATCTTTAACTGCCAGGTCGCCCGCATGAAACCCATCACCCAAAAATACACTACGCTCTTTGCGTCCTTGCTTCTGTCATCGAGCATCCTCTTCCTGAACCCTCAAACCGCCCAAGCTGACAGTCTGGACGTCATGATCTACGAGCGCGGAGGGGATGGCCAGGTGGCGGAATGCACGTTGGACATGGTCGAGGGGTTGAACACCGAACGTGACGGGTTTTTGTCCGTTCGTTCTGGCCCCGGTGCCAGCTTTCGTCAAATTGATCAGCTTCATAACGGAGACTTTGTTATCACCTTTGACATTCGCGGCGATTGGGCTGGGGTCTATTATGGGCGCGGGCACGAGTTGATCGAGAACGGTAATGAAATTGGCTGTGGCTATGTCGGCGAAGGCCAGCGTCCCGTGCCATATCCGGGCAAGAAGGGCTGGGTGCATCGCAATTGGTTGGTTCTGGTGGCCGGGTAACCGGCCTGCTCAGCACGTAACTGTAACCATCAAACCTTGCGCAGACGGATCACCACATCCACCGCCGCGATTTCCATCCCTTCGGGGGCGTCAGGCAGTTCGACGATGCGCAGCTGTTCCGCCGGGGCATCGGTCAGTTTGCCGTCATCTTCCCAAAAGAAATGCGGGTGGTCATGGGTATTCGTGTCAAAGTAACTGCGCGAGCCATCAACGGTGACTTCTTGCATCAGGCCAGCGGAGCAAAACGCCTTGAGCGTGTTGTAAACCGTGGCGAGCGAGACCGCTTCGCCCTGATCCTTGGCGCTTTCAAACAGGCTTTCGGCGGTGACATGGCGGTTTTGACCATCACCCACCAGCAGGGCCGCCAAAGTCAGCCTTTGCCGCGTCGGACGCAGGTCCGATTTGCCAAGCCATTCCTTGCCGCGTGTCAGTGCCACAGAATTCATCGGTCGCCGTGTCCTATTTGCTGCCTCAGCTATATAAACCTCAATGGGGCATGTTTTCAAACGAATTTGCTTTTGCACGTCACTCGCAACACAAACAGCGCGGCGTGTCCGGTCCAAGCCCGCTTGGGCGCAACCCTGCTTGGCATTATGTAGGGCGAATGGTAGAGGATTCCTTAGAGGAACTTAGAAAAACAACATAGGGGCGCATCAGCATGGCTGATTTTCCGACCAGCTTCAGCAAAGAAGATCTTTTGAAATGTGCGGCAGGGGACCTGTTTGGTCCGGGCAATGCCCAATTGCCAGCCCCGCCCATGCTGATGATGGACCGGATCACCGATATCTCTGCGGATGGCGGTGCCCATGGCAAGGGCCATGTGCTGGCCGAATTCGACGTGACGCCAGACCTGTGGTTCTTTGAATGCCATTTCCCTGGCAACCCGATCATGCCCGGCTGTCTGGGGCTGGACGGTTTGTGGCAGTTGACCGGCTTCAACCTCGGCTGGCGCGGCTGGAAAGGCCGGGGCTATGCGCTGGGTGTCGGTGAGATCAAGCTCAAGGCCATGGTGCGCCCCGAGGCCAAGCTGGTCACCTATGAGATCGACTTTACCAAAGCCGTTCAAACCCGCCGCCTGACCATGGGTGTTGCGGATGGCATCGTAAAGGTTGACGGCGAATTGGCCTATGAAGTCAAAGACATGAAGGTCGCCCTGAGCGAGAGCTGATGTCAGACAATCTCCCCCCATGTCCCGAATGCGCGTCCACCTTCACCTATGAAATGGATGCGCTTTTGGTCTGTCCGGAATGCGGGCATGAATGGTCCGCATCCGCGCAGGAAAGCGATGACGACATTGTGCGCGACAGCGTTGGCAATGTCTTGTCAGATGGTGACACGGTCACCGTGATCAAATCGCTGAAACTGCAAGGCGGCTCGGGCAGTGTCAAAGCCGGGACCAAAGTGCGCAACATCCGGCTTGTCGCCGGTGGGCATGATATCGATTGCAAGATTCCGGGCCTGGGGCAGATCGGATTGAAGTCGCAATTCGTAAAGAAGATTTAGGCTGGCCAAGGCCGCTCTGAGCGAGGCCAAACCAACAATAGGAGCCGTGATGGACGTCCAAGACTGTGTCAACGCGGCCTATCCAATCCCGGCGGCCCTGTTCTTTCTCGGCTGTATCGCCACGTCCTTCTACATCAAACGCAAGCACCAATTGGGAGTTGGAAAGACCTTTAAGGTGTTGTTTGGCATTGAACGTGTCCGCCACGACAAAGTGTCAACATTGCTCATGCTAGGCACGCTTTTTGTGCCTATGGCGCTGTGGCTCTATTTGGGAAAAAATTGCAGCGCGCCAGTTTTATAGTTTCTAAGGTCGGAATGATCGAGGTGTAATGAATGTCATTCTTTTCTGGAATTCCGAAATCAGAACCCATTCTGGTATGTACCCACGCTCTTGCTGATCCTGACGTCATGAGGCTGGTATATCATGGCGAAGACGGCGTGATTAGCCTTCAATGTCAAGCTGAGCACGACATGGAAGGCGGGTCAGATTGGCGTTGGATGCATGCTGAGCATGTCGAAAATCAGTTTCCCATTCTATCCATGCTTGCAGCACTGCCTTCTGGTCATGTTGCAATGTACTTCCCTGATTATGAAGACGGGTGGGTTGTGGATACACTAATATGAGACTTCAGGCGAGCATTCCTTGCGCCATTGCCTTGCACCTTCCCGCAGCAATGCCCTACTAAGAGGCAAGCAAACTAGGGAGGCCGCATGCGCCGTGTCGTCGTTACAGGTCTGGGGATTGTCTCCAGCATCGGGAACAATGCCGAAGAAGTTCTGGCATCGCTCAAGGCCGGAAAATCCGGGATCACCGCCAATGAGGCGATGAAAGAGCATGGCTTTCGCAGCCAGATTGCCGGTGACATCGACCTGAATGTGGCCGATCACATCGACAAACGCACCCTGCGTTTCATGGGGCCGGGCGCGGCCTATGCCTATATCGCCATGCAACAGGCGATTGCCGATGCGGGGCTTGAGGAAAGCGATGTCGTGAACCCGCGCACGGGTCTTGTGGCCGGGTCGGGTGGTCCGTCCACCTCGGCCATGCTGGTTGCCCATCAGACCGTTCTGGAAAAAGGCGCGCCAAAGCGTATTGGCCCCTTTGCGGTTCCCAAATGCATGTCCTCGACCGTGTCGGCCAACCTGTCGACCGCGTTCAAGATCAAGGGCATCAACTATTCCATCACCTCAGCCTGTTCGACCTCGCTGCATTGTATCGGCAACGCGGCCGAGCAGATCATGATGGGCAAGCAGGATGTGATGTTTGCAGGCGGTGGCGAGGAATTGGATTGGACGCTGTCCTGCCTGTTCGATGCTATGGGCGCGATGAGCTCCAAATATAACGACACGCCCGAGCGTGCCAGCCGCGCCTTTGACGCGGATCGCGATGGGTTCGTGATTGGCGGCGGCGGCGGTATGGTCGTTCTGGAGGATCTCGAACACGCCAAGGCGCGTGGGGCCAAGATCTATGCCGAGGTGACCGGGTTTGCCGCGACCTCGGACGGGCACGACATGGTGGCTCCGTCGGGTGAGGGCGGTGAGCGCGCCATGCGTTTGGCGCTGCAATCCCTGCCAGAGGGTCGCAAGGTCAGCTATATCAACGCGCATGGCACCTCGACACCGGTGGGCGATGTCGGCGAGATCGAAGCGGTGCGCCGCGTCTTTGGCGAGGGTTCGACCCCGCCGGTCTCTTCGACCAAGTCCATGACCGGCCACAGCCAGGGCGCGACCGGTGCCCAAGAGGCGATCTATTGCCTGCTGGCGTTGGAACATGACTTCATCATTCCGTCGATCAATGTCGAAAACCTTGATCCCGCGCTGAAGCCGCAAGAGATCGCCACATCCCTGGTGGAAAACGCCGGGCTGGATTCGGTGATGACCAACAGCTTTGGCTTTGGCGGCACCAACGGCTCGATGGTGATGTCGAAATATAAAGACTGATTTGCAGGACCAATTCCATGACCATTGATCTCAAGGGAAAACGCGGCCTGGTGATGGGCGTCGCCAATGAGCGCTCGATCGCCTGGGGCATCGCCAAGGCCTGCGCCGACGCGGGGGCCGAGCTGGCCTTTACCTATCAGGGCGAGGCTTTTGGCAAGCGTTTGGAACCGCTTGCCGCCAGCGTTGGCAGCGATTTCATGGTGGATGTCGATGTCACCGATGATGCGTCACTGGACGCAGCCTTTGAGCAGTTGGGGGCGCGCTGGGACAGCCTCGATTTCGTCGTGCATGCGATTGCCTATTCCGACAAGAATGAGCTGACCGGCCGTATCCTGAATACCAGCCGGGCGAATTTCAAAAACTCGATGGATATCTCTGCCTACAGCTTTATCGAGGTGGCCCGCCGTGCCCATCCGTTGATGAAGGAAAATGGCGGCACCTTGCTGACCCTGACCTATATGGGCTCCACCCGTGTGACGCCGAATTACAATGTCATGGGCGTGGCCAAGGCGGCGCTTGAAGCGACCACACGCTATCTGGCCAATGATCTCGGGCCGGAAGGTATCCGCGTCAATGCGATCTCTCCGGGTCCGATGAAGACCCTGGCCGGGGCCGCCATTGGTGGCGCGCGCAAGACCTATAAGCACACCGATCAAAACGCGCCTCTGCGCTCGAACGCAACGCTCGACGCGGTGGGTGGCACCGCAGTTTGGCTGATCTCCGAGGCTGGCTCCTGCACAACCGGTGAAATTGTACGCGTCGATGGCGGGTTCCATGTGCTAGGAATGCCTCAGCAGGAGAATCTCTGAGGGGGCTGATATGCGTCTTGTTTTGGTTTTGGCCGCGATTGTCGGCGTTTCGGGGTGCATGCAAGGCGCAGGTCACGCCGGTGAGGGCGGGGTTCCTAAAAGCGACGGGGTGGCGCGCAAACTGGCCAAAGGGGTGAGCCCCTCTGAGGCCGAAGTCGCGCTTGGCCCCGATAGCGGCTTTGAACGAAACCCTGCCAATTGGGATGAAGCCTGTGTGAGCTACAGTTATGGCTCTGCCGAGGCCCCGAAATATGTCCACGCGATCTTCGTGAATGACGCGCTGACCCGCGCCACCGACGGGCATATCGAGATCTGTTCTTACGGCGCGTGACCTCTCAGCGCACGCCACAAATTCCGTCGACGGAATTTGCAAAATCCATGCATGGATTTTAAACCGCCTAGAACCACTGTCCCGGTTCAATCAACCCGAGATCCAGTAATTGCCGTGAATGCCACTCAAACGGCGTCGAATTATACCAGCGGAAACTGCGAATATCGAAGGTTGAACCGGGGTTGCGCTTGAGCGCCTTGGCCGTCCGAAAAGACACAATCGCCGCCGTCAGGTTGTTATGCCATGGGCAAGCATAGGTGTTGTACTCTTCATCATCAAAGGTGTGATCATCGCGCAGTTTCAGCCCCGGCTTGGATTTGAACAGGGCCACGCGATCAATCTTGCGCCGCTCAACAGGCACATGTTCTTCGTATCTCCAGCGCAAACCGCCAAAGAAATCCAGCTGCCGTTCCTTGGGGTAGTTGTTATTCGCCGGGTCGGGGCGGGCCAGGGCGTAATAGCCGGACCGGTCCAAATGCGCATCATCCAGTGACACGGCATTGGGGCATTTGTCGAGATTGCCGGCATAGAGATCGACCACATAGGCCAGCATCGCATCCCGCCGCTCTTCGGTATGAAAGGTCAGCAGCTCGCCAATCGTGCGGGTCTCGCAAAACGGGTAAAACAGGTATTCGGCATTATAGCAGTAATACATCCAGATATCAGGCGCGGCGGCGATGACCGCGTTGATCGCAGCGGGCAGGGCCCCCTCGACGGTCATATCATATTCGACACGGTGTACCCTGTTCTCCAGATCGGGCGGCAGCTCGAACAGCGAGGACATAAAAACCGTCACCGATTTGAACCCCGAATGCATGTGATGGCGCAGGGTGGTGCCCAGCTCGGCATCATCCTCGGCAAAGACCAGCGCGATGGGGCCTTTGGCAAAGGCGGCTTTGCCCTTTTGGATATAATCGCTCAGTCCATTATAATACATGCATCAGCCCCTGATCCGCATCTGCCCCGAATGGGTGCGGAAATTTCTCCCAGAATCGGTGAAAATCTCGTGCATTGCAAGATGGGTTGATTATGCGTTATCTGCGCGTTTTGACCCGATGGTGGTTTTTCAGGCGAAAATCCCACCAGCGCCCGCCGCGAGCAACAGGACCGATCATGACCGAGCCGAAGAAACTCTTTATCAAGACCTATGGCTGCCAGATGAATGTCTATGACAGCGAACGCATGGCCGAGGCCATGGGCGGCAAGGGCTATGTGCAGACCGATACGCCTGACGATGCGGATATGATCCTGCTCAACACCTGCCACATTCGCGAAAAGGCGGCGGAAAAGGTCTATTCCGAACTCGGACGCTACAAGGGGCTCAAGGCGGACAAACCGGATCTCAAGATCGGTGTCGCTGGTTGTGTGGCCCAGGCCGAAGGGCAAGAGATCATGCGCCGTCAGCCCATGGTCGATCTGGTCGTTGGCCCGCAAAGCTATCACCGCTTGCCGGAGCTGGAGGCCAAGGCGCGCGAGGGCAAAAAGGCGCTCGACACTGATTTCCCTGAGGATGACAAGTTTGAAACCCTCAAAAACCGTCCCAAAGCCAAGCGCGGCCCAACCGCCTTTCTGACCGTTCAGGAAGGCTGTGACAAATTCTGCGCCTTCTGCGTGGTGCCCTATACCCGTGGGGCCGAAGTCTCGCGCCCAGCGGGGCGCATCATGGATGAGGCGCGTGATCTGGTTGAACGTGGCGTGCGTGAACTCACCTTGCTGGGACAGAACGTCAACGCCTATCACGGTCATGACAAGGGGCTTGGCGGCCTGATCCGCGATCTGGCCAAAATCGACGGGCTCGAGCGCATCCGCTTTACCACCAGCCATCCAAACGACATGGATGACGACCTGATCGCCGCCCATGGCGATTGCGAAAAGCTGATGCCTTACCTGCACCTGCCGGTGCAGGCGGGCAGCGACAAAATTCTCAAGCGCATGAACCGGTCTCACACCGCTGAGGAATACCTGAAACTGATCGAGCGTCTGCGCGCCGTGCGTCCGGATCTGCACCTGTCCGGCGACTTTATCGTCGGCTTTCCAGAAGAGACCGAAGAGGATTTTCAGGACACGCTGAACCTGATCAAAGCGGTGGAATACGGCTCGGCCTTTTCGTTCAAATATTCCGAACGCCCCGGCACCCCGGCCGCCGAACGCCCTCAGGTGTC
Organism: Tropicibacter sp. R15_0; assembly: GCA_017744045.1. Taxonomy (GTDB): domain Bacteria; phylum Pseudomonadota; class Alphaproteobacteria; order Rhodobacterales; family Rhodobacteraceae; genus Pelagimonas. Next base: position 61,098 of record JAGHRD010000004.1, on the reverse strand, counting down.
CGAAGAGGAAAAGGATGACCGTCTCCAGCGCCTTCAGGCCTTGTTGAAAGAGCAACAAAAAGCCCTTCAGGATGCCATGGTTGGACGCGAGGTTTCGGTGCTGTTTGAGAAAACGGGCCGCATGGCAGGCCAGATGGTGGGCAAATCCGAATACCTGCACGCGGTCCATGTCGAGGCCGAGGGAATCGCAGTGGGCGAGCTGGCCAAGGTGCGAATCGCCTCCTCCGGTCCCAACTCGCTCAAAGGTGTGCTTTTGCCGTGAAGAGGGCCGAACAAGCCTTTGTTTCGTAATAGCGAACCGGATTATCCACAAGAAAGCGAGAGAATCCCGGGAATTGTTTCCGATTTCGCACCAATCAGGCTGCCTTTTCACTTCACACGCGAGCAAGGTTTGCTAATCTGTTGATTATAGTAACTTTGCGTGTACCGCTGCCTTTTTGGTGCGCGCAGTGGGGGAAACACAAACCAAAGGGACAGAGGCTGTGGCTAATCGATTGACCAAAGCCGTTGGCGCGCTTGCGCTGGCTGCTCTCGCTGGCATTTCGGCCACCGCGCCGGCATTTGCCGATGAAGCGGGGCAAAAATCACCATTCATTTCGACGCAAAACACACGCACCATTCAGGGCGAGCAATACATCCCTGGTATCTGGATTGATCCGGATGGCTGCGAACACTGGGTTATGGATGACGGTGTCGAGGGGTATATGACCCCGCATGTGAACCGCAAAGGTATCCCGGTTTGTAACCGCGGCAATGTATGCGGCGTCATGAATTCCGACCAATTCTTTGCGACGGACAGCTATCGCATCTCGTCCGCAGGCAAACAGCGCCTGGCCGAGTTCTTTAACAACGCGTCTGCTCAGGCCTATATCATCGCAGGTCACACCGACAGCCGCGCCTCGGACAGCTACAATATGAAACTGTCCTATAACCGCGCCCTGTCCGTTGCTCGCGTCGCAAAATCCGTTGGCGCAAATGTTGCTGATGTGCGCGGTTATGGCGAACGCCAACCCGTTGCCACAAACGGCACGGCCACCGGCATGGCGAAGAACCGCCGTGTTGAAATCATCTGCATCCGCTAAAGGGGTCTGACCATGAAAATGACGAAACTGGCCCTTCTGCTGGGTGCTGCTGCGGTTTTGGCTGGCTGCGAAGTTGGCGAAGGTTTTGGGGCTTATGGCCCGGACAAAAGCATCGACCGCGGCATTGACGCTGACGATCTGAGCACCATGCATGCAGGCATCTGGGTTGACCCGAATGGCTGTGATCACTGGATCATCGACGATGGCGTTGAAGGCTACCTGTCTGCCCGTCTCGACAAATATGGCAAGCCGGTCTGCTCTGGCACCGCGCCTCCGACCATCGCCACCGGCGACTTCAAGCAGGGGTCGACCTCCATCATCGGCGACCCGCTCTAAAGTACCTGTAAATAGTGGTTTCAAAAGACCGGCTGCACCCAGCGTGTGGCCGGTTTTCTTTTGACCATTTTTCGCGCAAACAAACTTATCCCCAGAGATTTTCAACACGACACTTGCGCATCCCCGCGCGCCTTGGCACCATATCTATGTATTTTGGCACCTGAGACATGGCCTGAAACATGGCAGGAGACATGCGTGACAACTGGCCCTTTGACCGAAGCCGTTCTGGAATTTCCTGACAATCGCTTGCTGATTGATTTGTGCGGTGAATATGACCGCAACCTTACCGATATCGAGGCCCGCACCGGCGTGCAGATTCTGCGCCGGGGCAATCAGCTTGCCATTCACGGCGCGCCCGAGGCCCAGGCCGAGGCGACCGAGGTGCTGCGCTCGCTCTATGAACGTCTCGAACACGGGCGCGAAGTGGGTCATAGCGATATCGACCGAGAATTCCGCATGGCGGATGATCTCCCCCCCGATGATCAGCTTGAAATGTTCACCAGCGGCAAAGTCGAGATCAAAACCCGCAAAAAGCTGGTCGAGCCGCGCACAGATGCGCAAAAGGCCTATGTCACCAGCCTGTTTGAAAACGAGCTGGCCTTTGGCATTGGCCCGGCGGGCACGGGCAAGACCTATCTTGCCGTCGCCGTGGGTGTGAACATGCTGATCACCGGTGCCGTGGATAAAATCATCTTGTCGCGTCCAGCGGTCGAAGCGGGTGAAAAGCTCGGCTATCTGCCCGGTGACATGAAAGACAAGGTCGATCCCTATATGCAGCCGCTCTATGACGCGCTGAATGATTTCCTGCCGGGCAAGCAGCTTGGCAAGATGATCGAGGAAAAAGTGATCGAAATCGCCCCGCTCGCCTTTATGCGCGGCCGCACCCTGTCCAATGCCTTTGTGGTTCTGGACGAGGCGCAAAACGCCACCACCATGCAGATGAAGATGTTCCTGACCCGTCTCGGCGAAGGTTCTCGGATGGTGATCACCGGTGACCGCACCCAGATCGATCTGCCGCGCGGCATGCCCTCGGGCCTGGCTGATGCGGAACGTCTGCTGGATCACATCCCCGGCATCTCCTTCAACTATTTTACCGGCAAAGACGTGGTCCGCCATCCGCTTGTCGCCGCGATCATCGAAGCCTATGAGAAAGACGAAGTGAAAACCTAGAGCGTTCTCGATAAAACAGGCATCACGTAACGCTGCCTGAAACCAACGGTTTCAACGCGTTTAGTAATACTTGATGCTTTGGGTTAAAATCGAAACGCTTTAAGGGTTTCTTCTTGGTTCAAATATTCCGGGGGTCCGGGGGCTGGCCCCCGGTGCATAACTTTGCTTACTGACACCGTCATCGAAGACCCGCGCTGGCAGGCGTTCAATCTCGAACCCTTGGCCGATCAGGCTGCCACCGTCACCTTGCGGCATCTGGACCTTGACCCCGAGGCACATGAAATTGTGCTCATGGGCTGTGACGATGCCCGCATCACCACACTTAACGGCGATTTTCGCGACAAACCGCGCGCCACCAATGTGCTGTCCTGGCCGTTCGAAGACCTTTCGGCCGAAACCCCCGGCGGGAAACCGCTGGAACCAGAGGCCGAAGAGCTGGGGGATATCGCCATTGCCTATGAAACCTGCCAACGTGAGGCGGCGGAACAGGGCAAACCCATGGCCGATCATGTCATTCACCTGATTGTTCACGGGGTGTTACATCTTTTGGGGTATGATCATATCCGTGACGAAGATGCCACGCTTATGGAACAGTTAGAGGTGGAAATACTTGGCAAGCTCGGCCTGCCCGACCCATATAAAGAGGATACCGGGCCAAACGGCCTATGACTGGTACGGATTTATGGGCGATATAGACGGATCGTCTAACGCAGCGCAAAGCGCGCGTCAGATGACACAAATGAACGGCTCCCCGGCGAAGGGTGGGCAGGAAAACGGGATCAAGGCGCAAACGGGGCTTTGGACCCGGCTCTTTGGTTGGCTTTCACCACATGCACAGGACGCGCCGCAATCGCAGCCGGTGGAAACACCGCGCAGCATCGCGCCGCAACAGGGGCTTGGCCTTGGCAACCTTTCGCGGATGCGGGTTGAGGATGTGGCGATTCCCAAGGCGGAAATCGTTGCTGTGCAAAACACCATCGACAAGGATGAACTGGTTAGCGTGTTTCGCGAATCCGGGCTGACGCGTTTGCCGGTCTATGACGGCACTCTCGACACACCGGTCGGCATGGCCCATCTCAAGGATTTTGCACTCAGCCAGGGCTTCAACGGCGCGGGCGGTGATTTTGATCTGCAAAAGATGCTGCGCCCCTTGCTCTTTGTCCCCCCCTCCATGCCCATCGGTGTGCTGCTCTCCAAGATGCAAACCGAACGGCGGCATATGGCGCTGGTGATTGATGAATATGGCGGTGTCGACGGGCTGGTGACCATTGAGGATCTGATCGAGCAGGTCATCGGTGAGATCGAGGATGAACACGACACCGATGAGGGGCAGTTCTGGACCAAGGAAAGCCAGGGCAGTTATCTCGCCCTGTCGAAAACCCCGCTTGAGGATTTCGAGGCCGAGCTGGGCATAACCCTGACCGATGATGAAGAGATCGACGCCGAAGAGATCGATACCCTGGGTGGTCTGGTCTTTATGCTGGCGGGGCACGTGCCGACACGAGGCGAGATTGTGCCCCATCCTGCCGGTGTCGATTTTGAGGTCGTGGATGCCGATCCCCGCCGCATCAAACGGCTGCGTGTGCGCCTACCCGGTGCGCCCAAGGCCAAGGTTGCCGCCCTCGCACCCCGCTCAGGCAGTGCTCATGTTGGCTGATCAGGCGGTTGCGCCACCTCTGATCCGCTGGCTGCGCCTGCCATTGGCGATTGTCTGCGGCGCGATCATGGCGCTGGGGCTGGCCCCTTACGATCTTTGGTATCTCGGCCTGGCGGGGCTGATTGCCGCTTTCTGGCTTTTTGCCTCAGCCCCCAAGGGGCTTTATGCCGTCGGCACAGGCTGGGGCGTGGGGCTGGGCTATTTTGGCGTCTCGCTTGGCTGGATCGTCGAGCCCTTCATGGTTGACGCCGCCGTCACCGGTTGGATGGCCCCCTTTGCTCTATTTGGCATGGCCGGGGGGCTGGCGCTGTTCTGGGGGCTGGCCTTTTGGGGCGCGGCCCATCAAAGCCGCTATCCTTTGGCGGCGCTGGTTTTCCTCTGGGCCGCTGCCGAATTTGCCCGCGCCTATGTGTTCACCGGCTTTCCCTGGGCGCTGCTGGGCTATATCTGGACCTCGGTCAGCCCGATCCAGCTTGCTTCGGTCATTGGTCCACATGGTATGACCCTTGTGACCTTGATCTTTGCCGCTTGTGCGACGGCGGGTCTGATGACCAAACGGCCCAACACGCGCCCAAGCATTGCGGCCATCACACTGCTTGCGACGCTCTTTCTTGGCGGAACATGGTTAATGCCGCCATTACAAGACCTATCCGACCGCCCCTCTGTGCGCCTGATCCAACCCAACGCGCCGCAGCACGAGAAATGGGATCCGCGGTTTGTCAAAATGTTCTTTGACCGCCAACTTTCCCTGAGCGAAGCCGCGCCCGAGCCAAATCAAAGCAAACCCGATCTGATTGTCTGGCCGGAAACCGCTGTTCCGGTGATGCTGGAACGCTCCGAAGACGCGCGCCGCCTTATGACCCTGTCAGCCCAAGGGGCGCAACTGGTGGCGGGCATTCAGCGGGGCAGCGCTGGCACCTATTTCAACTCGCTGATCTTGCTCGACGGCACGGGTGCACTGGCGCAGATCTATGACAAGCATCACCTCGTTCCCTTTGGCGAATACATGCCTGCCGCGGCGATCTTTCGGCGCTGGAACATCGCCGGATTGGCCGCCCGCGCCGATGGCGGCTACACCCCCGGACCGGGGCCTGAGCTTTTGGACCTCGGTGCGCTTGGCCGCGCCCTGCCGCTGATCTGTTACGAGGCGGTGTTTCCTCAGGATGTCTATCGCAGCCCGTCGCGCCCGGACTTTCTGTTGCAGATCACCAATGATGCGTGGTTTGGTAAATGGTCTGGCCCTTATCAGCACCTTGCCCAGGCGCGTGTGCGAGCCATTGAACAGGGGCTGCCGATGCTGCGATCGGCCAATACCGGAGTCTCTGCCGTCATTGACGGGGCAGGGCGCATTTTGGTTGATCTTGACCTTGGCGTCGCAGGCAAGGTCGACTCCCCCCTGCCGCCGCCCCTTCGCGTGACGCTTTATTCGCGTTTTGGCGATTTCCCGATCTTTCTGGTGCTGGTTCTGGGGTGTTTGTGCCTTTTCTGGACCGGGCGGCGCGTTTCCGATTGACCTTCTGCTCATCCGGGCCTACGGGCAATAGGCATATACCCCGCCACAACGGCTTCCTGACGTGGCGGTGTCATTTTAAATGGAGCAAACATGTCCCGACAGAATTACACTTTTACTTCGGAATCCGTGTCCGAAGGCCATCCTGATAAGGTCTGCGACCGTATTTCTGATGCAGTCCTGGATGCATTTCTGGCCGAAGATCCGCTGGCCCGCGTTGCCTGCGAAACTTTCGCCACCACAAACCGCGTTGTTATTGGCGGTGAAGTTGGGCTGACCGATCAGGAAAAGCTGCACGACTATATGGGCAAGATCGACGAGATCGCCCGCGCCTGTATCAAGGATATCGGCTACGAGCAGGATAAGTTCCACCACGAAACCGTCGAAGTCACCAACCTGCTGCACGAGCAATCCGCGCATATCGCGCAGGGTGTGACCGGCGAGCAGGGTGATGAAGGTGCCGGTGACCAGGGTATCATGTTTGGTTACGCAACCAACGAAACCCCGGCTCTGATGCCTGCGCCGATCCAGTATAGCCACGCGATTCTGCGTCGTCTGGCCGAAGTGCGCAAAGATGGCTCCGAGCCTGCGCTGGGCCCGGATGCCAAATCGCAGCTTTCGGTGGTTTACGAAGGCGGCAAGCCGGTTGGCGTTTCCTCTGTCGTTTTGTCGACCCAGCACCTGGATGAATCCCTGAGCTCCGCTGACATTCAGGCTATCGTTGCGCCCTACATCACCGAAGTTCTGCCGGATGGCTGGCTGACCGATGCCACCGAATGGCACGTGAACCCGACCGGTAAGTTCGTAATTGGTGGCCCGGATGGCGATGCCGGCCTGACGGGTCGCAAGATCATCGTTGACACCTATGGCGGCGCGGCTCCGCATGGTGGCGGCGCGTTCTCGGGCAAAGATCCGACCAAGGTTGACCGCTCGGCCGCCTATGTGTCGCGCTACCTGGCGAAAAACGTTGTCGCCGCTGGCATGGCGGATCGTTGCACCGTTCAGCTGTCCTATGCGATTGGCGTGGCCAAGCCACTGTCGATCTATGTCGACACCCACGGCACCGGCCAGGTTGAGGCGCGTGACATCGAAGCGGCGATCCCGCAGGTCATCGACCTGACCCCGCGCGGCATCCGCACCCATCTTGAGCTGAACAAGCCGATCTACCAGCGCACTGCAGCCTATGGCCACTTTGGTCGCGACCCAGAAGCCGATGGCGGCTTTAGCTGGGAGCGCACGGATCTGGTCGACGCTTTGAAAAAGGCGGTGTAACAAAACTTTTATCTAAAAGTTTTGCAAATTCCGTCGACGGAATTTGGGGCGCAGGTCGCGAGGCCTGCGCCCCTTTCTTTGGTTGGGTCTAGCCAATCAAGGTAATCTCACAGGGGCCAGAGGCACGGCGCAGCGCGTGTATCTCGGCCAGGTCCGGGTCGTTGATCCAGCCCAAAGCGGCATCGCGATCCGGGAAAGACAGCAACACCGCACGCCCCGGCGCAGGTTCACTCCCTTCCAACTTGGTTGGCTCAGTGCTCATGGCCGCAGGCTTGGCCCCGTATTTGGCCAAAGCTGCCCCGGCTTTTTCTGCATAGGCGGCAAATGATGCGGTGTCTGTGACGGTGATTTGAACATAGGCGTAGATCATAATGGGCTCCTTGAGGTGATCATTTTCTGATGGCCCAGAGGTAATCGCCACGGTTATGCGCGAAAACGAGTGCTTTTGCAGCGTCTACATGCGAAAACGCATGTATGGTGCAGACAAAGACACATTGGGACGATCTGGAAACCGTGCTGGTTCTGGTGCAGCGCGGCTCTTTGGCCGCCGCCTCGGGCGAGCTGGGCATCAGCTACACCACCGTCGCCCGCCGCGTTTCACGGATCGAGGCCGCGACCGGGCAGGCGCTATTTGTGCGCTCCGGCGATGGGTATCTTCCGACCGAGGCGGGGCTGACCATGGCCCATCACGCCGCTGATATGCAAAGCGCGCAGCACGCTATGATGCGCGCGCTGACCGGGCAGGATCAGGCCTTGACCGGCAAGCTCACCATCACGGCACCGCAATTGATGATCGCCCATGTGCTTTGCCCGGTCTTGCAGGCCTTTCGTCAGGCCCATCCCGAGGTTGAGCTGGAGGTCAAAGGCACCAATACCTTGCTGGATCTGGACCGGCGCGAAGCAGATCTGGCCTTTCGCATCAGCCGTGCTCCCGGTGACAATCTCACCGGGTTGCGGCTGGCAGAACAGGAAACCGCCTCTTTCGCGACGCAAACCTGGGCGGATCGCTTTGCGGCCGACCCGAAGGCACCGCTAGATTGGGTGGCCTATGTCACGCACAAGACTCTGCCGGATCAGGTGATGCAAACCGCGCCGGGCTCGCGCATCCAATATCATTTCGACGATATGGTGGTCATGGCCGGGGCGGCGCAGGCTGGTTTAGGGATCGCGCGTATGCCGATGTTTCTGGGCCGTGCTTTGCCCGGTCTCGTGCAGGTGCCGATCCTGCCTCCGCAGCCCTATGCAGATATTTGGCTGGTCGCCCATCCCGATGTCTGGCCTTCGGCACGGGTGCGGGCTTTTCGCGACATTCTGGTGCCCTATATCAAGGCGCATCGGTCTGATTTTGTGGGATAGTCACATGGTTTTTCGCGTCACCGTTCATCTTTGGCAAACCCCCGGCGCAGGGCGCGCCTTTCGTCAGTTTGAAGATCAGGCGATGGAGATCATGCGCGGATATGGGGCGGAATTCACCGTTGAGATCCCGGAAGGCGCAGAGGGGCCGGATGAAATCCATCATCTGACCTTTCCCAGCCCGGCAGAGTTCACGGCCTATCGACAGGATCAACGCTTGCAGGATTTGGCCCCTTTGCGTGAACAGGGGGTGCAAAAGACCGCGCTATTCTGGCCGGATGGCCCGCCAGAGGCCTGACAGGCGCGCTGGCAGGGTTTTCAATCATTGTCTTGCCCGCGCGCTCTGGTAAAAGCGCGCCCATGACCACGTCGAACAAACACCCGCAAGCCCCCTGGCGCAATTTCTATGGCCGTGTGAAAGGCAAGACCCTGAAACAGTCGCAGGAGGCTTATCTCGAAGAGGACCTCGCCGCCCTGTCGCCGGGCGCGATTGAATGGGAGGACAACCCCGATCGTAGCCCGCTGGGCCTGCAGGCGATGTTTGGCGGCAAACCGGTTTGGCTGGAGATCGGCTTTGGCGGTGGCGAGCATATGGTGCATCAGGCGGTCAACAACCCCGATGTCGGCATTATTGGCTGTGAGCCCTATATCAACGGCGTGGCGATGCTGCTGGGTAAGATCCGCAAGGCCGAGGCGGGCAATATCAAGGTGCATCCCGGTGACGTGCGCAACCTTTTTGACGTGCTGCCCGAGGCCTCGATTGACAAGGCTTTTCTGCTTTATCCCGATCCTTGGCCGAAGAAACGCCATCACCGCCGCCGCGCGGTTACGCCGGAATATCTGCAACCACTGGCACGCGCGCTGAAACCCGGCGCGGAGTTCCGTGTTGCGACGGATATCCCTGATTACGTGCGCCAAACCATGATCGAGGTGCCCAAGGCCGGGTTTGAGTGGCTGGCCGAAGGGCCGTCGGATTGGCGTGAGCCTTGGCAGGACTGGATTTCCACCCGTTACGAACAAAAGGCCCTGCGCGAAGGACGGGTGCCCCATTACATGACATTCCGCAAACGGTAGCCGGGCAGGGGGCGCTGCCCCGTCCTGAGCAGGCTCAGGACTCCCCGGGATATTTTTGGCCCAGAGAAACCAAGGGCGCATGGACAGTAACGGGGCCATGTCTTATCAAACCCGCGACCGCTAACAGGAAAGATAACTGCCCATGTCCAGCCACGGTGATCCGATCCCGATGACCTCCAGTGCCTCTGGCCCGTTGCGCGGCGAGGCGCATGTGCCCGGAGACAAGTCGATCTCGCACCGCTCTTTGATCCTTGGGGCCATGACCGTGGGCGAAACCAAGGTGACCGGGTTGCTGGAAGGGCAGGACGTGTTGGACACCGCCAAGGCCATGCGCGCCTTTGGGGCCGAGATCGAAAAGACCGGCGACACCTGGCATATTCATGGCGTCGGTGTTGGTGGCTTTGCCGAGCCTGATAACGTCATTGATTGCGGCAATTCCGGCACCGGGGTGCGCCTGATCATGGGGGCGATGGCGACCTCTCCGATCACGGCGACCTTTACTGGCGATGCCTCTTTGAATGGTCGCCCCATGGCGCGGGTCACGGATCCGCTGGCGCTATTTGGGACGAAATCCTATGGCCGCAAAGGCGGGCGTTTGCCCATGACCCTGGTGGGTGCAGCGGACCCGCTGCCGGTGCGCTATGAGGTGCCAGTGCCCTCGGCCCAGGTGAAATCGGCGGTGCTTTTGGCGGGTTTGAACGCGCCGGGCGACACCGTGGTGATCGAGAAAGAAGCCACGCGCGACCATTCCGAACGCATGCTGGCTGGCTTTGGCGCGACAATCCGCACCGAGGAAACCGATGAGGGCCGGGTGATTACCCTGCAGGGCCGCCCCGAGTTCACGCCTCAGACCATTATCGTTCCGCGTGATCCGTCATCTGCGGCCTTCCCGGTCTGCGCGGCGATCATCACCGAAGGCTCGGATGTGCTGGTGCCCAATATCGGGCTGAACCCGACCCGCGCCGGGTTGTTCTTTACCCTGCAGGATATGGGCGCCGATCTGACCTTTGAGAACATGCGCGAAGAGGGGGGCGAGCCTGTCGCCGATCTGCGCGCCCGGTTCAGCCCCGACCTTAAGGGCATCGAAGTGCCCGCCGAGCGTGCCGCCAGCATGATCGACGAATATCCGGTCCTGTCTGTGGTGGCCGCCTTTGCCGAGGGCAAGACCCATATGCCCGGCGTGAAAGAGCTGCGGGTAAAGGAATCTGATCGCATCGACGCCATGGCCATTGGCCTGCGCGCGGCGGGCGTTCGTGTGGATGAGGGCGAGGATTGGTGGACCGTACATGGTCTGGGCCATGGCAATGTGCCCGGCGGCGCGACCGCTGCCAGCCAGCTCGATCACCGCATTGCCATGTCCTTTATGGTGATGGGGTTTGCCACGCAAAAACCGATGTCGGTGGATGATGGCGGGCCAATCGCCACCTCGTTCCCGATCTTTGAAAGCCTGATGGGCGGTCTTGGGGCCAAGATCGAACGCAAGGGCGCCGAGGCATGATGCGCGCCACCCCGATCCTTGCGGCGCTGGCCGCCAGCCTGTTCGGGGTAATGGTCTGGATTGTGCACAGCGTTTTGAAACCGGCAGCAGGGGGGCTGCCGCCGTTTGATGAACGTATTCTTGGCTACGATCTGGAGCAGGCGCAGGCCTATCTGAACGCTTTGGACAGCACTGGCAAAGCGCTCTATCTGGTGGAGCTGCGCCTGTTGGACAGCGCCTTTCCGGTCGTGTTTGCCCTTTTGTTGGGTCATCTGATCATGAGCCAGGCTGCCAATATGCATCCCTGGTCGCGCCTGGTGCTGGTCATTCCGGCGGCGGGCTATGCCATGATGGATCTGTGTGAAAACGCGCTTGTGGCCGGGCTGCTCCGTGCCGGGGCAGATGGCATCACCCCAGAGATGGTCGCGCGTGCCTCGCAATTCACGGTCAGCAAATGGGTGCTGTTGCTGATTTCCCTGGGGCTTTTGTCGGTCTTATGGGCGGTGCGCATGCGCCAGGAAAAAGGACGGGACTGATGGCATTCACCATCGCGATTGATGGGCCTGCGGCGGCGGGCAAGGGCACGATTTCCAAAGCCGTGGCAGCGCATTTCGGCTTTGCCCATCTGGATACCGGCCTGCTTTATCGCGCTGTTGGGGCCAAGACATTGACCGGCACCCCGGCCATCGCTGCGGCCCAAGGCCTGCAACCGGAAGATCTGGAAAATGACAGCCTGCGCACGCCGGAAGTGGCGCAAGCCGCGTCAAAAGTGGCCGCCATCCCCGAAGTGCGCGCCGCTTTGGTCGATTTCCAACGCGCCTTTGCGCGCCGGGCTGGCGGCGCGGTTCTGGATGGGCGTGACATTGGCACCGTGATCTGTCCGCAGGCCGAGGCCAAGCTTTTTGTCACCGCCTCAGCCGAGGTGCGCGCCAAGCGGCGTTTTGACGAGTTGGCAGCCAAGGGGCTGGCGGATGATTACGAAGCGGTGTTGCGCGATGTGCGCGAGCGCGATGATCGCGACATGAACCGCTCGGACGCGCCACTGAAACCGGCGGCAGATGCGGTGCTGCTTGATACCTCTGACCTGAGCATCGACGAAGCCGTGCGCCAGGCGATCAGCCTCATTTCCGAAAGAACCTAGGAAACATCCTGCCCCTCATCCAGCGCACGTTCCATAAAGCAAAAGCGGCGACCGCCCTTTTCATAGCGCTGACCGAACTCATGAAACCCGAACCGTTTGTAGAGGGTGATGGCATCCAGCCGCGCGCCGAGCCAGATCCTGTTATGATCCTTGGCGGCGATTTCTATCACCTTTTGCAACATCAGCGATCCGATCCCGCGGCCCTGAAATTCTGGCAGAGTTGCAAATTTTCGCAATCGAAGGCCGTTCTCTGACTCGTATAAAGAGACGACAGAAACCAGCTTTCCGCCAAGAAACGCCCCCAGATGCAGGGCCGTAGCATCGCCCTCTACCCGGGAAAAATCGCGCGGATGCTCGGGCCACATGACCGCATGACGCATGTTCAGAACCTCTGTGAAATCAGCTTCGGCAAAGGTCAGCGTTTCAGTCCTGGGGGCGGCGGTATCCGTCACGATGCCTCGCTCCGCTCATCAAAGCTCGCCCGTGCTGCGTCGATATTGGCCAGATTATCCATCGCCCAATAGCCCATCAACCGCACCGGTTCGCGAAAAGATTGCCCCAGCGGCGTCAGCGCGTATTCCACCTTGGGTGGGATTGTTGGGTATTGTGTCCGGCGCACCAGCCCGTCGCGTTCCAATTCGCGCAAGGTCAGGCTCAGCATACGTTGTGAAATGCCCAAATGGCGCTTTAACTCATTGAAACGCATGACGTCGTTATAGCCCAAGGCGGTCACGACCAGCACGCTCCATTTGTCGCCAACGCGCGACAGCACCTCTTGGATGCGGGGGCAATCGGGGCATTTGGGGCGCTCCGCCATGTGGTTTCCTTTTTGTTACCGGGACACAAATTTGTGCCTTCTTGTGGTGCGAGTGGTTCTGTTTATATGGCCAGTTACAAAATGACACCACCCCTCGCGGCGCTGCCCGCATCATCAGGATTGACTCAAAATGACCGCACTTCTCGACAAGCTGACCTGGCGCTATGCCACCAAGAAATTCGACCCTTCCAAATCTGTCCCGCAGGACAAGGTCGACCAAATCCTCGAAGCGATCCGCCTCGCGCCGACCTCGTCTGGGACGCAACCTTTCGAAGTGTTTGTCGTGACCAATGACGAGATCCGCGCCGAAATCCGCAAAGTGGCCTGGGATCAGTCGCAAGTCACAGATGCCTCGCATGTTCTGGTCTTTGCCGCCTGGGACAATTACAGCGCCGACCGTATCGACGCGGTTGTCACCCAAATGGAGGAAGAGCGCGGCAAGAGCGAGATGCTGACCGGCTATTATGACAACCTCAAGAAAATGTATCTCCCACGTGAGGCCGAGGTGAACCACAATCACGCCGCGCGTCAGGCCTATATCGCTCTGGGCTTTGCCTTGGCCGCCGCCGCTGAGCTTGAGGTCGACAGCACCCCGATGGAAGGGTTCGACCCCGAAAAGGTCGATGAAATTCTGGGCCTGCGCGAAAAGGGGCTGCGTTCTTTGACCCTGCTGCCGCTGGGCTATCGTCAGGCGGAAGAGGATTGGCTGGTCAACATGAAGAAAGTGCGCAAACCGCGCGCCGGGTTCGTGACCGAAATCGCGTAACAGCCATGATACAAGATGCAGACCTTGGCGGGCCTGCATCCTGCCCCTAGCTATCTTCAGTCAAATGAAACCCCCGAAATTCCTTCACCGCTGACAGGCTCAGCAAGGTTTTCATCTGCACAACGGATGGAATAAGCGTCAGACGCTCACGATAAAGCGTCTCGTAATCTTCGGTGTTGCGCGCCGCGACCCGGATCAGATAGTCGAACTCGCCCGAGATCATATGGCATTCCAGCACCTCGGGCATTTCATGGATGGCGGCCTCAAAGGCCTCGATTTCCTCGCGGCGCTGGCTGACCAGTTTCGCCTCGATGAACACCTGGATTTCCAGCCCGACCTTCTTGCGATTGAGCCGGGCAGCATAGTGCGAAATCTGCCCCTGACTCTCCAATAATTTGACTCGCCGGTGGCAAGCGGACAAGGACAGCCCGACCTGGTCTGACAGCTTGGCCATCGAGATTTGACCGTCCCGCTGCAGTATGGAAAGAATTCGGATATCAAGTCGGTCCATCGGAAATAATCCTAAAATTTTCCATGACAGGGTATTTTTTCCATAAAAATTCCTAATCTTCAAGAAATTAAAGAACCTTTCTCATTCCTTTCCGACTAATTTGCGCCTGTCTCACAGCAGACAAAACAAAAATGGGAGGGGATTATGTCCCAGAAAATTGTCGTCGGATATGACGGCAGCGACAGCGCAAAGGCCGCTTTGGCCTTTGCCGTAGACCAAGCCAAGACACAGGGCAGCAGCATTGTCGTTGCCCATATCTTGGAGTGGTCTCCATATTCGTTCTTGACGCCAACCGAAATCGAAGAACGTCACAAGCGGCGTGGCGAAGAGTTGGACCGGGCCGAAGCTGCGATTTTGGCTCCGGCGGTTGCGGGCTTGCAAGACAGCGGTCTGGCGATCGAAACGGCGTTGAAATACGGCAATATCGCGACCACGCTTGGCGATATCGCCAAGGAAAGCGGTGCCGATCAGATTGTGATCGGTCGTAACGGTGAACCTGGTTTGTCGTCGCGGGTCTTCGGCTCTGTTGCCATCAGCCTTGCGCAATCTGCGCCCGTGCCTGTCACCATTGTACCCTAAGCGCCAAAAGCGAATTGGATCTATCATGACAAATCTTATCAAGGCAGCGGCTGTGGCCGCTCCTGCCGTGATGGCTGCATCTGCGCCAGCTGCGGCTCAATCGCTCGACGAAACGATCAACCAGGGCTTTGCAAGCGCCACCGGCTGGTTCGTCTCCTTCATCTTCAGCCCGTTCCCGGGAACGACCTTCCCCTGGATCGTGATGTGGCTGGTCATCGCCGCCACCGTGTTCACCCTGTACTTTGCCTTCATTCAGTTTCGCGCGTTTCCACATGCGATTTCGCTGGTCAAAGGTGACTATTCTGACCCCAATGATGCGGGTGAGGTCAGTCATTTCCAGGCTCTCGCTACCGCGCTTTCCGGTACAGTTGGCCTGGGGAATATCGCGGGGGTTGCCGTGGCCATTGGCATCGGCGGCCCGGGCGCAACTTTCTGGATGATTTTGGCCGGCCTGATGGGCATGGCGTCAAAATTCACCGAATGTACGCTGGGCGTGAAATACCGCAATGAATACGAGGACGGCACCGTCTCTGGTGGCCCGATGTATTACATGACCAAAGGCTTCCAGGAGCGCGGCATTCCCGCCGGTGGCATCCTGGCCGTGATGTTCTCGATCTTCTGTATCCTGGGCGCTTTGGGCGGCGGCAACATGTTCCAGGCCAACCAGGCCCATGCGCAGATCGCCAATGTTGTTGGCGACTATCCGGGCTGGATCACTGGTCTGATCTTTGCGGCCATCGTGTTTGCCGTGATCGTTGGTGGTCTGAAATCCATCGCCAAGGTGACCGAGAAAGTCGTACCTTTCATGGGCGTGCTTTATGTTCTGACCGCTTTGGTCATTCTGATCATGAACGCGGATATGATCATGTGGGCCTTTGGCCAGATATTTGAAGGGGCCTTTACCGGTCTTGGCGTTGCAGGCGGTATGGTTGGCGCGCTGATCCAGGGCTTCAAGCGGGCGGCGTTCTCGAACGAAGCCGGTGTTGGTTCTGCGGCGATTGCCCACTCGGCGGTCCGCACCAAAGAGCCGATCACCGAAGGTTTCGTTTCCCTGCTCGAGCCATTCATCGACACCGTGGTGATCTGCACCATGACCGCTTTGGTGATCATCATCACCGGTCAGCTGGTGGCCGATCCGAATACCGGGCTTTACCTGCTGGACGAAGGTGCATCGACCATCCAGACCGTTGACGGCAACAAAGGCGTTGCGCTGACTTCGGCGGCCTTCTCCTCGGCGATCCCGTTCTTCAAGTATATCCTGGCGGTTGCGGTCATCCTCTTTGCCTTCTCCACCATGATCAGCTGGTCCTATTACGGTTTGAAAGCCTGGACCTTCCTGTTCGGTGAAGGCCAGACCAAAGAGCTGATCTTCAAGGTGATCTTCTGCATCTTTGTTGTGATCGGTGCCTCGGCCAACCTTGGCCCTGTGATCGACTTCTCCGATGCGGCGATCTTTGCCATGGCGGTGGTCAACATCGTTGCGCTCTACTTCCTGATGCCAATCGTCAAGGGTGAGCTCGACAGCTACCTGTCGCGCCTGAAATCGGGTGAGATCAAAAAACACAGCTAAATTGGGGCTCCCCCAAAGTTAGCAATAAACAGGATCAAGCCGCCAGTTCTTCTGGCGGCTTGGTTGTTTTTCAGGACGTCATTTAAAAGATGATATCGTCAATCGGGTCCGGCTGGGTGGTGCCATAGGTTGGATCCACCGGTTCGACCACAACACCGCCCGTGAATTCACCGTCGCCCTGCGCAGGCTGGGTCAACCCATAGGTCGGGCCGTGCAAGACCAGATCGACCTCAACCTCATAGGTGTCAGGGCCGGGTTGTGTGGTGCCGTCATCGCCGGGTTTGCGGAACTCAAAGGCATCCGGGATGTCGGCCCCGTCTTCGTCCCCGCTGCATCCGCCCAACCCGTCTTCGCCACCGGCGGGAATGGCGGCAGTATCAGAGCTGCCCGCCGGAGCGTCATCTTCCTCTACCGGTGTTTCTTCGCCGTCTTCTGGCGTAGTGTCCTCCGGTTCCGAGCTGTCCCCATCGTCTTCTGGGGGTTTGCCGGTGCCGTCTTCGGGCTCATCCTCTTGTTCAGGCTCTGGATTGTGCCCCTCTTCGGGCCAGAGATAGATGGTCCCGTCCTCATCAACGGCGTAATCAGCTTTGCCGTCCCCGTCCTCATCCGTGCCATCCAGCCAAAGATCGATGCCGTCTTCGGTCATCACCCCGGCCTCCTTGCCATTGGAATCATACACGATGTCACCCGGCTGCGCGGTTTGGTAATTCGGCTTGCCGGTATCCGTGTGCCAGCCATCGCCCTCAAACAGCGTGCTCTGATCGCCACTGGCGGCCTGTTCCATCTTGTCCTCACCCGCCTCGGGCAGGCCGGCCATATAGTCCTCAATCCCTTTGGCCCCACCAATTTCGCCAAAGGCATCTTCGGTCGCCCCGGCGGCCAAAGCCTCCAGCGCTGACGGGGTGTTCAACATGGCATTGAACGCGGCGGTTGGATCAACCTCCAAAGCCGCGCTTATCGCCAGAAAATCACCCTCGTCCAACCACGCGGCGACATCGGCAATGGTCCAGCCCTGTTCGGCCAGAAACGCCTGGGTGCTGGTTGGATTATTCGAAATGGAAAGCGTTACAGTTTTCATGGTTACACCTGTGTGTTTGTCAAAAAGAAGCCGGGCTGAAAAATCCGTTTTGGCCCGGTGCTTTCTATCTGCAAACGCCCGGCATTTTGTGCCAGTCAGGAAACCCATAGGGGGAGGGCGTGGGGTGATTTCCCCTTAAATCTGTGCCTGCCGACCCCATGGAAAGGCCGCACATTTTTTGCAGATTACGCAACAAAAAAGGCTGCCAGCGCTGGCTGGCAACCTCATTCATTTCAGGCCAATAGTGGCGTTTTGCTCGGCCTATGCCGACCACTTATCCGCCAATCGTATAAGTGGCCGATTTCGATCCGTCGCGACGCAGGAAAACAACCGTGTTTCCGTCAATCTGCGGCTCGCTGCAAAACTCTTTCCCGGCCAGGAAATCCGGGGCGGCATAGGTGCTGCACACTTCCTTGGCGGTGGCAACATAAGTCCCGTCAATATCCTCCCCCCGCGCGGTGCCCGACACGGTGCCATCGGCGTTCATGATAATAACCAAACCATTATCGGCCATCAGTTTCTTGCCCACCAAAGGCGTCACCGCTGTGGTCGGAGCCGCATCCGGCGTCACCGTCTGACATGCGGCCAAAACAGAAACGGCCGCCAAGGAAATTGCAAAAATAGTCTTTATATTTAGTCCTCCAATACCTGTCATTCTTGGCATGGGGGATAAATTCGATCAAGAAGCGTATGATCAGAGGCCAGTTATACCCGGTGCTCATTATGGCATCCGGGCTTGCCCAACCCCTCATTTCATTGTAAGGACCCCGCTATCTGACGGCCATCAAGAGTCGCGGATGTGGCGAGCAGGGCCAGGGGACAATCCTCGGGCCCTTCTTGTTTGTGTTTTTCGCCACGCCCGCCTCTACCGGCGATCGCCCCGGATGCAACGAAACCAAGACCCGCGGAGACAACCGTGCGGCCCGACAAAGTGATGCAAAGGAAAAAACGCCACATGGCTAATGCAACTATGGAAGAATTCGAAGCCCTCCTTAATGAGAGCCTCGAAATGGACACTCCGGACGAAGGTTCGGTTGTCAAAGGCAAGGTAATCGCAATTGAAGCGGGCCAGGCCATCATCGACGTAGGCTACAAAATGGAAGGCCGCGTCGAGCTGAAAGAATTCGCTGAACCCGGCGAAGCCCCCAAGGTCGAAGTTGGCGACGAAGTCGAGGTTTACCTCCGCGCTGCCGAAAACGCCCGTGGCGAGGCTGTTATCTCCCGCGAGATGGCGCGCCGTGAAGAAGCATGGGATCGTCTGGAAAAAGCCTACGCTGATGACGCCCGCGTCGAAGGTGCGATCTTTGGTCGTGTCAAAGGTGGCTTCACCGTTGATCTGGGCGGCGCCGTTGCGTTCTTGCCTGGGTCTCAGGTTGATGTGCGCCCCGTGCGCGACGCAGGTCCGCTGATGGGTCTCAAGCAGCCATTCCAGATCCTGAAAATGGACCGTCGCCGTGGCAACATCGTTGTATCGCGTCGTGCGATCCTCGAAGAGTCCCGCGCCGAACAGCGCGCCGAAGTTATCGGCAAGCTGGGTGAAGGTGACTCCGTTGAGGGTGTCGTCAAGAACATCACCGAATACGGTGCCTTTGTTGACCTGGGCGGCGTTGACGGCCTGTTGCACGTCACCGACATGGCATGGCGCCGTGTGAACCACCCATCCGAGATCCTGACCATCGGCGAAACCGTCAAGGTTCAGGTCATCAAGATCAACAAGGAAACGCACCGCATCTCCTTGGGTATGAAGCAGCTGCAAGAAGATCCATGGGATCTGGTTGGCGCGAAATACCCGCTGGGTTCCGTGCACAAAGGCCGCGTGACCAACATCACCGATTACGGTGCCTTTGTTGAGCTCGAAGCCGGTGTCGAAGGTCTGGTTCACGTCTCCGAAATGTCCTGGACCAAAAAGAACGTTCACCCGGGCAAGATCGTCTCCACATCTCAGGAAGTCGACGTCATGGTTCTGGAAATCGACGGCTCCAAGCGCCGCGTTTCCCTTGGTCTCAAGCAGACCATGCGCAACCCATGGGAGCAGTTCGCTGAATCCTATCCTGAGGGCACTCAGGTTGAGGGCGAAGTCAAGAACATCACCGAATTCGGTCTGTTCATCGGCCTCGAAGGCGACATCGACGGCATGGTTCACCTCTCCGACCTGTCCTGGGACGAGCGTGGCGAAGATGCGATCCAGAACTACCGCAAAGGCGACATGGTTCAGGCCGTTGTCTCCGAAGTCGACATCGAGAAAGAGCGTATCTCGCTCTCGATCAAGGCGCTGGGTGGTGACAAATTCGCAGATGCGGTTGGCGGCGTGAAGCGCGGCTCGATCGTAACCGTCGAAGTGACCGCAATCGAAGATGGTGGCATCGAAGTGGAATATGAAGGCATGAAATCCTTCATCCGCCGCTCCGACCTGTCCCGTGACCGTGCTGAGCAGCGCCCAGAGCGCTTCAACACCGGTGACAAGATCGACGTGCGCGTCACCAATATCGACAGCAAGACCCGCCGTCTGGGCCTGTCGATCAAAGCACGCGAAATCGCAGAAGAAAAAGAAGCCGTGGAACAGTATGGTTCCTCCGACTCCGGTGCGTCGCTCGGCGACATCCTGGGCGCGGCTCTGAAGGGCGACGAGTAATCGTCACGCTCTCGCGACACAGAAAGGCCCCGGAGAAATCCGGGGCCTTTTTTGTATGCAGTTCCAATCGCTTAACACTTGAGGTTGTGTGAAGCTTGCTAGGTGACATCTTGGCCTCTCCGCGCTGTTCATGTGGTTTGAAATGCACAGAAATCAGAATAGCGGTATTAGTTCAAATCAATCAGGAGAAGGCAAAACAGGCCCCCACTAGCGCTCAAATGCCTTTTGCATTTGTGAAGGGGGAGGGACTGCCAATATGTGTTCTTTGATTGGCTTTTTGCGAAGATTTAAAATGGGATTTTAGTCGCTATGAACACCTCTCAAGATCAGTTTACCCATCTCATGGCTCACCTTGTCGCGCGTGTGGACCGCGCCTTGCGAGAAAACCTTGAAATCCTTCCGATGGGGTTCATCCTGTTGAGTTCGGATGAAGTCCGGGTCTTTGTCTCCGCTGCAGAGGAACTGAAAGATGGGGTTCAGCAAGTTCAGGACGGGATGAAAGACGCGCTGAAAACGGAGGACGGCGTGGCAACCTGTATTGGTTACCCTGATTTCGGCAACCGCACATTCGTAGCTTTTCTGGAAAACCACGAGCATTATGTCGCAAAACTGACGCTTCCGGTTTCATCGTCACACCCTCCTCAGCTAGAAGTCGACAAATCCGTTGAAGAAGACGGATTGATCGTTTTCTTTACGGATGATTGACCCTGCCGGGCCTCCGATCTGAAGTTAGGGTCAGGACCCATTAGTTAGACACGACGATGCTATTTGAGAATGAGGTCGAGACCGTCTGCACCAAGGTGAAAGACGCGATGGTGGCAAAGGGTTTTGAGTTCCGGAAGCAAGGGCTCTACGGTCAGAACTCTAACCAGTGAAGCGGAATATGAGGGTTTCCATCATAAACCTGGACAAAAGAAACGCCCGTATTCTCCGCTGGCACAAATTCTCCGCTTTCATCGCCTGGGCGGCGTCCTTCATTCCTGGTGGTCTCGTTTACAAGCTTGCCGGTGGGGCTGTGACCGACATGAAAGTTGAAGATGGGTCCTACTTCTTCGATGTTGTTCAAAAGGATGGTAGGACCGCATGGGTCGAGGTCTCATCCTCGCCATACAAGCTTTGGAGTGTCATGCGCTGGGCACCTGCGATCTTGCTTCCTCAGATCATTGCGCTGATGCTCATTTCGCGAGGAAAAGTTTTTCTTCCCTTCCGGAAAGATCGAAGGTGCCACCCTAGCCAGACCCGCAAAATTTAGGCTGATCGTGAAAGAAGTGGTGGGGCTGACACTTCCACATCTTGGCCAGATACCCCACCGCAGGCGTTGCAGACTCAGGCAAGCTGGTTCTAACCTGTTGCCATTGGAAAAACGCTCTTGGGGGAGCCATGAAAAGTATATTTTTTGTTGCCGTTCTGACCATACTTGCTTTACCCGCCTCTGCCAGCGGCCCTGACACGTTGAAAATGAAGTTCAAGGTCGAGGACGGCATCCATAAGATGCTGGGCGTTTTTGGCAGTGATTGGGCTCCGGGGCAGGTGCAGTCTGAAGCGGCCAAGAATTGTGCCGAGATCGGCAAACCCTTTGGCGGTTTGCAAGTCTTGGGGCGCAATGCCCAGGGTCTCACTGTGTTTGAGGCCAGATGCAAATAGCACCTGACCCCTTTGGCAGTTAGCCGCGCGTTTCATAGCGCAGGCTGATCACCGGTTGGTCCGTGTAATCGTCGTGACGGCGGCTGAGCTCGACAAAGCCGAACCGTTCATAAAACCGACGGCCCAGCGGGTTGTGCTCAAACACATCCAACTCCAAAACCGGGTGGCGCTGCAAAGCTGCAGTCACCAAGGCCTGACCCAGGCCCTTGCCCTGACAGTCAGGATCGACAAACAGCCCGCCGACAGTGTGGCCCAGCAGGGCGATAAATCCGCAAAGCCGGTTCTGCTCATGCGCCACAAGTGTTTGGGCCTGTGGAAGGTAAATCTGGCGAACATTGTCACATTCCTGCTCCAGAAAGGCCGGTGACAGAAACCCATGCGCCTGTTGGCTGGCACGGCGATAGATGTCGACGATTGCGTCGTCATCGATGAGAGATTGATAGTCTTTGATCATTGTTTGATGTCTCTTGATTTGATTGGATCAAGTTTCGATTGGCTGCAAACACACATGCGGCCCAAAGCCGTTTCATGTGGTCACACTGTCTTGGATGCTGTGCATCCGGCCCAATCAGGACATCAAACCTCCTGCCATTTGATCTGTGACTCCGCTCTATCAGCCCCACCCAACTATCGCAAGCGGGACAAAAGGGCAGACGAATCGCCGCATGGGATGCTGCGACTGCACAGCCCGGTTTTTGCGCCAATCACCGCCTATTTCACGAGACTGCGGCGCTATTTCTGCTCAAATAGCTGCAAAACATGAGTTTTTCACCCATTGAACAGTTTTCGGAACGCAATTCGCGTCCTATAGTCGGGCAATAATCACGTGCAAATGACAAGCACAGCAGGGGGGATGCGAAAGCATGATCAGGTCTGAATTGATCCAGAAGATTGCGGATGAGAACCCGCACCTGTATCAGCGGGATGTGGAACGGATCGTCAATACGATCTTCGAAGAGATCACCAATGCCATGGCTCGGGGCGACCGGGTCGAATTGCGGGGCTTCGGAGCGTTTTCGGTCAAGAAGCGGGATGCACGCACCGGCCGCAACCCCCGTACCGGGGAATCTGTCGAGGTCGAGGAAAAGCACGTGCCCTTCTTCAAGACCGGCAAGCTGCTGCGGGACCGCCTGAACGGGAAATAACCCATGCGGTATATTCGTTACGCTTTTTACGCAGCGCTCGCGGTGCTTCTTGTGACCGTGTCTTTGGCCAATCGCGACATGGTGACATTGAACACCTTGCCCGAGGCCGTGGCGGCCATTCCGGGTGTCGGCTGGCTGTCGCAATCGGTTGAAGTGCCGCTGTTCATCGTTGTCCTGGGCAGCCTGATCCTTGGCGTTTTGTTGGGTGAAGTGCTGGAATGGCTGCGCGAGCACAAGCACCGCGCTGATGCTGCGCAAAAGGGTGCGCAGGTGCGCAAGCTTGAGCGTGAGCTGAAAAAGACCCAAGCTGAGCGCGACAAGGACAAGGACGAGGTTCTGGCGCTTTTGGATCAGGCCAGCTGATCCACTTGTAAAGTTGAGAATGCCCTTATAGGGCCGGGGAGGGGGCGCTGCCCCCTCTTGCTTTTCAAGCAATTCACCCCCGGAGTATTTGTGCCAAGAAGAAACAGGGCGACAGTATGGAAGTGAAGGTCAAGATTTGCGGTTTGTCGAAACCGGCAGATGTGGAGGCCGTGGCCAAGGCGGGCGCGGCCTATGCAGGGTTTGTGTTCTTTCCGAAGTCACCGCGCAATGTCACAGTCGAGCAGGCGCGCGACCTTGCAGTGCTGGCACCGGTTGGTTTGGCCAAGGTGGCTTTGGTCGTGAACCCGGATAACGCGCTGCTGGATGAGATCTGCGGCCGCGTGGCCATCGACATTTTGCAACTGCATGGCAAGGAAAGCCCCGAGCGCGTCGCCGAGATCCGCAACCGCTATGGTCTGCCGGTAATGAAGGCCGTGGGCGTCGCCACTGCCGAGGATCTTGGGCAGTTGCCCGCTTATGAACGCGTCTGTGATCAGATCCTTGTTGATGCCAAAGCGCCCAAAGGGGCTGATCTGCCCGGCGGCAACGGTTTGGCCTTTGATTGGCGTCTGATTGCCGGGCGGCGTTGGTCGCGGCCTTGGATGCTGGCGGGGGGGCTCGGCCCTGACAATGTCGCGCGCGCGGTGGAACTGACCGGGGCGTCTCAGGTCGACGTGTCCTCGGGCGTCGAAAGCGCGCCGGGTCAAAAGGATGCCGGGCTGATCTCGGACTTTGTCAGGGCGGCCCAAAGCGCGGGCGCTATTCCGAAATTGTAAGGTTACAGGATCTCCAGCACCTGTTCCGGCGGGCGGCCAATGGCGGCTTTGCCATTGGCAAACAGGATCGGGCGCTCGATCAGCTTGGGCGCGTCTGCCATGGCGGCCAGCAGGGTCTCGGCATCGCTGTCTTTGCCCAGGCCCTTGTCTTTGAACGCCGCCTCCTTGACCCGCATCATCGCGATCACCGGCAGGCCCAGCATGTCAGCGGCAGCGCGCAGTTCTGCGACCGTGGGCACATCCTCAAGATATTTGCGGACCTCGGGCGCATGGCCGTTTTCTTCGAGCAGCGCCAGGGTTTGGCGCGATTTCGAACAGCGTGGATTGTGCCACAGGATCATAGCCAGTCCTTTCTTTTGGTGCCGACAGCCTCGGCGACATTTGCAAACCCGTCCCGGGCCAAAAGCTGATCCAGCTCGCGCGCGATTTCAGCCCCCAGCGTCAGCCCGCCATAGACCAGCGCCGTATATAGCTGCACCGCCGAGGCCCCGGCGCGGATCTTGTCATAGGCCTGTTGGGCCGAGCCGATGCCGCCCACCCCGATCAGGGGCAGTTTGCCTTGGGTCAGCAGCGAGAGCTGCGCCAAAACGCGGGTGGATTTCTCAAACAGGGGCGCACCGGACAGACCGCCAGCCTCGCCCTTGTGCTGCGATGTCAGACCCTCGCGCGACAGGGTGGTGTTGGTGGCGATGACGCCAGACACACCCGAGCTCAGCGCGACCTCGGCCACGTCTTTCAGCCCCTGTTCGTCCAGATCCGGGGCGATTTTCAAAAAGACCGGAATGGGCGTGGCCAGATCGCCGCGCGCCTCCATCACCCCGCCGAGCAAAGCCGCCAGCGCGTCCTTGCCCTGCAAATCGCGCAGCTTTTCGGTGTTGGGTGAGCTGACATTGACCGTGGCAAAATCCAGATGCGCGCCGCAATGGCGCAGCACTTTGGCAAAATCTTCGGCGCGGTCACTGCTATCCTTGTTCGCCCCCAGGTTCAGCCCCAGAACCATGTCGCGTGGGCGCTTGGCCAGCCGGGTCGCGGCGGCTTCCATACCCTCATTGTTAAAGCCAAACCGGTTGATGGCCGCGCGGTCCTCAGACAGGCGGAACAGGCGCGGTTTCGGGTTGCCCGGCTGGGCGCGTGGCGTGATCGCCCCCACCTCGACAAAGCCAAACCCGGCCCGGCTGAGCGGGTGCAGCGCCTCGGCGTTTTTGTCAAATCCGGCGGCGATGCCCACCGGATTGGTCATGTTCAACCCGGCGACCGAGCAGCGCAGCCGATCCGAGGTCACCAGCCCTGGCAAAGGGGCTAGGCCCGCCTTGAGCGCCTTGAGCGCAACGCCATGCGAGGTTTCAGGATCAAGTTTGCGCAGCAGGCTCATGCCAAGCGTTTCGAGGGCTTTCATCCGAACACATCTCCGGTCTCAGTTGGGGCATTGCGGATCAGGCGCGAGGTTGCGACGCCCGCCTGACGGTGGATCACCGCCCTGGCGTAATCCGGGTCTTTGACCATGGCCATAAAGGCATGGGCCGAAGGGTAGCGCGCGATAAATACATGATCCCAATCCTCGCCCTCAGGCCCGATCAAGGTGCAGCGAAATGCCCCGCGCCACAGGATCGTGCCACCAACCCGGGCCAGAACCGGGCCGCTTTCGGCACCATAGCGGGCATAGGCCTCAGCCCCGCTTAGGCCCTGATCATAGAGGGCGTGGCCCTCGGGATAGGCAGCGTGATCGCGCAGCTTGACGAGGTTCAGCATCTCGCAAGTCTCATCGCGGTTCAGCCCTTTGAACAGGTCAAACTGGGCGCGGGTCGGGTCGATATGGCTCACACCATCTCCTCCGGGAACTGGTGCCCGTCCGGGCCCAGCGGCAGGTCGCGGGTCCAGAGGATGTCAGCGAGGCGCAAAGGCGCATAGAGATGGGGGAATTTGTCACCGCCGCGCGAAACCTCCCATTTCAGCGCCTCACCCAGGGCATCGGCATCCAAGGCGGCTAGCAAAAGCCCGTCGATCCCGGCAAAATGCTTGGCAGCGGTTTCGCGGGCCTGGGCGGCTGTCGAGAAATGCACAAACCCGTCAGCGACATCAATTGGCGCGCCAGCGGTTTCGCCCTGCGCCTGCAAATCGGCCCATTCCGGGGCCCGGAGGATTTTATAGATCAGCATGGGGCCGTGATGCGGCGCCACTGCTGTGGGGTCAAGCGGGTTGCGGCTCTGGCCGGGGGGATTCACTGTCCAATTGCGCCTCAAGCAGCTGAAGCCGATCCAGCACGGTGGCGCGACGCTCTTGCAGCTCGGCCATGAGCCGATCAATGCTCTCCAGCTTTTCGGTCATCTTGGCGATGCCGCCCTCGCAGGGGCCTGAACCATCATCGCTCAGACACGCCCGCATGGCATAGATCTCGCGCGTCGAAAACCCGGTGGCGATAAAGTCACGGATCCGCGCGGCGCGGCGCAGATCCGACGGGCTGTAATGGCGATAGCCGTTCAGGGTCCGGCCGACCGCCATCAACCCGGCGCTTTCATAATGGCGCAGCATACGCTGGCTGATGCCAAGATGGAGGGCGGCGTCTTTGGGGGTCATTGGGGGGCCTCTTTGTGGTGGGCAGTGCGGTTGATCTAGGCTGATGACCGGCAATTAAAAGTGAGATCTTCGCTGTCGGTCATCCGGATTGCCTGCAATCCGGTTCGCTGTCTCACTCCCGCAGCGTCCAGCCCCCATCCACCGTCAAGATCTGACCGGTCAGCCAGGCATTCTCGGCACTGCCCAGACGTAGCACCCAAGGCACGATGTCTTCGGTCACCCCGCGCCGCCCCAGAGGGATTTGCTCTGCCTCCTGCGCCTCAATCTGCGCCGCCATTTCGGCGGGCAGCCCCATCATCCCGGTCAAAGCTCCGGTCTTGACCGGCCCCGGCGCTATCGCATTCACCCGCACACCATCCGTCGCAAATTCAAGCGCCCAGGCGCGGGTCAGGTGTTCCAGCGCCGCTTTGCTCGCCGCATAATGCGCCATCATCGGCGCGTCTTTGCGCGATACTGCCGTGCCAATATTCACAATCGCCCCCTTGCTCGCTTTCAAAGCCTCCGCCCCAGCCTTCACCAGCATGGACGGCGCGGTGATGTTCACCGCCCCCATCTGACTGATCACCTCAGCGTCATAAGCGGGCAGGGGCATCGGCTGACCCGCCCCGGCATTGTTGACGATCAGATCAACCCGTCCCCACCGGGCCAAGGCGCGCGCCACAAGGACCGCGCCAGTTGCCGGATCAGCGGCATCCGCCTGCACGGTCTCGATTGCTGCGCTGTTGTCCGCGACCTCGGCCAACCGATCCATATTCCGCCCGGTGATCACCACCCTGGCACCCTGCCGTACCAGTTCCAGCGCCACGGCCTTGCCAATGCCTGAACTGCCCCCGGTCACGATCGCCACCTTGTCCTGCCACGTGTTGGTACCTGTCATCTCACTGCGTCTCCTGTGATGCAAAATGCTGTCAGGGGGCAGGGGTAGCGCTATGACACTAGTGTCAGGGTCAAGCAGTTTTTTCTCCGCGCGGCCTGATTTCAGCAGCGCCGCAAACAGGCCTGCCACTTTGTCAGGCAGCGGCGCGACATGAAACCGATACAAACCACGCCTATTGGGCAAGGGTCCGCTGCGTCATGTTTTTCGGCTTTGACACGCCCTTAGAACAGGTGCAGCATCACACGATATAATAACCGACACAGGGGAATATCATGTCTGTTCGTTTTCTGTCCACGGTCGCTGCGGCTGCGCTTTGTGCCAGCTCTGCTGCTGCTGACTACACATTGCATATTGTGCACATCAACGATCTGCACAGCCGTATTGAGCCGATCAACAAATACGATTCGACCTGCAAGGCCGAGGATAATGCCGAGGGTAAGTGCTTTGGCGGCTATGCGCGCGTCGCGACCAAGATCGCCGAACTGCGCGAGCAGCTGAAAGACGAAAACGTGCTGGTTCTGGATGCCGGCGACCAGTATCAGGGCTCTCTGATGTACACCACCTATAAGGGTGATGTGGAAATCGAGATGATGGAAAAGATCGGCTTTGACGTCATGGCCGTCGGCAACCACGAATTTGACGATGGCCCCGAAGGCCTGCTCAAGCTGGTGGATGGCGTTTCCTTCCCGGTGATTTCGGGCAATATCGACGTGTCCCAGTCCAACGTTCTGGCTGGCAAGGTCGACAACCATGTGGTGCTTGAGGTTGGCGGCGAAAAGGTCGCGATCATCTCTGCCCTGGCGGTTGACACCTCCGAGACCTCCAGCCCCGGCGAAGCGGTGATCTTCCAGGACGAAATCGAAAGCCTGCAGGCCGATGTGGCTGCGCTTGAGGCAGATGGCGTGACCAAAATCATCGCGCTGAACCATGTTGGCGTAAAGAAAGACATGGAAATCGCCGAGAAAGTCGCCGGTGTTGATGCGGTTGTGGGTGGTCACTCGCACACCAAATTCTCCAACACCGAAGAGGGCGCAATGGCCTATCCAACCATGGTTGGTGACGTGCCCGTGGTGCAGGCCTATGCCTATTCCAAATATGTCGGCCACCTGACGCTGACCTTTGATGATGCGGGCAATGTGACCGCCGCAACCGGCGACACCATCGTGCTGGATGCCTCTGTGGCCGAAGACGAAGCTATCGTCGCCCGCGTGGCCGAACTGGCTGGCCCGATTGAAGAGATGAAAAACCGGGTTGTGGCCGAAACCGCCGAAGCCATTGATGGCGAACGCGGCTCTTGCCGTGCGGTGGAATGCGCCATGGGCAACCTGGTGGCAGATGCCATGCTGGACCGGGTCAAGGATCAGGGCATCCAGATCGCCATTCAGAACGGTGGCGGGTTGCGCTCCTCTATCGATGCGGGCGAAGTCACCATGGGCGAAGTTCTCTCGGTTCTGCCTTTCCAGAACACCCTGTCGACCTTTGAGGTCACCGGTGAAACCATCGTGGCGGCTTTGGAAAACGGTGTCTCCAAGCTGGAAGATGGCGCAGGCCGTTTCCCACAGGTTGCGGGCATGACCTATGCGTTTGACGCCTCCAAACCAGCGGGTGAGCGGGTCTCCGACGTGATGGTAGGCGGCGCGCCAATTGATCTGGCCGCGACCTATGGCGTTGTGTCCAACAACTATGTGCGCAATGGCGGCGACGGTTACAAAATGTTCCGCGACGCTGACAACGCTTATGATTACGGCCCGGATCTGGCGGATGTAACGGCCGAATACATGGCCAAAATGGGCCCGGTCAAAATCATGCTGGATGGTCGCATCACAGCCAAATGACCGGGCCCATGCACTGATGCATCAATGGAAAAGGCGGGCTGGGTCCCGCCTTTTTTGCTTTGGTCAAGCGCCTTTCAGGTGCGCATTATCCTCACGATGCAGAGTACCTGAGTTTCTTCTTGGTAAAAATACTCCGGGGGAGGCCGCTTTGCGGACGGGGGCAGCGCCCCCAACCCGCCCGCGGCACGCGCAAATCCCTCTAGGGAGTGTTCCCATAAAGGGGATGATGGGACGCCGCTCGCTCTTGCAGAGCATCGCCCCGCCCACCATCCCACATCACTGGTTTATCTGATCATATGCCTGATAAGGCGCGTCGGCGCAGAAATACTGTCAGTATTTCAGGGCGATGCAACGCAGGTTAGGCGCAGGGGGAGGCATATCCGTCGCACCAGAGGTGCGCGCTTTTGTTGGCCCTCCTTTGGGGAGGCGGATGCAGGGAGCGTTGGACGACAGCGCTTTGACCGCTAGAAATTGCTACCGTCAGTTCCTGCGCGTTCGTAATCTCCGCTTTATTGCTCTTCCTTCGCCAGTGACGTTTAATGGACGCATCCTGACACTGATGTATTTTGACCAAGACAATTACCGCACATGAACACCGGTTCACTTCCGTTTGATGATGAAACGCAGCTTTATTGCAACTTTGGTTTGCATGGGTGGAATGATCTGATTGTGTTTAAGGATGGCGAGGCGCAAGTTTTTAGTGTGACCGATGTCTTCACAGATTTCGCTTCGGAAATTCTTGAGATTTGTCGTGCTGTTCTGGAAAATACGTCTTTGCGGGTTGCTTTATGTGACGAACCGGGAGGTGTGGTTTTCGAGGTTTGTCGGGATAAACAACAACAGCATACGATGCTGCTCAGCATTTACGAGATCGAAAGGCCACTTTTCGGCTTCTCGGCCAACGAAACCGGCAAGCTTGTTTTAACCTCTCGACTTAGAAGGCAGAGGCTTATTGAGATGCTGATCGCGGAACTTTGGAAAACGCATATAAGCCTGAAGCATCGCTCGTTTAGCGACCACAGACGCGTTTTCCCTAATCGAGATTTGGTTGAGTTGAATGCTCTTTGGCATGAGAGCAGTCTTGGACCCTCATTTCTGAAATAAGAGGAGTGGCCTGTTTCACGTCGCCGACTCCCATGGGGTCCTTTGGGATCCGGCCTGCTTCGCAATAGAGCAGCAAGTATAATGGTGGGGACGCCGCTCGCTCTTTCAGAGCGTCGCCCCGCCCACCATCCCGTAAGGCTGATCTTTATCCGTCTGTAAACTGCATCTTGGCCAATCGCGCATAAAGCCCGCCTTCGGCCACCAGCGCGTCATGGGTGCCCTGCGCCACGATGCGGCCTTGATCCATCACCACGATGCGATCCGCCTTTTTCACTGTGGCCAGACGGTGCGCCACGATCACCGTGGTGCGATCGGCTGACAAGGTGTCCACCGCCTCTTGCACCGCGCGCTCACTTTCAGCGTCCAATGCCGAGGTCGCCTCGTCCAGCAGCAGCACCGGCGCGTCGCGCAAAATGGCGCGGGCAATGGCGACCCGTTGTTTTTGACCACCCGACAGCATCACGCCGCGCTCACCCAGCCAGGTGTCATAGCCGTCAGCCAGTTTGGTCAGGAAGTCATGCGCGGCGGCGGCTTTGGCGGCGGCTTCGACCTCGGCATCGCTTGCACCGGGGCGGCTAAAGCGGATGTTTTCCCGCGCGCTCGTGGCAAAGATCATCGGCTCTTGCGGGACCAGCGCAATATGGCTGCGGAAATCATGGCGGTTGAGGTCGCGCAAAGCCACATCATCCAGCGTCACCGCCCCAGACACCGGATCGTAAAAGCGTTGGATCATCTGGATCATCGTGGTTTTGCCTGCGCCCGAGGGGCCAACCAGCGCCACGGTTTCACCGGGCTCAATGCTCAGATCGATAGTGTCCAAAGTCGCCAGATCCGGGCGCGACGGGTAGGAGAAACTGACCTTGTCAAAACGGATCGCTCCGCGCACCGGGCTGGGCAGCGATGCGGGGGCATCTGGGTCTTGCACGCTATCCTCGGCCTGCAACAATTCCACCAGACGCTCGGTCGCCCCGGCGGCGCGTTGCAACTCGCCGAACACTTCGGACAAAGACCCAACCGCCCCGGCCACCAGAACCGACAGGATCACAAATTGCACCAACGTGCCGGCGCTCATCCCGCCTGCGCGCACATCCCAGGCCCCGATCCACAGCACGCCCACCACTCCGGTAAAGACCAGAAAGATCACGATGGCAGTCATCAGCGCGCGGGTCCAGATGCGCTTCTGGGCCGAGTCAAAGCTCTTTTCCGTCACATCGCCAAAGCGGCTGCGCGATAGAGCTTCATGGGTAAAGGCCTGCACGGTCTGCACCGCACTCAAGGCCTCAGAGGCGTTGCCCGAACTTTCAGCGATCCAATCCTGGTTCTCGCGGCTCAGTTGACGCAAACGACGACCAAGCACAAGGATGGGGACAACCACGGCGGGCACAATCAGCAGCACCAACCCGGTCAGTTTCGGCGATGTAAAGAGCATCAGCACCAGCCCGCCGCTGAACATGAGCACATTGCGCAGCGCGACCGAAACCGACGAGCCAATCACCGACAGGATCAACGTGGTGTCCGTGGTGATCCGGCTCAGCACTTCGCCGGTCATGGTTTTCTCGAAAAAGGCCGGGGACAGGCCAATGACCCGGTCAAACACCGCCTTGCGGATATCGGCTACAACACGTTCGCCAAAGCGGGTGACCAGCGCGTAACGCAAAGCTGTGCCCACGGCCAGCGCGGCAGCAATCGCCAAAGCCGCGCCAAAATAGCGATCCAGCAGCGCGCCATCCTCGACGCTGAAATTATCCACCACCCGGCGCACCGCCATCGGCAGGATCAGCGACAGGGTGGCAGTGGTGATCAAGGCCAGCAGGGCGGCAATCATCTGGCCACGATAGGGGCGCATGAAAGGCCACAGCGCGCCCAGCGATCCCAATTTCTTGGATTTCTCGCGGTCTGCCTCGGCTGAGGTCATCGTTGTGCCACGGGCCATGTATGCGTCCTTTGCAAATAGCTGTCAGGGGGTTTTGCCATCTCTGGCCCCCGGGTCAAGCGCTGAGATGACGCGGGCGGGCAATTGCAGGGCGCTCTGTGGGCACCAGGCTTGTCCGTTCGCTCAAGACGAGCGTTGACCTTGCGCAACTCGCCTCCAAATTCCGTCAACGGAATTTGCAAATTTCATCGATGAAATTTGGGCCCGCGCGCTGCATACACGCGCCAGACATCACGCACACACCCAGACGCAATCGCCTGCGCGGCCCACCAGATCTGTAGGGGAGTTTGGAGCGGGTAGCGGGAATCGAACCCGCACCTTAAGCTTGGAAGGCTCTTATGATACCATTTCACCATACCCGCAGCGAAGACAGGGTTTAGGCCAGAGCGCGGGCGGCGTCAACACGCATCAGGTGGAATTTCTTCGATCAACTGCGGCCCGCTGGCCCGGTTGGAATTCACCTCTGTGCGGACCCTGTGAAAGGTGATGACATCCTCCGCAGCCGGTTGCATGAGCGTTGCCGCACCATGCCCCTCTTCGCCCAGCCATTTGCCCCAATGCTGCGGCTCCAGGATCACCGGCATGCGGTGGTGGATCCTGGACATCAACGCATTTGCCGCCACCGTCACCATGGCGCAGGTCCGCAGCCGCGCCTCCTCGGGCCCCCAATCCTGCCAGATCCCGGCAAAGACCATCTCAGCGCCATCCTTACGGGTAATATACCAGGGCAGGCGATTGCCCGCCTCATCCTTGCTCCATTCATAAAACCCGCTACAGGGGATCAAACACCGCCTCTGGCGACAGGCCTCGCGAAAGGCGGGTTTCTCGGCAATGGTTTCGGCACGGGCATTGATCAGCAGCGGCCCGCCGCTTGGCTTGTCATACCAATGCGGGATGAAACCCCAACGCATGGTGCGCAGCTTGCGCCGATCTTCGCCGGGTTCGATCACATGGATCTGCGTGGTCGGGCAGGTGTTGAAATTGGGCACCTCGGGCAGGTCATTGGCCGGGCTGGCGTCAAACAGTTGCGCCATGGCCTCATTGGGCAGGGTGGTGGCAAAGCGTCCACACATGGGTGACCTCCCTCAGCTTTTTAGGGGTTCTTCCCAAGGTTCCCCAGGCCAGAATATTTCAACAACCCCCAGCCACAAAGCGCCTTTTCCACCGGGGCCCAGGCCATGCCAAATGCCAGCGCATCCATGCGCGCCCCAGCGGCGATCTGTTCCAGACTGCGCCGCCCATCAATCCCTGCGATCAATCCGGCCGCTGCCTTGGGCAATGTGAACGTGCTGCGCACCCCATCTGACCCAACCGGAATCGGTTTGCCCTGCGCCACCGCCTTGGCCAGCGCCCCGGCCTGAACGCCGCTCAGATGTGGCACCAGTTTGCGATTGCTGCTCTTGGCGGGTTTGCGATCCTCACCCGCAGGCACCGCATAGCCCACATGCAGCCGGATCGTGCCGGTCAACTGCTCTGCCACCGCCATGGCCGCGCCATCGCGCATGCCTTCGGGGCGTTTGCAAATCCGTTCCAGATCATAAAGCGCCGGGGTGACAAAGCTTTGTAACTGCCAGCCGGTTTTCTCCAATGTCTCCAACAGCTCCGCCACCGAATAAGACCGATCCTGCCCATGCAACAACAGATCATAAAACCCGGCATCCGAGGCTTTGTGATCGTTCAAATTCGGATTGCTCTTGAACGGGTGGCCCTCAGGCAACCCTTCGACAATCTTTTGCGCCGCCTTCAGCCGCTCTTGCGGGGCCATCCCCTCAAACAGCGCGCCAAACCCGCCCTGCAACGGGTACACGCCAGAGCGCCCATAAGGCGCATAGACCATAAAGCCAAAGCCACCACCGGGGGCCAAGGCAGCGCGCAAGGCGGCAAAGCCCGCTTCGGGGTTGGGCAGGTGATGCAGCACACCGCAACTGTCGATGTAGTCAAAGCTGCCGTATTCCGGCGCATCCAGCAGGCTGCCGGTCTCAAAACGAATGCCGCTCAACCCGCGCGCTTTCGCCCGTGCCTCGGCCACAGCGCGCGAGGCTTTGGAAAGGTCCACATAGGTGATTTCATAAGGCGCGCCCGCATGGCTCAGCACCTGCGCCAGCTGGATCAAGCCATCCCCGGTGCCGCCACCGGCGACCAAAACCCGCAAAGGTTGGGACCAATCGCGCTGGCCGCCCCATAAATAATGATCCATTTCAATCGGATGCGAGGGCGAGCCGGTGATCAGCCGCTTGGCCTCATCCGCGGGATCACGTTCGGGATAGGGATAGGCTTCGTATTGTTCCTTGACCGTGACCATGGGGCTCTTTCGCTCTTGTGACTGGCGCGACAATCGCCCAATTTGCCGTTATGACGCAAGCCGATACACCGCTCATCTGCCTTCCTTGGTTTTCCGAAACCGGCCATGTGCAGGCCTTGGCGCAGGAAATTGCCGCCGGGATCGACACCTCTGGTGCCCGTGCCGTCACCATGGATGTCACCGATCTTTCCCCCGCGGATTGGCAGGCCCTGGACGCAGCCAGCCTCATCGCCTTTGGCTGCCCAACCTATATGGGCTCCACCCCGGCGCGCTATTCCCTGTTTCTCGAAGAGGCAGCAAGCGCCTGGCCAGACCTGCGCTGGCAGGACAAGCTGGCCGCCGGGTTTGTCAGCGCCATCCACCCGTCGGGTGACAAGCTCTCTGCCCTCTCGCGCCTGTCGATCTATGCCGCTCAAATGGGCATGATCTGGGTTGGCCAAACCGCCATTGGCGCGCCGGTCTATCCGGACCGCCAAGGGCTGAACGCCGATGGCAGCTGGCTTGGCCTCATGGCCACCGATAGCGGAGAGTCCTTGCGCCCCGAGGACGCCCAAACCGCCCGGCACTTTGGCACCCGCCTGGCACAGATGGCGGCCCGGTGGGAGCGGGGCCGCCAATAGCCAACCTGCCAACCCCATTGCATCCCATCTCCACCCCGCTACACTACGCCCAAACCCCCATTTCCACGCGCCCAAGACATTCCAAATGATCGACATTTCCATCGAGCCTGACGACCTCTGGCTGTTTTCCGGCTCCATGATCTCTTTCGCGCTCTGCATCTTTGTGCTGCTTGGCCTCTTGCTCAAACTGCGCGATACCAAGAGCCATCGCATGTTCGTCTGGGCGATGATCGGGTTTTTCTCCATCAACGCCGCCGACCATCTGGCCGAGCTGATCTATAACCCCTTCATCTGGGGTCCGGCCTGGCTGTTCCAATGGCACGAAATCTTTCTGCCCTGTTTCATGATCGCGCTCTATTTCTTTGTCCGTGGCCTCACCAGCGCCGCGCCAAAGTTGATCCGCCGCGACTGGCTGCATCTCATCCCGATTGCCCTGTCCTTCCTCTGCCTGTCACCTGCGCTGCTCCTACCCGGAGAAATCCGCCGCGATCCCGAGGCGCATGACCTGTCCCAAGACCACCTGGACCTGATCCAATTGGGCGATGATGCGTTCTGGGCTTTGTGGGTGGTGACCGTCCTGATCTACGGAACTCTCTGCGCACGCAAGCTCATTCAGCACAAACGCAACATCCGCGATGTGTTTTCCGATCTTACCGGCAAGACGCTGGCCTGGCTCGACGCGCTGGTTGCCACCATCCTGATCCTGTCCCTGATCGTGATCGTGGACGAGGTGCTTGACCTTTTGAACTATCCCGAGATCCG
Organism: Tropicibacter sp. R15_0; assembly: GCA_017744045.1. Classification (GTDB taxonomy): domain Bacteria; phylum Pseudomonadota; class Alphaproteobacteria; order Rhodobacterales; family Rhodobacteraceae; genus Pelagimonas. Next base: position 25,138 of record JAGHRD010000004.1, on the reverse strand, counting down.
CTTTGGCCCCACCGAATTCCTGTTCGATCTGGTGCTGGTCTTTTCCTTTGGCCTCTTTGCTCTGCGCGCTGTGCCGCCCTTGCCGGGTTGGACCGGTGCCGTGTTGGAGCCGCCGGTGATCGAAGCGCCTACACCTGCGCCGCCCTCGCCAAAACCAGACCGGTATGCCCGTTCAGGCCTGACACCCGAAGATCTGAACCGCTACGCTGATCGTTTGACCCAGCGCATGGAGGCCGGCCAGCTCTGGCGCAATCACGCGCTCAGCCTGCGCGCGCTGGCCTCTGAGATCTCGATCCCCTCGATCCACCTCTCCGAAGTGCTGAACACCAAGCTGGGCATGTCCTTTTACGACTACGTGAACCAATGCCGCATTCGCGATGCCTGCGAGTTGCTGGCCACCACCAGCCACACGATTCTGGAGATCTCCGAGACGGTGGGTTTCAACTCGAAATCCACCTTCAACACCAGTTTCAAAAAGGTGACCGAGCAGACGCCATCGCAATGGCGGGCAAAACATGCGCGAAAATGATCTGCGTCCCCATTCTGTAACTCGCAGAAAAACATAAGGAAATTTTTCAACCCGTACGGGCCAGCTTGTCCGTACGCCCGTCCCAGCCGGTTCGGACGATCCCCGCCCCCCTCATTGACTATCTCGGTGTCACAGCAACACCGCCGCCCCCAAACGCGGCGCTTTCCAGTCAACGAGGACATACATGAAAGCTCTGATCACACTCCCGCTTGTCGTCGCAATTGCGGCCTGCTCCAACAGTGGCGCGAATTACCAGCCCATTCTGGACGGCCCCAAAGACGCCGCCTATCAAAGCGATCTCGCCTCCTGCCGCGCCCTGGCCAAGAACCAGACCCAGCTCAACCGCCAGACCATGGGCAAGGCCGCCATCGGGGCCGGGATCGGCGCGGCGCTGGGCAGCGCGGATGACGAGGGCGACGCCACAGGCGGGGCCATTGCTGGCGCTCTGGCTGGTGGCCTGACGGGCGTTGGCGATGCGCGCGAGAAAAAGCAGTCGATCCTGATCAATTGCATGCGTGGCCGCGGCCATAACGTTGTTGGATAAAGGGGCGCAAAATGGCTAACATCCTGAGCATCCGCGCCTGCCGTTTCCAGGCCCTGCATGATCTGCTGACCGGAGCTGTGACCCTGCCGCTCAACGCCTCTGTGGCGGGGCGCGATGCTCTGGATGACACCCGTCCTGCGGCGCATCTGGCCGCCGCAGGCTTTACCACTTTGTTCAATCAGGTCGTGCCCAGCGACCGCGCCAGCGAGGGCTATGCGCGATGAAACATGTCTTTATTGCCGGGGCCACCGGCTATCTCGGCCGCCATCTCTGCGCGGAATTTCACGCCAATGGCTGGCATGTCACCGCGCTTGTCCGCTCCAAGAGCAAAGTCACCGATCTCCCCGCCGACCGCATCGTCGAGGCCGAGGCCACTTGGCGCGAAACCCTGCATGGCATCATGCAAGGTATCGATCTGGTTGTCTCTGCACTGGGCATCACCCGCCAGGCCGATGGGCTGAGCTATTGGGATGTGGATTATCAGGCCAATCTCAACCTGCTGGACGAGGCGGTGGCCAGCGGTGTCACACATTTCGCCTATGCCCATGTGCTCCATGCCGACCGGATGAGCCACGTCCCCCTTGTCGCCGCCAAAAGCGCCTTTGTCCGCAAGCTGCAAACCGCCCCGATATCCCATACTGTCATCGCCCCCACGGGCTATTTTTCGGATATGTCCGATTTCTTTGACATGGCGCGGCAGGGGCGGGTCTGGCTGTTTGGCTCTGGTCAATTGCGGATCAACCCGATCCACGGGGCCGATCTTGCCCATGCCACCCGACAGGCGATTGAGGCGGGCGAGACCTGGCTTGATGTGGGCGGCCCCGATATGTTCACACACGAGGATCTGGCCAAGCTCGCCTTTGACAGCCTTGGCAAATCACCCCGCATCACCCATCTCCCCGATTGGACCCGCCGCCTGGCCCTCAGGGTGATCCCACATGTCACCCCGCGCCACATCTCTGGCCCTGCGCAGTTCTTCCTCTCGGCCATCGGGTTGCCCATGACCGCCAAACCCCACGGCACCCGGCATTTGGACGCGTTTTTCGAAAGCAAGGCGCAGCAGGCCGATTAGTTCTACTTGCGCAGATCAGACGGCGTCTTACCGGTTTCCCGCTTGAACGCCTTGTAAAAGGCCGAGCGGGAGTTGAACCCGACATCATAGGCGATGACCAGAATGGTTTCCTCGGTCTGGGTCAGCTGTTTGATCGCGTCCTGAATGCGATAGCCATTCACCAGGTCAAAGAAATTCTTGTCCAGATGCGCGTTCAGCGTCTGCGACAGATAGTGGGAATTCACGCCAACATGCTTGGCCAGATCCCATAGCGACAGGTTCGGATTGCGATAGAGCAAATCCTCTGACATCGCCGCCTCGATCTTTTCGGCGATGCGCTGGGCGCGGGTCTCATCCAGGGCGGATTTCTCGTATTTCGGCTTGGCCGGTTCCTCGGGCGGCAGGCGGTCATCCGTGTGGGATTGGATCAGGCCGGGCCGTTGCCGCAGCCCCCAGATCCCCAGCACCCAAAACAGCGCAAAAAGAACCAGACTGTTCAACGCCAGCGCCTCGGCCTCGAAATCCGCCGCGCTCAGGGCCCCGGCCCAGATCGACACGCTGTGCAGGATATTGACCAACAGATAGAGGCCCGCCGACAGCATGATCACCCAGATCCAGGTCAATTCCTTGTTTTCCGTGCTGGCAAACACCTCTTTCAAACGCGCCTGATAGGTGATCAACCGGCGGATCGTCAGATAGATATAGACGCCGATCATAACCTTGAAACCCAGATCCGCCACCAGCACCAGCAAGGCGATCAACAACAGGCCCGGCATCCTTGGGTCATCCTCGGCAATCTCTGCATCCACCAGATCAGCAGGCATGAACAGAGCAGACCAGAAACACAGCACCACAAACACAATCGGCAGGATGTGGCGGCGCAGTCTCGGGACGCTTTCCAGATCGCCCTCGCTGGTCAGGCCGCGCACATAGAGCCAGAACAGAAACGGGCTGGCCACTTCGAGCCCGCCCACAAGCACCGCAAGCCGCAGCGCAAAATCCGGTGCCCCCTCACTCTCTGCCCATAACAGGGCACCGCTGGCCAGGCCCTTGAACAGAAACAACAACGCTAGCGGCACATAGACCCAGGCATCGCGCCGCCGCAGCAGCAAGAGATTGGCGCAAAACAGGCAAAAGCCGGTTGTCGCAAGGGTCAGGGCAGTTTCAATCGAAGCAAAAGTCATCTCGGAACCTGTCTCATACGCTGCGCAATACCGCGACCCCGGATTGCCAGCCATGGTGGAGTTAAGCAACCGCCCAAACCGTCAAGACGGGCGGCGTTTCGACAGAACGGTCCTGCCGCATCTCCCCCATTCCTGTCGTCTCCTTCCACCGGCAAGGACAGGACAGCACGGTTTTCCCACCAGTCTCGACCGTCAATCTGTCCTTCCCGGTGGAAGGAGACGACAGCGCAGCCCCCCGCCGCCTATCTGCACAGGCAACCGAAGCCGGTGAAACCGTCAGGGCAGTAACCCTATGACAGACAACCGGCAAGCGGTGGGAAACGACAGACTAAGAGGAAAATTATGTACCTTCGTTCCATCCAACTGCCTTTGATGGGGCTGCTTGCCCTCAGCTTTCTTGTTGCCTGTGGTGAATCCAAACAGCAGCTGGCCAAGGCCCAAACCTATAGCTGCACCCAGCTCGCCCGCGAGATCGGCAAGCGGGAGCAGCGCAAAACCTCGGCGCAGGTTAACGGTTTCGTCAATAACGTCGAGTCGATCTTCGCCAAGGATAAAGAGGTCCGCACCGCCGCCGATATCGAAACCGGGGTCAACCTCGTGGATGAGATCGACGCCACCAAATCTCTCAAGCAACTCGAAAGCATTTACCGCGCCAAAGGCTGCCACTGACAGACCACCCAGCGCAGCCCACCACCGGGCTGCGCCCCCCCGCGCAAAAGCGCCGCCAATAATCCCTTTACCTTAGGGGTGCATCGGTTCAGGCGACATTCCGCCTTGTGCCGGAAACTGGTTTGGCCAAGCCGGAGCCAAACCGCGGCAGTAAGGCGGTTTCGAAAGGTTTTAGGGCAAGCCGCGCAGATTGCATTTTTGGTGTTTTCAGATGCCGTAGGCCCGGCAACAGACCAAACAGCTCTTCCTGACAGGTTTCGTCAAAACTCCGCGCAGTTTCAGGGCCTGCCAAATAGCTTTCACTCCGCATACCGTCACCGACAATAATTTCATGGCGCTCAAGCAAAAGGTGAAAATACACCACGTCCTTGCCTGACGGATCAAGAACAATTCCGTTCCCGTCGACAATGTCACAAGCCCTTGCCAACGCTTCCTTTTCTCCAAAAAACAACTGCAAGCCACTTTGTTTGAGCAGTATGCGATGATTGCGCGACACCCATGTCGTGCGCGAATTTCCCAAAGCACCTTTTTCAATCCGAACGGGCGCATCCATCCCCACCGCCTTTCTGATCGAACGTCCAATCCAGACAAGGGGTTGCGGCCCCCGATCCACGGTTTCCACCAGATCACCGACCTTGAGATGCTGAACCGGAACTCCGCCGCGCGGTGTTCGGATGCGGGTGCCAAAGGTGAAACAGGGGGCGGTTGTGATCAGATTGACATGGCCGACATCGGTGTTTCCCAGGTCATCCTCGACCGTATATGTGAAAAAGTCCTCGCCAACCTCGCTGACAGAACTGGCGAGCACCACACCTTCAGACGTCACTTGGATGGTTTGCCCGGTCGAAAGCACGATTGTGTCACCGACAGTGACGGGTTGACCGTTAATGTGCGTGATCGACATTTGCGCACCTGTGGCCGAGGTGTCATTGGCCAACAGGTTATGGTTGACGTCTTCACCCAGTCGCACATGAATCTCGTCATCCTCAGCAACCAACGCGGTCTGCACAGAATCCGCAGCAATCAAAAGGTTGCTGTCATATGAGCCGTCACCCCCGTCAGCGATGCCGATCTTGATCGAGTTGGTCACCCCGGGATTGACCGGAGCCTTTAGTGTCAGCGTGACGGTAAACCCATCCATTTCGGTATTGTAAGTATCGCTGGTGTCGGCGTTGTCGATGTAAAGGTTCGAATTGTCGACATCATTGATTTCATCAATGGAAATATTGCCAGTCCCAACGGATAGCTCCGCTTCAACCCCATTGACCCAAACCCCGACGGCGTCATTGAAACCGCCATCCACGTATTCTAGGTATTCCTCAGAGGAAAATACGATCTGCATGGTCAATGTGCTGCCATCGGGCACAAAGTCCGCTTCAAACACGGCGGCGTCAAAGGTGGTCTGACCTGAAATCGCATCTAGGTCGGCATCGCCTGCTGTGTTGTTTATTGTTGAGGTGTCGGCGGCGATATTCACGTCACCTGAGCTATTGGTAATGTCAGCGGCAGTTCCGGTCGACAAGATGACACCGGTATCAGATGGCGTAATTCCCGGCGCAACACTGTCACCGTTCGAATAGGTGCCAGAGGCCGTGGCGGCTCCGGTATAAGTTGCTGAAACCACTGTAACACCATTGCCAAACATGGTGTCAGCCATATCCATGGCACTCGCATTACTATCAATCGGCAACTCGCTGGCGGTTGGCATCACTCACTCCTGTATTCACAACACGAGAGCTGGATAGCTTACGCACGTTAAAATTGGGGAAAGAGCGGGGCACAGGTCGAACAGCCCTGCGGGCGAAAAAGCCGAAAGCGCCAGTTTAAAGCGGTGACTTAACCTCTCCTAACCGATTTTAACCAAAGAAATCTCTGAGCGCGCGATCCAAGTGGCAACAGGCCGGGCAATCTCCCCCAAACGTGGGCAGAATCGGACAGATTGGCAAAATGGCTTGATCCGGGGCCCCGATTAGGGGTGGGGCAATCTCTGCAAAACTGGGGTGATTTTGTACCGATTGCCCCGTTGCGATAAGGGCGAGCGATCCGTTACCGGCAACGTGCGATTGGGTAAGATTTGTGTAAACAGGCTCAGCCTTTGCGGGCGATTTCAAGCCGCGCCTCTAGCAGCGACATGTCCGAAATCAGCTTGCGCCGTTCGGTTCGATCGGTGGTTTCCAGCAGCTCCGCGCGTAGTTTTGCCAGCTCTTGGCTCAGCGAAACAAACTCGGGAACCGCGCCATTTTCCTTTAAAATTCGGTGCATTACTGCATTATCCGGGTCATCACATTTCGGCAGCGGCTTGCCCGCACCCGCCAAATTGTCAAAGGCTCCCTCGCGGTCGGCCTTTTGAATCTTGGCATTGATGAGATCGATCAGCGGATGGTCCATCCCTTCCTTTTGCCACCTCCCCCCACAAAAGTCACCCACCCCAAAACGCTGCGTCAAAGCCCCATTGCCCCAACGTCGCAAACCCTTGCGCCATTGGGATAAAATCCACAGTATACAGGCCAGCGAGTAACGGGGAGGAAGGGCAACCATGGCTTATGCGAGCATGGACGACCGCAATGCAATTGAACAAGAAATGCCATGGGGTGATCGGGATATTCCGGTCAGTCTTTATGGCCAACTCTGCAAAATTGCAGGGAAATTTCCGGAGCGGCCCGCCACCAGTTACCAATTGATGTCCGGCGCCAAGGACAAGGCGGACACGGTCACCTGGCAACAGATGAAAGACCGGGTCACCCAGAGCGCGAACATGTTCCGTAGCCTAGGAATTGGCGAAAAGGATGTGGTGGCCTATGTGCTACCCAATTGTTCTGAAACGATTTATACGCTTTTGGGCGCGGCGGTGGCCGGGATCGTCAATCCGATCAACCCGCTGCTGGAACCCGAACAGATCGGCTCGATCCTGCGCGAAGTGGATGCCAAGGTTGTCGTGACGCTCAAGGCCTTTCCAAAGACCGATGTCGCGCAAAAGGTCGCCGAAGCCGTGCGCCACGCGCCGCATGTCCATACAGTGATCGAGATCGACCTTAACCAATATCTCACACCGCCCAAATCTTGGATCGTACCTCTGATCCGACCCAAGAATGACGGCAACACCCATGTAGATGTGCTTAATTTCAATAAGGAAATTGCCAAGCACAACACCACACTCGATTTCGAGGACAGCACCGAAGACCGCATCGCGGCCTATTTCCACACCGGCGGTACGACCGGCATGCCCAAGGTCGCTCAGCACCTTTATTCCGGCATGAATTACAATGGCTGGCTTGGCGCGACGCTGCTGTTTGACGAGACCGACAACATCATGTGCCCGCTGCCGCTGTTCCATGTCTTTGCGGTGCATGTGATCCTGATGGCGGCCCTGCATTCCGGGGCGCATGTGGTCTTTCCGACGCCGCAAGGCTATCGCGGCGAGGGCGTCTTTGATAATTTCTGGAAACTCTGCGAGCGCTGGAAAATCAGCTTTATCATCACGGTCCCGACGGCCGTGTCCGCTTTGATGCAGCGCCCGGTGGACGCCGATATTTCTGCTGTTAAAACAGCGTTTTCCGGATCAGCCCCCATGCCGATGGAGCTGTTCAAACGCTTTGAAAAGACCTGCGGAGTTACCATTTGCGAAGGCTATGGCTTGACCGAAGCCACCTGCCTTGTCTCGGTAAACCCACCGGAAGGGGTGAAAAAGGTCGGTTCGGTCGGCATTCCCTTGCCCTATAACAACGTCAAGATCCTCAAGACCGCGAATGGCGAACCGGTGGAGTGCGCTGCGGATGAGATTGGCGAAATCTGCATCTCGAACCCCGGGGTTTTTGCGGGCAGCACCTATACCGAGACCGACAAGAACAAGGACCTGTTCCATTACGGGACCTACCTGCGCACCGGCGATTTGGGGCGTTTGGACGAGGATGGTTATCTTTGGATCACCGGCCGCGCCAAGGACCTGATCATTCGTGGCGGTCACAATATTGACCCGGCCGAGATCGAAGAGGCCCTGTTGGCGCATCCCGCCGTTGCCTTTGCCGGTGCCATCGGTCAGCCTGATTCCCATGCCGGTGAGCTGCCTTGTGCTTTTGTCGAATTGGTTGACGGGGCCGAGGTCAGTGTCGAAGAACTGCTGGAACACGCGAAAAAGCATGTTCACGAACGCGCGGCCCATCCCAAGCATCTGACAATCCTGGATGAATTGCCCAAAACTGCTGTTGGCAAAGTCTTCAAACCGGATCTGCGCAAGAACGCGATCACCCGTGTCTATAACGGCGCTTTGGAAAAGGCGGATTGTCCGGCGCGCGTGGTATCGGTCATGGATGACAAGAAACGTGGGTTGGTGGCACAGCTCGAGGCCAATGGCGCGGATGATGCCCAGGTTGGCACGGTTCTGGGGGCCTTTGTCCGGCCTTGGGAATGGGCCGAGGCGTAACACTCTCAGCCAGGGGCGCGGTGACAAAAGTTTTGCAAAACTTTTGCAAATTCCGTCGACGGAATTTGGTGGCGCGCACCTGACGCGATCGCGCAAGTAAAACCCAAGGAAACAGCCGCGCTGGATGTCAGTTGCGGCTGTTCTTATGCCCCGGCTTTGGCGCAGAACATCTCGTAAAGCAGGGAAATCACGCGGCTGGTATCGTCATTGGCGAGGCTGTAATAGATCGTCTTGCCGTCACGCCGGGTCGAAACCAGCCCCTCTTCGCGCAGCCGGGCCAGCATCTGACTGACCGCCGCTTGGCGCGTGTCCAAAAGCGCCTCAAGCTCGCCCACCGATTTCTCACCCGAGCCGAGATGACACAGGATCATCAGCCGTCCCTCATGGGCCAGCGTCTTTAGAAAAGACGCGGCATGCTGAGCATTGGTGGCCATTTCCTCGGGCGGGGCTGGGGGTTTGGGCATTTGGTTCACGAGGTGCGGTTCCCTGTTGGATTTCGCGACAAGATAAACATGCTTTGCCCAAAATGCGAGGGGTGGATTGAATTTGCGGGATTGCGGCCTTGGTTACGCGGTATCGCGCGGGGCCGGTGCCCCGCCTTCGAACAGGTTGCCGTTTTTGTAATCACAAGGATCGTCCTGCATCTGCAGGTGCAACCCATCGCCTTCATAGGGATTTGCGCGGGCCAGGTCTTCGTCGACTTCGATCCCAAGCCCCGGAGCCGTGGGGGCGGTGACATAGCCGTCTTCGACACGGATCGCGCTTTTGATCAGCGCGTCATGAAACGGGGTTTCGATGGTTTCTGCGATCAGCAGGTTGGGAATGGCCACGCCGAGATGGATATTTGCGGCCCATTCCACCGGGCCAGCATAGAGATGCGGGGCCATTTCAGCATTAAAGCTTTCCGCCAGAACCGCCAGTTTACGGGCCTCCCATATGCCGCCGACGCGGCCCAAAGCCGGTTGCAGGATCTTAACCCCGCCCGTGCGCAGGATCGTGGCAAATTCGGCGCGGGTACACATGCGTTCCCCGGTGGCGATGGGGATGCGGACGGATTTCGCAACCTGTTCAAATTCCAGCAGATTGTCTGGCGGGATCGGCTCTTCGTACCAGAGCGGGAGGTAGGGTTCCAAGGCTTGCCCCAATCGGATCGCGCCCGAGGTGTTGAACTGGCCATGGGTGCCAAAGAGCAGGTCCGCCTTGTCCCCCACCGCTTCGCGAATGGCGCGGCAAAAATCGACGGAGCGGGTGATGTCGGACATGGCGGGCTGGTGGCCGCCGCGCATGGTATAGGGGCCAGCCGGGTCGAATTTCACCGCCGTATAGCCGCGCGCGACGCAGTCGGCGGCGGCTTCGGCGGCCATATCTGCGTCGCCCCAAAATTCAGGCAGGGGATGATGATCCAGCGGATAGAGATAGGTATAGGTGCGGATGCGTTCATTCATCATCCCGCCCAGCAGCGCCCAGACCGGGCGGTTGCGCGCCTTGCCCAGAATGTCCCAGCAGGCCATTTCCAACCCCGAAAACGCGCCAATCACTGTCAGATCAGGGCGTTGCGTAAAGCCCGAACTATAGGTGCGGCGGAACATGCGTTCGATGTTTTCCGGGTTTTCGCCAAGGATGTAGCGCTGGAACACGTCCTCAATCACGGCGCGCATCGCCTTGGGCCCGACGCTTGAGGCATAGCATTCGCCCCAACCGGTGATCCCGTCCTTGGTGGTCAGCTTGACCAGTATCCAATAACGCCCGCCCCAACCTGGGGCAGGGGGGGCGGTGACGATGATATCAAGATCGCTGATTTGCATGGCGGCCTCGGGTCTGATGTGTCGGTTCAATCGGGGCCAAGAGTGCCCCCTTATAGAGTGATCTTTGCAGCATGACCCGAGCCGTCATGCAAGAAAACGACAGAAAGCGGCGTTTACGACTTTTGTTGTTGTGACGCGGGGGCAAGGAACAGCGCCAAGGTCAGCACTGTCAGGAACAAGGCCACCAAGAACGGGGCAGGGGGGAAATAGATGCCGGTTTCGGCGCGGGTGAAATGGGCAAAGGTCGCGGTCATCAACAAGGGTGCGATGGCCATGGCAATGGCCGAGGTCGAGCCAAGCAAGCCTTGCAATTCACCTTGCCGCGACGGGCCGAGCCTTTGGGACAGGATCCCTTGCATCGCCGGAGAAAACGCCGCGCCCAAAGCCGCCAATGGGGTGAGGATCAGGGCCAGCTGGCCCGAGGTCACAACCGACAATGCCCCGTAGGAAATCCCGGAAAATACCAGACCAAACAGGGCTGTGCCGCGATTTCCCAACCGGTCGATCAGGCTGCGGATCAACACGCCCTGCACCAGAACCAATGACACGCCAAAGATCGCCAGTGACACGCCAATCATGCCCGGTTCCCAACCAAAACGCGCTTTGCCGAAATAGGCCCAGACCGCCGGATAGACGGCGAAACTGACCTGATAGAGGAAGAACCCGATCAACCCGCGCCCAACGCCGGGCAGGTGCGACATGGCCAGAAAGGCCGAAAACGGGTTGGATTTGCGCAGGACAAAGGGGCGGCGAATGGCATCGGTGACGGTCTCGCGGAACACCGCCCAGCCGAGCAAACCGTTTGCGCCGGCCAAAAACGCGGCGGCCCAAAACGGGGCGCGGGTGCCATATTCGCCCAGCACACCGCCGATCAACGGCCCCAGGATAAAGCCAAGCCCGATGGCCGCCGAGATCAGGCCAAAGCCCTGCGCCTCTTTGCCCGGCTCGGCGAGGTCGGCCATGGTGGCCGAGGCGGTGGCATGGGTTGCAGCGGTGATGCCGCCAATGAGGCGACCAATCAACAAGAGCCAGAGCGTTCCGGCCAAGGCCATGACCACGTAATCCGCCGCCATAACCGCCAGCGACACCAACAGAACCGGGCGGCGGCCCAGCCAGTCAGACAGATTGCCCAAAAGCGGCGAGAACAGGAATTGCATGACCGCAAAGGCGGTGGTCAAAACCCCGCCCCACAGGGCCGCATCAGATAGGGTGCCGCCGGTGACCTCGGTGATGAGGTCGGGCATGACCGGCATGATCAACCCGACGCCCATCGCGTCGATCATCACGGTTGCCAAGAGGAAGACGGCGGTCAGGTTCATGGATCAGAGCGCGGCGGCGGCCTGCGCAAATCTGCGCGCCTCATCCGGGGCGGTGCCCAATTGCTGGGTCATGCCGAACAGGGTCGCGGGCAGGTCCGGATGCGCCTCTTTGGCAATCGCGGCCAGATCCTGACCTGTGTCCCGCGCTTTGGCACATAGGGTCTTGGTTTCGGCCTGCGCCTCAGGGCGTGGCATCTTGGCAGCAAGGGCAAAGCTCAGCGCCTCGGCCAGAACAAACCCGCCGGTTTCCTCAAGGATCTCGGACATGCGGGCCACATTGGGGCTGAGACCACCGGTCACAGCCTCGGCCTGCGCCAGCGCGGCGGCACAGCTTTGCACCAATTGCGGAAATGTCAGCCATTCGGTGAACCAAGCGGCCCCGTCGCGCTGTTGGCGATGCAGCGCCGCGCCTTGCAAGGTCGTGTTCAGCCCTTGCGCATGACGGGCCAGTGCGACCAAAGCAGAGGGCAGCACAGGGTTTTGTTTTTGCGGCATGGTGGAGGATCCGCCAGCGCCGCCCAGTGTTACCTCGCCAATGCCGGATTGGGTGGCAAGGATCAGGTCCTCGCCAAGCTTGCCCAAAGCAATCGCGGTGCGGGCCATCCAATCGGCCTGTTGCAGGATCGGGCCGCGATCTGAATGCCAGCTGCGCCCCGGGTCCTGCAGGCCCAGCTTAGCCGCCAGTTCAGCGCGCAGGGCAATCGGATCATCACCCAGCGCCGAAGCCGTACCAGCCGCGCCGGATAGTGAGACTAGCAAGGTCTGCGCGCGCAGCTCTGCCAGGGCTTCAAGCTGCGCAATCAGCGGCCAGCCCCAGCTTGCCACTTGCGCGCCAAAGCTGGTGGGAACGGCGTGCTGCCCATAGCTGCGCGCGGTCATCGGCGTGTCAGCATGGGCTTGGGCGAGCTTGGCCAGATTGGCGAGGATGGCGCGCAAATGCGCCTCCATCATGCCAAGGGCACGCTTCATGCGCAGCATCAGGGCGCTGTCCTGAATGTCTTGCGAGGTCGCACCCCAATGCAGATATTGCCCGTGTTCGGGCGCTTGCAGGGCTTTACGAAAGGCGGCGACAAGGCCGGGAACCGTCACGCCGTTCTGCTCACAGGACTCGGCCAATCCGGCTGGGTCGATCTGCAACTCAAGGCTGGCACGATGCAGGGCCTTAGCGCTGAGCTGAGGGATCGTGCCCGCCTCGCCCTGAACCAAGGCCAGGGAGCCCTGAACCAACATCATCGCGCGGATTTCGGCGCTGTCGGAAAACAGCTTGCCGATGTCTCCGGCAGGGAAGAGGGTGTTCAGGTGCAGGCTGTCAAAGGGGGTGGCGGGCATAGAGGGCTCCGGTCAGGTCTGGGCGATCTGGTGCAAGAGCGCGGCAAGGCGATCCGGCATCGAAAAGAAAGGCGAATGAGAGCTGGGCAGGCTGTAACGGTCGCTCTCGGGCAGGGCGGTGGCCATCTCGTGCTGAAACTCGGGCGGAATGGCCTGGTCATCGTCACAGGTGATATAGCTGCGCGCCACCGAGGCGTAGTTTGCGCCGAGCTCAGCGGGGGTTTCTTGCGGCAGGATCGGCTGCGGGCACAGGTTTTGCAGCGCATATTCCACCGCCTCGGGGCAATCGTGATAGAACTTGTCCTGCGCCATGCTGGGATCAAACCCCATGGTGATGCGATCCGGCGCAACCTGAAAGGCCTCGGCCAAGGGCTGTCGCGGCGCTTTGCGACGCTGATCCGCAAGGCCAAGCCCGGGCCAGGGGATATAGGAACAGAGATAGACCAGCCGCGTGATATGGCTTGGGTCCAGCTCGGCAGCGCGGGAAATCGGGAACCCGGCCATGGAATGGCCCACAACTATGCTGGGCGCATCCAGCGCCGCCAGGATGGCGCGCGCGTAAAGGTCAAGCGTCACATCCGCCGCCGGCGTGGTATCCGCCCCGTGCGAGGGCAGGTCAATGGCCTTGGCCTCATGCCCGAGGGCGTGCAATTCGGGGATCACATCGCGCCAGCACCAGGCCCCATGACACGAGCCGTGGATCAGCACAAAGCGCGCCATTCAGACCAGCCCTTGCGATTTCAGGAAGCCGGTCAGCACCTCGGCATATTCCTCGGGCTTTTCGACGCAAGGCAGATGTCCCGCCCCGCGGATCAGATGGAATTGCGAGCCAGGGATCAGATCGGTCATTTCACGCACCAGATCCGGCGGGGTTGAGCCGTCTTCGGTCCCGGCAATGCCAAGGGCGGGCAGGCGCAGGCCGGATGTGGAGGAGATGAAATCGGTCCCGGCAATCGCCGCAGCACAGCCAACCCAACCGGCCACGGGGGTTTGCAGATGCAGGTTCTCCCAGGCGGGGTAATCCGGCGTCTGGCGGAATTTCTTGGAGAACCAGCGCGTCATTGTGGTTTCCAGCGCTGCCTCAAGCCCGCCGGCTTCGACGGTTTTGATCCGGTCCTCCCACATGTCGCGGGTGCCGATTTTGGCGGCTGTGTTTGACAGAACCACGGCCTTGACCAGATCAAGACGTTTGGCGGCCAGCCCTTGGGCAATCAACCCGCCAATGGACAGGCCGACAAAGACCGCATCCTTGAACCCGGTCATCTGCATCAGTTTTTCCGCGTCGCCGACCAGCGCGCCCATGGAATAGCGCCCCTCGGGCGTGTCAGACAGGCCATGACCGCGCTTGTCATAGCGCAGGATGCGCAGACCGGCGGGCAAAAGCGGCATGATCGGATCCCAAAGCCGCAGGTCAGTCCCCAGCGAATTGGCAAAGACCACCGGCACCCCATCATCAGGCCCATCAATCCGGTAATGCAGTTTGAATTTACCCATATCGGCCATATGCATGGCAAGCCCTCCCTGTCGCGCTTCGGGTTTGACTGACCCAGCGGGAACCACTTAACGCGTTAATGTCTTTGATGCCATACAGCGTTAAGCGATGTGACAACAACCGGCAACGTTTTTATGTGGATCAAGATGTAGCCGTTTGGCGCGGGCGATGGCAACCAAGGCCAAAGAAAAAGGCGGGGTGACCCCGCCTTTTGCAATTCAGTTCCGAAGGGCGCTCTAGCTACCACACCCACAGGATTCGTCGCCACATCCGACCGAAACCAGTTCCAGTTCAAAGGTCAGATCCTTGCCCGCCAACGGGTGGTTGGCATCCAGGGTGACCTCGGTATCGGTGACTTCGGTGACGGTCACAGGCATGACCTGACCGGTAGGAGATTGCATTTGCAGCTGAATACCAACCTCAAGCGGGATATCATCGGGGATGTTTTCGCGTGGGATGGCCTGAACGGCGCGGTCATCCTTTTGGCCATAGGCCTCGTCCGCAGGGATATGGATGGTTTTCTTTTCGCCAACGGTCATGCCATCGACACCTTTGTCGAAACCGGGAATGACCTGACCAGAGCCCAGTTTGAATTCCAGCGGGTCGCGCCCGGCGGAGCTGTCAAAGGTCGAACCGTCATCCAGGGTGCCGGTGTAATGAATGCGAACGGTATCGCCGGATTTGGCTTGTGTCATCGTGGCCTCGTTTTTTCGGGAAATGAATGGACGAGGCCGGACCGTCCGGGTGCTCGTATGGGCGCGCACCCTATGAGACCCGGACGTGATTTGCAAATGGCTTAGCCCTGTTCCGCCGGGGCAGCCGGAGTCATGATGCCAACAGGCGCGCCGGTCGGGTCGGCGATGATGGCAATGCGGCCAATGCCCGGCACGTCAAAGGCAGGGCGGCGGATTTCGCCCCCGGCAGCAGTTGTGGCCTCGACCGAGGCATCCACATCATCCACTGCGATATAGGTGAACCAATGTGGCGGCACACCGTTCAGGTTTTCAAGCAGGCTCATATCCATAAGTCCGCCCACGGGTTGGTCGCCCTGCATGGCGATCCAATAGACGCTGCCGGTATCGGGGTCAGGCATGGAGTCAAAACTCCAGCCGCAGAGGTCGGAATAATAGGCCTTGGCCTTTTCGACATCGCGGGTCATCAGCTCGTTCCACCAGATTTTACCGTGGTTTGACATGGTCACTCTCCTTGAACATTACTCGGGTTATTGGAAATTCGATGACCCAAGGCTAACACATTGGTGTGAGACTGCGCGGGTAATCGCGCCTTTGACCTTTCGCTCCTGCCAAAATCTGTCAGGGTGGCGGGCGGCAAATCTGGAGGGGACCCCATGACCATCACCACCTGCGTCTTTGACGCTTATGGCACCTTGTTTGATGTCGCCGCTGCTGCCCGTGTCGTGGCCGAGGAGCCAGGGCGCGAAAAGCTGGCAGCGGTCTGGCCGCAAATCGCCGCGGATTGGCGGGCCAAGCAGTTGGAATATAGCTGGCTGCGCGCGGTGGCGGGCACCTATGTACCGTTTTGGGAGGTCACCAAGGACGGGCTGGATTGGGCGATGGAGCGGGCTGGGTTGCAAGATGACCTTGAGCTGCGCGAACGCCTGCTGGCGCTTTACTGGGAATTGCCCGCCTATAAGGAGGTGCCCTTTATGCTGGCGCATCTGAAGGCCGCCGGGAAAAACTGTGCGATCCTCTCCAACGGCAATAAGGATATGCTGGAGGGCGCGGTGGATAGCGCCGGTGTCGGGCTCTATCTGGATGCGCTGATCTCGGTGGATAAGGTCGAGACTTTCAAACCCGCCCGCGAGGTTTATGATCTGGTCGGTGCGCGGTTTGGCTGCGCGCCCGAAGAGGTGTTGTTTGTCTCTTCAAATGGCTGGGACGCGGCCCATGCCGCGGCATATGGGTTCAACACGGTCTGGGTGAACCGCATGGGGTTGCCAATGGATCGGTTGCCGGGCAAACCGGGGCGCGTTCTTAGCGACCTCAGCACGATACCGGAGCTTGTTTGATGCCTCGTTTTACCACGTCCGATGGGATAAGCCTGTATTTCACGGATGAGGGCGCGGGGCTGCCGATCCTGTGCCTGTCGGGGCTCAGCCGCAATGGCAAGGATTTCGACTATGTCGCGCCTTTGCTGGATGGCGTGCGCCTGATCCGGTTGGACTATCGCGGGCGTGGGCAGTCGGATTGGGCCCCGCATGAGACCTATGCGATTCCGGTTGAGGGGCGTGATGCGGTTGAGCTGTTGGATCATCTGGGGATCGAGAAAGCAGCGGTGCTGGGCAGTTCGCGCGGTGGTTTGATCGCCATGGGGCTGGCGGCAACCGTGAAAGACCGGCTGCTGGGGGTGGCCCTGAACGATATCGGCCCGGAAATCGCAGATAAGGGGCTGGATGTGATCAAGGATTACCTTGGTCGCCGCCCGGTCTGGAAAACCATGGAAGCGGCGATTGCTGCGCGCCCCAAGGCGATGGCCGGGTTTGCCAATGTGCCGCCAGAGCGCTGGAAACGCGAGGCGGAGACGCATTATCGCGAGGTCGAGGGGGGGCTGGACATCACCTATGACCCAAAACTGCGCGATGCGGTTCTGGCGGACGGGGCGCAGGCGGTGCCGGATCTGTGGCCATTTTTTGATGCGCTGGATGGGTTGCCGCTATGCCTGATCCGGGGGGCAAATTCGGACCTCTTGTCGGCGGCGTGCTTTGACAAGATGGTGGCGCGGCGCGCGGATGCGCAGGCGGTGCAGGTGGCCGACCGTGGGCATATCCCGTTTCTGGACGAGCCCGAAGCGGTAGAGGCCTTGCGCAACTGGATTGCGATGATGTGACGGGAGCGGCGCTGTTTTAGGGTCAGGACCCCCTAATTCACAACGCTCAGTTCGCCGGATTTTGTTCCAGACCGGGCATATGCCCGCAGGAATAGTGGTTCTATTTCAAGGGCATATAACGCAGGCTGGAGCAAAACTTGGCGAACCCGAAGGGCATGGAGAAATACATGCTCTCAGAGGCTCGATTTTCTTGCCAAGGCAACCAGCCTTGTCTGCGAAATTCAAACCGCTGATAACTCGCATTTTTCCATGCTGAGCATTGTGAATTAGTGGGTCCTGACCCTTGCAAGCTGAAAAGGCGCCCCGCCCACCGTCCCATCGGGTGCCCGTTATTGCGCGGTGACGAAAACCCGTTTCGGGTGCAATTCACCGGCTTTGTAGACGCCGACCGCGATGGGTTCGCCATCGAGACTGGCCCAGGCCTCTTCGCCGTAATCGACATCTGACGCGAACACCATGCCGGGATTGCCGTTGCGCAGCTTGGTCGCGCCTTCAGCGGTGGTGCGCAGCTCGGGCAGATCATCCAACCCAACCTCAAGCGGTTTCAGATAGGCGTCCAGATCCGGGGTCTTGGCCATGTCATCAATCTGTTCGATGCTCAGCCCATCACCAGCCTCAAACGGGCCGGACCAGATGCGGCGCAGGCACAGAACATGGCCCTTGCAGCCCAAAGCCTCACCCAGATCACGGGCGATCGAGCGTACATAGCCGCCCTTGCCACAGGTCATTTCCAGCTCGACATGGTCATCGTCGATGCGCCGGATCATCACCAATTCTTCGACCCAAAGCGGGCGGGCGGCGATCTCCATCTCTTCGCCATCGCGGGCGCGTTTATAGGCGCGCTCCCCGTCGATTTTCACCGCTGAGAATTGTGGCGGCACCTGCATGATGTCACCGACAAACTGGTGCAGCGCTTCTTTGATGTCGTCATCCGCCGGGCGGAAATCCGAGCTTGCGATCACCTCGCCCTCGGCGTCATCGGTATTTGTGGCTTGCCCCAGACGCACGGTGAATCGATAAGCTTTGAGCGCGTCGGTGATATAGGGCACGGTCTTTGTGGCCTCGCCCAGGGCTACGGCCAAAACACCGGTCGCTTCGGGATCCAGAGTGCCCGCATGTCCGGCCTTTTTCGCGTCCATGGCCCAGCGGACCTTGTTCACGACCGAGGTCGAGGTCATGCCTGCCGGTTTGTCTACGATCAGCCAGCCGGAAATATCGCGGCCCTTGCGCTTGCGTCCCATGGAAACCCTCTGCTTGGTGAGGCGGCGGAGGTAGCAATCCGGGGCTGGCCTGTCAACAGAGCCTATGCGCCGCGCAGCCTCTTGGGCAATTGGCGCAGCTTGTCGGGATAGTCCGGGATTTCGTCACCTTCGCGGAACAGGGCCCAGGACGGGAATTTGTCCTGTGGGTCGCGTTTCTTGGAAAGCGAAGTGCGCATGATCGGCTGACCGGTCGCCTCGGCCAATGTGTTGACCGAAACCTGCACCAGCGGCCATTTCTTGTGATAATCATGCCCGGCCAGCATGCCGCCCTTTTTCACCTTGGGATACCAGTCAAACAGGGTCTTGCCCTGATTTTCGCCGGTATGGGCATAGCCATCAATATAGACGAAATCGAAATATTCATCCGGGAAGGCCCCCAGCGCTTCCTCAAAGCTCATGCGCAGCAGCCAATAGGGTTGGCCCATGCCAACAAGCTTGAGCGCCTCGATATATTGCTTGGTGTCGTGATGATCGCCGTAAAGGTCGACGCCGTAAAGCTCGGTGAACAGGCCCGTATCGAGGATGCGTTTGGAATACCAGCCACCGGCGACACCCAGCTCGATCCCGACCAGATTGTCACGTTCCAGAAAAAGCGGAAGCTCCTTGCGTTCCTGCAGAATATCGATGATCTCTGCGCTGGTTTCTGTGGAAACTTTCATGGTTTTACTCTGCCCGAAACACTGGTTTTTATTTTGGTGGCAGATTGCAGGTTGTGTTTGGCTTTGGCAATGCACTCTGACCATAGCTTTCGCTAGGCGTGATTTTATCACACTCTGTTAACGCTTTTGGTCGCACGACCTGCACGCTTGGCAGGACGTCCAGGCGGCAGGAAAGCTTGTGCGGCCCGGTGCTGGTCATAAAGTGGGACCAGATCCGGGTCGCTATAGTGGAGATCAGTCACGCGTTCCTGCAAAGCGCTCTTGCCATTCCTCACGCTCGGTATCGGTGATCTTGCGGAAGGTGACGTCGGGCACGGTAAAGGCATGGCCTTCGGGCAGGGCGGTCAGCGCGGCGGCGATGTCATCGGGCCATGTGGCATCTTCGGCCCGCATGGATGTCAGCAAATCGGCGCTGGCATCGGGAATGAAGGGCGAGGAGATCACCGCATAGAGACGGATCATGTTCAGAGCCAGACGGATCTGGGCGGCGGCTTGATCGGGGTCGGTTTTGAACGTGGTCCAGGGCGCGACCTCTTGCAGGTATTCGTTGCCCAAAACCCAGGCCGCACGCAGGGCGGTTGCGGCCTTACGGACCTCGATCGCTTCCATATGGGCCTGGTATTCCTGCACCTTGGCGGTGAGGTCTGCGACCAGCTGCTCTTCACGCGCGCCCATGGTGCCGCCCGCCGGCACGGCCTCGGAAAACTTTGAGCGGCAGAATTTGGTCACGCGGCTGGCAAAGTTGCCCAGCACGTCGGCAAGGTCTTTGTTCACCGAGATCTGGAAGTTTTCCCAGGTGAATTCGCTGTCCGAGCTTTCGGGCGCGTGGCTCAGCAGCCACCAGCGCCAGTAATCGGCTGGCAGAATTTCAAGCGCCTGATCCATGAACACGCCACGCCCGCGCGAGGTGGAGAATTGTCCGCCATCATAGTTCAGATAGTTGAAGCTCTTGATGTAATCGACCAGCTTCCACGGTTCGTTCGAGCCAAGGATCGTGGTCGGGAAGGACAGAGTGTGGAAAGGCACGTTATCCTTGCCCATGAACTGGGTGTAACGCACGTCATCGGCCCCCTTATCGGTGCGCCACCAGCGTTCCCAATCCTCACCTTTGCCCGCATCAACCCATTCCTGGGCGCAGGCGATATACTCGATGGGCGCGTCAAACCAGACATAGAACACCTTGCCTTCCATGCCCGGCCAAGGCTGGTCGCCCTTCATCACCGGCACACCCCAATCGAGGTCACGGGTGATGCCGCGATCTTGCAAGCCATCACCATCATGCAGCCATTTCTTGGCAATCGAGGTGGTCAGGACCGGCCAGTCGGTCTTGCTGTCGATCCAGGCATCCAGCTTGTCCTTCATCTGGCTCTGGCGCAGGTAAAGGTGCTTGGTCTCGCGCATTTCCAGATCGGTCGAGCCGGAAATGGTCGAGCGTGGATTGATCAGGTCAACCGGGTCAAGCTGCTTGGTGCAATTGTCACATTGATCGCCGCGCGCATCCTCAAAACCGCAATTGGGGCAGGTGCCCTCGATATAGCGGTCGGGCAGATAGCGGCCATCAGCATGGGAATACATCTGCGTTTCACTGACCTCGGCAATCAGGCCTTCGGCGTCAAGACGCGCGGCGAAATGCTGGGTCAGTTTCTTGTTCTGCTCAGAAGACGAACGGCCAAAATGGTCAAAGGACAGACGAAAGCCTTTGGCGATTTCGGACTGCACGGCCCACATCTCGGCGCAGTATTCATCTACTGGCTTGCCTGCCTTGGCGGCGGCCAGCTCGGCTGGGGTGCCGTGTTCATCGGTGGCACAAAGGAACATCACCTCATGCCCGCGTGCGCGCAGGTAGCGGGCGTAAAGATCGGCAGGCAGCTGAGAGCCCACAAGATTGCCCAAGTGCTTGATCCCGTTGATATAGGGAATCGCGGAGGTGATGAGATGGCGTGCCATGGCTGTTCGTCCCGTGCGGTTTGGCGCTGATGTAACGGATGCAAGCGGCAAGGGCTAGTTGGATTTGTCTTCTTTGTCCAGAGAGCTGTCGCGAAAGCGCGACATGAGACGACCAATCACAAAGGAGGTGCGCGGCGCATAGACATAGGGCGTGCGCTCGGTCGCGCCGGGGCGGGCGCGCATCCGCAGCAGGCCAAAGACAATCAGCAGGGCGTGACCAAAGGCGATCATGGTGAATAGGGCAGGCGGGCCAAAGGCATCGATCAGGGTCGAGGCGACCCAGGGCGCGGCGATGGCTCCGCAGGCATACCAGAACATCAGTGCGGCCGAGAGTTCGACGCGTTCCGAGCTGTCGGCAAAGTCATGGGCATGGGCCGCGGCGACCGAATAGATCGGAAAGGTCGTCGCCCCAAATAGGGCGGCAGTCAGCATGATGGCCGTTGTGTTCAGCCCAGATACGCTGGCGGTGAAAACGCTGCTGATGACAGCGGCGACGGACAGCCAGATCAACACAAACCGTCGATCAAACCGATCGGCCAGCCAACCCACCGGGTATTGCGCCAGCGCGCCCCCCGCGACAAAGGCCGCCAGAAAGAGCGCGATGTCAGAGGTTTGCAGGCCCACCCCGGTGCCATAAAGAGGCCCCACCATGCGAAAAGACGCCCCAGAAAGCGCGGCAACCAGCACCCCGGCCACCGCCAAGGGCGAGCGCGCGAAGGCCAGGCCGGGCTTGAGCCTCGGCGCGTCTGGCGTTTCGGGCTGGGTGGCGCGGGTCAAGGTCAACGGCAGGATCGCCGCGCAACAGATCATCGCCAGCAAGGTGTAGGATACGTAATAGGCTGGTTCGAGCACCGAAATAATCAGCTGCGCGGCAAGAGAGGCCAACATATCAGTGACCCGGTAGGTCCCCATGGCGCGCCCGCGATTGTCATTGGTGACCTTTGATTGCAGCCAGGATTCAACCACCGTGTAGCTGCCCGCGATACACAGCCCCTGTCCAACCCGCATGGCGGCCCAGAAATATGGGTTATCGCTGAGGATATGGCCAAGAATACCCATGGTGCCAAGCGCGGTGAAAATCGCAAAGGCTCGGGAATGGCCGATATTGCCCATCAGGCGCGGGGCCCACCAGCAGCCGAGGAAAAAGCCGAGGAAATGCGCTGAGCCGAGAAAACCGATTTGCTGCGTGGTGAAGTTCAGCTTGAGCCCCGACAGCGCGTCAAGCGGACCCACGCCGCCCGAGGACAGTTGCAAAAGGACAACCGACAGATAGAGGGCGGCAAAGGAGATCATCATACGCATAGGGGCATAGGCGCATTGCTGGGCTGGGCCGGCATGGGGGATTGCGACTTTCTTTTGTCGTTTTGGGACTTTTGGCTGTATTGGGGCGCTGCCCCGTCCCGAGCATGGCTCGGGACTCCCCGGGATATTTTGAGCCCAGAGAAACCAAGGGGCGGTGACGCAGCGTTAGGGTTTTGGGTTGTGTCGGGCTGGGTTTGAGTGGCGTGAGCGACAGGAGGATGTTGATGTCACAGCGCAAGATTGCCCGCAGCCTGGATGAATTGCCAAGCCCTAGGGTCAGGATGCACTGATTTGGCACCACTGGTTTACCTGATCTTGCTCCTGACAAGGCACATCACCGCAGGAATACTGATTGTATTTCAAGTTGATGTAACGCAGCTCAGGAGCAAGATCAGGTAAATCGTCCCGACGCAGGAAGCGCTGCAAAGCAGCGGCTTTGACCGCTTGCAATTGACTCCGCCAGTTCCTGCGCGTCCAAAACCCCTGCTTTATTGCTCTTCCTGCGCCAGTGACGCCAAATCAGTGCATCCTGACCCTAAGGAATTGATGTCCGTGCCGGGGCTGGAGATGATGCGCAGCATTGTGTCTGGGGAGCGGGCCGGGCCGCCTATTGGTGAGACACTGGGCTTTGCCGCGGTGGAGGCGGAAGAGGGCCGCGTGGTGTTCGAAGGCGTCCCGCAGTTTGAGGTCGCCAACCCGCTGCGCACGGTGCATGGCGGCTGGTATGGGGCGATCCTGGACAGTTGCATGGCCTGCGCGGTGCATACGACTTTGCCGGCCGGGGCGGGCTATACGACGTTGGAATACAAGATCAATATCACCCGGGCGATCCCTTTGGGGGTTGTGGTTCATGCGGTTGGGATTGCGCAACATTCCGGGCGCTCGACCGCTGTGGCGACTGGAGAGTTGCGCGGCAAGGAGGATGGCAAACTATATGCCACCGGCTCGACCACCTGCATGATCCTGCGGGGGTGAGCCGAGCTGATCAAGCGACCAGCTTTTGGGTGGGGCCATGCGGGCGCGCAACCGCTCCAACCGCCAGCGGGTCTGGCCGGGGCGGTGATCGGGTTCCATCTGCCAGCGGGTTTCGACCCCCGGGGCACCGCCATTTCCCGGTGTCAGCAGCAGGCCCAGCGGGCGAAAGCGCCCTTCGCCCGCGCCGGTTTCCGCCGCCAGATGCAGGCGGCGCACGGCGGTCATGCCCGGAGGGGCGGGCAGATCAGCCACCACCAATGGGGCGGCCCCGCTGCGCAGGATCTCTTCCATGCTCCACAGGATATCCTCGGCGCGAAGCGGAGAGAGGAAGATCAGCGATTGCGGCGGCAGCAGGGAGACCAGACCATCGGTGTTGAGCTGATTGTGTTCCCATGTCGGGGAAATCCAGAAAATCGGGCCGGTTCTGAGCTCTGCCAGCAGTCTGGAGGCAATATGCACCGCCCAACTGCGCCGGGCACGGCCACAGATTTCATGCACCCGCGACAGGGGCAAGCTGGCCTGTTCCATCACCGACAAGCCCGGCGGTGGACGGTGGGTTTTGCGAGATAAAAGCGTATGGGCGGTCATAGGGTTAAGTTAGCGTGTTCTTATTTTGTTCTCAATGATTGATTTTTGCTCTCTTGCCCTTGGAAATCGGGATGTCACCGCTATCATCGCGACAAAAGCGCGAGGGAGATACAGGATGAAACGAAACACTCTTGGGAAAACCGGCATCGCTGTCAGTGAATTCTGCCTTGGCACCATGACCTTTGGCACCCAGACCAGCGAAGCTGAGAGCCATGCCCAGATTGAGCGGGCTTTGGATGGTGGCATCAATTTCATGGACACGGCGGAAATGTATCCGGTCAATCCAGTCCGTAAGGAGACTATCGGCAGGACCGAAGAGATCATCGGCAACTGGTTTGCCGCTTCGGGCAAGCGGGCGGATTGGATCCTGGCGACCAAACATTCCGGCGCGGGCAGCCAAGCGCGCGATGGGGCCCCGATTTCCGCGACATCCATTCCCGAAACCATTGAAGGGTCGCTGAAACGGTTGCAGACCGATTATATCGACCTCTATCAATTCCACTGGCCCAATCGCGGCAGTTTCATGTTTCGCCAGAATTGGAGCTATGATCCGCGCAAATCCGGGATGAGCCGTGAACAGGTCATTCAGGATATTGAGGACTGTCTGGGGGCCTTGCAAAAGGAAGTGGAGCGGGGAACGATCCGCGCCTTTGGCCTGTCGAATGACAGTGCCTGGGGCACCGCGCAATGGTTGGCGGCGGCAGCGCGGGTCGGCGGGCCAAGGGTGGCTTCGATCCAGAATGAATATTCCTTGATGTGTCGATTGGCGGATACGGATCTGGCGGAATTGATGACCTATGAAGAGGTTGGTTTCCTGCCCTTCTCCCCCTTGGCGGCGGGGTTCCTGAGTGGGAAATACCAGGGGGGGGCCGTGCCGGATGGGTCGCGCATGTCACTGAATGCTGAAATGGGTGGGCGCAAGTCGGAGCGGGTATTTGATGCAGTGGACGCTTATTTGCAGGTCGCCCGGGATTTCGGGATGGATCCGGTGCATATGGCCTTTGCCTGGTCGGCGCGGAGGCCATTTGTGACCTCGTCGATTTTTGGGGCGACCACCTTGGCGCAACTGGACCATGCGCTGGGCGCGGCTGATGTTGAGATATCGCCGGAGCTTTGGGCGGCTTTGGACAAGGTCCACAAAGCGCACCCGATGCCCTTTTGATCACAAGGGTGGGCTGCCCCCTTGAGAGCCGCCCACCCTTGTGATCAAAAGGGC